>NZ_JANZKU010000001.1 GCF_025642785.1 Pseudomonas sp. RIT-PI-AD
GACCTTCTCGGCGCCGCGCAGCTTGACGCCGGCTTCGACCTTGGCCGGGCGGGGCGGGGCTTCGAGAGGGTTCATGGCGGGTACTCCTGGCTCGGGTAAAGGAACGGACGATGGCGGCCGGCGACGCTCGCGCGCCACCGGCTCGTCGCGGCGCGGTCAGCCGCGGTAGTAGCGTTGCGGCACGAAAGGCGTCTTCGCCACCTTCATCGGCACGCGCTTGCCGCGCACCACGGCCCATACCGTGCTATCGGGGGCGGCATGGGCGCTGGCCAGGTAACCCATGGCCACCGGCGCGCCCAGGGTCGGGCCGAAGCCGCCGCTGCTCACCTGGCCGATCACCTGGCCGTCGGCATCGACGATCTCCGCGCCCTCGCGCACCGGCACGCGCTCCTGCGGCAGCAGGCCGACGCGCTTGCTCGCCACGCCCTCGCGCTGCTGGGCGAAGATCCGCTCGGCGCCGGGGAAGCCGCCGGCCCGCGCGCCGTCGGCGCGGCGGGCCTTGGAAATCGCCCAGAGCAGGCTGGCCTGCACCGGCGTGGTGGCGCTGCTCATGTCGTGGCCGTACAGGCACAGGCCGGCTTCCAGGCGCAGCGAGTCGCGGGCGCCCAGGCCGATGGGCTGCACCTCGGGTTCGGCCAGCAGGCTGCGGGCCAGGGTCTCGGCATGTTCGGCCGGTACGGAAATCTCGAAGCCGTCCTCGCCGGTGTAGCCGGAGCGGCTGACGTAGCAATCGACGCCCAGCAGGCGCACCGCGGCGAATTGCATGAAGGTCATCTTCGCCACCTCCGGCGCCAGCCGGGCCAGCACGTTGGCTGCCGCCGGACCTTGCAGGGCGAGCAGGGCGCGCGACTCGAACAGGCTTTCGATCTGGCAGCGGGCGCCGATGTGCGCGCGCAGGTGGGCCAGGTCCTGCTCCTTGCAGGCGGCGTTGACCACCACGAAGAGCGCATCGCCGGTGTTCGCCACCATCAGGTCGTCGAGGATGCCGCCCTCGGCGTCGGTGAACAGCGCATAGCGCTGCATGCCCGCCGGCAGGTCGATGATGTCCACCGGGACCAGGGTCTCCAGGGCCGCCGCGGCCTCGGCGCCGCGCAGCAGGATCTGGCCCATGTGCGAGACGTCGAACAGGCCGGCCTGGGCGCGGGTGTGCAGGTGTTCCTTCATCACGCCCAACGGGTATTGCACCGGCATGTCGTAACCGGCGAAGGGCACCATGCGGGCGCCGAGTTCCAGGTGCAGGGCGTGCAGCGGGGTGCGGGCGAGGGTTTCGGTGGTCATGCAAAGCTCTCCGGGGGAAGCGGCGCCGCGCGCCGCGTTGACGTAGGGGTGAAGGGGCCGGACGGCCCCGCGGTCAGCATTCGATGATGTTCACGGCGAGGCCGCCGCGGGCGGTTTCCTTGTACTTGCTTTTCATGTCGGCACCGGTCTGGCGCATGGTGCGGATCACCTTGTCCAGCGAGACGAAGTGCTGGCCGTCGCCGCGCAGGGCCATGCGCGCGGCGTTGATCGCTTTCACCGAGCCCATGGCGTTGCGCTCGATGCAGGGCACCTGGACCAGGCCGCCGATGGGGTCGCAGGTCAGGCCGAGATTGTGCTCCATGCCGATCTCGGCGGCGTTCTCCACCTGCTGCGGGGTGCCGCCGAGCACTTCGCACAGGGCGCCGGCGGCCATCGAGCAGGCCACGCCGACCTCGCCCTGGCAGCCCACCTCGGCCCCCGAGATGGAGGCGTTCTCCTTATAGAGGATGCCGATGGCGGCGGCGGTGAGGAGGAAGCGCACGATGCCGTCGTCGTCGGCGCCGGCGATGAAGCGGCTGTAGTAGTGCAGCACCGCTGGCACGATGCCGGCGGCGCCGTTGGTGGGCGCGGTGACCACCCGCCCGCCGCTGGCGTTCTCCTCGTTCACCGCGAGGGCGTAGAGGTTCACCCAGTCCAGCACCGACAGGTTGTCGCGTAGGGCGGCCTCGGGGTTCTTGCTCAACTGCCGGTACAGGGCGGCGGCGCGGCGCCTGACCTTGAGCCCGCCGGGCATGATCCCTTCGTTGCGGCAGCCGGCCTCGACGCAGTCCTGCATCACCTGCCAGATGCGCAGCAGGCCGGCGCGGGTTTCCGCTTCCGGGCGCCAGGCGGCCTCGTTGGCCAGCATCACCTGGCTCATCGACAGGCCCTGGCCGACGCAGTGGCCGAGCAATTCGCGGGCGGTCTTGAACGGATAGGCCAGCGGCGTGGCGTCCTCGACGATGCGGTCGGCGCCGGCGGCGTCCTCGTCGACCACGAAGCCGCCGCCCACCGAATAGTACTCGCGGCTGCGGATCTGCAGCCCGGCGCCATCGAAGGCGCGGAAGATCATGCCGTTGGGGTGGAAGGGCAGCGGCTTGCGGATCATCGCCAGGTGTTCTTTCTCGACGAAGCGCAGGCGCTTCTCGCCCAGCAGGTTCAACTCGCCCTGGCCGCGGATGGTTTCCAGGCGCGCGGGTATGCTGTCGGTGTCGACGGTATCCGGGTGGTCGCCTTCGAGGCCGAGCAGCACCGCCTTGTCGCTGCCGTGACCCTTGCCGGTGGCGCCGAGGGAGCCGTACAGCTCCACCCGCATGGAGGCGGTAGCGTTCAGCAGGCCGTCGTCGCGCAGGCCCTCGGCGAAACGCGCGGCGGCGCGCATCGGGCCGACGGTGTGCGAGCTGGAGGGGCCGATGCCGATCTTGAACAGGTCGAAAACGCTGAGAGACATAAGTCCTCGATCGCTAGGAAGAGTGGCCGGACCGCTGCGCACCGACGCCGTCTCGCCGGCGAGGCGGAACGGCGTGGCGCGACGGTCCCGGGAACCGTTAGCGCCTTCAGGCGCTATGGCGGTCGGCGTAGACCGGGTAGGTCTTGCACAGGTCGGCGACCTGGCCGCGCACCCGCTCGATCACCGCCGGGTTGTCGATCTCGTCGAGGATGTCGCAGATCCAGCCGGCCAGCTCGCGGCACTCGCCTTCCTTGAAGCCACGGGTGGTCACCGCCGGGGTGCCGATGCGGATGCCGGAGGTGACGAAGGGCGACTGCGGGTCGTTGGGCACGGCGTTCTTGTTCACCGTGATGTGCGCCGCGCCCAGCGCCGCGTCGGCGGCCTTGCCGGTCAGGCCCTGGTGGATCAGCGAGAGCAGGAACAGGTGGTTGTCGGTACCGCCGGAGACCACTTCGTAGCCGCGCCCGACGAACACCTCGGCCATGGCCCGGGCATTGTCGATCACCTGCCGTTGATAGGCCTTGAACGCCGGCTCCAGGGCTTCCTTGAAACACACCGCCTTGGCGGCGATCACGTGCATCAGCGGGCCGCCCTGGCCGCCGGGGAACACCGCGGAGTTGAGCTTCTTCTCGATCTCGGCGTTGGCGCGCGCCAGGATCAGGCCGCCGCGCGGGCCACGCAGGGTCTTGTGGGTGGTGGTGGTGACCACGTCGGCGTAGGGCAGCGGGTTGGGGTAGAGCCCGGCCGCCACCAGCCCGGCGACGTGGGCCATGTCGACGAACAGGTAGGCGCCGACCTTGTCGGCGATCTCGCGGAAGCGCGGGAAATCCAGTACCCGCGAGTAGGCGGAAAAGCCGGCGACGATCATCTTCGGCTTGTGCTCCACGGCCAGCCGCTCGACTTCGTCGTAATCGATCAAGCCCTGTTCGTCGATGCCGTACTGCACGGCGTTGTACAGCTTGCCGGACGCGCTGACCTTGGCGCCGTGGGTCAGGTGGCCGCCGTGGGCCAGGCTCATGCCGAGGAGGGTGTCGCCGGCGTTCAACAGGGCGAGATAGACCGCCGAGTTGGCCTGGGAGCCGGAGTGCGGCTGGACGTTGGCGTAGTCGGCGCCGAACAATTGCTTGGCGCGCTCGATGGCCAATTGCTCGACCTTGTCGACGTGCTCGCAGCCGCCGTAGTAGCGCTTGCCCGGATAGCCCTCGGCGTACTTGTTGGTCAGGCCGCTGCCCTGGGCCTGCATCACCCGCGGGCTGGCATAGTTTTCCGAGGCGATCAGCTCGATGTGGTCTTCCTGACGCTGCTCCTCGGCCTGGATCGCCGACAGCAGGGCGTCGTCGTATCCGGCGAGTTGGTCGTGTGTGCTGAACATGGCAAGGCTCCGGTGAGTTCTTGTTGGAGCGCCGCGCGTCCGTCACGCGCGGCGGTGGTCGGTTCGAACGGTGGGCGCGGCGCCCGCGGGCGCCGCGCGCTCGGTCAGGCGTCCTGGTAGGCCTCGATGGGTGGGCAGGCGCAGACCAGGTTGCGGTCGCCGTAGACGTTGTCGACGCGGCCGACCGGCGGCCAGTACTTGCCTTCCAGCAGGCTGGCGACCGGGTAGACCGCCTGTTCGCGGCTATAGGGATGGTGCCAGTCGCCGACCAGTTCGGCGGCGGTGTGCGGCGCGTTCTTCAGTGGGTTGTCCTGCTTGTCCAGCTCGCCCTGTTCCACCGCGCGGATCTCCTCGCGGATGCGGATCATCGCGTCGATGAAGCGATCCAGTTCCGCACGGGACTCGCTTTCGGTGGGCTCGATCATCAGGGTGCCGGCCACCGGGAAGGACATGGTCGGCGCGTGGAAGCCGAAGTCGATCAGGCGCTTGGCCACGTCGTCGACGCTGATGCCGCTGCTGTCCTTGAGCGGGCGCAGGTCGAGGATGCACTCGTGGGCCACCAGGCCGTTGCCGCCGGTGTAGAGCACCGGGTAGTGCTCTTCGAGGCGCCGGGCGATGTAGTTGGCGTTGAGGATCGCCAATTGCGACGCGCGCTTGAGGCCGGCGCCGCCCATCATGCGGATGTACATCCAGGTGATCGGCAGGATGCTGGCGCTGCCGAAGGGCGCCGCGCACACCGCGCCGTCCTGGCGTTCCATGGCCGCGTGGCCAGGCAGGAACGGCGCCAGGTGCGACTTGACGCCGATCGGGCCGACGCCGGGACCGCCACCGCCGTGGGGGATGCAGAAGGTCTTGTGCAGGTTCAGGTGGGACACGTCGCCGCCGAACTTGCCCGGTGCGCAGAGGCCGACCATGGCGTTCATGTTAGCGCCGTCGATGTACACCTGGCCGCCGTTGTCGTGGACGATGGCGCAGATCTCGCGGATACCTTCCTCGAACACGCCATGGGTCGAGGGGTAGGTGATCATCAGCGCGGCGAGGCGCTCCTTGTGTTCCTCGGCCTTGGCGCGCAGGTCGTCGATGTCGACGTTGCCGCGGGCGTCGCAGGCGGTGACCACCACGCGCATGCCGGCCATGCTGGCGGTGGCCGGGTTGGTGCCGTGGGCCGAGGCCGGGATCAGGCAGATATCGCGCGCCGCGTCGCCGCGGCTGTGGTGATAGGCGCGGATCGCCAGCAGGCCGGCGTACTCGCCCTGGGAGCCGGCGTTCGGCTGCAGCGACACGGCGTCGTAGCCGGTGCAGGCGCAGAGCATGGCTTCCAGCTCGTCGGTCAGTTGCCGGTAGCCCTGGCTCTGCTCGGCGGGAGCGAAGGGGTGCAGGTTGCCGAAGTCGCTCCAGGTGATCGGGATCATCTCGCTGGCGGCGTTGAGCTTCATGGTGCAGGAGCCCAGCGGGATCATGCTGCGGTCCAGCGCCAGGTCCTTGTCGGCCAGGCGGCGCAGGTAGCGCATCAACTCGGTTTCCGAGTGATAGCGGTTGAACACCGGGTGGGTCAGGAAGGCGCTCTGCCGTTGCAGCTCGGCCGGCAGGCGATCGCTGGCGCGGGCGGCCAGGCTGGCGAAGTCCGGCAGGGCCTGGCCGGCGTCGGCGAACAGTGCCCAGAGGGCCTCGACCTGCGCCTGGGTGGTGGTCTCGTCGAGGGACAGGCCCAGGCGGGTGTCGTCGATCTCGCGCAGGTTGATGCGTTGCGCACGGGCGCGCTGGTGCAGCGTCGCGGTGCGCGCGCCACTGGCCAGGGTCAGGGTGTCGAAGAAGTGCCGCTGCTCCGCCGGCAGGCCCAGGGCGGCGAGGCCCTCGGCGAGGATCGCGGTGAGGCGGTGCATGCGCCGGGCGATGCGGGTCAGCCCCTGCGGGCCGTGGTAGACGGCGTACATGCTGGCGATGTTGGCCAGCAGCACCTGGGCGGTGCAGATGTTGCTGGTGGCCTTCTCGCGGCGGATGTGTTGCTCGCGGGTCTGCATGGCCAGGCGCAGCGCCGGCTTGCCGTGGCGGTCGATGGACAGGCCGACCAGGCGCCCCGGCATGTCGCGCTTGAAGCTGTCGCGGGTGGCGAAGTAGGCGGCGTGCGGCCCGCCGAAGCCCAGCGGCACACCGAAGCGCTGGGCGCTGCCCAGGGCGACGTCCGCGTACAGCTCGCCGGGCGGGGTGAGCAGGGTCAGCGCCAGCAGGTCGGCGGCCACCGCGACCAGGGCGCCGGCGGCGTGGAAGCCTTCGATCAGCGCGCGGTAGTCGCCGATCTCGCCCTCGCTGGTCGGGTATTGCAGCAGCGCGCCGAAGTAGCGCGCGGCGTCGTCGAGGGCGTTTTCGTCGCCCACCACCACCTCGATGCCCAGCGGCTCGGCACGGGTGCGCAGCACGGCGAGGGTCTGCGGATGGCAGTGGCGCGAGGCGAAGAAGGCATTGCTGGCCTTGTTCTTCGCCAGGCGCTTGCAGAAGGTCATGGCTTCGGCGGCGGCGGTGGCTTCGTCGAGCAGGGAGGCGTTGGCCACCGGCAGGCCGGACAGGTCGCTGATCAGGGTCTGGAAGTTCAGCAGCGCTTCCAGGCGGCCTTGGGAGATTTCCGGCTGGTAGGGGGTGTAGGCGGTGTACCAGGCGGGGTTTTCCAGCAGATTGCGCAGGATCGGCGAAGGCGTATGGCAGGGGTAGTAACCCTGGCCGATGTGGCTGGTGAACTGCTGATTCCGCGCGGCGATGGCCTTGATCGCCGCCAGCGCCTCGGCCTCGCCGAGACCGGCGGGCAGGTCGAGCACGCTGGTGCCCTTGATGCTTTCCGGGATCACGCTGGCACTGAGGGCGTCGAGGGAGTCGTAGCCGAGGCGTTCGAGCATGTGCGCGATGTCGTCTTCGCGCGGGCCGATATGGCGGGCGACGAATTCGTCGGTGGTGCCGAGTTCGATGGAGCGGGTCATGGCGATTCCTCAGGCGTCGGCGTTGGCTTTGAGCAGGCGGTCGTAGGCATCCTGGTCCAGCAACGTGGAAACCGCCGCGGCATCCGCCGGACGGAAGCGGAAGAACCAGCCTTCACCCAGCGGATCTTCGTTGACCCGCTCGGGGCTGTCGTTGAGGCCCTCGTTGACCGCGACCACTTCGCCGGCAAGCGGCATGTACACGCTGCTGGCGGCTTTCACCGATTCCACGGTGGAGGCTTCGGCACCTTTTTCGTACGGTTGCAGCTCCGGCAGTTGCACGTAGACCACGTCACCGAGCGCGTTCTGGGCGTAGGCGGTGATGCCAACGGTGATGCTGCCGTCGGCCTCGACGCGCAGCCATTCGTGATCTTCAGTGAAACGCAACTCGCTCATGGAAACTCCTCGGGAAGCAGGGGGTATGGGGCGCGGTGGGGTCCGCGCTCTTGAGGTTGAATTCCCTTAGCAATTATGCGGCCAGTAGTTGAAAATTCTTAAAAATCAATAGGATATGAATTTCAGGCGGCCGCGTCGTCTTTTCTTTGGAATGAAATCGCTCCAGAGGGAAAGAGATACAAAAGCAGTTCGGGATCAGGCCCTTACAGAGACGCCTTCGTCTGGGCTTTGTAATGAATTCGATACGATGTAATGAATTCACTACGAATCGGCGAGGCTCTGCCTTGGGCAGGTCATTTCGACCCACGGAATGATCGAAGGGGCCGCGCCATCGACGGATCGGTCCTTTTCCCGGCTCCGATCATCTTCATCCTGCGATGCCCTCAGCGCCGACCGGCCTGGGCCGCTCGGCGCGCGCCTGGCGGGTCAGCCGGTTGACGATCAGATTGAGGCCCAGGTACATCGCGAAGGTTGCCGCGGCTAGGCCAATGGCCAGGCCGACCCAGATGTAGCGTGGCCCGAGTTCCAGATGGATGCCGAGGGTATAGGCGACCGGGATGGCGATGGCCCAGTAGAAGATGGCCACCAGCAGCAACGAGGTTTTCAGGGCTTTGAGGCCCCTGAGAGCGCCCAGCAGGATGTTCTGCGCACCATCGAACAACAGGAACCACACCGCCACGGCCAGCAGGCTGGCCACGGTGCTTTTGAGCAGCAGGCTGTCGGCGGTACCGGACCTGACGAACAGGCTGGCGATCTCGGTGGGAAAGAGCAGGAACAGCGGGGCGAAGATCAGCGAGGCGATGGCCCCGCAGCCCAGGCCGATCTGCGCCACCCGCTTGGTGTCCGCCACGCGCCCGGCCCCGACCAGTTGGCCGACCCGGTAGGAAGTGGCGCTCGACAGGCTGATGGGCACGACAAAGGCAATCAGCACCGCCTGCATGGCCACATGGTGAGCGGCCTGCGCCACCACGCCGAAGTGCCCCATCATCAGCGCCGCGCAGGTGAACAGGCTCAGCTCGATGGCGAACGACAGGCCCACCGGGATGCCGAACTTGAAGGCCTGGCGCAGGATGCTCCAGTCGACGTCGAGGATGCCCTCGAATATCCGGTAGGCGTTGTAGCGGGGCGTCGTGGCGATGTAGACGGCCAAGGAAATCGCCATCAACAGGGACACGCTGGCGGTGACCGCGCCGATGCCGCTCAAGCCCAGGTAGGGGATGCCGAACCACTGATTGATGATCACCAGGTTGAGGGCCAGGTTCAGCACCGCCGCGGCCATGCTGATGACCATGACCGGTTTGGTGTCGCCCAGGGCGCTGACGAAATTGCGGAGGGCCATGAACACCAGGTAACCCGGCAGCGAGAAGGCTACCGCGCGGGTGAAGGCGATGAACGCGTCGATGCTTTGCGGCGGCTGGTCGAGGCTGCGCAACAGCGGGGCGGCCAGCCACAGCGCCAGTATGCCCAGCGCCGAGAGCAGCAGGGCGATGAGCATGCCGCTCTGGCAGGAACGCCGGACGCTGACGATGTTCCTGGAGCCATGGGCGATGGCAATCAGTGTGCCGATGCCGGAAATGACTCCGGAAAAGGAGAAGGTCAGAAACGAATAGATCGATGCGCCGATGCCGCCGCCCGCCAAGGCTTCCGCGCCCAGCCGCCCCATCATGTAGGTGTCGGTGAAGACCATGACCACCTTGGACAGTTGGGCGGCCATCAAGGGGCCGGCCATGGCGAGCAGGATCATCAACTCGCCCTTGGGGCTGCCGTTGGAAGAAGTGTGTTCGATCATGCAGTGGCCTCCGATGCCAAGTGATGCAGTCCATAAAGGGATTCTATCGGATCTCGGTTTTCTGCTGGGCGACTCTAATTTACTTTTTCCGCGAATTTTCTCTCCTGCCCGACCGGGGTTGCATCGCCGTAAGAAATTAGTGTAATGGGCTGTATTTTTATTCCCTTGCGGAATAAGTCATGCCCATGACCCGCCGAAATTAATATTTTGCAGAAGTTACATATCTGAACTAGTTTGTTGTGCCGCAAGAACAACTGATATTTCGCAGTATAGGCGTGTGAAATAAGCGAGGTAAAACCGGTCAATTTTAACGGCGCCGTCATTGAAATAAGAAGTGATAGCTAAATGATCTTAAGTATTACGCTCGGGTATTTTTAGTCGCTGCAGGGAAGCGATCTGGCCAGGAATTAGGCTATCGAAGAATTCGCTATTGGGCGCGACGGTTCGCCCATGATTTTCTATCCGATTGCATATCTTCCTGAAAACTTCTCTGCCAGGCAGTCCGTGAAGAACTGCCTGCTGGAGTTGTCCTGTGCGCGTATATCCAATTGGCAGGATGCTCATTGCGGACAATAGGGAGTCGGTATGTTTGGTGAAAATCCCATACGAAAGAAAGCGCCTGACATCGAGACGCTTTGGGTCGAGGAAGTGTTCAGGACCTTGCAGGGGGAGGGGCCCTTCTCGGGGGTGCCGTCGACCTTCGTCAGGTTGTCGGGTTGCAACCTGCGCTGCTTCTGGTGCGATACCCAATTCGAAGCGTTTCGCTGGTCGCTGACCCCGCAGGCGATCGTCGAGAAGGTGCGCAGCCTGGAAACCCCGGTCCCCGAACTGATTGTGCTGACCGGCGGCGAACCCTTTCGCCAGAACATCGCGCCGTTGATCCGGGTGTTCATCGAAGAGGGTTTCAAGGTCCAGGTCGAAACCAACGGCACCATCTATCAGGCCATCCCCACCGGGCAGGACGTCACCGTGGTCTGCAGCCCGAAGACGCCGGTCCTGGACCTGCGCATGATCGAGATCATCACGCACTACAAGTACGTACTGGCCCATGGCGAAGTTGACGAGCGCGATGGCCTGCCGGGTGCTTCGACGCAGCATGAGGGCAAAAAAGCTCGCTTGTTTCGACCGCCTCCGGGCAAACCGGTTTATGTCATGCCGCGCGACGATTATGACGAGCAACGCAACAAGGACAATCTGAAGGCCTGTATAGAAGTGGCAACTCAGCAGGGTTACACGTTGAATCTGCAACTGCACAAGCTTTTGAATCTTCCATAAGGATATGACTATGCAAAATGATCAAGAACGTTCTCACGCCAAGGCCCGGCAAGCGGTGGTCGATATTCTCGCCTATCTGGGTGAAGACCCCAGCCGGCAGGGGCTTCATGAAACGCCGGAGCGCTTTCTGAAATCCATGGTCGCGCAGACGGTGGGATATTCCCAGGATCCTTATCGGGTATTGGAAAAGTTCTTCGAAGAAGTAGCCGGCTATAAAAACCTGATCATGTTGCAGAACATCCACTTCGAGTCGATGTGCGAGCACCATCTGGCGCCCATCGTCGGCAACGCCACCGTCGGCTACATCCCCAATGGCCGGGTCGTCGGCCTCTCCAAGCTGGCGCGGGTGGTGGACATCTTCGCCAAGCGCCTGCAAATCCAGGAGCGGCTGACCTCGCAGATCGGCCTGGCCCTCGATGAGGTGCTGCTGCCCAAGGGGGTCGGGGTGATCATCCGCGCCAAGCATAACTGCCTGTGCACCCGCGGTGCCTACAAGCCCAACGCCAACATGACCACGACCTACTTCTCGGGCGTGTTGGAGACCGATTCGGTCAAGCGGGGCGAGTTCTACACCGCAGCTGCATTGCCATGGGGCAATGGGGTCCACCACTCTCAGTAAGGGAATACTGTCATGTTCAAGATCGACCGGAAAATCGAAATCGATGCGGGTCACCGGATCCGCTCCCATGGTTCCAAATGCCGCAACCTCCACGGCCATCGCTATTCGGTACACATGACCCTCAGCGCCGACGAGCTCGCCACCCAGGGTTCCGAGTCGGGCATGGTGCTGGACTTCAGCTTTGCCAAGGAGGCGATGGTGCAGTGCGTCGACGAATTGTGCGATCACGCCCTGATCGTCGATGCCGAAGACGAATACCTGCTGCAGATACTGGACATCCATGGTCCCGCCCGCGACGTGCTGACCTCGGGCGTGGCGCTGCCGTTGACCAACGCCGAGGGCATGAAAATCTACCTGGTGCCCTTCTCGCCCACCGCCGAGGCCCTGGCCAAGCACTGGTACGAACTGCTCAGCGAGAAGATCGCCACCCTGGGGCATGGCGCCGCGCAGGTTCGCGTGGATGCGATTCGTGTGTACGAAACCCCCAACTGCTGGGCCGAGTACCCGGCCGGCCGCGCGGGAGGCGTGCAGCATGTTTAGAAAGGGCTATGTGTTCGATGACGTGCTGCTGGTGCCCAAGCGGACCCACCTGGGCAGCCGCAAGGAAGCCGATATCGGTGTCGAGCTCAAGGGTATCGGCCGCCTGAGCGTGCCGATCATCTCGGCCAACACCCAGTGGTGCACCGAGGACCGCATGGCCATGGAAATGGCCCGGATGGGCGGGCTGGGGATCGTCCACCGCATGTGCAGCGTGGAAGACCAGGTGGCCTTCGTCCATGCGGTCAAGAGCGCGCCTGTCGCCCGGCGCGAAGCCGACTTCGCGCCGACCCTGGACAGCCAGGGCCGGCTCAAGGTCGGAGGCTCGATCGGCATCGTCGACGACTACCTGCAGCGGGCCGCCGGGCTCGCGGCCTGCGACGTGGACTTCCTCACCCTGGACATCGCCCACGGTCATTCCACCCACGCCATTGCGGCGATTGCCAGGGTCAAGGAGCGCCTGGGCGATATCCCCATCGTCGCCGGCAACGTGGCCACGCCCGAGGGCGTCCTTGACCTGGCGGCGGCCGGCGCCAGCGTGATCAAGGTCGGGATCGGTCCTGGCAGCGTCTGCACCACCCGTTCGGTCAGCGGTGCCGGGGTGCCGCAGCTCACCGCCATCCTCGAGTGCGCCGAGGCCGCCAGGGAGGTCGACGTCAGCCTGATCGCCGACGGCGGCATCCGCAGCTCCGGGGATATCGTCAAGGCCCTGGCCGCGGGTGCCCACGCGGTGATGCTCGGGCGGATGCTGGCCGGCACCGACGAAAGCGCCGCGCAGCCGCTGGAGGTATCCGGCAAGCGCTACAAGCTGACGCGCGGTTTCGTTACCTTCGGTACCCACCTCGAGCTCAAGCGCTTGCAGGGCCAGAAAATCACCGAGGAGCAACTGCTGCGCTACGTGCCCGAAGGCATCGAGGCCTGCTTCGAACATGTCGGCCCCTTGCGCGCCTACCTGTACCAACTGATCGGCGGGATACAGTCGGGCTTCAGCTACTGCGGCGCGGGCAACTACCCGCAACTGCTGGAAAGGCACGAGTTCATCGAGGTTTCGGTGCAGACCAGCCAGGAAAGCCGTCCCCATGCGCTGGATGTGGCCAAGCATCCCATCGACTACAAGGCCGAGGTGCTCAGCCATGATTAACCTGACCTGGGAGGATGTGGAGAAACTCTCGCTGTCCATCGCCGAGGCCGTCCGCGAGTCCGGCTACGACTTCGACTGCATCGTCGGCGTGGCGCGGTCCGGCTGGGTGCCGGCGGTGATCGTGGCCCATGAGCTGGGGGTTCGCGAGGTGGGCACGCTGTCCATCGTCAGGAACGTGTCCGATGGCGTCGATTCGCGCAAGGCCGCCCCGCGCCTGGTGGACATCAGCCCGCTGGCGCAGGCCGGCAGGAAGTGGCTGGTCATCGAGGACATCGTCGGCAGCGGTGAAACCGTCCGCTTCATCCGCGAGCATTTCGGTGTCGACGGCCGCGATATCTATGTCGCGAGCCTGGTGTTCAATGCCGCCAATGGCGACCGTGCGCAGGTGAGCGAGATGCTGGAGTTCTATGGCCGGGAGGTCATGGAGTGGGTCCGTTTCCCCTGGGAAAGAAGGATCGAGTCCTGATGAGAAGCCTGCTCAGCGAAGCCGGTGTCGAGGACGTCGCGGATCTCATGGAAACCGACCTCGACATCTCGCGCTACCTGCACCAGCACTACGACCTCAACGATTACCCGGTGGTGAAGTTCAGCAATGTCGCCTGCGCGTCCCGGGTGCCCTATGTCGACAATGCCTTCAAGCGGGAGACGATGTTGCGTGGGCTGGGTTTGAACGAGGACAACGTGCAGCAGCAGTTCGCCCGGCGCGCGCGCGGGGTGCATGCCGACCAGCGGGCAGCGGTGCGGGCGCCCTGGGCGTTCCGGCAGATGGACTGGTCGCTGCTCGACCTGCCGTTTCTCAAGTACCAGCCGGACGATGGCGGCCGTTACCTGACGTCCTTCGTGTTCTGCGTGCAGGACAAGGCCGGGCGCTACAACCTGGGCTTCTACCGGGGCGAGATCAAGGATGGGCGCACCATCGCGGTGTTCATCGACCCTAGGACCGACGCCCACGCAATCATCCAGGAGCGGCTGCGCGAAGAGGCCGAGATCAAGGTCAGCCTGTTCAATGGCGGGCCGATTTCCGCCTACATCGGTGCGGCGAGCAAGATTCCAGCGGACGTGGACAGCTTCGTGTTTTCCTCGGCCATCGCCGATGCCCCCATCGACCTGTGCCGCCAGGGGGACTACCCGGCGGTTCCGGCCGCCAGCGAACTCGTCCTGCAAGCCAGCCTCAACGGCAAGATGATCGACGAAGGCCCGTTCTGCGAATTCAAGGGCTACTACAGCGAGAAGACCCTGGGCTTTGAGCTGAACGTCAGCGCGATCCACGCACGGGACAATCCGCTGTTCTTCGGGATTTTCTGCGGCAAGGAGTCGGGGCTGAACCTGATGCGTCTGCAGAACGAGACCTTCATGTTCGGCTTTCTCGAGAGCAAGGGCATCCCGGTGCGGCGGGTGGTCTATCCAACCGCTTACTTTGGCGAGTTCGGCGTCATCGTCGAATCCGATTCGGTGACGGAGGATACCCTCCGGCTGATCATGGAATACGACCTGCGCAGCAAGCTGTTCTTCCTGGTCAGGAACGCCGAGACCCTGTTCGCCGATCTGTCCACGTTCGCCTTCGAGTCCGTGTCCGATGACTATCGCAAGCGCGGCGTGCGCATGGGTGGACGCCTCGGGCTGCTCTGCGACAATGCCAACGACTTCAACTGGAAGACATTCTGATGGATCGATCGATGAGCCCCAGGCTCAGCACCCTGGTGTACTGCACCCATGGGCAGCAGGTCCTGCTGCTGGACAGGCAGACGGCGCCGTACCGGGGGTTCCTGCTGCCACCGGGCGGCAAGTGCGAGTTCGGCGAAATCCCCATCGATTGCGCGCGTCGCGAGTTCGCCGAGGAAACGGGCTACGCGATCACCGAGCAATTGCGTCCCCGTGGCCTGGTATACGATTACTCCAAATCGCCGGACTGGAACTGGCTGATCTTCGTTTACAGCTTCGAGGCCTCGAAAAGGCCCACGCTGGTCGAGGAAAAGCACCCGCTGGTCTGGGCCGATCTGGATAACCTCGATGCTTACAAGATCCCGGAGTCGGATCGCTTTCTGATGGAGCGCCTGTTCGCCGAGGGGTGCAGCTACCTGGAACTGGCCATGGAGTATCGGCAGGCCGAGGCCTTCGTGCGTTGCAGCGCACACTTCGAGGGCCGAGGCGAGCTGTTCAGGTAAGTCCGTCGACCGATCCGCCGGCGGTGCGAGCCGGCGGGTCCTCTCTGGTTGGCGTTGGCGTTGGCGTTGGCGGTGCGGGTCCTCGCCGCTGCCGGCCCGTCAGGCCTTGCCCGGAATCCCGTACTTGCGCAACCGCTGGGCAATCGCCGTGTGCGAGGTCTGTAGGCGCCCTGCCAACTGCCGTGTCGAGGGGTAACTGGCGTATAGCCGTTGCAACAGCTCGCGCTCGAAGTCGCCCACCGCCTGCTCCAGGCTGGCGACCTCGCCATCCTGGCCACGCGCCACCGAGGTGCCGGCGATATCCAGGTCGTCGATATCCACCACATTGCTTTCGCAGATGGCCGCGGCGCGGAAAATCACGTTCTGCAACTGGCGCACGTTACCCGGCCAGCGATTGCCCAGCAGCGCCGGGTAGGTGCCCGGCGCCAGGCGGCAGGGCTTGCGCTGGATCTGCGCGCAGGCCTGGATCATGAAGTGCCGGGCCAGCAGCAGGATGTCCTGGCCGCGTTCGCGCAGCGGCGGCACCTCCAGGTTGAGCACATTGAGCCGGTAGAACAGGTCCTCGCGGAAGGTGCCGTCCTCGACCATTTTCTCCAGATCGCGGTGGGTGGCGCTGAGGATGCGCACGTTGACCTTCACTTCGCGGTCGCCACCGACCCGGCGGAAACTGCCGTCGCTGAGGAAACGCAGCAGCTTGGCTTGCAGGTAGGGCGACATCTCGCCGATCTCGTCGAGGAACACCGTGCCCTGGTTGGCCAGTTCCAGCAGCCCCGGCTTGCCGCCGCGCTGGGCGCCAGTGAAAGCGCCGGGGGCGTAGCCGAACAGTTCGCTCTCGGCCAGATTCTCCGGCAGGGCCGCGCAGTTCAGCGCGAGGAAGGGCGCGTTGCGCCGCATGCTGAGCGCATGGCAGGCACGGGCCACCAGTTCCTTGCCGGTCCCGGTCTCGCCGCCGATCAACAGTGGCGCGTCCAGGGTGGCGACCCGTTGCGCGCGGGCCTTGAGGGTACGGATCGGCGTCGACTCGCCGAGCAGGGCATCGAAGCCCTCGGCGTGGTCGTGGTGCAGCGCGGCGAGGCGTTCGCCGATGCGGTTGGGCCGGTACAGCGTGAGCAGGCCGCCGGCCAGGTGGCGGCCGCCCTGCGGGGCCGCCTCGGCGATCGGCATGGCGTCCAGCAGCAACGCCTGGCCCTTGAGGGTGACCTCGCGCATCGGCAGGCGGAAGCCCTGGTCCAGCAGCGCCTGTTGCAGGGCGGCGTCGTCGAACAGTTGCGCCAGGCTCTGGCCTTCCGGCTCGTCGCCGCTGAGCGCCAGCAGCGCCGGGTTGGCCAGCAGCACGCGCCCGGCGCCGTCCACCGCCAGCACCGGGTCGGCCATCGCCGCCAGCAGCGCGTCCAGTTGCAGGCGGCGGCGCTGGCCGGGGAGGATGTCCACCACCGTCACCGCCTGCACGCCCTGCACCTTGAACAGCGCATCGCGCAGTTCCTCGAGCACCGCGGCGCTGAGGGTCGGCGCATCGATGTAGACGTTGGGCGGCACCATCTCCACGGCATCCAGGTTGAGGTTGCGCCCGCCAAGCAGGGCGAGGACTTCCTGGGTGATGCCGACGCGGTCGATGAAGCTGACATGGATACGCATGGAAAGGACGCTGGCGACGTTGAAGGAGCGGGGATTATGCCCGCTGCGTCGAGCCAGCGCGAAACCTCCTCGCCGAGGGTGGCCGAGCGCCGCCGCGCAGGTGCCGCGGGGGTCGCGCATGCAGGCCTTGTGCTACACTCCGCGCCCTGCGCGCGCCCCCGAATTCCGAAGGAAAATCATGACGTTCACGGCACCGGACAGCCTTTCCGAACAGATCGCCCAGCATCTCGCCGAGCGGATCATCCGCGGCGAATTGAAGGAACGGGAGCGCATCCAGGAACTCAAGGTCACCCAGTCGTTGAACGTCAGCCGCGGTTCGGTCCGCGAGGCGCTGCTGATCCTCCAGCGCCGGCACCTGATCGACATCCTGCCGCGGCGCGGCGCCCAGGTCGCCGAGCTGACCCCGCACAAGGTACAGAGTCTCTATGCATTGGTTCTGGAGTTGTATGGGCTGCTCGTCCGCGCCGTGGCGCAGGGCTGGAAGCGCGACGCCGATCTCGACCCGCTGCGCGAGATCCGCCGGCGCCTGGCGCAAAGCCTGGACCGCGACGACATCGAGGCGTTTCTCACCGGCGCCTTCACCGCCATGCGCGCCACCTACCCCTTCGCCAACAACCCCTATCTGCAGGAAACCGTGGAAAACCTGCTGCCGGCGATCAGTCGCACCTACTACCTCTCCCTGGCGCGCCGCCAGGGCGAAATGGCGCGCTTCCTCGCCACCTTCGACGTGCTCCTGGAAGCCGTCCAGGCGCGCGACGTGGAGCGTGCCCACCACGTGCTGCTGGCCTACGGCATGGGCAATTGCAAGCTGGTGCTCGCCGCGCTGGCCGAGCGCTGAGCCGGCGGCCGGGGGAGGACGGGCATGCGCCTGAAGAGCATCAAGCTGGCGGGTTTCAAGTCCTTCGTCGACCCGACCACGGTGAATTTCCCCAGCAACATGGCGGCGGTGGTCGGCCCCAACGGCTGCGGCAAATCCAACATCATCGACGCCGTGCGCTGGGTGATGGGCGAGAGCTCGGCGAAGAACCTGCGCGGCGAGTCGATGACCGACGTCATCTTCAACGGCTCCAACACCCGTAAACCGGTGACCCAGGCCAGCATCGAGCTGATCTTCGACAACGCGGAAACCACCCTGGTGGGCGAGTACGCCGGCTACGCGGAAATCTCCATCCGCCGGCGCGTCACCCGCGACGGACAGAACACCTATTTCCTCAACGGCACCAAGTGCCGGCGCCGGGACATCACCGATATCTTCCTCGGCACCGGCCTCGGCCCGCGCAGCTACTCGATCATCGAGCAGGGGATGATTTCCAAGCTGATCGAGGCCCGCCCCGAGGACCTGCGCAATTTCATCGAGGAAGCCGCCGGTATCTCCAAGTACAAGGAGCGCCGCCGCGAGACCGAGAACCGCATCCGCCGCACCCACGAGAACCTCGCGCGCCTCACCGACCTGCGCGAAGAGCTGGAGCGGCAACTGGAGCGCCTGCATCGCCAGGCCCAGTCGGCGGAGAAATACCAGGAGTACAAGGCCGAAGAGCGTCAGTCGAAAGCCCAGTTGGCCGCCCTGCGCTGGCGCGAGCTGAACGGCCTGGCCGGCCAGCGCGAGGCGGTGATCGGCGATCAGGAGGTGGCGCTCGAGGCGTTGGTGGCGGAGCAGCGCAACGCCGACGCCAGTATCGAGCGCCTGCGCGACGGCCACCACGACCTGTCGGAACGCTTCAACCAGGTGCAGGGGCGCTTCTACTCGGTGGGCGGCGACATCGCCCGGGTCGAGCAAAGCATCCAGCACGGCCAGCAGCGCCTGCGGCAGTTGCAGGACGACCTGCGCGAGGCGGAGCGGAGCCGCCTGGAAACCGAATCCCACCTTGGCCACGACCGCACCCTGCTGGCGACCCTCGGCGAAGAACTGGAGATGCTCGCCCCGGAGCAGGAAATGAGCGCCGCGGCGGCCGAGGAGGCCGCCGTCCAGCTGGAGGAAGCGGACGGCGCCATGCAGGCCTGGCAGGAGCAATGGGATGGCTTCAACCAGCGCGCCGCCGAACCGCGACGGCGCGCCGAGGTGCAACAATCGCGCATCCAGCAACTGGAGCAGAGCCTCGAACGCTTGCAAGAGCGCGAGCGCCGGCTGGGCGACGAGCGCATGCAACTGGCCGCCGACCCGGAGGATGCGGCGATCCTAGAACTCGCCGAGCAATTGGCCGAAGGCGAGGCGCAGCAGGAACAGGCCCAGCTCGACGAGCACCAGTTGGGCGAGCGCCTGGAACACCTGCGCACCGAGTTGCACGTGGCCAGCCAGGCCCAGCAACAGGCCCAGGGCGAGCTGCAACGGCTGAACGGGCGCATCGCCTCGCTGGAAGCCTTGCAACAGGCGGCCCTCGACCCCGGCAAAGGCGCCGGCGAATGGTTGCGGGAGCAGGGGCTCGCCGCGCGTCCGCGCCTGGCCGAGGCGCTGCGGGTGGAGCCGGGCTGGGAGTTGGCGGTGGAAACCGTGCTCGGCGCCGATCTGCAGGCGGTATTGCTCGACGACTTCGCCGGGCTGGAGCTGGACGCCCTGGTCCAGGGCGAATTGCGCCTGGCCAGCCCGGCCCGCGACGCGACCCGCCGGGCCGGCAGCCTGCTGGACAAGGTGGAAAGCGGCTTCGACCTGGCGCCCTGGCTGGGGCGCGTACGCCCGGTGGAAAGCCTCGACCAGGCCCTGGCCGGTCGCGCCGCTCTGGCCGACGACGACAGCCTGGTCAGCCGCGATGGCTATTGGGTCGGCCGGCACTTTCTGCGGGTGCGCCGCGCCGGCGAGGCCGACAGCGGCGTGCTCGCCCGCGGCCAGGACCTGGAGCGGGCCCAGGCCGAGCGCGAGCAGCGCGAGGCGGCCCTCGAGGATCTGGAGGACAACCTGCAGCGGCTGCGCGACGAGCAGCGCCAGCAGGAGGAACGACGCGAACGCCAGCGCCGGCAGATCCAGGAAGAGGCGCGGCGCCTGGGCGAGCTCAAGGCGCGCCTGTCGGCGCAGCAAGCCAAGGTCGAGCAGTTGAACCTGCGCCGGCGCCGGCTGGAGGACGAATCCGCCGAGCTGGACGAACAGCGCGGCATGGAGCGCGAGCAGCTCGGCGAGGCCCGCCTGGCCTTGCAGGAGGCGCTGGACGAAATGGCCGCCGACACCGAGCGGCGTGAGCAGCTACTGGCCTCCCGCGACGGCCTGCGTGAGCGGCTCGACCGCATCCGCCAGGACGCGCGCCAGCACAAGGACCATGCCCATCAACTGGCGGTCCGCGTCGGTTCCCTGCGTGCCCAGCATGATTCGACACGCCAGGCCCTGGAGCGCTTGCAGTCGCAGTTCGAGCGGGTCAACGAGCGCCGCGAGCAGCTCAGCCTGAACCTGGAGGAGGGCGAGGCGCCCCTTGAGGAACTGCGGTTTAAGCTGGAGGAACTGCTCGACCGGCGAATGGGCGTCGAGGACGAACTCAAGCAGGCGCGGCAGGCTCTGGAAGAGGCCGATCGCGAGCTGCGCGAAGCGGAAAAGCGGCGTACCCAGGCCGAACAGCAGGCGCAGTTGCTGCGTGGCCAACTGGAGCAGCAACGCCTCGAATGGCAGACCCTGACCGTGCGCCGCAAGACCTTGCAGGATCAACTGCTGGAGGACGGCTACGACCTCCACGGGGTGCTCGCGACCCTGCCGGCCGAGGCCAGCGAGGCGGCCTGGGAGGAAGAACTGGAGCGCCTCGCGACGCGCATCCAACGCCTGGGGCCGATCAACCTGGCGGCGATCGACGAGTATCAGCAGCAATCCGAGCGCAAGCGTTACCTGGACGCGCAGAACGACGACCTGGTGGAGGCGCTGGATACCCTGGAAAACGTCATCCGCAAGATCGACAAGGAAACCCGCAACCGCTTCAAGGACACCTTCGACCAGATCAATGCCGGTCTGCAGGCGCTTTTCCCGAAAGTCTTCGGCGGCGGCCATGCTTATCTGGAACTCACCGGCGAAGATTTACTCGATACAGGGGTGGCGATCATGGCGCAGCCGCCGGGCAAGAAGAACAGCACCATCCACCTGCTGTCCGGCGGGGAGAAGGCGCTGACCGCCCTGGCCCTGGTGTTCGCCATCTTCCAACTGAACCCGGCTCCGTTCTGCATGCTCGACGAAGTGGACGCGCCCCTCGACGACGCCAACGTCGGCCGCTATGCGCGACTGGTCAAGGACATGTCGGAAAAGGTGCAGTTCATCTACATCACCCACAACAAGATCGCCATGGAAATGGCCGATCAACTGATGGGGGTGACGATGCACGAACCGGGCTGTTCGCGCTTGGTGACGGTGAACGTGGAGGAGGCGGTGGCGCTGGTCGAGGCCTGAGCCGCAGGGGATGTTTCCGGGTGGTCTCGGGCCATTGGCTATCGCATCCGCTCGACGGCTTGGAGGTTCCGCTGGATGGCCGGCCGTGCTAGCTTAGGGCGCACGTTCGTGACCCGTGGAAAACGCCAGACAGAACAGGGAGTTGGGCGCCACGTTTAAGGGGAAAGGACAGCCCTTTTTCATTACTACTCTAATTCATCAGGGGACACAGGATTACATGGAAATCGGTCTGCGCGAGTGGCTGATCGTCATCGGTTTCATTGTCATTGCCGGCATTCTCTTCGATGGCTGGCGACGCATGAGCGGTGGCAAGGGGAAACTCAAGTTCCGGCTGGACCGCAGCGGTTCCGGCCCGGTGGAGGGCGAGGAAGATCCGCATCTGCTCGGCCCGGCGCGGGTCATCGAGCGCGGCAACGAGCCCTCGCTGGACGAGGAAGACCTGCCGGCCATGAGCGCCCGCGAGCTGAACCGCCGTCGCGGTGGCGTCGAGCCCCACCAGGGCGATCTCAACCTCGACGAGCCGGTGCCGACCCTGCTCAACCCGGTGGACGAAGGCGACGGCGGCGAGACCGTCCGCCATGCCGGCGCGCAGGACCTGCCGCCGGTGGAGGAAGTCCTGGTGATCAACGTGGTCGCCCGTGACGGCGAGGGCTTCAAGGGCCCGGCCCTGTTGCAGAACATCCTCGAAAGCGGCCTGCGTTTCGGCGAGATGGACATCTTCCACCGCCACGAAAGCATGGCCGGCAACGGCGAGGTGCTGTTCTCCATGGCCAACGGCGTCAAGCCCGGCACCTTCGACCTCGACGACATGGATCACTTCAAAACCCGCGCCGTGAGCTTCTTCCTCGGCCTGCCGGGCCCGCGCCATCCGAAGCAGGCGTTCGACGTGATGGTCGCCGCCGCGCGCAAGCTGTCCCAGGAGCTCAACGGCGAACTGAAGGACGACCAGCGCAGCGTGCTCACCGCCCAGACCATCGAGCACTACCGGCAACGGATCGTCGAATTCGAACGTCGAAACCTGACCCACAAACGCTGACGGCGCCTCGCCCGGACACTCCACCCCGGCGCCCGGGGCTAGACCGCCAGTACCCGCAAAGAGCAGCTCGCGCTGCTCTTTGCGTTTCCGAGACACCGCCATGACCGACGCCCAGACCGCCGCCGAACGAATCGCCCAACTGCGCAGCGAACTCGACGCGCACAACTACCGCTACTATGTGCTCGACGAGCCCAGCGTGCCGGACGCCGAGTACGATCGCCTGTTCCGCGCGCTCAAGGCCTTGGAGGCCGAGCATCCCGAGCTGGTGACGCCGGACTCGCCGACCCAGCGGGTCGGCGGCGCGGCCCTCAGCGCCTTCGGCGAGGTGCGCCACGAAATCCCGATGCTCAGTTTGGGCAACGCCTTCGAGGAAACCGACCTGCGCGAGTTCGACCGCCGGGTCCGCGAGGGCCTGGAGCTGCCGGCCGGCGACCTGCTCGGCCACGGCGGCGCACCGGTGGAGTACAGCTGCGAACCCAAGCTCGACGGCCTGGCGGTCAGCCTGCTCTACGAGCGGGGCCAACTGGTGCGCGGCGCCACCCGCGGCGACGGCAGCACCGGCGAGGACATCACCGCCAACGTGCGCACCATCCGCAACGTCCCGCTGAAGCTCCACGGCGAAGGCTGGCCGGCGGTGCTCGAAGTGCGCGGCGAAGTCTATATGTCCAAGGCCGGCTTCGAGGCGCTGAACGCCAAGGCCATGGAAACCGGCGGCAAGACCTTCGCCAACCCGCGCAACGCCGCCGCCGGCAGCCTGCGCCAGCTGGATTCGAAGATCACCGCCGGGCGCCCCCTGGAGTTCTGCTGCTACGGCATCGGCCGGGTCGAGGGCGCCATCGCCCCCAGCCATACCGAAAGCCTGCAGACCCTCAAGCGCTGGGGGCTGCCGATCAGTCGCGAGCTGAAGAAGGCCCAGGGCGTCGAACAGTGCCTCGACTACTACCGCGACATCGGCGCCCGGCGGGCGTCGCTGGCCTACGAGATCGATGGCGTGGTGTTCAAGGTCAACGACATCGGCCAGCAGCGCGAGCTGGGTTTCCGCGCTCGCGAACCGCGCTGGGCCATCGCCCACAAGTTTCCCGCCAGCGAAGAGCTTACCGAATTGCTCGACGTGGAGTTCCAGGTCGGCCGCACCGGTGCGGTCACTCCGGTGGCGCGGCTGAAACCGGTGCAGGTGGCCGGCGTCACGGTATCCAACGCCACCCTGCACAACATGGACGAGGTGGCGCGCCTGGGCGTGATGATCGGCGACACGGTGATCGTCCGCCGCGCCGGCGACGTGATCCCGCAAATCATGCAGGTGGTGAGCGAACGGCGCCCGGCCGATGCGCGGCCGGTCCAGGTACCGACCCATTGCCCGGTGTGCGGCTCGGAAGTGGAACGCACGCAACTGGTCAAACGCAGCAAGGGTCGCGAGTCGTTCAGCGCCGGCGCGGTATACCGCTGTGTCGGCCGCCTGGCCTGCCAGGCGCAGCTCAAGCAGGCGATCATCCATTTCGTCTCGCGGCGCGCCATGGACATCGACGGCCTCGGCGACAAGATCGTCGAGCAACTGGTGGACAAGGGGCTGGTGGCGTCGCCGGCCGATCTCTACACCTTGACCTACGACCAGGTCTTCGCCCTCGACGGCTTCGCCGAGGTCTCCAGCCAGAACCTGCTGGCGTCCATCGCCGACAGCCGACGGCCGACGCTGGCGCGCTTCATCTTCGCCCTCGGCATCCCCGACGTCGGCGAGGAAACCGCCAAGCTGCTGGCGCGCACCCTGGGCCGCCTGGAGCGGATCGCCCGGGCTCTGCCCGAGGTGCTGACCTATCTGCCGGACGTGGGCGCGGAAGTGGCCTACGAGATCCACAACTTCTTCGAGGCCGAGCACAACCGCGAGGTCATCGCCGCGCTGTTGAAGAATGGCATCGAGCTCCAGGAAGAGGGCGACCTGCATCCGGAGTTCGCCGCCTACGCCAGCCTGCCGGACCTGCTCGACAAGCTGAACATCCCCTTCGTCGCCGCCACCGGGGCACGCAACCTGGCCGAGCGCTTCGGCAGCCTGGAAGCCATCGTCGCCGCCGACTGGCTGGACCTGAGCGCATTGAAAGGGCTCAACGAAAAGGCGCGCAAATCGGTGCGCGACTTCTTCGCCGATCTCGCCAAGGCGGCCCATGCCCGGGCCATCGAGGCCCAGTTGCGCGATTTCGGCATGCATTGGGAAAGCGAGAAGAAAGCCGTCGAGGGCCTGCCCCTGGCCGGGCAGAGCTGGGTGCTCACCGGCAGCCTGGAGGCGATGAGCCGGGACCTGGCCAAGGACAAGCTGGAAGCCCTGGGCGCCAAGGTCGCCGGTTCGGTGTCGGCGCGCACCAGTGGCGTGGTGGCCGGGCCCGGTGCCGGCTCGAAGCTGGCCAAGGCCAGCGAACTGGGCCTGAAGGTGCTGGACGAGGCCCAGTTCCTCGCTCTGCTGCGGGGCTTCGGCGTCGAGGTTTGATGCCGGTCGCGGCGCGTTCGTAGGGCATCGGCCATCCGGCCGTGGGCGTTCCGTCGCGGTCCGCCGGGCCTGGCCGCTGGAAGCTGCCCGGCGGCCCGGGTCCCGACGTCGATGCCGGGACCCGCTCGCCTCAGTCCGCGTCGGCGCGCAACGCGGTGCCGAGCAGGAAGGCGTATTCCAGCGCCACGTCGCGCAGGGCCTGGTAACGGCCGCTCATGCCGCCGTGGCCGGCATCGAAATCCACCTTCAGCAGCACCGGCCGGTCGCCGGTGCCGAGCGCGCGCACCTTGGCCACCCACTTCGCCGCCTCCCAGTACTGCACGCGGCTGTCGTGATAACCGGCGATGGCGAGGATCGCCGGGTAGGCCTGGGCCTTGACGTTCTCATAGGGCGCGTAGGCCTGGATCCGCGCATAGGCCTCCGGTTCGCCGGGATCGCCCCATTCGTCGTACTCGGTGACGGTCAGCGGCAGGTCGGGATTCTGCATGGTGTTGAGCACGTCGACGAAGGGCACCTCGGCGATGGCCGCAGCGAACAGCTCGGGGCGCTGGTTGAGCACCGCGCCGATCAACAGGCCGCCGGCGCTGCCGCCGCTGATGGCCAGCCGCTCGGGTCGGGTGTAGCCCTCGGCCACCAGGTGTTCGGCGCAGGCGATGAAGTCGTCGAAGCTGTTCTGCTTGTGTTCCAGCTTGCCGGCGCGGTACCAGGCCTCGCCCAGCTCGCCACCGCCGCGCACGTGGGCGATGGCGAAGATGCAACCGCGCTCCAGCAGGCTCAGGCGGGCGTGGGAGAACCAGGGGTCCAGGCAACTGCCGTAGGCGCCGTAGCCGTACAGGTACAGCGGCGCGGGCGCGCGCGGACGCTCGCCGTCGAGCAGGTCGCGGCGCGCCACCAGGCTGATCGGGATGCGCGCACCGTCCGCGGCGCGGGCCCACAGGCGCTGGCTGACGTAGGCGTCGGCATCGAAGGGGCCTTCCACCGGCGTCTGCTTGAGAATCCGCTGCTCGCCGCTGGCGAGGTCCAGCTGGCGCACCTGCGCCGGCCGGTTCAGCGCCTCGTAGCGCAGGCGGATCGCCGGGCTGTCGAATTCCAGGGTGTCCGACACGTAGAGGCTATAGGCGGCGTCGGGCAGTTGCACGCGGTAGGGCGCCAGGCCCTGGGCATGCACTTGCAGCACCGGCAGGCCGCCTTCGCGCAGGCTCAGCACGTAGGCCACGGCGTTCATGCTGAAACCGTCCAGCATCACCTGGGGGTCGTGGCCGACCAGCTCGCGCCATTCCGCCCGCGTCGGCGTGGACCCTGACGCCTGGTACAGGGCGAAGTTGATCCCGCTCTGGTTGCTGCGGATCAGCCAGGCCCATTCGCCCTCCACCCGGCCGTGGTCCACCTCGTACTCGTGGCCTTCCTCGCGGGGCGCCAGGCAGGTGAAGCGGCCGTCCGGTGCGTCGGCATTCAGCACCCAGGCCTCGGTGGTGGTCTTGCTGCCCAGTTCGAGGATCAGCTGGCGCTCCGAACTGGAGCGGAAGCAGTGCAGGAAGAAACGCCCGTCCGGCTCGACGAACACCGTTTCCGCCGAGGTATCGCCGAGGCGATGGCGATACAGCGTGTGCGGCCGGTGGGTGTCGTCCAGTTCGGCGAAGAACAGCGTGCGATTGTCGTTGGCCCAGGTCAGGCTGCCGTCGCAGTTGTCGAAGGGCAGGGCGGTGAGCTCGCCGCTGGCCAGGTCCTTGACGAACAGGCGATAGATCTCGTCGCCGCTGCTGTCCAGGCTGTACGCCAGCAGGCGCTGGTCGGGGCTGATGGCCAGGCTGCCGACGCTGAGGAAGCCGCCGTCGGCGAGTTGGTTGGGATCGAGGAGCAGTTCCTCCCGGGCGTCGTCCACCTGCAGCGAGCCGTCCGCCGGGCGCGGGCAGCGGTAGTGCCGCGGGTATTCGTCGCCGGCGGTGGTGCGCTGGTAATAGAGGTAGGCGCCCCAGGGCGAGGGCAGCGACAGGTCGGTCTCGCGGATGCGCCCCTTGATTTCCTGGAACAGGCGCTCGCGCAGGTCCGCCTGGTCGGCGAGCTGGGCTTCCAGATGGGCGTTTTCCGCTTGCAGGTGGGCGAGCACCTCGGCGGCGTCGCGGTCCTCCAGCCAGCGATAGGGATCGGAACCGGCTTCGCGGCGGGCAATCGGGGCATTCGGCATGCGGCACTCTCTGCGGCGGGGGCGGACGACGGCAGGGGCGCCGGGCCCGCGAAAAGCCGTTATCATAAGCCCCCTTTCATCGGCCCCGCCACGGCGCGGCCCGTTTCCGTCGGTAGCCACGCGGGCTAAGCGCATTCCGCGGGCGCAAGGAGAGATGTGTGCGGATTGCAGATGAAGCGCGGGCCGCGGGTGCCCTTCCGTTCGCGAGGCGCGTGCGATGAGCGAAAACGATTACCTGCTGGCCTGGGCGGTGTACGGCGTGGCCGCGCTCGGCTGCCTGCTGGTGTTCTTCCGCATGACCGGCTGGATCTGGCGCTGGCTGCGCGAGCCCCTGCGGGTGCTGGTCGCCGTGCTGCTGCTCAGCCCGACCATCGTCGACGCGTCCCGCGACCTCTACGCCCCGGCCGTGGCCATCACCGCCCTGGACCTGGCCTTCAAGGTCGGCACCAACGTCTGGAAAGCCGTATCCGACCTTGCCCTCTACGGGGCCATCGCCTTCGCCCTCTACCTGCTGTTCGCCCTGATCCGCTGGCCGATCGAGCGCAGCCTGCGCCAGCGCCGCGCCGAGCAGCCGGCCCCGGTCGAAGAGGACGAGCCGACCCTGCGCGAGGTGCTGGAGCGGGAGGCTGCGGAAACCGATACGCGGATCGACCGCAACGGCGACCGTCGCCTGCGGATCGAGCCGCGCCTGTAACGCCGCGCTTGCCGGACGCGGCGCATGCGTCCAGCATGGGCGAGTCCCGCCGTTGACGTCCGGTCCGCGTCCGGACACCGCCGGCGCCTGGATACCCGAACCCCGATCCCATGGTCCGCACACCTTCTCGATGCGAGAGCCCTATGTGTGAATTGCTTGGCATGAGCGCCAATGTCCCCACCGACATCCTGTTCAGCTTCACCGGGCTGATGCAGCGGGGCGGCGGCACCGGTCCTCATCGCGACGGCTGGGGCATCGCCTTCTACGAGGGGCGCGGCCTGCGGCTGTTCCAGGACCCCGCGGCGAGCATCGATTCGGAAGTCGCCAAGCTGGTGCAGCGCTACCCGATCAAGAGCGAGACGGTGATCGGCCACATCCGCCAGGCCAACGTCGGCCAGGTGAGCCTGGCCAACACCCATCCCTTCGTCCGCGAGCTTTGGGGCCGCAATTGGTGTTTCGCCCACAACGGCCAGTTGGCCGACTTCGCCCCGCCGCCGGTGTTCTACCGCCCGGTGGGCGATACCGACAGCGAGACGGCGTTCTGCGACCTGCTCAACCGGGTGCGCAGCGCCTTCCCCGAGCCGGTGCCGGCGGAGGTGCTGCTGCCGGTGCTGGTGGCCGCCTGCGCCGAATACCGCAGCAAGGGCGTGTTCAATTGCCTGCTGAGCAACGGTGACTGGCTGTTCACCTTCTGCTCGACCAAACTGGCGCAGATCACCCGGCGCGCGCCCTTCGGCCCGGCACAACTCAAGGACACCGAGCTCACCGTGGATTTCCAGGCGGAAACCACGCCGAACGACGTGGTGACGGTGCTGGCCACCGAGCCCCTGACCGCCAACGAGACCTGGCAACTGCATCGCCCCGGCGAGTGGACGCTGTGGCGGCGTGGCGAAAGGGTCGCCTACGGCCGCGTCTAGACGAGGCGCCGGCGGCCCCTCGCCGGCATCGAGGTAGCGAGACCCATCGAAGCGAAGGAAGGACATCCATGCTGCGGAGTTATCTACGACTGGTGCTGTTCACCCTGGGCCTGCTGGTCGGCGTGCAGGTGCCGGGTTTCATCGCGGATTACGTCAAGCGCGTGGACGCCCACCGCCTGGAGTCCCAGCGTGGCCTGGAAGGCTTCCAGGAGACCGCGCGGCGCTTCTTCGACGGCGACATGAACGCCCTGGTCGCCCATTACCGCGACAGTGCCGACCCGGTGATGCGCAGCGATGCCCAGAGCGTCGCCGGCCTGTACGAACGCGCCGCGTTGCTCGATCGCGAATGGCTGGCCATGCAGGGGCCCTGGTACCGGCAGGTCTGGCACCTGGCGACCGACGCCGACCAGGGGTTGCTCGAGGAAACCCGCGCCGCCTACAGCTACCAGGTGCTGCTCGCGCCTCAGGCCATCGCCTGGGGACTGGGATGCGCGCTGGTGTTCGCCGCGTTGGTGGAAAGCCTGCTGATCACGGCCGGCACCCTGGTGACCGGCGGCCGGCGACGGCCATCGCCGCGACAGTGGCGCTGAAGGGCGGGCGCGCCGGCCAGGACGAGGCTGCCGCGACGTCCGGGTGCCGTCATGGAGAGGGGCCTCGCGGCCCCTTCTTTCATTTGGCGAGGAAGCGCATGCCTTCTTCCAGGCCGCGCAGGGTCAGGGGATACATGCGGTCTTCCAGCAACTCGCGGACGATGCCGGTGGAGGCGGTGTAGTTCCAGGTGTCCTTCGGGTAGGGATTGATCCAGATGAGCTTCTTGTACTTCTCCATGAAGCGCTTCATCCAGACGTAGCCCGGCTCTTCGTTCCAGTGCTCGACGCTGCCGCCGGCCTGGGTGATCTCGTAGGGCGCCATGGCCGCGTCGCCGACGAACACCACCTTGTAGTCGGCGCCGTACTTGTGCAGCAGGTCGAGCGTGGCGGTGCGCTCGCTGGTGCGGCGCAGGTTGTTCTTCCACACCGACTCATAGACGAAGTTGTGGAAGTAGAAGTACTCCAGGTGCTTGAACTCGGTCTTGCAGGCCGAGAAGAGCTCCTCGCAGACCTTCACGTGGGCATCCATGGAACCGCCGATATCCAGCAACAGCAGGAGCTTCACCGTGTTGCGCCGTTCCGGGCGCATCTGGATGTTCAACAACCCGGCATCCCGCGCGGTGTGGTCGATGGTGCCGTCGATGTCCAGTTCTTCCGCCGCGCCCTCGCGGGCGAACTTGCGCAGGCGGCGCAGGGCGATCTTGATGTTGCGCGTGCCCAACTCGACCTGGTCGTCGAGGTTGCGGTACTCGCGTTGGTCCCAGACCTTCACCGCCTTGCCCTGGCGCTTGCCGGCATCGCCGACGCGGATGCCTTCCGGGTTGAAGCCGCCGGAGCCGAACGGGCTGGTGCCGCCGGTGCCGATCCACTTGTTGCCGCCGGCGTGGCGTTCCTTCTGTTCCTCCAGGCGTTTCTTGAACGCCTCGATGAGCGTGTCCAGGCCGCCCAGGCTCTGGATCTGCGCGCGCTCCTCGTCGGTCAGCAGGCGCTCGAATTCCTTGCGCAGCCACTCCTCGGGAATCAGCGCCTCGATGTGCTGGTCGAGGTTCTGCAAGCCGTTGAAGTAGGCGCCGAAGGCCCGGTCGAATTTGTCGAAATGGCGCTCGTCCTTGACCAGCAGGGTGCGGGCGAGGAAGTAGAAGTCGTCCATGTCGGCGAAGGCCAGGTTGTGCTTCAGCGCATCGATCAGGTCGAGCAGTTCGCGGATCGAGACCGGGACCTTGGCGGCGCGCATTTCGTTGAACAGGTTGAGCAGCATCGCCGCCTCCTCGTGACGCGTGGACGACTCAGCCGTTGGGATCCTGCGGCAGGCCATCGCGGATGGCGAACCAATCGGCCTTGGAGTCGACGAAGATGTGGGTCTGGGGGATGGGGCCCAGTGGCGAATCGAGGGTGCCGAGGGCGATGCAGGTGGAGTCGCTGTCGACCTCCATCCATTGCAGGGTCGCGCCGCACTGGTCGCAGAAGGTCCGGGCCACGCCGGGCGACGAGTTAAAGGTCCGTACCCGCTCGGCGCCGCGGGTGAAGCGCAACGCCGTCTTGGGCACCGACGCATAGGTGGCGAACGCCGCGCCATGGGCCTTGCGGCATTGGCTGCAATGACAGTGCGTGGCCGAGGCGAGCGGCGCGCCCAGGGTGTAGGCGACCGCACCGCACAGGCAGCTACCCGTGAGCATTTCGACCTCCGGGTTCAACGGCTGGCACGCCGGCTCATGAACGCCAGGCGTTCGAGCAACTGCACGTCCTGCTCGTTCTTCACCAGGGCGCCGGCCAGAGGTGGGATGGCCTTGGTCGGATCGCGCTCGCGCAGCACCGCTTCGCCGATATCGTCGGCCATCAGCAGCTTGAGCCAGTCGACCAGTTCCGAGGTGGAGGGCTTCTTCTTCAGCCCCGGCACCTTGCGCACGTCGAAGAATACGTCGAGCGCTTCGCTGACCAGGTCCTTCTTGATGTTCGGGTAATGCACGTCGACGATCCTCTGCAGGGTCGCGCGATCCGGGAAGGCGATGTAGTGGAAGAAGCAGCGGCGCAGGAAGGCGTCGGGCAGCTCCTTCTCGTTGTTCGAGGTGATGATGATGATCGGGCGCTGCTTGGCCTTGATGGTCTCGTCGATTTCGTAGACGTAGAACTCCATCTTGTCGAGTTCTTGCAGCAGGTCGTTGGGGAACTCGATGTCGGCCTTGTCGATCTCGTCGATCAGCAGGATCACCCGCTCCTCGGCCTCGAAAGCTTCCCACAGCATGCCTTTCTTCAGGTAGTTGCGGACGTCGTGGACCTTGTCGACACCCAGTTGCGAGTCGCGCAGGCGGCTCACCGCATCGTACTCGTAGAGACCCTGGTGGGCCTTGGTGGTGGACTTGATGTGCCAGGTGATCAGGCGGGCACCGAAGGATTCGGCCAACTGCTCGGCGAGCATGGTCTTGCCAGTGCCGGGTTCGCCCTTCACCAGCAGCGGGCGCTGCAGGGTGATGGCGGCGTTCACCGCGAGCTTGAGGTCGTCGGTGGCGACGTAGGACGGGGTGCCTTCGAACTTCATCGGAAAATCCTCGAACGGGGACGACGGGTGACGTCAGCGATTCGCTAGGGAAAACCGGACTATAGCGTGCCTGCGAGGCGACTGTGAACGTAGACGGGCCATTCAGTCACTGAATGGCGGGTCACGCGGGCACGGGTCCGGTTTCTGGTTTTTTTGACAAGCACGCTTTACATACAATGGCCGAAAAGTTAAGTTTGCTTGACACTCATCAGGAGCCCACCCATGTCTTATGCCACCCTCGTCCGTCGCCGCTACGTCATCACCTGCACGTCGCTGATGCTGCTCTACGCCCTGCTGGTGGTGTTCATCAGCTGGGGCCTCGACCTGGAGCGGCTGAGTCCCGGCCTGCGCCTGTTGGCGGCGGTCTCGCCGGCGCTGCCGCTGGCCGGCACCTTCATTGCCTTCGATCGCTACCTGCGCCAGGAGCCGGACGAGTTTATGGGCCTGCTGATGGCCCGTGCCGCCGCCGTGGCCGCCGGGGTCCTGCTCTGTCTGCTGAGTGCCTGGGGTTTCCTCGAACAGTACGCCGGCCTGCCGCGCTTTCCGCTGCTGATGACCTTCGCGCTGTTCTGGGCGCTGTATGCGCCGAGCCTGTTCTACGTCAAACGCAGCTATCGCTGAGGCGCCGCGCATGGACAATCGTCTGCGCGCCTTGCGCGCCGAACGTGGCTGGAGCCAGTCGGAGCTGGCCCAGCGCCTGGAGGTGTCGCGGCAGAGCGTGAACGCCATCGAAACCGGCAAGTACGACCCGAGCCTGCCGCTGGCCTTCCGGATCGCCCGGCTGTTCGAACTGCCGATCGAGGCGATCTTCAGCGAGGCGGCGCCCTCGCCGGAGCCCGGGGCGCCGGATTAGGCGCCGGCCGGGCGAGGGGCTCCGGCGGATCGGTGAGGGCGCGTCGCCTGCGATCACTCTTCCGGCGGCGCATTCTCGAAGCGGGTGTTGAAGGCCTGGACGAAGGCGTTGCGCAGGATGTTGAAGAACGCCTGCAAGCCACTGATGTCCTGCTGGTGCACGTTGCCACTGAGGTCGATGCGGGTGGCGAACTGGTTCTTGCGCTGGTTCTTCAACGCGGTCTCGCCGCCGCCCACCAGGGCTTCCCAGATCGAACGGAAGAAGCCCTTGTCCTTGTTCTCCACATCCTGCTGCCAATTGAAGATGTCCACGTCGCGCAGCAGCGGCTTGATGTAACCGCTGAGTTTGCCGTCGTCGGCGGTGGCTTCGATCACCACGTCGCCGTGCCCGGCGTTGAAGTCGAACTTGCCGTAGGCGCTGGCGAAGTCGTTGAGCCGCTTGAGTTCGATGCCGGTGGCGCGCAGGCGGAACTCGAAGTCCTCGAAATCGCTCAGCGGCTCGAAGCTGGCCTTGGTCTCCAGCGGCGCGTGGCCGAGCAGCAGGGCCTTGCCCTCGAACCGCGCCACCCGTTCGCCTTTTTCCCCGGCCACGTTGGTCAGGTTGAACAGGCTGGCGTTGATCTCGCTGGCGTCGAGGTGCACCGGCGGCTTGGAGCCGAAGTTGTGGAAGGCGATGCGACCATCCACCACACGCACTTCGTTGAGGGTGATCGGCAGGAGTTTTTCCAACTGTTCGCGCCAGTCGGTACCGGTACCGGTCTGCGAGGTTTCCTTGGCGCCGCCATCGACGAAGTTCAGCTCCGGCCGATAGAAGTCCACCTCGGCGACGATGCCGTGGTCGTACCACAGCGCGTGCCAGCTCACCGACAGGTCGATGACCGGCGCCTTCAGCAGCGGCACCGGCACCTTGCCGTCGTCCTTGACGATGTTCAGGCCGTTGATCTTGTAGGCGCCGCGCCACCAGGCCAGGTCGACGTCCTCTATATGGCCGCGGTACTCGCCCATGTCGGCGAGCTTGCCGTTGAGGTAGTCGCGGATCAGCCCGGGCAGGGCCAGATGCAGCACCAGCAGCAGTGCCGCCAGGGCCAGCAGGATCAACAGGGAAATGCTGTAACGTCTTTTCATCGCAAGGATCCGTCTGTCGCATGTCGACCCGCCGCCGGGCCGCCTCGTTCGGTGGACAGTGCCAGGGCCGTTCCGGTTCTGTCCGCCGGTGGCTGGACGGGTACGATGGCGCGGCATAGGCTGACGGCCTCGCGGTACAGACTTCCATGTAAAGAAAAAGGACCCGCCTCCATGAGCCGCATCTATGCAGACAATGCGCAGGCCATCGGCAACACGCCGCTGGTGATGATCAACCGCCTGGGGCCCAAGGGCGTCACCATCCTGGCGAAGATCGAAGGCCGCAACCCGGCCTACTCGGTGAAGTGCCGGATCGGCGCCAGCATGGTCTGGGACGCCGAGTCCAGCGGCCGCCTGAAACCCGGCATGACCCTGGTCGAACCCACCTCCGGCAACACCGGTATCGGCCTGGCCTTCGTCGCCGCCGCCCGCGGCTACCGGCTGATCCTCACCATGCCGGCCTCAATGAGCCTGGAGCGGCGCAAGGTGCTCAAGGCGCTGGGCGCTGAGCTGGTGCTGACCGAGCCGGCCAAGGGCATGAAGGGTGCCATCGACAAGGCCGCCGAGATCGCCGCCGGCAACCCCGGGGAATACCTGCTGTTGCAACAGTTCGAGAACCCGGCCAACCCGGCGATCCACGAGAAGACCACCGGCCCGGAGATCTGGAACGACACCGACGGCGCGGTGGACGTGCTGGTCTCGGGCGTCGGCACCGGCGGCACCATCAGCGGCGTCTCCCGCTACATCAAGCGCACCCAGGGCAAGCCGATCCTCTCCGTCGCGGTGGAGCCGCTGGGCTCGCCGGTGATCACCCAGGCCTTGGCCGGCGAGGAAATCAAGCCCAGCCCGCACAAGATCCAGGGCATCGGCGCGGGTTTCGTACCGAAGAACCTCGACCTGTCGATGGTCGACCGCGTCGAACGGGTCTCCGACGAAGAGGCCAAGGACATGGCCCTGCGCCTGATGCGCGAGGAGGGCATCCTCTGCGGCATTTCCTGCGGCGCGGCCATGGCGGCGGCGGTGCGCCTCGCCGAGCAGCCGGACATGCAGGGTAAGACCCTGGTGGTGATCCTCCCCGATGCCGGCGAGCGCTACCTGTCCACCATGCTGTTCGACGGCCTGTTCAGCGAGCAGGAACAGCAGCAGTGAGAAACCTGGTGCTGGGACTGGTGCTGGCCAGCGGCGGCGCCTGGGCCGCCGCCACCGACGATTACCTGAACGGCCAGCGTGCCCTGGACGCGGGCAACCGCGACAAGGCCGTCTACCTGCTGGAGCAGGCTGCCGGCGCCGGCCTGGTGGATGCCCAATTGCGGCTCGGCGAACTGCTCCCCGGCCAGCCGGGCGAGCGCTGGCTGCGCGAGGCGGTGCGCCAGGGCTCGCGCCCGGCGGCGGAGAACCTCGCCCAGCGCTACTACGACGGCAGCGCCTACCGTCGCGCGGCGCAATGCTGGCTGAAGACCGCGGGGCAGGGCAGCAGCGCCGCCCAGGCGCGCCTGGGCGCCCTGCAGGTGGTCGGCTACGGCTTGCCGAAGGACAAGACCCAGGCGTTCGCCTGGATGAACCTGGCCGCCAGTGCCGGCGACGCCGAGGTGATCGCCCTGCGCGACACCCTCGGCGAGCAGTTGCCGGCCGACCAGCGCGAAGCCGGCGAAGCGCTGTCGCGGACCCTCACCGAGCACCCGCCGGAGCTGGCCGGCGAGCCGCCCTGCGGCGAATGATCCGGGCCCGGGTCGCCCGCGTGGGTGGCCCGGCAGGGGCGACCGCTCTTCGGGAAGGGCTCGAAGCCTGGCGAAAATCCTGTAAAGTGCGCGCCTTTCCGGTCTACGGCATCCGTCCATGAAGTTCCGCTTGTCGCCCGTCGAACCCTTTTCCATGCGCCCCTTGCCCCTGCGCGTCGCGCTCTGGCTGCTGGACGATTCGCCCTTCGGCGAGGCGGCCAGCGTGAAGAAGATCGCCGGCCACCTGCTGCGCCAGCCGGCCCGGCGGGGCGTGGTGCAGGCGCAAAGCCGTCTCGGCCGCCTGCTCTGCCACGAAGCGGCGGACATCTGCGCGCGGCGGCGCGGCCAGGAGTTGCTGCGCCAGGCCGCGCGCGCCGGCGACTCGCCCGCGCGCCACGCCCTCGACCAACTCAACCCGCAACTGCGCCTGAACGTCCGCGCCCGGCCGCGCTGAGCGCCGGCGCCCCGGTATACTGCCGGCCCTTCTGTCGCGGAGCCGGCCATGCCCATCGATCTGTCCGCTCACCTGCCTGCCCTGCTGCTCGGCCTGTTCATCGCCGCGCTGCCCCTGATCGTGCTGCTCTGGCGGTTGCAGCGGCGCCTGGACCTGGAGACCCCGGCGCGGGCGCTGCTGGAGGAGCGCCTGAGCAATGCCCAACTGGCCCAGGACGGCCTCTCCGCGCAACTTGAGGCGGAACGCCATGAATTGCGCGACGCGCGGCAGACCCTGGCCCGGCAGCAGGCCGAACTGGCGGCCCTGGCGCGGGAGAACGAATTGCTCGACCTGGAGCGGGAGACCGCCCGCGAGACCCTGCGCGACTCGACCCAGGAGCGCGAGCGCAAGGACGCCGAGCTGCGCCGCCTGGACAGCGAGCGGGCGGCCCTGGGCGCCGAATTGCGCGAACAACAGGACGCCCACCAACAACGCCTGAGCGACCTGCAGGCGGCCCGCGACGACCTGCGCGCGCAATTCGCCGAGCTGGCCGGGAAGATCTTCGACGAGCGCGAGCAGCGTTTCGCCGACACCAGCCAGCAGCGCCTCGGCCAACTCCTCGATCCGCTCAAGGAGCGCCTCCAGGCCTTCGAGAAACGGGTCGAGGACAGCTACCAGCAGGAAGCCCGCGAGCGATTCTCGCTGGGCAAGGAACTGGAGCGCCTGCAACAGCTGAACCAGCGCCTGGGCGACGAGGCGACCAACCTGACCCGTGCCCTCAAGGGCCAGAAGACCCAGGGCAACTGGGGCGAACTGGTGCTGGAGCGGGTGCTGGAGCACGCCGGCCTGGAAAAGGGCCGCGAGTACCAGACCCAGGTCACCCTGCTCAGCGCCGACGGCGAGCGCTTCCAGCCGGACGTGTTGATCCGCCTGCCCGGCGACAAGCAGGTGGTGGTGGATGCCAAGGTCAGCCTCAACGCCTACCAGCAGTACATCGTCGCCGACGACGAGGCCCAGCGGCAGCAGGCGCTCAAGCAGCACGTCCTGTCGCTGCGCACCCACCTCAAGGGCCTCGCCGGCAAGGACTACAAGCGCCTGGAGGGTCTGCACAGCCTGGACTTCGTGCTGCTCTTCGTGCCCATCGAGGCCGCTTTCGCCTGTGCCCTGCAATACGACCAGAACCTGTTCCAGGAAGCCTTCGAGCGCAACGTGGTGATCGTCAGCCCGACCACCCTGCTGGTCACCCTGCGGGTGATCGACAGCCTCTGGCGCCAGGAGCGGCAGAGCCAGAACGCCCGGGAAATCGCCGAACGCGCCGGTTGGCTCTACGACAAATTCGCGCTCTTCGTGCAGGACCTGGAGGAGGTCGGCAGTCGCCTGCGACAACTGGACAAGGCCTACGCCGGTGCCCGTAACAAGCTCTGCGAAGGCCGCGGCAACCTGATCGGCCGCGCCGAACAGCTCAAGCAGCTGGGCGCCCGCGCCAGCAAAAGCCTGCCCGCCGACCTGCTGGAACGCGCCGCCGAAGCCGAACCGGCCGAGCGGGACGAATAGCCCGCGATCGCGGACGGCGGTCCCTCGGCCCCGCGCCGGCCCCGACCGAGCCTGGGAGCGCGCGGCGCCTCGAAACGCCTCCTGCGTCCTGGGGGCGCGCTCAGCGCAGGTCCAGGTGACGGCTCAGCAGGGCGCGCAAAGCCGCCGGCTTGACCGGCTTGGGCAGGTAGTCGAGGCCCGCGGCATGCACCTCGGCGACCAACTCGGCGCGTGCGTCGGCGCTGATCACCACCCCCGGCAGCGGCTCGCCCAGGCGGGTGCGCAGCCAGGCCATCAAGGCGGTGCCGGTGTCGCCCTGGTCGAGGTGGTAGTCCACCAACGCCAGTTGCGGTTGATGCGCCTCCAGCAAGCGTTCGCAATCCTGGCGGTCCCGCGCGGTGAGCACCTGGCAGCCCCAGCGGCTCAGCAGGCTGTGCATGCCGGTGAGGATGCTGTCCTCGTTATCCACGCACAGCACCCAGGCGCCGCCCAGCGGCTGGCCGCTGTCGACCGGCGCGGCGGCCGGCGCGGGCGAGGGCGCCGAGGCCAGCGGCACACTGACGCTGAATACGCTGCCCTTGCCCGGCCAGGAGCGTACCTCCAGGCGATGGCCCAGCACCCGACACAGCCCGTCGGCGATCGCCAGGCCCAGGCCCAGGCCCTTTTCCGCGCGGGTCTGGTGGCTGTCCAGGCGCTTGAATTCCTCGAAGATCACCTTGCGCTTGTCCTCCGGGATGCCCGGGCCGCGGTCCCACACTTCCAGGCGCAGGTGACCCGGTTCGCGGCGCACGCCGAGCAGCACCTGGCCGCTGGCATAGCGGAAGGCGTTGGTGAGGAAGTTCTGCAACACCCGACGCAGCAGCTTGGGGTCGCTGTCGACCGCCAGGCGGCTGCCGCGCAGGCGGAAGTCCATGGCCTGGTCCCGCGCCAGTACCTGGAACTCGGCGCCCAGCGCGTCGAACAACACCGCCAGCGGGAAGGCATCGCGCTCCGGGGTGATGCGGCCGTTCTCCAGGCGCGAGATGTCCAGCAGGTCGCTGATCAGGTCCTCGGCCGAGCGCAGCGCGCTGTCCAGGTGGCCGACCAGCGGCCGCGCCTCCGCCGGCAGCCCGTCCTGCTGGTGGGCGAGGGCGGCGGAAAACAGCCGGGCGGCGTTCAGCGGCTGCATCAGGTCGTGGCTGACGGCGGCGAGGAAACGGGTCTTCGACTGGTTGGCCGCCTCGGCGTGGCCCTTGGCTTCGATCAGCGCCTGGTTGAGCTGCGACAGCTCGTGGGTGCGCTCGGCGACCCGCCGCTCCAGGCCTTCGTTGGCGTCCTTGAGCGCGCGCTCCGCCTCGCGGAACGCGGTGATGTCGGTGAAGCTCATGACGAAGCCGCCGCCGGGCATCGGGTTGCCGATCAGTTCGATCACCCGGCCGTTGGGGAACAGCCGCTCCGAGGTGTGCGCCGTGCCCTGGCGCATCCAGTACAGGCGGCGCGCCACGTGGGCTTCGGCGTCGCCGGGGCCGCAGAGGCCGCGCTCGGCGTTGTAGCGGATGATCTCGGCGATCGGCCGGCCGACGCTGATCAAGCCTTCCGGGTACTCGAAGAGTTCCTGGTAACGATGGTTCCACGCCACCAGGCGCAGCGACTGGTCGACCACGCTGATGCCCTGGGTGATGTTCTCGATGGCGCCCTGCAACAGCGCGCGGTTGAACTGCAGCACCTCGGAGGCTTCGTCGGCGATGCGCACCACGTCCTCCACCTGCATCTCGCGGCCCTCGATGGCGGCCTTCACCACCGCCCGCGCCGAGGAAGCGCCGAGCACCCCGGCGAGCAGGCGCTCGGTGTGAGTGATCCATTCGGCGTTGGCGTTCTGCAGGGCATTGAAGTCCTTGCCCTGGCGCGAGGCGAAGCGCACGAAGCTCTGCCGCGCGCGTTCCTCGCCGACGAAGCGGCCGGCCAGCATCGACAGGTCTTCCACCTTCACCGCCAGCAGCGAGCGGCTGCTCGGCCGCACCGAGGCGTCTTGGCCGATGAAGCGGCTGGCCTGCCAGTGCTCGGACACCCGCGTGCGGGAGAACACCGAGACCAGGGCGAACACCAGCCAGTTGCCGGTGAGCGACAGCACCACGCCCTGGGTCATGGCGTCGATCGGCAGGCCGAAGGGGTTGTCGCCGAGCCAGATCAGCCCGGGGAAGGCTTGCAGCGACCAGCCCAGGCCCCGCGCCACCAGCGGAAGCACCAGGGTGTAGAACCACAGCGCGGCGCCGGTGGCGAGGCCGGCGAACACCCCGCGGCGGTTGGCCTGCTTCCAATAGAGCGCGCCGAGCATGGCGGGCGCCAACTGGGTGATGGCGGCGAACGCCACCTGGCCGATGGTGGCGAGGCTGGCGCTGGGGCCGAACAACCGGTAGCAGACATAGGCCAGCAGCAGGATCACCAGGATGCTCACCCGGCGCACCGAGAGCAGCCAGTGGCGGAACACCTCGAACGGTCGCTCGGCGTTCTGCCGGCGCAGCAGGGCCGGCAGCACGATGTCGTTGCAGAGCATGGTGGACAGCGCCACCGAGGCCACGATCACCATCCCGGTGGCCGCCGAGGCGCCGCCGATGAACGCCAGCAGCGCCAGGGCCGGATGCGCCTCGGCCAGCGGCAGGCTGATGACGAAGGAGTCCGGCAGCACGTCCGCGGACAGGTGCAGTTGCCCGGCCAGGGCGATGGGCACCACGAACAGCGCGGCCAGCACCAGGTAACCGGGGAATACCCAGCGCGCCAGCACCAGGTCGCGCGGCTCGGTGTTCTCCACCACGGTGACGTGGAACTGCCGCGGCAGGCAGAAGATCGCCATCAGCGCCACCCCGGTCTGCACGAACATCGACGGCCAGTCCAGGGTCTTCTGCCAGAAGTCGTGCAACTGCGGCGCGGCGCGGGCCTGTTCCAGCAGGTCGCCGAACCCGTCGTGCAGGCCATAGGTGGCGAAGACGCCGACCGCGATGAACGCCAGCAGCTTGACCAGCGACTCGAAGGCGATCGCCAGCACCATCCCGCGGTGGTGCTCGGTGCCGTCGAGGTTGCGCGTGCCGAAGAGGATGGTGAACAGCGCCAGCACCAGCGAGACGATCAGCGCGGTGTCCTGGGCGCGGGTGCCGGTCGATTCCGCGCCGGCGCCGATCAGCAGGTTCACCCCGAGCACGATGCCCTTGAGCTGCAAGGCGATGTAGGGCAGGACGCCGACCAGGCAGATCAGCGCGACCACCACCGCCAGGGATTGCGACTTGCCGTAGCGGGCGGCGATGAAGTCGGCGATCGAGGTGATGTTCTCCTGCTTGCTGATCAGCACCATCTTCTGCAGCAGCCAGGGGGCGAACAGCAGCAACAGCACCGGGCCGAGGTAGATGGGCAGGAACGACCAGAGCTGCCCGGCGGCCTGGCCGACCGCGCCGAAGAAGGTCCAACTGGTGCAGTACACCGTCAGCGACAGGCTGTAGACCCAGGCGCGCAGGCGCGGGGAGAGCGGCGCGCGACGATGGTCGCCATAGAAGGCGATGGCGAACAGGACAGCCATATAGACGAGGGCGACCGCTGCGATCGACCCGCTGGACAGGGACATGCGAACTCCGGGACAGGATGGATGCGCCGGTATCCGGCTTCACCGCGGCGCCGGAATGGCCGCGGGGGCTTCTGGCGCCTGCCCGCCAGTTTCGCACCAAAGCGGCGCCCCGTCAGTCGGCTGCGACCAAGGTCGCGGTAAGGCTTGAGCGCCCCGGAGAGGGCTGTTAGCGTGGCAGCCCTGGCCGCCGAGACAGCACGCGGCCGGCCTGCGGCGGCGAGGTCATGAAACGCTGCGTCGGCAGGGCTTTTTTCCATTTCGAGGTATCCATAGATGTTCGCACCCCAACCGGTCACCTTGCAGCGGGGCGCCTTGCGCCTGGAGCCGCTGAGCGAGGCCGATATCCCGGAATTGCTCGCCCTGGCCGAGGAGAATCGCGACGAGCTGATCTACATGAGCGGGCCGCTGCGTCCTGACTGGTATCGCCAGGGGCTCGCCGACCAGCGCGAGGGCCGCGCCGTGGTGTTCAGCATCCGCCTGGGCGACATCCTGGTCGGCACCAGCCGCTTCGCCGACTTCGTCAACACCCTGCCGGCCGCCGAGCTCGGCTGGACCTGGCTCGCCCGTGGCGAGCACAGCAGCGGGCTGAACGCATCGATCAAGTACCTGATGCTGCGCCACGCCTTCGAGGAGTGGCAGCTGGTGCGCGTGCAACTGAAGACCGCGGCGAGCAACCTGCGCTCGCAACGGGCCATCGAGAAGCTCGGCGCCCGCCACGAGGGCCTGCTGCGCAACCACCGTCGCCTCTCCGACGGGCGCCTCGACGACACCCAGCTGTACAGCATCACCGACCGCGAATGGCCGGCGATCAAGCAGCAACTGGAAGCCCAGTTCAGCGGCTGATGGACCGCCCGAGCGCGCGCGAGAACGCCCACCTCTGGCACCCGCCCAGCCTCGAAGGGCTGGAGCTGCTCTCGGCGCGCTTCGTCGAGCATCGCTTCTCCCCGCACGCGCACGAAGGCTACGTGATCGCCGTGCTGGAAGCCGGGGCCGAGCGCTATCGCTACCGGGGCGAGGAACACCTGGTCAGCGCCGGCGGCCTGGCGTTGCTCAACCCGGACGAGGTCCACACCGGCCACAAGGGGCACGACGACGGCTGGCGCTACCGGGTCTTCTATCCGCCTGCCGCCCTGTTGCAAGCGCTGCCCGTCGAGCTGGAGCTGCCTGCCCATGCCCCTCGTTTCGCCGGCAGCGTGCACCGCGACGCCGACCTGGTGTGTCGCCTGCTCGAGCTTCACCGGCAGTTGGAAAGCGGCGCGCCCGCGCTGCAACAGCAAACCGTCTGGCGCGAGACCATGCTCGCCGTGCTGCAACGCCACGCCGGCCTGGGGCAACCGCGCGCGCCGGGAACGGAGCCGCTCGCGGTGCGTCACGCCAAGGAATTGCTGCGCGCGCGGTTGGCGGAGCCGCCCTCCCTGGAGGCGCTCGCCGCCGCCGTGAACCTCTCGCCGTTCCACTTCGCCCGGGTCTTTCGCCGCGCCACGGGAATGCCGCCCCACGCCTGGCTCAAGCAACTGCGCCTGGATCAGGCTCGCGGCCTGCTTAAGTGCGGCCTGGCACCGGCGGCGGTGGCCACGCAACTGGGTTTTTCCGACCAGAGCCACCTCAACCGGCAGTTCAAGCAGGCCTATGGCGTGACCCCGGGCGATTACCGCCAGGCCTGCGCGAGGCCGTTCCAGGCCGGGCACGCCTGACCGAAAGGCCTGTCGCTCCCCGGATGGGCGGAACGCGCCGGACGAGAAGCCGCGTCGGCCGAAGGTCTCCAGCCCCCGGGGAACTGCGCAAGATCGTTCAAGACCGCCGCACGGGCCTGGCCCTATCGTGCAGGGCCAGAAGGAGGTCCCATGTCCCGCTCGCACGAATTCGCCCACGGCGTCCGCGATACCCTGCCGATGATCCTCGGCGCCATTCCCTTCGGTATCATTTTCGGCACCCTGGCGGGTGGCGCCGGTTTCACCGCCTGGGAAACCCTGGGCATGTCGCTGCTGGTCTACGCCGGGTCGGCGCAATTCATCGCCATCACCCTGGTCGGCGGCGGCGCGGGGCTGGCCGTGGTGCTGCTGACCACCCTGGTGGTGAACCTGCGGCATGCGCTGTACAGCGCCACCTTGCAGCCCTTCGTGCGCCATCTGCCGACACGCTGGCGGATGCCGCTGGCATTCTGGCTGACCGACGAGACCTTCGCCGTGGTGCAGCAGCGCTATGCCGAACCCGACCGGGTCGCGCACAAGCACTGGTACTTCCTCGGGTCCTGCCTGGCGATGTATGGCAATTGGCTGCTCTGTACCCTCGTGGGGGTCGCCTTCGGCCAGGTGGTGCCCAACCTGGCGGCCTGGGGCCTGGATTTCGCCATGCTGGCCACCTTCATCGGGATCGTCGTGCCCATGTTGCGCAACCGTCCCCAGGTGGCCGCCGCACTGGCCGCCGCCGGGGTGGCCCTGGTCTTCCAGGGCCTGCCCTACAAGCTGGGACTGATGGTCGCCGCACTCAGCGGCATCGCCGTCGGCGTGGCGCTGGAGCGACGCGGGGCCGCAGCCCTCCTGGGGGAGGGCGCCTGATGCAGAACCTCGGCTTGATCCTCGGCATGGCGGCGATCACCTTCGCCATCCGCTACAGCCTGTTCGCCTGGCCCGACCTGCGCTTTCCGCCGCTGGTGCGCCAGGGCCTGCACTACGTGCCCACGTCCGTGCTCAGCGCCATCGTGGTGCCCGGTATGCTGCTGCCCGACGGCCGCCACTGGTGGCTGGCTTGGGACAATGCCTACCTGCTGGGCGGCCTCGCCACCCTCTTGATCGCCGCGCTCAGCCGCCACCTGCTGGCGACCATCGGCGGCGGATTGGCCTGCTTCTTCCTGCTGCGCTGGGCGTTCGGCCAGTTGCCGCTGTAGCGGCCGGCGCCGTGGAATCCGAGAATCGGGTCGCGCGGCAGGCGGAAAATTCGCCGAATCCGTCGAATCCTGTGGCTTTGCAACGAGCTCTTGCAGTCCAATGCGAACCGCCAGCCGGCCACTTCTCATTCCTTCAGGCGCCACGGGATCATGACCACGCACTCGCAGTTCGCCCTGCTGGGCAAGAAACGTTTCCTACCCTTCTTCGTCACCCAACTGTTCGGGGCCTTCAACGACAACGTCTTCAAGCAGTCGCTGATTCTGGCGATTCTCTACAAACTGGCGCTCTCCGCCGACACCGACCGCGGCATGCTGGTCAATCTCTGCGCCTTGCTGTTCATCCTGCCGTTCTTCCTGTTCTCCGCCCTGGGCGGCCAGGTCGGGGAAAAATTCGCCAAGCACTCGCTGATCCGCGCGATCAAGCTCGCCGAGGTGGCGATCATGGCGGTGGGCGCGGTGGGTTTCGTCAGCGGCCATCTGTACTTGTTGTTCGCCGCGCTGTTCGCCATGGGCACCCACTCGGCACTGTTCGGGCCGGTGAAGTACTCGATCCTGCCCCAGGCGCTGCGCCCCGAAGAACTGGTGGGGGGCAACGCCCTGGTGGAAATGGGCACCTTCCTGGCGATTCTCGCCGGCACCATCAGTGCCGGCGTGATGATGTCGAGCCCCGCATACGCGGTCCTGGTTTCGGCCGCCATCGTGCTGGTGGCCTGCTGCGGCTACCTGTGCAGCCGCGCCATCCCGCCCGCCGCCGCGGCGCTGCCGAGCCTGCGCCTGGACTGGAACATCTTCCGCCAGTCCTGGCTGATCCTGCGCCTCGGCCTGGGCCAGCGACCCTCGGTCTCGCGCGCCCTGGTGGGCAACTCCTGGTTCTGGTTCCTCGGGGCGATCTACCTGACGCAGATCCCGGCGTACGCCAAGGGCATCCTCTCCGGCGACGAGAGCGTGGTGACGCTGATTCTCACGGTGTTCTCGGTGGGTATCGCCCTGGGCTCGATGCTCTGCGAGCGGCTGTCCGGCGGCAAGGTGGAGATCGGTCTGGTGCCCTTCGGCTCCATCGGCCTGACGCTGTTCGGCATCCTGCTCTGGTGGCATTCCGGCGGCTTCCCGGTCGCCGAGGTCCCGCGGGACTGGTGGGCGGTGATGCACCAGCACCAAGCCTGGCTGATCCTCGGCGATATCCTCGGCATCGGCGTGTTCGGCGGTTTCTACATCGTGCCGCTGTACGCCCTGATCCAGTCGCGCACCGCCGAGAGCGAGCGCGCCCGGGTCATCGCCGCCAACAACATCCTCAATGCGCTGTTCATGGTGGTTTCCGCCCTGGCGTCGATCCTGTTCCTCAGCGTCGCCGGCCTGTCGATCCCGCAGTTGTTCCTGGTGGCCTCGCTGATGAACGTCGCGGTCAACAGCTACATCTTCAAGATCGTCCCCGAGTTCAGCATGCGCTTCATGATCTGGCTGCTCGGCCATTCCATGTACCGGGTCGAGCACAAGGGCCTGGACGCCATTCCGGAGGAAGGACCGGCGGTGCTGGTCTGCAACCACGTGTCCTTCGTCGACGCCTTGTTGATCGGTGGCGCGGTGCGGCGGCCGGTGCGCTTCGTCATGTACTACAAGATCTACAACCTGCCGGTGCTCAACTTCATCTTCCGTACCGCCGGCGCCGTGCCCATCGCCGCGCGCCACGAAGACCTGCTGATCTACGACCAGGCGTTCCGCAAGATCGCCGAATACCTGCGCAACGGCGAAGTGGTGTGCATCTTCCCCGAGGGCAAGCTGACCGCCGACGGCGAGCTCAACGAGTTCCGCAACGGCGTCGAGCGGATCCTCCAGGAGAACCCGGTCCCGGTGATCCCGATGGCGCTGCAAGGATTGTGGGGCAGCTTCTTCAGCCGCGATCCGCACAAGGGGCTGTTCCGCCGCCTGTGGTCGCGGGTAACCCTGGTGGCGGGCGCGCCGCTGGCAGCCGCGGAGGCGGATCGCCTGGCCCTGCAAGAGCGGGTCGCTGCCTTGCGCGGCGACGTGCGCTGAAGGCGCAGGCCGCCAGAAGCCTGCCATCAGGCGGGCTTTTTTCGCACATCAATGGCTGAGCTTGAGCCCCACCAGGCCGCACAGGATGAGCAGCACGCTAAGGAGACGCAGCGGCGCCATGGACTCGCCGAGCAACAGGATGCCGGCGATCACCGTGCCCACCGCGCCGATGCCGGTCCACACCGCATAGGCGGTCCCTAGGGGCAATTGCTTGAGCGCCAGGCCGAGCAGGCCGAGGCTGGCGAGCATGGCGCACACCGTGAGCAAGGTGGGCAGGGGGCGGCTGAAACCTTCGGTGTACTTGAGGCCGACCGCCCAGCCGACCTCGAACAGACCGGCGAAGAACAACAGAATCCAGGACATTCACGACTCCTCTAGCATGGATGGGGTCGTCCCCGGATTTCGTTGAAGCGGCGAGGTCGTCCCCGCCGCCTTATTCCCTGGCCGCGCCCGATCAGAGGCCCTGGGGAATCTCCTCTCCGCCCAGCGCCTCGAACAGCGCCGGGAGGAATTCGATGAACGTCAGCATCATCAGGGTGAAGCTGGCGTCCTGCTGGCCGAGGGCATCCTCGCCGCCGTCCTGCTCGGCCTGATCCTGCAGCAGGTCTTCGAAGCGCAGGCGCTTGATCACCAGCTTGTCGTCGAGCACGAAGGACAATTTGTCCTGCCACGCCAGGGACAGTTGGGTCACCAGCTTGCCGGCGCTCAGGTGCAGCTGGATTTCGTCGCTGGTCAGGTCCTGGCGCTTGCAGCGCACCACGCCGCCGTCCTCGTGGGTATCGCGCAGTTCGCACTCGTCGAGTACATGGAAGTCCGCCGCCGCCTGCTGGGTCTTCACCCAATCGGTGAGGGTGGCGGTGGGTGCGATTTTCACCGACAACGGGCGCACCGGCAGCGAGCCGATGGCTTCGCGCAGGGTGGACAACAGGTCTTCGGCGCGCTTCGGGCTGGAGGCGTCCACCAGGATCAGGCCCTGGGCCGGCGCGATGGCGGCGAAGGTCGCAGAACGACGGATGAAAGCGCGGGGCAGGAAGGCCTGGACGATTTCGTCCTTCAACTGGTCGCGTTCCTTCTTGTAGACCTTGCGCATCTGCTCCGCTTCGATCTCGTCGACTTTCTCCTTGAGCGCATCGCGCACCACGCTGCCTGGCAGAATCCGCTCTTCCTTGCGCGCGGCGATCAACAGGAAGCCCTGGCTGGCATGCACCAGCGGAACATCGGCACCCTTGCCGAAGGGCGCGACGAAGCCATAGGTGGTCAGCTCCTGACTGGCACAGGGACGGGCCGGCTTGGCGGCCAGTGCGGTTTCCAACGCCTCGGCTTCGAAAGACAGGTCTTGGGTGAGGCGATAGACGAGCAGGTTGCGGAACCACATGACGGGGAAGTCTCCAAACGCAAAGCGCGCATTATTCTCCCCTGCGCGTCCAAGGCCAACCCTGCGCTAAGCCTTTGGAACGCCTGAAAAAGTTTTTTCACAAAGGGGGTTGCCAGACTGGGGATACCTCTCTAGAATGCGCCCCACTTCGAGAGTGAAGGGTGATTAGCTCAGCTGGGAGAGCATCTGCCTTACAAGCAGAGGGTCGGCGGTTCGATCCCGTCATCACCCACCAATCTCACCTTCGAGGTTACGCGCAGCGGTAGTTCAGTCGGTTAGAATACCGGCCTGTCACGCCGGGGGTCGCGGGTTCGAGTCCCGTCCGCTGCGCCACATTCGCTCATCAGGCCTACTGAACACCTGACGAGCACGAAGAAAGCGGCCATAGGCCGCTTTTTTTCGTTTAGGCCTCACCAAATCCTCCCATCGGGCATTCCCCGATTGCGCTTGCCTGCCGGTGGCCTAGGTCCTCATTCGAACCCATGGTTCCGCACGACGGCTCGCCCTCTGCGATATCGCGATGGCGTGCAGTCTTCCCATGATCGATACGAAATGACGAGCCGCTACGCGAGCTTCGAAGGCGGTGCGCCGGTGGGTGAATGCCGAATGAAAGCGGGTGGGGCGTGGAAGGCCCATGCGCTCATGCGCGAATCGTAGTGGATGCCGTTCCCTGGCTTCACGCTGGGCGCTTGTACTTCGTCAGACGCTGGAAAGCCGATACACCGCCGATGCTGCGTGACCCAATATCGGAGGTTGGCGTCAGGTTACCGAGTCGCCCGGAAACGCTCTATTCGGATATCTGCTGAATATCCAGGACTACCCATACGTCCAGACCCTTGGCCCGGGCCGCTTTCTCGGCTTCCAGTTGTGCAGTGAGCTTGCTGATGGAACTGGAGCGGTGTTCGAAGCGAAAGGGCGTGCCGCCCGACTTCTTGCGCACGCTGAGTTCGACCAGGGTGTAAACCGAACGACTTTTGACTTTCTTCTCTACGGGGGCGGCGGCAGGCGTGAGACCGAGCGCGGCGCGCATTTCTGCTTCTGAAATCTGTTTCGAGCTCAATTGGATTTTTTCCTGCGGGTATCGGATATGACTTAAAGGCGCTTGCGAATTTTAAACGTATTTCCCGACAAGTCGATGGCACTTACGCGCCGATAGAGATCCGCCTGCCAGTTCTTGTAAAGCCTATGTTTCGATATGAAAGCATGCCGGCCCGGCCAGGTTAAGCCAGCTCGCCTGATATCGGATGAAGGGTTATGCCGAGGGTTATTCCTTATTTCGGGGCCGACTGAAAGAGAGCGCTGAATGGACACTCTCTTTCAGTGTCAGTGCGAGCGGCATAGCGTTTGGCGCAGCGCTTCCGATATCTCATCGGTCTGTTTCGGAATGCGGTGAGCCGGGCTTATCTTGGCCCGGCAAACCGAACCATATAAGGAAAGGTGTGGTGGTCTTATGTTTCACGAAATCCTTGCTCGTTCACCGGTTCTTGAAGCCATAACGCCATACACATTCAGCGAGTAGGGATTTCATCGGAAGACAAACTGCAGCCGGCCGATCAAAACTAATTTTGGGCATACCGGAAGTCTCCGCCATCGGCCCTTGCTCGACCCTATTCGCTGTGGTTTTTCTCTAGGCGTGCAGACGGATTCGAGCCCAGGTATAGGCCGGTCTTCATGCCTGTTGTTTTGCTGCCTTCAGCGATTTTCATCATGTGGATCGGAAGGCGACTTCTTCGATCCGAGGCCTGCCCGCGCCTTATATGTAACAGGTAATTTAAAAGACCGACGCGCGCGAACTTATCGACTTTTAGCGGTTCGTATCCCCGTAGCCGAGGCCGCACCTCCCTGATAAGCTCGCGGCTTCACCGAAAGCGCCCGAAGGCGTATGGACAAGGAAACAGCATGAAACAACATCGGTTGGCGGCGGCGATGGCTTTGGTTGGTTTGGTACTCGCAGGTTGCGATTCCCAGACCAGCGTCGAGTTGAAGACCCCCGCGCAAAAAGCGTCCTACGGCATTGGCCTGAACATGGGCAAGAGCCTGTCCCAGGAAGGCATGAACGACCTCGATTCCAAGGCCGTGGCCCAAGGGATCGAAGACGCCATCGGCAAGAAAGAGCAGAAGCTGAAGGACGACGAACTGGTCGAAGCCTTCGCGTTCCTGCAAAAGCGTGCCGAAGAGCGTATGACCGCGATGAACGAAGAGGCGGCGAAAGCCGGCAAGAAGTTCCTCGAGGACAACGGCAAGCGTGAAGGCGTCGTCACCACCGCGTCCGGTCTGCAGTACGAAGTCGTGAAAAAGGCCGAGGGCGCGCAGCCCAAGGCGACCGACGTCGTCACCGTCCACTACGAAGGCAAGCTGACCGACGGCAGCGTCTTCGACAGCTCCATCCAGCGCGGCAGCCCGATCGACCTGCCGGTCAACGGCGTGATTCCGGGCTGGGTCGAAGGCTTGCAACTGATGCACGTCGGCGAGAAGTACAAGTTCTACATTCCCAGCGAACTGGCCTATGGCGCCCAGAGCCCGAGCCCGGCGATTCCGGCGAACTCGGTACTGGTGTTCGATCTGGAGCTGATCGGCATCAAGGATCCGTCGGCCGCTCCTCAGACTCCGACCGAAGACGCGCCCAAGGAGTAATCCTTCAGCGCCACGCGAGACGCCCCGTTTACGGGGCGTTTTCGTTTCTGCGATTCGTCAAGGCGCTATGAAAACCGGTACCGCTTGGGCTTATGCACATCGCCTACGGGGATTTCGCCAAATCTGCAAGTGTTGTCTTGCCACACCCGATGAAATCACAAGTTCATGATTTCATTGATATTTAATTGCTGGGTAAAAAATGTTCGATCTGTAGGGAACCCGCACGAGCCGGGCCTTTGCTTGTCTCATCCAATGACTATTCACACCTTTATCCACAGCCTTGGTGGATAACCGCTGCAACCCCGATGAGCACTGGTGTCCGGCGTCGAGACAGCCTTCGCGCCACCCTTTCGCAAGGAGAGTCCATGAAAACCCCCTGGAATTTTTCCCGCTATCTACCCCTCGCCGAACGTTTCCTGGTTCGCGGGCGCTTGCCGGCTTTGCTATTGGCGGTGATGCGCAAGAGCACCCTGAATGGCGGCCGCCTGGGTGGCCTCAAGGAAGACCTGCGGACCATGCAGTCGCTGTGCATGGCCTGGTGGCGGGGCGAATACCGGGCGATCGATCGACAGGCGCTGCTGGCGGTGGTGGGCGCATTGTTGTATTTCCTCACCCCGTTCGATGCGATACCCGATTGGTTGCCTGGCCTGGGTCTGATCGACGACCTCGCCGTGGTGGCCTGGGTGTTGCGTACCTGGAGCGGGGAGCTGGACAAATTCCGTGTCTGGCACGACGCGCAATCGCCCGCATTGCGCAAAGACCTGGAGCGCTTGCCGGTGGCCGAACGCGTAGACCGGAAGGCGCCGTGAGCTTTTAAGTACGAGCGTGCACGACTGGCGACCCTGACGGTAAGATGAGCGCTTTTCACGGAAGTACTTTTCCGGAGCACTGTTTTCCAGGGAGAGTTGTATGAGTGTGCAAGTGATCATGCGCGACGGTCAGGCCGAGTATGCCGTACTGCCTTGGGCCGATTACCAAGCCTTGTTGCAGGCCGCGGGCGCCGCCCCGCCGGAGCCTACGGCCGCAACCGCACCGGTCGCGCTTCAACGCATCGGCGAGTTGCGCGAGAAACTGGGCCTTGCCCAAGACCAACTGGCACGTACCGTGGGCATCAGCCCCGCCTACCTGGCGCTGATCGAAAGCGGCGAACGCGAGCCGGACTCCGCCATCCAGCGCGCTCTGGCGCGGGCGCTGGGCGTCGATGGCTGGGAGGCTCGATCTTGAGTGTGCGCATCAGCCGCCAGCATTGGCAGGCGTTGCTCGCCGAATTGGATGACGCCTGCCGACAGCGGCATCTCCTCACCTATCGGGCGTTGATCGAACGTCTGCAATTGCCCAGCCCGGCGATGCAAGTGTTGACCGCCGCCCTCGAGCATCTGGCTTCCCTGGATGCGCGGGCGGAGCGGCCTCTGCGCAGCGCCCTGGTCATCAGCCAGGGGGCGAGCCGCTTGCCACGCACCGGGTTCTTCGAAACCGTCGAGCGCCTGGGGCGTTTTTCCGGACCGCCCGATGGCATTGCAGCGGCTTCCTGGCATGCCGCCGAGGTGGCGCGGGTGTTCGAGTTCGATTATCCGGAGGCGCTCTGATGTTGTGGAAAGTGCGTGCGCGCATCGGTTATGCCGTGGCCCGCGGCATGCTGCGCTGGCCGTTCTTGGTCAAGCAGCCGCGCCTGTGGAACTGGATGCAGGGTCAATATGGCCGGATGGCCAACCTGGGGCATCTGCCCGCGCAGAGTTTCTATGGGCACCTGCTGCTGCACCGCGGGCAGGGGTTCGGCGCGCGGGAGGAAGGCATCCGCCTGTTGCGCCTGGCGGCCAAGGCAGGGGATGGAAAATCCGCCTATCAGTTGGGCGTGCTCAGCCTGGCGGGCGATACACGCCAACCGCCCGATGCGGCGCAGGCCGCCCAGTGGTGGGAACGTGCGGCCGCGTTCGGGCATCCGCTGGCGCCGCTCAAGCTAGCCGCGCTGTACCGCGACGGCGGCCCCGGGCTGATGGCCGATCCGCAGGCCGCGGCGCGCTGGGAACGCGAGACCGGCTGAGCCCTCAGTCGAGCTCGATCACGTGCAGGCTGTAGCCGGGGATGGCCTTCGCCTGCCGCTTGGCTTCCGAGGCCAGGCCCGCCAGACGGCTGGCGTCGAGCCGACTGCAGGCCTGGGCATGCAGGTTGACCACGCCCACCGAAAGCGACAGCAGCGGATATTCCTGGCGCTTGCCATGGCGGTCGTGGGATACGAAGCATCCGGCGTCCAGGTGAGTGTTCAGGTAGAAGCGCCGGCACTGACTCTGGAAGTCTTCCAGTAGCCGGTTGAGGCGATCACGCCAGTCCGCGGACCCCAATACCAACATGAAGTCGTCACCCCCGATGTGGCCGACGAAGTCCAGGGTCGGGTCGACCCGCTGGCTCAGGCACTGCGCGAGACAAAGCAGCACTTCATCGCCCTTGGCATAGCCATAGAGGTCGTTGAAGGGCTTGAAGCTGTCCAGATCCACGTAGCAAATGGCCGCTGGCCGATTCTGTTGCAGCAGCCGGGTGAGGCATTGCTGGATAGGTACGTTGCCCGGCAGCATGGTCAGCGGGTTGGCGTGGCGGGCTTGCTGGATCTTCGTCTCGGTGATCAGCTTGAGCACATCGATCACTCGCCCGAGGCCTTGGTATTCGCCTTCCTGGACGATGATGAAGTCCTCCTCCATGCGTTGTCGCGCGCGGCTGGTGAGGAGGCGGCTGACCTGTTGCAAGGATTGGCTGCGTTCCACCGCGAGGAAGTCGTCGCTCATCAGCCGGCGAATGGGCTTGCGGGCGAACAGGTCGGTGGCGAAGGGTTTCAACAGGGTCTCGGAGAGGGCGTGCCGATGCACGATGCCGACCGGGCGGCCCGTTCCATCCAGTACCGCCAGCGAATTGAGGTTCGCCTGGGCGCTGAAGGCTTCCAGTACCTCGGCGATGGGCGTCTCCTGGTCGACCGCCGCCTGGCGGCTGAGCAGCGCATCGAGATGGGCGATTTCCTCGGTCAGGGATTCCCGTCCGCGCTCCAGGAACGGCAGGAAAGCCAGGTTGTCCTGGGGCGGGTTTTCCTGGGGGCGGCCGAGCAGATAACCCTGCACCAGGTCCACGCCCATGTCGGCCAATACCCGCAGCTCTTCGGGTAACTCGATGCCCTCGGCGATCACCTGGGCCCGCGAGGTCTTGGCGATCTGCAGGATCGACCCGACGAATTCCCGTTTCACCGCATCTTGGTGGATGCCGTCGATGAAGTGGCGGTCGATCTTCACGTAGTCCGGACGCAGTTCCGACCACAGCCGCAGGCTGGAATAGCCGGCGCCGAGATCGTCCAGGGCGATGGAGAATCCCATGGCGCGATAGTGATGCAGGGCGTTCTGCAACAGCGCGAAATCGTCGGTCGGCGCCTGTTCGGTGAGCTCGATCACCACCCGGTCCGGCGCGATCCCGAAGGCTTGCAGGAGTTGCAGGGTGCGACCGGGTTGGTGGGAGGGGTCGAGCAGGGATTCAGGGGACACGTTGATGAACAGGCGGCCTTCCAGGGCTTTGTCCTGGAAGCTCGCGCATATCCGCCGGCGGCAGGCGATTTCCAGTTCGCTGAGGCGGCCCCCGTGGCGGGCCGCGGCGAACAACGTCATGGGCGAATGCAGCGGACTGTTGGAAGGCCCGCGGATCAGTGCCTCGTAGCCGAGGATACTGCGCTCGGACAGGGACACTATGGGTTGGAACAGACTGGTGAGGTCCCCGTGAGCGAGGATCTGGTCCAACGCGCTCAACTGCTCGGTGACGGTCATGACGGCTCTCGCGGAGGCTGGAAAAGAGAAGGGCCGCATCGGCGGCCCTTCGCATTTCACGACAATCGCGTGACGTTTCGATGACGCCTCAGTGCTTGGCGACCGCCGAATTGAGGCTGACGAAGTCCAGCAACACCTGGCCGCTCTCGGTGAGGTAGGCATCGTCCTGCGGCTTGGTTTTTTCTTCCTCGACCGGCAGGGCGTCCTCGTCCTCTTTCTTCAGCTCCTTGAGCGGCGGCTCGCCCTTGCCCTTGCGCCGGGCGTTTTCCATGGCCAGCTGTTGCGATTCGATATCGCTCTGCTGGGCACGGCGCTTCGCCTCGTTGAGGCTGACGCTGGTCTCGTGCATGAGCTTCTGCGCCAGAGCCAGGCGGTCGCGACTGAACACGAACTCGGGATCGCTCTGGGTGCGTGCATCGTGACGCGCCTTCAATTGGTCGAGGAACGGCTTGAACGGGTCGATCGTCGGCTTGATCGCCGGACGGATGCTGTCCCAGGGCATGGCTTCGGGCAGTGCGCTCTCGCCGATTTCCTTGGTATCCACCGTCGCCGGATACTCGATGTCCGGGATCACGCCCTGATGCTGGGTGCTCTGGCCGGATACGCGATAGAACTTGGCCAGCGTCAGCTTCAGTTCGCCGTGGTTCAGCGGCTGGATGGTTTGCACCGTACCCTTGCCGAAAGTCTGGCCACCCAGGATCAGCGCGCGGTGATAGTCCTGCATGGCGCCGGCGAAGATCTCCGAGGCGGACGCCGAGAGGCGGTTGACCAGCACGGCCATCGGCCCTTTGTAAAAGGCGCCGCCCTCGTCGTCGGCGAGCACGTCGACACGGCCGTCGCTGTTGCGCACCAGCACCGTGGGGCCCTGGTCGATGAACAAGCCGGTCAGTTCGGTGGCTTCCTGCAACGAGCCGCCGCCGTTGTTACGCAGGTCCATCAAGACACCGTCGACATTTTCCTTCTGCAACTCGCTGAGCAGGCGTTTCACGTCGCGGGTCGTGCTTTTGTATTCGGGATCGCCGGCGCGGAACGCCTTGAAGTCCAGGTAGAACGCCGGTACCTCGATGATGCCCAGTTTGTAGTCGTGGCCATCGTGGTTCAGCGAAATCACCGATTTCTTCGCCGCCTGTTCTTCCAGCTTCACCGCTTCGCGGGTGATCGAGACGATCTTGCTGGAGTCGTCGTTCGGCGCGTTGCTGGCCGGGATCACTTCCAGGCGCACCTGCGAACCCTTGGGCCCGCGGATGAGCTTGACCACCTCGTCCAGGCGCCAACCGATCACGTCGACCATCTCGCCGCTGCCCTGGGCGACGCCGACGATCTTGTCGGACGGCACGACCTGCTTGCTCTTCTCCGCGGGGCCGGCCGGAACCAGGCGCACCACCTTGACGTAGTCGTTGTCGCTCTGCAGCACCGCGCCGATCCCTTCCAGGGAAAGGCTCATGTTGATGTCGAAGTTTTCGGCGTTGTCGGGGGAGAGGTAGTTGGTGTGGGGATCGTAGGTCTGGGCGAAGGCATTGATGTAGGCCTGGAAAATGTCTTCGCCGCGGGTCTGCTCGAGACGCGCGTACTGGCTCTTGTAGCGCTTGACCAGCAATTCCTGGATGGCCTTGGGTTCCTTGCCGGCGATCTTCAGCCGCAGCACCTCGTCCTTGACCTTCTTGCGCCAGAGGTCGTCGAGGGCGGCCTGGTCTTTCACCCAGGGCGCCTTCTCGCGGTCGATCTCCATGCTCTCGTCGACGGTGAAGTCGAAATTGTCGACGCCCTTGTCAAGCTGCGCGAGGGCGAAATCGAGCCGATCTTTGAGACGGTCCAGGTGACGCTTATAGATGGTGAAACCCGGGTCCAGGTCGCCATTCTTGAGGAAGTCGTCGAACTTGTAGCGCCACTTGTCGAATTCGGCGATGTCCGCGGCGGTGAAGTACATGCGCGCCGGATCGAGCAGCTTGAGATAGCCTTCGTAGATCTTCACCGAACGTTCGTCGTTCAGCGGCGGCTTGTTGTAATGATGGCGCTTGAGCAGTTCCACCACGTTCAGGCTGGCGACCACCTGCTCACGATCGGGCTGTAGCGCGTCCCAGCTATGCTGGGGTGACGTCCTGGCTTGCAGCGGCAATGCGCTGAGGCCGAGGATCAAGGCGAGGGCGGTGCTGGGAAGGAAGCGCTTCATGCTGATTCGACGTCGGGACAGGTGATAACGCATATTAGGCCGTCATTGGAGGCGCCGGGTTCCGTCGGCGCAATGCGAAAGCCCGGCGTCGATGCCGGGCTAGGTCAAACCACTATGGAGGCAGCGTGAAGGCATTGCAAGGCGTCGAAGGACGCGTGGAATGGGATGAGCGGGCCGTTACGGCCTGTGATGTCGGGCAGATTCGGGTGCGTGTGGCGGCCGCCGGGCTGAACCGCGCCGATCTTTTGCAGAGGGCAGGGCAGTACCCGCCGCCGCCGGGCGCCAGCGATATCCTCGGGTTGGAGTGCGCGGGCGTGGTCAGCGAAACCGGTGCCGGCAGCCAATGGAAAGTGGGCGATCGGGTGTGTTGCCTGCTGGCCGGCGGCGGCATGGCCGAGGAGGTGGTGGTGGACGCGCGACACGCGCTGCCGATCCCGAAAGGGCTCTCCCTGGTGGAGGCCGCGGTGTTGCCCGAGGTCTATGCCACCGCGTGGCTGAACCTGTTCCAACTGGCGCGCATGCAGCCGGGAGAAAAGGTGCTCCTGCACGCGGGCGCCAGCGGCGTCGGCTCGGCGGCGATCCAGCTCTGCAAGGCCTTCGGCAATCCCTGCTGGGTGAGCGTCGGTTCGGCCGAGCGCCTGGACTACTGCGTTTCCCTAGGTGCCCAGGGCGGGGTGATCCGCGACCAGAATCTCCAGGACCTGCGCGAGCTCGGGCCGTTCGACGTGATCCTCGATCCGGTCGGCGGGCCGTACGCGGAGTTGAACCTGGATCTGCTGGCACGGGACGGGCGCTGGGTGAACATCGGTCTGATGGGCGGCCGCGAGGCGCGCCTGGATATGGCCAAGCTGCTGGGCAAGCGCATCCAGTTGACCGGCTCCACCCTGCGCAACCGCGACGATTCCTTCAAGGCGGAACTGCTCGCGGACCTGGGGGCCCAAGTGTGGCCGCTGTTCGCCGAAGGTCGCCTGAAGCCGCAGCTCGAGCGCAGCTTCGCCATGGCTGAGGCGGAAGAGGCATTTGCCGCGCTGGCGAGCAACCGGATCTCCGGAAAGATCGCCCTGCTGCTCGAAGAACCACCGGCCTGAAACGACCTCAGGCTCGCCGCGGGCGCCCTCCAGGGCGTTCGCGGGGCAGGCGGGCCCTTAGTGTCCCGGGACTTTCCGGGACGATTTAGTGAAGCAATCGTAGCCATGGCTTTAACCAATAAGGTTTTTGCCGCACTTGCGCCTAAGATTGCTCCCAGGTCGATACACACCCTATTCAACCCCAAGGAGTCAGCAATGTCCCTGATCAACACCGAAATCAAACCGTTCAAGGCACAGGCATTCAAAGGTGGCAAGTTCATCGAAGTCAGCGAAGCCGATCTGAAAGGCAAGTGGTCGGTCTTCTTCTTCTACCCGGCCGACTTCACCTTCGTATGCCCCACCGAACTGGGCGATGTCGCTGATCACTACGCGGAATTCCAAAAGCTGGGCGTCGAGATCTACTCGGTGTCCACCGACACCCACTTCACCCATAAAGCCTGGCACGACAGCTCGGAAACCATCGGCAAGATCCAGTACACCATGATCGGCGACCCGACCGGCGTGATCTCGCGTAACTTCGAAGTCATGCGCGAAACCCAGGGCCTGGCCGACCGTGGCACCTTCGTGATCGATCCCGAAGGTGTGATCCAGGCCGTCGAAATCACCGCTGAAGGCATCGGCCGCGACGCGTCCGACCTGCTGCGCAAGGTGAAAGCCGCCCAGTACGTCGCTTCCCACCCGGGCGAAGTCTGCCCGGCCAAGTGGAAAGAAGGCGAAGCCACCCTGGCTCCGTCCCTCGACCTGGTCGGCAAGATCTAAGCGACCCGCTCTCGGCGGACGGCCTTCCGGTCGTCCGCCCTACACCGACTCCCAGTCCCCTGTAGGGCGGATGGCTTCCATCCGCCGAGGGTTCTCTTTGCCCGTCATTCACAGGAAACGCGCTCATGTTGGACGCCAATCTGAAAAACCAGTTGAAGGCCTACCTGGAAAAGGTCACCCAGCCGTTCGAGATCGTCGCGTCCCTCGATGACAGCGACAAATCCCGCGAACTGCTCGGGTTGTTGCAAGACATCGTCGGCCTGACCGACAAGATCACCCTGAAGACCGATGGCGACGATGCACGCAAGCCATCTTTCGCGCTCAACCGTCCCAATGGGACCATCAGCCTGCGCTTCGCCGGCATTCCCATGGGCCACGAATTCACCTCGCTGGTCCTGGCCCTGTTGCAAGTCGGCGGCCATCCGTCGAAGGCCAGCGCCGAGACCCTCGAGCAGATCAAGAACCTCGAAGGCGAATTCAACTTCGAGACCTACTTCTCCCTGTCCTGCCAGAACTGCCCGGACGTGGTCCAGGCACTGAACCTGATGGCCGTGCTCAACCCGAACATCCGCCACGTCGCCATCGACGGCGCGCTGTTCCAGGAAGAGGTCAGCGACCGCCAGATCATGTCCGTGCCGAGCATTTACCTGAACGGCGAACTGTTCGGCCAGGGCCGTATGGACGCCGAGCAGATCCTCGCCAAGATCGACACCGGCGCCTCGGCCCGCGATGCCGAGAAGCTCAATGCGAAGGAGGCCTTCGACGTCCTGGTCATCGGCGGCGGCCCGGCCGGCGCCGCAGCGGCGATCTACGCCGCGCGCAAGGGCATTCGTACCGGTGTCGCCGCCGAACGCTTCGGCGGCCAGGTGCTGGACACCATGGCCATCGAGAACTTCATTTCCGTGCAGGAGACCGAAGGGCCGAAACTGGCGCGCGCGCTGGAAGAGCACGTCCGTCAGTACGAGGTCGACATCATGAACCTGCAGCGGGCCAGCGCGCTGATCCCGGCGAGCGCCGAGGGCGGCTTGCACGAAGTGAAGTTCGAGAGCGGCGCCAGCCTCAAGGCGAAGACCGTCATTCTGTCCACCGGCGCGCGCTGGAGGGAGATGAACGTCCCCGGCGAGCAGGAGTACCGCAACAAGGGCGTGGCCTATTGCCCGCACTGCGACGGTCCGCTGTTCAAGGGCAAGCGCGTGGCGGTGATCGGCGGCGGCAACTCCGGCGTCGAGGCGGCCATCGACCTGGCCGGCATCGTCTCCCAGGTCACCCTGCTGGAGTTCGACAGCAAGCTGCGCGCCGATGCCGTATTGCAGAAGAAGCTCTACAGCCTGCCCAACGTGACCGTGATCACCAGCGCCCTGACCAGTGAAGTGAAGGGCGACGGCCAGAAGGTCACCGGCCTGGTCTACAAGGATCGCAACTCCAATGAGTTCGTGTCCCTGGAACTGGAAGGCATCTTCGTGCAGATCGGCCTGCTGCCGAACTCCGACTGGCTGAAAGGCTCGGTAGAGCTGTCGCCCCGTGGCGAAATCATCGTCGACGCGCGTGGCGAGACTTCGCTGCCGGGGATCTTCGCTGCCGGCGACGTGACCACCGTGCCCTACAAGCAGATCGTCATCGCGGTCGGCGAAGGGGCCAAGGCGTCGCTCAGTGCTTTCGACCACCTGATCCGCTCGGTCTGACGGCCGGGGGAGGGCCCTGTGCCTTCCCCTCTTCCGCGCGATGCCAGCCCTGGCATCGCGCGGGCCAGCGCCAGCCGGTATCCTTGGCTTTTCGCCTCATTCTGGATGCCTGCCGTGGAACAGTCGCTCGTTGAACTCATCACTCTTCTCAGCTCGGGTTGCATGGGCGAAGCGGAAATCGCGCGCATCGCCGCCGAAGCCGCCCAGGCCTACGCCGATCCCGACGCCTTCCTGGCGGCCAACCCCGACATCAATTACGACGACAGTTTCCCGATTCCCTTGGGCGAGTGGGTGGTGGTCGGCAGCCTGCCGGATACCGTGCTGTTCCAGGCGGATCGCTACGACGAGCTGTTCCAGGGCATCGTCGCCTCCTTTGGCCCGGAGGTCGCCTTCACCATCAAGCCCCGGCAACTCGCCAAGGTCGAACCGCTGAAGGCGCTCAACAGCATCCAGGTGCAGATGAGCAGCCTCTACCCGGAGAAAGGCGGCTACGTGCTGGTGAATTTCAGCGAACCCCTGGATGACGCCCTGCAGTGCGTGCTGGTCTACACCTGCGACCTGCCGCGGATGCTCGCCTTGAGCGTGGAAGTGGGTATCCTCGCTGCGCCGGCCTACGAGGCTTTGCGCGCCGAACGCGCGTCCTGAGCGCGGTCGAGGGTTGTCTTCCCGGGAGCGGGCGGCGCCACCGCCTGCGGAGAGCCTCGGCTCCGCGGAAGTCGTCCGCTCGCGATTCTGGCTAGTGCAGGTGCAGGATCAGCGCCCCGAGGATCACCGTACCGACGCCGCCCCATTGCACCGGGTTCAGGCGTTCCTTGAACAGCAGCACGCCGAGGATCGCGGCGATGCCGCCGGACAGGGTGCTGAGCACGGTCACCACGGCCACCGAGCCCTGCAGGGCGCCCACCGAAAACGCGGAGAACGCGCTGAGGTTCATCAGGCTCGCGCCCAACAGGGAGCCGAGGTGCTTCAACGGCGGCCGGCTGAACTGGCCCGGCCTCCTGAGCAGGGCGCCGGTCAGCGACGACAATCCGACCGCATAGCCCAGCCATAGCACCGGCACGACGCCCAGCGCCGGCAACGCGTACCGCCCTTGCAACCAGAAGCCGCATCCGTAGAGCAGCGCCGCGAGGACCGCGAAGCCCAGGGCCTGTCGCGGCGCATGGCTTTTCGGCGGTCGCTCGCCGAAAGTCACGGCGGTGAGTGCCACGCCGAGCAGGCAGGCGCCCAGCCCCGGCCATTGCAATGTGCCCAGGCGCTCGCCCGATAACCAGGACAGCAGCGCCGTCACCGCCCCGTAGGCGGTCACCACGGGTGCGACGATGGCCGCCTGGCCGACCGAGAAGGCCCTGGACAGGGCGAGGGTGCCGGACACCGTGAAAAGCGCGGCGAGCAGGGCGCTGCCCCATGAGCTCCAAGGCGCCGCCATGGCACCCCGCACGATCGAGGGAAACACCGTCAGGATCAGGCTGACGATCAGGAAGCCCAGCGCCTGGCCGAAGAACACCGCCTTTCTCACCCCTACGGCGCGGGCGTTGAAACCGGCGAGAAAATCGGTGATCCCCCAGCACATCGCGGCGAGTAGGCCCATCAAAACGTCCAAAGCGGATTCTCGGGCTGACAGCGACCGCCGACTATAGCGCCCGGCGGACCTGACCGCGCCGGTGCCGCGGGTATCCGGCGCTGGGCGAGCCGCTTCAGCGCCAGTCGAGGATCGGCCAGCCGACGGCCCGCGCATGGGCGCGCAGGGCCGGGTCCGGGTTGACCGCGTAGGGATGGTCGACCCGTTGCAGCAGCGGCAGGTCGTTGCAGGAGTCGGAATAGAAGCAGGCCCCTTCCAGGGTTTCGCCCTGCTCGCGCAGCCATTCCATCAGGCGCACGACCTTGCCCTCGCGGTAGCTGAGCACGCCGCGGGTGGCGCCGCTGTAATAGCCGTCGCGTTCTTCCAGTTCGATGGCGATGACGTCGTCGATGCCCAGTCGGGCGGCGATGGCGCCGACCAGGAAATGCGCCGAGGCGGATATCAGCAGGATGCGGTCGCCGGCCATCCGGTGGGTCGCCAGGCAGCGGCTGGCGTCGCTGTAGAACAGCGGCTCGACGACGTCCTCGACGAAGGGCTCCACGACGAAGGCCACTTCCTCGCGGGAGCGGCCCACCAGTGGCGACAGGCTGAAGTTCATGTAGTCCTGCATGTCCAGCTTGCCCTCGCCATACAGGGCCATAAGCTCGGCGTCGCGCCGCACGAAGCTGTCCGCGTCGACCCAGCCCAGGTGTGCCATGTGTCGGCTCCAGAGGCTGGCGCAGTCGCCATGGATCAGGGTCTCGTCGAGATCGAAGATCGCCAGGGGCATCACGCCACCTCGCGGATGGCGGCGGTATCGATGTTCAAGCGCAGGCGTTGGCCCTTGCCGTGCAGGTCGCCCTCCGAGCGGTTCAGCACGTCCACCAGCAATTCGACGCCACGGGCTTCCACGCGGTAGCGGATGACGTTGCCGAGCAGGCTATGGCCGCGGATTTCCGCCTCGATGCCGCCTTCCTGGCCGAGGCCGATGGCTTCCGGGCGGATGGCGATGCGGCTGTGCACCGGGCGCATCAGCAGGCGACTGGCGGCGTCCGCATCGAGCAGGTTGTAGTTGCCGATGAAGCCGGCGGCGAAGGCGTCCACCGGGGCGGTGTAGAGGGTTTCCGCGTCGCCGCTCTGGACGATCCGCCCGGCGTTCATCAGGAAAATGCGGTCCGACAGGGTCAGCGCCTCTTCCTGGTCGTGGGTGACGAAGAGGGTGGTCAGGCCCAGTTCCTGCTGAATCCGGCGGATCTGTTCGCGCAGGTGCTTGCGGATGCGCGCGTCCAGCGCCGACAGCGGCTCGTCGAGCAGCAGCAGGCGCGGTCGGGTGACCAGCGAACGGGCCAGCGCCACCCGCTGGCACTGGCCGCCGGAAAGCTGGTGCGGGTAGCGTTCGGCGAGGTCGCCGAGTTCGACCATGGCCAGCACCTCGCGCACGCGGCGGGCGCTTTCGTCGGCGGCGACCTTTTGCATGCGCAGGCCGAAGGCAACGTTCTGTTGCACCGTCATGTTGGGGAACAGTGCGTAGCTCTGGAACACCATGCCGATGTCGCGTTTCTGCGGCGTCAGCGGTACCAGGTCCTGGCCGTCCAGCAGGATGCGCCCGCCATTGACCTCGGTGAGGCCGGCGATGCAGCGCAGCAGGGTGGATTTGCCGCACCCGGAAGGGCCGAGCAGGGTGACGAACTCGCCTTGGGCGATCTCGCAATCGATGTCGCTGAAGATCGCCGTATCGCCATAGCGTTTGTGCAGGCCCTGGATGCTCAGGTAGCTCATGTCTTGTCCTTGTTCAGGCGATTGGCTGCCCAGGTGAACACCAATACGAAGAAGAAATAGGAGATCACCAGGGCGCTGTTGAAGTGGCCACTGCTGTTGCGCATGTTGTTCAGATAGACCTGCAGGGTTTCGTAGCGGCTGCCGACCAACAGGTTGGCGAAGACGAACTCGCCGAACAGGAAGGAGAACGACAGGAACAGCGAGACCATCAGGCCCTTGCGCAGGTTCGGCAGGACCACCAGCAGCGCGGCCTTCCAAGTGCTGGCGCCGAGCAGGTGCGCAGCATCCATCAGGTCGCGCAGGTTGAGCGCCTGCAAATTGTTGGTGATCGCCCGGTACATGAAGGGCAGCGCCACGGTGAAGTAGCAGCCGATCAGGATCCAGGGCGTGCCCACCATCGCCAGTGGACCCGAACCGTACAACTGCAATAGCCCCACCGAGGACACCACCGGCGGCACGGCGAAGGGCAGCAGGATGAGCACGTTCATCAGCCCGTCGAGTTTCGGGAAGTGGTAGTGCACCACGAACAGCAACGGCAGGATCAGCAGCGTCGCCAGGGCCAGGGCGCCGAAGCAGACCAGCAGCGACTGGCCGAACGCATAGAGGAAGCGGCTGTCGCTCCACAACGCCAGGTACCACTTGATCGTCAGGCCATCCGGCAGGATCGTCGCCGACCAGCTGGTCGCCAGCGAATACAGCAGGGTTCCGGCCAGCGGCAGCAACAGGACGACGAACAGGCCGTAGACCACCACGCGGTGATAGAGGCTGGCGGGGGCACTGTCAGCGCGCGACATGGTAGCTCCTCCTCAACAGCCACTGGTGCGCCGCGGTGATCACCAGCATCAGGCCGACCAATACCATCGCCAGGGCGCTGGCCATGTTCGGCTCGAGGAAGATGTCGCCGGCGACCATCGCCGCGATGCGGATCGGCAGTACGTTGAAGTTGCCGGTGGTGAGGGCGTAGACGGTGGCGTAGGCGCCCAGGGCGTTGGCCAGCAGGATGACGAAGGTGCCGAGCAGCGCCGGTGTCAGCACCGGCAGGCCGATGTAGCGCCAGAACTGCCAGGAGCCGGCGCCGAGCAGCGCGGCCGACTCGCGCCAATCCTCGCGCAGGGCGTCGAACGCCGGGTACAGCAAGAGCACGCCCAGGGGAATCTGGAAATAGGTGTAGAGCACGATCAGCCCGGTCTTGGAGTACAGGTTGAAGTCGTCGATGAGGCCGCTCTGCTTGAGCAGCAGGGTCAGGGTGCCGTTGAACCCCAGCAGGATGATGAAGGCGAAGGCGAGCGGTACGCCGGCGAAATTGCTGGTCATGGTCGAGAAGGCCATGACGAAGTCGCGCAGCTTCGAGTCGACCCGGCGCAGCGAGTAGCTGCCGAGAACCGCCACCAGGATGCCGATCAGGCTCGACCAGAAGGCGATCTGCAGGCTGTGCTCGATGGCCTGCAGGTAGAACGGCGAGTCGGCTATTTCGCGGAAGTTGCCCAGCCCCCAGCCGTCCGCCCCGTTCAGGCTGTGCAGCATCACCCAGCCCAGCGGGGCGATCTGGAAGACCGTGAAGACCACGGCGAAAGGCACCAGGCAGAGCAGCGCCAGCCATTTGCTGCGTGATCGCCTCATGCGAGCAACTCCCGGCAGAAGGGTTTGTCGTGGGGAACGCCGAGCAGCTCGCAGAGCGTACCGCAGAGTTCGGTCTGCTTCGGCTGGGCGTAACCGTCCAGGCTGAAGGCATCGCCCAGTACGAACAGCGGCACTTCGCGCTCCTCGTTGAGCAGGCCGTTATGGCTGCGGTCGGTGTTCATGCCGTGGTCGGCGGTGACCATCACCTGATAACCGGCCTCCAGCCAGCCTTGCAGGTAATCCGCCAGGAGGATGTCGGCCTGCCGCGCGGCATTGCGGTAATGCGGCGAGTCCAGGCCATGGCGGTGGCCGGCATCATCGATGTTCATCGGATGCACCAGGAGGAAGTCCGGCCGGTACCGCAGGCGCAGGCTCTCCGCATCGGCGAACAGGTGCGAGTCCGGGTAGTGGTCGGCGTAGTAGAAATGCCCGTGCTGGATCGGCAGGTCGGGGGCTTCGGTATGCCGGTCGCGGGCGGCGACGAAGGGCGAGCGATTGTACAGCTCGCTGACCCAGTGATAGGCCGCCGCCGCGGTGCTCAGGCCGGCGGCACGGGCGTAGTGGAACACGCTGCGTTGGTTTGAGGGGCGGGATACGCCATTGTTGACGATGCCGCTGTCGAGGGGCGCGACCCCGGTGAGGATGCATTCGTAGAGCGGGCGGGATAACGCCGGCAGCTCGCAGTCGAGCTTGTACAGCGCGCCGCGCCCGGCGGCGCAGTAGGCCTGCAGGTGGCCCAGCGCGTGCCGGGCCACCTCGTGGTTCAGGCCATCCAACACGATCAGGATGACGGTGCGTTTCATCGTGCCGCCGTTACTGCATGTTGATGATGACGTGTTCCTGCCAGAGGCGCGGCAAGCGCTTGGAGGTTTCCTCCCAGGCTTTGGCGTCCTTGATCGGCGTCACCTTGGCGTACTGTTCGGCTGGCAGCAGCTTGGCCTTCACGTCGTCCGGCAGGCTGAGGTGCTCGGCCCGGATCGGTCGTGCATAGCCCCGCGCCAGGTTGATCTGGCCGGCATCGCTGAGGATGTATTCGCGCGCCAGCTTGGCCGCGTTCGGGTGCTTGGCGTATTTGTTGATTAACGTGCTGTAGCCGGAGATCACCGAACCGTCGGCGGGGATCAGCACGTCGAAGCGTGCCGGGTCGATCTGGTCGCGATAGCTGAGTCCGTTGAAATCCCAGACGATGCCCACTTCCACCTCGCCCTTTTCCAGGGTCTGGATGGTCGGGTTGGACAGCGACAGGCGGCCCTGCTTGGCCAGGCCGGCGAAGAGTTCGAGGCCCGGCTTGATGTTCTTCTCGTCGCCGCCATTGGCCAGCGCCGCGGCGAGTACCCCGTTGACCGCCTGGGCCGCCGAGCTGACGTCGCCGATGGCGACCTTGTAGGTGCCGGTCTTCAGGTCCCCCCAGGTTTTCGGCGGCTCTTTCACCAGTTGCTTGTTGATGATGAAGGCGATGGAGCCGGTGTAGGCCAGCAGCCAGTGGCCGTCCTTGTCCTTGGCCCATTCCGGGACCTGTTCCCAGGTGCTCGGCTTGTAGGCCTGGGTGACGCCCTGCTGCGTGGCGATGGGGCCGAAGGCGGCGCCGACGTCGCCGATGTCGGCGCTGGCGTTGTCCTTCTCCGCAGCGAACTTGGCGATTTCCTGCGCCGAGCTCATGTCGGTGTCCATGTGCTTGAGGCCGTAGTGCTTTTCCAGGTCGGCCCAGGTGTCTTTCCAGTTCGCCCAGCTATCCGGCATGCCGACGCTGTTTACCGCGCCTTCCGCGCGAGCGGCCTGTTCCAGCGCCTTGATATCCCCTTCATCGGCCATGGCCTGGGTCCCCAAGGCGATGGCGGTTCCCAACAGTGAAGCCAGCAGCAGGCGTTTCATATGAAGCTCCTTAGCGGTGAGGATTGGTCTAGATCAGCAAGAGCCAGGCCAATCTAGGGCTGTTTAATGACGTTTTCGTGGCAGGGCGAGGTCTATCGCGGCGGGCGAGCGCGCCGCGCAGACAAGCGTAGACCATCGTCCCCGGCGCGGATCGCGGGCTTCGGGAAAGCCCGGCATAGCCCCTGCATGGCCCCGAGCCTGTCATCCCGCAGTCATCCAGGCGCTTTAGGATCGGTCGAACCAGGGCCGCCTCGCGCTTTTGTGGTGCTGGTCTATTCCAGAATGGAGTGTTTCGATGCGCGACGACGCACCCCGCACCGTCACCGCGATCTGCCGGGCCTTGCAGCGGCAGATCGAGCACGGCTTGCTGCCCCTGGGGGGCAAGCTGCCCGCCGAGCGCAAGCTCAGCGAACTGTTCGATACCACGCGTATCACCCTGCGCGAAGCCTTGGGTCAGTTGGAAGCACAGGGACTGATCTATCGCGAGGAGCGCCGTGGCTGGTTCGTCTCGCCGCCGCGGGTGGACTACAACCCACTGGTGCGCAGCCACTTCCACGCGATGGTCGGTGAGCAGGGCCGGGTGCCGGCGACGGAGGTGATCGGCGCCAGGCTGCTGCCGGCCCCGGTGGAAATCTGCGAACTGCTGGAATTGCCCGCGCTATCCGCGGTGATCCAGATCCGTCGGGCTCGGCGGATCGACGGGCGCCTGGTGCTGTACGTCGAGCACTACCTCAACCCGCTCTATTTCCCCGGCATCCTCGGGTTCGACCTGACCCGCTCGCTCACCGAGCTGTATGCCCGCGAGTACCGCATCCACTACGGGCGCGTACGGTTCGACATGGTCCCCACCGCCCTGCATCCCGAAGCCGCCGCAGCCCTGCGGGTGACGCCCGGCAGCCCGGCGCTGCGCATCGTCCGGCTCAATCGCGACCAGCACGATCGCCTGATCGACTGCGACCTGGAGTTCTGGCGCCACGATGCGATCCAGGTACGGGTGGAAGTGCCGCAGTGAGCGGCGGCGATTCTGTGGATGCTTCCACAGTGTCTGCATCCGGCGGCCTTTCGTCCTTCTGCTTCGTTCTATGATCGGACATCGGTTCTTCGAGTACTCATTATGCTGGTCTTCAAGCGCAATACCCGTGAGGGGCAGACCGTACCGGGGCAGGTCACCCTGGTGGTCGGCAATAACCTCATCGTGAAACTGGTCGGGCTGGGCCCGGACAAGAAACACTACGCGATCAAGAGTGACAGCCCCTGCGTGGACGTCCAACAAAAGGCCGATGATCGCTTCCTGGAGCAGACGATCCGCTTCAAGGCCAATATGGTTTGCCAGGGTGCTCGGATCACCGTCTACGAAAAGACCTCCGGGGACCGCATGCCATTGGAACTGAAGATCAACGTGCTGGAGCCGCTGATGCTGCCGCCGGAGAATACGGATGAGGGGTTGCTGGCGAGGCTTTTACTCGCGGAATGCATTCAACCTATCTCTATTAACTATCCTGGTGAAGAAGAAAACTTGCAGACGATGCAGTACATGAGATTGACCATTGAAAACCGAGTTGCTTTTCAAAACTATCGAATCTTCGGGAATCCTGCTTCCCGCACTGTGGTAGGTATTGTGACTGCAGGAGGCCAGTTTAAAGGATTTGGGCTGTATCCAAAATTGGATGAGCTGCAAGCAAGAAATATAAGTGACGCTGTGCGGTACTCGAATGATGGGAGCAATCTTAAGTTTTCGGTATATCGAAAGCATGTGCAGCAGGCATTGGATGTAGCGTACGGAAGAGCGCCAAAAATTGCCGGAAGAGTTTATGGGTGGCGAACAGCCGGTTCTGAACCCGCAGGCGGCTCATTCGTTCCCGCTGCGAAAATCGGAGGGCAGCAATTCAATACGCTGCGTGATGAAGTGTTGAATGCAAACGGTGTGAAATGAGAGTTTTCCTGGTGGTCTTGGTTACAGTTTTCATGCCGTTTTCAGCTTTCTCGAAATCGAAGGAGTTTGAGTATTCGATTTTTTCAGGCCAGGTCGAACGCGTCAGTATTGTTGAAAAAGAACAATTTTCTAATTTTGAATATGACCTCATGTATTTAGCAGCTGCTCTCAATAAAAATCTAGAGCCCAATCATTTTTGCCTTTTGGGTTATAAATGGCCAGACGACGAAGTAAAAGCGATGGTCTATTGGGAGGAGAAGAGTCTCATTTTTATGTGGTCAGGCAGAAGCGTTATCCCTGAGGAATATGGCGATTATGCATCCAGCCTTATTTCTTCTCCTAGTATTGATCTGAAAAAAGATGTGGTTGAGCGTCAAGACCCGATGGCCACGTCAACCTACCTGCGGGCCAATGTAGAGGGTACGCTGAAGGACTGTGCCCAACATGGCATTCAGTATGAGTTAAAGCCTTTTACCCCACCGCTCCCGAAAGGTGAGGATGACTGGTAGTTTGTTATGGAGTGGCTGAGTGTAAGCGAAGTCGCTTATGCTGATGATATTCAGCTGGCGCCTGTAGCGTTTTCTCATCATGCACGAAATGCCATTCTGGACACGTATTCGATGTTGAACAGGATTAAAGGTGTATGGTTATTCGCGCTGATGGCGCTGATAACCCATTCGGCGCTGGCAAGCGAGAGCTTCGAGCATTCGATTCTTCAGGGGCAAGTGGAACATGCGGATTTAACGCACCTACGGCAATACAGGAATTTCCAGTTCGATCTCATGTATTGGGTCGCAAATTTAGATAAGAACGCTCAGACCAATAATTTCTGCCTAGTGGGTTATCGCTGGCCTGACAAGTCCATTGAAGCGGTTGTGTCTTGGAAGGAAGAGTCCAGCTTGAAAATATGGTCAGGCCGTCACACACCTCCTGACGAGTATGGCGACGGAGCTAGTGATCTCATGATGACTAAAGGGATCGATCTCGAGCACAACGTCGTCGATCGCGAAGACCAGATGGGCATGTCCACCTACCTGCGCCGCGATGTGGAGGGCACGCTGAAAGATTGCGCCCGTCACGGTATTCAGTACGAGTTAAAGCCTTTCACGCCACCGCCGGAAAAGAGCGAGGATGATTGGTAAGCGAGCCGTCGTTGGGCGAGCACACCGGTTAGAAGTGCGAACGACGCTACTGGCTCCTTTGGGGGGTACGGATGGGCGCAGAAGCATTCGATGGATTAATTGCAAGACGGCTGCTGAGCCCCGTACGAAAAGGCGCTTGGCGGTGAAAGCCGCTCTTGGAAGGTTCGCTGGTCATCCGCAACGTCGCTTCTTCACCGATTTCGTCTTGTCCGGTCTAGGCTCGACGTCAGCCTCCATACGCCAATGTTCGAACGCCCCTGGCGGCCGGATCGGCGCGGGCCATGGTCAGCGTGGCGACGGCAGACTCACAGTTCAACGTCCAGACGGCCACTCTGGATAGATCGGCACGTCTTCAGCCGTGGTCAGCCAGGGCCGGTCGTGGGAGGTCCAGATGTGCTGGGCGGGCCGCGCGCCGGGGTCTTGGTCGAGGGTGGCCACGCGCAGGATCACGTGGGGTTGCCCAGGGCGTTCGGCGATCAGTTGCGAGCCGCAGACCGAACAGAAGCGACGCACCTTGCCTGGCGAGGATTCGTAGCATGAAAGCCTGTCCTCGCCCTGGGTCCAGCGGAAATGCTCGCGCAATACACCCGCCGTGGTGGCGAAGGCGGATGCGTGGGCTTTCTGGCAGGTCAGGCAATGGCAGTGCCCGATGGGCATGTCCAGCCCATCGATGGCGTAGCTCACCGTACCGCACAGGCAACTGCCGGTAAGCATCAGGGCAATTCCTGGCTGGCATAGAAGGCGCCGAGCACTTTTACCAAGTGCGCGAGGTCATGGCTGCCGGCCAGTTCGCGGATCGAGTGCATGGCGAAGGTGGGCAGGCCGATGTCCACGGTGCGCACCCCGATCTGGCTGGCGGTGATGGGCCCGATGGTGGAGCCGCAGCCCATGTCGCTGCGGGTGACGAAGCTCTGCACCGGCACCTCGTTCTCCAGGCACAGGTGGCGGAAGAAGCCGGCGGTCTCGCTGTTGGTGGCGTAGCGCTGGTTGCTGTTGACCTTGATCACCGGGCCGGCATTGAGCTTGGGGCCATGGTTGGCATCATGTTTGTCGGCGTAGTTGGGGTGCACCCCGTGTGCATTGTCGGCGGACACCAGCAGCGAGCGCTGTACGACGCGGGCGAAAGCATCGCCTTCCGGCAACAGGCGGCGCAGCACCTGCTCGAGGAAGGGGCCGTCGGCCCCGCAGGCCGAGCAGGATCCCACTTCCTCGTGGTCGGTGCAGACCAGCACGCAGCTTTCCTCGCCGTCGGCGTTCAGCAGCGCTTGCAGCCCGGCGTAGCAGGACAGCAGATTGTCCAGTCGCGCGCCGGCGATGAAGTCGCCTTCCAGGCCGACCAGGGCGGCTTTCTGGGTATCGTAGAAACTCAATTCATAGTCCAGCACGGCATCGGCGCTGATGCCGTGTTCGCGGCCGACCTGTTCGGCGAGCAGCTCGCGGAAATCGCGGCGTTCGCCGCTGGCCAGTTGCGCGAGGATCGGCGGCAACTCGTTCTGCGCGTTGATCGCCCAGCCCAGGTTGGCTTCGCGGTTCAGGTGGATCGCCAGGCTGGGGATCACGGCGAGCGGGGTCTGGAAGTCGATCAACTGACTCTCCACCTTGCCGGCCGCGCGATAGGTGACCCGCCCGGCCAGCGACAGGTCGCGGTCGAACCAGGGCGCGAGCAGGGCGCCGCCATAGACTTCCACGCCGAGTTGCCAGAAGCCCTGCTTGTACAGCTCGGGGTTCGGCTTCACTCGCAGGCAGGGGCTGTCGGTATGGGCGCCGACCAGCCGCAGGCCGGCGTCCAGCGCTGGGCGACGGCCCTGGCGGATGGCGATCAGCGAAGAGTCGTTACGGGTCACGTAGTACAGGCCGCCCGGCTCGATGCGCCAGGCGTCGCGCTCATCCAGGCGCTGGTAGCCGGCGGCTTCGAGGCGCTGGCTCAGGCTGAGGGTGGCATGGAAGGGGGTGGGCGAGGCTTTCAGGAAGTCGATCAGGCCCTGGTTCAGTTCTTCGCGCATACGGGGCTCCAGACGGGAATGCGCGAAGTCTATCGCATTTGCGCGGCCAGGCTTCGCCGCGCATGGTTTGGCGCGGCACCCGCGCTGCAAAGCACGAGACTCGTTGCGGGGTTCAGAATGGCGCGGGGCTTTCGAAGCGCAGGCGCTCGCCGGTCTGCGGATGGCTGAGGCTGAGCATGCTGGCGTGCAGGCACAAGCGCGTATGCGCGGCGAGGGCTTCCGGATGGGCGTACAGGCGATCGCCCAGCAGCGGGTGGCCGATGGAAAGCAGGTGCACGCGCAACTGGTGGGAGCGTCCCGTGATCGGGGTGAGCTCGACTCGGCTGTAGGTGCCGCAGCGTTCCAGCACGCGCCAGAAGGTGAGGGCGTGGCGCCCTTCCTGGTGGTCGACCACATGCCGTGGCTTGGTCGGTGGGTCGTAGCGCAGGGGCAGCTCGATACGTCCGCTGTCGGCTTCCGGCTCGCCCCAGCACAGCGCGGTGTAGGCCTTTTCGGTCTCGCGGTCGTGGAATTGCCGCGACAGTTCGCGATGGCTGTCGGGGTCGCGGGCGAGGACGATCAGCCCCGAGGTTTCCCAGTCCAGGCGATGCACGATGCGTGCCTCGGGATAACCGTTCTCCTGCAGGCGGGTGACCAGGCAATCCCGATTGTCTTCGGCGCGGCCGGGCACCGAGAGCAACAGGGTGGGTTTATCGATCACCAGCAGGGCGGCGTCCTGGTGCAGGATCTGGATCTGCGAGAGCGGCATGGGGCGGTTCCGGAAACGCCGACGGCGGCCGTGGCCGCCGTCGTGCTCAGGCTGCGGATCAGCGATCCGGCAGCGTGATGTTGAGTTCGAGGATCGAGCAGTCGCCCTGATTTTCCAGGATGACCTGGACCTGATCCTGATCGATGTTGACGTACTTGCGGATCACCTCGACGAGTTCCAACTGCAGCGCGGGCAAGTAGTCCGGCTGGCTGCGTTGACCGCGCTCGTGGGCGACGATGATCTGCAGGCGTTCCTTGGCGATCGAAGCGCTGTTCTGCTTCTTCCGTTCGCGAAAGAAGTCGAAAATATTCATTCACGACCTCCGAACAGCCGCTGCAGGAAACCTTTTTTCTGCACGTCGAGGAAACGGTGGGGCATTTCCTTGCCGAGCAGGCGGTCGACGGCGTCGCTGTACGCCTGGCCGGCGTCGCTTTGCTCGTCGAGGATGACCGGCACGCCCTGGTTGGACGCTTTGAGCACGGCCTGGGATTCGGGGATCACGCCCAGCAGGTTGATGGCGAGGATTTCCTCGACGTCCTCGACGCCGAGCATCTCGCCCTTGGTGACACGCTCCGGGTTGTAGCGGGTCAGCAGCAGCCGTTCCTTGATCGGCTCCTCGCCTTTCTCGGCGCGCCGCGACTTGCTCGCCAGCAGGCCGAGCATGCGGTCGGAGTCGCGTACCGAGGACACTTCCGGGTTGGTCACGACGATCGCCTCGTCGGCGAAGTACATGGCCAGGTGGGCGCCTTTCTCGATGCCGGCAGGGGAGTCGCAGACCACGTATTCGAAGTTCTGCGCCAGCTCGGTGATGACCTTCTCGACGCCCTCGATGGTCAGGGCGTCCTTGTCGCGGGTCTGGCTGGCGGCCAGCACGTAGAGGTTCTCCAGGCGCTTGTCTTTGATCAGCGCCTGGGTGAGGGTCGCTTCGCCGTTGATGACGTTGACGAAGTCATACACCACGCGGCGTTCGCAGCCCATGATCAGGTCGAGGTTGCGCAGGCCGACGTCGAAGTCGACGATGACGGTCTTGTGCCCGCGCAGGGCAAGGCCGGTACCGATGGCCGCGCTGGTGGTGGTTTTGCCGACACCGCCCTTGCCGGACGTGACAACGAGAATCTTGGCCAAGGTGATTCACCCTAAATAATGAAGAAATTCAAAACATGCAGGCCGCGTCGCGAACCCGTATGGACTGGGGCGGGCTCGTGTCGAACGATTGAAAACCGCGGCAGTATATCCGTTAAAGGCGGGTGATGTTCAACACGTCACCCGACAGGCTGACCTGAACCGCTTTGCCCCACAGGGGATCGCGTCTGAGGTCGTCGGCGACCTTGTATTGACCGGCCACTGAAACCAGCTCGGCGGCCAATTGCTGGCAGAAGATACGGGCGCCGGCGTTGCCTTTGACTCCGGCCAGGGCGCGTCCGCGGAGCGGCGCGTACACATGGATGTTGCCATCGGCGAGAAGTTCCGCGCCGGCACTCACCGGGGCCAGGACCAGCAGATCGCCGCCCGCCGCGTAGATCTGCTGTCCGCCACGGACCGGGGTGGTGATCACCCGGGTCGGCCGCACTTCCGGCTCGGCGGGCTTTTCCGGCGTCTTTTGCTTCGCCGCGCCTTCCACTGGATCGAGCAGCCGTTCGCGGGCGCCCGAAGGCGGCAGGACCGGCAGGTCCAGGGTGTTGGCGGCGGCGATATCGGCGGGGCGACTGGCGCGGATCGCCAGGGTTCGCAGGCCGTGCTTGCGGCACAGGCCCATGAGGGCCGCCAGGTCGAGCGGGCCTTCGCCTTCCGGCAGCTTGTCCAGCGCCAGCACCAGCGGGGTGTTCTGGAAGAAGTTCGGGGCCTGGGCGACCTTGTCGGTGAGCTGGCGGTCCAGGCGCTGCAGATCCTGGTGCGCCAGTTCCATGATGGTGATGGCGAGCATGCTGCCCTTGAGCTGGAACACGGGTTCTTGGTCGAGGAGATCGGCTTGGCTCATGGTCGGCCCACAACTTTGGATGGCGAGGACTTATAGCCGGAAATGCCCGCCCTGGCTACAGGGAGTAAGGCGCCGCGGGTCCTTGCCTCGGGTTAGAATGCCGGCCCTTCATCGGTTTCGGGGTCGTCATGCAGCGCCCGCGGTTTCGCGCTTATTTTCTCCATCCAGGTTTCTGGCCGCTGTGGTTCGGGCTGGGTGTCCTCTGGCTCATGGTGCAGTTGCCCTATCCGGCGTTGCTCGGCCTGGGTCGCATGCTCGGCGCCTGTATGTATCGCACGGTCGGCTCGCGGCGGCGCATCGCCGCGCGCAACCTGGCGCTGTGTTTCCCGGCGCTGTCCGCCGCCGAACGCGAGCGGCTGCTGAAGGAAAACTTCGCCTCCACCGGCATCGCCTTTTTCGAGATGGCCATGAGTTGGTGGTGGCCACGCCAGCGCCTGGCGCGACTGGCGCATATCGAAGGCTTGCAGCACTTGCGCGAGGCACAGGCGGAAGGCCAGGGGGTGATCCTCATGGCGCTGCACTTCACCACCCTGGAGATCGGCGCGGCGCTGCTCGGCCAGGTCCATACCATCGACGGCATGTACCGCGAGCATAAGAACCCGGTCTTCGATTTCGTCCAGCGCCGCGGGCGCGAGCGGCACAACCTGGACGCCACCGCCATCGAGCGCGAAGACGTGCGGGCGATGCTCAAGGTGCTGCGGGCCGGCCGTGCGATCTGGTACGCGCCGGACCAGGACTACGGCGCCAAGCAGAGCCTGTTCGTGCCGCTGTTCGGCATCCCGGCGGCTACCGTCACCGCCACCAGCAAATTCGCTCGCCTCGGCCGCGCCCGCGTGCTGCCCTTCACCCAAGAGCGTCTGGCCGACGGCTCCGGCTATCGCCTGGTCATCCATCCGCCGCTGCGGGATTTCCCCGGTGAAAGCGAAGAGGCCGATTGCCTGCGCATCAACCGCTGGGTGGAGGCGGTGGTCAGCGCCTGCCCCGCCCAGTACCTCTGGGCGCACCGGCGTTTCAAGACCCGCCCGCCGGGCGAGGCGAAACTCTACGACCGGCACCGCTGAACCACGGCCTCTATACTCGCCACAAAAATCCGGAAGCCGACCCATGACCGAAGCCGTTCCCACCGACTCGCCCGTCACCGGGCTGATCCTTTCCGGCGGCGGCGCCCGGGCGGCCTATCAGGTCGGCGTGCTGGCGGCGATCGCCGACCTCCTGCCGAACGCTGCGCGCAACCCGTTCCCGGTGATCGTCGGCACCTCGGCGGGGGCCATCAACGCGGTGGGGCTGGCCTGCGGCGCCCTGCACTTCGGCGAGGCGATCCGCCGGCTGACCCAGGTGTGGCAGGGTTTCCATACCGCCCAGGTGTACCGCAGCGACTGGGCGGGGGTCGCGCGGCAAAGCGGGCGTTTCATCGGCCAGGGGCTGTTCGGTCTCGGACGCAGCGACCCCGTCGCCTTGCTGGACAACCAGCCCCTGCGCGGCCTGCTCGAGCGCGAACTGGACTTCTCGGGAATCGCCGCGGCGGTGCGCATGCGTCAGCTGCGCGCGGTGGCGGTCACCGCGTTCGGCTACGAGTCCGGGCAGGCGGTGACCTTCTACCAGGGCCGGGCGACCATCGATCCCTGGTTCCGCCATCGCCGCGTCGGCGTGCCCACCCGCCTCGGTGTGCCTCACCTGATGGCCAGCTCGGCGATCCCGTTGATCTTTCCGGCGGAGAAGCTGCAGCGCGAGTATTTCGGCGACGGCGCGGTGCGCCAGTCCGCGCCGATCAGCCCGGCGCTGCACCTGGGCGCCAACCGGGTGCTGGTGGTCGGGGTGAGCGGCAACAGCCGCAACGGCGCCGACGGCGCGGTGCGCGCGCGGACCGGCCGGCCGCCGACCCTGGCGCAGATCGGCGGCCACATGCTCAACAGCACTTTCGTCGATAACCTGGAGACCGATATCGAGATTCTCGAACGGGTCAACCAGATGAGCCTGGCGATTCCCCAGGAGCGGCGTTCGCGCGGCCTGGGCAGTAAGCCGGTGGAGGTACTGATCGTATCGCCGAGCCAGCCGCTGGACGTGATCGCCGCCCGCCATCGCCGCGAAATGCCCCGCGCCCTGCGGCTGTTCCTGCGCGGCCCGGGGGCGACCAAGGCGAGCGGGGCGGGCGTGCTCAGCTACCTGCTGTTCGAGCCGGGCTACTGCAACGAACTGATCGAGCTGGGCTACCAGGACGCCATGGCGCGCAAGTCGGCGCTCCTGGATTTCCTCGACGTCCGCGAGAGCTGAGGCGCGTCCGCCTCAAGGCGCGGGCAAGTCTTCAGGCAAATGGCAGGAGCGCCAGGCTGAGCAGCGGTGCGCCGATCGCCAGGCCGACGCACAAGCGTGCCGCATAGGGGTGCAGCAGGACCAGCAGCAGCCCGGCGGCCACCAGCAGGCCGACCCACAGCACGCTGCCGAGCGGCGCGCCGCGTGCCATCACGCAAAGCGTGAATGACAGCGCCAGCGCCAGCCCGCCGATGCCGCGCAGCAGGCGCGCGCGCCGGGCGCTCGGCGGGGCTCCGAAGGTATCGCTGTGGTGACGGTTCATCGCCAGGCACAGCGCGCAGTAGCCGGCATAGGCCAGGCTCAGGGCGAGCAGGATCATCCGTGTCGCTCCGTGGCCAGGGTCGGCTCGTCGCCGATGTCCAGCTCCCGTGGGCGCGGCCCCGGTGCCGGCTTGGCCGGCCGTTGCGTGCGAGCCGGCTTGACCGCCGGACGATGGCGCGCGACCTTCCAGGCCAGCCAACCGAGCAGGGTGCCCAGGCCGAGGCAGGCCAGGTCGAAGCCACTCAACAGCCAGTCTGCGTAGGCCCAGCCCCTTGGCCAGGACGTTTGCCCGAGCGCGGCATCGAGGAACGGCAGGCTGAACAGCAGCGCCGCGCCCAGTGCCAGTTGTTCGACCCAGGCGCGCCGGTGTCCGCGCGCCAGCGGGTGCAGCAACGCCAGGGTCCAGGTGATGAAGAACACATGGACCTCCCAGGCGTCTCGCTCGGCGAGTCCCGCCGGCAGCAGCCGATTGGCCCACAGGTAGCTGGTCATGGCCAGCGGGAGCCCGGCGAGGAAGCCGACGTTGAGCACCTGCACCAGGCGCAGCCCCCTCGGCACGCTGGCTTGCTTGCCCGCCTGGGCGGCTCGCTTCACCACCCAGAGCACCAGGCCGCTGGCGATCATGAAGCAACCGGACAGGCCGCAGACGAAGTACAGCCAGCGCAGCGCCGGCTCGGCGAAACGCCCCATGTGCAGGCCGTAGAGGACGTGATAGACCTGCGCCGCCGGTTGTGGCGCGCGGACTTCCTCGACCAGCCTGCCATCGGTATCGAACACCAGCCGAGCACCCATGCGGCTGAGCCGGTCACGGTCCGCGCCGACGACCTCGATGCGCGCATTGGCGTCCCCCGGGTTGTGGATGACCAGGCTGCCCGCCGGCGCGCCGTTCCAGCGCTCCCGGGCCTGCTCGAGCAGCGGGGCGAGCGCCGGCAACGCGGCGCCGGTGCCGCTGCGGGGAATCTCCTGGACCCGAGGCGCTATCTCGTTGAACAGCTTGAGGCGTTCATCGCCGTACTGCGCCAGCATCGGCCAGGGCATATAGATGTGCATCAGCATGACCAGGCCGCTGAAGGTGATCAGCAGGTGGAACGGCAGCGACAGCACGGCCGACAGGTTATGGCCATCGAGCCAGGAGCGTTGGCCCTTGCGCGGGCGCAGGGTGAAGAAGTCCTTGAAGATCTTCTTGTGGGTGACGATTCCGCTGATCAAGGCCACGAACATGAACATGCTGGCGATGCCGACGATGATCCGTCCGGTGATCGGGTTCAGGTGCCAGAGCTGGAAATGGAAGGCGTAAAAGAACTCGCCGCCGTGGGTGGGCTTGCCCTGCAGTTCGTCGCCGCTGGCCGGATCGAGGGTGGCGCTGCCGAAGCGCCGGCCCTGGCCTCCCGGCCAGAAGGCCTCGACCGTCGGCCGGCGCGCGTCCGGCAGGGCGAGCGTCCAGCTCGGCGCGTCCGGCGCGAGGCGCTGCATCTGCGCGATCACCCGCTCCAGGGATAACCGGTCGGCCTCCAGGGCATGCCGCTCGGTATGCATCCAGTGGTCGATTTCTTCCTTGAAGTAGCTGACCGAACCCGTCAGGAAAATGGCGAACAGCAGCCAGCCCAGCACCAGCCCGGTCCAGGTATGCAGCCAGGCCATGGATTGGCGGAACCCCCCCTTCATGCCGAGGCCCCCTGTTTCGCCAGCCAGGCGAGGGCGCCGAGCAGGGCCGCCGGCACGCCGATCCCGATCCAGGCGGACAGCGCCGTCCGGCAGGCGAACGCCCACAGGGCCGCGCAGCAATAGACCAGGAAGCTCGCCATGGTCCCGACCAGCACCGCTTCGGAGCGGGCCAGGGGCAACCACAGGGCCAGGCACAGGCTGCTGGCGGTGGCCAGGGCATAACCGCCGAGGATGGCCGCCAGGCTGCGCGAGGCGACCGCCAGGCGATAGCGCAAGGGAAGCGAGGCCGCGGCCTTCATCGTCTTGCCTCGCGCATCGCCGGGAATCGCCGCGCCCGCGTAGCGCCTGGATGCCCATGCCTCCGCGCATCCAGTAGGTGCCGAGCTGACCGGGACACCCATGGCCGCGCGACGGCGCGCGGGTCGAGGGATCGCTCGGGACATGGTCCGCCGGGCGTCTGGCATCCGCACACACGGATGGGACGACTCACGGCTATCGCGTGGGAGACGCACAGCAGGGTTTCGCGTTCCTTGAACATCGCCGGATCAGTCAGGTGAAAGGGCGGTCAATCTATCCTGTATGAGACTTATTCTCAATAATGGGCGGGTATTTCCTCCGCTCAGCCGGTCAGTTGACCGGCGCGGAAATCCCTCACGGCCTGATCGATTTCTTCGCGGGTGTTCATCACGAAGGGGCCGTACTGGACGATGGGTTCGCCGAGGGGCCTTCCCGCCAGCAACAGCACGCGTGCGCCGCCGCCACTGGCGAGCTCCAGGCTGCCGCGTTCCGCCAGCAGGGCCAGGCCACCCTTGCTCAGCACCGTTCCGTTGACTTCCAGTTCGCCCTCGAACGCGTAGAGCAACAGGCGATGCCCATCGGGAAGGCGTGGCGCGGCACGGCCGCCTGGCGGCAGGTCGAGATCGAACATCTGCGGATCGGTGTGCGGGCGCTGCACCGCGCCTGGCTGGCTGATTTCGCCGTCTTCATAGCGACCGGCGATCACCTTGACCTCCACGCCCCCAGAGGTGCGCAGCCGGGGAATTTCACTGGGATCGAAGTCGCGATAGGACGGCTCGCTCAACTTGTCCTTGCCCGGCAGGTTGAGCCAGAGCTGGAAACCGCGCATGACGCCGGCCTGCTGTTCCGGCATCTCGCTGTGGATGATGCCGCGCGCGGCGGTCATCCACTGCACGCCGCCGTCGCGCAGCAGGCCCAGGTTGCCCAGGTGGTCTTCGTGGCGCATGCGCCCTTCGAGCATGTAGGTGACGGTCTCGAAGCCGCGGTGGGGGTGCGCAGGGAAGCCCGCCACGTAGTCGTCGGGATTGGCCGAGCCGAACTCGTCGAGCATCAGGAAGGGGTCGAAGCGCCCGTCGCCGCGTTCGGCGAACACCCGGATCAGATTGACCCCCGCACCGTCGGATGCGGGGCGGCCGGTGGATTGCTGCAAGACCTGGCGGGGCGTGTCGGCGGCGTTCATGGCGATTTCCTCGTGGACGAGGCGTAGATGCTAAGCCGGAGAAGCGCCGCGATGTTCCCTGTTTTCGTATCGAAACTATCCAGCGATTCGATCGGTGCCGCGTGGCTGCTCAAGGCCCGGCGCGGACGTTTCCACGGCACGCGCACGCAGGTAGTCGGCCAGGGCTTGTCGTTCCGCGGGGGCGAGAAAGAGCCCGAGCTTGGTCCGGCGCCAGAGGATGTCGCTGGCGTCGACCGCCCATTCTTCCCGGCACAGATAATCGACTTCACGGGTGTGGAGGTCGCCGCCGAGGCATTCGCCCAGGTCGTCCAGGCTCCGCACACCGTCCAGCATCTTCCAGGTCCGGCTGCCGTAGGTCACGGCCCAACGCCGCGCCAGGGATTCCGGCAGCCAGTCGAAACGGTCGCGCAGAGCGCGCGCCAGGTCCTCTGGAGTGGTCATGCCTTCGCCGCCCGGCAGCGTCGCCTCGGCGGTCCAGGCCCGGCCCAGGGTGGGGAAATGGCTGGCGAGCAGCGCCAGCGCGGATTCGGCCAGTTTGCGGTAGGTGGTCAGCTTGCCGCCGAACACCGAAAGCAAGGGCGCGTCGCCCGTATCGCCGGACAGCGACAGGGTGTAGTCGCGGGTGATCGCCGAAGGCTCGTCGGATTCGTCGTCGCACAGCGGCCGCACCCCGGAAAAGCTGTGCAGGATGTTCGAACGGTCCAGCGGACGGGTGAAGTGTGCGTTGACCACCGCCAGCAGGTAGTCGATTTCTTCCTCGCTGATCTTCACGTCCGCGGGGTCGCCACGGTATTCGCGATCGGTGGTGCCGATCAGGGTGAAGCGCTCCAGATAGGGGATGGCGAACACGATGCGCCGATCCTCGTTCTGCAGGATATAGGCGTGCTCGCCCTCGTAGAGGCGCGGCACCACGATGTGACTGCCCTGAATCAGGCGGATGCCGTAGGGCGAGGGTTGCTTGAGGTCTTCCTTGATGAATCGCGCCACCCAGGGGCCAGCGGCGTTCACCAGCGCGCGGGCGCGGATCGAATACAGGCTGCCATCGGCCCGCTCCAGGTGGATGTGCCAGAGGCCCTTGCTGCGCCGGGCGCTGACGCAGCGGGTGCGGGTGTGCAAATGGGCGCCGTGCTCGCGGGCGGTCATGGCATTCAGCACAACCAGGCGCGCGTCGTCCACCCAGCAGTCGGCGTACTCGAAACCCTGGCGGATCTCCGGCTTGAGCGGCGAGGCCAGGTCGAAGCGCAGGCCCCGGGAGGCTTTCAACTGCTTGCGTTTGCCGAGGTTGTCGTAGAGGAACAGCCCGGCGCGGATCATCCAGGCGGGACGCAGGTGCGGCCGGTGCGGTAGGACGAAACGCATCGGCTTGACGATGTGCGGCGCCTTGGCGAGCAGCACCTCGCGCTCCGCCAGCGCTTCGCGCACCAGGCGGAATTCGTAATGTTCGAGGTAGCGCAGGCCACCATGGATCAGCTTGCTGCTGGCGGAAGACGTGTGCTGCGCGAGGTCGTCCTTTTCGCAAAGGAACACCGACAATCCTCGTCCGGCAGCGTCCGCGGCGATCCCGACGCCGTTGATCCCGCCGCCGATCACGGCGAGATCGTAGACTTCGGCGAGGGGGGCGGAGGCATGCGCGGTTGGATTCATGGCGAGTGACCTGCAATCGAAAGTGAACGGAATAAGTTCGAATTCGAAAATAGCATAGGCGAAAGCAAGGTTATTGGCCAGCATGGAATACCATCTCCGGCCGCGGCGTTGAGCAGGGCTCGGTACTGGGATACGGGCGTTGCCCGGGCAGTCCACGGCGCTCCCACGGCGTGGCTTCGTAATACGCGGCGGGCATCGAGGTGGCGACGTGGGTATTCCGCTCACCCGGGCAGCGGCGCGCCTCCAGCGTTGCCGAACGCGCGTAATTCGGAGCTGGGGAGTGGGTGGCTGGCCGCCGCTCGGAAGCCGTGCCAGGCCCAGGCGTCAGACCAGGTCGAGGTGGACCTTGTGCTGGGCCATCAGGTGCGCCACCGAGGGCGGCGGCGGGCTGTCGCTGAACACCCGGTTGACCAGGGTGATGGAGCCCAGGCGCACCAGGGCGTTACGGCCGAACTTGCTGGAGTCGGCGGCGAGGAAGACCTGTCGGGCGTTGTCGATGATCGCCCGGGAGACCCGTACTTCCTGGTAGTCGAAGTCGAGCAGGCTGCCGTCCTCGTCGATGCCGCTGATGCCCACCAGGGCGAAGTCGGCGCGGAACTGCTGGATGAAATCCACCGCGGCCTGGCCGACGATGCCGCCGTCTACCCGTACCGTGCCTCCCGCCACCAGCACCTCGAAGTCCTCCTTGGCGCTGAGGATGGTCGCCACGTGCAGGTCGTTGGTGATGATCTTCAGGTTGCGGTGATTGAGCAGGGCGCGGGCGATGGCCTCGGTGGTGGTGCCGATGTTGATGAACAGCGAGGCATCGTCCGGTACCAGGCCGGCGATGGCTTCGGCGATGCGTTGCTTCTCGTCGCGCATCTGGTCGGCGCGCATGGTGTAAGCGGTGTTTTCGATGCTCGAATCGTAGGCAGCACCGCCGTGGTAACGGCGCAGGCGGCCTTGCTCGGCGAGCTGGTTGATGTCGCGGCGGATCGTCTGCGGGGTGACCGCGAACATCTGCGCCATCTCTTCGATGCTCAGGTAGCCGCGTTCCCGCACCTCTTCGATGATGCTTTGCTGGCGTGGGGGCAGATTCATTGATCGCTCTCGTGCTGCGGGGCCGGGGACCCGAAAGTCCCCAAGCATGCCGCACGTGGCCTATCCCTGTCAGCCGGCGAGGTCGATCGAGCCCTGCCGGCGAGCGCGTACCGCAGCGGCCGGCGAGCCTCAGTCGTCGGTGTCTTCCCAGCCGCGGGTGCGCTCCACGGCCTTCTTCCAGCCCGCGTAGCGCTTCTCGCGCTGGGCCTCGTCGCATTGCGGTTCGAAGACCCGCTCGATCACCGACTTGCGCTTCAGCTCGTCCAGGCTGCTCCAGAAGCCGCTGGCCAGGCCGGCCAAATAGGCGGCGCCGAGGGCGGTGGTCTCGCGCATTTCCGGGCGTTCGACCTGGGTGCCGAGCAGGTCGGCCTGGAACTGCATGAGGAAGTTGTTCGCCACCGCGCCGCCGTCCACCCGCAGCGCGCGCAGGCGTTCGCCGGCATCCTGCTGCATGGCGTCGAGCACGTCGCGGGTCTGGTAGGCGATGGATTCCAAGGTGGCGCGGATTAGGTGATCCACCTTGACCCCGCGGGTCAGGCCGAAGACCGCGCCGCGGGCGTAGGGGTCCCAGTAGGGCGCGCCGAGGCCGGTGAAGGCCGGCACCAGGTAGACGCCGTTGCTGTCCTTGACCTTGGTGGCGAAGTATTCGGAATCGAAGGAATCGTTGATCACCTTCAGCTCGTCGCGCAGCCATTGCACCGTCGAGCCGCCATTGAACACCGCCCCTTCGAGGGCGTAGCCGACTTCGCCGCGCGGGCCGCAGGCGAGGGTGGTGAGCAGGCCGTGGGTGGATTTCACCGCCTTGTCGCCGGTGTGCATCAGCAGGAAACAGCCGGTGCCGTAAGTGTTCTTGGCCTGGCCGGGCTCGACGCACATCTGCCCGAACAGGGCGGCCTGCTGGTCGCCGGCGATCCCGGCGATGGGGATTTCGCCGCCGCCGACACCGCCGAGGCTGGCGTAGCCATAGACCTCCGACGAGGAGCGAACGCTCGGCAGCAGCTCCCGCGGGATGTCCAGCACCTGCAGCATGCGCTTGTCCCAATCCAGGGTATGGATGTTGAACAGCAGGGTGCGCGAGGCATTGGTGTAGTCGGTGACGTGGACCTTGCCCTCGGTGAGTTTCCAGATCAGCCAGCTGTCGATGGTGCCGAACAGCAGCTCGCCGCGGCGGGCGCGTTCGCGGCTGCCTTCGACCCGGTCGAGGATCCACTTCAGCTTGGTGCCGGAGAAGTAGGGGTCGATGACCAGCCCGGTGGTGTCGCGGATGTAGTCTTCCAGGCCGTCGCGCTTGAGCTGTTCGCAGATCGAGGCGCTGCGCCGGCATTGCCAGACGATGGCGTTGTGGATGGGCCGCCCGCTCTGCTTGTCCCAGACCAGGGTGGTTTCGCGCTGGTTGGTGATGCCGATGGCGGCGACTTCTTCATGGCCGATGTTGGCCTGGGCGAGGGCTTCCACCATCACCGAGCTCTGCGTGGCCCAGATTTCCATCGGGTCGTGCTCGACCCAGCCGGCCTGGGGGTAGAACTGGGCGAATTCACGTTGGGCCTGGCTGACCACGCTGGCGTCGCGATCGAAAACGATGGCGCGCGAACTGGTGGTGCCCTGGTCCAGGGCGACGATGTATTTCTTCTTGTGGATGTCGGTCATGGCAGGAGCCTTTTGGCAGGTAAGGGCTTCAGGAGGCTTGCACGTTGCTGGCGGGCGCGGTTTCCGCGACCGCGCCGACGGCGGCGCCCGGCAAGTGGCGGGCGATCAGCACACGATAGCCGCCGGCGCCCAGGCAAGCGCCGAGGATCGGCGCGAAGATCGGGATCAGGAAATACGGGACGTCACGGCCACCGGTGAAGGCGATGGGCCCCCAGCCGGCCAGGTAGGTCATCAGCTTGGGACCGAAGTCCCGCGCCGGGTTCATCGCGAAACCGGTCAGCGGGCCCATGGCGCTGCCGATCACCGCGATCAGCAAGCCGATCAGCAGGGGCGCCAGCGGACCGCTGGGCAAGCCGTTGTCGTCGTCGGTCAGGGCCATGATCACCGCCATCAGGATCGCCGTGATCACGGTCTCCACCAGGAACGCCTGGCCCACGGACAGCGCGGGGTGCGGGTAGGTGGAGAACACCGCCGCCAGCCCCAGGCTGGCCTCGCTGCCGCGAACGAGATGCTGGGCATGTTCGTATTCGAAGAACAGGCTGCTGTAGAGGGTGTACACCAGCGCCGCGGCGCAGAACGCGCCCGCCACCTGGGCGAGGATGTAAAAGGGCAGCTTGCGCCCTTCGAAACCGGCGAACAGGCACAGGGCGATGCTCACCGCCGGGTTCAGGTGGGCGCCGGAGACGCCCGCGCTGAGGTAGATCGCCATGCTTACGCCCACCCCCCAGATGATGCTGATCTCCCACAGGCCGAAGCTGGCGCCGGCGACCTTGAGCGCCGCGACGCAGCCGGTGCCGAAGAAGATCAACAGGGCGGTGCCGAGGAATTCGGCCAGGCATTGGCCCATCAAGGACGAAGGGGTGGCAGTGGTCATGGGGGGCTCTCTTGGTCTGTTCTTGTATTTATGGCGGGTAGCCGTAAGATTGTTCGCATTCGAAAAAATATAGTCATAAAGGAATGCTGTCAAAGCGCGAAGGTGAACGCTCATCCGAAACACGACCCCCGGGTTGCGGCCGATCGCCGACCGGACGGCCAGTCAGATGGCGACGACCTCCTGCGCGACGACCCGGCGGCCCACGCCATGCGTTCGCCCTGGCGATGATTTAAGGTGAGCGCCTGCCCGGAATGAGCCTTTAGGAGCGACCCATGACCCCGGCCATCGACCTGTTGAAAAAAGCCCGTGCCGCGCACCGGGTGCACAGCTACAGCCACGACCCCAAGGCGCCTTCCTATGGCCTGGAGGCGGCGGAGAAGCTCGGCCTGGACCCGGCACGGGTGTTCAAGACGCTGTTGGCGGCATCGGAAAAGGGCGAGCTGCTGGTCGCGGTCGTGCCGGTGGCCGGGACCCTCGACCTGAAGGCCCTGGCCCAGGCGGCGGGCGTAAAGAAGGCCGACATGGCCGACCCGCAGATCGCCCAGCGCGCCACCGGCTACCTGGTGGGCGGCATCAGTCCCCTGGGACAGAAGAAACGCCTGCGCACCTTCATCGACGCGTCAGCTCGCCTGCACCCCAGCATCCATGTCAGTGCCGGTCGGCGCGGGCTGGAGGTGGAGCTGAGCGCCGACGTCCTGGCCGAGCACACCCAGGCGCGCTTCGCCGCCATCGGTCGCGAATGAATCCACCCCGGAGCTGATCCGGTCGTCCTCCTACTCCTACCTGTCGGAAACCACATGTCCCACCATTTGCTCGCCATCGACCAGGGCACCACCAGCTCCCGCGCCATCCTGTTCAACGCCCAGGGGTTGCCCGTGGCCAGGAGCCAGCGGGAATTCAAGCAGTACTTCCCCAACGACGGCTGGGTCGAGCACGATGGCGAGGAAATCTGGCAGAGCACCCTGGCGGTCTGCCGCGACGCGCTGGCGCAGCAGGGGCTGAGCGCCGGCGACGTCGCCGCCATCGGCATCACCAACCAGCGCGAGACCACCCTGGTCTGGGACGCCGGCAGCGGCGAGCTGATCCACCGGGCGATCGTCTGGCAGGACCGGCGCACCGCTGACTATTGCGCCGAACTGAAAGCCGCCGGACACGAGGCGCAGGTCAGCGCCAAGACCGGCCTGCTCATCGACCCCTACTTCTCGGCGACCAAATTGCGCTGGATCCTGCAGAACGTGCCCGGGGCCCGCGAGCGGGCGGAGCGCGGCGAGCTGCGCTTCGGCACGGTCGACAGCTTCCTGCTCTGGCGCCTCACCGGTGGTCGCTCCCACCGTACCGATGCCACCAACGCCTCGCGCACCCTGCTGTTCAACATCCATACCCAGGCATGGGACGACGAATTGCTGGCGCTCTTCGAGATTCCGCGCAGCCTGCTGCCGGAGGTGCTCGATTGCGCGGCCGACTTCGGGATCACCGAGAAGGCCCTGCTCGGCGCCGCCATCCCGGTGCTCGGCATGGCCGGCGACCAGCAGGCGGCCCTGGTCGGCCAGGCCTGCTTCCATCCGGGCATGATCAAGAGCACCTACGGCACCGGCTGCTTCATGATCCAGAACACCGGGGAAACCCCGGTGGTGTCGAAGAACCGCCTGCTCACCACCGTCGGATACCGGCTCGGGGGCCGGGTCGCCTACGCGGTGGAGGGCAGCATCTTCGTCGCCGGCGCGGCGGTGCAATGGCTGCGCGACGGCGTCAAGCTGATCAACCATGCCCGCGAGACCGAGGCCCTGGCCGAGCAGACCGGGCACGCCTGCGGCGTCTACCTGGTGCCGGCGTTCACCGGCCTGGGTGCGCCCTACTGGGACCCCAAGGCACGCGGCGCGATCTTCGGCCTGACCCGCGACACCGGGATCAAGGAAATCGTCACCGCCGGGCTGCAATCGGTCTGCTACCAGACCCGCGACCTGCTCGAGGCCATGCGCCAGGACGGCGCGGTACCGCCCCGTTCGCTGCGGGTGGACGGTGGCATGGTGGAGAACAACTGGGTGATGCAATTCCTCGCCGACATCCTCGGCGTGACCGTCGAGCGTCCGGAGATCACCGAAACCACCGCCCTCGGCGTGGCCTACCTGGCCGGCCTGCAAGCGGGCCTCTATCGCGACCTCGACGAGATCGCCAGCCACTGGCAGCGCCAGCAGCGCTTCCAGCCGGGCATGGATACGCCGCAACGCGATGCCCTCTACGCAGGCTGGCTGGACGCCGTGGTGCGGGTGCGCAGCGGCGATTCCGTGGCCTGCTGAACGCGTAGTAGCCGCCCCTTCGCCGACTGGGCGGCCTGCCTTGTATGGTCGTATTGCGCCACAGCTGTATGAGTGGCGCGCCTGCGCGGCAGGGCATGCTGGGCCTTCTTGTCCCCGGGAGCCCGCCATGCCTTTGGAATTCCATCAGGTCGACGCCTTCGCCGACCAGCCCTTTTCCGGCAACCCCGCGATGGTCTATCGGCTCGAGCAGTGGCTCGACGACGAGCTGATGCAGCGGATCGCCGCCGAACACAACCTGGCGGAAACCGCCTTCGTGGTCCGCGAAGAGGCCGCCTGGCGGATTCGCTGGTTCACCCCGACCACCGAAGTGCCTCTGTGCGGGCATGCCACCCTGGCGACCGCCCACGTGCTGTTCGAGGTCTATCGCGAGCCCGGCGACAGGCTCGCCTTCACCTGCCACAGCGGGACCCTCGCGGTCACCCGCGAGCACGGCCGGCTGGCGCTGGATTTTCCGGCGGCGCCGTCGCGCGTCATCGCCGAACCGGCCGGGCTGGCGCAGATGCTTGGCCAGACGCCGGTGGCGGTGCTGGATGCATCGCAACTACTGGTGGTGCTGGAGTCGGAGGACGCGGTGCGGGCGTGCGCGCCGGACCTGAAAGCCTTGGCCGGGCTGGCGTGGGATGCGGTGATCGTCACGGCCGGAGGCCGTGAGTTCGATTTCGTCTCGCGCAATTTCGCGCCCGCGTTGGGAATCGACGAGGATCCGGTGACCGGTTCGGCCCACTGCATCCTGATTCCGTATTGGGCCGAGCGGCTGGGCCGGCCGGTGCTGCAGGCCTACCAGGGCGGGCGCCGCGGTGGGCGCCTCTGGTGTCGCTTGCAGGGCGACCGGGTGAAGATCGCCGGTCACGCGGTTCTGGTCGGCAGCGGTCGCCTGCACCTCGGTTGAGGTCAGCCGGGCACCGCCTCAGGCCGCTCCCTGGCAGCGGCGCACACCGCTGGTCGAGGTCTGCTCGGCGGCCGCCTGCGCCGGATACAGCACCAGGTGGGCGGCGGCGACCCGGATGCCCACGTCCTGCCCCGGCGAGATATCGGTCTGGCTGGGGAAGATCGATTCCAGCTGGGTGCCGCTGGGCAACTGCAGGCGGTAGAGCGTGGCGGCGCCGAGGAACGTCTTGCCCACCACCCGAGCCTGCAGGCTGCTGTCCGGCGCATGCTCGATATCGTCCGGACGCAACAGCACGTCCACCGCGCTGCCGCTGGGCAGGCCATAGGCGCGATTGCCGCGAATCAGGCCGAGCTCCGTCCGCACGCTGTCCTGGTCCTGGAGCTGGCCGCGGATGAAGTAGCCCTGGCCGATGAAACTGGCCACGAAGGGCGTCTGCGGCTCGTGGTAGAGGTTGTAGGGCGTATCCCACTGCTCCAGGCGACCCTGGTTGAAGACCCCGACGTGATCGCTGACGGCGAAGGCTTCCTCCTGGTCGTGGGTCACCAGGATCGCACTGGTTCCGCGGCCTTTGAGAATGTCGCGAACCTCATGGCTGAGCCGCCGGCGCAGTTCGCCGTCGAGGTTGGAGAAGGGTTCGTCGAGCAGCAGCAGCTTCGGCTCCGGCGCCAGGGCGCGGGCCAGGGAAACCCGTTGCTGCTGGCCGCCGGACAGCTCGTGGGGGTAGCGCTGGCCGAGGCCGACGAGGTTGACCAGTTCCAGCATCTCGGCGGTGATGCGCTCGCGCTGCGGGTGCTTGCGGATGCCGAAGGCGATGTTGTCCGCCACGCTCAGGTGGGGGAACAGCGCATAGTCCTGGAACACCATGCCGATCCGGCGCTTTTCCGGCGCCAGGGTGAAACCCGGCGCGGAAAGCCGTTCCCCGGCGAGAAGGATTTCCCCTTCCTGCACCGGTTCGAAGCCGGCGATGGCGCGCAGGGTGGTGGTCTTGCCGCAGCCCGAGGAGCCGAGCAGGCAGCCGATGTCGCCGGCCTTGAGGTTGAGATTGAGGCGTTGCACCACGGTGTGCTCGTGGTAGCCGCAGGCCATGTCGCGGAGGCTCAGAAGGATATCGTTCATGCGTGAGAGGCGTGTTCGACGAGGAATTCCAGCAGCGCTTTCTGCGCATGCAGGCGATTTTCCGCTTGGTCCCAGGCTTGCGACCGGGGATCGTCCAGCAGGTCTTCGCTGATTTCCTCGCCACGGTGGGCGGGCAGACAGTGCAGGAACAGCACGTCTGGATGGGCGGCGTCCAGCAGCGCGCGATCGACCTGATAGGGCGCGAACAGTGCCAGCCGCTTGGCGGCTTCCTCTTCCTGGCCCATGGAGGTCCAGACGTCGGTGCTCACCAGGCTGGCGCCGGCGACCGCTTCGCGCGGGTCGCGGACGATACGCACGCGGCCCTCGGCGCGCTCGAGGAATGCCGCCTTGGGTTCGTAGCCCTCGGGGCAGGCGATGCGCAGTTCGAAGTCGAATTGCACCGCCGCCTCGATATAGGTGTTGCACATGTTATTGCCGTCGCCGATCCAGGCCACCGTCTTGCCGGCGATGGCGCCGCGGTGTTCCAGGTAGGTCTGCATGTCCGCCAGCAACTGGCAGGGGTGCAGGTCGTCGGAGAGGCCATTGATCACCGGCACTCGCGAATGGGCGGCGAATTCGGTGAGGGTGCTGTGGGCGAAGGTGCGGATCATCACCGCGTCGAGCATCCGCGACATGACCTTGGCGCAATCGCCGATGGGCTCGCCACGGCCGAGCTGGGTATCCCGCGGCGAAAGAAAGATCGCCTGGCCGCCGAACTGGATCATTCCGGCCTCGAAGGAAAGCCGGGTACGGGTGGAGGCCTTCTCGAAGATCATGCCCAGCACCCGGTTCCGCAGGGGTTCATAGAGCACGCCGCGGTCGCGCAGGGCTTTCAGCTCGACGCCTCGGCGGATCAGGCTGTTCAGCTCGGCGGGCGTACAGTCCATCAACGAGAGAAAATGCCTTGCGCTCATCATTCACACCTTATGTACAACGGCCGGGCTCCGGGTTTTTCGGGAAAAACGAAGGGAAGCCGCGGCAAAAAGCCGCGCGAGGCGACGAAATAGGGAAGGACGCGATCTTATAAGCAAATGTCGCGAAGGTACAAGGAGGTCCCGTTTGCCCACGTGAGGGCATGGCTAAAGCTTGCCTTTCGTTCGGCTCGCTCCGGTTGGCTTACGCCCGTTTCCACCGTCTCGGAGCCGCGCGCTCAACCGAGCGAGGCAGCATTTGTACCCTGCACCCGGACGGATTGGCAATCCGCGTCAGCTCGCATAGGCCGCCGGGATCAGACGGAAGGCGATATCACCCATCGCCCCGTCCATTTGGAATCGTTCAGTGATTGCCTTGAAGCCCAGAGGCGATAGCCCAAACACCGGGATATTCGTCGAGATCACCGGTGCGATCCTGCCGAATGAGCGCGTACCGCTCGTCGCTAGTCTGTGGAGCTGCTGACGCCAGTAGAGAGGGCTGGGTGACATCGAGGTCGCGTGAAGGCAGGGCCCGACGAGACGGGCCCTGCCACGTGCTTCTAGTTAGAAGCTGCCAGTTCGCGAGACCGACACGAAGGAACTGGAGCCCGTGCAGTTTTGATTGCGCACGGCACCATAGCTGTACCACGTGCCGGCGAAGGCGACGGACAAGACATTGCTCGTCACGGAACCGAAGTCCTCGGAATTGAGCACCGTCGTTTTGGAGTTACTGTCCGGTGCCGGATTGCCGGAACCGTAGATCGTCGACGTGGAGTAAAGCGTCACGGGCTTGGGCGCGAAGGGCCCGACCGGGGCAAAGAAGTTCTCTGTACTCAGGTTCAGGTTGCCCAGGCCCACGTGAGGATCGATATTCAGGGTCCAACCCTGGCCGCAAGCGCTAGGCCCATCTACGACGACCTTTGCCGCCTTCGAGGATTTTTGCGCCAGATCGGCTTCCAGCGCCTGGATGGTTTCTTGCACGCCATTGCCGTTCGCGGAGGCTTTGGTGGCCGCTTCTTCGTCGAGGCTGCGCAGGTATGCCAGGTACTTCTCGGCTGCGGCTTCGCCGAACCCGATCTCCGTAGAACTGCTCTCGGTCTCGAGGCGATAGGTATGAGGCTCGACCTGCACCCATTTGTCGTCGATTTGCTTGACGAACTCGTCTTCCGTTGTGATCAGCATACCGGTCGCCTGAGCGGCGCTGGCCGCGAGGAGGGCGAACGGAAGGATGGCAAACTTGAACTGATTTACTGCTTTCATTCCAGTTTCCTTGCGTGTCGAAAGATCCAAGAAGCCTTTGCTGGCTCCCACGGCCAGACCGGCCGCAAAAAGTTTTTACCAAAACCGATCGGACGACGTATGGGTACTCGGCCGGATTTGTGAGGCCTTTCAAAGAACCTGTAAGCGTCACTCATCCTCACCAGTCCCTGTTCGTCTTGGGCGGGCTGGTGGGCGTTGGGCCCGTGTGTATGCAAGAGGCCTGGTTCGAGCGGCAAGTCAGTGCTTATCCACCGAGGCCAAGCGGTGCCAGGCCTGGTGGTATTTCTTCACGCGCGCCATATCCTCATCGGTCAAGGAGGCGAGCCGCAGCACGTCGAGGTTGTCCTCGATGTCGGCCAGCTTGACCATTCGCGCCAGGCGGTGCGGGCGAATGCGCTCGATGAAGTCGGCGTAGCTTTCGCCGTCGAGGCGGGTCAGGAGCACCACTGCCTCGACGACCTCGGCGGGCATTCCTTCTGCCAGGAGGTCAGCGGCGCTGGTGGGGGCGTCTTCGATCACGTCGTGCAGGAGGGCGACCAGTTGGGCAGCGGTGTCCGGCATCCTGGCCATCAATCTGAGCGGGTGCAGGATGTAGGGCTGCCCGGCCTTGTCGGTCCTTCCTCCATAGGCGGTCAGCGCTCGTGCAAGGGCGATTTCGATCAGGGCCATGGCGGTTTCCTCTTTTGTGAATGTAAAGGCGGCATCGTGTTCTTCCCGTGACCTCGCCCGCTACGGCAGATATGTCTTTTGCTCCCGGATGGACCGGTCGTGATCGCTTCGGCCTTTAGGCCTGTATGAAAAAAAGTGCCTGCGCTCGGTGATGCCGGGTTAAAAACAGGCTCAGCCCGCTCATCTACAGCCCTAAACCCCGCTGCTTCGCCTGTTTTCGCCTTCGCGCGTGGCTTTTCGTACAGACCCCTGGCAAGGCGGGCCCTGGCCTTACCGGGGGTTGCGGCTACGGAGGCGGTACGCGCCCTTGGCCGCTCAGCTACGGTTGCAGCTCTGCGGCAATGGCCAACTGAAGGCCGCCTTGTCGTCTTTCAATAGTTCCGGCACCTCGATGCTGGGTTCGTCGGGGCCGAGCAGCCGTTCCAACTGGTGCACGCTGACCAGGTAGGGATCGATGTCGGTGCCCAGTCCTTCGCGGTGCGGGATGTACCAGGCGATGATCTTCGGATGTTCGTCGAGGGGATCAGTGGTCAGGATGACCCGCCAGAAGAATTCCGGCGTGCGGATTCCGTGGGATTCGACGAAATAATCGTTGGCCCGATCGGCGTCGCTGTCGCCGTAGACCACGCCACCGATCACCTCCAGCGGCCGGATATCCCGATAGCACTCGGCGATCAGTTCGGTCGCATACCAGGTCCGCCGGTTGTGCTGGCTCAACTGGGGCACCAGGTTGGGCATGTGATTGGTTTCGAGCATGGTCGGCAGGTCGTCGTCGAACTGGTTGATCGGCGCCAGGTGGCCGACATCGAAGCCGGCATGCACCTTGTTGTAGCGCTGGCTGGTGAGCTGTTGGGCGCAGCCGGCCGGGAAGGCTTTGTCCAGGGTGAAGGCATTGGGTCGCTTGAGCGTGCCATGATCCGCATCCAGGCGGTACTGGAAGCGGTGGGCCTCGCCGCGTTCGCAGTCGTAGAGCAGGCTGAAGCGTCCGTAGTCGATCAGGGTCAGGGTGAGAGGGGGAACGTAGAGGATTCCCTGGGGCCGGGACGGCGTTTGCGTCGGCACCTGGGTACAGGCGGAGAGCAGCAGGATCAGCAGGGCGACGAGTGACTGGCGCATGGGGCGCTCCTGGCGAGGGCCGTTCGGGGCGGGCATGGACCGCCCGGGGAACGGCAGCCGCCCTCCGTTGATCGTAGGTTTCTTCACCGGCCGGGCGCGTTCGAAGCCGCATTCGCGGCATGGGCACGACGTTCAGCTACCCTGCTAGCGAGAGGGCCCGACGGACGCTTCGAATATCCGGGCGCCGCGTCGGTCAGAAGCAGGACATCCATCCGCGACGGGGCGCCATCGCGCGTCCACCGGTTCCGGCCGGCGCCGTCGCTTCTCTCATCGCTGAAAGGAGGTCGCTTCATGAGTACAGCCTTCAACGACGACATCAGCAGCAACGTGCTGCGCCACATGAAAGAGGGCGGTTTCGATTTCGCCCGCGTCCATCCCATCGAGTTCTACGCGATCTTCCCGGACGAGGACCGGGCGCGGCTGGCTGCCGGCCAGTTCCGCGGCGAGTGGTTGAACGCCCAGGTATCGGCCCGCGACGGTGCCTGGCATCTGCAAGTGAGCAAGGTGATGTACGCCACGTCCGGCGGCATAGACGACTTCGAGCAGGACCTCGAGGCCGTGGTCGAGCCCCTTGGCGGAATCCTCGACGGCTGGGGCGTCACCCAGGAACTGGAGGCTGTGCGGGTCTGATCGGTCGCTCTCAATGCACAATCTCCGTCTGGCGGCCGGATGACCCGTGCATAGGGCGGGTCGGTCCGGCGAGGCGGAGTTCCGGAAGGCGCCGCGCTCGCGCATCGACCGGCAGCGAGCCTGCATTCAGTCGCCGTAATCCGTCCAGCCACCCATCTGCTTCCAGCGGTTGACGATACCGCAGAACAGCTCGGCGGTTTTTTCGGTGTCGTAGCGGGCCGAGTGGGCCTCGCGGCCATCGAAATCGATGCCGGCGCTCTGGCAGGCCTTGGCCAGGACCGTCTGGCCATAGGCGAGCCCGGCCAGGGTGGCGGTGTCGAAGCTGGAGAAGGGGTGGAAGGGGTTGCGCTTGAGCCCGGTACGGTTGACCGCGGCATTGAGGAAGCCCAGGTCGAAACTGCTGTTGTGCCCGACCAAGACGGCGCGCTTGCAGCCGTTCGCCTTGAGCGCCTTGCGGATGCCGCGGAAGATTTCGGTCAGGGCGTGCTCTTCGCTGACCGCCATGCGCAGCGGATGGTCCAGCTTGATCCCGGTGAACTCCAGCGCCGCCGCCTCGATGTTGGCGCCGACGAAGGGTTCGACGCGGAAGAAGTAGCTGTGCTCGGGATAGAGAAAGCCTTTCTCGTCCATCCCGGTGGTCACCGCGGCGATCTCCAGCAGGGCGTCGGTGGCGGAATTGAAGCCGCCGGTCTCGACGTCCACCACCACCGGAAGGTAGCCACGGAAGCGCTGGCCCATGGGATGGCGGATGGAGCCGCCGCCCTGGTTGTCGAGTTCGTCGTCGAACAGATCTTCGCTCACGCGTTGTCCTCCTGCAGGCGCCAGCGCAGGGGTTCGCCCGCGCGCAGCGGAATCACTGTGTGCTCGCCGAGCGGCAGCTCGGTGGGAGCGTTCCATGTCTGGCGTACCAGGGTGATGCGATCGCGATTGCGCGGCAGGCCGTAGAAGTCCGGGCCGTACAGGCTGGCGAACGCCTCCAGGCGGTGCAGCGCGTCACGTCCTTCGAAGGCTTCGGCATAGAGTTCGAGGGCGGCATAGGCGCTGTAGCAGCCGGCGCAGCCGCATGCCGCTTCCTTGGCGTGGCGTGCGTGGGGCGCGGAGTCGGTGCCGAGGAAGAACTTGGGGTTGCCGCCGGTGGCGGCGTCGAGCAGCGCTTCCTGGTGCCGGTTGCGCTTGAGGACCGGCAGGCAGAAGAAATGCGGCCGGATGCCGCCCACCAGCATGTGGTTGCGGTTGTACAGCAGGTGATGGGCGGTGAGGGTGGCGCCGACGTTGGCCGACGCCGCCTCGATGAACTGCACGGCGTCGCGGGTGGTGATGTGCTCGAACACCACCTTGAGGGTCGGGAAGCGCTCCACCAGCCGAGCCAGGTGTTCGTCGATGAAGACTTTCTCGCGATCGAACACGTCGATCTCCGGCCGGGTGACCTCGCCATGCACCAGCAGCGGCATGCCGACCTCGGCCATCGTTTCCAGGGCCGGGTAGATCAGTTCCAGGCGCGTGACGCCGGAGTCCGAGTTGGTGGTGGCGCCCGCCGGGTACAGCTTGGCCGCATGGACGAACCCGCTGGCCTGGGCGCGGCGTATGTCCTCGGGCTGGGTCAGGTCGGTGAGGTAGAGCACCATCAGCGGTTCGAAGCGACTGCCCGCCGGCCGAGCGGCGAGGATGCGCTGACGGTAGGCGTCGGCTTCGTCGGCGTTGCGCACCGGCGGTACCAGATTGGGCATGACGATGGCGCGGCCGAAAGTGCGCGCGACATCGCCGACGGTGTGCGGCAGCAGCGCGCCGTCGCGCAGGTGGATGTGCCAGTCGTCGGGGCGCAGCAGGGTCAAACGGTCGGACATGGAGGCTTCCAGGCGGGTAAATCAAGGATGGAATGCTACCGGAAAAGCCCCTCGCAGGCACTGGCTATCAAGTTTCGCCGGAGCCGACCGATAGCCCCTTCGAGTGCAGTGATCGCCGTGGGAGCCCGCCGTGCGCCAGTATCTTGTTCTGCTCAGTCTGTTCGCCAGCTTGCCCGCCGCGGCCATCACCTTTCAGACACGCCTGGAAAAGGTCGAATGGAAGGTGGACGGCGATATCTTCGAGTGCCGCCTCGTGCAGCCCATCACCGATTTCGGCAGTGGCGAATTCGTGCGCCGCGCCGGCGAACAGGCGACGTTCCGCCTGAAGGCGCGGGAACATTGGATGGGCGCCGGTTCCGCGACCCTTCTGGCGGCGGCGGCACCCTGGCAGCCGGGGCGCGGCGACATCAACCTCGGCTCGGTCACCGTGGGCAACGGCGAAGTCCCCTTCAACAGTTCCCAGGACCAGGCCGGGCGCCTGCTCTCCGGGTTGATGGAAGGGCGCAGCCCGTTGGTCAGGCACCGTACCCGGGCGGGCGGCGAAGCCTTCGAGGTACGCTTGCTGCCGACCAAGTTCCGCCAGGCCTACAACGACTACCAGACCTGCACCGCCAAACTGCTGCCGGTGAACTTCGACCAGATCAAGAACGCCCAAGTCGGCTTTCCCGGTGGCGGTACCGAACTCGATGACATGGCCAAGGCCAAGCTGGACATCATCCTCGAATACATCAAGGCCGACCCCAGCGTGAACCACGTGGAGCTGGATGGCCATTCGGACAACAGCGGCAACCGCCTGACCAACCGCGATCTGTCGCGGCGGCGCGCCCTCGCCGTGGTGGACTATTTCAAGGCCAACGGCTTCCCGGAGGACCACATCGTGGTGCGCTTCCATGGCGAGCGCTACCCTCTGGTGCCGAACAAGAGCGAAGCCAACCGGGCGAAGAATCGCCGGGTGGTGATCAGCCTGTCCCGGGATGCCGCCAGTTCCGCGGCCCCGCCTGCCCAGGCGCCCGCGGCCGAGCCGGCGAAGGCGCCGCTGGCGCCGGCCGCCACCTCCTGAACGAGGTCGAGTCTCAGGTCGCGAAATCGTCCTGAAATGTCGCCTGGTCGTCATAAGCTGTCGCGCCCCTGTAATTTCCCGCCGGGGATCAGTAGAATCACCGCTTTTCCGACAACCCCCTTGGAGTTGATGGCAATGGTGGACGTGAAGAAGGTTGTCCTGGCTTATTCCGGTGGCCTGGATACCTCGGTGATTCTCAAGTGGCTGCAAGACACCTATTCCTGCGAAGTGGTGACCTTCACCGCCGATCTCGGCCAGGGCGAGGAGGTCGAGCCGGCCCGCGCCAAGGCGAAAGCCATGGGCGTCAAGGAAATCTACATCGACGACCTCCGAGAAGAATTCGTCCGCGATTTCGTCTACCCGATGTTCCGCGCCAACACCGTCTATGAGGGCGAGTACCTGCTGGGTACCTCCATCGCCCGCCCGCTGATCGCCAAGCGCCTGATCGAGATCGCCAACGAGACCGGCGCCGACGCCATTTCCCATGGCGCCACCGGCAAGGGCAACGATCAGGTGCGTTTCGAGCTGGGGGCCTATGCGCTCAAGCCCGGGGTCAAGGTGATCGCGCCCTGGCGCGAGTGGGACCTGCTGTCCCGCGAGAAGCTGATGGATTACGCCGAAACCCACGGCATTCCGATCGAGCGCCACGGCAAGAAAAAATCGCCGTATTCCATGGATGCCAACCTGCTGCACATCTCCTACGAAGGCGGCGTGCTGGAAGACACCTGGACCGAACACGAAGAAGACATGTGGAAGTGGACCAAGTCGCCGGAAGCGGCGCCGGACGCGCCCACCTACATCGAACTGACCTACCGCGCCGGCGACATCGTCGCCATTGACGGCAAGGAGCTGAGCCCGGCGCAGGTCCTGGCCGAGTTGAACCGCGTCGGCGGCGAAAACGGCATCGGGCGCCTGGACATCGTCGAGAACCGCTATGTCGGCATGAAGTCCCGCGGCTGCTACGAGACGCCCGGCGGCAGCATCATGCTCAAGGCCCACCGCGCCATCGAGTCGATCACCCTGGACCGTGAAGTCGCCCACCTGAAAGACGAGCTGATGCCGAAATACGCCAGCCTGATCTACACCGGCTACTGGTGGAGTCCCGAGCGGCTGATGCTGCAACAGATGATCGACGCCTCGCAGGCCAGCGTGAACGGCGTGGTACGCCTGAAACTGTACAAGGGCAACGTCATCGTGGTCGGCCGCAAGTCCGACGATTCGCTGTTCGACGCCAACATCGCCACCTTCGAGGAAGACGGCGGTGCCTACGACCAGGCGGACGCTGCCGGCTTCATCAAACTCAACGCACTGCGCATGCGCATTGCCGCGAGCAAGGGCCGCAAGATGCTCTGACGGCGTTCGCGCTGCGACCCAGACCCCGGCTTCGGCCGGGGTTTTGCATTTCCGGCCGGCGTCCCACGGAGGAAACGTGACGATCGCCACGTCCTGAACCGATCGCCTCATCGCTCGCGGACGCAGGCGCTGCCGCGCGACGTGCAGTCCTACCCCTCTCGAGGGCATCAGGATGAGATCGCCTCACGCCTTGTCGCGGGACGGCGATCTGGACGCATCCGTGCCGCCCACAGGTTCACTGGGAACCACCCCGACATGGCGCAAGGGCCCTCGCGGATTCGCCCTGGCGCGTTTCGGCTAGGGCGAAGAAGCCCAGCACGCCGCTCTGGAGCCGACCCGCAACCGGGAGGGATAGGCAGCGAGGACATCCGCTGGCGCGGTGGCTGGATCGTCCTCGAATCGGCGCCGATGAAGCATGGCTCCCCTCGTCCTGGCGTTCGTCGAAGACCCCGACGGTCAGGGGTGGAGTTGCTGGCGCCCGGGCGGGACGAGTGAAGGCGTTTCCGGGTAGGGAGTGAACGTGCCTTGCCATCGCGATGGCTGACGGAAGTCATGGGTGCGAAACGGATGCCGGCTTCCATAGCTCTCGTTATATGACCGGACGTAGTGGGCTCGATAGTTTTTCGTCGGAGCGGTATTCACTGCACAAAAATAAAAAGCCCCAAATGGGGCTTTGAATAGGTACGCCGATAAATATCGTTAAACTGCGTTATTGTCGATTCGTCTGTAATTAATGCTTTTTCGTCAGGCGTGCCGGCCGTAGTCCAGAACTTGCGCCGTCCAGTTTTCCTTCTGTTTCTGTGTCGAACCCAAGATCGGGCCAAAGTTGGAAACTTTCACCGGTTTTATTCCACTGAATTCCAAGATGGTTTTCTTCATTTGATTATGGCCCGGCATGCGGAACACCCAGCGGTAATACCAGGGCGGTGTATCCATGGTTACCAGAAGATGCGCCGAGCGGCCGGCCAGCAGGCGATCCCAGAACTTCGAGTTATCCCGGTATTTGAAGGCGAAGCCCGGAAGGAAGATGCGATCGAAGAATCCTTTCAGCAGCGCCGGCATGGCGCCCCACCAGGTCGGGTAGACGAAGACCAGGTGATTGGCCCAGGTGATGGCCTCCTGGGCTTGCACCAGATCCGGTTCGAGGGGCTGAATCTTCTTGTACCCCTCGTGCAGGATGGGATCGAAGGCCAGATCGCCCAGGCGTATCTGCCGGACTTGGTGGCCCGCCTGGGTCGCGCCCGATACATAGGCATCGGCGAGGTGCGCGCAAAGGCTGTCGGAGGAAGGATGGCCGAGGATCACCAGTATGTTCTTGCTCAAGAGGGGTACCTGACGGGGAGGGTCGAAAGCGCGCGAGCCTAAAGTCTGCCCCTACTGGCAGAGTCAAGCTGGGTCGGGACTGCTCCCATATGCAGGACTCGGGAAGCAACCGGGTTATGTGCTCCCGTTTTCTTGTACGATCGTTCCAGAAAATACCAAATCCTGTTTTCATGGGCCTTGTACCCCCGGCATCATCTGTACCGGATTTTTCAACGCGCCTTTTTTTACCCTCGTCATGACCCGAGTGAACGCGAATTAACCCTGCATAGCGGGGTTTCCCTGGGTTTTATCCTTAAAAACACGACCGTTCGTCGCAGCTCCTTGCCGTTTGTCCAGCCTTTTCCCGGCTCGCCGGCCGAAGGCCGGGCGACGAAAGGAGATGCCTCGAGACTGTATTTAGGTTTCGGCGAAGACAAACCGATACATCGGCGGTTACCGAAAAATCCTCGGTCGGCGGTTGTGCGCACCGACCCGCGAGACTTGGCTGCCTCACCCGGGAATGGGGCTCCGGCGACCCTCTTGCCGAAGCAACCTCATGATTTTTTTGTGGAAAAGAAAGAATTCGGCGGATTGGCATTAAGTCGAATAGCCGACTTTAATGACTATCCCTATAGTGCCGGCTAATTAAAGTATTAGTCAGTACAGTAAAGTGTGGATTGTACAAACGGTTAAATGGCGCGTCATTCTAATTACGCTTTATTAAGAAAATATTGCCGCAGGTACTAAAGCCTGTCCGACAAGAATAAGAAAACTCTACTGTTTCCATAATCTTCGGCACATTAAAACGCTGCGCGGCGCGGTTGACTCTTCCCTTAGGGGGAGAGTTTAGATTGCGCCGGCCGCAGCAAGGTATGCCGCTTATTACTTCATGCACATGAAGTTTGGCCTATGGATATATAAGGAGTTGCATCATGAATAATCCTCTGGATTTGGATAGCGTCATTGCCAGTACGCGTGAAATCCTCGCGCAATTGTTAGTTATCGATGTCGACGATATCGAAGCCAACAGCAGTATCGTCGAAGACCTCTCCGCAGATTCTCTCGATATCGTCGACCTGAGTTTCCAACTGGGCCGCCAATATGGTTGCACATTGCCGAAAACCACCGTGCTCGATCATGCGGCGGCGGTATGTGGCGATATCCACGAGTTCGTCAATGAGTCGGGTCTCACCGAAAACGGCAAAGCCCTGCTCGAGGGCAGCCTGAGCGCCTATGCGCCGGATCAACTGCGGGTCGGTATGAAGCCGGGCGACGTCTTCGCGGTGACCACCGTGCGCAACTGGGCCGAGCAGTGCCGCAACGTCTTCAATTACCTGCCGGCCACGTGCCCCGAGTGTGCGGGTCATCAGGCCGTGCTCAACGAGCGTCAGCAAGTCGTCTGCGCCTCCTGCAGCGCGCGCCTGACGCCCGCCGACGGTGACGAGATTTCCCGCCGCCTGGTCGAGACGTTCGTCTCCGCCCACCTGGAAGAAAACGCCTAGGAGTCGCCATGCGGGCTCGCGAAGTCTATGTCACCGGCTACGGCCTGGTGGCACCTACCGTGCTGGACGCCGAAAGTCTGTTCCAGCGGATCTGCGATAAACGTTCATGCGTACGCGAGCATCCGTTGTTCGCCGAGCTTGGATTCCCCAATACGGCCGCCGGCTATATAGACGACGTGCAATGGCAGCGGATCGCCGAAGGCTTCGTGGGCGACGCGGGCGCGCAACCCCGGCAGGCGCTCCTGGCGGAGTTCGTAGCGAAACAGGCCTTGCGCCATGCGGGCCTCACGGCGGCGGCGTTCGGCCAGACCGCCAGCGGCCTGTTCCTCGGCGCCAACAAGTACTGCGCCGACAGCCACGACCTCGACCAATTGACCCTGTGCATGGACGCCGACGGCAGCCTCGACCTGGATCGCTACCTGCAACGCCAGGTCAAGTCCGAGCATCCCTTCGCCCGCCGGGTCGACCAGCAGACCTTCCACCTGGCGCAGAGCCTGGGCATCCGCGATCAGGTGTCCACCCATGCGGACGCCTGCGCCGCCGGCACCATCGCGATCGGCAGCGCTTATCGCGCCATCGAGCGGGGCGACATCGACCTGGCGATCTGCGGGGCGGTCGAGCTGATGGCCAACGAACTTCCTTATTACATGTTCAACAGCCTCGGCGCGCTGTGCCAGAAGGCGGAGTTCGCGCCCGAGCAGCAGAGCCGGCCGTTCATGCGCGACCGCTGCGGCTTCGTCCTCGGCGAGGGCGCGGCGCTGCTGATCCTCGAATCGAAGCAGCATGCCGAACGACGCCAGGCCCGACCGATCGGCCGGGTGCTCGGCTACGCCAACTATTGCGAGGCGGAAAAGATGACCTCCAGCAGCCGTGACGGCAGCAAATACGCGCACTGCATGGAGGCGGCCATCGAGGACGCCGGCCTGCTGCGCTACGCCGTGCAACACGTGAATACCCACGGGACGTCCACCCAGGTCAACGACAGCTGCGAAGCCCATGCGCTGACCCGGGTGTTCGGCAAGATGCTCGACGGCGTGACCCTGACCGCGAACAAATCGGCCATCGGCCATTCCCTCGCCGGCAGCGGCGCCATCGAAGCGGTGCTGTCGCTGATCAGCCTGCGCGACGGCGTGCTGTTACCCACCCTGAACTATGACGAACGGGGCGCGGAATTCCCCGAGCTGCGTTTCCTCTCCGAACCGGTACGCCAGTCGGTGGGCGTGGTGCTGTCCAATTCGTTCGGCTTCGGTGGGGTCAACAGCTCCATCGTCCTGGGGAGGGCATGAGCATGGTCCGTCCCATATACCTGATCGCCGGCGCGCTGTTGAACGCCGCCGGCGACGAGGCGAGCGACCTTCATGGCGCCGCGCCGACGCCGCAGCCGCTGGCGTTCGATCCGGCGCGCCGCGCCCATGCCATCGCCACGCCGCGCCTGCCGGTCGACCTGTTCGACCGCAAGATCCAGCGCAGCGTCGAGCCCCAGGGCCTGCGCCTGCTGCACTGCGCCGCACGCCTCGCCACCGAGCTGCGGGCCCTGGAACTGCCACCGGAGCGGGTCGGGCTCACCGCCGCCATTCCCGAGGTGGATGCGCCGAGCCCCTGCTGGGATGCGGTGGAGGCCATCCGCTCGCAGCCGGAGAAACCGGTCGCCGCGTTGTTCGCCAATACCCCGCCGCTGCACGCGCTGACGCTGCTCAACAGCAGCGTGATGGCCTATGTCGCGGAAGCGCTGCGCTGCAACGGCCCCATGGGCGGCTATTGCTCCCAGGCCAACGCCGGCCTGGATGCGTTGATCGAGGCCGTCCTGCAGATCGCCGAAGGCCGTGCCGACGCGATGCTGATGGTCAGCACCAGCCCGAATCTCACGCCGGCGCTGTACCTGCGCGAGCCATCGATGGGCGAAGCCGATGCCGAGGTGCATGGCGAAGGCGCGGCGGCGTTGTTGCTGGCGGCGGCACCCGCCGAGCACGCGACGCAGCGGGTCCGGGTGGTCGGCTTCGCGCGCGGTTATGGCGCCATCGGCGAGCGCGCCACGGCGGTCGTCGAGCGGGTCCTCAAGCAGGCGTTGAAGGACGAAAGGCTCAACCTCAGCGACGTCGAACAGATCGTCGCCGACCCGGCCGATCCGTTGTTGAACACCTTGCTGGGCCGCCATCGACCCTTGCAGAGCAGCCGGAGCCGGACCGGGAATCTCGGCGCGAGCAGCCTGCCGACCGAGGTGCTCTATGCCCTCGGCGATCCCGGATACGGCGACGTTCCCCGCCATGCCCTGCTGCTGAACCGCACGTCCGCGGGCCATTGCGGCGCGCTGCTGCTGGCGATCGATTACACGGAGAAGGGCGCATGAGTGCGACACGGATTGTGATAACCGGCATGGGCGCGGTGACCGGGTTCGGTTTCGAATGGCAGCGCCTGTGGAGCGAAATGCTGCGGGGCGCCCATTGCATCCGCCCCTGGCAACCCGAAGAAGCGCAGGGCGACAGTTTCCCGGTGCGCTATGCGGCAGCGGTGGACATGAGCCTGCTGCCGGATTACCTGCGCGATCACCCGGCCTGGAGCCGACCCCTGGAAACACGCAGCCGCTATGGCTGGGTCGCCGCCACCCAGGCGGTCGCCGACAGCGGCCTGGAGCCTGACGGATGGCGCGACGCGGCCGTGCTCTGCGCCTCGGGCGCACCGCAGCACATGCTTGCCGACATGCTGCTGGCGTTGCCCGAAGACAAGGCCGGACGCGCCGATTGGACGCACCTCATGGCGCGTGCCGGCGAGGTCCGCGGCGAGGGCTCGCTGCGGCAGAGCAACGATCGCCTGGCCCGTACCATCGCCGAAGACCTCGGCTGCGAGGGACCGGTGATCAACATCAGCAGCGCCTGCGCCGGTGCCGCCCAGGCCATCGGCAACGCCTTCCAGATGATCCGCCGCGGCGAAGTCGAGATCGCCCTCGCCGGCGGCGCCGATTCGGTGCTCAACCTGGACACCATGGGCGCGCTCTATCTGCTCGGCGCGGCCAGCGCCGAACAGCGCTGGGGTGCCGACCTGTGCCGGCCGTTCGACCGCGACCGCAGCGGGTTGATCGCCGGCGAGGGCGGCGGCTTCGTGGTCCTGGAGACCCTCGAGCATGCCCTGGCCCGCGGCGCCACGCCCTATGCGGAAGTGCTCGGCTATGGCAGCAGCCTGGACGCCTACAAGGTCACCGCGCCCGACCCCCAGGGCCGGGGCGCCACCTTCGCCATGCAGGCCGCCTTGCGCGACGCCGGCGTGGAGCCGGAGCAGGTCGACCTGATCAACGCCCATGGCACCTCGACGCCGCTCAACGACGCCACCGAGACCCTGGCGATCAAGACCGTCTTCGCCAACCGCGAGCATTACCGCCGGCTGGCGGTGAGCGCCAACAAATCGCAGTTCGGCCATCTGATCGCCGCCGCGGGTGCGCCGGAAATCATGCTGACCGCCCTGGCCTGTCGCCATGACCGGATCACCCCGACGGTGAACCTGCATCACCCCGACGCCCAGTGCGACCTCGACTATTGCGCCAACCAGGCGGCGGCGCGGCGGGTGGATGTGGCGCTCAGCAACTCGTTCGGCTTCGGCGGCCTGAATACGTCGCTGGTGCTGGGCAAATACCGGGAGGAGTCACGATGAGCACGTCCAATCCGGCCATCGCCATCAGCGGCGCGGGCTGCGTCCTGCCCAGTGGCAGCGGCGTCGAGGCGTTCTGGCAGGCGGCCCGCGAAGCCCGCAGCGGCATCGTCGCGCTGCGCGCCCGGCATTTCCACAGTCGGCGGATCAGCGCCTTCGGCCATGTCGAGGACGATGTCCACCAACGCTGCCGCCAGCAGGTGGCGGCCAACCTGCAACGCTATTGCGCCCCGGCGGTGATCTGGGGCGTCAGCGCGGTGCACCAGGCGCTGCACGAGGCGGGACTCGATCCGCAGGGCGGCGAGCGCCTGCGCTATGGCCTCTATTGCTGCCAGGGCGGCTACACCCATCCGTCCCTGGACGCCTATGCGGAACTCCTGCAGGAATGCCGCGAAGGTCAGGGCCTGGATATGCGCAAGCTGGCCCGGCGGGTGCTCCAGGAGCGCGCCCTGGACCCGTTCCTGGTGCTGAAGAGCCTGAGCAACGGCCTGTTGGGCGTGGTCAGCCTGGCCTGCAAACTGGAAGCCGAATGCAACGCCTACATGCAGGGCGTGGCCGGTAACCAGGCGGCCTTGCGCGAAGCCTGCTCGGCGCTGCAGAACTACCGCATCGACGCGGCCATCGTGGTCGGCGCGGGCAGCGAGCTGGATGCCCTGGGGCTGGCGGCACTGGCCCGCGCCGGAGTGATCGGCACCCAGGGCGCCACCGCATTCCGGCCGTTCGACGAAGAAGGGCAGGGCGGCATCGCCGGCGAAGGCGCCGCCGCCCTGATCCTGCGTCGCCGCGAGGATCTGCCGGAGGGGCCGCATACCTGCCTGACCGGCCTGGCGGCCCATGCCGACATCGCCGAGCTCGAGTTGCCGACCCAGGGCGTCGACCTGCTGGTTTGCAGCGGCACCGCCACGCCCCACGAGGACCGTCGCCTCGGCGACATCCTGGCGCGCAGCGGGGCGCGACACGTCACCAGCAGCCAACCGCTGACCGGCATCCTCAGCGGCGCGCCGAGCCTGGTGGACCTGATCCTCGCCCGCAGCGCCTTGCGCGCGCAGCAGGTCCCGGCCCTGGCCGGCCTGCGCCGGCCCGTTTCCACGGAGCTGCCGTTCGCCATCGGCAACTGCCAGCCGGCGCGCTTGCAGCGCGGCGCGGTGGTCAACCGCGACGACAACGGTTTCAGCGCCTGTTACCGGCTCCACCACTACGACACCCGATACCCGGCGGCCCACGCCTGATCCCGTTCCCTACGACTCCGTTTCATCACAAGGACATGACTGTCATGGATTACCGCGACTACGTAAGACCCAAATACGTCGAGCTGATGCAGGCGCTCGGACTGGAATGCCAATTCCACCGGGCCAGCGGCAGCAAACTCTTCTACCGCAATGCGCAGGGCAGCGAAGTCACCGTCACCGACTTCCTGGGTGGCTATGGCGCGGCGCTGTTCGGCCACAACGACCCGCAGTTCGTCGACGAATACTGCCGGCTGTTGCGCGATGACATTCCCTTCAACGCCCAGATGTCGGTACGCGGCGCCGCCGGCGACCTCGGCCGTCAGCTCAGCGAGGCCTTCAACCGCGAGCTGAACAACACCGAACGGTATGTCTCGACCTTTTCCAACAGCGGCGCGGAAGCGGTGGAAATCGCCGTCAAGCACGCCGAATACCGCCGTCAGAAGGAATTGCAGAAGCAGTTCGACGAACTGGACTTCGCCCTGGCGAACCTGTCCTCCAGCGACAAGGCCTACGTCGAGCTGGACGTCGACGACCTCGACCTGCCGGCCGGTCTGCTGCCGGCGCACCTGCCCTACCTGACCCTGCGCCAACTGGTCGAGGCGACGCGCCAGTACAACCTGGCGCAGTTGCACGGCGCGCCGGTGTTCGTCGCCATGCGTCGCAGCTTCCACGGCAAGTTGGTGAATACCGTCCAGCTGACCTACGGCAAGCAGTATCGCCAGCCGTTCTCCCGCTTCGGCCTCAACGTCGAGTTCCTCGACCCCGAGCAACCCCAGCAATTGCAGGAGCTGCAAGCCCGCCACCGGCGCGAATGGCTGGCCCTGGAATGGGAAGGCGAGCGCCTGCAGGTGAAACGCCGGCCCTTCAGCGCGATCACCGCGGTGCTGCTGGAGCCGATCCAGGGCGAGGGCGGGATCAACGAGTTCGCTGCCGACTTCTACCTGGCGGTGCGGCGCTTCAGCAACGAACTGCAATGCCCGCTGATCGTCGACGAGGTGCAGTCCGGTTTCGGCCGCACCGGCACCCTGCTGGCGAGCAGCCACTTCAAGCTGCAGGGCGACTACTACTGCTTGTCCAAGGCCCTGGGCGGCGGCCTGGCGAAGATCGCCGTGACGGTGATCCGCGGCAGCCACTACGAGGCGGATTTCAGCTACATCCACAGCTCGACCTTCGCCGAGGACGACGTGTCCTGCCGCATCGCCTCGCTGGCCCTGGAGCGCCTGTACGCCAACGACGGCGCCATGCTCAAGGATGTGCACAAGAAGGGCGAATACCTCAAGGCGTCGCTGCGCGAACTGCAGGAAGCCTACCCGGACGTGATCGCCGACGTGCGCGGCCGCGGCCTCTTGCTCGGCTTCGAACTGCACGACCTCAGCGGCAGCAGCTCGATGGTGCAGGCGTCCGCGCAGTACAACGATGCCCTGGGCTACATCATCGCCGGCTACCTGTTGCAGCACGAGGCCCTGCGCGTCGCGCCGTCCGGCAGCAATGCCAATGTGATTCGCCTGGAGCCGCCGGCCTGCATCAGCCTGGTGGAGATCGACGGCCTGATCGCCGCGTTGCAGAAAGTCTGCGAGATGCTCCGTCGTCGCGATGCCTTCCCGCTGGCGGCCGGCGTCTGCTCCGACCTGATCCCGGCGATGCCGGCGCGGGAGCAGAACTTCGAGGATGACCGCGTTCTCCCAAAGGCTGAACAAGGCGCGCGGGTGGTCGCTCGTGTCGCCTTCATCAACCACCTGATCGACGCCGACATGCTCAGCGACGTGGACCCGTCCCTGGCCGACCTCAGCCCGGAGCAGAAGCGCGCCTTCATCCAGCGCATGGCGCCCGAGCGCCGCGCGGCGCCCATCGGTCCGGCGCTGATCCGTTCCAAGCTGGGCAGCGCGGTGGAGTTCACCCTCTACCCGCTGTGCATGGATTCCAACGCCATGGCGGACTACATCGCCAGCGGCGACTTGGAGCCGATCCGCCGGGAAATCACCGCGCGCATCCAGGACGCCCGGGCCGATGGCCACAGCGTGGCCGGGCTGGGCATGTACACCTCGATCGTCACCAACAACTGCCAGGCGCTGAAAATCCCCGACATGGCGCTGACCTCGGGCAACGCCCTGACCATCGGCATGGGCCTGGAAGCCATCGAGCAGGGCTGCCGGAAGCAGAACATCGACCTGGCCCGGGAAACCGCGGCGGTGGTCGGCGCGGCCGGCAACATCGCGTCCACCTACGCCTCGCTGCTGTCGGAAAAGGTCGACCACCTGTTGCTGATCGGCAGCGGCCGCGAAGGCTCGACCCGACGCCTGGAGAAGACCGCGCACCTGATCTACGCCGACGCCGCCCAGTCGATCTTCGAGGGGCGCGCCGAACAGGACCGCCTGGCCTCGCGGCTGCTGGAACTGGAAGGCCTGGAGGATTTGCTCGAGCAGCATCGCGACAGCGCCGACCTCGGCCAACGGCTGTTCCGTTTCGTCGAGGAAAAGGCTGGGCCGAACGCCTTCATCACCATCGGCAACGACCTGCAGTCCCTCAAGCGCGCGCGCATCGTGCTGTGCGCGGCGAACGCCCCGGAAGCCTTCCTCGGCGCCGAGCACTTCGCCGAGAACAGCGTGGTCTGCGACATTGCGGTGCCGCTCAACGTGGACCAGGCGCTGCCGTCCCTGCGCCCGGACGTGCTCTACATGCATGGCGGCATCGTCCAGACGCCGATGGGTGACGGGCTGGCGCCGAACGTACGCGCCTACCTCAAGCAGGGCCAGCTGTACGCCTGCATGGCCGAATCGGTGCTCATGGGCCTGTCGGGCATGAAGCAGCACTACTCCTACGGCGACATCAGCCGCGAGCAGGTGCAGCAGATCCGCGCCATCGCCGCCACCCACGGGTTCGGCCTGGCGCAGTTCAAGACGGACAATTCCCTGTGATGGAGCGGGTGATGCACGACAAGATCGCAGTAGTGACCGGCGGTAGCCGCGGGATCGGCAAGGCCATCGTCAGGGCGCTGGCCCGCGAGGGCTACCAGGTCGCGTTCAGCTATGTCCGTGACGAGGGCGCCGCCGGCGCCCTGCGCGACGAGATCGAGGACCTGGGCGTGCGCTGCCTGGCGGCGCAATGCGACGTCAGCCAGGCGGACAGCATCGCGGCCTTCTTCGAGCAGGTCGAGCAAGCGTTCGGACGCATCGATGTGCTGGTGAACAATGCCGGGATCACCCGCGATGGCCTGCTGGCGACCCTGTCGCCGGCGGACATCGCCCTGGTGATCCAGACCAATCTGGTCGGCACCTTGCTGTGCTGCCAGAAGGTGCTGCCGAGCATGATGCGCCAGCGCAGCGGCTGCATCGTCAACCTCAGCTCGGTGGCCGCGCAGAAGCCCGGCAAGGGCCAGAGCAACTACGCCGCCGCCAAGGGCGGCGTGGAAGCCCTGACCCGCGCCCTGGCGGTGGAGCTGGCGCCGCGCAACATCCGCGTCAACGCGGTGGCGCCGGGTATCGTCAACACCGAAATGAGCACGGCGCTGATCGGCAGCCAGGAGCAGGACATCCAGGCGCGTTTGTTGATCAAGCGCTACGCCGAGCCGGAGGAAATCGCCGAGGCGGTGCTGTTCCTCGCCGAGCGCGGGCAATACCTGACCGGCGAAGTGCTGTCGGTCAACGGCGGGTTGAAGATGCCATGACCGATACCCGGACCATAGTCATCACCGGTGCGGCCAAGGGCATCGGCCGCGCGGTGGCGGAAAACTTCGCCGCCGACGCCGGCACCCACCTGGTGTTGCTCGACCTCGACCTGCGCGAGTTGCAACGCTGGACCGCGGAGCACCAGGGCGCAGCGACCCTGGAAACCCATGTCGCCGACATCGCCGACCTGGCCGCGTTGCGCGGCCTGTTCGACGAGCTGGGCAAGCGCCTGGGCTATATCCACGTACTGGTGAACAGCGCGGGTATCTGCAACGAGAACGAGCCGGAGGACCTGGACAACTGGCAACGGGTGATTTCGGTCAACCTCAACGGCACCTTCTACGTGACCTCGCTGTGCCTGCCGCTGATGCCCAAGCACGCCCGCATCGTCAACATGGCGTCGATCCTCGGCCGCGCGGGCAAGGTGCGCAACACCGCCTACTGCGCGTCCAAGCACGGCATCGTCGGCATGACCAAGGCCTTGGCGCTGGATGTGGCGCCCCGGCAGATCACGGTCAACGCGATCCTGCCGGCCTGGATCGACACGCCGATGCTGCGCCAGGAGCTGGCGGTGCAGGCCGGTATCGCCGGGATCAGCGAGGAACAGATCCAGCGCAACGCGAAGAAGAAGCTGCCCCTGCGGCGTTTCATCCAGAGCGAAGAGGTGGCGGCGCTGGTGCGTTATCTGGCGAGCGCCGAGGCGGGGGGCGTCACGGCCCAGAGCCTGGTCATCGATGGCGGTGTCGGCCTGGGGATGTAGTCAATGTCCAATCTGTTTTTTCGTCGTGGCCTGATCGCCGCGCTGGTTTGCTGTGGGCCGCTGTCGGCCCGGGCCGACCTGACCAAGCCCGCCTACTGGGATGCCGAGGTGGGCGTGGCCAGCGCCCTGCGTCTGCACGACGACGACCGCGTCACCCAGAAGGCGGTGTATTTCAAGGCGACCCTCGAGGACAACTGGGACAGCGGCTACTACAAGGCGAAGGGGCGGGTGCGCTACGACGCCCGCTACGACGGCAACAACCCCTACAGCGACGAGGCGCGGGACGACTATCGCTTCACCGCCGACTGGCGCCACCTCTACTGGGGGCACTACGTCGGCGACGGCGAGCTGACCCTGGGCTGGCAGCAGGTGGTCTGGGGCCGTGCGGACGAGTTGCGCGTGCTCGACCAGATCAACCCGCTGGATTACCGCGAAGGGGTCACCGCCCTGCTCGAGGACAGCCGCATTGCGGTGCCCATGGTGCGTTTCACCCAGCCAGTCGGCGAATGGGAACTGGAGGCGCTGTGGGTCACCGATTTCCTCAAGAACCAGGCGCCGGCGGTGGGCAGCGAGTTCGATGCGCCGATCTTCGCCAAGCCGGACCCGGACTCCTTCGTGGTGGATTCGGCGCCCGGCTATGACGGGCACCGCGGATTTTCCTACGGCGCCAGCGCCAATGGCCGGATCGGCGCCGTCGATGCCAGCTTCGTCGCCCTCAACGCGCGCCAGCAGGACCCGGTGTACGCGGTGGAGGGTTACACCGAGGACGACGGGCGGATCCGTCTCGAACGCCAGTTCCCGCGCTACACCATGGGCGGCGCCGGCCTCGCGGTGGACGCCGGGCACAGCATCGTGGTGCGCACCGAGGTGGCCTACTTCGACAACTGGCGGCTGACCAACCCGACCCGTGCTCACGGCAGCGACGAGAGCCCGATGATCAAGTCGCTGCTGGGCGTGGACTACCTGTTCCGCGACTGGCTGATCTCCACCCAATGGCAGGAACAACGCGTGCTCGACTGGCAGCGCGGCATGTTGCAGGACGAGCGCGAGCACCTGTTCACCCTGTCCGCGGAGGGCACCCATTACCAGGATCGGCTGAAGAGCCGCCTGGTGGTCGCCTTCTCGCCGCCCGCCGCGGACAACACCTTGCTGCAGGGCATCTTCACCTACAAGCCGGTCGACTGGCTGAAGCTCGGGCTGGAGGTGGATGTGTTCTTCGGCAAGCCCACCACGCTGTTCGGGGCCTATGACGGCCGCGACCAGCTGCGGCTTTCCGCCGGCTACCTGTTCTGACCCAGGTCGCCGGCACCCGGGCCGGCGGCCGAACAACCCCCACAACAAAAGGAGTCTCACATGTCGTCGATTTTCAAAGGCCTCACCGCCGCCGTCCTGATCCTCGCCGCGAGCGGCGCGGGTGCCGCCGATGCGCTCGATGCGGACGGCATCATGAGCAACGTCAGGGACCGCAACGACGGCAAAAGCTTCATGTCGCAGGTTTCGCTGATCCTCCACGACAAGCAGGGCAACACCCGGGTGCGCGAGTTCACCTACCTGCAGAAGGATTACGACGACAGCGACAAATTCACCATGTACTTCTCCTCGCCCAACGACGTGCGCGACGTGGCCTTCCACATCGAGAACCCCCACGAGGTGTTGGGCCAGGAGGACAGCCAGTGGATGTACCTGCCGGTGAGCCGCCAGACCCGGCGCATCTCCACCACCGACAAGCGCGGCTCCTTCATGGGCAGCGATTACTCCTACGCCGACCTGGACAAGACCCGGGTCAAGGATTACCGGCAGACCCTGGTCGGCGAGGAAAAGATCGCCGAGCGCGATTGCTACGTGATCGAGCGCGAGCCGGCGTCGCCGGAGGTGCTGTCGAAGACCGGCTACAACAAGCTCAAGGTGTGGATCGACAAGCAGAACTACCTGGTGATGCGCCAGGACTTCTATGACGTGAAGGGCGTGCTGATCAAGCAGATGCGCACCAAGCAGGTCGGCACCATCGACGGTATCGACAGCATCATGCTCAGCGAGACCGAGCACTTCATCAACGGCACCCGTTCGGAAATGCGCTTCAACCAACTGCAATACAACGTGCAACTGGACGACCGGCTGTTCACCCAGACCGCGATCCGCCGCGGCCTGAAGTCCGGCGACATACCGCAGTTCGCGGTTTCCTCACTGTAAGTTCCGGTACGGGCGACCATGGAAAGATATCTGGATCTAGTCGAACGCTACGCGCGGTTCATCATCTTCACCCTGTTGGTGATCACCGCGTATTTCACCTACGTGCTCGGCTCCCTGGCGACCGACACCAACCCCTACCTGCTCAAGGAAGACCACCCGGCGCGCAAGACCATCATCGATTTGCAGGGCCAGTTCACCGGCACCTTCGACTCGGTAATGGTGGCGCTGCACAACCCCGACGGCGTGTTCAACAAGGAAACCCTGAACGCGCTGTACTCGATGTCGCAATCGGCGCGCAAGGTGATCCTCAGCAACGCCGACGACGAGCGCGAACTGCGCCGCATCCTCGACCTGCACGGCGATGACGCGCCGGCGCGGGCGATGGCCGACGACATGCTCAAGGACGGCTTCACGCAGAACGACTACCAGCAGGCGAAGGCCCTGCGCGACCACGCCCGCAGCAAGGACTGGGACAGTCACGAGCAGAAGTTCCTGACCTTCCTCGCCGAACGGATCAACCCGATCCGCGAAATGGCCTCCATGGGCGACCTGGAGAACATCGTCCTCACCGACGACGGCGAACTGCTGATCCACAAGACCCTGCGCGCCTACGACATGGACCCCAAGGAGGTCGAGGCGGAAATCATGGACAACGAGCTGATGCTCGACGGCGTGGTTTCCCGCGACAAGACGGTCGCGCTGCTGGTCGCCGAGCTGGGCACCAAGCAGGACGACGCCGAGGCGCAACTGCGCGCCTACCAGATTTTCCGAGGCATCGTCGCCACCTACCAGACGCAGCATCCGGAGTTCAAGGACGAGGTGTTCATCGCCGGCATGCCGATCTTCATCGCCGCGCAGCAGGAAATCATCAACCACGACCTGGTGCTGCTGTTCCCGATCGTGTTCCTGCTGGTCACCTCGCTGCTGCTGTTCTTCTTCCGCAAGCCGCTCGGCCTGCTGTTGCCGCTGTTCAATATCCTGTTCTGCACCATCTGGACGCTGGGCCTGATGGCGCTGTGCAAGGTGCCGTTCGACCTGCTCACCAGCGTGCTGCCGGTGTTCCTCTTCACCATCTGTTGCGCCGACGCCATCCACATCATGGCCGAGTACTACGAGCAGAAGTTGGCGGGCAACAGCAACCGCGAGGCCAACCGGCAGACCATGCGCCTGATGGTGACGCCAGTGGTGTTGACCACGGTGACCACCATCGCCACCTTCGTGATCTCCACCACCACCAACATCGTCAGCATCCGCAACTTCGGCGTGTTCATGTCCCTCGGGCTGACCGCCGCGCTGATCATCTCCCTGCTGCTGATCCCGGCCTGGATTTCCCTCTGGGGGCGCGACGAGCCGCTGCGCAAGAAGGTGCACAAGGAGTCGATCATCTCGGTGCAACTGGTGCGCCTCTGCGCCTGGCTGATCACCCATCGGAAGAAGGTGCTGACGGTGTTGCTGCCGCTGATGGCGGTGCTCACGGTGCTGACCTTCTTCATCGACATCGAGGATTCCGGGATCGCCTACTTCAAGAAGGACAGTCCGGTACGGGTCTCCGACCAGTTCATCAACGCCCACGTCGCCGGTACCGCGCCGGGCTGGATCGCCATCGACAGCAAGACCCCGCGCGGCGTGCTGAACACCGACGTGGTCAAGTTCATCGATAAGCTCGACGCCTTCATCCGGGCCCAGCCGGACGTCAGCTACGGCTATTCGCTGGCGACCTACGTCAAGCGCATGAACCTGGTGCTGAACGACATGAACCCGGCCTACAAGCGGGTTCCGGACGCCAAGGAACAGGTCACCTCGGTCGATGAGGACGGTCGCCGCGAAACCTTCGAGGTGGATGGCAACGCCCTGATCGAGCAGCACGTGATGCTGTTCGAGAACGGCGGCGGTTCCGATCTGCACAACGTGCTCAACGCCGACTATTCCAAGGCCCTGACCCTGTACACCATGACGTCCTCGGTGGCCAGCGATTACCAGAGCCTGCTGGATCGCCTGGATGCCTGGCTGGCGGTGAACAAGCCGGCCAACCTGGAAGTCACCCACGCCGGCACCCCGGTGATCTGGACCGGCGTCCTGCAGGAAATCACCCGCGGCCAAGTGCTCAGCTTCACCCTGGCGACCCTGGTGGTGTCGCTGATGATGATGCTCTGGCTGAAGTCGGTGCGCCTGGGGCTGCTCGGCATGCTCACCTTGCTGGCCACCTCGGTGACCCTCTACGGCTGCATGTTCCTGTTGAAGATCCAGCTCAACATCGGCACCACGCTGGTGACCTTCCTGGTGGTGGGCGTGGTGGACTACGCGGTGCACCTGTTGTCGAGGATGAAGCTGCTGGTGCAGCAAGGCATGGACATCGACGCCTCGATCCTCCAGGCCATGCACAGCGTCGGCCGCTCCACCGTGGTCAACGTGGTGATCTTCTCGGTGGGCTTCATGGCGCTGCTGTTCTCCGAGTTCAAGCCAATCATCGATCTCGGTGCGCTGGTCGCCCTGGCGCTGTTCACCAGTGGCGTGATGACGGTCCTGGTGGTGACGCTGATCTCGCCCTGGTTCTTCGGCGCGATCATCGCCGAGCGAGACCGTGCCGGTGTGGTGCCGGCGCAACCCATCGTGCGACCGGGGGCCGGCGAGCTGCCCGTCTAATAAGACCCTTTGCTCCGCTGTACCTTGCCCACTGCTCGCGCAGTGGGCTTTTTTTCGCCTGCGTAAAAGGCGCCGAGGGCGCGCCGCCCGCTCAGCCGACGCATCGCGTCAGGCGAGCCAGCAGTCGCTTCAGGTCGTCAGGGTGGAATGGTTTTTTTCCTCTGCCTGGGCGGTATTGTTCAGGTGACATTCTTCCCGGGCGTCCTTGAGGTTTTCCTCGAAGTCCACCAGCCCTTCGTAGAGCTTGCGCATGCTGCTTATCTGGGTCAGGAGCTCCTGCTTCTTCCTCTGCACCTCGCGCTGCGCCAGCTCCCAGGGGAATTCCTGGCCGCTGTAGTCGCGAAGGATCTCCTGGAGTTCCTTGAGCCGGAAACCGAGCTGCTGGGCGCACTTGATGAAGCGCAGCACATCGACGCTTTCCTGGCTGTATATCCGGTACTTGCCCTCGCGCTGGGCTTGGGGGATCAGGCCGATTTCCTCGTAGTGACGGATGCTCTTGATCGTGGTGCCGGAGAGTTTGGCTGCTTTTCCTATGTACATGACGAATGCCGTTTTGCTGAAAATGAATCGGGTCGAACGGATAGGGGTTCGCGTCTCAGGGACATCGTGAGGGACGTGTGTGGTGGGGCGTTTTCCTCCATGAAGTGCTGGGTTCGCGACAATCTCGTCGCACCGCGCCGTACACGAGGTCGGCGCGGTCCATTGGCGTCTAGCGCCGAGTCTCGGCTAGGTCGTTCGGGTCGTGCCCGGATCGGGATGCGGATACGGCGGGTGCGCGGGCATGGCCTGTGCGGGACGTGCCGTGGGGCCATTGCAGAAGGGAAGTGCCATGGGATGTCCGTTCCTTGGTCGATGGGCTGGCAAGGCGTGCCATTGCGTCCGTTGCAGGTGTCCCGATTCGGACACGCGCGTTAAATACCCTATTCCGTGTAAGGGTACAGCCTGTTTTATGTTACGGGGTATGAATGGTTCTCAAATGAACGCTACCGATCGACACGTCGCCCCCTCGCGCTTCGACCTCGTCGCGCTCCACAAGGCGAAGAGCGCGCGCGTCGCGTCCCACAGGCCGCACAAGAAAAAGCCCCGCGTATGGCGGGGCTCTACAGGTCGAAATCGTAATCCGCCAGTTGCCGTTGTAAACGACGTTCCTCCAGCAGGTTGTCGATGACGCGGCGCTTGGTCAGGTTGGTCTTGGAAACCTCTACGGGTTTCTCCACCACCGCCTCGTCGGCGTCCTCGGCGACGAATTCGTCTTCGATCTCGATCTCGTCTTTGTCGGCGCTCATGGCATTCACTCCAGCTCACGGGGTGCTATTGGCGGACCTTATAGCGACAAAGCTGGAGAGCGTAAAAAAGATTTTTTCAATCGATCGACGAAAATTTTCCTCAAACTTCAATCGATGGCGGTCTTCTCGGGGTACTCGCAGAGGTCCTCGATCCGGCAACTGCCGCAGCGCGGCTTGCGGGCCTGGCATACGTAGCGGCCGTGGAGGATCAACCAGTGATGGGCGTCGAGGAGGAATTCCTTCGGCACGAACTTCAGCAGTTGGCGTTCCACCTCCAGCACGTTCTTCCCGGGGGCGATGCGGGTGCGGTTGCTCACCCGGAAGATGTGCGTGTCCACCGCCATCACCGGATGGCGAAAGGCGGTGTTGAGCACCACGTTGGCGGTCTTGCGGCCCACGCCGGGCAACGCCTCCAGGGCCTCGCGATCGTCCGGCACCTGCCCGCCATGGCGTTCGATGAGCAAGCGGCAGGTCTCGATGACGTTCTTCGCCTTGGCGTTGTACAGGCCGATGGTCTTGATGTACTCGGACAGCCCCTCCACACCCAGGGCGAGGATCGCCTCCGGGGTATTGGCCACCGGATACAGGCGCGCGGTGGCCTTGTTGACCCCGACGTCGGTGGCCTGGGCGGAAAGAATCACCGCGATGAGCAGCTCGAAGGGCGTGCTGTAGACCAGTTCGGTGCGGGGTTCGGGGTTGTCCTCCCGCAGGCGGCGGAAGATTTCGTAGCGTTTCGCGGCGTTCATGGCGTGTGGCTTTCGTTCGAAGACGTCAAGTGGTTGGCCAGGGCCAGCAACAGGCCCAGCAGGATGAAGGCGCCCGGCGCCAGGCTCAAGGGCGGCAGGCCGGCGAAGGGCAGGGCCAGGCCGGCATCGCGCGCCATGCCGAGCCAGCCGTTGCCGGCGAACAGGCTGCCGTGCCCCAGGCTTTCGCGGAGCAGGCCCAGCAACACTGCGAGCGCGGCGAAGCCCAGGCCGCTCTTCACCCCGGCGAAGGCGCCGACGGGGCGGGTCGCCAGTTGCAGGCAGGGCAGCGCCAGCAGGCCGAGGAAGGGACCGAGGGCCTGGCGTAGCGGATAGGCCCAGGCCTGCATCGCCAGGTCGACGAGGGCGACCAGGGTTCCCGCCAGCAGCAGGGCGGCGCCCCACTGCGCCGGGTCCGGCAGCCAGCGGCGCAGGAGCGCGAACAGCAAGCCGAAGCCACCGAATACCAGCACGCCGGCGAGGCCGAGGGCGATGGCCTTGCCGAGCAGGTCGGTGGCGCCGAGCAGGGGCGCGAGGGCCAGCCAGGGCGCCGTGGTCCACGCCGTCCAGCCTTTCATGGCGTTTCCCCGGCGAGCAGGCGTTCGCGGTGGGCGTCGAAGAAGCGCAGGGCGCGCTGCAAGGCCTGGCTCACCGCTTTCGAGGTGAGCGTGGCGCCGGCGATCTGGTCGACCCGGCCGCCTTCGGCGCGCAGTCGCCAATCGTCCGCGGACGTGCGGCCGAGGAAATCCCGTAGCCAGGCGCCCTGGCGCTCGAGGTCGGCGAGGCCGGCGGTCTCCCGTTGCGCCAGTACCCGGGCGCCGACCAGCCGGGCGTCGCGGTCGATCGCCACCCGCAGTTCGATGCGGCCTTCGTAGCCTTGCGCGGCGACCGGCAGCACCACCGCGACGGAGCGTCCGCCAAGGGTGGCGAGGTAGGCCGGGCGCGCCTCGCGGTTATCCAGCAGGCCGCCGGCGGCCAGGGCGATGGGCCGGCGCAGCGGATGGTTGTCGTAGCTGCCGGGCGGCAGCAGGTCGAGCAGGGCGCGCTCGGCGGCCGCCTGCCGCTGGGCCTCGATGCGGCCGTCGAGCCAACGGGCGGCGCCGACGCAGAGCAGCAGGCCGCAGAGGGCCACCAGCGCCAGGCCGGCGTACTTATGCATGCTCGCCCGCCTGGCGCCGTTCCAGGCGCTCCAGGGCCGGCACCGCCAGGTTCATCAGCAGGACGGCGAAGGCCAGGCCGTCCGGATAGCTGCCATAGGCGCGGATCAGGTAGGTGAGCAGACCGATCCCGATGCCGAACAGCAGGCGCGCGCGGGCGCCTCGCGGGGCGGTGACGGGTTCGCTGGCGATGAAGAAGGCACCGAGCATGCTCGCCCCGGTAAACAGGTGCAGCAGCGGCGAGCCGTGGGAGTCCGAACCGGAGCCATTCCAGCCGAACAGGCTGGCGACGAACAGTGCGCCCAGCACGCCCAGGGGAATCTGCCAGGCGATGACCCGACGCTTGAGCAGGTACAGCCCGCCCAGCAGAAAGGCCAGGTTGACTCCTTCGACGCCGCGCCCGCCGACCCGGCCGAACGCCGGGTCGCGCTGGAACAGTTCGTCGAGGGTCAGGCGGTCGTTGTGCTTGAGGCTGTCGAGCAGCGTGGCCTGGCTCCAGCCATCCACCGCCGGAGCGCCGAAACCGAAGACCTGCTGGCTGGCCGCCAGGGGGCTCCCGAAGGCATCGGGCGCGGGCCAGTGGCTCATCTGCGCGGGAAAGGCCACCAGGGCGAAGGCGTAGCCGAGCATCGCCGGATTCAACGGGTTCTGCCCGAAGCCGCCGAACAGTGCCTTGCCGAACAGGCTGGCGAATGCCGTGGCGCAGACGCTCAGCCACCAGGGCGAGCCGGCCGGCAGCGCGATCGCCAACAGCAGGGCGCTGACCAGGCCGCCGCCTTCGGCCAGCAGCGGCCTGCCGAACAGCGCCCGCTCGGCGGGCATTGGGCGCCGATGCCGCCAGTGGCGGACCAGGGCTTCGCAGGCCAGACCGCTGGCGAGGCACAAGATCAGTTGCAGCGGCACCGCCCAGCCGTACAGCCAGAACAGCGTCGCCAGGCCGGGCAGGCACGCCAGCGCCACGTCGCGCATCGCCGGGCGCGGGTCGAGGAGCAGGGCTTCAGGCCGGAGACTGGTCATGCAGGCGTCGTTCGGCTTCGGCCAGGCGCGCATGCGCCCTGGCCAGGGCGTCGGCATCCAGGGGATGGCGGTGCTGTTGGGCGCGGACTTCGGCGCGGGCGTAGGCCAGTTCGGTCTTCAGCGCGCGCAGCTCGGCGGGCATCGGCTGTTTGTCGATACGCTGCAGGCGCGGCGCCGGACGGCCACAGGCGTCCTCGGCGGCATGCAGCTCCCGCTCGGCGTCCGCCAGGGCGTGGCGCAGGCGCTCCAGTTCCGCGGCGGGCGCGGCATCCCGCTCGGCGCTGCGCAGCGCCGCGCGGCGGGTGAGCAGGGTCACCTTGGCTTTCTTCAGGTCCGCGTCGCCGGGCCCGCGGGGCGAGGGGGGGTGAAGCTGGCCGGCCAGGGCCTCGGCGCGCCGGGTCTCCTCTTCCAGGGCCTGGAGCTGCGCACGTTGCGCGGGGTCGGGCGTAGGGCCGAAGCGCTTGAGGGCCTTGAGCCATTGCGCGCGGCTCATGGCGGCGGCGATTCGCGCCTGTTTCGCGGCGTCGGGTGGGACGTCGGGCGCGACGGACGCGGCCACCGGCGGCGCCTGCTGAGCCTGTTCCCAGGCCTGCCGGGCGGCCCTGGCCGCCTCGCGCAGGGAGGCGACCTGGGCGGCCAGGGTCTCGCCGCCATGCTGCGCCCACTGCTTCTCGGCCTTGGCCAGCGCCACCTGAGCCATGGACGCTTCGATCTTCAAGCGCTTGAGGAGCGCGGAGGGCTCGGCGGCGACGCCCGGAATGCCTTGCCGCGCCTTGACCCGCGCCCGCGCCGCCTGCACCGCGTCGAGGGGCGCGTCCGCCGCCGTGGCGACGGGGGCCGTGCGGCGCAGCCGTTCCGCCCGGCGCCGCTGTTCTTCGCGTTGCAGGCGTGCCTGGCGGCGCTCGTAGCGTTCGCGGAAAAGGTCGGCCTGCTGGCGCTGTCGTTGCGCCTGCTCTGTCGGCAGCGGGAGCAGGTCGATGCAGTCCACCGGGCAGGGCGCCACGCAGAGTTCGCACCCGGTGCATTCCGCCGTGATCACCGTGTGCATCAGCCGCGCGGCGCCGACGATGGCGTCCACCGGGCAGGCCTGGATGCACTTGGTACAACCGATGCACTCGGCCTCGCGGATGAAGGCGATCTGCGCCGGGGTCGGCCCGTCGGGCGACTCCAGGGGCAGCGGCGGGCGGCCCAGCAGGCTCGCCAGGGCCTGGATGGTCGCCTCGCCGCCCGGTGGGCATTTATTGAGGGCTTCGCCGTGGGCGATCCCGACGGCGTAGGGTTTGCAGCCGGGATGGCCGCATTTGCCGCACTGGGTCTGCGGGAGCAACGCGTCGATGGCCTGGATGCGTTCGGCGCCGTTCATGCCGGTCCCCAGCCCTTGAAGCCGAGGAAGGCCAGGCCCATCAGGCCGGCCGCGATGAGGCGCAGCGGCACGCCCTGGAAGGGCGCCGGCACGTCGCCTGCCGCGCTGCGCGCGAGCAGGTCGGCGAACGCGCGCAGCACCAGCCAGAAGCCCAGCCCACCGCCCAGGCCGAAGGCCAGCGCCGCGGCGAAGCTCGCCGGGCTGGCCGCCTGCAGCAGAGCGCCGAGCCCGGCGCCGTTGGCCAGCAACGGCAGCCGGAGGCCCGCGGTCGGCCACGCCGGGCGCCAGCTTCGCAGCAGGCGCAGCACCAGGTTCGCCAGCAGGGCCAGCAGCGGCAGGGCGAACAGCGGTTGCAGGGCTTCCAGCGCCAGGGGCCGCAGCAGCAGGTGTTGCAGGGCCCAGCCCAGCGGCGCGGCGATGGCGATCAGCAGGGCGCCGGCCGGGCCGAGCACGGCGGCCGGGTCCTGGCGCAGCGAGTCGGCGGCGAGGGGCAGGCCTAGGACGAGGTTGCTGACCAGCGCGGCGCCGATCAGGGCAAGGAGGAAGTCGGTCATGCGCGCCCAGGAGGAGGAATCGCGAAGGTTCGGCCGGGCATTATCCGGGATGCGCCGGAACCGGTACAACCCGCATGCGCCGTCGTGCCGACCATCAAGGGCGATGGCTGCCGTCGCCCGGCGCGGACGTCATCGGCGCGGGCGGGTGGCCCGGCGCCAGAGCGCGCGGACCAGCAGGGCCAGGGGAAACAGCAGCAGGGCGAAGGGGATGCCGTAGCCGAGCAGGCCGAGCGCCTGGGCGGCGCCGTCGGCGAGGTTATCGAGCAGGCCATCGGCGGCGCGGGCGATGCGCTGCACGCGCCCGTCCGCCGCCGCGTCGGCGCTGAAGTCGAGGGTCAGCAGGTTGGTGGAGAGGCGCCGGCGTTGCTCGGCGGCGGTCTGTTCCAGGCCGGCGAGCTGGGTCTCCACGTCGGCGAGCTCGCGGGCCAGGGCGAGCATGTCGCTGACGCTCAGGTCGCGGCGCGCCTGATAGCCCAGCAAGGTCTCGCGCTGACGCTCCAGGCGTTCGCGCTGGCGCTGGTTGTCCTCCACCGCCTGGGCCAAGTCCTGGGCCCGGGTGCTGCGGCTTTCCAGCACGCCTTCGCCGGCGGCCAGGCCGACCAGTCCCTCGACGCCTTCTGGAACGACGCGCAGGCTCAGGCTGCCGGCGCGGTAGCGACCGCCGTGCTGTTCGACGCTCAACAGCGCGCAAGGCCCGAAGCGGTTCGTCACGCAGGCGTCGCGGGTCGCGGCCAGGCGCGGTTCGATGAGCGCCTCGGGCAGGCGGATGGCGACCCGATGCTCGTAGGCGAGGAAGGCCTCGGGGGCGCCGCGCTCGCCTTGCAGCGGCGCGGCGCCGCTGGCCGGTGCCTGCCGGTCGCCCTCGGAACAGCCGGCCAGGGCCAGCGCGACCAGCAGGGCGAACCCCGCGGCCAGGCGGCCCGGCGAAGGCGTGGCCATCGGGCGGCGGCCTACTTGACCCGTTGTCCGGGCTTGGCGCCGCTGTCCGGGCTGAGCAGATAGATCTCCTCGCCCCCGGGACCGGCGGCCAGCACCATGCCTTCGGAGACGCCGAACTTCATCTTGCGCGCCGCCAGGTTGGCGACGTACAGGGTCAGGCGGCCCTCCAGCGTGCTCGGGTCGGGGTAGGCACTCTTGATGCCGGAAAACACGTTGCGCTTCTCGTCGCCGATGTCGAGGCTCAGGCGCAGCAGCTTGTCCGCGCCCTCGACGAACTCGCACTTCTCGATCAGGGCGATGCGCAGGTCGACGGCGGCGAAGGCGTCGAAGGCGATCTCGGCGGCCAGCGGGTCCTTCTTCAGCTCGCCGTTGCCGTGCGTCTGGCCGGCACCGGCTTCGGCGGCGGCGAGGTCTTCCTTGGAGGCTTCGATCATGGCGTCGATTCTCGCGGGTTCGATGCGGGTCAGCAGGGGGGTGAAGGCGTTCAACCGGTGGTCGGCCAGGCGGGAGCCATGGTCGTCCCAGCTCAGCGGCGGCACGTCGAGGAAAGCCTCGGCGGCGGCGGCGAGCTTCGGCAGCACCGGCTTGAGGAAGATCACCAGTTGGCGGAACAGGTTGATGCCCAGGGCGCAGACGGCCTGCACCTCGGCCTGTTTGCCGTCCTGCTTGGCCAGGGCCCAGGGGGCCTTGTCGGCGATCCAGGCGTTGGCGCGATCGGCCAGGGCCATGATCTCGCGCATGGCGCGGGCGAAGTCGCGGGCCTCGTAGGCCTCGGCGATGGACGGCGCGGCTTCGGCGAACGCGGCGCTGAGCTCGGGTGCGGCGTCGCCGGCGACCAGCACGCCGGCATTGCCCTTGTGGATGAAGCCGGCGCAGCGGCTGGCGATGTTGACCACCTTGCCGACCAGGTCGGAATTGACCTTCTGCACGAAGTCCTCGAGGTTCAGGTCGAGGTCGTCGACGCCGCGGCCGAGCTTGCTCGCGTAGTAGTAGCGCAAGTATTCCGGGTCGAGGTGATCGAGGTAGGTGCGCGCCTTGATGAAGGTGCCGCGGGACTTGGACATCTTCTGCCCGTTCACCGTCAGGTAACCGTGCACGTTGATCGCGGTCGGCTTGCGGTAGCCGGCGCCTTCGAGCATCGCCGGCCAGAACAGGGCGTGGAAGTTGACGATGTCCTTGCCGATGAAGTGATACAGCTCGGCCGTCGAGTCCTTGCCCCAGAACGCGTCGAAGTCCAGCTCGGGGCGGCGCGCGCAAAGGTTCTTGAAGCTGGCCATGTAGCCGATCGGCGCGTCCAGCCAGACGTAGAAGTACTTGCCCGGCTCGCCGGGGATCTCGAAGCCGAAGTAGGGTGCGTCGCGGCTGATGTCCCATTCCTGCAGGCCGGCGTTCAGCCATTCGGCGATCTTGTTGGCCACCGATTCCTGCAGGGCGCCGCTGCGGGTCCAGCCCTCGAGCATCGCCTGGAAGTCCGGCAGCTTGAAGAAGAAGTGCTTGGAGTCCTTGAGCACCGGCACCGCGCCGGAGATGGCCGAGCGCGGGTCCTTGAGGTCGGTGGGCGCGTAGGTGGCGCCGCACTTCTCGCAGTTGTCGCCGTACTGGTCCTCGGCCGCGCATTTCGGGCAGGTGCCCTTGATGAAGCGGTCGGCGAGGAACATGCCTTTTTCCGGATCGAAGTACTGGGTCACCGAGCGTGTGGCGATGTGCCCGGCGTCGCGCAGCTTCAGGTAGATGGCGGCGGACAGCTCGCGGTTTTCCTCGGCGTGGGTCGAGTGGAAGTTGTCGAACGCCACGCCGAAGTCGGCGAAGTCGGCGCTGTGCTCGGCCTGCACGCCGGCGATCAGTTGTTCCGGGGTGATGCCTTCCTTCTCCGCGCGCAGCATGATCGCCGAGCCGTGGGCGTCGTCGGCGCAGACGTAGACGCACTGGTTGCCGCGCAGCTTCTGGAAACGCACCCACATGTCGGTCTGCACGTACTCGAGCATGTGGCCGAGGTGGATCGAACCGTTGGCGTAGGGCAGGGCGCTGGTGACGAGGATCTTGCGGGCTTCGGACATGGTGATCGGCTGCACGGGGAAACGAGGGAAGTCGGCAACTATATAGGCGCGAGCGTTTTTTTTCACCCGCGCCGGCGGCGCCGTTGCCGTGGCGATGTCCCCGCCAAGTCCGCGGCCTTTCCCGGGAAGCCCTGGGGTAGGATAGGCGCCTGTTTCGCTTAGCCTTCGGAGTGTCACATGAGTGCGATCACCCGCGCCGTGGTGGAAGCCACCCTGCGTCAGTACACCGATCCCCACCTCGACCAGGACCCGGTCAGCGCCGGTTGCCTGCGCGAGGTCGACATCCAGGGCAGCCGGGTCCGCGTGCGCCTGGAGCTGGGCTATGCCGCCGGGCTGTTCAAGAACGGCTGGGCGCAGACCCTGCGGATGGCCCTGGAAGGCCTCGACGGCGTGGACGCCGCCGAGGTCCAGGTGGACTGCCGGATCGAGGCGCACAAGGCCCAGGACCAGGTTCCGGCGCTGGCCAACGTGAAGAACATCATCGCCGTGGCCTCGGGCAAGGGCGGCGTCGGCAAGTCCACCACCGCCGCCAACCTGGCCCTGGCGCTGACCCGCGAGGGCGCGCGGGTGGGTATCCTCGACGCGGATATCTACGGCCCCAGCCAGGGCATCATGTTCGGCCTGCCGGAGGGCAGCCGTCCGCAGGTGCGCGACCAGAAATGGTTCGTGCCGCTGCAGGCCCACGGCGTCCAGGTGATGTCCATGGCCTTCCTCACCGACGACAACACCCCGGTGGTCTGGCGCGGGCCGATGGTTTCCGGCGCGCTGCTCCAGTTGATCACCCAGAGCGCCTGGGACGACCTCGACTACCTGGTGGTGGACATGCCGCCGGGTACCGGCGACATCCACCTGACCCTGGCGCAGAAGGTCCCGGTGGCCGGCGCGGTGATCGTCACCACGCCCCAGGACCTGGCCTTGCTGGACGCGAAGAAGGGCGTGGAGATGTTCCGCAAGGTGAACATCCCGGTACTCGGCGTGGTGGAGAACATGGCGGTGCACATCTGCTCCCACTGCGGGCACGTCGAGCACCTGTTCGGCGAGGGCGGCGGCGGCAAGCTGGCCGCCCAGTACGACGTCGACCTGCTGGCGTCGCTGCCGCTGTCCCTGGCGATCCGCGAGCAGTCCGACGGCGGCCGGCCGACCGCCATCGCCGACCCGGAAAGCCAGATCGCCATGATCTACCAGAACATGGCCCGCAGCGTCGGCGCGCGCATCGCCCAGGGCGGCCAGGCCGGCGCCATGCCGAACATCGTCATCAGCGACGATTGAGCCGTCGCGCCGGGCGCGGATCGCCGCGCCCGGCGCCGTTCTCCGGCCCGCAGGCATCCGCCGCGGGAACCGGCGAACCCATGCCGCCACCCGGGTTCCGGGCATTTCCTGCAACTATTTGTAACCCCGTCGAGTCCCTTCTAGCAGAGCGGGCAGCCGGTCGCGCGTTTCGCGGTTTCGCGATCCCGTCCCTGCCCAGCGGCTTCCCCGCCCCCGTGACGCCCGTCCGGCGCCGGCGCGGAAGGCCTTTCACCTGTCAGAGGAGGCAACATGAGCAAGACTGTCGGCGATCACCTGCTGGAACGGCTGAGCCAGTGGGGCGTCAAGCGGATCTTCGGTTACCCCGGCGACGGCATCAACGGCATCATGGGGGCGATGGGCCGCCACGCCGAGGACTTCGACTACATCCGCGTGCGGCATGAGGAAATGGCCGCCTTCATGGCTGGCGCCCATGCCAAGTTCACCGGCGAGGTCGGCGTCTGCATGGCCACTTCCGGGCCGGGCGCGATCCACCTGCTCAACGGCCTCTACGACGCGAAGATGGACCACATGCCGGTGCTGGCCATCGTCGGCCAGCAGGCGGCGTCCTCGCTGGGCAGCGACTACCAGCAGGAAGTCGACCTGCAGACGCTGTTCAAGGACGTCTCCGCTTACGTGGAAACCGTGGTCACCCCCGCGCAACTGCGCCACGTGGTCGACCGCGCGCTGCGCATCGCCATCGCTGAGCGGCAGATCGCCACGGTGATCATTCCCAACGACATCCAGCAGATGCCCGCGGTGGAAAGCCCGCCCCACGTCCATGGCAACGTGCTTTCCGGCACCGGGGTCCCCCAGCCGCGGCCCTATCCCCACGAGGAGGAATTGCTCAAGGCGGCGGAAATCCTCAACGCCGGCAAGAAGGTGGCGATCCTCGCCGGGGCCGGTGCGCTGGGCGCCCGCGCCGAACTCATGCAGGTTGCCGAGGCGCTGTCCGCCGGGGTGGCCAAGGCCCTGCTGGGCAAGGCCGCGCTGTCCGACGAACTGCCCTACGTGACCGGCTCCATCGGCCTGCTCGGCACCCGCGCCAGCTACGAGCTGATGAAGAAATGCGACACCCTGCTGATCGTCGGCTCGACCTTTCCCTATACCGAATTCCTCCCCGAGGAAGGCCAGGCCCGCGCGGTGCAGATCGACCTGCACGCGCGCAACCTCAGCATGCGCTATCCCATCGAGCAGTCGCTGCTGGGGGATTCCGCCGAGACCCTGCGCCGCCTGGTGCCGCTGCTCAAGCCGAAACGCCATGGCGCCTGGCGCCGGGGCGTGGAGAAGAACGTCGCGTCCTGGTGGAAGGAACTGGAAGCCAAGGCCATGGAGAGCGCCGAGCCGATCAACCCGCAACGGGTGTTCTGGGAGCTCTCGGCGCAGTTGCCGGAGGATGCCATCCTCTGCGGCGACAGCGGTTCCCATACCAACTGGTACGCCCGCGACATCCGCATGCGCGGCGAGATGATGGGCTCGCTGTCGGGCAAGCTGGCGACCATGGGCAGCGGCGTGCCCTATGCCATCGCCGCTAAGCTGGCGCATCCGCAACGACCGGTGATCGCCATCGTCGGTGACGGCGCGATGCAGATGAACGGCAATGCCGAGCTGGTCACCGCCCAGCAGTATTGGAAGCGCTGGAGCAGCCCGACCTTCATCGTGCTGGTGCTGAACAACCACGACCTCAACCAGGTGACCTGGGAACAGCGCGCCCTGGGCGGCGATCCGAAGTTCTCCGAGGCGCAGGACGTGATCGACTTCCCCTATGCGCGCTATGCCGAGATGCTCGGCTTCAAGGGCATCCGCGTGGACGATCCCGAACGGATCGCCGAGGCCTGGCGGGACGCGCTGGCCGCCGACCGGCCGGTGGTGATTGAGTTCGTCACCGACCCCAGCGTGCCGCCCCTGCCGCCGCACATCAGCCTAGAGCAGTCCAGGGCGCTGCTCGGCTCGATCCTGCACGGCGATCCCAACACCTGGGACGTGATCAAGCAGAGCGCCAAGCAATTGCTGTCGCGCTGAGCCCTGCGCGGGCGGCCAGCGCGGTCGCCGGTCGGCACGTGCCGGGGTTGAGCCCCGGCGCTTTTCACGGACGCCACTGTTCAAGGTCATGAGGCGATGGCACAGATTTTCAGCCGCGCGGCTGACACCTGGTTTCGCGTCGCCATGCTCGTCACCCTGGGGGGACTCATCGGCGTGTTCATCGTCGCCCTGCTGTTGGAGCGCTCCGACTACCAGACCGGCCGCGGCTGGGTGGTCCGGCAACCGGTGCCGTTCAGCCACCAGCACCACGCCGGCGCGCTGCGGATCGATTGCCGCTACTGCCACGCCGGGGTGGAGGACTCGCCACGCGCGGGTTTCCCGCCGACCCACACCTGCATGAGCTGCCATTCGCAACTCTGGACCCAGGCCGACATGCTCGCGCCGGTGCGCCGCAGCTTGGAGGAAAATCGGCCGCTGCGCTGGAACCGGGTGGTGGCGTTGCCCGACTACGTGTATTTCCAGCACGACGTACACGTGCGGTCGGGGGTCGGTTGCGTCAGTTGCCACGGCCAGGTCGAGCGCATGCCGCTGTTGCACAAGGCGGAGCCGCTGAGCATGAGCTTCTGCCTCGATTGCCACCGCGACCCGGCGCCGCGCCTGCGCCCGCCCGAGGCGGTCACCGACATGGACTGGCACACCGACGAGGATCGCCGTCAGCTCGGCGAACGCCTGATGCGCGAACGCCACATCGATCCCGCGCGGCTCACCTCCTGCGGCGTCTGTCACCGATGAGCGGGGCAGGGGACATGCCCTTCGACTTCGCCGCCTTGCGCGGGGAGCTCGCAGGCCAGACCGGCAAGACCTACTGGCGCAGCCTGGAAAGCCTGGCGCGGCGCCCGGAGGTGCAACACCTGCTGGAGGCGGAATTCCCCGGCGCCGCGCCGTTGCTGGACCGCCGTCGCTTCCTGCAACTGATGGGCGCGTCCCTGACGATGGCCGGGCTGAGCGCCTGCGGCGAGACCCCCGAGCAGGCGGTGCCCTACGTCGAGCAACCGGAAAACCTGATTCCCGGCAAGGCGCTGTGGTACGCCAGCGCCGTGCCCTTCGCCGGCTACGCGCAGCCGATCCTGGGCAAGACCCATGCCGGGCGCCCGACCAAGCTGGAAGGCAACCCCGAGCATCCGGCCGCGGCTGGCGCCTGCGACGCCTTCACCCAGGCGGCGATCCTCCAGCTCTACGACCCCGACCGCTCCCAGGCGCCGCGCTACAAGGGCCGCGAAAGCAACTGGGCGGCCTTCCACCGGGCGATGGCCAACCACCTGCCGCGGCTCGACGCCGTCCAAGGCCGTGGCCTGCACCTGCTCTGCGGCGCGAGTTCCTCGCCGACCCTGCAACGCCAGCTCGACGCCTTGCGCCGCCGCTGGCCCGAGGCGCGCCTGTACCACGGCGAAGCCTTCGCCGAGACGCCGCGCTACGCCGCCAGCCGCGCGGCCTTCGGGCGTGCCCTGGACACCCGCCTGCGCCTGGAGAACGCCGAGGTGCTGCTGTGCCTGGACGACGACCTGCTCGGCCCGGGGCCGCGGCAGACCCTGCACCAGCGCGGCTGGGCGCAGCGCCGGCGCGCGGCGGCGACTGGGCAGGGCGAGGCCTCGCTGTTCGTGGTCGAGGCGCTGCCCAGCCTGACCGGCGCGGCGGCCCGCGATCGCCTGCGCCTGGCGCCGTCGCAATGGCCGGACCTGGCCCTGGCCCTGGCGCAAGCCCTGGGCGAACCCCTGGCGGGCGAGCCGCGCCTGGACCCGGCGCAACGCGCCTGGATCGCCCAGGTCGCCGGGCGCCTGGCCGCGCACCCGGGCCGCGGCCTGATCAGCGCCGGCACGGGCACGCCCGAGGCGGTGCAGGCCCTGGCGCACCGGCTCAACCAGCGCCTCGGCAACGTCGGCCACAGCCTGGACTACGCCGAGCCGCTGCTGCTCGGGCATGCCGGCGAGCAACCCTGGGAAAGCCTACAGAGCCTCACCCGACGGATGCAGCGCGGCGAGGTGGAAAGCCTGCTGCTGCTGGATTGCAACCCGGTCTATGGCGCGCCGGACGAACTCGACTTCAGCGCCGCCCTGCAACGCGTCCCGCTGCGCCTGCACGCGGGTCTTTACTACGACGAAAGCGCCGCCCACTGCCATTGGCACCTGCCGATGAGCCACGCCCTCGACAGCTGGAGCGACGCCCGCGCGGTGGACGGCAGCCCGTGCATCCAGCAGCCCTTGGTGCGCCCGCTGTACAGCGCCCGCTCGTTGCACCAGATCCTCGCCGCCTGCCTCGGCGACGGCGAGGCCGACGGGCTGAGCCTGGTCCGCGAGACCTGGCGCGAGCAGGACGACGCGGCCTGGCGCGCCGGCGTGGCCCGTGGCTTCCTCGGCGGCGCGGCGCCGGCGCTACAGGTGGCGAGCGCCGCGCCGGTGGCGCTCGCGCCCAGCGCGGCGGCGCAGGCCCTGGAGTTGCAGATCCGTCCCGACCCCTGCATCTGGGACGGCCGCTTCGCCAACCTCGGCTGGTTGCAGGAACTGCCCAAGCCGATCAGCAAACTCACCTGGGACAACGTGGTCGGCGTATCGCCAGCCCTGGCGGCCCGCTACGGCCTGGCCAACGGCGATCTGCTGGAGGTCAGCCTGGACGGCCGCCGTCTGCGCGGCCCGGCCTGGATCGAACCGGGGCAGGTCGACGAGGTGATCGCCCTCTACGCCGGCTACGGGCGCAGCCGCGCCGGACGGGTCGGCAACCGGCTCGGCTACCGTGCCGCGACCTTGCTCGACGCGGCGGGCCGCGGCGAGCGCCAGGGCGCGCGGTTGGCGCCCACCGGCGAGCGCACCCTGCTGGCCAGCACCCAGACCCACCACCTGCTCGACAGTGCGTCGCCGATCCGCAGCCTGAGCCGGGCCGAGGCCGCCGCGGCGGCGCCACCGGCCGAGGAGCCGCCGACCCTGTACCGCTCGGCCGCGCCGGTCGGACCGCAGTGGGGCCTGCTCATCGACCTGGACCTCTGCACCGGCTGCAACGCCTGCGTCACCGCTTGCCAGGCGGAGAACAACATCGCCGTGGTCGGCAAGGAGCAGGTCGCCGCCGGGCGCGCCATGCACTGGCTGCGGGTCGACCACTACTACGAGGGCACGCCGGAGGCGCCGCGCTCGGCGTTCCAGCCGGTGCCCTGCATGCACTGCGAGCAGGCGCCCTGCGAGACCGGCTGCCCGGTCAGCGCCACCGTGCACGGGCCGGACGGCCTCAACGAGATGGTCTACAACCGCTGCATCGGCACCCGCACCTGCTCGTCCTTCTGCCCCTACAAGGTGCGCCGCTTCAACTGGTACGACTGGAACGCCAAGGACCTGCCGGCGCAGCAGGCGCAGCGCAATCCCAACGTCAGCGTGCGCGGGCGCGGGGTGATGGAGAAATGCACCTACTGCATCCAGCGCATCAGCGAGGCGCGCATCGAGGCGGAAAAGGCCGACCGCCCGCTGGCCGACGGCGAGGTGCGCACCGCCTGCCAGCAGACCTGCCCGGCCGAGGCGATCCGCTTCGGCGACATCGCCGACCGCGCCAGCGCGATCAGTCGCGCGCGCGACTCGGTACGCCACTACGCCCTGCTGGAAGAGCTCAATACCCGCCCGCGCACCACCTACCTGGCGCGCCTCGACGAGGGGTCGGAGGCCGGCGAGGATGCATGAGCCGCGTTCCCGCGACCTGCCGCCGGCGGGGCCGCCGTTCCACGCCACCGCGCACTTCCTCCCGGCCGACCTCAGCGACCAGGAGGTCTCGCGGCGGGTGCTGGACGTCGCCCACGCCTTTCCGCGCCCGCGTGCCTGGTGGTGCCTGTTCGGCCTCGGCGGCGTGCTGCTGGGCATCTACCTGCTGGCGGTGATCGTGCTGTTCTGGCGCGGCGTCGGGGTCTGGGGCAACAACACCCCGGTGAACTGGGCGTTCGACATCCTCAACTACATCTGGTGGCTGGGTATCGGCCATGCCGGCACCTTCATCTCCGCCTTGCTGTTGCTGCTCGACCGGCCCTGGCGCAACTCGTTGAACCGCCTGGCCGAGTTGATGACGCTGATGGCGGTGGTCTGTGCCGGGCTCTACCCGATCCTCCACCTGGGCCGGCCCTGGCTGTTCTACTGGACCATGCCCTATCCCAACAGCATGGGCCTGTGGCCGCAGTTCAAGAGCCCGACCGCCTGGGACATGTTCGCCGTGCTGACCTACCTGTCGGTGTCGCTGATGTTCCTCTACCTGGGCGCCTTGCCGGATTTCGCCGCCGCCCGCGACCGTTCGCGGCGGCGCTTCGCCCAGCTCGCCTATGGCCTGCTGGCCTTGGGCTGGCGCGGTTCGTCCCGCCACTGGGAACACTGGCGGCGCGCCTACCGGGCCATCGCGTTGCTGGCGGTGCCGCTGGTGTTCGCCGTCTCCGGCGGCTATTCGTTCCTGATGGCGCTGGGCGTCCAGGCCGGCTGGCACTCCACGGTGTTCCCGCCGTACTTCGTCGCCGGCGCGGTGTTCTCCGGTTTCGCCCTGGTGGCGCTGATCGCCATCGGTCTGCGCTGGCTGTTGCGCATCGAGATGCTGATCACCCCGCGTCACCTGGACATGCTCGGGCGCCTGCTGCTGGCCACCGGCTGGCTGACCTCGTACGGCTACTTCGCCGATGTGTTCATGGCCTTCTACTCGGGCGACCGCCACGAGATCGAGGTGACCCTGGCACGCCTCGCCGGGCCCACCGCCTGGGCCTTCTGGCTGGCCATCGGCTGCAACGTGGGGCTGTTGCAGGCGCTCTGGTGGCGCCGCGTGCGGCAGAGCCCGGCGGCCCTGGCGGCGGTCGCCGTGGCGGTGCTGGTGGGCATGTGGGCGGAGCGTTTCATGCTGCTGATCACCCCGCAGACCAGCGATTTCCTGTTGTCCTCCTGGCGCGGCTACACGCCATCGGTCTGGGAGTGGGCGCTGTTCCTCGGCAGTTTCGGCGTGTTCATCGTGCCTTTCAGCCTGTTCATCCGCTTCGTGCCGATGGTCTCGGCGTTCGAGGTCAAGCAGGCGCTGCACCGCGCGCGGGAGGTCGGGCATGACTGAGCCGCGCGGCGGGCTGCTCGCCGAATTCGCCGATCCGCGTGGCCTGGTGGACGCGGCACGGGCCGCCCGCGCCCAGGGCTACCGTCGCCTGGAAGCGTTCAGCCCGTTCCCCCTGGAGGAACTGGAAGGCGTGCTCGCGCCGCGCGATCGCCGGGTGTCCTGGATCGCCTTCGCCGGCGGTTCGTTCGGCGTGGCGCTGGGGCTGTTCATGCAGGTCGGCGGCAGCCTGGACTACCCGCTGAACATCGGCGGCCGGCCCCTGGTGGCGCTGCCGTCCTTCGTGGTAGTGAGCTTCCTGCTCGGGGTGTTTTTCGCCGCCGCGTCCGCCGTGCTGGGCATGCTGCTGCTGTGCCGCTTGCCCTTGCTGCATCACCCGCTGTTCGACGGCGAGGCCTTCGCCCGCGCCTCGGACGACCGGTTCTTCCTGCTGATCGAGGCCAGCGACCCGGCGTTCGACCCGCAGGCCACGGCCGCCTGGCTCGGCGAGCGCGCCCTGAGCGTCAGCGAGGTGACCGCGTGACCCGCCTGCGCCTGCTCTGCCTGGGCTTGACCGCGACGCTGCTGTGCGCCGGCTGCGACGACATGAGCCGCCAGCGCAAGGCCAAGGACCAGGCGCCCAGTGCATTCTTCCCCGATGGCAAGGTCGATCAGGCGCCGCCGCCCGGCACGGTGTCCCGCGAGCAGGCCGCCCGCGACGCCGCGCTGGCGCAGCGTCCGCCGCTGGACGCGGCCTTGCTGGCGCGCGGCGCCGAGCGTTACCGGATCTACTGCGCGCCCTGCCATGGCTTGGCCGGGGACGGACACGGGCTGGTGGTGGCGCGTGGCTTCCCGGCGCCGCCGGCGTTCACCGAAGAACGCCTGCGGCAGGCGCCGGACCGACACGTCCTGGAAGTGATCGCCAATGGCTACGGGCAGATGTACGGCTACGCGGCGCGGGTGCAGCCCGCCGATCGCTGGGCGATCGTCGCGCACATCCGCGCCCTGCAACTGAGCCAGCACGCACCGGTCGCGGAATTGCCGGCGGCGCAGCGCGATGCCTTGCGGGAGGTGGCGCCATGAAGGCCGCCTGGCGCCGTTCGTGCCTGGGCTTCGCCGGCCTGAGCCTGGCGATCCTCGCCCTGGTCGCCTGCTGGCACCCCGCCGCCGCGGCGGCCGGCGGCCTGGTCGGCCTGGTGGTCGGCTCGGCCCTGCCATTGGGTAGCCTGCTGCTGGCGCTGTCCTTACCCCTGGTGGACGGCGCCTGGCGCGACACCCTGGGTCCCGGCCTGCGGCGCGGCATGACCGGCCTGCCCGGGTTGTCGCTGATGGGCCTGCCGGTGTGCCTGGGGCTGGGCCTGCTCTACCCCTGGGTCGGCCAGACCGCCGAGGGCTTCCGCGGCGTCTATCTCAGCCCGTCGGCCTTCGTGGTGCGCCAACTGCTCTACCTGGCCGCCTGCCTGGGCCTGTGGCGCCTGGCCCTCGACGGCCAGCCACGGCGCTGCGGGCTGGGGGCGATCGCCCTGGTGCTGGTGTCGACCCTGGCCGCCTACGACTGGCTGATGGCCCTGGACCCACGCTTCCTGTCGACCCTGTTCGGGCTGTTGCTGATCGTGCGCCAGTTGCTCGCCGCCCTGGCGTTCGCCGGCCTGCTGGCCCTGGCGACGCGGCCCCTGGCGCGCCCCGAGGTGCTGCGCGGCTTGCTGCTGGCCGGCCTGTTGCTGTGGCTGTACCTGCATTTCATGCAGTACCTGATCGTCTGGTCGGTGGACCTGCCCGACGAAATCCGCTGGTACCAACGGCGCTCGGGGGCGGGTTGGGGCGGAGTGGGTCTGCTGCTGGGCCTCGGCCAGATACTGCTGGCCGCGGCGCTGGGCTCGCCCTGGGGCACGCGGCCCGGGGTGCTGCGCTTCGCCTGCCTGGGCCTATTGCTCGGCGGTCTGCTGGAAGCGCTCTGGCTGGTGTTGCCGGCCCTGGGCGATGCGGCCGGAGGCGCGCTCCCGGTCGCCCTCGGCCTGCTGGCCAGCCTCGGCTACGCGGCGCTGTTGGTGGCGCTGGCGCTTGGCCGGGATACGCGAGAACGAACGAAGGAGTATCGATGAGCGAGCCACGGGTCGATCCGCTTTCCCTGGCGCAAGGCCACGAACGGCAGGATGCCGAGCCCCGCGCGATCCTGCTGGCGGCGACGCTGATCCTCGTCGCGCTGCTGGCCACCGCGGTCGGGGTCGCCTATATGCTCGACGGCCTGCGCGTCCAGGACGAGCGGGCGCAACCGCCCCTGACCGACCTGGAAAGCGAGCGCCTGCGCGCCCCGGAACCGCGCCTGGAGGCCGACCCGGTGGCCGCTGGCCAGGCCCTCGCCCATCGCGCCGAACGGCGCCTGCAAGGCTACGGCTGGGTCGACCGGGCCGCCGGGGTGGCGCACATTCCCTTGTCCCAGGCGCAGGCCCTGTTGCAGGCGCGCGGCTGGCCGAACCCGGCGAAAACCCGCGAGGAACGGCGATGAACGGCCGTAGGCTGCGTGCCTGGATCGTCGCCGTGGCACTCGGCGTGCTGGCCTTATCGGCCCGGGCGGCGCCGGTGTTCGATCCTTTCACCGAAGTGGGCATCGATGCCCAGCGGCGCGGCGAGCGGATTGCCACGGCCGCGCGCTTCACCGACCAGGATGGCCGCTCCGTGGTCCTCGGCGAACTGCTGGACATCCGGCCGGTGCTGCTGGTGCCGGTCTATTACCGCTGCCCGAACGTCTGCGGCCCGGCCCTGGCGACCCTGTTCAACATGCTGGCCAACGTGTCCTATCGCGCGGGAGTGGACTACCAGGTGATCGCCTTCAGCTTCGACCCCGCGGAAACCCCCGAGGACGCCCGTCGCGAACAGGAACGTCTGGCCAAGCGCTGGCCGCAGCTGGCGCGAGCCGAGGGCGTGCGCTTCCTCACCGGCGCGGCGGCGGACAGCGAGGCGCTGGCGGCGGCCATCGGCTTCCGCTATCGCTACGACCCCGACCTGAAGCAGTACGCCCATGCTTCGGCGGTGGCGGTGCTCACCGCCGATGGCCGGCTGTCCCGCTGGCTCTACGGGCTCGGCTATCAGCCCACCGACCTGCGCCTGGGCCTGACCGAAGCCGGCCAGGGCAAGCTGGGCAGCCTCGGCGAGCAGTTGTTGCTGCTCTGCTATCACTACGACCCGCAGAGCGGCACCTACAACAGCCTGGTGATCCACCTGCTGCAAGTGGGCGGCGTCGGTACCGCCCTGGCGCTGGCGGTGTTCATCGGCGTCACCCTGCGCCGCGAGCGGCGCGCGCCGGACGAGGAGGGCGGCCGATGAGCCTCGACCGCTTCGTCAGCCTGTGGCCCGAACAGGGCTCCCATTACGCCGAGCAGGTGGACTGGCTGGTGATCGGCTTCACCGGGATGATGGCGCTGTTCGTGGTGCCGGTGTTCGTGTTCCTGTGGATCTTCGTCTTCCGCTATCGGCGCGGCCGCGCGGCCCTGCGCGATCACCGCCCGGACGGCAGCCTGAAGGTGGAAATCACCTGGATGCTGCTGCCCTTCATCGGTGCCCTGGTGCTGTTTGTGTATTCCGCGCGGCTGTTCTTCGAGGCGCGCACGCCGCCGGCCGACGCCCTGGAGATCCAGGTCACCGCCAAGCAATGGATGTGGAAGTTCCAGCACCACGGCGGCCAGCGGGAGATCAACACCCTGCACGTGCCGGCCGAGCGCGCGGTGAAGCTGACGATGATCTCCGAGGACGTGATCCACAGCCTGTTCCTGCCTAGCCTGCGGGTGAAGCAGGACGTGTTGCCGGGACGCTACACGCAGATGTGGTTCCAGGCCGAACGCCCCGGCACCTACGACCTGTATTGCGCGGAGTATTGCGGCACCGACCATGCGGCCATGGGCGCGCGCCTGGTGGTGCTCAGCCCGAGCGACTACCAGCGCTGGCTGGAAGGCGCCGGCGACGCGCCGAGCCTGGCCGCCCAGGGCGAGGCGCTGTTCCGCCAGTTCGGTTGCAGCGGCTGCCACGCCGTCGCCTCGGTGACCCGCGCGCCGCCGTTGCAGGGCCTCTACGGCCGCAGCGTGGCCCTGGCCGACGGCAGCCGGGTGGTCGCCGACGACGCTTACCTGCGCGACAGCATCCTGCTGCCGCAGAAACAGGTGGTGGCCGGCTATGCGCCGGTGATGCCGACCTACACCCACGTGATGGACGAGGAAGCGGTGGCGCGTCTGGTGGCCTACATCCGCTCGCTGGCCGACACCCCTCCCGACCCGAGCCCGCCCCATACCGAGGACCCGCAATGACCCCGACCCCGGCGACCCTGCCCGAAGCGCCGCGCAGTTACCTGGACGCCAGCCACGGCCTGCGCGCCTGGCTGTTCAGCGTCGACCACAAGCGCATCGCCGTGCTCTACATGTTGGCGGTGACATTCTTTTTCTTCGTCGGCGGCTTGGCCGCCAGCCTGATCCGCATCGAACTGGTCACCCCGGAGGGCGACCTGCTCACCGCCGATGGCTACAACCGCGCCTTCACCCTGCACGGGGTGATCATGGTCTGGTTCTTCCTGATCCCCTCGATTCCCTCGGTGTTCGGCAATTTCCTCGTGCCGTTGATGATCGGCGCGCGGGACCTGGCGTTCCCGCGGCTGAACCTGATCAGTTGGTACCTGCTGATGGGCGGCGGCCTGTTCACCCTGCTGGCCCTGGTGCTGGGCGGGGTGGATACCGGCTGGACCTTCTACACGCCGCTGTCGACGATGTTCAGCAATGGCCACGTGGTGGCGGTGATCTGCGGGGTGTTCGTCGCCGGGTTCTCGTCGATCCTCACCGGGATCAACCTGATCGTCAGCATCCACACCCTGCGCGCGCCGGGGATGACCTGGTTCCGCCTGCCGCTGTTCGTCTGGTCGATGTATGCCACCTCGATCATCCTGGTGCTGGCCACCCCGGTGCTGGCGATCACCCTGGTGCTGGTGGCGGCCGAGCACCTGTTCGGCATCGGCGTGTTCGACCCGCGCCTGGGCGGCGATCCATTGCTGTTCCAGCACCTGTTCTGGTTCTACAGCCACCCGGCGGTGTACATCATGATCCTGCCGGCGATGGGTGTGGTCAGCGAGCTGATCACCGCCTCGGCGCACAAGCGCATCTTCGGCTACCGCTTCGTGGCCTTCTCCAGCATCGCCATCGCGATCATCGGCTTCATGGTCTGGGGCCACCACATGTTCGTCGCCGGGCAGTCGATGTACGCCAGCATGGTGTTCTCCCTGCTCAGCTTCCTGGTGTCCATCCCCTCGGCGATCAAGGCCTACAACTGGACCGCGACCCTGTACAAGAGCGACCTGACCGTCCACGCGCCCTTCCTCTTCGCCCTGACCTTCATCGGCCTGTTCATCGTCGGCGGGGTGACCGGGCTGTTCCTCGCCCTGCTGGCGGCGGACCTGCACGCCCATGACACCTACTTCGTGGTGGCGCACTTCCACTACATCATGGTCGGCGCGGCGGTGGCCGGGTACTTCGGCGCGCTGCACTTCTGGTGGCCGAAGATCACCGGGCGGATGTATCCGGAGCTCTGGGGGCGGATCGCCGCGGTGATGATCTTCTGCGGCTTCAACCTGACCTTCTTCCCGCAGTTCCTGCTGGGCTACCTGGGCATGCCACGGCGTTACCACAGCTATCCGGCGGACTTCCAGTTCCTCCACGTGATGTCCTCGGCGGGCGCCTCGATCCTGGCGGTGGCCTATGCGCTGCCGGTGTTCTACTTGATCTGGTCGCTGCGCTACGGCCAGCGCGCGGCGGTGAATCCCTGGGGCGCGGCGGGGCTCGAGTGGCGCACCGCGTCGCCGCCGCCGGAGCACAACTTCACCCGCCCGGTGGTGGTGGACTTCGAGGCCTACGACTATTCGCCCGAGGCTTCCCGTGAGCCGCTCTGAGGCGCGGCCCGCCGAGCCGTTCGCGAGCCTCGCCCAGCAGGGCGAGGCCGACCGCCTGGGCATGTGGCTGTTCATCGCCAGCGAAATCATGATGTTCGGCGGCCTGCTGCTGGTGATCTGGTTCTACCGCCTGGCCCATCCGCAGGAAGTGGCCGAGGCCCTGGCGTCCATGCATTGGCTGCTGGCCAGCGGCAACACCGCCTTGCTGCTCAGCGGCAGCCTGTGCATGACCCTGGCCCTGGCCGCCGCCCGGGCCGGCGAGGCGCGGAGGCTGATCGGCTGGCTGCTGGCGGCGGCCGTGCTCGGGGCGGGCTTCCTGGTCGGCAAGTCGGTGGAATACACCCAGGAGTACCACGAAGGGCTGTTGCCCGGCTTCGGCCTGGAGTCGCCCTTGCAGGCCGGCGCGGCGCGTCTGTTCATGAACGTCTATTTCACCGCCACCGCCCTGCATGGCGTGCACATCCTGGTGGCGGTGGCCCTGGTCCTCGGCCTGGCGGCGCGAACCTGGCGCGGTGGCCTGGTGTTTCCGCAACGGGCGATCAGCGTGGAGATGATCGCCCTCTACTGGCATGCGGTGGACCTGATCTGGCTGTTCCTCTATCCCTCGCTGTACCTGGCGGGGAGGGGCGCATGAAGCGCCGGGCGTGGCTGGCTTACCTGTGCCTGCTGGCACTGCTGCTGGTGCAGATGGCGCTGGCTGGAGGGCTGAAGCCGGCCCCGGCGCTGCCGATCATGCTGCTCGCCGGCGTCCAGGCGCTGGTGCTGCTGCTCGGGCTGGTGGAGCTGCGCGCCAGTTCGGCGTTGGTGCGGGTGTTCGCCCTGGCCAGCCTGTTCTGGCTGCTGCTGATGTTCGCCATCACCCTCGGCGAACTGCTCACCCGCCAGCCCTGAACCCGCCGGGCGATGCGCTTTGCCGCACCCGGCGCATCCCGGTAAGATTCGCCCTCATCTTTTCAGCCGCCTCTCAGGACGCCCGCCATGAGCATCAAATCGGACAAGTGGATTCGCCGCATGGCCCAGGAACAGGGAATGATCGAGCCCTTCGTCGAGCGCCAGGTGCGCACCGAGGGCGCCGAGCGGCTGATTTCCTACGGGGTGTCCAGCTACGGCTACGACGTGCGCTGTGCCGACGAATTCAAGGTGTTCACCAACATCCACTCGGCCACCGTCGACCCGAAGAACTTCGACGAGCGCAGCTTCGTCGACGTCAAGGGACCGGTGTGCATCATCCCGCCGAACTCCTTCGCCCTGGCGCGCACCGTCGAGTACTTCCGCATTCCGCGCAACGTCTTGACCATCTGCCTGGGCAAGAGCACCTACGCGCGCTGCGGGATCATCGTCAATGTCACGCCGCTGGAGCCGGAATGGGAAGGCCACGTGACCCTGGAGTTCTCCAACACCACCACCCTGCCGGCGAAGATCTACGCCAACGAGGGTGTCGCGCAGATGCTCTTCCTCGAGTCTGACGAGGCTTGCGAAGTCTCCTACAAGGACCGCGGCGGTAAGTATCAGGGACAGACCGGTGTAACCCTGCCGAAGACCTGAGCGCGCCGCCCGGCGGGAGCCGACGAATAACCGGAATTATTCGCCGCCCGCGGTGCTCTACCGACGGTACCCATGAAAACCGGCACATGCTGGATAACTGTCGGAGGATCGGCGAATGAGCATCACAGGGATCGAACAAAACCTGCCAGGCATCGGCCTGGCCCAGATGGGCCTGATCGCGGGCCTGTTTCAATGCGCGAACGATTCGGTTCTGCTGGAGGGCGGCATCCCCGGCCAGCCCGGCCCGGACGGTCCCAGCGAACCCGGTGTGCCGGACCAGCCCTTCGAACCGGGCGTGCCCACCGAGCCCGACCAGCCGCCCCCGGCTCCGGTCGTCTGAGCCCGTTCGCCACGGACGCTCTTTTCGGAGCGTCCGTCCCCTCGAAGTCGCAGTAAGGAATTCCGATGAGCCTATGGAAAATCGCCTACAGCCAGGACAACAGCACCCAGGTGTTGGAAACCGAGCTGTCGCACAAGCCGGAAATGGCCGAGGCCGCCGAACTGGTGCTGAAATCGGTGCTGAAGAAGGGCGAGCTGGGTGAGAAGAAGGTCAACGACGTACCCGACGACCACCCCGAGCCCACCATCGCCCGCCTGGAAAAGCACGGGATCGTGATCACCGGCATCACCCAGGATTGACCCTGCGGCGGCTCGCCCTCTCGGGCCGCCCTTCGCCGTAACCCTTCACCGCCCGCCGCGTTCTTGCGCTTCTTCTCCCCGCTCTTCCTGCGGCGCCGTTGCCGCCTGCCGTCGCCCCCCCGTGCCCGCCACCTGCCACACGCCGCCATCCCCCACCACGTAGAGCATCCGTCCGCTTAGCGCGTCTACCGCCATGCCGCCGGTGAAATCGCCGAAGGCCGGCAGCAGGAGCAGGCCGTCGTCGAGGCAGAAGCACGGCAGGCGCAGGCGCTGGCGGCCGCGGCCTTCGAGGCGGTAGACCGGATGCAGGTGACCGGCGAGAACCCGCCGGCCGGGGCAAGGGTGGGGTTCGTGCTGCAGGGCGAAGGGGCCGAGCAGATAGGGCTCGGCGAGGGTCTCGATGGCCAGCGCGGCCGGGGGGTCGCCGGCGCGTTTGTCGTGGTTGCCGCGTACCAGGCGCATCTCCAGCCCCGCGTGGCGCGCGCGCCATTCGGCGAGAGCGGCCAGGGTCGCCGGCGCGCGGGATTCCCGCGCGTGCAGGAAGTCACCGAGGAAGATCACCTGGCTGCACGGGTAGGTCGCGAGCAAAGCGTCCAGGCGGCGCAGGTTGGTGGCGGTGGTGCCATGGGGCACCGGTTGGCCCAGGCGGCGATAGGCCGCGGCCTTGCCGAAATGCGCGTCGGCGATCAGCAGCGCGCGCCGCGCCGGCCAGTAGATCGCCTTGTCGGCCAGCAGCCAGAGTTCCTCGCCATCGAGGGCGATGGCCTGGTGGGCGTTCATCCGCGCTTCCGCGTGGTGGGTTCGGGCGCCGGGCTGGACAGCGGGTCGGTGGCTTCGGGGCCGGCCGCCCGTTCCAGGTCGCGCACCATGCGCGCGATGCGGTCGGCGAGCTTTTCCGAACTCATGCTTTCGCGGAAGCGCTCCACCAACAGCGGAAAGCCCAGCGGGGTGGGCCGCTTGATCGGCCGCACCAGCAAGTGGCGCTCGCGCAGGCGCGCCAGGCTTTGTTCCAGGCGATCCAGTTCCAGCTCCTGGCGCAGCACTTCTTCCTGGGCCTGGCCGAGCAACAGGTTATCCGGGTCGTACTGCTTGAACACGTCGAAGAACAGCCCGCTGGACGCCTGCAACTGGCGGGCGCTCTTGTTCGCCCCGGGGAAGCCGGAGAACACCAGCCCGGCGATCCGCGCGATCTCGCGGAAGCGCCGCCGCGCCAGCTCGCCGGCGTTGAGGCTGGCGAGCACGTCGTGCAGCAGGTCCTTGGCCTCGAACAGCGCCGGGGTGAGCAGGTTCGACCAATCCACCTCGGTCGCCGAGAGCAGCTCCAGGCCGTAGTCGTTGACCGCGATGGAGAAGGTCAGCGGCCGCTCCCGGGCCAGGCGCCAGGCCAGCAGGCTCGCCAGGCCGAGGTGCACGTGGCGGCCGGCGAACGGATAGAGGAACAGGTGCCAGCCCTCGCGGGACTTGAGCACCTCGGCGAGCAGGTTGGCCTCGTCGGGCAGCGCCGACCAACCCTGTTGCAACTCCAGCAGCGGACGCACCAGGCGCATCTCGGCGCTGGCGTACTCGCCGCGGGCGGCGGCGCCCAGCTTGGCCACCACGGCATCCGCCAGCTCGCTGGAAAGTGGCATGCGCCCGCCGTTCCAGCGCGGTACCGCGGCCTTGCGGGTGGCGGCGCGGCGGACGTAGACGGTCATGTTCTCGACCCGCACCAGTTCCAGGGTACGCCCGGCGAAGAGAAAGCAGTCGCCGGGCCGCAGGCGCGCGATGAAGCCTTCCTCGATGCTGCCCAGGGCGCCCCCGGTGCCGCCCTTGCTCCAGTACTTCACGTTCAGGCTGGCGTCGCTGACGATGGTCCCCACGCTCATCCGGTGGCGCCGCGCCAGGCGCGGGTCGGGAACCTGCCAGAGGCCGTCGGCATCCGGCTCGACGCGACGGTAGTCGGGGTAGGCGGTGAGCGAATGGCCGCCGTGGCGGACGAACGCCAGCGCCCAGTCCCATTCGGCCTCGCTCAGGTCGCGGTAGGCCCAGGTGGTGCGCACCTCGGCGAAGAGTTCCTGCGGACGAAAGCCGCCGCCCAGGGCGATGCTGACCAGGTGCTGCACCAATACGTCCAGCGGCTTGTGCGGCGAATGCCGCGCCTCGATCTGCCGTGCCGCCACGGCGTCGTGGGCGGCGGCGGCTTCCACCACTTCCAGGCTGTGGGTAGGCACCAGGGTGACCCTCGACGGTCGCCCCGGGGCGTGGCCCGAGCGGCCGGCGCGCTGCATCAGGCGGGCCACGCCCTTCGGCGAGCCGATCTGCAGCACCCGCTCCACCGGCAGGAAGTCCACGCCGAGGTCGAGGCTGGAGGTGCAGACCACCGCCTTCAGGCGACCTTCCTTGAGCCCCAGCTCGACCCAGTCGCGGACTTCCCGGGCCAGGGAGCCGTGGTGCAGGGCGATCAGCCCGGCCCAGTCGGGTCGCGCTTCCAGCAACGCCTGGTACCAGACCTCGGACTGCGAGCGGGTATTGGTGAACACCAGGGAGGTGGCGCTGCTCTCCAGCTCGGCGATCACCTGGGGCAGCATGCGCAGGCCCAGGTGGCCCGCCCAGGGAAAGCGCTCCAGGCTGTCGGGCAGCAGGGTATCCACCCGCAGGTCCTTGGGCGTCTGGCCCTGTACCAGGCGGCCGCCGCCCTCGGGCAGCATCACCTCCAGGGCGTGGGCCTGGTTGCCGAGGGTGGCGGACAGGCCCCAGACGATCAGGTGCGGGTTCCACGCCCGCAGGCGTGCCAGGGCCAGTTGCAGTTGCACGCCGCGCTTGTTGCCGAGCAGTTCGTGCCATTCGTCCACCACCAGCATGCGCAGCGCCCCGAAGGCTTCGCGGGCATCGGCGCGGGTCAGCAGCAGGGTCAGGCTTTCCGGCGTGGTGATCAGGGCGCTGGGCAGCTTGCGCGACTGCCGCGCGCGTTCGGCGCTGCCGGTGTCGCCGGTGCGCAGCCCCAGGGTCCAGGGGATGTCCAGTTCGGCGAGGGGGGCTTCCAGGGCCCGCGCGGTATCCGCCGCCAGGGCGCGCATCGGGGTGATCCAGATCAGGCTCAGGGGCGCGGCGGCGGGTTTGCGGCTGCGCGGCTTGCCGGCGGCGGTGAGCGCCGGCGTCGGGCGGGCGAAGCGGTTCAGCGCGGCCAGCCACACCGCGTAGGTCTTGCCGGCGCCGGTGGTGGCGTGGAGCAGGCCGGACTCGCCGCGCTTCACTGCGGCCCAGACTTCTTTCTGGAAGGCGAAGGGTTTCCAGCCGCGCCCGGCCAGCCAGGACGAGCCCAGGCTCATTCCGCGCGGGGCCCGCTCATTGCAGGAGATCCTGCAGGGTCGCCAGGGTGTCGGCATCTTCGATGCCCTTGTCGTGGCGCCAGCGCAGCATGCGCGGGAAGCGCACGGCGACGCCGCTCTTGTGTCGCTTGGACAGGGCGATGCCCTCGAAGCCCAGTTCGAACACCAGGCTCGGGGTGACGCTGCGCACCGGGCCGAATTTCTCCACGGTGGTCTTGCGCACGATGGCGTCCACCTTGCGCATTTCCTCGTCGGTGAGCCCGGAATAGGCCTTGGCGAAGGGCACCAGGCTGCGCGCCGAGGCGCCCGGCGCGGCGTCCCAGACGGCGAAGGTGAAATCGGTGTAGAGGCTGGCGCGGCGTCCATGGCCGCGCTGGGCATAGATCAACACGGCGTCGACGCTGAAGGGGTCGATCTTCCATTTCCACCAGACGCCCATGTCCTTGGTGCGGCCTACCCCGTACAGCGAGTCGCGGGCCTTGAGCATCATGCCCTCGACACCCAGGCTGCGGGAGGCTTCGCGTTGTCGCGCGAGGTCTTCCCAGTCGTCGCCGATCAGCAGCGGCGAGGGCGACAGCAGGGGACTGGCGCAAGCGGCGAGAACTTTTTCCAGGGCGTCGCGGCGTTCCTGCTGGGTACGGTTGCGCCAATCCTCGCCGCCGAATTCAAGCAGGTCGTAGGCGAGCATGCGCACCGGCACGTCCTCCAGCAGCTTGCGGCTGAGGGTCTTGCGCCCGATGCGTTGTTGCAGGAGCGCGAAGGGCTGCACCCGATCGTCTTTCCACACCACCAGCTCGCCGTCGATCACCGTGCCGTCGGGCAGTGGGTCCAGCAGCTCGTGGAGCTCGGGAAAGCGCTCGGTCACCAATTCTTCGCCCCGCGACCAGATCCACAGGCGTCCGTCGCGCTTCACCAACTGCGCGCGAATGCCGTCCCACTTCCATTCCACCAGCCAGTCCTGTGCCGGGCCGAGCAAGGCTTCGAACTGCGCGTGGGGGGCTTGCAGGGCGTGGGCCAGAAAGAACGGATAGGGCTGGCCGCCGCGCTGGGCGTGTTCGCTGGCGGATTCGGCGGCGATCAGGCGCAGGTAGCCGTCGGCGCTGGGCCGGTGCGACAGGTCGGTGTAGCCGACCAGGCGTTGCGCGACACGTTTGGCGTCCAGCCCGGCCAGGGAGGCCAGGGCACGGGTCACCAGCAGCTTCGACACACCGACGCGGAAGGCGCCGGTGATCAGCTTGATGCAGACCATCAGGCTCTGCCGGTCGAGCTGCCGCCAGAGCGGCGGCAAGCGCTCGGCCAGCTCCTCCGGCGGGCGGCCGCGCAGCGGCAGCAGGTAATCCTCGACCCAATGGGCCAGGCCCGCCTCGCTGCGGTGGTCGCTTTCCGGCAGCAACAGGGCGATGGTCTCCGCCAGGTCGCCGACCGCTTGGTAGCTTTCCTCGAACAGCCACTCCGGCAGGTCGGCGGCGGCTACCGCCAGTTCCCGCAGCAGACGCGTCGGGACCATTTGCCGGGGCCGGCCTCCGGCGAGGAAATACACCGCCCAGGCGGCGTCGGCGGGTGCCGCGTCGCGGAAGTAGTCCTGCATGGCGGCGAGCTTGGCGTTGCTCGAGGTGGTGGCGTCCAGGCGCGCATAGAGGTCGGCGAAGGCTTTCATCCGGCGTCGACCTCCTGCTTCGGGTCTTCGCTTTCCTCGTCGTCGCCGTACTCGGTGGCGAAGCCCTGGGCATCCAGGCCGCGCTCGCGCAGGTAGCGCACCAGCACGTTGACCGAGCCGTGGGTGACCATCACCCGCTCGGCGCCGGTCTGTTCGATGGCCCACAGCAGGCCGGGCCAATCGGCGTGGTCGGAGAGCACGAAGCCGCGGTCCACCCCGCGCCGGCGGCGGGTGCCGCGCAGCATCATCCAGCCGCTGGCGAAGGCATCCGAATACTCGCCGAAGCGGCGCATCCAGGTGCTGCCGCCGGCCGAGGGCGGCGCCAGGATCAGCGCCTGGCGCAGGGCCGGGTCGGCCTTCTTGAAGTCGCCGGCATACTGGGTGGCGGGCAGCCGCACGCCGCCTTCGCGGTACACCTGGTTCAGCGGTTCCACCGAACCATGGGCGAGGATCGGGCCGATGCTCGCGTCGATGCCGTGGAGGATGCGCTGGGCCTTGCCGAAGGCGTAGCAGAACAGCACGCTGGCGCGGCCCTCGGCCTGGTTCTGACGCCACCAGGCGTCGATCCCGGCGAAGATTTCCGCTTGGGGTTGCCAGCGGTAGATCGGCAGGCCGAAGGTGGATTCGGTGATGAAGGTGTGGCAGCGCACCGGCTCGAAGGGGGTGCAGGTGCCGTCGGCCTCCACTTTGTAGTCGCCCGAGGCGACCCAGACTTCGCCCTGGTATTCCAGGCGCACCTGGGCGGAGCCGAGCACATGGCCGGCCGGGTGGAAGCTCAGCCGCACGCCGTGGTGATCCAGGCTCGCGCCGTAGGGCAGGGTCTGCAGGTCGATGTCGGCGCCCAGGCGGGCGCGCAGGATACCTTCCCCGGGCGCCGCCGCCAGGTAGCGTACGCTGCCGCCGCGGGCGTGGTCGCCGTGACCGTGGGTGATGACCGCGCGCTCCACCGGTCGCCAGGGATCGATGTAGAAATCGCCGGGGGGGCAGTAGAGACCTTCGGGGCGGGCGATGACCAGATCCATAGGGGCGCCAGAAAAGGGGGCATGTTGCTATGAGCCCCGTGGCGCTGGCTAAGTTCGGCCTGTTCGCCGGCCGGCGCGGCGCGCGAAGCCAGGGACGGCCGCGCGCTCCGCGACACCCGCCGGTCCGCGCCGGCGGGTGCGCGGACCCTGGTTCAGGTCCCCGGCACCAGGATCAGGCGCTTGCTGCCATAGACCTTGTCGAGGTTCTCCGGCTTGAACGGGAAGCTCATGTAGCGGCCCTTGAGCCAGGCGTCGATGCCGTCCGCGTAGTGCCCGCTGGCCGGGTTGCCGGATTGGCCGGAGCTGTTCAGGCCGAGCATCGGCTCGTCGCGGTTGAAGTCGACGATCAGGCGCATCGCCGGGATCAGCCAGGTGTCGGCTTCGGCGGCGCCCCAATGGTAGGCGGCGACGTCCAGGGTGGTGTGGTCGCCGCCCGCCGGGTAGGGGCCGCGGTCGAGGTAGTCGCGCAAGGCGCGGATACCGGCGCGCTGGGTCGTGCTCATATAGGGCGCCAGGCGGCTGCTGTCGGAGACCCAGGTGTAGCGGTGCAGTTTGCCCCACTGCCAGGCCTTGCGGTCGCTGCCCAGGCGGGCTTCCAGGTCGTCGACGGTGGCGGCCAGGCTGCGCGCGAGGATCGTCGGCTTGTCTTCCTTCTGCGGCGTGCGCACGTCGTCCCAGAACGGGCTGTCGGGGCGTCCGAGCAGGTGGTCGGCCTGGGCCGAATAGGACAGGTCGGACGCCTGCATCAGCGCCTGCCAGGCCGGGCTGTCGTCCGGGCCCAGTTCGTCGAGGAAAATCTGCCGCGCGCTCTCCCGGAGGAACTGGGCGTAGACCGCGGCATCCGCGGAATTCGGCGCGAGCCGGCCGTCGAAGGCCAGCAGCCGCTGCAGCGCTTCGCGCGCCTTGCCGCGTGCGTCCGCCGGCAGGCTGCCAATCGCCTGTTGCAGGGGCTTCGCCATGCTCGGGTCCTGCAGCATCGCCTTGAGCTTGGCGGCGAACAGGGTGGTCTTGTCGTACTGCATGGCGATGGTGCTGGCGGTGTCCTGCTTGCCGCCGCCCGCCAGTTGCGCGATGCGTTCGGCGCGCTCCGGGTAGTGCCATGAGTTGGACAACTGCACGCCGTAGCCGCCGCTCACCGTGCGCTGGTTGGCGGTGCCCAGCCAGCCCTGGGGCGGGTCCTGGTCGTAGGGGTAGAGCATCGGGTCGGCATAGCCGTCCCAGTCGTAGCGGCCGTCCCAGCCGGGGGAGGGCAGCAGGCCCGTGCCCTCGCGGCGGTTCGGGTAGCGCCCGGTGACCTGCCAGGCGATGTGCCCGGCGTCGGCGTAGAGCATGTTCAGGCCACTGGAGCGAATCTCGCGGGTGGCCTCGTGGGCCTTGTCCACCGACTGCGCGCGTGACAGGTCGAAGAAGGCGTCGAGGCTCTTGTCCGCCTCGAAGGACATGCTCTGCAGGGCGATCCCCAGGCCGCTCTTCAGGCTCAAGGGTTGCAGCGGGTGCTTGCGTTCGCCGAGTACCGAGTTGAGCAGGGGGCCGTGGCGGGTTTCCAGGATGGTTTCGCGGATCGGCCGTTCGCCCCTGATGAAGAAGGTCTCGTGGCGTTCGACGGTGGGTTGCCAGGTGCCGTCGGCGAGGTAATAGGTGCGGTTGCCCTGGCGCTTGAGTTTTTCCAGGAACAGGTCCTGGTTGTCCCCCATGACCATGGTCATGCCCCAGGCCAGCTTGCCGTTGAACCCGGCGACGATCGCCGGCACGCCGGCCAGGGTGATGCCGGCGGCCTGGTACTTGGGCGAGCGCAACTGCACGTAATTCCACACCGAGGGCATCGACAGCGGCAGGTGGGTGTCGTTGGCCAGGATGCTCTTGCCGCCGCGGCTGCGCTGGGGCGCGATGGCCCAGTTATTCGACGCGGCCACTCCGAGCATGTCCAGGCTGGCGATCTGCCCGGCCACCTGGTCCAGGGCGGCGAGCCCGGGCATTTGCCCGCCGAGGTCGACGCCCTTGAGCTTGGCCGCTTCCTCGAAGGGCAGGGGCTCGTCGGGGTAGGTGGGGAACAACCAGCCCAGCTTGTCGGCCCCGACCTTCTGCGCCAGTACCAGGGAGGCCAATTCTTCCTGGAGGTTGACCGACAGGCCGAAGTTCAACAGGCAGAACAACATGACCGAATCTTCCGCCTTCCAGTAGGCCGGGCGGTAGCCGGCCTCGGCCAGGTCCATCGGCAACTTGTCGCGGTAGCGGAACAGGTAGGCGTTGACCCCGCGGGCATACACGTCGAAGAACTGCTTCAGGCGCGGCGAGGCGTTCTTGTAGAGCACCTCGGCGTTTTTCTTCAGGTTCACCGCGCGCATGAAGCGGTCGATTTCCAGCACCCCGGGGCCGGCCAGTTCCGCCAGGCGGCCCTCGGCCATCAGGCGCATGCCGACCATCTGGCTCAGGCGGTCGCTGGCGTGCACGTAGCCGAGGGTGAACAGCGCGTCGTAGAAGGTGTTGGTCTCGATCAGCGGCATGCCCAGCGCATTGCGCCGGACCACCGCGGTCTGCGCCAGACCCTGGATACGGAAGCTGCCCTGGTCGGGCGCCACGCTGGCCGCGTAGCGGTCCTCGACCAGGGATTGGCAACCGCTGAGGGCGACGGCGCCGGCGAAGGCGGCGGCACCGGCGAAGCGCGGGAAAACACGCGTGAGGGCGGGCGGAACCATGCTGCGGACTCTCCTGAAAGGGGCAGCGGGGGAAGCGCGCTACGTTAGTCAGCCCCCGCGTGCCGCGCAAGCGCCGCCGCGGCTACTTTTTCGCCGCCTCGGGATTGATCCGGGCGACCAGGGCATAGGCGCGGACGGTGGCCGGGCGCGCCTTGATCCCTTCGAACCAGCGCTTGAGATGGGGAAAGTCGTCGAGATTCTGTCCTTGCCATTCGTGGGAGACGATCCACGGGTAGATCGCCATGTCGGCGATGCTGTAGTCGGCGCCGGCGACGAACTCGCGATCGCCCAGGCGCTTGTCCAGCACGCCGTAGAGGCGCGCGGTCTCGTCCACGTAGCGCTTGATGGCGTAGGGAATCTTCTCCGGCGCGAAGCGGGCGAAGTGATGGTTCTGGCCGGCCATGGGGCCGAGGCCGCCCATCTGCCAGAACAGCCATTGCAGGACTTCCTCGCGGCCGCGCAGGTCCTGGGGGATGAACGCGCCGGTCTTGTTCGCCAGGTACAGCAGGATGGCGCCGGACTCGAACAGGCTCAGTGGCTCGCCGCCGTCCGCCGGCTCGTCGTCGACGATCGCCGGGATCTTGTTGTTCGGCGAGATCTTCAGGAAATCCGCCTGGAACTGCTCGTTCTTGGAGATGTTGATCGGATGGATGCGGTAGGGCAGGCCGCTTTCTTCGAGGAACAGGCTGATCTTGTGGCCGTTGGGGGTGGTCCAGTAGTACAGGTCGATCATCGAGGTCTCCACGGAGCGGGGGGCGGTGGGGTCGGATTTCGCCGACGGGTCTTGGAGTGACCCGGGCGGAACCCCTGGAGTTCAGCGGGGCGGCCCCGGCGAGCCGTTCGCGCGCCAGGGCCGCACTGGCGGATCGGGGGCGTCAGGCGCGGAGCGCCCGACGCGACGGCGGGTTCAGGCCGCGCAGCACTTCTTGAACTTCTGCCCGCTGCCACAGGGACAGGGATCGTTGCGACCGACGTCCTTCAGCGGATTGCGGGTCGGCTCGAGGGGCGCGTGGTTGCAGTGCGGACCGTGCACGTGGCCCGGGTGGCCATGGTCGTGCTCGTGGTGATCGTGGTTGCAGTCGGGTCCGTGTACGTGGGGCGTCTGGCTCATGGGTCACTCCGGGATGAACGAACCGGGGATTATCTCGCCATTCCGCCGTAGCTGCACGTACTTGCCGAACAGCAGGCCGGTCCTGATTTCGCCCTGGAGGCGGTATTGCACCGGTTCGTCGGGTCTTTCCAGCAGCTTGACGATGTAGCGCATGTGCCGCCACAGGTTGGTATGCACCGGCACGTCGAACACATGGCGGCCATTGGCGGGCACGGTGAACCAGGCGTCGGACTCGCCGGAAGCCAGCTTCACGTCGTTGAGGTAGACGGTGTAGACCAGGCCGCGCACCGGCAGGCTGACGTCATTGGGGTTGTCGACGCGAAAACGCAGGAGGAATTCCTGCTCCACCAGCCTGGCTTTCACGACTTCGACCTTGAGCAGTCGGACATCGGGCTCGACGAAATCGCCGGTGAACCAGGTGGAACATCCCGACAGGCCCGAGAAGGCGCCTAACAACATGAATAGGCTGAGAATTCTTATCGTTTGCGCCTGAAAAAACATTCCAATACTCCAACCGAGGCTCCAGTGTAACAATCAACCGCTCCGCTGCAACGTGTTGTGGGGCTAAAAAAACCTGCGCCATACTGGGCGAGGATTCGGACAGGAGTGTGACCATGAGCCGCTACGAGATCGCCTTTTCCGGGCAGCGGGTGCCCGGTGCCCAGGAAGACGTGGTAAAGGCCAATCTGGCCAAGTTGTTCCAGGCCGATGCGCAGCGCATAGCCTTGCTGTTTTCCGGGCGGCGTATCGTGATCAAGAGCAATCTGGACGCGGCTTCCGCGGAAAAATACCGGGCGACGCTGGAGCGCGCCGGTGCCCTGGTCGAGGTGGTCGATCTCGACCAGCGGATGGAGGTGGAGGACGTCGAGCTGGCACCGCCGCCCGCCGAATTGCCGGCCCGGCCCGCCGCCGCTACCGACGGCGCGGCGCCCCGCCCATTGATCGTGGCGCCACGGGACGAATACATGGCGGCCTTCGCCGAAGTCCAGGCGCCGGATTTCGGTATCGCCCCGGTGGGCGAGGATCTGCAGGACCGCAAGCCCGAGGCGCGGGCGCCGCAGCTGGACCTGTCGGCGTTCAGCCTGGCGCCGGTCGGCAGCGACATGGGCCAGGCGAAGTCCGGCCCCGCCGCCCCGCCGCCGGACGTTTCCCATCTGAAGTTGCAGGACTGAACGCATTTCCATCGCTTGTCGCCAGCCTCGCGCTGCGGCAGCCGGGGCGTTCCTCGCCCCCTAGTGTATTCGCCGTGCGACCGGCCTAGCGGCGTCGCACGGCGCCTTCGATGCACGGCTCGATCCGTACCCGCTTCCACGTGCCCGTCTGCCCTAGCCGGCGCACTTGGCCTTCGCCTGTTCTTCGGTGAGCGAGCGGATCGAGGTGTAGAACAGCGCGCAGCTCCGCGCCTTCTGGGTCACCTGCCATTTCTGCGTGCAGCCGGTCAGCACCTGCCCCGGCGCCTGGCCGGGTTGCTGGCCCATGCCGGCCTGCCAGCAGGCGGCGGTGAGATCCTGGCCCATGACCTTCAACCCGGCGTCGTCGGCCTTCTGCGGGTCGTCGTCGTAGTTCTCCGGGTCGGCGGCGTACCAGATGTAGCTGGGATGGTTGGCGCCGAGCACCGCCACCTCGGCGCCCGGGGTCGGGCTGATCTGCGCCAGGCCGAGCACCTTGACGGTGGCGCCGTACTGCTGTTTCAGCCAACTGCGCACCGGACTGCCGAAGGCGATCATCGGCAACGCGTCGGCACCCTGGCCGCGGGTGATCTGGGCGACCATTCGGGTCTGGTAGTCGGTGAAGTACCCATAGATGCCTTCAAGGTCGCCGCCGGCGCTGGCGGGCGCGGCGATCGGCGCGATGTCGACGATGGTCTGGAACGCGGCCGTGCGCGCGGGCGGCACGCCGTTCTCGACGAGCAGGTCGGCCCAGCGGTCGGTGGTCTTGGACTCCAGGTAGTCCTGCGCCTGGGTCAGCGAGTAGTCCGGCGGGAAGTGCAGCAGTTCGACGCTGCGGCGGTTCTCCAGGGCCATGCCCAGCGGCAGGAAGAAATACCAACTGTATCGCCACTTGCCGTCGGCGTTCAGCCTGCTGGCGCCCTGGAAGGCCAAGTCGCCCGCTTGCAGCAACTCGGCGAGGGGCCGGCCGTAGTCGGCTGGCACGCCGGTGAAGTTCGCGTAGAGGCCGTTGCCGTCGCGGCCCACCTTGACCTGCGCGCTGTCGTAGCCGTCGCGTGCCAGGCTTTGTCCCAGGTAATGCTCCACGGTCTGCTCCAGCGTCCAGTCGCGGTAGCAGATCACGTTGCAATTGTTGGGGTAGGCGAACAGCCGGGTGACCCGCTCGCTGCTGCCCAGGCTGACCTGGATGTCGGCGGCCCGGGCCTCTTCCGCCACGGTCAGGGTCGCCAGGCTGACGGCGACCAGGGTGAGGATGCGCATGTGACTCTCCTGTCTGGGATTGCGCCGTGCGGCGTCGGCGCGGGAAACCTGTCCAGCCCGGCGCGGCCCTTTTCTGCATCTGGGGAATGGGCGTCCGGCCCGGATGGATTTCTACACTCAAGCAGGCTTTGGCGTTTTAGAGAAAGGCGGCGCAGCATTTTTTGAATTTCTGCCCGCTGCCGCAGGGGCAGGGATCGTTGCGGCCAGCCTTGAGCGGCACGGTGGGGTCGAGGAAATACCAGTGCCCGTCCCGGCGGACGAAGGCGGAGCGCTCGCGGTGGGCATGCTCGCCCTGGCCATCGTGCCAACGCGCGGTGAAGGTGACGAAGGCGTGGTCGTCCAGGGGCTCGTGGCGCTCCACCTCCAGGCCGAGCCAAGTGCTCTGCGCGCTCCAGGCGGCGATGGCGGCGCGGTCGAGGCCGGGTCGTTGCGCCGGCAGGGTGCTGGCCAGCAGGTAATCCACTCGCCCCAAGGCATAGGCGCTGTAGCGCGAGCGCATCAGGGCCTCGGCACTGGCGGCCGGTTGCCCGGCGTGCAGGCGCCCGCAGCAGTTTTCCAGCGTTTCGCCGCTGGCGCAGGGGCAACTCGGGGAAGGCATCGGATTCACCACCAGTATTTGCCGAAGTTTTCCGGGTTGGCCCAGAACCTGGCGTTCAGCCAGTCCGGGGTCTGCTTGTAGTCGCGCAGGTCGTAGGTGAACAGGTGCAGCACCTGGTCGTCGCGCCGGAAGCGCTCGCTGGCTTGCAGGGCGAGGCCGTAGAAATCGGTTTCCTGCCAGCCGCAGGCCTGCAGGTCGGCGAGTACGGCGATGCGGCTGGCGTTGAGGTTGCGGATGCCGCCCAGCAGCTCCAGGCCGCTGCGCTTGGGCAGGTGTTCCAGGCAATCGGCGACCACCGCCAGGTCGAAGCGCTGCGCAGCGATGTCGAGCGGCAAGCGATCCGCCGGGGTGCGCGCCAGGCGGCAATCCGGATGGGCCTGTTGGAACGCCTGCACCGCGGGAATCTCGCTGGCGCCGACCTGCAACAGGCGGGCCGGCGCGTGGTGATCGAGCAGGGCGGCCAGCGCCTGTTGCGGAGTACGCGGGGAGAAGCTTTCGTTCATCGTGGAACCTCTGCGTGAAACCCGGGGACTAATTTTCGATCCCGTATGGCACAGGGCCAGTTCTTCGTCCGGCGCCCGTGGATCCGACGAGTCTCGCTGCGATCCTCCCGCGTTTCGCGGGCGTTGCGACCGAGTACTCCATTCCAGTGTCGGCGCTGGTGCCGATCGTACCAAGGAGAACACCTATGAGTATGTTACGGAACGCGGTACCGCTCGTGTTGATGACGGGCTTCCTGACCGGTTGCGCGGGGTTGCAGAAAACCGATTGGCCGACCTGCGCCGCGGTGGGCGGTGCCGGCGGCGCAGCCCTGGGCGCCATCGAGAGCACCGCCTGGGCCGGCGGCGGCGCGCTGTACGGCGGCGCCATGGCGGCGGCCTATTGCTGGGTGCACGGCGACGGCGACGCGGATGGCGATGGCGTACCGGACAGCCGCGACAAGTGCCCGGATACCCCGCCGCACACCCGGGTCGACGCCAGCGGCTGCCCCTTGACCCCGCCGCCGGCACCGGTCGCCGAGGAACCGGTGGTGGAAGAGGTCGTGGTGGTCAAGGAAGAGACCATCGTCGTGCGCGACATGCTGTTCGGCTTCGATTCGGCCACCCTGGCGCCGCGTGACCAGACCAAGCTCGACGAAATCGCCCAGCGCCTGCGCCGCGAGGCGCCCGAGTCGCGCCTGACCATCACCGGGCACACCGACAGCGTCGGCAGCGATACCTACAACCAGAAGCTGTCCGAGCGACGCGCGCGTTCGGTGGCCAATTATCTGGTCAGCCACGGCGTGCCCCAGGGCAGCATCGCCGGTGTGAGCGGCGCGGGCGAGCGCCAACCGGTCGCCGACAACGGCAGCGAGGAAGGCCGGGCACAGAATCGCCGGGTGGAAATCTTCATCCAGCGTTGAGCCCTCAGGGGGCGCCACGTCGCCCCCGCTTCGTTCCGTCCGGGCAGGGAAACGCCCGGCGGAGCGCCGCGAGGGTTATCCTGCAGGCCCTTCATCCGTACGTACCCCGTCATGCTGGAAATCTCCAACAGCGTCCTGCTCCCCGATCAGGAAATCGAATTGACCGCCATCCGCGCCCAGGGCGCCGGTGGGCAGAACGTCAACAAGGTTTCCAGCGCGCTGCACCTGCGTTTCGACATCCAGGCCTCGTCGCTGCCGGATTTCTACAAGGAACGCCTGCTGGCGTTGCGCGACAGCCGCATCAGCCGCGAGGGCGTCATCGTCATCAAGGCCCAGCAATACCGCACCCAGGAACAGAACCGCGCCGACGCGCTGGAACGCCTGGCGGAGCTGATCCGCAGCGTGGCCAAGGTGGAGAAGGCGCGTCGCCCGACGCGGCCGACCCTGGGTTCGAAGCGGCGGCGACTGGAGAGCAAGACCAAGCGCGGCACCCTCAAGGCCGGGCGCGGCAAGGTGGACTACTGAGGCCGCTGAGGTCTTCGGCGAAAAAAAAGCCGGCCCGAAGGCCGGCAGGAAGAGGGTTCTTTCCAGTCAGTCGCATACCGCGGCGATGGCTCGCGCGAGGTCGCCCAGGCGCCTTTCGTCCAGCCCGGCCAGGTTGGCGCGGCCGCTGCCCACCATGTAGACGTTGGAGGCTTCGCGCAGCCGGGCCACCTGCGTGGGGCTGAGCCCGGTGTAGGAGAACATGCCCCGCTGCGCGCCGATGTGGGCGAAGCGCTCCGCCAGGCCGAACGGTTGCAGAGCCTCCACTAGCCCCAGACGGAGGTTGGCCACGCGCTGGCGCATGGCGTCGAGCTCCTGCCTCCACAGGCGTTTCAAGGCCTCGTCGCCGAGGATGGTGGCGACCACCGCGGCGCCGTGGGCCGGCGGCGTCGACCAGAGGTTGCGTGCCAGGAAGGCCAGTTGGCTGCGCACATCCAGCAGGCTCCGCTCATGCTCGCTGCGCACGATCAGGGCGCCGGTGCGCTCGCGATACAGGCCGAAGTTCTTCGAGCAGGAGCTGGTGATCAGCGTCTCCGGCAGGGTGTCGGCGAACAGGCGCACCGCCCAGGCGTCCTCCTCCAGCCCATCGCCGAAGCCCTGGTAGGCGAAGTCCAGCAGCGGCAGCAGTTCCCGCGCACGCACCACGTCCAGTACCCGCCGCCAGTCCTCCTGGCTCAGGTCGAAACCGGTGGGGTTGTGGCAGCAGGCGTGCAGCAGCACCACGTCGCCCTGGGGGATGCGCTCCAGCCCGGCGAGCATCGCCTCGACATCCAGGCGGTTGTCGCGGTCGACGTAGGGGTAATGGCCGACGGCGAGGCCGGCGGCGGCGAACAGGGTCTCGTGGATCGGCCAGGTCGGGTCGCTGAGCCAGATGCCGCGTCCGGGCAGGGTTCGCGCGATCAAGTCGCCCGCCAGGCGCAGCGCCCCGGTGCCGCCCGGAGTCTGGGTGGCACCGGCGAGGCTGCGGGCGATCAGCGGCGAATCGTCGCCCAGGACCAGCGCCAGCAGGCCCTCGGCGAACGCCGGGTCGCCGTGGCCGCCGATGTAGGTCTTGGTGGTCTCGCGCTCGAGCAACTGCTGTTCCGCGCGCTTCACCGCCTGGGGGATGGGTGTCAGGCCCTGGGCGTCCTTGTATACCCCGACGCCCAGGTCGAGCTTGGCCGGGTTGGGGTCGGCGCGAAAGGCTTCCATCAGGCCGAGGATCGGATCGCCGGGAATGCGCTCGACGGCGGCGAAGTGCCGGCTCATTTACGGCCTTCCGCGGCAGCCGCGACCTCGTCGGTGCGCGCCGCCATGACCAGGTCGTTGCGGTGCAGGCCCTTGATCGAGTGGCTCCACCAGGTGACGGTGACCTTGCCCCACTCGGTCAGCAGGCCCGGATGATGGCCTTCGGCCTCGGCGATCGCGCCGACGGCGTTGGTGAAGGCCAGGGCATGCTTGAAGTTCTTGAACAGGAAGAGTCTTTCCAACTGCATGATGCCGTCGCGGACTTCGATGTTCCATTCGGGGATCTGCTTGATCAGCACGGCCAATTCTTCGTCGCTCACCTTGGGCGCGTCGGCGCGGCAGGCTTCGCAATGGGCTTGGTTGAGAGCGGTCATGGGTACTCCTGGATCGAGGTGGAAGCGGTTCGGCCGCGGGGGAGCCGAACGCGCCGAGGCGGCGGCCGCGCGGGCCGCCGCGGCGGTGGATGGATCAAGCGGCCTTGGGCGGAAAGCGCGGCGCGTGCAAGCCCAATTGGGTGGCCTGGCGGACCAGCGCCATGATGTCCTCATGGGCCAGGTCGAACAGCCGCTTCAGCTCCGGCAGCACGAAATATACCGGTTGCAGGATATCGATGCGGTAGGGCGTGCGCATCGCCTCCAGCGGATCGAAGGCCTGGTGGACCGGCTCCTCGGACAGGCTGTAGAGAGTTTCCTTGGGCGAGGAGAGGATGCCGCCGCCGTAGATGCGCCGGCCTTGGGAGGTTTCCGTCAGGCCGAACTCGATGGTCATCCAGTACAGCCGGGCGAGATAGACCCGCTCTTCCTTGCTCGCCTGCAGGCCCAGCTTGCCGTAGGTGTGGGTGAATTCGGCGAACCAGGGGTTGGTCAGCAGCGGGCAATGGCCGAAGATTTCGTGGAAGATGTCCGGCTCTTGCAGGTAGTCCAGTTCCTCCGGGGTACGGATGAAGGTGGCCACCGGGAATTGCTGGCTGGCCAGCAGTTCGAAGAATGTCTGGAACGGGATCAGCGCCGGTACGCGGGCGACGCGCCAGCCGGTGGCGGCTTGCAGTACGCGGTTGATCTCGTCGAGTTGCGGAATGCGGTCGTGGGGCAGGCCGAGCTGTTCGATGCCATCCAGGTATTCCTGGCAGGCGCGGCCTTCGAGCAGTTTGAGTTGGCGGGTGATCAGGGTATTCCACACCTGATGTTCGGCTTCGGGGTAATCGATGAAGCCCGACTCGTCGGGTTGGCGAGCCACGTATTGCGTGGTTTTCATTCGGCCTCCTGCTCGGTCGCAATGCCGTAGCGCGTTGTTGTTGTCGGACCATGAATAACCGCATGCCAGGCGGTTCCCAAGAGGCCCGAGCGCGGGGTGCTGCCATGGGCGTCCGACGAATCGTAAAGAATGCCTTACGAAAGCCCGCAGCTCCAGGCGGATCGCCTTGCCGGCGCGTCGATTCGTCACATATTCTTGACGAAAAAAACGGGTCGCCTTGCGAAACGGACCCGCCCAGCCCTCTATAACGACAACATGGGCCCGCCTGATGCGTATCAAAGTCCATTGCCAGAACCGCGTGGGTATCCTCCGCGACATCCTCAACCTGCTGGTCGACTACGGGATCAACGTCGCCCGCGGGGAAGTCGGGGGCGAGCAGGGGAATGCCATCTACCTGCACTGTCCCAATCTGATCAACCTGCAATTCCAGGCCTTGCGGCCGAAGCTGGAGACCATCCCCGGCGTCTTCGGGGTGAAGCGCGTCGGACTGATGCCCAGCGAGCGCCGCCACCTGGAGCTGAACGCCTTGCTCGGCGCCCTGGACTTCCCGGTGCTGTCCATCGACATGGGCGGCTCCATCGTCGCCGCCAACCGGTCCGCCGCCCAGTTGCTCGGGGTCCGGGTCGACGAGGTGCCGGGGATTCCGCTGTCGCGCTACGCCGAGGACTTCGACCTGCCGGAACTGGTGCGTGCCAACAAGTCGCGGATCAACGGCCTGCGGGTGAAGGTGAAGGGCGACGTGTTCCTCGCCGACATCGCGCCCTTGCAGTCCGAGCACGACGAAAGCGAGGCGCTGGCCGGCGCGGTCCTCACCCTGCACCGCGCCGACCGCGTCGGCGAGCGCATCTACAACGTGCGCAAGCAGGAGTTGCGCGGCTTCGACAGCATCTTTCAGAGTTCGCGGGTGATGGCCGCGGTGGTGCGCGAGGCGCGGCGCATGGCGCCCCTGGATGCGCCGCTGCTGATCGAAGGGGAGACCGGCACCGGCAAGGAACTGCTCGCCCGCGCCTGTCACCTGGCCAGCCCGCGCGGGCAGTCGCCGTTCATGGCGCTCAACTGCGCCGGCTTGCCGGAGTCCATGGCCGAGACCGAGCTGTTCGGCTATGGCCCCGGCGCCTTCGAAGGCGCGCGCCCGGAAGGCAAGCTCGGGCTGCTGGAACTCACCGCCGGTGGCACCCTGTTCCTCGATGGCGTGGGGGAAATGAGCCCGCGGTTGCAGGCCAAGCTGTTGCGTTTCCTGCAGGATGGCTGCTTCCGCCGGGTGGGCAGCGACGAGGAGGTGTACTTGGACGTGCGGGTGATCTGCGCCACCCAGCTCGACCTGTCCGAGTTGTGCGCCAAGGGGGAGTTCCGCCAGGATTTGTATCACCGCCTCAACGTGCTGTCGCTGCACATCCCGCCGCTGCGGGAATGCCTCGACGGCCTGCCGCCGCTGGTGGATCACTTCCTCGACCAGGCCAGCCGGCAGATCGGCTGCCCGCTGCCCAAGCCCACGCCCCAGGCGCTGGAGCGCCTGGGGCGGTACCACTGGCCGGGCAACGTCAGGCAACTGGAGAACGTGCTGTTCCAGGCGGTTTCCCTCTGCGAAGGCGGCACCGTGAAGTCCGAGCACATTCGCCTGCCCGACTATGGGGCGCCCCAGCCGCTGGGCGACTTTTCCCTGGAAGGCGGGCTGGACAGCATCGTCGGGCGCTTCGAGAAAGCCGTGCTGGAGCGCCTGTACGCCGATCATCCGAGCAGCCGGCTGCTGGGCAAGCGGCTGGGGGTTTCCCATACGACGGTAGCCAACAAGCTGCGCCAGCATGGCATCGGCAAGGAGGAACCCTTGGGTTAGCGATCTGGCCGGGAGGGGAATACGGGCTCGGCGACTATAACGAAAAGGCGGCCCGCCGTAGGCCGCCTTTTCCGTGCCGGGCGAAGATCAGCCGCGCAGGCGCAGGGTGAGTCCCTTGAGGAAGTGGCGCAGCACCTGGTCGCCGCACTCACGATAGTTCTTGTGGCCTTTCTTGCGGAACAGGGCGTTGAGCTCCGGTTTGTTCATCGGCAAGCCGGCGTCTTCGAGGATGGCGTGCATGTCTTCGTCCTTGAGTTCGAACGCCACCCGCAGTTTCTTCAGGATCAGATTGTTGCTCACCGGCAGTTCCATCGGGTGAGGCGGGCGGCTGTCGTCGCGGCCGCGCTTGAAATAGATCAAGCCATCGAGGACATGGGCCAGCGTCTCGTCTTCGCACGGCTGGAAGCCGGGCTGATCGTCCTGGCGCAGGTAGGCGCTCATCTGCGCCTCGCTGATCGGATGATCCGCCAGCGCTGCGATTTCGCCCAGTTTGGCATCGCTGACATCCAGCAGATAACGCAGGCTTCGCAGTACATCGTTGTGGGTCATGACATCTCTCATGCTGGCGCCGGACGGGGTCCGGCGGCATTGCAGGGGTGGACGCGGGGGCGGTTGGCCGGTCCGTGGAGGGACCGGCCCCGTTTCAGGCGCCGGATGCCGCGTCCTTGATGGTCGCCTTGACGGCGTCCTTGGCGCTCGCGCCGACCGCCTTGGCGTCGTCGCGGAGCTTTTCCAGATTGCGTCCGGCATCGTCCAGCTTGTTACGCAGTTGACCGACTTCCTGACGCGCCTCGGCGAGGAACGCCTTGGTCTTGCTGTGGCCGGAGAAGCCGCGCTTCACCGCCACGCCGCCGAGGGCCAGTTGCAACAGGCCGCCGATACCGCCGCGGCTCAGGCCCTTGCCGATCAGGATGAAGCCACCGGCGATGGAAGCCGCGCGCTCCCAGCCATACAGATGGCCGGGTGCGGTGTCGTCGAGAAGATCCTGCTGGGAATTCGGGGTACTCATAAGCTGCTCTCCAGGAATGGGTGACTTAAAAAGTGACTGCCGGCGCGCCCAGCTGTTCAGCCTGAATCGCAGTTTTCGATATCCGGCGCCGCTCGTCCCATGGACTCCATCCCCGGGGCAACCAATGGATAAGCCGTGTTGCCCAAGGCTTATCCGCGCCTCGAGCAGGCGCCTCGGCGAATCGGAGGTCGACCATGCGTCATACCCTGCTTGGAATGTTGGGCGCCATGGCGCTGGTATGGGGAGGCGCGTCGTGGGCCCAGGACGGGCCGCTGCCGATCGTGCGCGGCGCCGGCTCGCCCGGCACCGCGACCCCGCAGCCCTATGGCCAGCCGCGAATCCAGCCGTTGCCGCGCACGCCCAGCGGCAACCCGCCGCTGCTGCGCGACGGCGGTCGGGTCGAGGATCTGGAGCGGCAACGCGACCAGCCCCTGGCCTCGCCGCAACGCAGCCCGCAACCGGACCGTGGCGCCACGCCGCCGCAGACGCATTCGGACGAGTGAGCGCGGCCGGAGGCGCCTTCGCGCGGGTTCGCGTCAGCGCGCGGAACCGCCCCGGTCGGGCGCCGCGCGCGTCGATCAGCGGCTGAGCCTGGAGGCGCCGGCAGCCGGTTCTTCGCGAGGCTCGGCGTCCTGCAGGACCTCGATCATCGAGGCCTCCGGTTCGAAGGGGTTTTCCTCGCCTTCGACCAAGTCTTCCGGCAGGAACAGGTTGAGCAGGATGGCGCTGAAAGCCCCCACGGTGATGGGCGAGTCGAAGATGTTATGCAGGGCGCCGGGCAGCGCGTTCAGGACTTCCGGCACCGAGGCCACGCCCAGGCCCAGGCCCAGCGAAATCGCCACCACCAGCATGTTGCGCCGGTGCAGCCCGGCCTCGGAGAGAATCTTGATCCCGGCCACCGCGACGGTGCCGAACATGATCAGGGTGGCCCCGCCCAGCACCGGCTTGGGCATCAATTGCAGCACCGCGCCGACCATCGGGAACAGCCCGAGCAGCACCAGGATCGCCGCGATGAAATAGGCGACGTAGCGGCTGGCGACCCCGGTCAGCTGGATCACCCCGTTGTTCTGCGCGAAGGTCACCATGGGCATGCTGTTGAACACCGCCGCCATCGCCGAATTGAGGCCGTCGGCCAGCAACCCCGAGCGGATGCGTTTCACGTACAGCGGGCCCTTCACCGGTTGCCGGGAAATCATCGAGTTGGCGGTCAGGTCGCCGGCCGCTTCCAGCGGCGTCACCAGGAAGATCACCGCGATGGGGACGAAGGCCAGCCAGTCGAAGGAAAACCCGTACTTGAAGGGAATGGGTAGGCTCACCAGCGGCACCTGGGGCATCTGCGCGAAATCCACCTTGCCCAGCAGCCAGGCAACGGCGAATCCCAGGCCAAGGCCGATGATGATCGCTCCCAGGCGCAACACCGGGACGTCGAAGCGGTTGAGCACCACGATGGTGACCAGCACCAGGCCGGCGAGCCCGAGGTTGCTCAGGGCACCGAAGTCCGCGGCGCCGAACCCGCCGGCCATGTCGGTGACCGCCACCTTGATCAGCGACAGGCCCATCAGGGTGATGATGGTGCCGGTCACCACCGGGGTGATCAGCTTGCGCAGCTTGCCGATGCACTGGCTGAAGGCCACCTCGACGAAGGCCGCGCAGAAGCACACGCCGAACAGCGTGGAAAGGATTTCGTCGGTCCCGCCGCCCCGGTTCTTCACCAGGAAGCCGGCGCTGAGGATCACGCTGAGGAAGGCGAAGCTGGTGCCTTGCAGGCACAGCAGCCCGGCGCCGATCGGGCCGAAGCGGCGGGCCTGGACGAAGGTACCCAGGCCGGAGACGAACAGCGCCATGCTGATCAGGTAGGGCACCTCGCTCTGCAGGCCGAGGGTCCCGCCGACGATCAGGGTCGGGGTGATGATGCCGACGAAGCTGGCCAGCACGTGTTGCAGCGCGGCGAACACCGCCGCGCTGAAATGCGGACGGTCTTCCAGGCCATAGATCAGGTCGGAGGGACGGGTGGGGGGAAGGTCGGGTGCACTCATATCGAAGCCTGCCTGTTGTTGTTCTCGGTCGTGGGCTTGCGCGAACCGGGCTGACGCGCCGGCGTTCCACTCGCTCGGGATGAGCGGGAAGGACTGGACCGGACTATATCAGCCTGTGGACACTGTAAAAGACAAATAGCCATTGGATTGTGTACAAAAACGTCGCCGACGGACTTGGACCGCCGCCCGGCGCTCGAGTCGGGCGCGGATTGTCGCTTCCACGCCCGCCGACGCCAAGGGCCAGATGCGCGGCCGCAGGCGCCCAGGGCGAGTCAGGGGTCCGGGTGGACGATGCAGGGCTGCACCCGATCCTTCTCGGCGAAGATGTTGAACAGCAGGTTCAGCGCCATGGCGCTCAGCGTCGCCAGGGCGATGCCGCTGTGGGTGATCGGCTCCAGCCAGTGCGGCAGATGGGCGAGGAAGTCCGGGCGGACCACCGGCGCCATGCCGATGCCGAGGCTGACCGCCACCAGCAACTGGTTGCGCCGGTCGCCGATGTCCGCCTGCTGGAGGATGCGGATGCCGGTGGCGGCGACCATCCCGAACATGGCGATGCCGGCGCCGCCGAGCACCGCCGGGGGGATCGAGGCGACCAGGAAGGCCGCCTTGGGCAGCAGGCTCAGCGCCACCAGGATCGCCCCGGCGGTCACCGTGACGTAGCGGCTGCGGACCCCGGTCATCTGCACCAGGCCGATGTTCTGGGCGAAGGAGGAATGGGTGAAGGTATTGAAGAACCCGGCGATCAGCGACGCGCCGGCGTCGCAGAGCAGGCCGCGGCGCAGGTCGGCGGGGGTGACCGGTCGCTCGGTGATGCTGCCGAGGGCGAGGAACATGCCCGAGGATTCGACGAACACGATCACCACCACCAGGCACATGCCCAGCACCGGCGCCACGCCGAAGGTCGGCAGGCCGAAATGCAGGGGTTCGACGACGCGCAACCAGGGCGCCTGCTCCAGGCCGCCGAGGTCGACCATGCCGAGCAGGCCGGCCAGCGCGTAACCGGCGACCATGCCGATGAGCACCGCGACGTTGACCCAGAATCCGCGCAGGAAGCGATTCACCAGCAGGATGGTGGCGAGCACCAGGGCGGCCAGGGTCAGGTGGTGCAGCGAACCGAAGGCGCGTGCGCCGCTGCCGCCGCCGGCCCAGTTGACCGCGACCGGGAACAGCGTGAGGCCGATGGCGGTGATCGCGGTGCCGGTCACCAGGGGCGGGAAGAAGCGCGTCACCTTGCTCATGAAGGGCGCCAGCAGCAGGCCGAAGAAGCCGGCGGCGATGGTCGCGCCGAAGATGCCCTGCAAGCCGACCCCGGGCATCCCGGCCATGGCCACCATGCTGCCGACCGCGGCGAAGCTGGCGCCCATCATCACTGGCATGCGGATGCCCAGCGGGCCGATACCCAGCGACTGCACCAGGGTGGCGAGCCCCGCCACCAGGAGGTCGGCATTGATCAGGAAGGCGGTTTCCTCGCGGGACAGCCCGGCCGCCTGGCCGACGATCAGCGGGACCGCCACGGCGCCGCCGTACATCAGCAGCACATGTTGCAGGCCCACCAGCAGCAATTGCAGCAACGGGGGACGGATTTCGGCGCGGGGGGCGGCGGAGCGTTCGGCGTCCTGGGTCATGCGGCACCTCTTTTTTTATTGTCGGGTGGACGCCCAAGCCCGCCTCCATGGCAGACGCTCGCAAGGGCGCCGTCCGGTTATACCGGTGCGCTGTAACCGATTCAATTGTTTTTTGTATACATATTCTCGGGTATTTGCATGCGTTATCTGTCCCTCGCTTGCCAGCGAATCCGCCTATCCAGAGACAAAAAAGCCCGCTGAACGCGGGCGAGGGTGAGCGGGGGCATCCGCCTCAGTCGAGGTGCGCGCCCTTGGCGATCCAGGCGCCGAGCAGGTCGCGTTCCTGCTGGGTCATCTGGGTGATGTTACCCAGCGGCATGATCGGGTTGGTGACCGCCTGAGCCTGGATCTTCGGCGCCAACTGCTGGATCTGCTGCGGGGTGTCGAACATCACGCCGGCCGGCGCGCTGGCGAACAAGGGGCTGCTGGGCTTGGCCGAATGGCAGACGCTGCAGCGTTCGTGGATCACCGCCTCGACCTGGGCGAACTCGCTCTTCGGCGTGGCCGCGCTCGCCGTGGCGGCGGGCGCGGCGCTGCGGTCGGTACCGGTGACGAAGGCCAGGCAGAGCATGCCGAGCGCGCCCACCGGCAGCGCCCAGGCGAACTTCTGGCTGCCGTGGCGGGTGTTGAAGTAATGCCGGATGAGCACTGCGATCACCGCCAGCGCGGCGAGGATCAGCCAGTTGTAGGGGCTGCCGTAGGTGCTGGGGAAATGGTTGCTGATCATGATGAACAGCACCGGCAGGGTGAAATAGTTGTTGTGCCGCGAGCGCAGCAGGCCCTTGGCCGGCAGCGCCGGGTCCGGCGTGCGCTGCTCCTCGATGGCGCGTACCAGAGCGCGTTGCGCCGGCATGATGATGCGGAACACGTTGCCGACCATGATGGTGCCGATCAGCGCGCCCACGTGGATATAGGCCGCGCGCCCGCTGAACACCCGGCTGAAGCCCCACGCGGCGAACACGATCAGCAGGAACAGGACCAGGCCGAGCAGGGCAGGGCGCTTGCCCAGCGGCGAATCGCAGAGCAGGTCGTAGACCAGCCAGCCGAGCAGCAGCGAGCCGAGGCCGATGGCCACCGCGGCGGCGGGCGACAGGTCGCTGCCGGGGGCGATCAGGTAGAGGCTCGGGTTGAGGTAGTAGACCACCAGCAACAGGGCGAAGCCGGATAGCCAGGTGCTGTAGGCCTCCCACTTGAACCAGTGCAGGGTCTCCGGCATCCGTGGCGGCGCCAGCTTGTACTTCTCCAAGTGATAGATGCCGCCGCCATGGATCGCCCAGAGGTCGCCGGACAGACCGTCGCGCGGATTGCGCCGGTCCAGATGGTTCTCCAGCCAGACGAAGTAGAAGGAAGCGCCGATCCAGGCGACGCCGGCGATCATATGGATCCAGCGAATGCTCAGGTTCAGCCACTCGGTCAGGTGTGCGTCCACGGTCGGTACCTCGTTCCCGGAGCCGGCACGGCGGCCCGGGCCTTTCTTATGGGTGGGGGGCGAGGAGGAGCTGGTCGTCCTCGGCGAAGACGTGTTCGTCGCAGTTGTTGCCCGGACCGCTACGGTCGACCACCAGGAAGTCGTCCTGGGCGTCCAGCGCCAGCACCGGGTGGTGCCAGACGCCGCGGTGGTAATTGACCCCTTGCCGGCCATCGCTGACGAAGGCGCGGATCTGCTCCGCCAGGGGCGCCGGGCCGGGCGGCGCCACCACGATCAGGAAAGGGCGGCCGTGCAACGGCATGAACGCCTGGCTGCCCAGGGGGTGGCGCTCCAGCATGCGCAGGGTCAGCGGCATCGGCAACGCTTCGGCGCGAAAGATGCTGATGATCGCGCGGTCCTCGGGCTGCGCGGTCTCGACGCTGGCCAGGCGGTGGTAGCGGCGGGTGGAGCCGTTGTTGATCAGGTAGAAGTCGCTGCCTTCGATTTCGATCACGTCACCGAAGGCGGCGAACGCCGCCTTGGTCAGGGGCTCGGGTATCAGTGTGCGCATGCTGGACGGTTCCGCTGGCGGGTTTCTCGGAGCGCGGCCGGCCTCACCGGGCGACCTTGCCGAACAGGCGCAGGCGGCTGACGCCGCCGTCGGGGAACACGTTCAGGCGCACGTGGGTAACGGGCCCGAGCGCGGCGATCTGCTCGACGAACTGGTGTTCCTGGTGCATTTGCAGTTTCTGGCTGGGCAACAGCTCGCGCCAGAACAGGCTCTGGGTCTCGATCTGGCTGTCGGTGCCGCCCTTGACGAAGGCCGCCTGGATCGAGCAGCTGTCCGGGTAGTTGCCCTTGAAATGCAGGGTATCGACGACGATGCGTTCGATCACGCCGGGATGGCCGAGGGCGATGATCACCCAGTCGTTGCCCGGGGTGCGCCGCCGCGCGGTTTCCCAGCCGTCGCCCATGTTCACGCCGCGGCCCGGGTTGAGCAGGTTGCCCATGCGCCCGAAATGCTCGTCGGAGCAGGCCAGCGCGCGGCCGCCGTTGAGCGCCGAGGCCAGGTCGAGGCTTTCCTCGCCGGGCTGGGTCGACCAGTCGCGGTGGGGGATGCCGTAGACCCGCAGGCGCGCGACGCCGCCATCCGGATAGATATTGAAGCGCAGGTGGGTCCAGGGACGCTCGTCGGCGATGGCGTGGTAGTGGTGGCTGTTGCCCTGCAGCTCGACGGCCGGCAGGACTTCGCTCCAGAGAGTGGCCTCGTCCGGATCGCCCTCGGCGATGAAGCAGGCCTCCAACGAGGCGGAAGGCGGGTAGTTGCCGGTGAAGAAGCGCGTGTCGATGTCCACGCCCTTGATCGAGCCGGGTACGCCGAGGCGGATCACCGTGTGGTCGTAGCCCTCGAAGCGCTTGCGCCGCGACTCCCAGCCGTCCATCCACTTGCCATTATCGTCGTAGACGCCTTCTTTCCATTCCGGCTCGGTGGGTTGCAGCATGCGGTCGACCGCGGCGAACCAGTCGTCGGTAACGGAAAGGGCGCGGGTGCCGAGGCGGGCGTCGGCGAGGTTGAGGTACTTCTCGAAGGGAGCGGCGTAGGCTTTCATGCAAGGTCTCGTCGGATGGGGGCGGTTACAGCGCCTGCAGGCGGAACAGCGCGATCTTGTTGATTTCCGCCAGGGCGCGGGCGAATTCCTGCTCGGGCGTGTGGTGGATGCGTTCCTCGAACGCGGCGAGGATCGCGTGCCGGTCGCTGCCCTTCACCGCCATGATGAAAGGAAAGCCGAACTTGGCTTTGTAGGCCTGGTTGAGGGCGGTGAAACGGGCGAATTCGTCCTCGCTGCAGGCATGGATGCCGGCACCGGCCTGCTCGGCGGTGGAAGCGGCGGTCAGCTCGCCGCGCACCGCGGCCTTGCCGGCCAGGTCCGGGTGGGCGTTGATCAGCGCCAGTTGCTCGGCGGGCGACGCGGCGAGCAGCACCTCGGCCATCTGTGCCTGCAGCGCGTCGATATCGTCGAAGCGGGCCTTGTCGCCCTGCTCGAAGGTGCGTGCGGCGACCCAGGGCGAGTGTTCGTAGATGTCGGCGAAGGCGGCGACGAAGGCGTCGCGGTCCAGTCGCGAGGGAGTCAGGGTCTGGAAGCGGCTCATGTCCGTGGGCCTCCGTGGGGATGGGTCGCATGCCAGTGGCGGGCGATGTCGACACGGCGGGCGAACCACACCCGCTCGTGGCCCTTGGCGTATTCGATGAAACGTTGCAGCGCGGCCAGGCGCGCGGGCCGCCCCAGCAGGCGGCAATGCATGCCGATGGACAGCATTTTCGGCGCTTCGGCGCCCTCGGCGTAGAGCACGTCGAAGGCATCCTTGAGGTAGGTGAAGAAGTCGTCGCCGCTGTTGAAACCCTGCACCTGGGTGAAGCGCATGTCGTTGGTATCCAGGGTATAGGGGATCACCAGGTGCGGCTGGCCCGGGGTGCTCTCGGGGTCCCAGTAGGGCAGGTCGTCGTCGTAGGTATCGGAGTCGTAGAGGAAACCGCCTTCCTCGCGCACCAGGCGGCGAGTGTTGGGTCCGGTGCGGCCGGTATACCAGCCCAGGGGCCGCTCGCCAGTGAGCTCGGTGAGAATGCGCACGGCTTCCCGCAGGTGGGCGCGTTCCTGCGCCTCGTCCATGTACTGGTAGTCGATCCAGCGGTAGCCGTGACTGCAGATTTCGTGGCCGGCGGCGACCATGGCGCGGATCACCGCCGGGTTGCGTTGCGCGGCCATGGCCACGGCGAACACCGTGAGCGGGATATCGTGGCGGGCGAACAGCCGCAGCAGGCGCCAGACCCCGGCGCGGCTGCCGTACTCGTAGAGCGATTCCATGCTCATGTGGCGCACGCCCTGGAGCGGCTGGGCGGCGACCATCTCGGAGAGGAAGGCCTCGGACTCACTGTCGCCGTGCAGGATGCTGCGCTCCCCGCCTTCCTCGTAATTCAGCACGAAGGACAACGCGATGCGCGCCTCGCCCGGCCAGCGCGGATGGGGAGGACTGTCGCCATAGCCGATCAAGTCGCGGGGGTAGTCAGCGTTCACTGCGGATTTCCTTCATCGAAGAGGCGCTCGGCGCGGACACGCCGGCGACTGGAATGGAAAGATTGTATACAAAATGCAGAACGCTTTGTAAATCCTCCTTTTTACTCGCCTTGCCGGGACAGACTGGGCAAGCAATCCTGCAATAAATCTGCCTGTTCGCTTGGGGTTGGCGTAAGCCCGCGAGGGCGGCATTCGGGGGCATAGCCGGCGATACGCAGCGCACCGAGAACGTGCGGCGAGCAGCGGGGCAGAAGATTTGTGTACAGGTTAATTGGTTTTTGTCTTCATTTTTTGCTGCGTGCTATGCTCGCGGCTCACCCCGCCGGCCCCTGGGGCCATGGCTTTTCACGTCACGAGGAGGAGCGGCTCGCGGCGGTCGATGCGTCGGCCACCCCTTGAGCCCAGCGCACGATGGGACGATTGACCACACATGTCTTGGATGCCGCACACGGCTGCCCCGGGAGCGATATCGAGATCGAGCTGTTCCGGGTCGAGGGCGACGCCCTGCAACGCCTGGTGCGGGCGCGGACCAATCAGGATGGCCGTTGCGACAGCCCGCTGCTGCAAGGCGAGGACTACCGACCGGGGGTCTACCAGTTGCACTTCCACGCCGGCGATTACTTCCGCGCCCGCGGCCTGACTTTGGCCGAACCGGCCTTCCTCAATGTGGTGGTGCTGCGCTTCGGCCTCGCCGCCGGGCAAGAGCATTACCACGTGCCCTTGCTGGTTTCTCCCTACGCCTACTCCACCTATCGCGGCAGTTGACCGGTCGGCCGCACTGCGCATCGGCCCGTCCTGGCGACGGGCTTTCATGGGACTGGACCGTGCCTCGGCGGCCCCCAGATGCTAGCGGCTGAGCAGGGAAGCGCTGCCCGCGCCCGCGAACAGGCCGGCACTGACCCGGTTGAACCAGACCTGGCCCCTGCCGGAGCGCAGATAGCGCGCCGCACCCCGCGCGCCCAGGCCGTAGGCCAGCTTGCACGCCAGGTCGAGCAGCGCCCAGGTGGCGATCATGCTGGCCAACTGGCCGGCCAGCGGGCGCCCGGCGTCGATGAATTGCGGCAGGAAGGCGGCGAAGAACAGGATGTCCTTGGGGTTGCTCGCGCCGAGCGCGAAAGCTTTCCAGAATAGGGCGCGGAAGCCGGGCAGGGCGGGCGTTTCCAGCTGCGCCGGGGTGGCGCCGGCGCCGCGGCGGGACTCGCGCCAGCTCTGCCAGGCGAGGTAGAACAGGTAGAGCGCGCCTATCAGCTTGAGCACCCCGAAAACCCGTTCCGAAGCCAGCAGCAGGGCGCCCAGGCCCAGGGCGGATGCGCTGAGCAGGCAGAGAGAGGCGCTGACGCCGCCGAGAAATGCCGGCAGCGAGCGGCGCAGGCCGTAGTTCAGGCTATTGCCGACCATCAACAATGACAGCGGGCCGGGGATGAGGATGACGATCAGCGCCGCGCCGCTGAACAGCAGCCAGGTTTCCAGGTTCATGGGGACTCCGGGTGATGAGGGGAGAGCGCGGCGGGGTGTCGCCGTCCCGTGCGAACCTTACAGGAAGACGAACTTGGCGACGAAGATCGCGCAGAGCACGTAGAGGCTCGGCGAGATGTCGGCGAACTTGCCGGTACAGGCCTTCATCGCCACGTAGGTGATGAAGCCCAGCGCGATCCCGTCGGCCACCGAAAAGGTCAGCGGCATCATGATCACCGTGACGATCGCCGGAATGCTCTCGGTGTGGTCCACCCAGTCCAGGTGCGCCAGGCCGCCCATCATCAGCATCGCCACGTAGATCAGCGCGCCGGCGGTGGCGTAGGCGGGGATCATCCCGGCCAACGGGGCGAAGAACATCGCCAGGACGAACAGCGCGGCCACGGTCACCGCGGTCAGCCCGGTGCGCCCGCCGACGGCCACCCCGGCCGCGCTCTCCACGTAGCTGGTGACCGGTGGAACACCCAGCAGGCCGCCGACTACGCTGGAGGCGCTGTCCGCTTTCATCGCCCGCGAGAGGTTCTCGATCCGCCCGTCCTCGCCCACCAGGTTGGCACGTTGCGCCACGCCCATCAGCGTGCCCGCGGTATCGAACATGTGCACGAAGAGGAACGCCAGGATCACGCTGATCATGCTCACGTCGAAGGCACCGGCCACATCCATCGCCAGGAAGGTCGGCGCCAGGCTCGGCGGCAGGGCGAACACCCCGGCGAAGTGGACCAGCCCCAGGCCCCAGCCGATCAGCGTGACGGCGAGGATGCTGATCAGGATGCCGCCGAACACCCGGTGGTATTCGAGCACGGCGATTGCCAGGAAGCACAACGCCGCCAGCAGAGGGCCGGCGGCGGTGAGATCGCCCAAGCGCACCAGGGTGGCCGGGCTGGCGACCACGATGCCGGCTGTCTTCAGGCCGATCAGCCCGAGGAACAACCCGACCCCGGCCCCCATGGCGTAGCGCAGGCTGGGCGGGATGCTGTTGAGCAGCCATTCGCGGATGCGCGAGAAGGTCAGCAGCATGAACAGCAGGCCGGAGAGGAACACCGCGCCCAGGGCGACCTGCCAGCTGTAGCCCAGGGTACCGACGACGCTGTAGGTGAAGAAGGCGTTGAGCCCCATGCCCGGCGCGAGCCCCACCGGCCAGTTGGCGTACAGCCCCATCAGCAGGCAGCCGAGGGCCGCCGCCAGGCAGGTGGCGACGAAGGCGGCGCCGTGATCCATGCCGGCGTCGGCCATGATGTTGGGATTGACGAAGATGATGTACGCCATGGTGATGAAGGTGGTCAGGCCGGCGGTCAGCTCGGTCTTCGCCGTGGTGCCGTGGACGCTCAGCTTGAACAGGCGCTCGAGCAGGCCGCGCGTGGGCGTCGGGGCGGGCTGCGCCGACGCTCGTTCTTCTCGGGTACTGTCCACGATGGATGTTTCCTCTTCTTATTGGCGTCGGGGGGGTGGCATCGGAAGCCATGGCCTGACCTTGGGGTCAGGATCGTGCGCAATGGATTATGCTTTTGTATACAAATAAATCAAATACTGTTTCTGGTCCTGTGGCCGGGCTTCGTGCCGCCGGCCGCCGCCGGGCCATCCAGCCCTGTGGTCCTGTAAGCGCGCCGCCAGGCGGAAGGTTGGGCGCCGGCCCTAGGGGCGGACGGGCGTCCGCCTGCGGGTCGGCGTTCCCCCGCTTGTGTACAATGCCGGCTTTCTCCACGCCGGCCGGGCGTTCCTTCGCCAGCGGCCTGAGCTATAAGAGGCGTGGAATGGATCGAACTGGAAAACGGGAACGATGAGCCAACAGTTGCCCCTCAAGAAGCAGCCGCGCGCCGGCAAGAGCACGCGCAGCGGGACGCAGGACGACGTGGTCTATGCGCACATCTTCGATGCGATCCTGGAGCAGCGCCTGGCGCCCGGCACCAAGCTGAGCGAGGAGGCCTTGGGCGAGATCTTCGGCGTCAGCCGTACCATCATCCGGCGGGCCCTGTCGCGGCTCGGCCACGAGGGCGTGGTGCTGCTGCGGCCCAATCGCGGCGCCGTGGTGGCCAGCCCGAGCGTCGACGAGGCGCGGCAAATCTTCTACGCGCGGCGCTTGGTGGAGCGGGCGATCACCGAGCTGGCGGTGGAGCACGCGACGGCCGAGCAACTGGCCGACCTGCGCCAGATGGTGAGCGAGGAGCAGGCATGCTTTTCCCGCGGCGACCGTGGCGCCGGCATTCGCCTGTCCGGCGAATTCCACCTGAAGCTCGCCGAGGCGGCGCGCAACGCGCCGCTGATCGGCTTCCAGCGCAGCCTGGTGTCGCAGACCTCGTTGATCATCGCCCAATACGAAAGCGGTGGGCGCTCCCATTGTTCCTACGACGAACACAACCGCCTGATCGACGCCATCGAGTCGCGTGACGCGGCCCTGGCGGTGAGCCTGATGATGCACCACATGGACCACATCGACGGCAAGCTGAACCTCGACGAAGAGGGCGCCTCCGACGACCTCCATGCCGTGTTCTCCCACCTGCTGCAAGGCAAGAAGAAGGGCGGCCGCGCGGGTATCGAACCCGCCTGAGTCCCCTCGGCCCGCTCGGCGGCGCTCCGTTTATCGCGTCGCTGCCGGTCTGGACGCCTCCAGGTTCCCCGCCGACTAAGCTGATCACCGAACGCGGGCTTTACAGCGTCCGGGTTCCTCGTCGCGTTGCAGCCGTTTCGACCGGTAAGACCATGGTCGAATGGTTGCGCGTGGCCGTCATGGCTACAAATGAACCCACGCGAAATCTGCGTTTCCTACAAGAACAATTCAGTACAACGACTCAGCCGAGGTAATCCCATGAGTGCCGCTTCCCTGTATCCCGTACGCGCCGAGGTGGCTGCCCAGACGCTGACCGACGAAGCCACTTACAAGGCGATGTACCAACAATCGGTGATCAACCCCGACGGCTTCTGGCGCGAGCAGGCCCAGCGCCTCGACTGGATCCAGCCGTTCACCAAGGTCAAGCAGACGTCCTTCGACGATCATCACGTCGACATCAAGTGGTTCGCCGACGGCACCCTCAACGTGTCCTACAACTGCCTGGATCGTCACCTCGAGGAGCGCGGCGACCAGTTGGCGATCATCTGGGAAGGCGACGACCCGTCCGAAGAGAAGAGAATCACCTACCGCGAACTGCACGAGCAGGTCTGCAAGTTCGCCAACGCCTTGCGCGGCCAGGACATCCACCGCGGCGACGTGGTGACCATCTACATGCCGATGATCCCGGAGGCGGTGGTGGCGATGCTCGCCTGCGCGCGCATCGGCGCGATCCACTCGGTGGTGTTCGGCGGCTTCTCGCCCGAAGCGCTGGCCGGACGGATCATCGATTGCAAGTCGAAAGTGGTGATCACCGCCGACGAGGGCCTGCGCGGCGGCAAGAAGACCCCGCTCAAGGCCAACGTCGACGACGCCCTGACCAACCCGGAAACCAACAGCGTGCAGAAGGTCATCGTCTGCAAGCGCACCGGCTCCGAGATCAAGTGGAACCAGCACCGCGACATCTGGTTCGAGGACCTGATGAAAGTGGCCGGCAGCGTGTGCGCGCCGAAGGAGATGGGCGCCGAGGAAGCGCTGTTCATCCTCTATACCTCGGGCTCTACCGGCAAGCCCAAGGGCGTGCTGCACACCACCGCCGGCTACCTGCTGTACGCCGCGCTGACCCATGAGCGGGTATTCGACTATCGCCCCGGCGAAGTCTACTGGTGCACCGCCGATGTCGGCTGGGTCACCGGCCACAGCTACATCGTCTACGGCCCGCTGGCCAATGGCGCCACCACGCTGTTGTTCGAGGGCATCCCGAACTACCCGGACATCACCCGCGTCGCCAAGATCATCGACAAGCACAAGGTCAACATCCTCTACACCGCGCCTACCGCGATCCGCGCGATGATGGCCCAGGGCAAGGCGGCGGTCGAAGGCGCGGACGGTTCCAGCCTGCGCCTGCTCGGTTCGGTCGGCGAGCCGATCAACCCGGAAGCCTGGCACTGGTACTACGAAAGCGTCGGCCAAGGCCGTTGCCCGATCGTCGACACCTGGTGGCAGACCGAGACCGGCGGCGTGCTGATCAGCCCGCTGCCCGGCGCCACGGCGCTCAAGCCGGGCTCGGCGACCCGCCCGTTCTTCGGCGTGCAGCCGGCGCTGGTGGACAACCTCGGCAACATCATCGAAGGGCCCGCCGAGGGTAACCTGGTGATCATCGACTCCTGGCCCGGGCAGGCGCGCAGCCTGTACAAGGACCACGACCGCTTCGTCGACACCTACTTCAAGACCTTCAAGGGCATGTACTTCACCGGCGACGGCGCGCGCCGCGACGAGGACGGCTACTGGTGGATCACCGGCCGCGTGGACGACGTGCTCAATGTTTCCGGGCACCGCATGGGCACCGCCGAGATCGAAAGCGCGATGGTCGCCCATCCCAAGGTGGCCGAGGCCGCGGTGGTCGGCGTGCCCCACGACATCAAGGGCCAGGGCATCTATGTCTACGTCACCTTGAACAGTGGCGAGGAATATTCCGAGACCCTGCGCCAGGAGCTCAAGGCCTGGGTGCGCAAGGAAATCGGGCCGATCGCCGTGCCGGACGTCATCCAATGGGCGCCCGGCCTGCCGAAGACCCGCTCGGGCAAGATCATGCGGCGCATCCTGCGCAAGATCGCCACCGCCGAATACGACTCCTTGGGTGACATCTCCACCCTGGCCGACCCGGGCGTGGTGCAGCATTTGATCGACACCCACCGCGACATGCAGGCCGCCTGATCCGCGCCGACCGACCCGCCTCCGTTCCCCGGAGGCGGGTTTTTTCATGCCCGTTCAGTCCCAGGCTTCGATCAGCACCACCTCGACCTGCGTCGACCCGGAGGCCGGGCGTACCTCCAGGGTCACCTCGCGTGCGCCTTCGATGAACCGGCCGGGTTCCACCTCCTGGAACGCCTGTGCGTGCAGCTACGTTTCCATGGGATCCAGCACCTGTGCCGGTGACGCCTGGGCGCCATAGCCGAGGGTTACCACAGCCGGCTTCGGGCCATCCGCCGCGCTATGGCGATAGCGCGCACTCGTCCCTTCAGTCGGGAGGGTTCGAAGCGGGTCGGGTGTCAGCAGCCAATGCTCCAGCGAGTCTCCGCCATATCTTCATCCAGCAGAGAAGCTATACCGTCCGAGGCCTACCAGCCTCAGCAGGGCCGAAACAGGGCCGCTTTTCATCGGATGGCTTCCATCAAAGATCATGCTGGCCGGTCTCCGCTCATTCGAAAGAATGATCTGGACATTGCTTGTGGGCGCGGGAGCACAAAACCGACATGTCGGGTCGGTGCGCCGGAAAGCGATAAAGCCTGCTCATGTGAGGGTTCCACACAGACGAATATCGGGATTGGGCGTATGCCCAAAGCGAGGTGAAAAGGTAACGTTCACCCCGAAAACGCCCCGTTTTCGTTTCTTTCCGAGGGTTTTCAACGGGTCATGAAAAAATGAATCTTGTTTTAACCTATTGTTTCCAAATATAAAGAGAATTACCGGCGCAGATATTGCTTTATTCCAGGGTTGCGCTGCGTGTCTTATCGGTCATATTTTGCCTGGCCTGTCAATATGCCTGGGCTGTCGTCCAGAGTCTTTTGTAATTACTTGTCGCATTGAGGAAATATCGGCTTTCGGGCTGTCGCTAGAATGCGGACACTCAGCCGCAGCCCGGCTGCGCGCGCGATAGGCGCGGCAGTCGATACTCCCTACAATTCAGCGCGGCGGGCCTCGATCCTCGTCTGCCATCGAATTCAAAGCCAATCGAACGGAGTCACAAGATGAAGAAGATCCTGCTTCTAGGCGCCCTGGCGCTGTCGGTGCTGTCGCCGCTGACCATGGCCGAGGACGCCAAGCCGCTGCGCATCGGCATCGAAGCCGCCTATCCACCGTTCGCCTACAAGACGGCCGATGGCCAGATCGCCGGGTTCGACTACGACATCGGCAATGCGCTGTGCGCCGAGATGAAGGTCGAGTGCAAATGGATCGAGCAGGAGTTCGATGGCCTGATCCCCGCGCTGAAAGTACGCAAGTTCGACGCCATCCTGTCCTCCATGTCCATCACCGACGAGCGCAAGAAATCCGTCGACTTCACCGGCAAGTACTATTCCACGCCGGCCAAGCTGGCGATGAAGGCCGGCACCGAGATGAAAGACCCGCAGACCGACCTGAAAGGCAAGAAGATCGGCGTCCAGCGTTCGTCCATCTATGACCGTTATGCCACCGAGGTCTTCGTGCCGTCTGGCGCCGAAGTGGTGCGCTACAGCTCGCAGAACGAAGTCTTCCTGGACCTGGCCTCGGGTCGCCTCGACGCCACCCTGGCCGATTCGGTGAACATCGACGACGGCTTCCTCAAGACCGATGCCGGCAAGGGCTTCGCCTTCGTCGGGCCGGACTTCACCGACGAGAAATATTTCGGCGAAGGCCAGGGCATCGCGGTGCGCAAGGGCGACAAGGCACTGGCGGACAAGATCAGCGCGGCGATCCTCGCCATCCGCGCCAACGGCAAGTACAAGGAAGTCCAGGACAAGTACTTCCAGTTCGACGTTTACGGCAAGTAAGCGTCCGGCATTCGAGCAGCAGTTCCCGCTCCGGCCCCGCCGGGGCGGGCGAGGGTGAGGCGGGCCCGATGCGGGCCGTCACCGTGTTTCCCGCCAGGACTCATGAGCGCCGCGCTGCCTTGGGCTTTCCGTCCCTCAAACACCTCATTTCCGAGGACTCGACATCATGCTGAACGGTTACGGCGCGACCATCGTCGAGGGGGCCTGGCTCACCCTGACGCTGGCGCTTTCTTCCATGGCGGTCGCCATCCTGCTGGGCCTGATCGGCGCCGCGTTCAGGCTGTCGCCGCTGCGCTGGCTGGCGCTGCTCGGCGAGACCTATGCCACGGTGGTCCGCGGCATTCCCGACCTGGTGCTGATCCTGCTGATCTTCTATGGCGGCCAGGACTTGGTGAACCGGGTGATGCCGTTGTTCGGCTACGACGATTACATCGACCTCAACCCGTTCGCTTCCGGCGTCTTCACCCTGGGCTTCATTTTCGGCGCCTACCTCTCGGAAACCTTCCGTGGCGCCTTCATGGCGATCCCGCGCGGGCAGGGCGAGGCGGGCGCCGCCTACGGCATGAGCGGCATGCAGGTGTTCTTCCGCATCCTCGTGCCGCAGATGATCCGCCTGGCGATCCCCGGCTTCACCAATAACTGGCTGGTGCTGACCAAGGCCACCGCGTTGATTTCGGTGGTCGGCCTGCAGGACATGATGTTCAAGGCGAAGAACGCCGCCGATGCCACCCGTGAACCCTTCACCTTCTTTCTGGCGGTCGCCGGGCTTTACCTGGTGTTGACCAGCGTGTCGCTGCTGGCCTTGCGTTACCTGGAAAAACGCTATTCCGCCGGTATCAAGACGGCGGAACTATGAGCCGGGGAGCCGACCTATGATTTTCGATTACACCGTCATCTGGGGCAGCCTGCCGCTGTACTTCGGCGGCGTCCTGGTGACCCTCAAGCTGCTGGCGATCTCCCTCGCGTGCGGGCTGTTGGTCGCCGTCCCGCTGGCGTTGATGCGCGTCTCGCGGCAGCCCCTGGTCAATCTTCCGGCCTGGCTGTACACCTACGTGATCCGCGGTACGCCGATGCTGGTGCAGCTGTTCCTGATCTACTACGGCTTGGCGCAATTCGCCGTGGTGCGCGAGAGCGCGCTCTGGCCCTACCTGTCGAACGCCACGTTCTGCGCCTGCCTGGCTTTCGCCGTGAACACCAGCGCCTACACCGCGGAAATCCTCGCCGGCAGCCTGAAGGCCACGCCCCACGGCGAGATCGAAGCGGCCAAGGCCATGGGCATGTCGCGCGGCAAGCTGTACCGGCGCATCCTGTTGCCTTCGGCCCTGCGCCGGGCACTGCCGCAGTACAGCAACGAAGTCATCATGATGCTGCACACCACCAGCCTGGCGTCCATCGTCACCCTGGTGGACATCACCGGTGCCGCGCGCACGGTCAACTCCCAGTACTACCTGCCGTTCGAGGCGTTCATCACCGCGGGTGCGTTCTACCTGTGCCTGACCTTCGTGCTGGTGCGCCTGTTCAAGCATGCCGAGCGCCGTTGGCTGGCCTATCTCGCGCCGCGCAAGGCCTGAGGGAGCGAGCCCCATGCAACGCATCGACCGCGACCTGCCCTGGACCTGCCCCGGCACCCGACGCCAGCTCAGCCTGTTCCGCTTCGGCAGCGGCCCGCGCAAGGCCTATATCCAGGCTTCGCTGCATGCCGACGAGTTGCCGGGCATGCGCGTGGCGGTGGAGCTGAAGCGGCGCCTGCGCGAGCTGGAAAGCCAGGGTCGCCTGCGCGGCGTGGTGGAACTGGCGCCGGTGGCCAACCCGATCGGCCTGGGCCAGGTGTTGCAGGGTGTGCACCAGGGGCGTTTCGAGCAGGGCAGCGGGAAGAACTTCAATCGCGATTTCTTCAACCTGGCCGATGCCGTCGTACCACTGGTCGGTGACCGCCTGGGCACGGATACGGCGGCCAACGTGGCGCTGATCCGCGAGGCCATGCGCGCCGTGCTGCACGCCTTGCCCCCAGCGACCTCCGAGCTGCAGGGCCTGCAGCGCCTGTTGCTCGAGCACGCCTGCGACGCCGATGTGGTGCTCGACCTGCACTGCGATTTCGACGCCGTGACGCATCTGTATGCGCTTCCCCAGCAATGGCCGCAGTGGCGCTCCCTGACCGCGCGCCTGGAGGCTGGCGCGGTGCTGCTGACCGAGGATTCCGGTGGCTATTCGTTCGACGAGGCCTGTTCCATGCCCTGGTTGAACCTGTCCCGGCGTTTCGCCGAGGCGGCGATCCCCCTGGCCTGCCTGGCGGCGACCCTCGAACTGGGCGGCATGGCCGATACCGGGCCGGCGCAGGCCGAGGCGAGCGCCGAAAGCATCCTGGCGTTTCTCGCCGAGCAGGGTCTGCTCGATGGCGAATGGCCGAGGGTGCCCGAGGTCTGCTGCGAAGCGACGCCCTTCGAAGGGGTGGAGCTCGTCTATCCGCCCCATGCCGGTGTGGTGAGTTTTCTCCGCCCGGTGGGCGCCCGGGTCGCGGTCGGCGAGCCGCTGCTGGAAGTGATCGACCCGCTGGACGACCGTCATACTCTGGTTCGCGCCTCGGTGGACGGCGTGCTGTACGTACGCGAGCGCACGCGTTTCGCTCAACCCGGCCGCTGGCTGGCCAAGGTGGCCGGCCGACATCCCATTCGTCACGGACGCCTGCTGAGCGACTGATTTCTCCGCTTTCTTGAGAGCCCATACCATGTACAAACTCGAAGTCCAGGACCTGCACAAGCGCTACGGCAGCCACGAAGTGCTCAAGGGCGTGTCCCTGGCCGCCAGGGCCGGCGATGTGATCAGCATCATCGGCTCCAGCGGGTCCGGCAAGAGTACCTTCCTGCGCTGCATCAACATGCTCGAGCAGCCCCATGGCGGCAAGATCCTACTCAATGGCGAGGAGCTGAAGCTGGTGCCGAACAAGGACGGCGCGCTCAAGGCGGTGGACGCCAAGCAGTTGCAGCGCATGCGTTCGCGGCTGGCGATGGTGTTCCAGCACTTCAACCTGTGGTCCCACATGAGCGCGCTGGAAAACGTCATGGAGGCGCCGGTGCACGTGCTCGGCGTCCCCAAGAAGGAGGCGCGGGAGAAGGCCGAGCACTACCTGGCGAAGGTCGGCGTGGCCCATCGCAAGGATGCCTTCCCGGGGCATATGTCCGGCGGCGAGCAGCAGCGCGTGGCCATCGCCCGGGCCCTGGCGATGGAGCCGGAGGTCATGCTGTTCGACGAACCCACTTCGGCGCTCGACCCGGAGCTGGTGGGCGAGGTGCTCAAGGTGATACGCGACCTGGCCCAGGAAGGGCGCACCATGGTGGTGGTCACCCATGAGATGGGCTTCGCCCGCGAGGTATCCAACCAGTTGATCTTCCTGCACAAGGGCCTGGTGGAGGAGGTGGGTTGCCCGAGGGACGTGCTGGCCAATCCGAAATCGGAACGCTTGCAGCAATTCCTTTCCGGCAGTCTCAAGTAAGTGCCGAATCTACGGCTAGAATGCCAGCCATGACCGCGCCCGCCCAACGAATCGGCTTCCTGCTGTGGCCCGCTACCCGGGCCGTGACCCTGGCCCTGGCCGAGGAAGCCCTGCGCGTCGCCCGGCGTTTGCATGCCGACGCCTGCTACGAATTGACCTTCCTGCATGCCGAGCCCCTCGCCGACGGCGCCTGGGGGTTGCCCGGGGAAGCCTGGAACGGTCGCCTGGAGGGCTTGCAACGGATCTTCCTGGTCGCCGACGAACCGGTCACCGCGGTCGCTCAGCCCCTGGCGGGCGTGCTCAAGCAACTGGTGCGCGGGGGCTGCGTGATCGGCGCCCTGTCCGCCGGGGTCTACCCCCTGGCCCAGCTCGGCCTGCTCGACGGCTATCGCGCCGCGGTGCACTGGCGCTGGCAGGACGACTTCACCGAGCGCTACCCGAAGGTGATCGCCACCAGCCACCTGTTCGACTGGGATCGCGATCGGCTCAGCGCCTGTGGCGGGCTGGCGGTGCTCGACCTGTTGCTGGCGTTGCTGGCCCGCGACCACGGCGCGGAGTTGGCCGGCGCGGTCAGCGAGGAGCTGGTGGTGGAGCGCATCCGCGAAGGCGGCGAACGCCAGCGCATCCCCTTGCAGAATCGCCTCGGTTCCAGCCATCCGAAGCTGACCCAGGCCGTGCTGCTGATGGAAGCGAACATCGAGGAGCCCCTGACCACCGACGAGATCGCCCAGCACGTCTGCGTTTCCCGACGCCAGTTGGAGCGCATCTTCAAGCAATACCTCAATCGCGTGCCGAGCCAGTATTACCTGGAACTGCGCCTGAACAAGGCGCGGCAAATGCTGATGCAGACCAGCAAGTCGATCATCCAGATCGGGCTGTCCTGCGGGTTTTCGTCGGGGCCGCACTTTTCCAGCGCCTACCGCAATTTCTTCGGCGTCACTCCGCGCGAGGATCGCAACCAGCGGCGCGGTGGCAGCGCCTTCGAGGGCGGTTCCTCGGTGGTGGAGCGCGGCTGAAGCCTCGCCCGGCGTTCACTCGGTAGGCCGAGATATATCGGTCGGATCGTCCCGTCTTAGGCCCTGCCTGGCGGCAGTGCGCCAGCTCGGTCGCTCGGTCCCGGTTCGCTCGGTTTTTCGCATCACGCGCAACCGGCTGTGCCTTCAAGGCTGCGAATATTTTCGCGCGTCGAAGCGGTACCCGGACTCCACCCGCAGCCTTAGACAGGGCTTCTTTGGGTCTTTGTAAGAAAGCCGATACTTCCCCGTGATTAGTGTGGAGAAAATTTGCCAGGCTTGCGCCGAAACCATGCCGGAGCGTTTAGACTGCGCCATTCCGACGCTTTATGTCGCATTGCCATAAGCCGCGGAAAATCACGGGTTGCCGCTATAAGAAGTTGTCGCATGGCGGCAATGACGGCTCCTGTGCAGTCCCTACAATCCTTTCATCGATAGCCGTTCAAGGCAGGAGAAACCCGATGTCTGTTGAGCATGCCGCGGTGCAACGCGCCGATTTCGACCAGGTGATGGTTCCCAACTACGCGCCCGCCGCCTTCATTCCGGTGCGCGGCCAGGGTTCGCGCGTCTGGGACCAGGGCGGTCGAGAGCTGGTCGACTTCGCCGGGGGCATCGCCGTGAACACCCTGGGCCACGCCCATCCGGCGCTGGTGAAGGCCTTGACCGAGCAGGCCAACGCCCTCTGGCACGTATCCAACGTGTTCACCAACGAGCCGGCGCTGCGCCTGGCAAAGAAACTGGTGGACGCCACCTTCGCCGAGCGGGTGTTCTTCTGCAACTCCGGCGCCGAGGCCAACGAGGCCGCGTTCAAGCTGGCGCGTCGGGTCGCCCACGATCGCTTCGGGCCGGAGAAGTACGAGATCATCGCCGCCTCGAACAGCTTCCACGGGCGCACCCTGTTCACCGTCAGCGTCGGCGGTCAGCCCAAGTACTCCGACGGTTTCGGGCCGAAGATCCAGGGCATCACCCATGTGCCCTACAACGACCTGGAGGCCCTGAAGGCCGCCCTCTCCGACAAGACCTGCGCAGTGGTGCTGGAGCCGATCCAGGGCGAGGGCGGTGTGTTGCCGGCCGAGCGCGCTTACCTCGAAGGTGCCCGCGCGCTTTGCGACGCCCACGATGCGTTGCTGGTGTTCGACGAGGTACAGACCGGAATGGGGCGCACCGGCTCGCTGTTCGCCTATCAGCATTACGGCGTCACCCCGGACATCCTTTCCAGCGCCAAGAGCCTCGGCGGCGGTTTCCCCATCGGGGCGATGCTGACCACCGACGCGCTGGCCAAGCATCTCGCCGTCGGCACCCACGGCACCACCTACGGCGGCAACCCGCTGGCATGCGCGGTGGCCGAGGCGGTGATCGACGTGATCAACACGCCGGAGGCGCTCGATGGCGTCAAGGCACGCTCGGAGCAGTTCATGCAGCGCCTGCGCCAGATAGGCGAGCGCTACGGCCTGTTCAGCGAAGTGCGCGGCCTCGGCCTGCTGATCGGCTGCGTGCTCAGCGACGCCTGGAAGGGCAAGGCCAAGGACGTCCTCAACGCCGCCGAGAAAGAGGCGCTGATGATCCTCCAGGCCAGCCCCGACGTGGTGCGCTTCGCGCCCAGCCTGGTGATCGAACAGGCGGACATCGAAGAGGGCTTGGCGCGTTTCGAGCGCGCGGTGGCCAAACTGACTCAATAGGTCGTCGGCGCGCCGCGCCGACCCTATCCCCGTTCATGCGTGAACCGGCGCGAGCCGGTTTTCTCCGGACAGCCCACGGGCGGCCCGGAGCTTTTCTTGAAAGGAGTGGCACCATGCTGGTGATGCGCCCTGCGCAAATGTCCGACCTGGCCGATGTTCAGCGTCTGGCTGCGGACAGTCCGGTCGGTGTCACTTCGCTGCCCGACGACGCCGAGCGGTTGAAGGACAAGATCCTCGCTTCCGAGGCCTCGTTCGCCGCGGAGGTCAGCTTCAACGGCGAGGAGAGCTACTTCTTCGTCCTCGAGGACACCGCCAGCGGTCGCCTGGTCGGGTGTTCCGGGATCGTCGCTTCCGCTGGCTACTCCGAACCCTTCTACAGCTTCCGCAACGAAACCTTCGTTCACGCCGCCCGCGAACTGAAGATCCACAACAAGATCCATGTCCTGTCGCTCTGCCACGACCTCACTGGCAACAGTCTGCTGACCAGTTTCTATGTCGAGGCGCCGCTGGTGAACACCGTGCACGCCGAGCTGAACTCCCGCGCGCGCCTGCTATTCGTGGCCAGCCATCCGGAACGTTTCGCCGACGCGGTGGTGGTGGAGATCGTCGGCCACAGCGACGAACACGGCGACTCGCCGTTCTGGGATGCGGTCGGGCGCAACTTCTTCGATATGAACTACGCCGAGGCCGAGCGCCTCTGCGGCCTGAAGAGCCGGACCTTCCTCGCCGAGCTGATGCCGCATTACCCGATCTACGTGCCGCTGCTGCCGGATTCCGCCCAGGAAGCCATGGGCCAGGTGCACCCGCGGGCGCAGATCACCTTCGATATCCTGATGCGCGAGGGTTTCGAGACCGACCACTACATCGACATCTTCGATGGCGGCCCGACCCTGCACGCGCGCACCTCGGGCATCCGCTCCATCGCCCAGAGCCGCGCGGTGCCGGTGCGCATCGGCGAACTGGCCAAGGGCGGCCGGCCGTACCTGGTGAGCAATGGCCTGTTGCAGGACTACCGCGCCGTGGTGGCGGAGCTGGACTGGGTGCCCGGCAAGCCGGTCATGCTGTCCCTGGAAACCGCCGAGGCCCTGGGTGTCGGCGAAGGCGCCAGTGTGCGCCTGGTAGCGGTTTGATTCCTTTTGTCGCGGGCCTCGAGCACCCCCTGGGGCGGCCCGCGACAGCCCTTCTTTCAGCTGTGGCGAAGGCCTGCGGCGTGAAACCCATCCGGAGGATGTCATGATCGTTCGTCCCGTACGCAGTGCCGATTTGCCGGCGCTGATCGAGCTGGCGCGCAGCACAGGCGCGGGCTTGACCACCCTGCCGGCCAACGAGGAGCGTCTCGCGCACCGGGTCGGCTGGGCGGAGAAGGCCTTCGCCGGCCAGGCCGACCGGGGCGATGCGGACTACCTGTTCGTCCTCGAGGACGATGCCGGCCGGGTCGTCGGCATTTCCGCGATCGCCGGCGCCGTCGGCTTGCGCGAGCCCTGGTACAACTACCGGGTCGGCTTGACCGTGAGCGCGTCTCAGGAGTTGAAGATCTACCGCGAGATTCCCACGCTGTTCCTGGCCAACGACCTGACCGGCAACTCCGAGCTGTGCTCGCTGTTCCTGCACGCGGACTACCGCAGCGGCCTCAATGGCCGCCTGCTGTCGAAGGCGCGCTTCCTGTTCATGGCGGAATTCCGCGAGCTGTTCGGCGACAAGGTGATCGCGGAGATGCGTGGCATGTCCGACGCGGACGGCCGTTCGCCGTTCTGGGAAAGCCTCGGCAGGCATTTCTTCAAGATGGAATTCAGCCAGGCCGATTACCTCACCGGGGTCGGCAACAAGGCTTTCATCGCCGAGCTGATGCCCAAGTTTCCGCTCTATACCTGCTTCCTCTCCGAGGACGCGCGGGCCAGCATCGGTCGCGTTCACCCGGACACCGAACCGGCCCTGGCGATGCTCAAGGCCGAGGGCTTCAACTATCAGGGCTACGTCGACATCTTCGACGCCGGTCCGGCCATCGAGGCGCCCACCGGGGCGATCCGCGCGGTGCGCGACAGCCAGGCGCTGGTCCTGGCGATCGGCACGCCGGGCGACGACGCCGAGCCCTACCTGATGCACAACCGTAAACGCGAGGATTGCCGGATCACCGTCGGCACCGCGCGCATGGCCGCCGGCACCCTGGTGGTCGACCCGGCCACCGCCAAGCGTCTGCAACTCGGCGCCGGCGCCCAGGTCCGCGCGGTACCGCTGTCGGCGCGATCGCTGCAGGAACAGGAGACGAGTCGATGAGCACGCACTACATCGCCGGCCAGTGGCAGGCCGGGGAGGGCGAAGCCCTGGAATCCCTGAACCCGGTGACCCAGGCGTTCGTCTGGCAGGGCCGTGCCGCTTCCGCCGCGCAGGTCGATGCGGCGGTGCGGGCCGCGCGTGCGGCCTTCCCGGGCTGGGCGCGGCAAACCCTGGACCAGCGCATCGGCGTGCTGGAACGTTTCGCCGTGGCCCTCAAGGCGCATGCCGACGAGTTGGCGCGCTGCATCGGCGAAGAGACCGGCAAGCCGCTGTGGGAAGCGGCAACCGAAGTGACCAGCATGGTCAACAAGGTCGCCATCTCGATCCAGAGCTACCGCGAGCGCACCGGCGAGAAGCACGGCGTGCTGGGCGATGCCAACGCCATCCTGCGCCACAAGCCCCATGGCGTGGTGGCGGTGTTCGGGCCCTACAATTTCCCCGGGCACCTGCCCAACGGGCACATCGTGCCGGCGCTGCTGGCGGGTAACGCGGTGCTGTTCAAACCCAGCGAGCTGACCCCCAAGGTCGCCGAGCTGACCCTGAACTGCTGGGTCGAGGCCGGCTTGCCGGCGGGCGTGCTCGGCCTGCTGCAGGGCGCTCGCGACACCGGCATCGCCCTGGCCGCCCACGACGGCCTCGACGGCCTGTTCTTCACCGGCTCCAGCCGCACCGGCCACCTGCTCCACGAGCAGTTCGCCGGGCACCCGGACAAGATCCTGGCCCTGGAAATGGGCGGGAACAACCCGCTGGTGGTCGACCAGGTGCAGGATCTCGATGCCGCCGTCTACACCATCATCCAGTCCGCGTTCATTTCCGCCGGCCAGCGCTGCACCTGCGCGCGGCGCCTGCTGGTGCCCCGCGGCGAATGGGGCGACCGGCTGCTGGAGCGCCTGGCCGCGGTCAGCGCCACCTTGGCAGTCGGCGCCTACGATGCCCAGCCGGCCCCTTTCATGGGCTCGGTGATTTCCCTGGCGGCGGCCGAGCAGTTGCTCGAGGCCCAGCGCCAACTGATCCGCCAGGGCGCCGTCGCCCTGTTGGAAATGACCCAGCCGCGTTCGGGCGCGGCTCTGTTGACAGCGGGCATCCTCGACGTCAGCGCGGTGGCGCAGCGCCCCGACGAAGAGTTCTTCGGCCCGCTGTTGCAGGTGATCCGCTACGGCGAGTTCGATGAGGCCATCCAATTGGCCAATACCACTCGCTATGGCCTGGCGGCCGGCCTGCTGTCCGATTCGCGGGCGCGTTACGAGCGTTTCCTGCTGGAGAGCCGTGTCGGCATCGTCAACTGGAACAAGCAGCTCACCGGCGCCGCCAGCAGTGCGCCGTTCGGCGGCATCGGCGCCTCGGGCAACCATCGCGCCAGCGCCTATTACGCGGCCGACTATTGCGCCTATCCGGTGGCTTCCCTGGAAAGTGAAAGCCTGGCCCTGCCGGCGACGCTGAGCCCGGGTGTGCGCCTGTGACTTCATCCACGCCGGCCCAGGGAAGCGATCGCCGGCGTTTTCTTCACTGCCGTTTCGCCGCCGTATCGGCGGCCCATGCCAACACGACTGAGCCCTGGGGAGCCTTGCGATGAGCGCCTATGAAGTGAATTTCGACGGTCTGGTCGGCCCGACCCATAACTATGGCGGGCTGTCCTATGGCAACGTCGCCTCCCAAAGCAACAGCCAGGCCGTGTCCAGCCCGAAGGATGCCGCCAAGCAGGGGTTGGCGAAAATGAAGGCCCTGATGGAGATGGGTTTCCGCCAGGGCGTATTGGCCCCGCAGGAGCGCCCGGACGTCGCGGCCCTGCGCCGCCTGGGCTTTTCCGGCACCGACGCGCAGGTGGTGGAGAAAGCGGCGAAGACCGCGCGGCCGCTGCTGGCGGCCTGCAGCTCGGCTTCCAGCATGTGGACCGCCAACGCCTGTACCGTCAGCCCCAGCGCCGACACCGCCGACGGCCGCGTGCATTTCACCGCCGCCAACCTGAACTGCAAGTTCCACCGCAGCATCGAGCATCCGACCACCAGTCGCATCCTCGCCGCCATGTTCGCCAACGACAAACACTTCGCCCACCACCCGGCGCTGCCGGCGGTGGCCCAGTTCGGCGACGAGGGCGCGGCCAACCACACGCGCTTCTGCAAGGACTACGGCGCTGCCGGCGTGGAGTTCTTCGTCTTCGGCCGTAGCGCCTTCGATGCGCGCTTCCCCGAGCCGCAGCGCTATCCGGCGCGGCAGACCCTGGAAGCCAGCCAGGCGGTCGCACGCCTGCACGGCCTCGACGAGGCCGGCGTGGTCTATGCCCAGCAGAACCCGGCGGTGATCGACCAGGGGGTGTTCCACAACGACGTGATCGCGGTGGGTAACGGCGAGGTGCTGTTCCATCACGAGGACGCTTTCCTCGACAGCGAACGCGTGCTGGCCGAGTTGCAGGACAAGCTGGGCCGCCGCGGCGGCCGCTTCGTCGCGGTGAAGGTGCCGCGCGCCGCGGTGACGGTGGAGGACGCGGTGCGTTCCTACCTGTTCAACAGCCAACTGCTCAACCGCGCCGAAGGCGGCATGCTGCTGATCGTCCCGGAAGAGTGCCGCAACAACGAGCGGGTCTGGGCCTACCTGTCGCAGTTGACCGCCTCCGGCGGGCCGATCCGCGAGGTCAAGGTCTTTGACCTCAAGCAGAGCATGCAGAACGGCGGCGGACCGGCTTGCCTGCGCCTGCGGGTGGCGCTCGACGAAACCGAGCTGGCCGCGGTCAATTCCCAGGTGATCCTCACCCCGGCGCTGTACGACAGCCTCACCCAGTGGGTCGACCGGCATTACCGCGACCGCCTGACGGAAAATGACCTGGCTGACCCGCAGCTGCTGGTCGAATGCCGCGGCGCATTGGATGAGCTGACCCAAATCCTTAAACTGGGCGCGGTTTATCCTTTCCAAATCGACTGAGGCCGCCGGTCGTGGCCCGGAACCGGCGACATCGCCGTCCGGGCCGCGCCTGCCGCCAGGAGCCTGTAATGAGCGATGCCCTGCAACTGATTCTCGAAGACACCGACGGCACCCAGCTGGAAACCTCCTGTACCCGCTTCGCGGTGGTCTGGCAAGGCCGCGAGGTCTGGATCCAGCAGGCCGGCAACGGCCAACTGTTGATCGGCGTGGACGTGGAGGAAGGCGATAGCGAATACGCCAACCTGCTGCTGCGCCCGCTGGCCACCAACCTGGTCAGCCTGCAACTGGAAATGGAGCCGGCTGAGGACGGGGACGACGAACACGTCCACGGCCCCGACTGCAATCACTGAGCCGCGACCCGAGACTCGACGCCGTGCCGGAGAACCCCATGCTTGCCCTTGGCAAACTGCTTGAACTGACCCTGGCCGGCCGCGAGCCGACCGAGAAGATTCAACTGACCGCCGGTGGCGCGCGCCTGCACTGGCTGGCCGAGGGCGCGCTGGAAGTCAGCCCCCCCGCCACGCACGACAGCGGTTTCGACCTGTTGCTGTCCGCGGGCATCCATGGCAACGAAACCGCCCCCATCGAACTGCTCGACCGGCTGCTGCAAGGCATCGCCCGAGGCGAACTCAAACCCCGTGCGCGGGTGCTGTTCCTCCTCGGCAATCCCGCGGCCATGCGCCGTGGCGAGCGTTACCTGGAGCAGGACATCAACCGCCTGTTCAACGGACGGCATGCCGAATCCAGCGGGTTCGAGGCGCTCCGCGCCAACGAGTTGGAACGCCTGGCCGCCGCCTTTTTCGGCAAGCCGCAGCGCCAGCGCCTGCACTACGACCTGCACACCGCCATCCGCGGTTCGAAGATCGAGCAGTTCGCGCTCTATCCGTACAGCGAGGGCCGGACCCATTCGCGCGCCGAGCTGGCGCGGCTGCGGGCGGCCGGAATCGAGGCGGTGCTCCTGCAGAGCAAGCCCGGGATCACCTTCAGCGCTTACACCTACGCCCAGTTGGGCGCGGAAGCCTTCACCCTGGAACTGGGCAAGGCACGCCCCTTCGGGCAGAACGGTGCGGTCAACGTCGAGCGCCTGGAATCGCGCCTGCGGCACCTGATCGCCGGCGACGAACCGGCCATCGACGCCGGGGATCTCGAAGGCTTGCAGGTGTTCTCGGTGGCGCGGGAGATCATCAAGCGCAGCGAGGGCTTCCGCCTGCACCTGCCGGACGATATCGAGAACTTCAGCGAACTGCCGCTGGGTTCGTTGCTGGCGGAGGACGGCGGTACCCGCTGGCTGATCGAAGAGGCCGGCGCACGGATCATCTTCCCCAATCCCAAGGTGAAGAACGGCCTGCGGGCCGGCATCCTCATTGTTCCGACCACCTTCTAGAGGCCGCGCCGGGCTCGCCAGCCCGGCAGCGCTGCGGACTCTCCGGGCAGCCATCGCCGCTTGTGACCGTGCCAGCGCCGCCTTAGGATCGGGGGCCTGCCGCCAAGGAGAGTCCCGTGAACCCGATCGACCTGCGTAGCGATACCGTCACCGAACCCACGCCCGGCATGCGCGACGCCATGTCCCGTGCCGAGCTGGGCGACGATGTGTACGGCGAAGACCCCACGGTCAACCGCCTGGAAGCCAGTCTGGCCGAGCGACTGGGATTCGCCGCCGGGCTCTTCGTACCCAGCGGCACCATGAGCAACCTGCTGGCGCTGATGGCCCATTGCGAACGCGGCGACGAGTACATCGTCGGCCAACAGGCGCACACCTACAAATACGAAGGCGGCGGTGCCGCGGTGCTCGGCTCGATCCAGCCGCAACCCCTGGAGGGCGAGGCCGACGGCTCGCTCGACTTGCGCAAGGTCGAGGCGGCGATCAAGGCCGACGACTTCCACTTCGCGCGAACCCGTCTGCTGGCCCTGGAAAACACCATGCAGGGCAAGGTCCTGCCGCTGGAATATCTGGCCGCCGCGCGGGAACTGACCCGCCGCCGCGGTCTCGCGCTGCACCTGGACGGCGCCCGGTTGTTCAATGCCGCGGTCAGGTCGGGCCTCGAGCCGAGCGTGATCGCCGGCCATTTCGATTCCGTATCCGTCTGCCTCTCCAAGGGCCTGGGCGCGCCGGTCGGCTCGGTGCTCTGCGGCGATCCCGAACTGATCGACAAGGCGCGCCGGCTGCGCAAGATGGTCGGCGGCGGCATGCGCCAGGCGGGCGTCCTCGCCGCGGCCGGGCTGTACGCCCTGGACCGGCAGGTGGAGCGACTGGCGGAGGACCACGCCAATGCCGAGCGCCTCGGCGAAGGCCTGCGCGGGCTGGGCTACGAGGTCGAGCCGGTGCAGACCAACATGGTCTACGTGGAGGTCGGCCCGCGGATCGCCGCGCTCAAGGCGCACCTGCGCGAGCAAGGCATCCTGATCACCGCCGCCCCGCGCCTGCGCCTGGTCACGCACCTGGACGTCGGCGCGGACGCCATCCCCCGGGTGATAGAGGCATTCGCCACGTTCCATTGAACGCGGGTCGAGGGGGCATCGCTCCGCCGCGGCGGATTGTCCGCCCCGATTGCCCCTGCGTCCGTCCACCCCTATCGTACAAAGGCACTACCCGGCAGGCGCCGGGCCGATATAATGCGGCCCTTTGCCGGCGAACCGTGGCCGCCATTTTCTGGAAAAATCAATGAAAAGCGCAGAAATCCGTGAAGCCTTCCTCCGCTTCTTCGAAGAGAAGGGGCACACCCGAGTCGCGTCCAGCTCGCTGATCCCGGGTAACGATCCCACCCTGCTGTTCACCAATGCCGGCATGAACCAGTTCAAGGACTGTTTCCTCGGCCTAGAAAAGCGCACCTACACCCGCGCCACCACCAGCCAGAAGTGCGTGCGTGCCGGCGGCAAGCACAACGACCTGGAAAACGTCGGCTACACCGCCCGTCACCACACCTTCTTCGAGATGCTCGGCAACTTCAGCTTCGGCGACTATTTCAAGCGCGACGCGATCAATTTCGCCTGGGAATTCCTCACCGGCGACAACTGGCTGAAGCTGCCCAAGGACAAGCTCTGGGTCACCGTTTACGCCAGCGATGACGAGGCCTACGACATCTGGACCAAGGAAGTCGGCGTGCCCGCCGAGCGTATGGTGCGGATCGGCGACAACAAGGGCGCGCCCTACGCCTCGGACAACTTCTGGGCCATGGGCGACACCGGGCCCTGCGGTCCTTGCACGGAAATCTTCTTCGATCACGGCGAAGGCATCTGGGGCGGCCCGCCGGGCTCGCCCGAGGAGGACGGCGACCGCTACATCGAGATCTGGAACAACGTGTTCATGCAGTTCAACCGCACCGCGGACGGCGTCATGCACGCGCTGCCGGCACCGAGCGTGGACACCGGCATGGGCCTGGAGCGCATCAGCGCGGTCATGCAGCACGTGCATTCCAACTATGAAATCGACCTGTTCCAGAACCTGCTGAAAGCCTCGGCGGAGGCCATCGGCTGCGTCAACGACGATGCGCCTTCGCTGAAGGTCGTGGCCGACCATATCCGCTCCTGCAGCTTCCTGATCGCCGACGGCGTGCTGCCGTCCAACGAAGGCCGCGGTTACGTGCTGCGGCGGATCATCCGGCGCGCCTGCCGGCACGGCAACAAGCTGGGCGCCAAGGGGGCCTTCTTCCATCGGATTGTCGCGGCCCTGGTGGCCGAGATGGGCCAGGCGTTCGCCGAGCTGGCCCAGCAGCAGGCCCATATCGAGCGCGTGCTGAAGACCGAGGAAGAGCAATTCGCCAAGACCCTGGAGCAGGGCCTGAAGATTCTCGAGCAGGACCTGGCCGGTCTGCAGGGCTCGATCATCCCGGGCGACCTGGTGTTCAAGCTCTACGACACCTACGGCTTCCCGGTGGACTTGACCAACGATATCGCCCGCGAGCGCAATCTCACCCTCGACGAGGCCGGTTTCGAGCGGGAAATGCAGGCCCAGCGCGAGCGCGCCCGCTCCGCCAGCGCCTTCGGCATGGACTACAACAGCCTGGTCAAGGTGGACGGCGACACGCAATTCATCGGCTACACCGCCACGACCGGCACCGCCCACGTCGTCGCGCTGTTCAAGGACGGTCAGGCGGTGGATGCGCTCGGTGAAGGCGAGGAGGGCGTGGTGGTCCTCGACCGCACGCCTTTCTACGCCGAGTCCGGCGGCCAGATCGGCGACAGCGGCTACCTGGAAGGCACCGGCGTTCGCTTCGAGGTCAGCGACACCAACAAGGCGGGCGGCGCCTACCTGCACCACGGCGTGGTGGCCAGCGGCCGCCTGAGCAAGGGCCAGCCGGTAACCACCGAAGTGGCGGCGGGTGTACGTGGCGCCACCGCGCTCAACCATTCCGCCACCCACCTGTTGCACGCGGCGCTGCGCCAGGTGCTCGGCGACCACGTGCAGCAGAAAGGCTCGCTGGTGGACAGCCAGCGCCTGCGGTTCGATTTCAGCCATTTCGAAGCGATCAAGCCGGAGCAGCTACGCGCCCTGGAGGATATCGTCAACGCCGAAATCCGCAAGAACAGCGAGGTCGAGACCGAGGAAACCGACATCGACAGTGCCAAGCAGAAGGGCGCCATGGCGCTGTTCGGCGAGAAGTACGGTGACCAGGTGCGGGTGCTGAGCATGGGCGGTGGTTTCTCGGTGGAGTTGTGCGGGGGCATCCATGCTTCGCGTACCGGCGACATCGGCCTGTTCAAGATCGTCAGCGAGAGTGGCGTGGCCGCCGGCGTCCGGCGCATCGAGGCGGTCACCGGCGCGGCCGCGCTGGCCTACCTGAATGCTGCCGAGGACCAGGTGAAGGAAGCCGCTTCGTTGCTCAAGGGCAGTCGCGACAACCTGCTGGACAAGGTGTCCGCGGTGCTCGAGCGCAACCGCCAGCTGGAAAAGGAGCTGGAGCAACTCAAGGCGAAGGCGGCCAGCGCGGCGGGCGACGACCTTGCCGGTTCAGCGGTGGAGGTGAAGGGCGTCAAGGTCCTGGCCAAACGCCTCGACGGTCTGGATGGCAAGGCCCTGCTGGCGCTGGTCGACCAGTTGAAGAACAAGCTCGGCAGCGCGGTGATCCTGCTGGGCGGGGCGTTGGACGGAAAAGTGGTGCTGGTGGCCGGGGTGACTCCTGACCTGACCGGCAAACACAAGGCCGGCGACCTGATGAAACAGGCGACCGCTGCGGTCGGCGGCAAGGGCGGCGGGCGTCCGGACATGGCCCAGGGCGGCGGTACCGAGATCGACAAGCTGGACGAGGCATTGGGCCTGGCCCGTGCGTTCGTCGAGTCCGCCCCGTAACGTCCCGAAACCGGGCCGGCGCTGCGCCGCCGACCCGGACGATCGCGTCGAAGCCTGTGTGTACGAGCCTTGGCAGTCCTGTCGAGTTGGATGTTTAATGAGCGCCCTTCGAGGGTTTAGGCGGCATTGAAATGGCTTTGATCGTACAAAAGTTTGGAGGCACTTCGGTCGGCACTGTCGAGCGCATCGAACAGGTGGCCGAGAAAATCAAGCGTTTCCGCGAGGGTGGCGACGACATCGTGGTGGTGGTTTCCGCCATGAGCGGCGAGACCAACCGGCTCATCGAGCTCGCCAAGCAGATCGACGATCAGCCGGTGCCCCGCGAGCTGGACGTCATGGTCTCGACCGGCGAACAGGTGACCATCGCCTTGCTGGCCATGGCGCTGATCAAGCGCGGCGTCCCGGCCGTATCCTTCACCGGCAACCAGGTGCGGATCCTCACCGATAGCGCGCATAACAAGGCGCGTATCCTGCAGATCGACGATCATCGCCTGCGTACCGAGCTCAAGGCCGGGCGAGTGGTGGTCGTGGCCGGTTTCCAGGGCGTCGACGAGCACGGCAACATCACCACCCTGGGCCGGGGCGGTTCCGATACCACCGGCGTGGCGCTGGCCGCGGCGTTGAAGGCCGACGAGTGCCAGATCTATACCGACGTGGATGGGGTCTACACCACCGATCCGCGGGTGGTGCCGCAGGCCCGGCGCCTGACCAAGATCACCTTCGAGGAAATGCTGGAAATGGCCAGCCTCGGCTCCAAGGTGCTGCAGATCCGTTCGGTGGAGTTCGCCGGCAAGTACAACGTCCCGCTGCGCGTGCTGCACAGCTTCCAGGAGGGGCCGGGCACCCTCATTACCCTTGATGAAGAGGAATCCATGGAACAGCCGATCATCTCCGGCATCGCCTTCAATCGCGACGAAGCCAAGCTGACCATCCGTGGCGTGCCGGATACGCCCGGCGTGGCGTTCAAGATCCTCGGCCCGATCAGCGCCGCCAACATCGAGGTGGACATGATCGTGCAGAATGTCGCCCACGATAACACCACCGATTTCACCTTCACCGTGCACCGCAACGACTATCTCAACGCTCAGCAAGTGCTCGAGCGGACCGCCCGGGAAATCGGCGCGCGCGAAGTCAGCGGCGACACCAAGATCGCCAAGGTGTCCATCGTCGGGGTCGGCATGCGTTCCCATGCGGGCGTCGCCAGCCGGATGTTCGAAGCCTTGGCGAAAGAAAGCATCAATATCCAGATGATCTCCACCTCGGAGATCAAAGTCTCTGTGGTGATTGAAGAAAAATATCTGGAGCTGGCGGTTCGCGCCCTGCACACTGCCTTCGAACTGGATGCACCTGCCCGCCAGGGCGAGTGAGTCGAGCATCATCGAAAGGCGCGCTCAACGCCGCGCCTTTCATCCTTTTTGGCCGGCATGGGTGGAACTTTCTTTTTGCCGACGCTGGTCAATACTGGGGGGAGGTCTCCAGGGTTCGGGCTGCACGGCGACCTTCACCTTCTTATTTGCAGACTGTTGTTCTGAACTGTAATCCGTGAGGAGAAAGGAATGCTGATTCTAACTCGCCGGGTCGGAGAGACCCTGATGGTGGGTGACGATGTCACTGTCACCGTATTGGGCGTGAAAGGTAATCAGGTGCGCATTGGCGTAAATGCCCCCAAGGAGGTGGCTGTGCACCGCGAAGAAATCTACCAACGTATACAGAAAGAGAAAGGCGAAGAACCAAGCCACTAATTTTTCTCAAATTTTTGGCTTTGCAAACGGGGAAAACATGGTTATCATGCGCCCCGTGTTGCGGAGAGGTGGCCGAGTGGCCGAAGGCGCTCCCCTGCTAAGGGAGTACACCTCAAAAGGGTGTCGGGGGTTCGAATCCCCCCTTCTCCGCCATATTCGCCTTATAGGGATCGGTCGATCGGCCAGCGAAATGCAAGTTTCGCGAAGCGCTTGACCCGCAGATTCAACTCCCTATAATGCGCACGCTCAGCGCACTCGTAGCTCAGCTGGATAGAGTACCCGGCTACGAACCGGGCGGTCAGAGGTTCGAATCCTCTCGAGTGCGCCATATTCGGAATGGCTTGCAGCGATGCAAGCCATTTTGTTTCAACCAGAGGCGGTCTGGTATACAAATACCCACCATGCACTCGTAGCTCAGCTGGATAGAGTACCCGGCTACGAACCGGGCGGTCAGAGGTTCGAATCCTCTCGAGTGCGCCATCTCCGAAAGGCCTGCAGCGATGCAGGCCTTTCGCGTTTTCAGCGTTTGCCTTTCACGCAACCGGCCTCGTCGAAATTCACCGTCTGCTGTTTGCCGTGTTTTTCGCTGTACTGGTAGCGGACCTGCCCATCTTTCCCGCTGACCTTATCGGGTTTCCCCAGGACGCTTTCGACCTCCGCTCGGGTCATGCCGCTGCGGATCTCATGGCGCACCATTGCGCGTCTGCGTTCGTTGTCTTCCAGGTCCGCACCGCAGGTACGTTCACGGCGTAACCCGACTATATGGCCACCGGGCGAATTTCTTTCGTGCTTCTGCACCTTACCACCTGGCCTGCTGCTTCGTGGCGTGCGTGAAGTCGATCGCGAAACGCCGCTGGGGGACGGGTTATCCGCCCGCTGCAACGACTGCGCGTGCGTTGTGGGGCATCCCTGTTCGGTAAAGGTGAGGTGGCCGCTCGTATCCTCGCAGCGGTACACGGTGGTGGCGAGACAAAACGCGGGGTGGAGCGAAAGGGCGCAGAACGCTGCGCGTAGCCATCCAAGCATAAGAACGTCCTCCATGACGAACCCGGATCAAGTTAGACGATTTCTACGGATTCGCCAGCCAAGCGATCACCTCGTGCCGATGCACTAGAGCGGCTCTCAGAATTGGGCTGCAACTGGTTGTTCTATCCGCGATTTTGGTTCGCGAACGGCCTGTGGGGGGTGTATTATTCGTGGGTCAGCCCCGCCGGGGCTCATGGACCCCCACCATGGACTTACCCAGTAGTAACTCAATTTCTCGATCACTGAATCGCGTACTGACTGATTGATCCTCTTTGGCGTGTCCGCCACTGGGGGTGGAGCGCGCTATGACTGAAGTAGAAGCCAAAAAGCCGCAAGAAAGTCTGCAGGATCGCCTGGCCCAGGTGGTCGAACTGCTGCATCGCCAAAAGCTCGTAGAAGATCTCACGCACCGCCAGGAAGGTCACCACCACGAACGCGTGGAAAACCTGGTGCACCGACAGAATCTCGTCGAGTTGCAACGCAAGCTCGACGAGCTGCACCCCGCCGATATCGCTCACATCCTCGAAGCGCTCCCGCTGCATGATCGTCTGACCTTGTGGCAGTTGGTCCAGGCGGAGCGGGACGGCGATATCCTGCTCGAAGTATCCGACGCCGTTCGTGAATCGCTGATCGCCGACATGGATGATCACGAGTTGCTGGCCGCAGCCAAGGATATGGATGCCGACGAGTTGGCGGACCTGGCGCCGGAGCTGCCCCGGGATGTCGTGCTCGAGCTCATGGAGACGCTGGACGCGCAGCAGCGCGAGCGTGTGCGCTCCGCCTTGTCCTATGACGATGACCAGATCGGCGCGCTCATGGACTTCGAAATGGTCACGATCCGCGAGGAAGTCAGTCTCGAGGTCGTGCTGCGTTATTTGCGTCGCTTGAAGGAGCTGCCCGGGCACACGGACAAATTGTTCGTAGTCGACTACGACGGTGTGCTCAAGGGGGTGCTGCCGATCAAGCGCCTGCTGGTCAACGACCCGGACAAGCAAGTGGGCGACGTGATGGCCAACGACCCGGTCAGCTTCCATCCGGATGAAGACGCCTACGATGCCGCTCAGGCTTTCGAACGCTATGACCTGATTTCCGCACCGGTCGTGGATAAGGGGGGAAGGTTGATTGGCCGTCTCACCATCGACGAAATGGTCGACCTGATCCGCGAGGAAAGCGAAAGCGAAGTCCTCAATATGGCGGGTCTTCGCGAAGAGGAAGATATCTTCGCCTCGGTCTGGAAGTCGCTGAGAAACCGCTGGTCGTGGCTGGCGGTGAATCTGATCACCGCGTTCATCGCCTCGCGGGTAATCGGTCTTTTCGAGGGCTCGATCGAACGGCTGGTCGCCTTGGCGGCATTGATGCCGATCGTCGCGGGCATCGGTGGCAACTCGGGCAATCAGACCATCACCATGATCGTCCGGGCCATGGCGCTCGATCAGGTGGGGACGGGCAATACCAAGCGCCTGGTACGCAAGGAACTCGCTGTTGCGTTGCTCAATGGCCTGATCTGGGGAGGCGTGATCGGTATCGTGGCCTTTTATCTCTACGACAGCTGGTCCCTGGGTGTCGTCATGACGGCGGCGATGACCTTGAACCTGCTGCTGGCGGCCCTGATGGGTGTATTGATCCCCATGACCTTGGTCAGGCTGGGGCGAGATCCCGCGATGGGTTCCAGCGTGATGATCACCGCGATGACGGATAGCGGCGGATTTTTCATTTTCCTGGGGCTGGCTACCCTGTTCCTTCTCTAAGGGCACCCCATGAAAAAGCCGGCCCTAGGGCCGGCTTTTTCATGTCGAACGTCTGTTCAGGCTTCGGCGGTTGCAAGCTCCGCATCGTGTGCGATCAAAGCAACCAGCGCATTCTGCTGGCGTCTAGAGAGTTGACGGAACCGCTGCAGAAGCTCGCGTTCGTGCAGGGAGAGCTCGGGGCTGTCCAGGCGTAACGCCATGCCTTCTTCCAGAGCACCTTCCTGAAGCATGCTTTGCTCGAGGCGGGCGATGATTTCTGAGTTCATGCTGCGGTGGTGGTTGCGGGCCACATCGGCAATGCGCTCACGCATGCCTTCAGGCAGGCGAACAACGAATTTATCAGCCGTACGACTGGAATAGATAGCCTGTTTCATAGGGCGCATACATTAACCGGTTAGTTCAGGAAGCGATGCTAGCGATGAGCTGCAAGATGATCACCGTTTCGACCACCATCAGCCACAACCGTTCAACTAACCTCGCGATTGGCTCCAAAAACGCGTTTTATTGCCAAATAACGGTTTATTGACGCCAAATGTACGTGGAATTGTGGTCTGTATAGAGGCATTTTGCTAGCACCAATCATCTGATTTGAGATGCACTAGACAGAACGAGCGTACCAAAATTCCGTGGCAGCCAAGTCTATGGGCAGATATGTCGCTTAGGCATAAAGAAGTTTTTTTTAGGCTTAATCTGCAAAGGTCATCACGTGAATAGCGAGTAACGATGCGTCCAAATGCCATCAGGTACTTTAGATCACACCAACGTTACAACGGCTTTAAACAGTATTCCCGGATGAAAGGTCGCAAGGTACAGGAAATCGCGGAGGGCTCTAGACAGGGTCAATCGGGCAGATGCTGCTGCAGGCGAGGATTACCGGAGGACTGGATCGAATTTGATCTTTCTACCTGCTGCGAGCGCCAAGAAGAAAAGTATGGAAAATGAGGCCACCGCAACGGTTCCCAATGTGTCGACCCATTCCGCTTGCAAGGGAGACAGGGCAAGCGAAGCGGCGGTGAGAACAGTCAGAGTCAGAAACAGAAAGGCTGATTTCGACATGTCGCACTCCTGGATAGCGTGTTCAATAAGGACGTCCTGGGTCTGTAAAGTGCTGCATCCTTGTCAGCAGGGGTCTTTTTCTGTTTAAAAGACAAAGCGGCCTTCGTGCTTGTCTTGCCATGCCTGGATGTTCACGTCGGACGTATGAGCCTTCGCGGGCGACAGAGAGGCATGGCGGACGTTCAGCGGCGCGACATCGGCGCGGGCCTCTTGAAGAAGGCGATGTGCTTGGACTTGGGTGATCTCCTGGGAAGGCGAAAGGACCACACCGGCCAGCAGAGTGAAGATCATTGCACCTGCCAGGGAAAGAACTGCGTTCATGGTGGGTCTCCGTTTCAGCTCATCGTAGGTTGAGTCTGATAGAGCAGAAGGCGTGCCAGTTTTTTTTAGTAAAAAACTCCTTATTTATCAATAGCATAAAAAACAAAACGGCTATCTGGTCAGTGCACTTTGCACGAGGGTGATTTTCCCCCATTGCATTTTGCAATGCAGGTGTAGTGGCCCGATGAAGGTTAGTTCCCTTGCGTTGGAAAAAGCAGAAAAAAAGATCGAGAGCCGTTCCGGCTAGCGCTTCACCGGTGTCTCAGGGAATTCTAGTTGCCTGTCGATCCTCTCGTCTTTCGAGCGCGAAGGGCCCGCTCTGCCCGAGCAGATGAATACGGGCAGCCACTGGGCATGGATGCACGATAAGGGCGTTGCCTTATGGCCGCTTGGCAAGCATTGCGTGCGTAAAGGGGTGGCTGCATCGGTTGGAAGCCCCATCGACTCAACATGAACGATGCCGTGTAGGCTTGCTCGAAAAGGTCGACAAGCCGCTGTTCCGATATCGTTCTTGCCGAATGCCTCAATGAGGCTCTCGTCTCGGCGGGCCTTAATGAGCGCGAGCAGTCCGCGGAGTCCGTTGCCTGGATGAAGTGGTAGCGAGAGCGGCATGACAAATGTCGGCGCGGTCGTTAACATGCCGCCCGGCGCCATCATCCTCCTGGCGCCTAGGCGAGTCCCCTTAGTTCAATGGATAGAATAAGCCCCTCCTAAGGGCTAGATGCTGGTTCGACTCCAGCAGGGGACGCCATCCTTCCTGGACACTTTATCCCCGTGCTCGTTTATCGTCCGGCCATTGCCCAGGTCGGTCCGATGCTGATCGCGAACTTGCGCGGCCTAGTCCCTCAACAGTCGCAACCCGTTGAACACCACCAGCAAGCTGACGCCCATGTCGGCGAACACCGCCATCCACATGGTCGCTTCGCCCGCGAGGGTGACCGCCAGGAAGATCGCCTTGATGCCCAGCGCCAGGGCGATGTTCTGCCGCAGCAGCCTGCCCGTGCGTCGCGAAAGGCGGATGAATTGCGGAATCTTGCGCAGGTCATCGTCCATCAAGGCGACGTCAGCGGTCTCGATGGCGGTGTCGGTGCCCACCGCGGCCATGGCGAAGCCGATCTGCGCACGCGCCAGGGCTGGCGCATCGTTGATGCCGTCGCCGACCATCCCGACGTGCCGTCCCTGCTCCTGCAGCGCCTGTACGGTGGCGCGTTTGTCGTCAGGCAGCAGGTCGCCGCGCGCCTGGTCGATGCCGGCTTCGGCGGCTATGGCGGCTGCGGTATGGGCGTTGTCGCCGGTCAGCATCAGGGTCTCGACGCCCAGCGCATGCAGTTCGGCGATGGCTTCGCGACTCGATGCCTTGAGGGTGTCGGCGACGGCGAATAGGCCCAGGGTACGGTTCTCGTCGCAGAGCGCCACCACGGTCCGGCCCAGGCGCTCCAGGCGTTCCAGCTCGGCCTCGATCTCCGCCGAGCAAAGCCCCAGGGACTCCACCAGCCGGTGGTTGCCGAGGTGGTAGCGTTTCCCCTCGATCACGCCACGCACGCCATGGCCGGGCAGGGCGGCGAATTCTTCCACGGCCTGAGGCGGCGCCTCGCTGGCGCGAGCCACGGCCTTGGATACCGGGTGGTCGGAACGGCTCGCCAGGCTGGCGGCCAGCGCCTGTACGGCTTCCCCGTCGCCACTCAGCGGGACGAAGTCGGTCAGCACCGGTTTGCCGTGGGTGAGGGTGCCGGTCTTATCCAGCGCGAGGCAGTCCAGGGTGCGGCCGCTTTCGAGGTAGACCCCGCCCTTGATCAGGATGCCCTTGCGAGCGGCCGCCGCCAGGCCACTGACGATGGTCACCGGTGTGGAGATCACCAGGGCGCAGGGGCAGGCCACCACCAGCAGGACGAGGGCCCGGTAAAACCAATCGAACCAGCCGGCTGAGAACAGGAGCGGCGGCAACACGGCGACGGCGAGCGCGAGGAGGAACACCGCGGGGGTATAGATGCGCGAGAAACGATCGACGAAGCGCTGGGTGGGCGCGCGCGCGCCTTGCGCCTCTTCCACCGCCTGGATGATGCGCGCCAGGGTGCTACTGCCGGCAAGGGCGGTGACGCGGAATTCCAGGGCGCCTTCCTGGTTGATGGTCCCGGCGAACAGAGCATCCCCAGGTTTCTTCTCCACCGGCAGGCTTTCCCCGGTGATCGGTGCTTGATCCACCGTAGAGTTGCCGCTCAGCACTTCGCCATCGAGGCCGATGCGTTCGCCCGGGCGCACCCGCACTCGCGCGCCCATGGCGACACCGGCGACTTCCACCTCCAGCCAAGCGCCATCCGTCTGCTGCACCGTGGCGCGTTCCGGCGTCAGCTCGAGCAGGCCGCGGATCGCCCGGCGCGCGCGATCCAGCGAGTAGGCTTCGATGCGCTCGGCCAGGCTGAACAGCACCATCACCATGGCCGCTTCCGGCCATTGGCCGATCAGCACGGCGCCGGTCACGGCGATGCTCATCAGCGCATTGATGTTCAGGTTGAAATTCTTCAGGGCGATCCAGCCCTTGCGATAGACGCCCAGGCCGTTGGAAAGGATGGCCACCAACGCCAGTCCGGCGACCACCCAATCCGGCGCCGCCTGGGTGAAATGCACCAGCTCGGCGGCTATCGCCGTCACCGCGCCCAAGGCCAGGGGCCACCAGGGCTTGGCGGCGGGTACCGCGACCGGAGTTTCGACGCCTTCGGATTCGAGCCTGGGTTCGAAGCCGAGTGCGCGGATCGCCGCCAGCGCGGCTTCCAGGGATTGTGGCCCGTGTTCGAAGCTGATCACCCGTTGCAGCAGGTTGAACTCCAGGTTATCGATGCCGGGCAAGTGCGTGAGGGCATCGCGTATCAGCCGCTCCTCGGTGGGGCAGTCCATCTGCTCGATTCGCACGCGGGCGCGGCCATCGGCCAGAGGCTCGGCGCGCAGGCCGAGGGCAGCGATGGCGTCGACGATGGGTTGTGGCTGCGGCAGCTCATGCCAAACCCCGAGGGTACGTTGCAGCAGGTTGAACTCGAGACGCTGCACGCCCGGCATCTTTTCCAGGCTGTTCTGGATCAAGGTCTGTTCGGTGGGACAATCCATTTGCTCGATGCGGAAGCGGCTGACCCGGGAGCCACGGGGGCCGACCCCGGTTTCGGGGGACTGCGCTTCCACGTTCGCCTGGGAGGGCCCAGGCTCTCGAGGGTCATGGTCATGGTCATGGTCATGGTCATGGTCGTGTGAATGGGTGTGTCGGTTGCCTTGCATATCCATGGAGAAGTCTCGGTGTCTACCCTGTTGCGCAGTGGACACCCTGTAGCCACTATAGGGTCAAGCATTCCTTGGAGGCGCCACATGAAGATCGGTGAATTGGCTCGACTGACCCATTGCCAGGTGGAAACCATTCGTTACTACGAGCGGGAGGGATTGCTGGCGGCGCCGATGCGCAGCGAAGGCAACTATCGGGTCTACGACGACAGCCATACCGAGCGCCTCACGTTCATCCGCAACTGCCGCTCCCTGGACATGACCCTCGAGGAAATCCGCAGTCTACTGGCGCTGCGCGATCGTCCGCGGCAGAGCTGCGAGGCAGTAAACGACCTGGTGGACGAACATATCGAGCATGTGCGCGCGCGCATCCTCAGCTTGCAGGCACTGCAGGAGCAATTGGTGGAGCTACGCGGGCGTTGCAACGAGGGTGGTCCGGGCGAACCCTGCGGCATCCTGCAAAGGCTGAACGTCAGCGGTGGCGTGGCCAGCCTGGAAGGCGAAGGGTCCCACGTCGGTAACAGCCATGGCCATTGATTCCCGGTGACGCAGTTGCCAACGTGGGTGTCGCTCCCGTGCTTGAAATCTTGAACAAGTGATGCGTATTTTGTTCGCGCCGTCGTTTCGGCGGTTGCCAACAAGGATAAGAAGTCATGACTACCGATGGCCGCAGCCCACTCGCCGAGCGATTGGCCGGCATTGACGAAATCGAATGCGTTACCCCTGACCTGAACGGCGTGCCTCGCGGCAAGGTGATGACCGGGGAGGGATTCCTCAGCGGGCGCCGCCTGCAATTGGCCCGCGGCGTGCTGCTGCAGTGCATCATGGGCGGCTACCCGCCGGCGCGTTTCTACGGCAGCGACGACGGCGACCTAGCTCTGGTGGCCGACCCCGCGCAGATTCACGTTTTGCCTTGGAGCGAGACCCCCCGGGCCCTGGCGATCTGCGACGGCGTGGAACTGGACGGCATGCCTTCCGGCCTATCCACCCGCTGCCTGCTCAAGGACGTGGTCCGACGTTACGCCGAGCATGGCTGGCAGCCGGTGGTGGCGACCGAGCTGGAATTCTTCGTCTTCGCACCGAATGCCGATCCCCATCAGCCCTTCCAGCCGCCGCTGGGGCTGGACGGGCGCCGCGAGGATGGCTGCTCGGCGTTCAGCGTGGCGTCCAACAATGGCTTGCGTCCGTTCTTCGACGAGGTCTATCGCTGCATGGCCGCCCTAGGTCTGCCGCGCGATACCTTCATGCATGAAATGGGCGTCAGTCAGTTCGAGATCAACCTCTGGCACGGCGACCCGCTGTTGCTCGCCGACCAGACCTTCCTGTTCAAGCACATGCTCAAGGAAGTCGCGCTCAAGCATGGCCTGACGGTGGTCTGCATGGCCAAGCCGCTGGCGAAGACACCCGGTAGTTCGATGCACATCCACCAGAGCGTGGTGGAGAAGGGTAGCGGTCGCAACATCTTCAGCGATGCCAACGGCGAGGCCTCCGCCGCGTTCCGGCACTTCATCGGCGGCCAGCAGGCGGGAATGGCGGATCTCACCTTGCTGTTCGCGCCCAACATCAATTCCTATCATCGCCTTTGCAGTCCCTACGCCTCGCCCAACAACGCGTGCTGGTCCCATGACAACCGTGCGGCGGGGTTGCGGGTGCCGGCCAGCGGGCCGGAAGCGCGGCGCCTGGAAAACCGCCTGCCGGGCGCCGATGCCAACCCCTACCTCGCCATCGCCGCCAGCCTGGCTGCGGGCCTCCATGGCCTCGAGCATGAACTGGAGCCGAGCGAAGCGATCCAAGGGGAGTTCGAGGTGCCCGACGCGCTCAGCCTGCCGTGCACGCTGTTCGATGCCATCACGCGTTTGAAACGCAGCCAGTTGGCCCGTGATCTGTTCGGCCATGAGTTCATCGAAGGCTACATCGCCGCCAAGGCGATGGAATTGAGCAGTTTCCTCGACGAAATCACACCATGGGAGCGGCGCGTACTCGCGGCCCAGGCGTGAAGCACCGGCGGACCCTCGGGTCCGCCGGACTCTCAGCGGTCTTCCTGGAGTTTCGATGCCAACTCTCGTGGCTTTTCGTGCGCTGTATTTCGCCACCCTGATGATGCTGATCGGTTCCGGTCTGCTCAGTACCTACCTGGCGTTGCGCCTGGCCGCCGATCACGTGGACGGTCTATGGGTGGGCGCCTTGATGGCATCCAATTACATCGGGCTGGCGCTCGGTGGCAAGCTCGGGCATCGCTTGATCGGCCGGGTCGGCCATATCCGCGCCTACGTGGCGTGCGCCGGGGTCGTCACGGCAGCGGTGTTGGGCCATGGGTTGATCGACTGGCTGCCAGCGTGGCTGTTCCTGCGCATGCTGGTCGGCGTGGGCATGATGTGCCAGTACATGGTCATCGAGAGCTGGCTGAGCGAACAGGCGGAAGCCAGCCAGCGCGGCAAGGTATTCGCCGGGTACATGGCGGCGTCCTACCTCGGACTGATCCTCGGCCAGTTGGTCCTGGTGGTGCACCCGGGTCTCGGTCTCGAGCTGCTGATGCTGGTGGCGTTGTGCTTCGCGCTGTGCCTGGTGCCTGTGGCAGTGACCCGCAAGATCCACCCGGCGCCATTGCGACCGGCGCCCCTGGAGCCGCGGTTTTTCTTCAAGCGGGTCCCGCAATCCCTGACCACCACCCTGGTATCGGGGTTGGTGATGGGCTCCTTCTACGGCTTGGCGCCCTTGTATGCCAACGCCCAGGGGCTGGCCAACGAAAAGGTTGGCCTGTTCATGGGGACCTGCATCTTCGCCGGGCTGCTGGTGCAGTGGCCCTTGGGTTGGCTGTCCGATCGAAAGGACCGGGCCTTGCTGATCCGTATCGCGGCGATTTTGCTGGCGCTGGCGGCCTTGCCGCTGGCATTGATGCCGAGGGTACCCGTGGAGTGGCTGCTGCCTTTGGGCTTCCTGGTGAGCATGCTGCAGTTCTCCCTGTACCCATTGGCGGTGGCCTTCTCCAACGACCATGTCGAAGCGGAGCGGCGCGTGTCGCTGACCGCGATGCTGCTGATCACCTTCGGCGTGGGCGCCAGCATCGGCCCCCTGTTGTCGGGCATGCTGATGAAATGGGTGGGGCCGAACCTGCTCTACGCTTTCATCAGTTTCTGCGGTGTGATTCTGGCGTTACGCGTCCATCCGGGGGCGGTGACCGGTTTGCATCGGGTCGACGAGGCGCCCCTGCACCATGTGCCCACTCCCGACAGCATGACCAGTTCGCCGCTGGTGGCGGCGCTGGATCCTCGGGTGGACGAGCAGGACGTTCAGCAGCAGATGCAGGGCGGCGGCGATTCGCCTGGGACGCCGGCGGTGGATGCCACGGAGCCGTCGCCCCCTGGAGGCAATGAAAAGGGGAGGGACGTCTAGAAGTCGTCCTTCTCGGTGCGCCGCGCTTCACGTTGCAGTTGATAGACGAAGCGCTCGACATTGCGTTGCTCGAGCCCGCTCATGCCGTGGAAGCGGGTACCGGCGAAGGTGACGTCGAGCTTGGCGTCGTATTGGGCATGGCGTAGCTCGATGGGGGTCATGATGTTGCCGAACGGCATCTGGATGAACAACCGCTCGTAGACCGCACCGTTGTGCAGGCGACCGCTGACGTCGCCAGGGAAACGCAACTTGCAGCCGGTTGCGGAGATATCCAGCAATTGGCCCTTGATAGGCGTGGAGAGCTTGTCGCCACTCAACTCCACGCTCACCAGTTGGCCCGGCACCATGGTGGCCCGGTAGGCGTTGCGCCGCTGGTGATAGATCATCTCGGCGGGCACCGGGCACCAATAGCAACGGGCCCCTTCGAGCTCGCCCAGCTCTACGGGCTGCTCGCAATCCCAGGCCATCCTCACCCCATCGTGGAAGGCCTCGACGTGGAAATGCTCGCCGCTCTTTAGGAAGCGCTCGCCATCGTTAGGGATCATCTCGTCCAGAGCCATTACACCGCGATCACGATCGATATCCACCAGATAGCTCTGGAAGCGCTGGTTGCGCTCATGGAAGACGACGATCAACGGGTCATGGTTTTGCTGGAGCTGACGCAGATTGGCGTAAATCTCCACCGGCGTTTTCAAGACCTTCGGTGGTTGAGGGCCATTTCCCTCGGCGAATGGATTCGGCACTTCCAGGGCTCTCCAAGCACAGCATGCGAAAGCACTGGAATACCGGCGTGCGTCGGTATGTCCTCTGTGCTCTTGTTGTTATCAGGCCTGGCTGAGCGGGCGCTGCTGGGCGATTTTAGCGGCACCGCCCCGGCTATCATAGAGGTTGGGCGTCTCCGTGCCGCGCAAAATACCCAGAATACTGCCGACTACCAATTGATTGGCGCGAATGAGCTGGCCGTTCCGCTGATTGGCATTCTGGCAACGTTCCAGCAGTTCGCTCAATTCGCGGCTGCGGCCAAGCAGTTCGTCGCCTTTCGGCGAGCGTTCCGCGAGCGCCTGCAGTCCGGTCAGGTCCGGGCTCAGTTGAAGACTCAGCAGGAGTTGGCTGCGCTGCGACCCGTGTTCGTCGAGTTGAGCGAGCAAAGGACGTTTGTTCGAGAGAATGCTTTCGAGGCGAGGAAGGTCGCGCTTTTCGAGGGCGTCGAGCTCATCCTCGATCAGGGCGAGCAGGGACTGCGCGTGTCCGATGTCGTCGGTGAACAGCTGGAGCAGAGTGATATCTTGCATGGCGGGCTCTGGGGATTGGGCGTCCAACACCCCCAGCGCAGCCCTAGGACTAGCGCTGGGATTCTAGATTGAGCAGCTTGCTGGCGACACGCTGACTATCGACCTGATAACTGCCGTCCGCAACCGCTTGTTTGAGCTGGGCGACGCGTTCCTTGTCGACGGCGGGCAGATCGCGCAGCTTGTCAGTGACTTTCTGCAACTGCTGAGCCTCGTTGCTGAGCTGCACGGTCTCGCCACCCTGGGCTTTCTCCGCCACGGCCTGGCTCGAGCCCTGCGAAGACTTGCTGGTAGCGGCTTCGTTGCGGCCGCTGGACTGGGTGGAACCTGCACGGCCCGAGCCGGCGGGCGAGGTGGCATTGTTCAGCCGGTTGAAGTCGATGACCATGATGTGAAACCTCGGACAGGGTTTGGACGCTTGCCTAGCTTTTCGGCTGTGTCGGGGAATACTTTAGGGAAGAAAGCGTGACTTGTTTGGCAAATTGTCCGTAGTGACCGTTTAACGTCGCCACAGCCATACCTTACAAAATCCATGCCTACATCGCCACTTCCACTTGTCCCGCCTCGATGACCCGCGCCTTCACAACCCGTTGCGAATTCAAGTTACGTACGCGGATTTGCTGGCCCGGTGCTCCATCGGAAAGGGCTTCTCCGGGCATGCGCACGTTGACCTTGGAGTTCTTCGCGGTGATGACCACTTGATCGCCCTTGCGCACCACCTCGGCCAATTGCAAGTGGGCCGGTGTGACGATCTGGTCGGGCAGCAGCGCGCGGGTCAATTTCGAGTTATCGGCTTGCAACGGATCCGTCAGATACCCCTGGTTCAACAGGCCGACGTCCCGTTCGGCGAGCACCACGTCGCCCGGTGCAACGAGGCTCTCGCGCTTGAGGGGGCGGGTCGCGACCAGCACGCTGCGATACAGCCGCACCTGGGCGGGGACGAATACCGTCCAGGGCGAGGCGCCGTCGCAGCGAACCCGAACCGTCACCCTGCCCAGGGGCTGGGCAGGGCTTTCCAGGGTGGTCGTCAATTCTTTGTCGCACAATGGTAAACGCAACCGAGGATCGATCGGGTTCACCGTGACTTCGCTGCGACCTTCTATCGCGCTTCTCTGCAGGTAATCCTCGACCATTACCTCAAGAAAGCCTTGAGTGGCGCCGATAAGCTGTTCGGGCGACGTGATGTCCGCGCCATCGGCGTAGCTATAGCCTACGCTGCATAAAGCAGGTAAAACTGCCAGTAGCCAGCCAGCTTTGGCGGATGCGCGTCGTAAAAGTGTCGTAATCCTGTTCATGAAGAGTTGAATAGCAAGGCTCGTGCCGCCTGCTAAGCTATGGGCAGTGCGTCGGTGACCTACAAAAAGTGAGGGACTTGGCATGGCGGGTGTATTGGATTCAGTTAACCAGCGCACACAACTGGTTGGGCAGAACCGCCTGGAATTGCTGCTGTTTCGCCTCGACGGTAATCAGTTGTACGGGATCAACGTATTCAAGGTGAAGGAGGTGCTTCAGTGCCCCAAGCTCACCATCATGCCGAAATCCAGTCCTGTGGTCCGTGGCGTCGCGAATATCCGCGGAGGCACGATCCCGATCCTCGATCTGTCCATGGCTACCGGCCGGGTCGGTCTGGACGATCTCAAGAATAGCTTCGTCATCATCACCGAATACAACACCAAGGTGCAGGGTTTCCTGGTGCGCTCCGTCGAGCGCATCATCAACATGAACTGGGAGGAGATCCATCCGCCACCCAAGGGAACCGGTCGCGACCACTATCTGACGGCAGTGACGCGGGTCGACAAGCAGCTCGTGGAAATCATCGACGTCGAGAAAATCCTGGCCGAGGTGGCGCCGCAATCGGAAGTGATTTCCGAAGGCGTCATCGACGTGGAATCTCAGGCGAAGGCGGTGACCAAGCGCGTGCTCATCTGCGACGACTCCTCGGTCGCACGCAAGCAGGTGGTGCGTTGTCTGGAGACGGTGGGGGTCGAGGTCACGGCGTTGAACGACGGTCGCGAAGCCTACAACTATCTATTGAAGATGGTGGAGGAGGGCAAGGCGCCCGAGCGGGAGCTGCTGATGCTCATTTCCGACATCGAGATGCCGGAAATGGACGGCTATACGCTCACCGCCGAGATCCGTGGCGACCCGCGCATGCAGAAATTGCACATCATCCTGCATACCTCGTTATCCGGTGTGTTCAACCAGGCGATGGTGAAAAAGGTGGGGGCGGATGACTTCCTCGCCAAGTTCAAGCCTGACGAACTCGCGTCCCGTGTGATCGAGCGTATCAAGGTAACGGACGGGAGCTGAGGGCTTGGCTCCCGTAAAGCACATGATTGGAGAGATGGCCTAGTGTCTTCGGGCAATTTGGATTTCGAGCAATTTCGGACCTTCCTGGAAAAAACCTGCGGCATTCTGCTGGGCAGCAACAAGCAGTATCTGGTGTCCAGCCGTCTCAACAAGCTGATGGAGCAGCAGGGCATCAAGACCCTCGGCGAGTTGGTGCAGCGTATCCAGAGCCAACCCCGCGGTGGCCTGCGCGAGCAGGTCGTGGATGCCATGACGACCAACGAGACCCTGTGGTTTCGCGATACCTATCCGTTCGAGGTATTGAAGACCCGGGTACTGCCCGAACTGATCAAGGCCAATCCCGCCCAGCGCCTGCGTATCTGGTCGGCAGCGAGTTCTTCTGGGCAGGAGCCCTATTCGCTATCGATGGCCATCGACGAGTTCGAGAAGACTAACCTCGGCCAGCTCAAGGCGGGTGTGCAGATCGTCGCCACCGACCTATCGCCTTCCATGCTCGCGGCCTGCAAGTCGGGCGAGTACGACAGCCTGGCCATGGGGCGCGGTCTGTCCCAGGAGCGCCTGACCCGGTACTTCGATCCGAAGGGCCCGGGTCGATGGGCGGTGAAGCCGGCGATAAAGAGCCGCGTCGAGTTCCGCGCCTTGAACCTGCTAGACAGCTACGCCAGTTTGGGCAAGTTCGACATCGTGTTCTGCCGCAACGTGCTTATCTATTTTTCCGCCGATGTGAAGAAGGACATCCTGACGCGCATTCATGCTTCGCTGAAGCCCGGCGGTTATCTGTTCCTCGGCGCTTCCGAGGCGCTCAATGGCTTACCCGAGCTTTACCAGATGGTTCAGTGCAGTCCAGGGATCATCTACAAAGTCAAATGAGCCCGGTTCGCCGGGCCTGGAAGGAAAAAGGGAAGCTTCGGCTTCCCTTTTTCGTATCCGTTCCACCCATCGCCGGGGCGGATCAGCCGATGCTGATGGGAGGAAGCTCCGCCAGTTCGATGCTCAGCGCTTGCTTGGGTGCGAGCACTTCGGCTTCGCCATCCACCACTTGTTCATCGTTCTGGTTGAAGACCCGGGTAGCGATGCGCACGCGGTTTTTCGGCAGCTTCTCCAGCACTTCCAGATCCACGCGCAGACGATCGCCCAGTTTGACCGGCCGGGTGAAGCGAAGGCTCTGGCCCAGATAGATGGTGCCCGGTCCCGGTAGTTCGCAGGCGATGGCCGCGCTGATCAGGGCGCCGCTGAACATGCCGTGGGCGATGCGCTCCTTGAAGAGGGTGCCCGCCGCGTAATCGGCGTCCAGGTGGACCGGGTTGCGGTCGCCGGAGACCGCGGCGAACAGTTGGATGTCGCGTTCTTCCACCTGCTTCTCGTAGGTCGCGGCCTGCCCGACCTCGAGTGTGTCGTAGGTGAAGTTGCTGACGTGGGTCATCTGAATCTCCTGTATGGGAAAGACGCCGTCGCGCCCATCAGTTGGGCATGATGCATTGGCGGCGATGGGAGAGCGTGGCCTCGAGCCAGCCCAGCAAGTCGAGGGTCACTTCCTCGCGGACGGTTTCGTTGAGCAGTTCGTGGCGTGCTGCGGGGTAGACGCGCAGACGTACGTCGCGGACACCCGCCTCGCGCAATGCGCCGGCCAGCGCATGGAGGCGCTTGCCCGCACTCACCGGGTCGCGCTCGCCGCCGATGACCAGCAGCGGCAGGTCCGGATCGATCTGCGCCAGGTGGGTCGGCGGCGTGATGTCCTGCAAGCCTTCGAACAGATCGATCCAGAGCTGGGTCGTGCAGTCGAAGCCGCACAGCGGGTCCTCGACATAGGCGTCGACCTCCCGCGGATCGCCGCTCAGCCAGTCGTAGGCGGTCCTCGCGGGTTTGAACGCGTCGTTGTAGGCGCCGAAGGTCAAGCGCTGGATCAGCCGGCTACGGCCCAGCGGGCCGAGGCGCCAGCGTTCGAAACGGGCGATCGCCGCGGCAATCTCGTAGAGGGTCGTCGACTGGTAGTTGGAGCCGGACAGGATCGCGCCTTGCAGGCTGCAACTGTGCTGCATCAGGTAGGCCTGGCCGATGTAGCTGCCCATGCTATGGGCGAACAGGAAGATCGGTGTTTCCGGGTGGGCCTGGCGAATATGGTGATTGAGGCTGGCCAGGTCGCCCACGACCTTCTGCCAGCCGTCCCGATCGGCGAAATGACCGAGTACGCTTTCGCGCGCGGTCAGGCCATGGCCGCGTTGATCGTGGGCATACAGGGCGAAGCCGGCATTCACCAGGGCCGCGCCCAGGCGCTGGTAGCGGGCGCTGTGCTCGGCCATGCCGTGGGCCGCCATCACCACGCCGCGCGGTGGCGCATCGGGGGACCAGTGGTTGACGTGGAGCCGGGTTTCATCGCTGGCGCTCAGCCAAAAAGCTTCGTGGCGCATGGCGGGTCCTTTTGCCGGGATGTGGCGGCATTGTAGAAGCTGGGTCGTGGATTGCCCATTTATCGCAATCGCTCGCCCCGCCGTTGGCGTGATCGGAGATTCACGCGATCAATGAGGCCGCCACGAGTATTTGCCTACCGACGGCGACCTGCTAAGTTCCGGGCATTCCCGCCGAGCGGGCCAGACATTTTCCGGGCCACGAGGACAATAACAATGCAACCCGATTTCTGGAACGATAAACGGCCTGCGGGCGTCGCCAACGAGATCGACACTAGTGCCTACCGCTCGGTGGTCGAGGTGTTCGAGCGGTCCTGCAAGCGCTTCGCCGACCGCCCGGCGTTCAGCAACCTCGGGGTGACCCTCAGCTACGCCGAGCTGGAGCGGCTCTCCGCCGCCTTCGCCGCCTACCTGCAGGAACAGACCGACCTGCGCCCCGGCGACCGCATCGCCGTGCAGATGCCGAACATCCTGCAATACCCCATCGCCGTCTTCGGCGCGCTGCGCGCCGGACTGGTGGTGGTCAATACCAACCCCTTGTACACCGCCCGCGAGATGCGCCATCAGTTCAAGGACGCCGGGGTCCGGGCGCTGGTCTACGTCAACCTGTTCGGCAAGCTGGTGCAGGAGGTGCTGGGCGACACCGAGATCGACTACCTGATCGAGGCGCGCATGGGCGACATGTTGCCGGCGCCCAAGGGATGGCTGGTCAATGCCGTGGTGAAGCATCTGAAGAAGAGGGTGCCCGACTATCGCCTGCCCCAGGCGGTGTCGTTCAAGAGCGCCTTGCGCCAGGGGCGCGGCCATGGCCTGAAGGCGCCGCGGATCGGCCTCGACGACGTGGCGGTGCTGCAATACACCGGCGGCACCACCGGCGTGGCCAAGGGCGCGATGCTCAGCCACGGCAACTTGGTGGCGAACATGTTGCAGGTGGACGCCTGCCTCTCGCAGCTCGGCCCGGACGGCCAGCCGTTGATGAAGCAGGGGCGGGAAGTGATGATCGCGCCGCTGCCGCTGTACCACATCTATGCCTTCACCGCGAACTGCATGTGCATGATGCTCAACGGCAATCACAACGTCCTGATCACCAATCCGCGCGACATCGGCGGCTTCATCAAGGAGCTGGGCAAGTGGAAGTTTTCCGCGCTGCTCGGTCTGAACACCCTGTTCGTCGCCCTGATGGATCACCCCGCGTTCAAGGACCTGGATTTCTCCCACCTCAAACTGACCAATTCCGGCGGTACCGCCCTGGTCAAGGCGACGGCCGAACGCTGGAAGGCGCTCACCGGCTGTTCCATCGTCGAAGGCTACGGCCTGACCGAAACCTCGCCGGTGGCCAGCTCCAACCCCTACGGCGATGCGGCGCGGCTCGGCACCGTGGGCATCCCGGTACCCGGCACCGCGTTCAAGGTGATCGACGACGCGGGCAATGAGCTGCCCTTCGGCGAACGCGGCGAGCTTTGCATCAAGGGCCCGCAGGTGATGAAGGGCTACTGGCAGCGGCCCGACGCCACCGCGGAGGTGCTGGATGCCGAGGGCTGGTTCAAGTCCGGCGACATCGCGGTGATCGATCCCGATGGCTACGTGCGCATCGTCGACCGTAAGAAGGATATGATCATCGTCTCCGGTTTCAACGTGTATCCCAATGAAATCGAGGACGTGGTGATGGCCCACCCGAAGGTGGCCAGCTGCGCCGCGATCGGCGTGCCGGACGAGCGTTCCGGCGAGGCGGTGAAGCTGTTCGTGGTACCGCGCGAGGCCGGTCTTTCGGTGGAGGAGCTCAAGGCCTACTGCAAGGCCAATTTCACCGGCTACAAGGTCCCCAAGCAGATCGTGCTCAAGGCGTCGCTGCCCATGAGCCCGGTAGGGAAAATCCTGCGCCGCGAACTGCGCGACAACGCCTGAGGGCGCGTGCCAGGGCGCTTTCCGGCGGCCCTGGTGGTTTCCTTGGGGTGTGACCGAAATATTTTTTTCGGTCACTTTGGTGACTGGTTGGCCCCTGTTTGGCGCTAGGCGCCCTCTGGCAAAGCTGCTAATCTCGGCGCGTTTTTGCCCCATGGCGGGCGGAAAACCGCGCAGAACACAAAAAACAACCGCCCTCGCGGCGGTGAAGATTAGCTGTTGCTTAGGAGTGGGCTTCCATGATCGAAAATTTCTGGAAGGACAAATATCCAGCAGGCGTACCTGCCGAAATCGACGCCGACAAGTATCCGAACATCCAGTCGGTCTTGAAAGAGTCCTGCCAACGCTTCGCCGACAAGCCTGCCTTCAGCAACCTCGGCAAGACCCTCAACTACGGGGAGCTTTACCGTCTCTCCGGTGAATTCGCCGCTTACCTGCAACAGCATACCGACCTGCAACCGGGCGACCGCATCGCCGTGCAGATGCCGAACGTCCTGCAATATCCGGTCGTCGTATTCGGTGCCATGCGCGCCGGTCTGGTGGTGGTGAATACCAACCCGCTGTACACCGTGCGGGAGATGGAACACCAGTTCAACGATTCCGGCGCCAAGGCGCTGGTGTGCCTGGCCAACATGGCGCACCTGGCCGAAGACGTACTGCCCAAGACCGGTGTCAAGCACGTGATCGTCACCGAGGTCGGCGACCTGCTGCCGCCGCTCAAGCGCCTGCTGGTCAACAGCGTCGTCAAGTACGTGAAGAAGATGGTTCCGGCCTATCACCTGCCGCAGGCCGTGAAGCTCAACGACGCCATGGCCCTGGGCCGTGGCAAGACCCCGCGCGACGCCCAGCCCCAGGCCGACGACGTGGCCGTGCTGCAATACACCGGCGGCACCACCGGCGTGGCCAAGGGCGCGATGCTGACCCATCGCAACCTGATCGCCAACATGCTGCAGTGCAAGGCGCTGATGGGCGCCAACCTCAACGAAGGCAGCGAAATCCTCATCACCCCGCTGCCGCTCTACCACATCTATGCCTTCACCTTTCACTGCATGGCGATGATGCTGACCGGCAACCACAACATCCTCATCACCAACCCGCGGGACCTGCCCTCGATGGTGAAGGAGCTGTCGCGCTGGAAATTCACCGGTTTCGTCGGCCTCAACACGCTGTTCGTCGCCCTCTGCCACAGCGACGACTTCGTGCGCCTGGATTTCTCCGCGCTGAAGCTCACCCTCTCCGGCGGCATGGCCTTGCAACTGGCCACCGCCGAGCGTTGGAAGGAAGTCACCGGTTGTGCCATCTGCGAAGGCTTCGGCATGACCGAGACCAGCCCGGTGGTCTCGGTGAATCCCTTCCAGGCGATCCAGCTCGGCACCATCGGCATCCCGGTCCCCTCGACCCAGTGCAAGGTGATCGACGACCAAGGCGTGGAACAGCCCCTCGGCTCCATCGGCGAATTGTGCGTGAAGGGTCCGCAGGTGATGAAGGGCTACTGGCTGCGCCAGGATGCCACCGACGAAATCCTCGACGCCGAGGGCTGGTTGAAGACCGGCGACATCGCGGTGATCCAGGACGACGGCTACCTGCGCATCGTCGACCGCAAGAAAGACATGATCCTGGTCTCCGGCTTCAACGTTTATCCCAACGAGCTGGAAGACGTCCTGGCGACCCTGCCCGGTGTGTTGCAGTGCGCCGCCATCGGCGTGCCGGACGAGCGCTCGGGCGAGGCGATCAAGATGTTCGTGGTGACCAAGCCCGGCATCAGCCTGACCAAGGAGCAGGTGCTCACGCACATGCGCGCCAACCTCACCGGCTACAAGATGCCCAAGGCCGTGGAGTTCCGCGACGCCCTGCCAACCACCAACGTCGGCAAGATCCTCCGCCGCGAACTGCGCGACGAAGAGCTGAAGAAGCTGGGCAAGAAGTAAGCCCGGCGCCTCCCTCGAAGCCCCGCCCCGCGCGGGGCTTTTTCGTTTCGCTCCAGCCGATCCGCAAGCGCCCGGGACGCGAACATCCGCACCTGCCACCGCCCTGCGTAGGGTGGATGACCGCAGTCATCCACCGATGCGGCGCTTGGTGGATAAGCTCGGGGCTTATCCACCCTACGGTGAACGCTCCGTGGGAGGTGAGGGTCGCGTAGGGTGGATGACCGAAGTCATCCACCGATGCAGCGCTTGATGGAGAAGCTCGGGGGCTTATCCACCCTACGGTGAGCGCCCCGTGGAAGGTGAGGGCCGCGTAGAGTGGATGACCGCAGTCATCCACCGATGCGTGGGTTTGGAGGATAAGCTCGAGGTTTACCCACCCCAGGGCGAGCCCTATCCAGGACGGATGTTGCCGTTCTCCCTCCAAGGCCCGGCGCCCCGGCCACGCCCTCTTCGACGCCACCTGAGCGCATCGGCCTAGCCATCGAGGACGCGCCCTGCATCGTGTCTCCCGGCGCCGCCGCATCGGCACGGCCACCGCCGCAGGGTAGGGCGCGCAGGACAAATCTGCGACAATCGCGGCTTATTCGAATCGCCGAGCCCCGATGACCGACTCCATTTCCACGCCCGATGACCTGCTCAGACACCTCGACCGCGCGCTGATCGTCGATCGGCACCGCCTGCGTCGCCAGCTCCATGAGTTGCACAAACAGGCCGTACCGGACGAGAAGCGCCTGGCGCAATGGGTCGAGCGCTTCCAGGCCTCCTGCGCCAAGGTCGAGGCGCGCCGCGCCAGCGTGCCGAGGATGCGCTACGACGACCAGTTGCCCATCGCCGCCAAGCGCGACGAGATCAAGGCGGCGCTGGAGAAGCATCAGGTCCTGGTGATCGCCGGCGAGACCGGTTCCGGCAAGACCACCCAGCTCCCGAAGATCTGCCTGGAAATCGGCCGCGGCCAGCACGGGCTGATCGGTCATACCCAGCCGCGCCGTCTGGCCGCGCGCAGCGTCGCCACCCGCGTCGCCGAGGAAATCGGCACACCCTTGGGCGAACTGGTCGGCTACCAGGTGCGTTTCGAAGACCAAAGCAGCGACAGCACCCTGATCAAGCTGATGACCGACGGCATCCTGCTCGCCGAAACCCAGCACGACCGTTACCTGGAGCGCTACGACACCCTCATCGTCGACGAGGCCCACGAGCGTTCGCTGAACATCGATTTCCTCCTCGGCTACCTGAAGACCCTGCTGCCGCGTCGCCCGGACCTGAAGGTGATCATCACCTCGGCGACCATCGACCTGGAGCGCTTCAGCCGGCACTTCGGCGGGAACGGCCTGCCCGACGCGCCCATCGTCGAGGTCTCCGGGCGCACCTATCCGGTCGACACCTGGTACCGCCCGCTCGCCGCCGAGACCGACGAGGACGGCAACCGCGTCGAGGAAGACCTCTCGGTGGACCAGGGCATCCTCGCCGCGCTGGAGGAAATCGCCACGTTCGAGCGCAGCGAGGGCAAGCGTCCCGGCGACGTGCTGGTGTTCCTCCCCGGCGAACGGGAAATCCGCGACGCCGCCGAGATGCTGCGCAAGGCCAACCTGCGCTTCACCGAAGTGCTGCCGCTGTACGCGCGGCTGACCCCGGCGGAGCAGCAGAAAATCTTCCGGCCGATGGCCGGGCGCAAGATCGTCCTCGCCACCAACGTCGCGGAAACCTCGCTCACCGTGCCCGGCATCCGCTACGTGATCGACAGCGGTACCGCGCGGATCAGCCGCTACAGCTACCGGGCCAAGGTCCAGCGCCTGCCCATCGAGGCGGTGTCCCAGGCCAGCGCCAACCAGCGCAAGGGCCGTTGCGGCCGGGTCGAGCCGGGTATCTGCGTGCGCCTGTACAGCGAGGAGGATTTCCTCGCCCGCCCGGCGTTCACCGACCCGGAGATCCTGCGCACCAACCTGGCGGCGGTGATCCTGCAGATGCTCCACCTGCGCCTCGGCCAGATCGAAGACTTCCCCTTCATCGAGCCGCCGGACGGCAAGGCCATCAGCGACGGCTTCAACCTGTTGCAGGAGCTTTCGGCGGTCAATCGCGAGAACCAACTGACGCCGCTCGGCCGCCAGCTGGCGCGCCTGCCGGTGGACCCGCGGCTGGGCCGGATGCTGCTGGAAGCGGCGCAGCTGGGCAGCCTGGAAGAGGTGCTGATCGTCGCCAGCGCGCTGTCGGTGCAGGACGTGCGCGAGCGCCCGGCCGACCGCCAACAGGCCGCCGACCAGGCCCACGCGCAGTGGAAGGACGTGGACTCCGACTTCGCCGCGCTGATCAACCTCTGGCGCGGTTTCGAGGAAAAGCGTCAGGCGCTGGGCTCCAATCCGCTGCGTACTTGGTGCCGGAAGAATTTCCTCAACTACCTGCGCCTGCGCGAATGGCGCGACGCCCATCGGCAACTCACCCTCATCTGCCGCGAGCTGCAACTGTCGGGCAAGAGGCCAGGCAAGGCGGACGGCTCCGGCCATCCACCCTACGAAGGTGGTACGGACCGTAGGGTGGATAACGCCGCAGGCTTATCCACCTCGAGGGCGACGAGCAAGGCGGATGGCTCCGGCCACCCACCCCACGAAGGTGGTGTGGATCGTAGGGTGGATAACGCCGCAGGCTTATCCACCGCACAAGCGGCGCAGGCGCCCCAGGCGACCCGCGATACCAAGGTCAACGTGATCGCCCGGCAGCAGGCCGAGCAGACCGAGGCCGCCCAGCGCGCGAAAGACTATGCCGCCGTGCACAAGGCGATCCTCTCCGGCCTGCTCAGCCAGATCGGCCAGAAGACCGAGGAGGGCGACTACCTGGGCGCTCGCCAGCGGCGTTTCTGGGTGCACCCGTCCAGTGTCATCGGGCGCAAGCGCCCCGCTTGGATCATGGCCGCCGAACTGGTGGAAACCACCAAACTGTTCGCCCGCATGGTGGCGAAGATCGAGCCGGACTGGATCGAGCCGCTGGCCGCGCACCTGGTCAAGACCAACCACTTCGAGCCCCATTGGGAGAAGCGGCGTGGCCAGGTGGTCGCCTTCGAGCAGGTCACCCTCTACGGGATGATCGTGGTCGGCCGTCGCCCGGTGCACTACGGGCCCTTCGACCCGCCGGTGGCGCGCGAGCTGTTCATCCGCGAGGGCCTGGTGCGCGGCGAGATCAACAGCCGTGCGCGTTGCCTGTCGGCGAACCGCGAGTTGCTCGAGCGTCTCGACGAACTGGAGGCCAAGGCGCGCCGCCGCGACATCCTCGCCGACGAGGAAACCCTATTCGGCTACTACGAGGCGCGCATCCCCCAGGACATCTACCAGGCCGCCAGTTTCGAGACCTGGTACAAGCGCGAGCGCACGAAGGATCCGCAATTGCTGATCATGCGCGAGGAAGACGTGCTCGCCCGCGAGGCCAGCGAAGTCACCGCCGCGCAGTACCCGGACAGCCTGCACATCGGCGAACTGGAATTGCCCCTGGATTACCACTTCGAGCCCAACCACCCGCGCGATGGCGTGACCCTGCGGGTGCCCGCGCCGCTGCTGCCGCAACTGCGTGGCGAGCGCCTCGACTGGCTGGTGCCCGGCCTGCTGGAAGCCAAGGCGGTGGCGTTGGTGCGCAACCTGCCCAAGGCGGTGCGCAAGAACTTCGTGCCGGTGCCGGACTTCGTCCGCGCCGCGCTGGCCAAGGTGGCCTTCGGCGAGGGCGCGCTGCCCGAGGCGCTGGGCCGCGAGCTGCAACGCATGACTGGCGCCCGTGTCGCCGAGGATGCCTGGGCGGAAGCCGCCGTCCAGCTGGAGAACCACCTGAAGATGAACATCGAGGTGGTCGACGCCCGGGGCAAGTTCCTCGGCGAAGGCCGCGACCTGGCCGAACTCACCGCCCGCTTCGCCGAGGCCAGCCAGGCCGCCCTGGCCATTCCCCAAGCGCAGAAACAGCAGGGCCCGGTGCAGGCCAAGGCGTTCGCCGAAGTCGCCGAGAAAACCCAGCAGAAGGTCGCCGGACTGTCGATGACCGTCTACCCGGCACTGGTGGAGGCCAGCGGCGCGAACGCCGAGGGCGAGCGCGGCATGGTCAAGGAGGGCCGCTTCCCGACCCAGGCCGAGGCCGACTACCAGCATCGCCGTGCCCTGCAACGCCTGCTGCTGCAACAACTGGCCGAGCCGGCCAAGTACCTGCGCAACAAACTGCCGGGGCTGACCGACCTGGGCCTGCTCTATCGCGACCTGGGCCGCGTCGACGCGCTGGTGGAGGACATCCTCCTCGCCAGCCTCGACAGCTGCGTGCTCGACGGCGAGGCGCAACTGCCGCGGGACGGCGCCGCCCTCGCGGCCCTGGCCGAGAGGAAACGCGGCGGCTGGAGCGAACACGCCGAGCGCCTGGCCAAGCTGGTGCTGGACGTCCTCAAGCTCTGGCACGGCCTGCAAAAGCGCTTCAAGGGCAAGATCGACCTGGCCCAGGCCGTCGCCCTGAACGACATCAAGGCGCAACTGGGCAACCTGGTCTACCCCGGTTTCGTCCGCGACACCCCGGCCGAATGGCTGCGCGAATACCCGCGCTACCTCAAGGCGGTGGAGCAACGCTTCGACAAGATCGCCGCGCAATTGCAGCGCGATCGCGTCTGGTCCGGCGAACTGGCCGGCTACTGGGAGCAGTACCAGGCACGCCTGGCCAAGCACGCCCAGGAAGGCAAGCGCGACCCCAACCTGATGCTCTACCGCTGGATGCTGGAGGAGTACCGCGTCTCGCTGTTCGCCCAGCAACTGGGTACCCGCGTGGCGGTGTCGGACAAGCGCCTGAGCAAGCAATGGAGCGCCGTGGAAGCCTGACCCGTCAGGCCTTCGCGTTGGCGCCGCCCGCACTTTTCGAGCGAAACAGAGAACCCGATCCATGAGTTGCACCCGTCGCCAGATCGACCACCTGCGCCTGCAAATCCCCAGCTTCGCCTGCGTGCCCGGCTGCCACGACTGCTGCGGGCCGGTCACCGCGTCGTCCGAGGAAATGTCGCGCCTGCCGGTGAAGAGCGACGCCGAGCACGACGCTGCGCTGGCCGAACTCAATTGCGTCCACCTCGGCCCCCAGGGTTGCGAGGTATACACCCAGCGCCCGCTGATCTGCCGGTTGTTCGGCACCACCGCGAGCCTGCCCTGCCCACGCGGCCGTGGCCCGGAAACCCCCACCGAGCCCCAGGTCGAGCGGCAGGTGCATCGGCTGATCGCCACCACCCGGCAGGTGTTGGTCTAGGCCCACGGGCTCGGGCTCGGGCCGCCCAGCCTTGTCCCTGCCCGACCTCACAGGGTAGAGTGCCGCCGTCACGGTCAATCCCGTGACCGGGTGTGGTAACCCGAGCACTTCACGAAGGCGCGGTAGCGCCATAGCCGAGAGCGGGCGCTTTTTTGTTGCCCGTTGCTTTCTCGCGCATCTATGGCGGGCCGTGTGAGGCGGGCTTCGGCTCGGCCGGCGTTCCTTCGTGAGCCGGTTTACCACCCTTGCACGGTCCGCCTCCATTCCGTGTGGTAACGGATGGAACGCGGCTCCTTAAACCACGAAGGAGCATAAGGAAAATGCGCTATCCCCCTTTTATCCGCGGGCACCTCCCCGTCGGTTGCACGCTTTGCCTGTCCACCGCCTCCGTCCCGGAGGTCCGCCATGGCTGATTTCGGTCGCAACGTCATTCCTTTCCCCTTGCGGATTCCGCCGCGCGAACGCGCCCGGGCGGAGGATTATCCGTATCAGATCGAAGCGGAGTTGCACCTGGCCATCCTGCTCCGCCACCTGGGCACGCTGGAGCCTGCAGAGGGCGAGGCGGCGACGCTGGAGGCCAGGGACTTCCGCATGCTGCGGGCGCGGGCCAAGGAGATGGCGGTGTTGTTCCGCTGCGCCGTCGCCCAGGTGCGGGAGCGCGGATGATGCGCCGGGCCGTCCGCTGCCAGTTGCCTGGCCACGACGACCAGCCGGGCGCCGAGATCGACCTGCCAGTGAAGTGCCAGTCGAGCTTCACCCAGGGTGTCGCCTGCGCCAATGCCTGGCTGGACGACCGGAACGCCGGCTGGCTATGGGCCGGGTTGATCGCCGAACGCGATTGCCTGCCGCGCGCGATACAGCGCCGGGCGTTCGAGATCGGTTTTCTCAGCCGCGTGCACCAACGCCTGTGTTCGCCCCGGGGCGGCGGACACCTGACCAGGCGGGTGCGCGACCCCTAGCGCCCGCGCGCGCCGAGCCATACTGGTGGATGAAAAGAGCGTCATCCACCCTACGGGTATTCCACCCGCGGAGTGGGACGAATCGTAGGGTGGATGGCGCTTCACCCATCCACCACCGAGCCGCATCGGTGGATGAAAAGGCCGTCATCCACCCTAGGGTATTCCACCCGCGGAGTGGGACGAACCGTAGGGTGGATGGCGCTTCATCCATCCACCGCCACGCCATATCGGTGGATGAAAAGAGCGTCATCCACCCTAGGGTATTCCACCCGCGGAGTCGGACGAATCGTAGGGTGGAGGGCGCTTCACCCATCCACCGCCGGGCTGCATCGGTGGATGAAAAGAGCGTCATCCACCCTACGGGTATTCCACCCGCGGAGTGGGACGAATCGTAGGGTGGAGGGCGCTTCACCCATCCACCGCCGGGCTGCATCGGTGGATGAAAAGGGCGTCATCCACCCTACGGATTCCACCTGCGGAGCCAAGACGCATCGTGTGGGCCGGGCGATTTCATCCCTTCGTTTCGACCTGTTCCAACAGCCCCTGCTTGTCCAGCCGCAGGCGCAGGAAGTCCTCCGCCAGGAACAGCCGGCCCGGGTACGCCGCCGCGGCTTCGGCGCGGATGTCGTCGATGCACGGGGTGCGCCTGGGGTCGGCCTGGTAGCGGGCGCTGAAATGGGTGAGGACCAGGTTGGGCAGGCCCACCGACTCGGCGAAAGCCGCGACGCGGGCGGCGCTGCTGTGGCCGTAGTCGGCACGGGCGTCTTCGGCGACGGCCCGGGTGTAGGTGGCTTCGTGGACCAGCACATGGGCGCCCTGGCAGGCATCGCCGAGCAGGTCGGGGCGGTCGTTGTCGCCGGCGATCACCACGCAGCGCGGCGGACGGGTGCAGCGCTGGTAGTCCTCGGCGCGCAGCGGGCGGCCTTCATGGACGACGTCGAGGCCACGGGCCAGTTGCCCCCAGAGCGGCCCGCGAGGAACGCCGTCGCGTTCCAGGCGGGCGATGTCGAGCAGCGGGTCGGGACGCGCCTCGGTGAAGCGGTAGGCGTAGCTGGGCACCCGGTGGGAGAGCGCGACGGCCTCGACGCGCAGGTCGTCGTGGCGCCATTCGCCAAGGCCCTCGGTGGCCTGGAAGTCGAGGGCGAAGGGCAGGTGGGCATGGCTCATCCGCAGGCTGGCGCGGACCCATTCCTCGATGCCCCGGGGCGCGACGATGGGCAGCGCGCGGGTTCGGCCGAGCAGGCCGGCGCTGGCCAACAGGCCGGGCAGGCCGAAGCAATGGTCGCCGTGGACGTGGGTGATGTGGATCGCCCGCAGCGCCTGCAGTGACAGCGGCGTGCGCAGCACCTGGTGCTGGGTGGCTTCGCCGCAGTCCACCAAATGCCAACCCTTGCCGGCCGCTTCCAGCAGCGCCAGCCCGCTGACGTTGCGGGCGCGAGTCGGGGTTCCAGAGGAAGTGCCGAGGAACAGCAGGTCCATGTTCAGGCTCCGGGATCATGTGGGGTCGGGCGCGGGCGGGTTCATCCGGCCAGCCACCGGGTCAGTCCATGGAGCGTCAGGCCGACCAGCCCGCCGACCAGGGTGCCATTGATGCGGATATATTGCAGGTCCTTGCCGACGCTCCGTTCCAACTGCGCCACCAGTTCGCGGCTTTCCCATTGCTCCACCCGTTCGGCGATGTAGTCGCCGATCCGCCGCCGGTAGCGTTCCAGCAGCGCGGGGGTTGCGGCCAGCAAACGGTCGTCGATCCAGCCGCGCATGGCCGCGTCGCCCGCGAGGGCATCGCCCAGGCCACGGGTCAGCGCCACGATACGCCGGCCGATGCGCGAGTCGTCGCGCGCCAGGTCGCTGCGCAGCCAGCCGGTCAGTTCCTGCCAGAGGCCCTGGATGTAGGCGGTAGCGGCCGGATGTTCCAGGACCTGGGCGAGCAGGCGTTCGACCTCCAGGCGGTACGCCGGGTCGTGGCGCAGCCGGTCGATGTAGCCGGCCACCTGTTCGTCGAAGCGCTGGCGCAGGGGGTGCGCGGGATCGCCGGCGACCTCCGCGATCAGCGCCGAGAGGCCTTCGACCACCTTGGTCGCCGACCAGCCGCCGACTTTGTTGCTCAACCCCAGGTAGCGCAGCGTGTGGATTTCCGCAGTGATGGCGCGGGCCACCAGCGCGCGGGTCTCCTCGTCGCGCAGCAGGGTGTCGAGCTTGCCCAGTACTTCGTCGAGCAGCGCCTGGTGGCGGCCTTCGGCGGTGAGTATCTCCAGCCAGTGGCCGAGCAGCGGGGCGAGATCGAGGGCGCGCAGGCGGTCGACCACCTTGCGCTGGACGAAGGCCCGCACCCGCTCGTCGCGCAGCGCGTCGACGCCGAAGCGCGCCATGCCGAGCAGTTGCCGGCCGACCGCATCGGCGTTGGCCGGGTGGCGCAACCAGTCGGCCAGGCGCCGGCCGAGGTCGAGCTGCCCCAGCTTGGCCAGCACCAGCGGCGTGGAGAGGAAGTGAGTGGTGATGAAGTCCGACAGGGTGCGGCCGATCCGCGCCTTGCTGCGCGGGATGATCGCGGTGTGCGGGATCGGCAGGCCGAGCGGGCGGCGGAACAGCGCGGTGACGGCGAACCAGTCGGCGATGGCGCCGACCATGGCCGCCTCGGCGAACGCGGCCAGGTAACCCCAGGCCGGGCCGCCCCCGGCGGCAGGTCGCTGCATCGCTGTCGCCAGCCCGTACAGCAGGGCCGCCGCCAGCAGCAGTAGACCGGCGACGGCCTTCATGCGCGAGACCGGCGAGCGCCAGGGGTGAAGCGAAGGTTTCATGGTTGTTCTCTGCGTCGGGGATGAGGGCCGCAGCGCAGGCCGCGGGATCAGTACAACAGAGTCGCCCGGCCGCCGCCGGGTTCGCCCGATGGCATGGCGCGCCCGGGCGCCGGCGATGCTGCAGCGGAAACATCCGGCGGTCCAGCTGCGCGGCTGGGTAATTTTCTTCAATACCCGCGCCCGCCCGATCCTTAGCCTGACTCGCATCCCACCACCGCGGAGAATGCGATGACCCCCTACCTGTCCATGGCCGCTTTTGCCCTGGCGTCCTCCATCACCCCAGGGCCGGTGAACCTGGTGGCGCTCAACACCGGCGCGCGCTTCGGTTTTCTTGCCAGCCTGCGTCACGTCAGCGGCGCCACCCTGGGCTTCACCCTGTTGTTGCTGTTGATCGGCCTGGGGCTCTACGAGCTGCTGGCCCGGGCGCCGGCGCTGATGTGGGCGATCCAGTGGGGCGGCGTGGCCTTCCTGTTGTACATGGCTTACCGACTGGCGCGGGACGACGGCCGCCTGGGCGCCGACCGGGCGATCGCCCGGCCCTCGTTCTGGACCGGCGCGCTGATGCAATGGCTCAACCCCAAGGCCTGGCTGGCCTCGGTCGCGGGCATGGGCTTGTACGCCGCGGACGGCGAGGTGACGCGGGTCTGGACCTTCGCCGCGCTGTACTTCGTGATCTGCTACCTGTCCCTGGCCTGCTGGGGCTGGACCGGCAGCGCGCTGCGCCGGCACATGGGCAACGCCGGGCGGGTGCGCCTGCTGAACCGTCTGATGGCGGCGTTGCTGGTGGCCAGCGCAGTCTACCTGCTGGAGAGCTGACGCCTCAGTCGCGGTATTGGCCGGGGGTTGCGGCCAGATGGCGCTTGAACGCGCGCTGGAAATGCGCCTGGTCGGCGAAACCCGCCGCCAGGGCCACCTCGGACAACGGCTGGCCCTGCCTGAGCCAGTGCTGGCTGCGCTGGATGCGACGATTGACCAGGTAGGCATGGGGCGTCATGCCGTAGCCCTGCTTGAAGGCGCGGATCAGGTAGGACGGCGAGAGCCCGGCCGCCGCGCCGATGTCCTCCAGGGTCAGCGCCTGGGTGCAATGCGCGTCGATGAAGGCGGCGGCGCGTTGCAACCGACGCAAGGGCCCGGCGAGAGACGCGCCGGGCGAGGGGGCGACGCTGTGTTGCAGGCGGGTGAAGAACGCCACCGCCGTGCTGGCCTTGTGCGCAGTGTCCGCCAGGGGGTCGATCAGGGTGTCGTAGAGTTCGGTCAGCCCGGCGAACAGCGCCGGGTCGCGGCTGAGGATGGTCGCGAACGGCTGGAAGCGGCCGTCCTCGCTGAAGCCCAGGTCCCGTTGCAGGGCGCCGAGCCAGGCGCTGTCGACGTAGAGCATCAGGTACGACCAGGATTGCCCGTCGATGGGGTTGCAGGCGTGCACCGCCTGGGGGTTCATCATCACCACGCAACCGGCCTCGATGCGCTCGCGGGCCTCGCCGTTGAAATAGGTGCTGCGCCCGGCGGTGACCGCGCCGACCGAGAAGGCCTCGTGGGAATGGGCGGCGTAGCAGACCTTGCGGCCGTCCTCGACGGCGCGCGCCTCGATGAAGGGCAGTGCGGCGTCGCGCCAGAAGCGGGGCAGGGCGCGGTCGTCCGGGGCGAGGGGCATGGGGTCACTTGTGGCTGGGCGGGGTCGGCTACTGTAGCAAGTGCGCGGGGGCGGGGCACCCACATCGGCCCGCCGGGGACCTGGAAAACCGGAGAGTTCGTCGGTAGGCAGGACGGCCGGCGAGTCCCGAATGCGTATTCAGCGCCCGTCGAAGCGAACGGGCGCCGGGTCCGGCGAGGCTTGCGAGCGGCGGCCATGCGCTGCACCGGATATCGAGGCGGGTTGAGACATCGCGCACGTTCCGCGGGATTGGCCGGGCTCAATCGTCCTTATTGGGAAACCTTCCCGCCCCGGATGGTCACACCCACCAGCCGGCGCGGTTCGCCGGTGCGACAATACGGAGTCAACCCGATGACCAAACCGCTGCTTCACGCCCTGCTGATCCTGCCCCTCGCCGGGGCGGTTCTGGCGGACGAACCCGCCGCGCTGGGCACCGTGCAATGCCACGCGCTCACCCGAATCCAGCAACCCGACAGCTCCGAGGCCCGCGAAGTCGGCCTCTGGGTCGAAGGCTTTCTCTACGGGGTCGACGAGGAGCTGATGAGCGCGGATAACCTGATCGAGAACTTCGACGCCGGCCAGCGGCGCGCCTGGATCGGCGCCTACTGCGCCCGCCATCCGAATGCCAGCGTGCTGGAACTGGCGCGGGAAATGGCCCGTTTCATCGATTCCGGGCGGGTGAGGCGGATCGAGAGCATCAGCGGTTGACGGCCGCGGCGGGCGGCCCCGTATCGCGTCTTGCCCTCGATGGTAATGGCGCGTCGAATAAAGGCTGGGCCGGCACGCGGTGACTGCGCCCGAACCCTCGGTCGCGGGGACGCGCCGACGCCCGGGATGCCGGAAAAGCCACGCCCCGGGGCAATCCCAGGGGCTGTAGAACATCACCGCGCGCAGGCCCTTTTCGTACAGAGCCCAAGCGCCTAGGTCGAGGCTCCCGCCCTGAATGACCCGGCGCGCTTTGCTGCGCTTGTCCGGCTTCTCCGTCGTACGCCAACCCAGCGCCCGGCCCTCGCGAGGGCTCTATCACGCGGGCCAGGGTGTCTTTTCCGGCGCAAATGAACACGAGCCACTACCGTCCGGCGTAAATTCGCCCCGCCTCGAAACCGATTGCATATCGGTCTTTTGCCACGCGGGAAAAACCGAGCATCGGGTTCGGGTATCGCGGCCGCCGCCTAGTGACACGCTCGCTGGAAGCGTTCGGTGGGACGTTGCGGAACTTGTTTCGCTATTGCGCCATAACCGTTAACTGTCCGGATTCGAACCGTTCGCTTACTTCGCGGGGCACTCTTTCGGGTAATTGGCTTATTGTCCGACAATAACGCGGCTATTTATTTTTTTCGGCGAACGAACTAACGTCATAATCTGTCTTCAGATGCATGTGGATGTTTAACGAGTGGGCAGGGAAGAACGAGGCTAGTCTTAAACTCCGATCAGCCTGATATTGATCGCCCCATCAGCGTTGGATAATCAAACCAGCGTCCTTGTATTTCCAATTTCATTGGAAAGGTAATCGCTCGGATTTCATAATAATAACAATCCGATTGTTCAGACCTCTTGTTTGCAGGCGCGGGCCTTGCCTCGGCGCTTGCGGATGCCTGCCGTTTCCGAAATGGAAGTTTCGTGTGACTACGTGGAATCGCGCCAAGGGCGCATGGAGGGCAGTGAAATGTCGAGTAGCGGAGTGAGTGCCAGGGAAGTTTCGCAGGCGGATGGATCTATATATCCGGGGCATTGGAATGCGCGCGGAAATATATATACGCGTGCACTCGAAGTCGACGAGACCAGTCGGTTCTTCTTCGACCATCCGGTCGATCATGTGCCGGGCATGTTATTGCTCGATGGGGTGTTGGGCGTGGCCGAAGAGGCACTTTCCCATACCCTCGGCACGCAGGCGGGCGAAGAAACTTACTATATAGCGGCGCTGGAATTGTCGTTCGAACGCTTCTGCGAGAAAGACGGGGCGATCGATATGCAAGCCAGGTTCGAGCGCGCGGGCGAAGCGCGTCATGCCTGTTACTTGCAGATCACGCAATACGACGCGCCGGTCTGTCGAGGGACGATCGAGTTCAGGCCCAATCTCTCCGTCGATGGCCGCGTGCGGTCGGGACCGGACGAGCCTATCCAGCCGGCACCGGCCGAGCACGTGCACAAATTGCACCGGGAAAACATCTTCATTTCCGACCTGCGTCGCGCGCCGGGCGGCACCTACCGGTCGCGTCTGTTGCCGTTGCCCGCCGACCATGGCCTGCAAGCGCGTCGCCGCCCGTGGCGGACGCCGCTGGAGATCGTAGAGGCGTGCCGGCAGTTTTCCCTGCTGTTGCAGCACGCGGTGCAGAACACCCCCACCGACAAGCCGTTCATCCTCGCCTCCGTCGCCGCGCGTTTTCATGAGCCGCTGTCCCGCGGCGCGCGCCTGGACGTCGCCTCGGTGGCGGGCCAGGGGGTGATACCGCAAGGCAACGGTACCCAGGTGCTCGAGGTGCTCGAGGGCGAACGGAGAGTCGCCGAGATCGCCGTGGGCGGCCGTGCCGTCAGCCCCAGACTCTACGCGCGGATCCGTCAGGCGCGCCCTCAACCGACTTCGGAGAAACGCCCATGAATACCCTGTTGCGTCGCTTTCCCGCTCTGCTCCTGCCCATCGCCCTGGTTGCTCTGGCTTGGGCGTTGTGGCGCGAATGGTCGCTGCGCGTGGAATCGCCCCACGCGTTCGCCGCGCTGCTGATCGCGCTGCACCTGGTGTGGATCTTCTTCGAGCTGAAGATCACCCTGCGCACCTCCCGCGAGGAGTCCGGCAGCGCCGACCGGGGCACCCTGCAGTTCTACGGGCTGGCCCGCTTCGCGACCATCGTCGCGGCGTTGTATGGCGCGCCGTTGCACTGGCAGCAGTGGCACGCCTGGCTGCTGGCGCCCGCCGTGCTGTTCGTCCTGGGGATCGCCATCCGCCTGACGGCGATCAAGACCCTGGGCGACTTCTATTCCCACCAGGTGCGGGTGATCGAAGGCCATCAGGTGGTGCAGAGCGGGCCCTATCGCTGGGTGCGCCACCCGGCCTACAGCGGCATGCTGTTGGCGGAGTTCGGCTTCGTCCTGTATTTCGCCAACCTGCCGGGCCTGCTGGGATTCTTCTGCCTGCTGCTGCCTTCCATCGTGGTGCGCATCCGCGTCGAGGAGCGGGCGCTGAACGCCACCGTCTCGGGCTATGGGCACTACGCGCAGCGGCACAAGCGCATCATCCCGGGGGTGTGGTGAAACCATGAGCCTGCTCATCGAACCCCGCGACCTGCTGGACCCCGGCCAGGTCGGCTTCAAGTTCTCCCGGCAGGCGCAGATGCGTGAGGCCGGTTTCCCGGTCCCGCCGTTCTGTTGCGTGCCGGCCAGTGCCTTCGACCGTGCCCTGGCGCCGTTACGGGCGGACTCGCCCGAGCCGGGCAGCCCGCACTGCGCCGATCGACGCGCGCTCCGTGCCTGGGCGGCGGGCATCCGCCAGCGCCTCAGCGCCGCCCCGCTGGACCAGGCGCTGGCCGCCGCCTTGCATCAGGCGTTCGATCGCCTGGCGGGGCCGGATGGCTTCGTCGCGGTCCGCGCCTGCGTGGTCACCGGGGCGGACGGCGTCGGCGAGGACTCCGCCCAGGACCCCTTCGCCGGTCTATCCGACAGCTTCCTCTACGTGCGCCGCGCCGCCCTGCTCAAGCGGGTCGCCCAGTGCTGGGCCTCGGCCTTCAACGAGGAGGCGGTGCTCTATCGCCTGGAGCAGGGGCTGGCGCCCTTTGCCGCGCGGGTCGCGGTGGGCATCCAGACCATGGTCTGCGGCACGCGCTCCTTCGTTGCCTTCTCGGTGGACCCGCGTGACGCCGCCAATCGCTGCGTGATCGCCGCCGCCCACGGCATCGGCGAGGGGGTGGTGCAGGACAAGGCCGACGTCGACCATTTCTTCTACGCCCGGGGCAGCGGGGCGGTCACCTCGACCCTGATCGCCAAGCACCGCCAGGCGGTGCGGGACCCCGCCCTCGACGACGACAGTGCGGAGGGGTTCGCCAGCGACGGCGTGGTGGTCCGCGAGGTGCCCGCCGAGCGGGTGGCGGCCGCGGTGCTGGATGACGGCGAAGTGCGCGCCATCGCCCACCTGGCGTTGCGCGTGGAAGCCTATTTCGGCATGCCCCAGGACATCGAGGGCACCCTCACCGAGGATGGCGTCATCCACCTGGTGCAGGCCCGGCCCATCGCGGTCGATCCGCGCCTGCGCCACCTGTGGAGCAACAGCAACATCACCGAGAGCTTTCCCGGGGTCACCACGGCCCTGACCTACTCCTTCGCCCAGGCGTTCTACTACAGCATCTTCCGCGACCTCTATCGCCGGCTGGGGGTGAGCGAAGGCCTGTTGCGGCGCAACGCCACTCACTTGCAGCAGATGATCGGTTTCCTCCATGGGCGCATTTATTACCGCCTGGACGACTGGTACATCCTCCACAGCCAACTGCCGGTGTTCCCGCTGTTCCGGCCCGGCTGGGAACGCATGATGGGCATCGAGCCCGGCGCCATGGACGGGCGCAGCGCGCTGCCGCCCCTGGGCCGCTGGCGTGCCGCCCTGCGCCTGGGGGCGTCGGCGGCGCGGGTGATCGTCGCGCTGGTGCGCAACGAGCGTCGCATGGGCGATTTCGAGGCCTGGTGGGAGCGGCTGTTCGCGGCGCGCCGCGGCCAGGACCTCGGGCGCACCACGCCGCTGGCGCGGATCGAGGATTTCCACGGGCTGTGGCGCGAGGTGAGCGAGTGGTGGGGCCTGACCCTGATCAACGACACCCTGCTGAGCAACGCTTCCGGCCTGGTGGGCAAGCTGCTGGCCCGCTACCTGCCCGACGCCGACCCCGCGCTGTTCAACGACTTGCTGTGCGGTGACGAGGAGAACCGGAGCAGCGCGATCCTGATGTCCCTGGTGGCGCTGGGCGAGCAGGTGCGCGCGCACCCGACGCTGTCGCGGCGGCAGGAGGACGAGCAGGACCTGTGGCCGGCGCTGGAGCGCGGCGAGTTCGGCGAGCCCTTGCTGCAGGCGTTCCGCCGCCACCTGCACCACTACGGCGACCGGGGCTTGCAGGAGTTGAAGATGGAGCAGCCGAGCCTGCGCGACACCCCGGCGACGCTGCTGCGCCTGGCCCGGCATTATGCCGACGCGGGCCTCAGCGTCGACGGCCTGCGTCGCCAGGAGCAGGGCATCCGCCAGGCCGCCGAACGGGTACTGGAGCAAGGCCTCGGGCAAGCCAGCTGGCGCTTCAAACTGCTGGCCTGGCTGGTGGGCAAGGTGCGCCTGTACGCGCGCTACCGGGAGAATTCCCGCTATTGCCGCAGCGAGCTGTTCGGCTACGCGCGGGCGCTGTTCCAGTCCCTGGGCAAGGACCTGGCGCGGCAAGGCGTGCTGCGCAGCGCCGACGACGTGTTCCACCTGACCCGCGAAGAGTTGTTCGGCTATTTCGAGGGCACCGGCAGCACCCCGGCGCTGCAAGGGCTCGCCGACACCCGGCGGGCCGCCTTCGAGCGTCCGGGCGAGGAATTGCCCATGGCGTTCAGCACCTACGAGGCGGTGCCCGCCGGGTTGCAGGTGGCCCGCGAGGAGACCGCCGCGGTCGCCTCGGAAGACGGCGCCATGCGCGGGCTCGGCTCCAGCAGCGGCGTGGTGCGGGGCATCGCCCGGGTGGTGCTGGACCCGCAGCAGGCCATCGCTTCCACCGAGGACATGATCCTGGTGGCGCGCGAGACCGATCCCGGCTGGCTGTTTCTGATGCTCACCGCCAAGGGCATCGTCGTCGAGCGCGGCACCATGCTCTCCCACACGGCGATCACCAGCCGCAAGTTCGGGATTCCCTCGGTGGTATCCCTGGCCAACGCCACGCGCCTGATCCCCGACGGCGCGCTGATCGAAATCAATGGCACCAGCGGGGCGGTGACCCTGCTGGAACAGGAGGAAGTCGCCTGATGAAACCCACGTCCGGAATATCCGCTCCACTGGCCTCGCCGCTCGGCTGGGCGGGGCGGCTCGCGCGCTTCATGGGCGCGGTGTTCTCGCCACGACTTTACGGCAGCTACGCGCTGCTCTGGGTCCTCGCCCTGGAGGGCTCGCTGGCGGTGCTGGCGCCTTCGGCCACCTGGTCCCCCGACGTGCAGACCGGCATCCGCGTGCTGTCGGTGTGGCTGACCCTGTTCTACCTGCGCATGGCCGACGAACAGAAGGACCTGGACTACGACCGCGTGCACAACCCGGATCGGCCCCTGGTGCGCGGCGAGATCAGCCACGCCGAGCTGCGCGTCGGCATGGCGCTGATCGCCGTGCTGCTGCTGGTGCTGAACCTGGGCGGGGCGCCGCTGACCCCGGCGATCCTGCTGTTCGACCTGGGTTATGCGCTGCTGCTGATGTTCGTCGAAGGGCGCAGCGCCTGGTTCCGCGATTCGCTGCTGGTGAACCTGTTCGCCACCTACCCGGTGCAGTTGTTGCTGAGCCTGTACGTGGCGCTCTCCCTGGCGCTCGGTCGCGGCGAGTCGGCGTCGCTTGCCGACACCCTGTTGCTGATACTGGCCTTCGCCTGCGCCTTCCTGCACCTGGAGTTCGCCCGCAAGACCCGCTGGCAGGTGGAACCGGGCACCCGGGTCTATTCGGACCTGTTCGGGCCGCGGGGCAGCGCCGCGGTCGCTTTCGGCCTGGCCCTGGCCGCCGAGTTGCTGGCGCTGGCGGCTTTCCGGCCCTGGACGACCGGCTTCGTCTGGGCCAGCCTGGTGCCTTGGTTGGCCCTGGGGTTCGCCGCCTTCGGCGCATTCGCTTTCCTGGGCCGCCGCGCGGCGGTCTGGCCCAAACCCTTGGCTTTCGGCTTCCTGCTGGTGTTCTACGCCGGCTTGATCCTGCAGGCCGTGGCCCGCGGTATCGGACATTGAGGAGAATGCCCATGCACACCCCCGACGGCAGCGACACCCGGATACTCCTGGCCGGCTCCAGCGGCTTCATCGGCGGCGCGATCCGCCGCGCCTTGCAACGACGGGGCGCCGAGCCCCGCCTGCTGCTGCGACGGCCCTCGGCCGACGCGGCGCCGCAGGCGAGCGGCGACCTCACCGACGCCGGTTCGCTGCGCGGTTGTTGCGAAGGCATCGAGACCTTGATCCACGCCGCCTCGGCGGTGGACGCCGACGAGGCGCGATGCCAGGCGGTCAACGTCGAAGGCACGCGCAACCTGTTGCAGGAAGCGCGGCGCGCCGGCGTGTCGCGGGTGATCTACCTGAGCACCGCGGCGGTCTATGGCGAAGGCGCACACCGCGACCTGCGCGAGGATGAGCTGCAACCGGCGCCGGTATCCGCCACCAGCCGCACCCGGTTGCAGGCCGAGCAGTTGGTGCTGCAGGCCGGCGGCGTGGTATTGCGGCCGTTCCTGGTCTATGGCGACGGCGATCGCTGGTTCATCCCGGCCCTCGTAGGCTTGTTGCGGCGCTATCCGGTGACCCTGGAGGGCGGGGCGGCGCAGCTCTCCCTGGTGGCGGTGGACGACCTGGCCGAGAGCGTGGCCGCCCTGGCCCTGGAAGCCCGCGACGAAGACCGCGGGCGGGTCTACCACGTCGGCCCGGAGCGGCCGGTCGCGCTGCGCGAGCTCCTGGCGGTGTTGCACCGCCAGGGGTTGGCGCCGGCGACCCAGGCCGACCTGCCCTACGCCCAGGCCGTCGAGGCGACCCGCACCCTGGGCTCCGCGGTCGCCCGCCAGTTGTCGCTGATCGCCTTCGACCACGTCTACGACAGCCAGGCGCTGCGCAGCCGCACCGGAGTGCGGCCGGCGGCGTTCGCCGAAGGGTTCGCGCGGTATGCCGAAGCCTATGCACGGGCGCTGGCGAGCGGCTAGGGCGAGGGTCAGGATGCGCGACTCCCGGGCTCTACGAAAATGCCTGCGCACGGTGATGCTGCGTTGGAAACCGGTTCAGGCTGCTCACACAGCACGTAAAACGGTGCGTCTTCGCCTGTTTCTGTCTTGCCTGAGCTTCGTCCCGACCCCTGGGACCTCTCCACGGCGTGTGCGGAGGTGCAGGCCCGACTCGGCCGCCGTAATGAAGCCCGCCTTCTATCGTGCCGGCGTGGCGCCCCCGGGCCTGCCAGCGAAGGCGCGCTCGAATCCTCGACCCTTGCCAAAGGGCTCCAGCGCCCATTTTCTACTCGGAAAATGACCGGGCGCGTGCACCGCCTCACCGGTGGCCTGAGGGCGGCCATTCGTTCAGGAAGCGGGCGGGCTCACACCCGCACCGAGGCGGTCAGTTCCTCGAACAGGGTCTGCACCGAACGCAGCGCGCGACAGTCGGGGCGGGTCAGCAGCCACAGCTCGCTGTCGCAGCCGGGCAGGGCGTCGCTCAGGCGCTCCAGCCCGTCCAGGTCGCGGGCGACGAAGTCGGCCAGGGCGGCCACGCCGAGCCCGGCCTGGACCAGGCGGGCGACGGAGAACATGCCGCTGCAGCGGTAGGCCGGGGTGACCCGCGGATGCTGCTGGCGGCGCCAGACCACGGTGGTGTGGTCGGGCATGGCATCGTCCACCACGATCCACGGCAGGCGGGTGGCGTCCTCGGCCACCGCCTGGCGGTAGTCGGCGCGCCCGTAGACGGCATAAGACACGACGCCCAGGCGGCGGCCGACCAAGTGTTCCGGCGGCGCGTTGGTCAGGCGCAGGGCGATGTCGGCGTCGCGCCGGCTGAGGTTGGCGAATTCGTTCGAGGTGGCCAGTTCCAGGGACAGTGCCGGGTAGTGGGGCATGAAGCGTGCCAGCGCCGGCAGCAGCAGGGCGTGCAGCACGGCGTCGGTACAGGTCAGGCGCACCGTGCCGCTGACCACTTGGTCGCCCTGTTCGAGGGCGACCCGCGCGGCGTCCAGGGCCTGTTCGGCGCGCTCCGCCTGTTCCGCCAGGGCCTGGGCGGTGCCGGTGGGCAGGTAGCCGCGGCGGCTCTTCTCGAACAACGCCTTGCCCAGCGCGGCTTCCAGCCGACGCACCGAACGGAACACCGTGGACACGTCCACCTGGAGCATCTCCGCGGCGCGGGCGAGGGAACGGCCGCGCACCAGGGCGAGCACCAGGGCGAGGTCGGCGTGGTCGATTCGATATTGCATCGCTGCATACTTCGCTTGTTTGAATGCCAATATTTGTTGCGTGGACGCCAGCTTATAGTGGCGCCACCGGGCCGGCCAGCCCCCCAACACGAGCGGAGGATCAGCGTATGTTCAGCGTGAATCGGGTGAAGATCGCCTTGGTGGGCGAGCGTGATCGCGGCATCAAGGCCCACGAGGCGATACCGTTGGCGCTGGAGATGGCGGCCGAGGCCCTGCGCGTGAAGGTCGACTTCGACTGGCTGGCCACCGACCGTATCGGCGACGGCGCCTGCCTGGACGCCTACGACGGCATCTGGTGCGTGCCGGGCAGCCCCTACCGCGATACCCAGGGCGCCCTGACCGCGATCCGCCATGCCCGCGAGGGCGGCATTCCCTTCCTCGGCACCTGCGGCGGTTTCCAGCACGCCCTGCTGGAGTTCGCGCGCAACAGCCTCGGCTGGCAGGACGCCCAGCACGCCGAACTGGACCCGCACGCGCCGAATCCGCTGATCGGGCCGCTCAGCTGTGCCCTGGTGGACGTGGGCGGACGCGTGCGCCTGGTGTCCGGCACGCAGATCGCCGAGCTCTACGGCGTGCTGGAAATCACCGAGGAATACCTGTGCCGCTATGGCCTGGACGCCGCCTTCCGCGAACCGCTGATGGCCCACAGCCTGCGGGCTTCCGGGCACGACGAGGCGGGCGAGGTGCGCGCCATCGAGCTGCAGGACCATCCGTTCTTCCTCGCCACCTTGTTCCAGCCGGAACGTGCGGCCCTGGCCGGTCGCCTGCCGCCGGTGGTCGCCGGTTTGGTCGGCGCCTGCGCGGTGCAGGCGGCCCATGAACGGAAGCGCGCCAGTTGATCGCCGCCACGCCGGAGCCTCCCTATTACGCGGTGATCTTCAGCTCGCGACGTACCCCCGGCGATCGGGGCTACGCCGAGGCGGCCGGGCGCATGCTGGAGCTGGCACGCCGGCAGCCGGGATTCCTCGGCGTGGAGTCCGCCCGCGAGGACGGCCTGGGGCTGACCGTCTCCTACTGGGAAAGCGAGGCCGCGATCCTGGCCTGGCGCCAGCAGGCGGAGCACGCGGCGGTACGCGAGCAAGGCCGGGCGCAGTGGTATGAGGCCTTCGCCACTCGCGTGGCGCGAGTGGAGCGGGCCTACGGCTTCGAACGCTAGGCCCGCCGCCCTTCGTGGTGCCGGCCAGGGAGGCCAGAATCGCGGGAATGCCGCTCAGGCATGGTGAGCGGGCAAACCGAAGCGGTTTTTGGCGAGGCCGCTTCGAGCGCAGCGGATCGCTACGGATCCGGGCAGCGGACAGAGGGCGCTCCTCGTAGTGGAGGTAGATGGCGGAGTCCGGGCGGGCGCGATTCCTCGACGAATCCCCATGGCGACGTGCCTGGCGGACGAGCCTTAGCCGTCCGCCGCGGAACAGGGTATGTTTCCGCTGCCGACAACCTGTATGGAGACAGCCATGAGCCTTCACGGCGACTACGATTCGCAGAACATCTTCGCCCAGATCATTCGCGGCGAGGCGCCCAGCTACACGATTTACGAGGACGAGGACGTGCTGGCGTTCCTCGACCTGTTTCCCCAGTCCTACGGCCACACCCTGATCATCCCCAAGCGGGCCGCGGCCCGGAACATCCTCGACATCGACCCGGAAAGCCTCTGCAAGCTGGCCCTGGCGGCGCAGAAACTGACCCGCGTGCTGGTGGACGAGTTGCAGCCCGACGGGGTGCAGCTCTGCCAGTTCAACGGCGCGCCGAGCGGGCAGACGGTCTTCCATATCCACGTGCACCTGATCCCCCGCTACACGGGGCAGGCGCCCGGTCCGCACGGTCAGGGCAAGGCCGATCCGGCGGTGCTGGAGGCACTGGCCGCGCGCCTGGCGTCACGCATCCGCACGGCGCAGTGAAGGCGTCCCCCGGTCGATAAAAAAGGCGCGCCCGTTACCGGGCGCGCCTTTTTCATTGCGAGTGGCTCAGTTCAACTGCAAGGCGTTGCGGATGGTGAAGAACAGGTCAGTCTGGTCGGTCAGGCCGGTCACGTTGGCAGACCTCGGTCCGAACGCGCCTACGCGCAGTTGGGTACCGGTATGCTCCTGGGAGCTGCCCTCGGAGGTGCCGTAGCTCACCGCCATCACCGAACCGTCCTTGGTCAGCAGGGCCTGGGACAGGCCCGGCGCCGAGGTTTCCGGCGGAATGATCTGGCTGGAGTGGGCATGGTCGGCGGTGACGATGACCAGCGTGTTGCCGTCGGCCTTGGCGAAGGCGAGGGCGATCTGCACGGCTTCGTCCAGATCGACGGTTTCGCCGATCTGTCCGCAGGGGTTGGCGGCATGATCCTGCTTGTCGATGGACGCGCCTTCGACTTGCAGGAAGAAACCCTTGTCGTTGGTCTTCAGCAGGTCGATGGCTTTCTGGGTCATCGCGGCCAGGGTCGGAATGTCCTCGGTGCGCTCGGGGTTGGGTTGGCAGGTCACCGGCTCCAGGTCGAGGCTACCGTGGTAGCTGGCCTTGGGGCCGGTCCAGCGTACCGGCATGTTGCCTGGCGCGAACAGGCCGAGCAGCGGCTGATCCTGGTTGGCGACTTTCACCTGGTCCAACCCGGCCATGTTCTCCACGACTTTGAAACCGCGCGCATTGGCCTGCTCGCGCAGGGTACGACCCTGCCAATTGCCGGCCTTGGCGGCTTCGGCGAAGGTGCTGGCCCCGCCGCCGAGCACCACGTCCGGACGGGCATTGAGCAGTTGTTCGGCGATAGAGCCGCGACCGCCGTTTTCCAGGGCATTCGACGGGCATTCTTTGCTGGTTGCCACGGGGCCGTAGCACTTGCGCGAGGTGACGTGGGAGACCTGCGCGGCCGGCGTGGCGTCTTCCAGTTCAGCGGTGGAAACGTCGCCGGTGGCCAGGCCCTTGGCTTTCGCCAGTTCCAGCAGGGTGGCGTGATCCCGCTCGTCGATGTCCACGCCGAGGGCGCCGTTGTAGCTCTTGGTGCCGGTGGACCAGGCCGTGGCGGAAGCGGCGGAATCGGTGACGTAGTCCGGCAGACCGGTGTCCTTATGCAGCGAGTAGTGGGTGTACTGGCCGGTCATCGGCAAGGCGTCGATACCCTTGAAATAGCCGCCCGCGCCCATGGCGTAGTTGCGCGCCAGGGTGATTTCCGAATCGCCCATGCCGTCGCCGATCAGCAGAATCACGTTTTTCGCGGGCGCATCCGACAGGGCGTTCTTCAACTCGACGCTGATGTTCCGGTCCAGACGCCGCGCACCGCCGAACTGGGTGATATCGCCGCGTGCTTCCCGGTCCGTCAAGTGTCGCATCAATTTGGTGGAGTGGGTGCCCTCCTGAGCGAACGTGGCGTTGGCCGTCGCGAGGAAAGCGATGGAAGCCGCGATCGAAATAGCCAGCGATTGGCGCGTCATCATGTCTCTGATCCTTGGATATGAAAAATTCTGGTTCCGCGTCGATCCGCCAGGGGCCGACCCGGACACCGCCAGAAATGGAGCAGGCTGGACGTTAAGGCAGGCTAATGACGTTAACGTGACAGCGCCGCACATTCGCGCCCATGGGTTCGCTCGCGGCGCTCGGAGAACGCCCGAACCGCCCGGGCCGCTGGCCGTCGAATCGGGAAAGGGCCGCCGTCGCTCGCCGGAGCATCCATGAAAGACATCACCGCGAAGGACCTGGGCATCGATCTGCAGGAAGACAGCGAGGACGCGTTGTTCAAGTGGTTCCTCGCCAGCTTCCTGTTCGGCAAGCGCATCCAGCGGGATATCGCCGCCGAGGCGTACCGGGTCATCGCCGACAAGTACCGCTGCGCGACGCCCGCCGCCTTGGCCCACTGCGGCCGCCGACGGCTGGTCGGCATGCTCGGCGAGGCCCGCTACGTGCGCTACGACGAGTCCACCGCCGCGCGCCTGCTCAAGCTGTGCGCCAGGCTCGAAGCCGAATACGGCGGCCGTTTCGCCGGCATCCTCGCGGCCAGCGCGGACCGGCGGGATTTCGAGCGGCACCTGCAAACCTTCGAGGGAGTCGGCCCGAAGACCGTGGAAATCTTCATGCGCGAGGCGGGGCGCGTCTGCTACCCGGACGTCTGACGGGCCGGGCGGCTGGTGGGCGCGCCAGCCCGCAGGGGCGCGGGGCGATGGCCGCCCCCTCGACGCGCCCATCGGAGCCCTGTGCCTGGCCTCGATCCCCCGTCGATAGCGTCGCTCGGCCTCGCCTACCGGTGACGCCGGTGGAACCGCGGCCAAGGGCGCAGTGCCTATAGCGGAACGCCTCAGCGCAGTGGGAGCCGATCATGGCCGATGAGCAGAAGAAAACCCCGGAGGCGCATCGGGCGTCGTCCCGCGCAGGTCCGGACGAGCCGCAGGGGGCCCGCGAGGACGCCCGCAACACCCAGGAAGAGGTCGACCCGGCGCTTTCCCAGGACGAAAAGGAAAGCGTGCAGGACAGGCAGCCGCCGCGCGCCCAGGTGCTGCACGAGGTGATCCGCGTGCAGGGCGAGTACGAACTGGAGCGCAGCGTGCAGGCGCTCTGGTGGTCGGCGCTGGCAGCGGGGTTGACCCTGGGGCTGTCGTTGATGGTGATGGGGCTGTTCCGGGCGCACTTGGGCGAGCATCCGTTGAGTGCGGTGATCGCCAGCCTCGGCTACCCGGTGGGGTTTCTCGCGGTGATTCTCGCCCGCCAGCAGCTATTCACCGAAAACACCCTCACCGCGGTGCTGCCGCTGATGAACGAGCCGAGCCTGGGCAAGGCCCTGCAACTGCTGCGGCTGTGGGCAGTGGTCCTGCTCGGCAACCTGGCCGGTACCCTGACCTTCGCCTACGCCACCTTGCACCTGCCGATCTTCGATGAGGCGACCGACCAGGCCTTCCTGGAAATCGGGCGCGAGGTCATGGAGAACGGCGCCTACCCGATGTTCGCCAAGGCGATTGTTTCCGGCTGGATGATCGCCACCATGGTCTGGCTGATCCCGGCGGCGGAAAACGCCAAGGTCTGGATCATCATCATCGTCACCTACTGCATGGCGCTGGGCAGCTTCACCCACATCGTCGTCGGCTCGGCCGAGGTGGGTTACCTGGTGTTCGCCGGGGAGATCGGCTGGCGTGCGTTCTGGCTGCAATTCGCCTTGCCGACCCTGGGCGGCAATATCGTCGGCGGCAGCCTGATCTTCGCCCTGATCAGCCACGCGCAGATCCGCAGCGAATGACGTCCCGTGCGGCCTTCGGCCTCCAGGCTTGAGGGTACGCCGTTCGCCGCTATCATCCTCGGCTCCCCGGACGCGCAGGCGATGGCCGAACGATGAAATCGCTGACTTCCAGGCCCCGGGGCCTTTCCGTCCTGCTCGCCCTGTGGGTGGCGCTGGTGATCGTCACCCAGCGGAGCGGCAACACCGAAAGCGACCCTCTGGGCACTCTGCTGGTCAGCGAGTCGTTGCTGGAGCACGGCACCCTGAAACTGGATGCCTATGGGGCGGAATACCTGAAGGGTTTCGGCTTTCGCGTGCATGAGAAGAACGGCCATTTCTACAATTACTTCCCACTCGGGACGGCCTTGCTCAGCACGCCTTTGGTCGCCCTGGCGCACGCCGCCGGCTGGCGCATGAGCGCGGACGAGGCGCCGCTGCAAGTGATCCTCACGATCCTGGCGGCCTGGCTGGTCGTCTACATCCTGTACAAGACCGCGCGCCTCTATTTGCAACCCCTGCCCAGCCTGGCCCTGGTGGGGATCTGCTGGTTCGGCAGTTCACTGGCGAGCACTCTGGGCACCGCGTTGTGGTTCCATGACTTCGCCTTTGTGTTTTCCAGCGCGGCGCTCTACTGGGCGGTGCGCAATCCGCCCAGGGGCTGGGCCGGCGCGCCCTGGCGATCCGCAGCGCACTGTTCATGGTCTACCTCTGCCGGCCGACCCTGGCCCTGCTGGACCCTGCCTGTTGCTCTATTGCTTTTGCCTCGGAGAGCGCCGGCTGGACCTGCTGGCGGCGGCCACTCTGCTGGTCTGGCCGTCGCTGCACCTGATCTCGATCAGTCACTTCCCGCATGGGTGGGCCGGTTGGTCCTTGATGACGGATGCACTGCCCGGTCTGTTCCTCGGTTTGTTCAGCCTGCTCGGCGGGTTGCGACATGGTCGGCGTGGCGTGCTGGCGATGCTGCTGGCGGGCGGCCTGGCGGGAATCGTCTGCAACGCAAGGCCTCTACAACCCTTACAGCAAGCGCTGGAACGCGTAGCCGGACATCGATCGCTACCCGGAGTACCTCTTCGACTGGGGCCACCCGCCGTTCCCGCATTCATACCGCCACAGGCCCATCGCCTGGAAGCGTTCCGGGCGAAGTACCTGCCACCCTTCCAGGCGGCGGTGGACATCCCCTACGACACGCCGGCGGCGGCGTTCGATCGCTTCCATGGCCTGGAGGACGGCTTCCGCTGGAGCGATGGCCACGAATCGAGCCCGAGCTTCAACGTCGGCGAGCAGGCCTTCCTGGGCGAGGCGCGTTTGCAGGCGATGATCCTCGACCGGCAGCGCCTGACGCTTCTGCTCAACGGTCACACCCTGTACAACGGTGTGCTGGCCGGCGGCGAACAGGACATCGCCTTCGAGGTCCCGCCCGGGGTGATTCGCCCGGGGCTCAACAGCTTGGTGTTCCGCCTGCCCGACGCCCACGCGCCGAACGCCGCCGACCCGCGCATGCTGGCCCTGGCGTTGCGCCGCTTCTCGTTGCGCTGAGGGCGCGCCTTAATCCGGGCTGCGGCCCGCCGACAGCCGAACGACGCGTGAGGCCCGCGGAAGCGCCGGGGAATCCGCGAAGGTCGCGGCCGGCTCGCATCGCGGCGAGCCATTCAAGGACGGGCTGCTACTCTCAGGGATGCATTGCTAGGACTCACTTCCAGTCGGAAACCCAGGAGTACTGATGTCTATGCTGCCAGAACGCATTTCCACCCGCCTCACGCTGGGCGCCGTCTTCCTGCTGGTGCTGACCGCCCTGGCCGTGTTCGCGGTGATGGTATTCCGCGGCCAGCCCCGGGTGATGGCCGAAAGCAACGCGCTGATCGAGCAGACCGGCACCTCCATCGTCCGCCAGCTCGGCCTCAAGCTCACCGGTATCGAGGGGCTCGCGGTGAGCATGGCCCACCTGGCCGAGGTACTGGACCGGGACGAAACCCTCTACCGCAACAATTTTCCCAACCTGATCGACAACGGCGGCGACGTCGCCATCGCCGGTGGCGGTATCTGGCCCGAGCCTGGCGCCTTCGCCAGCGGTACCGAGCGCCGCAGCTTCTTCTGGGCTCGGGGGGGCAACGGCCACTTGGAGTATTCCGAGGACTACAACAAGCCCGATGGGCCCGGTTACCACCAGGAAGCCTGGTACACCGGCGCCCGGAACGCGCCCGGCAATGCCTGCGTCTGGTCGGAGGCCTATCAGGACCCGGTGAGCAAGGTGCCGATGGTGACGTGCAGCGTGCCCTACAAGGTGCAGGGACGCTTCGCCGGGGTCAGTACCATCGACCTGGTTCTCGACGATCTGGCGCGTTTCCTCCAGGAGCAGGGCAAGGTCACCGGTGGCTACGCGTTCGCCCTGGACCAGGCGGGCAACGTGCTGTTCTTCCCCTTGGGCGAGGGCGGGAAAGACGCCACCATGCAGAAGTTCGACGACCTGGCCGGCCGTCAGGCCTGGCTGGCGCCGCTGCTGGAGGCCCGTCGCAAGGCGGAGTCCACCGGTAGCGCCAGCGCCATCCTGCAGGACGACGCGCTGCTCGGCGAGCCGGGTCAGGCCAATCTGTTCCGCATGCCGCAGACCGGCTGGATAGTGGGTCTGGTGACGCCCCAGGCCAACGCCACGGGATTGGCGCGAGCGCTGACCTATGAGTTGCTGGCGTTTCTCCTGCCGCTGCTGGGGCTGCTGCTGTTCTTCGTCTGGCTGGCGGGGCGCAAGCTGTTGCGACAGCTCGAGGAAACCCGGGCGCAGATCGATGCCTTGGGCACCGGCCAGGGGCAGGGAGAGGCCCTGCCGGTGCTGCGCGACGACGAGATCGGCGGCCTGCGGCGCGCCGTCAACCAGTATGCCGGGCGCCTGCACAGCATGCTCCAGGTGATCGCCGACGAATCCCGGCGCCTGCAAGAGGAGGCCGGCCGTCTGGGCCGTCTGAGCAGCGCCTTGCTGGAGCGCGCCGAGCAGCAGCGCCAGGAAAACACCCAGCTCGCGACCGCCATCACCGAGATGTCCTCCAGCGCCCAGGAAGTGGCGCAGAACACCAACGACTGCGCCACCACCGCGCAGCGTTCGCAGACGGTAGTCCGCGAGGGCCAGGACAAGGTGGCGGCCAACAGCCGCGCCATACAGACCCTGGCGGGCGAGATGGCCTCCGCCGCGTCGGTGATCGCCCGCCTGGAGCAGGACAGCCAGCAGGTGGGCGCCGTCCTGGATGTGATCAAGGCGATTTCCGAGCAGACCAACCTGCTGGCGCTCAACGCCGCCATCGAGGCCGCCCGGGCGGGCGAACAAGGGCGGGGGTTCGCGGTGGTGGCCGACGAGGTCCGTTCCCTCGCCGGCAAGACCCAGAGCTCCGCCAACGAAATCAGCGGCATGATCGCCAACCTGCAACAGGCCTCGCGGCAAGCGGTGCAGGCCATGCAGGGCGGCGAAACGCGCACCCGCCAGGCGGTGGAGGAGGCCGAGGGCGCGGCCAGCACCTTGTCCAGCACGGTGGACAGCTTCGAGGACATTTCCCAGCGGGCCCAGCAGATAGCCGTGGCGGCCCAGGAGCAGAGCCACGTGACACAGGAAATCAACGAGCTGGCGGTGCGCATCCATTCGGTCAGCGAGGAAAACGCCCGCGACGCGCTGAACCTGGACGCGCTCGGCCGCGCCATTCAGCAATCCGCCGCCCGCCTGGAGGCGCTCAGCCGAGGAAAAGCCTGATCCCGGGGGCCGCTCCCGAGCCGGGGCCCCGGCGACGCGGTGTGACCCGCGCCGCGCCGGGGCTGTCTCCGAGTGAACGGGAGCCCGACGTACTGTCCGACGACAGGTGAGAATTATCGCGGGGCGCGGCACAATAGCCGTTCAGCCCGAAGCCCAGAATCGACAAGAGGATCACGCGTGCACCAGGCCGTCATCAGTGGCACAGGTCTTTACACACCTGCCTATAGCATCTCCAACGAAGAACTGGTTGAGTCCTTCAACACCTACGTCCGGGCCTTCAACGCCGACCACGCCGAGGCCATCGCCCGCGGCGAGACGGACGCGCTCAGCGAGTCCAGCGTCGCCTTCATCGAAAAAGCCTCCGGCATCAAGAGCCGTTTCGTCGTCGACAAGGCCGGCATCCTCGATCCCCGGCGGATGATGCCGCGCATCCCCGAGCGCTCCAACGACGAGTGGGGCATTCTCTGCGAGATGGCGGTGGCCGCCGCCAAGGACGCGCTCCAGCGTGCCGGGCGCAGCGCCGCCGACATCGACGGGGTGATCGTCGCCTGCTCCAACCTGCAACGCGCCTACCCGGCGGTGGCCATCGAGGTCCAGGCCGCCCTGGGCATCCACGGGTTCGGCTTCGACATGAACGTCGCCTGTTCCTCCGCGACCTTCGGCCTGCAAGTCGCCGCCAACGCGGTACAACTCGGCCAGGCTCGCGCCGTGCTGGTGGTCGATCCGGAAATCTGCACCGCCCACCTGAACTTCCGCGACCGCGACAGCCACTTCATCTTCGGCGACGCCGCGACCGCGCTGATCGTCGAGCGCGCCGACCTGGCCACGTCGTCGCGCCAGTTCGAGATCCTCGGGACCAAGCTGCTCACCCAGTTCTCCAACAACATCCGCAACAACTTCGGCTTCCTCAATCGCGCCGCGGACGCGGACGGCCTCGCCGCCGACAAGCTGTTCGTCCAGGAAGGCCGCAAGGTGTTCAAGGACGTCTGCCCGATGGTCGCCGAGCTGATCGCCGCCCACCTCCACGAGACCGGGCTGGCGGTAAGCGACGTACAGCGCTACTGGCTGCATCAGGCCAACCTCAACATGAATCTGTTGATCGTCCGCAAGCTGCTCGGCCGCGACGCCGAGCCCCACGAGGCGCCGGTGATCCTGGATACCTACGCCAACACCAGCTCCGCCGGTTCGGTGATCGCCCTGCACAAGTACCAGGACGACCTGCCGTCCGGCGCGGTGGGCGTGCTCAGTTCGTTCGGCGCGGGCTACTCCATCGGCAGCGTGATCCTGCGCAAGCGTTGAACCTCCTCGGCCGGCCAGCCCTTGGCCGGCCCTTCGGGCGGAAGCCCCGACGGTTTCCCCTGCCTCGCCCGAGCCACCCGGTCCTGACACTCCGGCATTTCCATTCCGGCAGCATCCATTCACCTTGTGGTATTCCGGTTCGACGGCCGCGCGCGCCAGCGCCGCATTTCGCGCAGGCGCAAGCCTCCACGCGGGCCGTGGCCGCTGCGGAACCTGGAAGGAGGCGGGGAGCGGGGGACTCGCGCGGCCGGGACCGGCCGCGCGAGCTGAGGCTTAGAAGCGGTAGGTCAGCTGGGTGCCGATGCCGTGGGCACTGTTGCGGTATTTCGCGCTATAGGACGGCTGCAGCGTGGAGTCCGGCTGATTGATCGGCGCTTCGTTCTCGCGCAGGTAGGAGTAGGCCACGTCGATGGTGATTTCATCGTTCGGCGACCAGCCCGCGCCCAGCGAGAAGATCTTGCGATTGCCTACCGGAATGCGCACGTTGCGGTGCTCGTTGGTGGTCGGCGCGGCGTCGAGGGCCAGGCCGGTGCGCAGGACCCATTGCGGGTTGAGCTGGTAGGCCGCGCCGATCGCGTAGGACCAGGTGTCCTTCCATTGCAACTGCTCGGTCAGGGTGCCGAAGCCGAGGGCCTGGCCCAGGGCCGGAACGCCCTGGTTTTCCACGGCGATCTTCTCCAGACGGCTCCAGCGGGTCCAGGTGGCGCCGCCGTAGAGGGTCCACTGGTCGTCGAGCTTGTGGGTGATGGAGGTGTCCACCGACTCCGGCATGGTGATGTCGAGCTTGGCGTCGTACTTGCCGTTCAGGCCCAGGGCGCTGGGAGCGTTGGTGACCCCGGTATGGCCTTCGAGGGTGTAGTCGACCTTGGAGTGATAGGTCAGGCCCCAAGTGGTGGCGTCGGTGACGTCCACCAGCACGCCGACGTTGTAGCCGACCGCGGTGTCGTCGCCCTTGATGTTCAGCTTGGTGTCGCCTTCGGTGCCCAGCAGGCCGTTGGTCGCCAGCTTGTTGGTCAGCTTGCCGTCGATCTTGTTGATGGTCGGGCCGATGCCGACGGACAGGCGGTCGTTGATCTTGTAGCTCAGGGTCGGCTGGATGGTGACGACCTGGACTTTGCTGTAGAGGCCCTTGTAGCGGCCCTGGAAGCTCTTCTCGTAATCGCTGATCACGCCGAACGGCACGTAGACGCCGAGCCCGAAGTGCAGGTCGTCGGTGATGGGCGTGGACATATAGCCGAAGGGCACGGAGGCCAGGGGAACCATGTCGCCTTTGTTGGTGCCCTGGGCCGAGCTGCTGTTGGCATCGTGGATGTCCACGTCGGCATTCACTACTGCGAAACCGCCGCTGATCTCGGTGCGGTCGAGTTTGGACAAGCCGGCCGGGTTACCGAATACCGTGCTGGCATCCTGGGCGGAGGAGGAACGACCGGCGAACGCAGTACCCATGCCGCTGGCGCTTTGTTCGTTGATGGCGAGACCGTTGGCGAGCACCTGTCCGGAAACGGTTGCGATGGCCAGGGCCAGACCGGTCTTGGCGACTCTTGTCATTGTTATCACGGTAAAACTCCTAGTCGGCGTTGCGAGGGGCGGAAAACTATCAAGAAAACGCCGCCTTTGCCACAGGGCAAAGTCCTCTAAAACAGCTGTTGTAGCCCGTAATGAGCGAAAAAATGAGGCGATTTCCAAGGAACCCCGGGCTGACCCATCAGTCAGTTCCGCTCACGCCACTTCGCCCAGACCGATTACATGGCGTTGCCAGGCCAGCATGAAATCCAGCGGCCGCCCCTGGGGGTCGAATACCGCGCACCAGAGCCTGGCCATCCCGTCCAGGTCGCCGGCCTCCGGGAGCACGCTATCGCTGGCTTCGAACAGCAACCAAGCGATCGCCGTGGCATAGCGCAGGTTGACCGTGAGTTCCAGGTGGGGCGCGGCGAGGAAGGCATGTTGGCTGGCCAGGCCGCGCACGCGGCTGGCGAGGTCGGGATCCCGTGCCAGGTGGTCGTCCCACAATCGCAGGTGGCATTGATCGCCGATCCGGTAGAGGCCATGGCCGTTCTGGGTATCCAGCGCGGTGCCGAGGGCGGACTGGCAGGCGGCGGTGCCGAGCAGCAGGGCTTCGGCGGCCAGGCTATGGCGCTGCAGATAAAACAGCGTCGGGCGGATCACGTGTTGGCAGAGGTCGCTGGCGGCAATTCCCATAAAGCCCTCGCGAAGAAAGAATCGAGGGGCGGAGCCTTCTTGTCCGCTTCTCATCCCGTGGGCAAGGGCGCGATGTCCGAATCCGTCGGACATCGCATCATTCGGCCGACGCGAGACCCCATCGAAAGCGGCGCTTAGCCGCTTAAGTTGAAGCATAGTGAGAACGCTGCGAGGTAAAGGCCTGTTTTTAAATCGATTCAGGCCTGGCCGATAAGGGCTTATGTCGCTTGGCGATTAACCGGCCGCGTTCAACCGCGAAAGACGCTGTCGGCGCTCATCGGTCGCCCTTGGCCACCGGGCGCCTCGGGTCGGTGATCCACTCGCTCCAGGAGCCGGCATACAGCGGCGCCAGGGGATAACCGGCGAGGCCGAGCGCGAACAGGTTATGGCAGGCCGTGACGCCCGAACCGCAATAGGCCACCAGTTCCTCGACGGGCCGATCCTCCAGCAGGGCCTCGAAGCGTTCGCGCAGCGCCTCGGTGGGGAGGAAGCGCCCGTCGGCTCCCAGGTTGTCGGTGAAGGCGGCACAGCGCGCGCCGGGGATATGCCCGGCGACCGGATCGATGGGCTCTACCTCGCCACGGAAGCGCGGTAGTGCTCTGGCATCGAGCAGGGTCAGCTCGGGGTTTTCCAGGCGCCGTCCCAGGTCGGCGGCCTCGATCACCAGGCGGGCGTCCGCCTGGCCCTGGAAAGTCCCCATCGCCGGGGGAGGACACGCCGTTTCCAGGGGCAGGCCGGCGTCGCGCCAGGCTTTCAGGCCCCCGTCGAGCAGGTACACCCCATCGCGTTTGCCCAGCCAGGCCAGCAACCACCAGGCGCGGGCGGCGAAGGCGCCGGGACCGTCGTCATAGAGCACCACCTCGCTGTCGGGGTCGATCCCCCAGTCCCGCAGGCGTTGCGACAGGACGTCCGGGTCCGGCAGCGGATGGCGCCCGCTGACGCCGGGGCGAACCGGGCCGGACAGGTCCCGTTCCAGGTCGGCGAACCGCGCGCCGGGGATGTGCCCTTCGGCGTAGACGCGCGCGCCGTAGGCCGGATCGTCCAGGGCGAAACGGCAATCGAGGACGATCCATCCCGGCCGTTGAAGGCGGGTCTGCAGGGCAGCGGGGTCGAGCAAGCGGGCGAGCGACATGGAGACTCCTGGGGCTGGGGATACGGGCGTATGCGGGTACGGCGCCATGGCCCATGGTGCCGGATGGACGATGGTCGTGACCAGATGCCGCCAGGGCAGGGGGACGAAGCTGCGCAGGAGCGCAAGTCGACACGCGCAGCGGCAGGTGCGAGGACGGTAGAAAAAAGGGGGCGTGTGGCGGGGAATGGCGCGGCGAACCGCGCCATGGGGGATCAGACGCGCAGAGCCTGTTCCCTTTCGAGGAATTCGTCTTGCAGCATCGCGTCCTGGCTTTCGCCTTCTTCCTGGGGTTCGGCGGAGACCTCTTCGAGGTGGCCGGTCAGGCGCTTGGCCTGCAGCTTGCCGAACAGGTGCTCGAGGGCATGGGAAAGTTTTTCCGCCGCGCCTTCCACCGCGAGGTCGATCGATTCCGCCTTATGGGTCACGGAAACCGGCTGGTGCCCCTTGGGCCGTGCTTCCAGCTGGCAGCGTTTATCCTGCGGGCCGGACTTCTGCCCGTTTTCGTCGTTGAGATGGACCTCGATGCGGGTCAGTTGATCGTCGAAACGCTCCAGGCGTTCTTCCAGGGTGGCGCGCACCCAAGCTTCCAGGCGGATGCCGCCTTCGATGTGTTTGTCGCTGTTGACCTGAATTTGCATGGTCTTTCCTCGTGTGACATGCCTATGCATACGACGGGGATCCCTCCAGGCAGTTCAGGCGAAACGCGTCGCGCTGATTTCCGCTTGTTTCAGCCAGGCTTCGAACACCGCCGCGAGCCTGGGGAGGGCGGTGAGCGGCGAGGGCGATATATACTGCCGGGCATTATTCGAGGAGCCGCCCGTGACTATCGACATCCACTGGATTCGTGACGATGAAAGCCTGGCACGCCAGTGCGACGAATGGAAAAGGCTGCCCTACGTGGCGCTGGACACCGAGTTCATGCGCGTCGACACCTTCTATCCCATCGCCGCGTTGCTGCAGGTCTGCGATGGCCAGCGCGTCTACCTGATCGATCCCCTCGCCATCCAGGTGTGGACTCCCCTCGCCGAGGTGCTGGAAAACCCGGCGGTGGTCAAGGTGCTGCACGCGTGCAGCGAAGACCTCGAAGTCTTCCAGCGCCTGCTGGGCAGCCTGCCGACGCCATTGTTCGACACCCAGCTGGCGGCCGCCTATCTCAACATCGGTTTCTCCATGGGGTACTCGCGTCTGGTGCAGGAGGTGCTCGGCATCGAGCTGCCCAAGGGCGAGACGCGCTCGGACTGGTTGCAGCGGCCGCTCAGCGACATGCAGGTCCGCTATGCCGCCGAGGACGCCCAGCACCTGGCCGAGGTGTACCGGGAACTGGATGCCCGCCTCAGCGCGGAGAAACGCGCCTGGTTGCTGGAGGACGGCGCCGAACTGGTGGCCAACCTGCGTCGCGAGGTCGATCCGCAGACTCTGTACCGCGACGCCAAGCTGGGCTGGAAGCTCACCCCCCAGCAGCTCGCCGTGCTGCGCGCGCTGTACGCCTGGCGCGAACGCGAGGCGCGCGTGCGCGATCAACCGCGCAACCGTATCCTGCGCGAGCATTCGCTGTGGCCGCTGGCGCGTTTCCAGCCGGATAACCCGGTGAGCCTGGCGCGCATCGAGGACATGCACCCGAAGACCGTGCGCCAGGATGGCGAGACCATCATTCGGTTGATCCGCGAGGCTGCGGCGAGCGAGGCGCAGACCTGGCCGGCGCCCCTGCCCGAGCCGTTGCCGGTGGAGGCGGCGACCCTGCTCAAGGCGCTGCGGGCCATCGGCCAGGCCGAGGCGGAGCGCTTGCAGATCGCCCCGGAACTCATGCTGCGCAAGAAAACCCTCGAGGCCTTGCTGCGTACCGGTTACCCCGACGGCCCCTACAGCCTGCCGGACTCGCTGCGCGGCTGGCGGCGCGAACGCATGGGCCAGGCGCTGCTCGACGCTTTGCTCAAGGAAACCCCATGAAACGTATCTGCTCCATCTATCGCAGTCCGCTCAAGCGCGAGATGTACCTCTACGTGTTGAAGGCCGATGCCCTGCGCCGCGTGCCCGAGGGCCTGTTGGCCGCCTTCGGCGCGCCGCAGCACGCCTTCGATCTGGTGCTCAGCGAAGAACGCGCCCTGGCCCGCGAAGATATCCACAAGGTGCTGGAGAACCTCGACCGGCAAGGCTTCCATCTGCAGATGCCGCCCGCCGAGGAGGAGTACATCCAGCACCTTCCCGAAGAACTGCTGCGCATGAACGACCCGCTCTGATGAACGTACTGATCGCCGAACGCTACCACGCCGACTACAGCCGCCTGCTGCGCGACGCCCTCCCCGGGCTGCGGCTGTGCAGCGGCGAGGATCCCGAGGAACTGAGCGCCATGGCGCCGGACTTTCCCATCTGGTTCGGCCAGCCCGACCTGCTCGCCAGCCTGTTGCGCAGCGGCGCGCGGCCGCGCTGGGCGCAGTCCACCTGGGCCGGGATCGCGCCCTTGCTGGCGGCGGACTTGCCGCGGGACTACCGGGTCAGTCGCTCGGTCGGGGTGTTCGGCCAGGTGATGGCGGAATACGCCCTGACCTACGTCCTGGCCCACGAGCGCCAACTGCTGTCACGCTTGGCCAGCCAGGTGGAACGGCGCTGGGACAACCGCCAGCCGCCGTCCCTGGGCGGACGCCGGATGCTGATCGTCGGCGTCGGCGAGATCGGCCAGAGCGTCGCCACCTACCTGGCGCCCTTCGGTATCCACCTCACCGGCATCGCCCGGCGACCGCGGCCGTTGCCGGGGTTCGCCGAGGTCGGCGGAATCGCCGACCTGCCACGCCTGGCGGTGGAGGCGGACTACCTGCTCAACCTGTTGCCGGACACCCCCCAGACCCGCGACCTCTACGACGCCGCGCTGTTCGCCCGGATGTGCCCGACCGCGCTGTTCATCAACGCCGGACGCGGCACCTCGGTGGTGGACGCCGACCTGATCGCGGCCCTGGAAGCGGGGCAGCTTGCCGGGGCGGTGCTGGATGTCTGCCGGGTCGAGCCGCTGCCTGCCGGCGATCCGCTGTGGACCGCGCCGCGCCTGCTGCTCACCGGGCACAGCGCGGCACCGACCCTGCGCGAGCCGGTGGCGCAGCTGTTCCTGGAGAACCTCGCGCGCTTCCAGGGCGGCGAGCCCCTGCGCGGCGAACTGGACTTCCAGCGCGGTTATTGAGCACGCCTCGTCCGCCCAGGCTTGGCCCACCGCTGCGGCGCGACTAGACTGTCGCGCCCATCGCCTGCCGACACCCCCATGGCCGCCAAAGTCGAACCCTTCTGGAAGCGCAAGACCCTCGCCCAACTCGATCTGGAAGAGTGGGAGTCGCTGTGCGACGGCTGTGGTCTGTGCTGCCTGCAAAAGCTCGAGGACGAGGAAGACGGCGCCGTGTACTACACCCGGGTGGCGTGCAAGCTGCTGGACCTGAACACCTGCCGCTGCAGCGACTATCCGAATCGCCAGCGCTCGGTGCCCGACTGCATCCAGCTGACGCCGGCCCAGGCTGACGAATTCCAGTGGCTGCCGCCCACCTGCGGCTATCGCCTGGTCAGCGAGCAGAAGGACCTACCGCCCTGGCATCCGCTGGTCTGCGGCGATTCACAGGGCGTGCACAAGGCGGGCATTTCCCAGGCCGGCCGCATGCTCAGCGAAAACGCCGTGGCCGAGGACGACTGGGAGGATTACATGATCTTCCGCGCCGGCTGAGGCGCCGTCCCTCCGGTCGCGCGGTTTTTCGGTCATCGCGTGGATCGCCCGCCGGCCCTTCGGGTCATATCCACACCGCGCCATCCCCGTACAAAAGGAACCGTCCGTGATTTCGATCCGTCCGCGCCTGCTCTTGTCCGCCACCGCCCTGCTGCTCAGCCTGCCCGCCTGGGCCAAGCGGATCGATGTGGATTACCACGTGCGCTTCCTGCCGCAGAGCGACCAGGCCGAGGTGAGCGTGACCCTCGAGGAGGGTAAGGCGATCGAGGATTTCCAGCTGGACCTGGGCGAGGAGGGTGCCTACAGCGACTTCAAGGGCGACGGTACCTGGACCCAGGACGCGCCGGCCCACGGCAGTTGGCGCCCGCCGGCGGGCAAGGCGCGGCTCAGCTACCGGGTGAAGGTCAGCCATCCGCGTGGCGACGGGCGTTTCGACGCCCGCATGACCCCGGACTGGGCCCTGCTGCGTGGCGACGATCTGGTGCCCAGCGCACGGGTCCAGGTCGGCGAGCGGGTCGAACTGGTCTCGCGCCTGGAATTCGAATTGCCCGACGGCTGGAAAGCGGTGGAAACCGGCTGGCCGCGCATCGGCAAGCATCGCTTCCGCATCGACAATCCCGAGCGGGTCTTCGACCGCCCGACCGGCTGGATCCTCGCCGGCAAGCTCGGCAGTCGGCGCACCCAGCTGGGCAATACCGAGGTCACCGTCAGCGCGCCGGTCGGCGAGGGCCTGCGGCGCATGGACATCCTCACCCTGCTGACCTTCGTCTGGCCCCATATACAGGCGGTGTTTCCCCGCGATCCGGCGAAACTGCTGGTGGTCGGCGCGGGCGATCCCATGTGGCGAGGCGGGCTTTCCGCGCCGAATTCCCTGTTCATCCACGCGGAACGGCCGTTGGTGAGCGAGAACGGCACCAGTTCCCTGGTGCATGAACTGGTCCACGTGTTCAGCCGCATCCGCGACACCGACGGCAGCGACTGGATCAGCGAGGGCGTCGCCGAGTACTACGCCATCGAACTGATGCGCCGCGCCGGCGGCCTCAGCGAGGACCGCTACCACAAGATCCGCAGCGACTTGAAGCGCTGGAGCAAGGACGTGAAGAGCCTGCGCGGCGAACGCAGCAGCGGCCCGACCACCGCCCGCGCGGTGCTGCTGTTGCAGGATCTGGACAAGGAAATCCGCAAGCGCAGCAACAAGCGCTACTCCCTGGACGACCTGGTGCGCGGCTTGATGCGCCTGGACAAGGTCAGCACCCAGGACCTGGTGCAAATCAGCGAGGACCTGATGGGCGGTACGTCCGACGTACTGGCCAGCAGCCTGCTGAAAGCCGGCTGAACCGGCGGCGTCCGCCGGGCGCCGCGCAACGCGAAGCGGCTGGCGCTTATCCGCGCTATCGCGGACAATCCCGAAACTGTACCGTAGGCCGGACGAACCGTCCCGCCGCTGTTTCGGTCCAGTTCGCCCGGGAGCCGTCCTCATGACTAATCTGTTGCTTTACCAACGCATTGCCTCGCAACTCGCCGACGATATCCGGCGCGGCGTCTACCAGCCGGGCGAGCGCGTGCCGTCGGTACGCAAGATGAGCGCGCAGCTCAACGTCAGTCATGCGACGGTGCTCCAGGCCTATGCGAACCTGGAGGACCAGGGCCTGATCCGCGCGCGCCCGCAATCCGGCTTCTACGTGCACCAGACCCCGGCGCTCACCGCCTCCACCCCGGATATCGCCCGGGTCGAGCGCCCCGGCATGGTCACCCGCGGCAGCATCATCCAGCAGATTCTCACCGCCACCCGTCGCGAAGGGGTGTTCGCCCTCGGCGCCGCGTCGCCCCACGTCGATTACCTGCCGGTGCGCGCGCTGCACCAGCAACTGGCCAAGGTCACCCGCTTCCACAGCCCGCGGGCGTTCAGCTACATGTTCAGCCCGGGCTTCGAGCCGTTGCGTCGCCAGGTGGCGATCCGCATGCGCGACGCCGGCGTGGTGGTAGACCCCTCGGAAGTGGTGGTCACCCACGGCTGCGTCGATGCGATCAACATGATCCTGCGGGTGGTGACGCGTCCCGGCGACCTGATCGCCACCGAGTCGCCGGCCTATTACGGGCTGCTGCAACTGGCGGACCTGCTGGGCCTGAAGGTCATCGAGATTCCCAGCGACCCCACCACCGGGATGAGCCTGGAAGCCCTGCAACTGGCGGCCCACCAGTGGCCGATCAAGGCGCTGGTGCTGACCGCGCGGTTGAGCAACCCGCTGGGCGGCAGCATTCCCGACGAGCGGCAGAAGCAGTTGTTGAAGCTCACCGCCGAACACAACATCCAGGTGGTCGAGGACGATATCTATGGCGAATTGATGTTCGACCAGGGCCCGGTGAAGGCGCTGAAGTCCAACGATCGCCACGGGCGGGTGGTGTATTGCTCGAGCTTCTCCAAGACCCTCTCGCCGGGCGTGCGCATCGGCTGGATCATCGCCGGCAAGTATCAGGAGGAGGTCCAGCGCCTGCAGACCTTCAGCACCCACTCCGCGTGCAGCGTCACCCAGATGGGGGTGGCCGCCTACCTGGAAAACGGCGGCTACGACCGTCACCTGCGTTACATCCGCCACGAGTATCGTAAGAACGTCACCGCCTACCAGTTGGCGGTGCAGCAGCATTTCCCCGAAGGCACCCAGATGACCCGGCCCAACGGCGGCTTCATCCTCTGGGTCAGCCTGCCGGCCAAGGTCAACACCAAGGACCTGCACCTGCGTGCCTTGCAGCAGGGTATCAGCGTGGCGCCGGGGCTCATCTTCAGCAACACCGAGCAGTTCAACCACTGCCTGCGACTGACCTGCGGCATTCCGTGGAACCGCGAGGCGGAGCGCGCCATCATGACCTTGGGCCTGCTCGCCAAGCAGCTCTGCCAGGACGTCGAACCCATCGGGCTCTGATCGAGCCGCCCCGGCGGATCTCCCAGGGCGGCACGCCGCCGGCTGCCTCGGTTCGCTTCGCCGGACCGCCCAAGCCTTGCCGCTGGCGTTGCCTCCAGGCGGAAAAGCCTTGCCGCCCGGCCTCGCTTTTCCCCGTCCTATTGGCTCAAGTGGTTGATTTTAAAGGCTTGTTTTAAATGGCATGAGCTTTGCTTTGGGTCTGGTACGCAACCAGGCAAGCCCTACGGCAAAGGTTCCTGACCATGAGCATCAGTTTCGCAAACGCCCTCGGCATCCACGAAAAAGCCCTCAGCTACCGCTCCCAGCGCGCCGAGGTCCTGTCGAACAACATCGCCAACGCCGATACGCCGAACTACAAGGCGCGCGACCTGGATTTCTCCGCCGTGATGCAGGCGCAGAACGAGAAGGCCGAGCAGGGGACCTTCAACCTGGCCGTGACCAATACCAAGCACATCGCCGCCGAAGGCCTGGGCTCGGAGGAGGGCGATCTGCTCTACCGCGTCCCCTTCCAGCCGTCGATCGACCAGAACACCGTCGATCCGCAGATCGAGCAGGCGCGCTATGCCGAGAACACCATCCAGTTCCAGGCCACCTTCACCCTTCTCGACGGCAAATTCAAAGGGCTGGTCAACGCCCTTCGCGGCGAATAACCCAGGAGCCCCGCCATGTCACTGTCCAGCGTATTCAACATTGCCGGTACCGGCATGAGTGCCCAGACCACCCGTCTGAACACCATCTCCAGCAACATCGCCAACGCCGAGACGGTTTCGTCCAGCGTCGACAAGACCTACCGCGCGCGTCACCCGGTGTTCGCCACCGTCTACCAGGGCGCGAACGCCAACGACAGCGGCTCGCTGTTCGCCGAGCAGGACCAGTCGGGCGCCGGGGTGCAGGTGCTGGGCATCGTCGAGGACCAGAGCTCGCTGATGCCGCGCTACGAGCCGAACCACCCGGCCGCGGATGCCAACGGTTACGTGTACTACCCGAACGTCAACGTGGTCGAGGAGATGGCCGACATGATCTCCGCGAGCCGGGCGTTCCAGACCAACACGGAACTGATGAACACCGCCAAACAAATGATGCAGAAAGTCCTGACCCTGGGTCAGTAAGGCCGGAGAACGACAATGGCAGACTCAACCGTAGGCGGCGTTTCCTCCGTCCTCGACCAGTACCAGCTCAAGGACAACAGCTCGAGCAAGGCCGGCACCGGCACCAGCGCGCTGGGCAAGGATCAGTTCCTGCAACTGCTGGTGACCCAGATGAACAACCAGAACCCGCTCGATCCCCAGGACAACAGTGAATTCGTCGCCCAGCTGGCGCAATTCAGCACCGTCGAGGGCATCGGCAACCTGAACACCAGCATGACCACGCTGCTCGCCAACACCCAGTCGTCCCAGGCCCTGCAGGCCTCGTCGCTGGTGGGGCGCAAGGTCATCGTCACCACCAACAAGGCGGTGCTCGACACTGGCGAGTCCCTGAAAGGCGCCATCAACCTGACCGGTGCCAGCAACAACGTCTACGTGAACGTCTACGACAGCACCGGCGCCCAGGTGAATCGGATCAACCTGGGCACGCAGCCCGCCGGTACCGTGAGCTTCACCTGGGACGGCAAGGATTCCAACGGCACGCAGACGCCGACGGGCACCTACACCTTCGAGGCACAAGCCACCATCGAGGGCCAGAACGTCGCGATGAGCACCAACCTGCCGGCCAACGTGGACAGCGTCACGCTCGGGCAGAACGGTGGGGAAATGACGCTCAATCTCGCCGGCCTCGGCAGCATCGCGCTGTCCAAGGTCCAGGTCATCGGTCAGTAACAGCCGCCCTCCGGCGCGCAGGAGTCATCTCATGTCGTTCAATATCGGGCTCAGCGGCATCAAGGCCGCTTCCAGCGACCTCAACATCACCGGCAACAACATCGCCAACGTCGGCACCGTCGGCTTCAAGCAGTCGCGCGGCGAGTTCCAGGACGTCTATTCCGCCTCGGTGCTCGGCACCGGCAAGAACCAGCAGGGCAGCGGCGTGCTGCTGGCCAACGTGGCGCAGTTGTTCAACCAGGGTTCGGTGAACGCCACCGACAACGCCCTGGACATGGCCATCAACGGCAACGGTTTCTTCGTCACCAGCAACAACGGTGCGATCTCCTATACCCGCGCCGGGTACTTCGGCACCGACAAGACCGGCTACGTGGTCGACAACAACGGCTATCGCCTGCAGGGTTACGCGGTCGACGCCAACGGCCAGTTGCAGAACGGCATCGTCACCGACCTGCGGGTGGAAAGCTCCAACCAGGCCCCGCGTGCCACCAGCACCGTGCAGGAAAAGGTCAACCTGAACTCCTCGATGGAGGTGCCGACCACCACGCCGTTCGACCCCACCGACCCGGCCACCTACAACAACTCCACCTCGGTGAAGCTGTACGACACCCAGGGCAACGAACACGCGATGACCCAGTACTTCGTCAAGACCGGGGCCAACACCTGGACGATGAACGTCCTGATCGATGGGCGCAATCCGTCCGACCCGACCACCACCACGCCGTATTCGGTGGGCATGAGCTTCACCTCCGCGGGCCTGTTGAACGTGCCGCTGACCTCCACCGATTTCACCGCCAACGCCGATGGCACGCTGAGCCTGACCAACTGGGTGCCGGCCATGTCGAACGGCGCCACGCCGCCGGTCTGGTCGGCCAACGGCGCGGCGGCGAACCCGGCCGGCATTTCCTTCGATCTGCGCGGCACCACGCAGTTTTCCAGCACTTTCGCGGTCAACAGCCAGTATCAGGACGGCTACACCACCGGCCAGCTGTCGAGCCTGGAAGTGGACGACGCCGGCAACGTCTTCGCCCGCTACACCAACGGCCAGTCGAAGATCCAGGGGCAAGTGGTGCTGGCCAGCTTCGCCAACACCCAGGGCCTCACACCCATCGGCAAGACCGCCTGGGTGCAGTCGTCCGAGTCCGGCGAGGCGGTCCTCGGCACGCCGCGTTCCGGCACCCTGGGCGCGTTGCAGGCGGGTTCCCTGGAAGGCTCGAACGTCGACCTGTCCAACGAACTGGTCAACCTGATCGTCGCCCAGCGCAACTACCAGGCCAACGCCAAGACCATCGAGACCGAGAACGCGGTCACCCAGACCATCATCAACCTGCGTTGATGGCCGCCATGCTGCCGTCCCGGCCGGGACGGCAAGCCGCTTGCCGGTGCCGGCAAACCTTCGCCGCCCGATCCTTCGAAAAGCCCCTTCCGGGCTTTTAGATTTTATAAAAGCCTTATTGAACAATGGGTTGCTTTCTGTTCAGGTAATTGGCACATCGCTTGCTTTATCCCTCTGTAGCGAGTGGCGGACGACAGAGATCCGTCTCGGAGGGACCATGGACAAGATGCTTTATGTGGCGATGACCGGCGCCAGCCAGAACACCCTGGCGCAGCGGGCGCATGCCAACAACCTGGCGAACATTTCCACCAGCGGTTTCCGGCGCGACTACGAACAGGCGCGCTCGATGCAGGTGTTCGGCGAGACCTTCCCCTCCCGCGTGTATGCCATGAGCGAGCGGCCGGCCACCGATTTCACCCCGGGTGCCTTGCAGGAAACCGGGCGCGACCTGGACGTCGCCGTCGAGGGCGCCGGCTGGATCGCCGTGCAGGCGCCGGATGGCAGCGAGGCCTACGTGCGCACCGGTAGCCTGCAGATCGATGCCCTCGGCATGCTGCGCACCGGCGACGGCTTGCCGGTCCTCGGCAATGCCGGGCCCATCGCGATTCCGCCGGACGAGAAGATCGACATCGGCCAGGACGGCACCATCAGCATCCGCGCCCTGGGCGAGGCGCCCAACGTGGTCGCCGAGGTGGATCGGCTCAAGCTGGTCAACCCCGACCCCAAGCAGATGGAAAAGCGCACCGACGGCTTGATCCACAAGAAGGGCGACGCGGCCGAGGTGGATGCCAACGTCCGGGTCACCTCGGGCTTCCTCGAGGCGAGTAACGTCAACGCGGTGGCGGAGATGACCTCCATCCTTTCGCTGTCCCGCCAGTTCGAGTTGCAAGTGAAGATGATGCGTACCGCGGAAGACGATGCCGCCGCCGTGGCGCGGGTCTTGCAGATCAGCTAATCAACAGTCGGGCGGCGCCATAAAGCCGGCGCCCCAGGAGAACCACCATGCTTCCTGCACTCTGGGTGAGTAAAACCGGTCTGTCCGCCCAGGACATGAACCTGACCACCATTTCCAACAACCTGGCCAACGTCTCGACCACCGGTTTCAAGCGCGACCGTGCCGAGTTCGAGGACCTGCTGTACCAGATCCACCGCCAGCCCGGCGCGCAGTCCACCCAGGACAGCCAGCTCCCCTCCGGCCTGCAACTGGGTACCGGTGTGCGCATCGTCGGCACCCAGAAGAACTTCAGCGAAGGCAGCCTGCAGACCACCGACCAGCCGCTGGACATGGCGGTCAACGGACGCGGCTTCTTCCAGGTCCTGCAACCGGACGGCACCGTCGCCTATACCCGCGACGGCAGCTTCCACCTGAATTCCGACGGCCAGATCGTCACGGCCAACGGCATGGCCCTGGAACCGGCCATCGTGGTGCCCGCGGATACCCTGACCTTCACCGTGGGCGAAGACGGCACCGTGTCCATCACCACCCAGGGCAACGTGCAGCCGCAGATCATCGGCAACCTGCAGACGGCCGACTTCATCAACCCCGCCGGTTTGCAGGCGATGGGCAAGAACCTGTTCCTCGAAACCGGCGCCAGCGGTGCGCCGCAGGTCGGCACCCCCGGCCTCAACGGCCTCGGCACCGTGGAACAGCGCACCCTGGAGAACTCCAACGTCAGCGTGGTCGAGGAGTTGGTGAACATGATCACCACCCAGCGCGCCTACGAGATGAACTCCAAGGTCATCTCCACCGCCGACCAGATGCTGTCTTTCGTTACCCAGAACCTCTGATCCGGCGCCCCTGAGGGCCCGGCTCGTGGACGCTGGTCTTTACGCTGTGAGGTACCTTGCGATGAATCGGCTGCTCGTTCTCTATCCCTTGCTCGCCGTGACCGTTCTGGCCGGGTGCGTCAGCCCTCCGCCGAAACCCAACGACCCCTACTATGCGCCGGTCCTGCCGCGTACGCCGGTACCCGCCGCCGCGAGCAACGGTTCCATCTACCAGGCCGGCTTCGAGCGCAACCTCTACGACGACCGCAAGGCCTATCGCGTGGGCGACATCATCACCATCACCCTCAACGAGAAGACCCAGGCCAGCAAGAACGCCAACTCGAACATCGGCAAGACCAGCAAGACCAGCATGGGCCTGACCTCGCTGTTCGGCGGCGGCGTGTCGACCAACAACCCGCTGGGCAGCGGCGACCTGACCCTCGAGGCCGGCTACGGCGGCACCCGCGATTCGGTGGGCAAGAGCCAGGCCGCCCAGGGCAACAGCCTGTCGGGCTCGGTGACCGTCACGGTGGCCGAGGTCCTGCCCAATGGCGTGCTCTCGGTGCGCGGCGAGAAATGGATGACCCTGAACACCGGCGATGAGCTGGTGCGCATCGCCGGGCTGGTGCGGGCGGACGACATCGGCACCGACAACACCGTGTCCTCGACGCGGATCGCCGATGCGCGTATCACTTACTCGGGTACCGGCTCGTTCGCCGATGCCAATCAGCCGGGCTGGTTCGATCGCTTCTTCCTCAGTCCCCTTTTCCCGTTCTAAGGCAGGAGCCCGATCCATGAAGCGTCTGAGTATCCTGCTGTCGCTGCTGCTGTTTGCCGGCGTGGTCCAGGCCGAGCGGCTCAAGGACCTCGCCAGCATCCAGGGCGTGCGGAGCAACCAGCTGATCGGCTACGGCCTGGTGGTGGGGCTCAACGGCACCGGCGACCAGACCACCCAGACGCCCTTCACCCTGCAGACCTTCAACAACATGCTCGCCCAGTTCGGCATCAAGGTGCCGGCGGGCAGCGGCAACGTGCAACTGAAGAACGTCGCGGCGGTATCCGTGCATGCCGAGCTGCCGCCGTTCGCCAAGCCCGGGCAAACCATCGACATCACCATCTCCTCCATCGGCAACTCCAAGAGTCTGCGCGGCGGCAGCCTGCTGATGACCCCGTTGAAGGGCATCGACGGCAACGTCTACGCCATCGCCCAGGGCAACCTGGTGGTGGGCGGCTTCGACGCCTCCGGCGCGGATGGCTCGAAGATCACCGTCAACGTGCCCTCGGCCGGGCGGATTCCCGCGGGCGCCACCGTCGAGCGGCCGGTGCCGAGCGGCTTCGACCAGGGCAACACCCTGACCCTCAACCTCAACCGCCCGGACTTCACCACGGCGAAGAACATCGTCGACAAGCTCAACGAACTGCTCGGCCCCGGCGTCGCGCATGCTCTGGACGGCGGGTCCATCCAGGTCAGCGCGCCGCTCGACCCGAGCCAGCGGGTGGACTACATGTCGGTGCTGGAAAACCTCGAAGTGGAAGCCGGCCAGGCCGTGGCCAAGGTCATCATCAACTCGCGCACCGGGACCATCGTCATCGGCCAGAACGTCAGGGTGCAGCCGGCCGCGGTGACCCACGGCAGCCTCACCGTGACCATCACCGAGGACCCGGTGGTGAGTCAGCCGGATGCCCTGTCCGGCGGCCAGACCGCGGTGGTGCCGCGTTCGCGGGTGAAAGCCGACCAGGAAGCCAAGCCGATGTTCAAGTTCGGTCCGGGCACCACCCTCGACGAGATCGTCCGGGCGGTCAACCAGGTGGGCGCCGCGCCCTCCGACCTCATGGCCATCCTGGAAGCGCTCAAGCAGGCCGGCGCCCTCCAGGCCGACCTGATCGTGATTTGAGGACAGTGCCATGAATCGACTCAGCGCAGGTCTTGCCAGCGGTTCGCCGCTGGACAGCGGAGCCTACACCGACCTCAACCGCCTCAATCAGTTGAAGGTGGGCAAGGAGCGCGACAGCGAAGGCAACATTCGCAAGGTCGCCCAGGAATTCGAATCGTTGTTCCTCAACGAAATGCTCAAGTCGATGCGCTCGGCCAACGAGGCGCTCGGCGACGGCAATTTCATGAACAGCCAGACCACCAAGCAATACCAGGACATGTACGACCAGCAACTGTCCGTCAGCCTGTCCAAGCAGGGCGGCGGCGTCGGCCTGGCGGACGTCCTGGTGCGGCAGTTGGCGCCGCACAAGGGCGCCAGCGCGAAGAGCAGCCCCTTTGCCCAGGTGGCGGCCACCCAGGGCGCCAAGTGGCCCTCGGCGAGCGCCAAGAGCCTGCCGGTCCCGGAGCAGGGCAGGGACGACTCGGCCCAGCTCAACAAGCGTCGGCTGGCCCTGCCAGGCCGGCTGACCGATCGCCTGCTCGCCGGGATCGTGCCCAGCGCCTCCGCCGAAGACGGGCAGAGCCTGGCGAAAGCCGACTGGGCGCCGGCGCAGAGCTATGCCGCCCCCGCCCGCAAGGGCCTGGCGATCGACGAGGCCGGCGCCATCAGCGGCCGGCGCATCGCCCAGCCGCCGCTGGCGCCGGCCAAGTCGGCCTTCGCCTCGGCCGACGAGTTCGTCTCCACCATGCTGCCGCTGGCCGAGTCCGCGGCCAAGCGCATCGGTGTCGACGCGCGCTACCTGGTGGCCCAGGCGGCCCTGGAAACCGGCTGGGGCAAATCGATCATCCGCCAGCAGGACGGCAGCAGCAGCCACAACCTGTTCGGCATCAAGGCCCACGGCGGCTGGACCGGCGAGTCGGCGCGGGTGCTGACCACCGAGTACAAGGGCGACAAGGCGGTGAAGGAAGCGGCGGAATTCCGCAGCTACGGTTCCTACGAACAAAGCTTCCAAGACTATGTCAGTTTTCTACAGGGCAACTCGCGCTATCAAGATGCGTTGAACGTGGCCGATAAACCAGAACGCTTCGTACGTGAGTTGCAAAGCGCAGGCTACGCGACAGACCCGCAATACGCGCGCAAGATCGGGCAGATCGCGAAGCAAATGCAAACCTACCAGACCGTCGCCGCCGCCGGTTCGGTAACGCGCTCGTGAGGCTGAATCATGGCTGACCTACTTTCCATCGGACTTTCCGGCCTGAAATCGACTCAGGTGGCGTTGGCGACGACCGGTCACAACATTTCCAACGTCAACACGCCGGGCTATTCCCGCCAGCAGTCGGTGCAGCAGAGCAACCTGCCGCAATTCACCGGCGCGGGTTACGTCGGCACCGGCAGCCATGTGGTCGACGTGCGGCGCCTGGCCAGCGAGTTCCTTTCCGGGCAGTTGCGTGGCGCCACCAGCCAGAACAGCGAGCTGCAAGCCTTCCAGGGGCAGATCGAGCAGCTCGACTCGTTGCTTTCCAGCGGTACCACCGGGATCAGCCCCGCCTTGCAGAGCTTCTTCACCTCGTTGCAGACCGCGTCCCAGGACCCGTCCTCCATCGCTGCCCGCGAAGCGGTGTTGACCCAGTCCCAGAGCCTGGCGTCGTCGTTCAACACGGTCTACGACCAGCTCGACAAACAGAACACCATGATCAATCAGCAGTTGGGCGCGCTGACCACTCAGATCAATTCCATGGCCAACAGCGTGGCGAATTACAACCAGGCCATCGTCAGTGCCCGCGCCACCGGTTCCGAACCCAACGACCTGCTCGACGCCCGCGACGAGGTGGTGCGCCAGATGTCGGAGATGATCGGCGTGCAGTCGGTCGCGCAGAACGACGGCAGCATCAACCTGTTCATCGGCACCGGCCAGCCGCTGGTGGTGGGCAACACGCCGTCGCAGTTGCAGGCGGTCGCCGGCAGCGACGACCCCTCGCGCTTCCAGATCCAGATGGTCACCAACGGCGTGCCGCAGACCATCACCAGCCAGATCAACGGCGGCGAAGTCGGCGGCCTGCTGGCCTATCGCGACACCGTGCTGGACAAGTCCTACAACAGCCTCGGCCAAGTAGCCCTGACCATCGCCGACAACATCAACAAGCAGTTGGGGCAGGGGCTCGATCTGTCCGGGCGGGCCGGCACCAACCTATTCGCCGACATCAACAACACCCAGGCGGCCTCGCTGCGGATCATCGCGCAGTCGACCAACACCGGTAACGCCACCGGCGTGCTGAACATCACCGACACCACCAAGCTCACCAGCAGCGACTATCGGCTGGACTACGACGGCACCAACTTCACCGCCCGCCGCCTGAGCGACAACGAGGCGATGGCCGTCACCGTTTCCGGCACCTCGCCCTACACCCTCAGCTTCAAGGATTCCGCCGGCGTCGACCAAGGCTTCCAGGTGTCCCTGAACAGCCTGCCGGCGGCCAACGACCGATTCACCCTGCAGCCCACCCGGCGCGGGGCCACCAACATCGACAGCGTGCTCACCCAGCCCGACCAACTGGCGTTCTCCGGTTCGGTGAACGCCCAGGCGACCACCAACAACCGTGGGACCGGCGCCATCAGCGCTCCCTCGCTGGTCAACGGTCCCTCACCGATCAACACGGCCGACCTGCAACGCCTGTTCGGCACCGGCTCTGGGGTCTCGCTCAGCTACGACGCCGCCACCAGCACCCTGAACACCGCCGGCCTGCCGGCGGGCGCTACCCTGAGCTACGTGTCGCCGTCGACCACCGCGATCACTCCGGGGCAGACCAATACCCTGCGGCTGAACTACACCGACCCGGTGACCAGCAATAACTACACCTACGAATTCACCCTGGGCGGCATCCCGCAGAGCGGCGACAGCTTCTCCCTGGCATTCAACGCCAGTGGTATCTCCGATAACCGCAACGCCTTGAATCTGGTGGCCCTGCAGACCAAGCCGACGGTCTCCGTGGGCAACACCCAGACCACCTACAACGGTGCCTACAGCAGCCTGGTGGAGCGCGTCGGTTCGCTGACCGCCCAGGTCCGGGTCAACAGCGCGTCGAGCGAGGCGGTGCTCAAGCAGTCCCAGGACAACCGCGATTCCCTGGCGGGCGTCAACCTCGACGAAGAGGCGGCCAACCTGATCCAGTACCAGCAGTACTACAATGCTTCGGCCCAGGTGATTAAAGTTGCGCAGTCTTTGTTCGATACACTGATTAACGCCTTCAACTGAGTGACGCCATCATGCGCATTTCCACTATTCAGGCTTTCAACAACTCGGTGAACGGCCTGCAGAAGAATTACGCGAGCGTCTCCCGCACCCAGGAACAGATCAGCACCGGCAAGCGCATCCTCACCCCGGCCGACGATCCGGTCGCCTCGGTCCGCCTGCTCCAGTTGAGTCAGGAAGAATCTCTCAACAGCCAGTACACCTCCAGCATCACCGCAGCCACCAACAGCCTGAACTCCGAGGAGGCCATCCTCACCTCGGTGGGCAGCGTGATGCAGCGTATCCGCGAGATCGCCATCCAGGCCGGCGGCGGCGGGCTCGACCCCACCGACCGCAATTCCCTCGGCACCGAGCTGGCGCAGCGCGAAGACGAGCTGATGAGCCTGCTGAACAGCAAGGACTCCAACGGCAAGTACCTGTTCTCCGGTTCCGGCGGCGACACCCAGCCCTTCATCCGCAATCCCGACGGCACCTACAGCTACAACGGCGACGAGGGCGAGCGGCAAGTGCAGGTGGCGAGCAGCACCTTCCTGGCCGTGGGCGACAACGGCAAGAATCTGTTCGAGAACGTGTTCAACGCCAACCGCGTCACCACCGGCAAGACCGTCACCGGGACCGGCGCCGACGGCACCGTCAGCACCGGGCGCATTTCCCTCGGCCTGGTGACCGACAAGAAAGCTTACGACACCACCTTTCCCGCCAGCGCGCCGCCGGTGGCCACCGATGGGATCGGCATCCATTTCCTCGACACCCAGAAATACGTCGTCTACAACCCCGCCACCTTGCCCGCCGGTTACGACTGGAACAGCTACGACCCGGCCACGCCGCCCGCCGGGCAACTGGCGACCGGGCAGCTGGACGGCAACACCGAGACCTCCGACTTCATCAATTACGGGGGGGTCAAGGTGCAGATCGACGGGGTGCCGCAGAAAGGCGACGACTATGCCGTCACCCGCAAACCGGACGAGGAGAAGCGCAGCCTGCTGAACGTGGTGTCCGATCTGCGTAAGGCGCTGCAAAGCTCCGACGGCAGTAACGAAGGCACCCTGAAGATCCGCGACCAGGTCGCGGTGGCCATCTCCAACCTGGACTCGGTGAACACCAAGGTGCTGGGCGTGCAGGGTTCCGTGGGCGCGCGCCTGAATACCCTGGAAACCACTTCGAACTTCATCACCGACATCAGCCTGGTCAACAAGTCGGTGCAATCCGACCTGGAAGACCTCGACTACGCCGCGGCGATCTCCAACCTCGCCATGCAGTCCACCGTGTTGCAGGCCGCACAGCAGAGCTTCGCCAAGATCAGCGGCCTCAGCCTGTTCAATTACATCTGACGGCGCTCTTCGCGGCGCCGTCGGCCCCTCCGGTGCTCCGATCCGCCCGCGATGCCATCCCCGCGTTCCGACTTTTCCTCGATGGGCTTGGCGGATATTTTGCTTAGCGTCTTCAATGACACATGGGTTGCCAGAATGTTGACGGCGACCGGGCAACGACGCATCGAGGAAAAACGATGAAGGCAGTCATTCTGGCGGGTGGATTGGGCACGCGTATCAGCGAAGAGTCGCACCTCAAGCCGAAGCCCATGATCGACATCGGCGGTCGCCCGATCATCTGGCACATCATGAAGATATACTCCCACTACGGCATCAACGACTTCGTGATCTGCCTGGGCTACAAGGGCTACATCATCAAGGAGTATTTCGCCAACTACTTCCTGCACATGTCGGACGTCACCTTCGACATGGCGGAAAACCAGATGCACATCCACGGCCGTCACGCCGAGCCCTGGCGCGTCACGCTGATCGACACCGGCGAACATACCGCCACCGGCGGACGCCTCAAGCGCATCCGCGAACACGTGTCCGGCGAACGCTTCTGCTTCACCTACGGCGACGGCCTGGCGGACATCGACATCCCCGCGCTGCTGCGTTTCCACGAGCAGCACGGCAAGCTGGCCACGGTCACCGCGGTGCAGCCGCCGGGCCGTTACGGCGCCCTGTCCATCGAGGGCGAGCGGGTCGCCGGCTTCCAGGAAAAACCCCAGGGCGACGGCGGCTGGATCAACGGCGGTTTCTTCGTGCTGGAACCTGCGATCTTCGATTACATCGAGGGCGACGCCTCCACCTGGGAACAGGAACCGATGCTCGAACTGGCCGACGCCGGCCAGCTCATGAGCTACACCCATCGCGGCTTCTGGCAACCCATGGACACCCTGCGCGACAAGGTCCTGCTGGAAGAGCGCTGGCAAAGCGGCCGAGCGGATTGGCAACTATGGCGCTAGAACCGGAGTTCTGGCGCGGCCGACGGGTCTTCCTCACTGGCCATACCGGTTTCAAGGGCGGTTGGCTGGCCCTCTGGCTGGACGCTCTCGGCGCCCGCACCCAGGGCTACGCGCTCGAGGCTTCGACCGAGCCGGCGCTGTGGCGGGCCGCTCGCCTGGACCAGGTGCTGGGCAGCGAAATCGGCGACATCCGTGACGCCCAGCGCCTGCGTGACAGCCTCTGCGCGGCGCAGCCCGAGGTGGTCTTCCACCTGGCCGCGCAGCCCTTGGTGCGCGCGTCCTACCGCGATCCGCTGGCCACCTATTCCACCAACGTAATGGGCACCGCGCATCTGCTGGAGGCGGTGCGCGCCTGCCCGAGCGTGCGTGCCGTGGTGGTGGTGACCACCGACAAGTGCTACGAGAACCGCGAATGGCTCTGGCCCTATCGCGAGAGCGACAGCCTCGGCGGCCACGACCCCTATAGCAGCAGCAAGGCCTGCACCGAGCTGGTGTGCGCCGCCTACCGTGCGTCCTTCCTCGCCGAGCGCGGCGTGGCTCTGGCCACCGCGCGTGCCGGCAACGTGCTGGGCGGCGGCGATTGGTCGGCCGACCGGCTGGTGCCGGACGTCCTGCGCGCCTGGAGCGCCGGCGACGAGGTGGTCCTGCGCCATCCGCAGGCCACCCGGCCCTGGCAGCACGTGCTCGATCCGCTGGCCGGCTACCTGCAACTGGCCCAGGCGCTGTGTGGCGAGACGCCCGCGGCCTTCGCCCAGGGCTGGAACTTCGGCCCCGACGCCCAGGGCGTGAGCAGCGTCGCCACGCTGGTGGAAAAGCTCGCCGCGCTCTGGCAGGGTTCGCCGCGCTGGCGGGTGGATGCGGCGCCGGGCGTGCACGAAGCGACTCTGCTGACCCTCGATTCCAGCCTGGCCCGCCAGCGCCTCGGCTGGCAGCCGCACTGGACCCTGGAGCAGGCGCTGCGGCTGACCTGCGACTGGCAGCGCGCCTGGGCCGCCGGCGAAGACATGCAGGCGTTCAGCCGGCGACAGATAGACGTTTACCAAGGTGAGGTTCGATGAGCGACGCGAAAGCCCAGGCACTGCGCCAGCAGATCGGCGAACTGGTGGCCGAATACGCCGCCTTGCAGTATGCCGAACGGCCATTCGAGCCCGGTACGTCGAGCATCCCGCCCTCGGGCAAGGTGCTCGGCGCCGGCGAATTGCAGGCCATGACCGAGGCGGCGCTGGACGGCTGGCTGACCACCGGTCGCTTCAACGACGCCTTCGAGCGCCGCCTGGCGCGCTACCTCGGCGTGCGCAGCGTGCTCACCACCAACTCCGGTTCCTCGGCCAACCTGCTGGCGTTCTCCGCGCTCACCTCCGAGCGCCTGGGCGACGAAGCGATCAAGCCGGGCGACGAGGTCATCGGCGTGGCCGCGGGGTTTCCCACCACCGTCAACCCGATCCTGCAATTCGGCGCGGTGCCGGTGTTCGTCGACGTGCAACTGGGCACCTACAACATCGACCCCGACCTGGTGGAGGCGGCGATCTCGCCGCGGACCAAGGCGATCATGCTCGCCCATACCCTAGGCAACCCCTTCAACCTGAAGGTCATCCAGGCCTTGTGCGAGAAATACGACCTGTGGCTGATCGAGGATTGCTGCGACGCCCTGGGTTCGCGCTACGACGGTCGCCTGGTCGGGACCTTCGGCGACATCGGCACCCTGAGCTTCTACCCCGCGCACCACGTGACCATGGGCGAGGGCGGTGCGGTGTTCACCGACAGCCCCAAGCTCAAGCGCATCCTCGAATCCTTCCGCGACTGGGGCCGCGACTGCTACTGCGCGCCGGGCGTGGACAACACCTGCGGCAAACGCTTCGGCTGGCAATTGGGGCAACTGCCCGCCGGCTACGACCACAAGTACACCTACTCGCACCTCGGCTACAACCTGAAGATCACCGACATGCAGGCCGCCTGCGGGCTGGCCCAGCTCGACCGCCTGGACGGCTTCGTCGAGCGGCGCAAGCGCAACTTCGCCGGCCTCCACGAGCGTCTGGCGGACCTCCAGGGGCAGCTCTTGCTGCCTTCGGCGACGCCCGGCAGCGAGCCATCCTGGTTCGGTTTCCCGCTGACCCTGCAACCCGGCTGCGGCGTCGAGCGGGTGGAGCTGCTCAAGCATCTGGACGCGCACAAGGTGGGCACTCGCCTGCTGTTCGCCGGCAACCTAATCCGCCAGCCCTACATGCAGGGGCGCACCTACCGGGTCGCCGGCGAATTGACCCGCACCGACCGCATCCTCCACGACACCTTCTGGCTCGGCGTCTGGCCGGGGCTGGAGGATAGCCACCTGGACTACGTCGCCGAGCGGCTCAGGGCATTCCTGAGGAAGCCTGCATGAACGCCCCCGCCTTGCGTGAGGCGCGGCATCGCGCCTGCCCGCTGTGCGCCGCGCGACAGGTGACGGGGTTGCGGGCCATGCGCCTGGTGCAACCCAGCGGCTCGCCGTTGCCCGGCGAGTACGACCTGGTCGCCTGCGACGTCTGCGATTTCGTCTACGCCGACACCGCCGCGACCCAAGGGGACTACGACCGCTATTATGCCCACTGCGCCAAGTACGCGGCGGCCAACGCCAGCGGTTCCGGCGAAGCCGCCAGCGACAACCGGCGCCTGGCCGACGCCGCGGAGCGCGTCGCGCGCTTGTTGCCTCGGGCCGATTCGCCCTGGCTGGACCTCGGCTGTGGCCGCGGCGGCCTGCTGGCGGCCGTGGCGCGCCGCGGTTTCGATGGCGGCCGGGGGCTCGACCCCGATCCGGGATGCGCCGCCCTCGGCGCCCGGCAGGGCTTGAAGATCCATGCCGGGACCCTGGACCGCGTGGCGCAGCTGTTCACCGGCCAGCGTTTCGAGCTGATCGTCCTCAGCCACGTGGCCGAGCACCTGCGCGACCTGAGCCTGCTGCAACCGCTGCGTGAGCAACTGACGGCGAGCGGGCGCCTGTACATCGAGGTGCCGGACGCCGGTCGCTATGGCGAGCATCCGCGCACCCCGTTCTATTACGTCGACAGCGAGCACATCAATCATTTCGGCCCTGCGTCCCTGCAGGTGCTGGCCCGCGAGCTGGGGTTCGCCGCCCTGGCCCTGGAGCGTTTCGTTCTACCCCTGGACGACCGCTCCGGTTATCCGGCACTGGCGCTGATCGCCGGGCAGGGCAGTGGGGTGCCGCCCGCCGCGCCTGAGGTGGTGAGCCACATGCGCGCTTACCTGGAAGCCTGCGAGCGCCAGGCGGCGGTGCGTATCGAGCCGCCCCTGCCGGAAGGCCGCGAGGTGCTGGTCTGGGGCGCGGGTTCCATGGCCCAGCGCCTGCTCGGCCTGGGCGCCTTCGAGGGGCTGGCGCTGGCGGCGTTTCTCGATAACGATCCGAACAAGCAGGGGCGGCAGCTCGCCGGTCGACCGATCCTCACGCCGGCCGCGGGCCTCGCCGCCCATGCCGATGCGCCGCTGTTGATCTGCGCGGCGGTGGAACACCGGCAGATCGAGGCCGAATGCCGCGCCTTCGGCGAGGGCCGAACCCGTTCCATCCACCGGGTGATCTGAAGCTTTTTCCTCGACTTTCATTGACGAATCGATCCAGGTACCGCATGAAAACGATAGCCGAACAAATTGCCGACTGGCTGGTGGCGCAAGGGATCGAACAGGTCTTCGCGGTCACCGGCGGCGGTGCGATGTTTCTCAACCAGGCCCTCGCCAGCCATCCCGGACTCAGCTGCACCTTCATGCACCACGAGCAGGCTTGCGCCATGGCCGCCGAGGGCTATGCGCGGATCAGCGGCAAGCCGGCACTGGTCAACGTCACCACCGGCCCGGGCGGGATCAACGCGCTCAATGGCGTGTTCGGGGCCTTCACCGATTCCATCCCGATGCTGGTAATCTCCGGCCAGGTGAAGCGCGAAACCAGCCTCGACCACACCCCGGTCCCCGGTTTGCGCCAGTTGGGCGACCAGGAGGCGCCGATCGTCGCCATGGCCCGCCCGGTGTGCAAGGCGGCGGAAGCCATCGGCGGCGCCGAGCAGCTCGGCGAGGCCTTGCCGCGGCTGCTCGCCCTGGCCCGCGAAGGCCGGCCGGGCCCGGTCTGGCTGGACATTCCGCTGGACGTGCAATCCGCGCAGGCCGAGGTGGCGTTCGCCACGCGTCCCGAAGACCGGGCGCAGGATCGCAGCGACGAGCTGGAGGCCGCCTGTCGCGCGGTACTGGAACACCTGCGCAGCGCCGACCGCCCCCTGCTGCTGGCCGGCACCGGGGTCCGCCTGAGCGGCGCCGAGCACGCGCTGCTGGCGTTCGCCGAGCGTCACGGCATCCCCCTGGCCACCGCCTGGACCCACGACCTGATCGCCAGCGATCATCCGCTGTTCGCCGGGCGACCCGGAACCATCGGCACCCGCGCCGGCAACTTCGCCCTGCAGAATGCCGACCTGGTCATCGTCCTGGGCTCGCGGCTGAACATCCGCCAAGTCAGCTACAACTGGCCCTCGTTCGCCAGCCGCGCGACCCTGGTCCAGGTGGACATCGACCCCCGGGAGCTGGACAAGCCGCTGGTTCGCGCGGCGATTCCGGTACAGGCCGACGTGGGGGATTTCCTCGTCGCCCTGGAACGCACCCTGGAGGGTGTCGACCTTCCCGATTTCTCGCCCTGGAACGCCTGGACCCGCGCGCTCCAGCAGCGTTTCCCGGTGCTGCAGGCCCATCAGGGCTTCAGCCCGCGGCTGAACCCCTACGCGGTGGTGCATCGGGTTTTTCAGGCCTTGCGGGACGACGACATCGTGGTTTGCGGCAACGCCTCCGCCTGCATCCTGCCGTTCCAGGTCGGCCACCTGCGGCCGGGCCAGCGGCTGTTCAGCAACTCCGGTTCGGCCTCCATGGGCTACGACCTGCCGGCCGCGCTCGGCGCGGCGGTGGCGGCGCCGGGCCGCCGGGTGGTGTGCTTCGCCGGCGACGGCAGCCTGCAGATGAACGTGCAGGAGTTGCAAACCCTGCGCACCCGCGGCCTGAACGTGCTGGTGCTGGTGCTGGCCAACGAAGGCTACCTGTCGATCAAGCAGACCCACGAGAATTTCTTCGGCCGGGTGGTGGGCGCCGACCCCGCTTCCGGCGTGGATTGCCCGGACTACGCGCGGCTGGCCGAGGCCTATGGCTTGCCGGCGGCGCGCGTGACCTGCGCCGAGCAGTTGTCCCGCCTCGACGAGGCCCTGGAGGCCGACGGGCCGCGCCTGGTGCAGATCGAGGTGGACCCGGCGCAATCCTTCGAACCGCGGATCAAGTCGCGCATCGGCGAGGACGGCAAGTTCCAGACGCCGGAACTGGACGACATGTTCCCGTTCCTCGACCCGCGAACGCTGGCCGACGTACGCGCCGAAGCCGCCGCCCTGCGTTCGCGCCGCCCCGCGACCCACTGAGAGAGAACCGCCATGGCCGAACGCCGCGACCCCGCCGAACTCCGCGCAATCCTCCAGGTCAGCCTGGCCCACGCCAGGCGCGACGGCGTGGCGATCTTCGGCGCCGGCGTCTTCGCCAGGGCCTTGCGCCGGGCCTGCGAGGGGCAGGGCATCCGGGTCCGCTGCTTCGTCGTCAGCGGTCATCCCGCCGACGCGCAGAGCGACGGCCTGCCGGTCTACGGCCTCGGCGGCGTTCCCGCCCCGGTGACCCAGGGTCCGATCCTGATCGGCGTCTACAACCGCAACGCCGAGTCCGAGCTGACCGCCCTGCGCCGGCGCTGCCTGGACGCCGGCTTCGCCGGGGTCCACGTGCCCCAGGAGTATTTTTCCTGGGTCGCGGCGGCCATGGGCTGGCGCTACTGGCTGGCGCCGCTGGAGGACTATCCAGCGATGGGCGAATCGATCGAGGCGGCCCGCGCCTGCCTGGCGGACCAGGCCAGCCGCGAGGCCTTCGCGGCGATCCTGGATTTCCGCCAGGCCCTGGCCCTGGAGCGACCCTTGGCCCTCAGCGCCGAGCCGCAGTATTTCCCGCCGTCGCTGCGCCATGCGGTGGCCCAGCCCTGCGTCTACCTCGACGGCGGCGCCTACGACGGCGATAGCGTGCAGATGGCCGCGGAGGTCCTGGCGTTGGAGCGGATCTACGCCTTCGAGCCCGATCCCGGCAACTACCCGCGGCTGGTCGCGCGGATGGGCGAGCAGGGGCTTCCCGCCGTCAGCCTGCCGGTGGGGCTGTCCGACAGCACCGCCTGCCTGCGCTTCAATGCCGGCGCCGGCGAGGGCAGCAGCCTGGACCCCCAGGGCGACACGCTGATCCAGGTGATCCGCCTGGACGACCTGCTGGCCCATGAGCGGGTGGACTTCCTCAAGCTGGATATCGAGGGCAACGAAATGCAGGCCCTGGAGGGCGCGCGGCGCCTGCTGCTGGAGCAGGGCCCGTTCCTGGCCATCGCGGCGTATCACCGCTGGGACGATCTGTGGCGCATCCCCACGTTCATCCATGGCCTCGGCCTCGGCTATAAGATCACCTTGAAGCTGCACGAAACGAATTCCTTCGAGTCGGTGTTCTACGCCCATCGATGAGTCCGCCTCGGCGATGTCCGGGCCTTTCGCCGCGTGGCGGTGACGAATAAAAAGACAGGAAAGACTCCATGCGAAATCCAAACGAAGTGTTCGAAGACCTGTTCGTGCTCGAACTGGCCAATAACCACTGGGGCCGCCTCGACCGGGGTCTGCGCATCGTCCAGCAGTTCGCCCACCCGGTGCGCTTCAACAACGTCAAGGCGGCGATCAAGCTGCAGTTCCGCGACGTCGAGCGCTTCGTGCACAAGGACTTCCAGAACCGCGAAGACATCCGCTACGTGAAGAAGACCCTCGACACCAAGCTCACCGAGGAAGACTTCGGCGTGTTGGTCGAGGCGATCGCCAAGTCCGGCTGCATCCCCATGGCCACGCCGTTCGACGAGCAGTCCGTGGACCTCTGCGAGAAATTCAACTTCCCGATCATCAAGATGGCCAGTTCCGACATCAACGACTGGCCGCTGATCGAGCGCATCGCCCAGACCCGCCGGCCGGTGATCGCCTCGTCGGGCGGCGCCAGCCAGAAGAACCTGGACGACCTGGTGCTGTTCTTCGAGAACCGCGACATTCCCCTGGCGATCAACCACTGCGTGTCGCTCTATCCCTCCGAGGACCACGAGCTGGAGCTGAACCAGATCGATTTCCTCCGCAATCGCTACCCGAACCACGTGATCGGTTTCTCGACCCACGAGTACCACGACTGGACCCATTCCATGCTCATCTCCTATGCCAAGGGCGCGCGCACCTGGGAGCGGCACATCGACATCGACGCCGACGGCATTCCGGTGTCCTCCTATTGTTCGCTGCCCCACCAGGTGGACGAGTGGTTCCGCGCCTATCACAAGGCCCGGGAAATGTGCGGCGGCGCCGGCACCCAGCGCCGGGTGCTGCCGACCCGCGAGGTGGAATACCTGGATAACCTGGTGCGCGGCGTCTACGCCAAGCGCGACCTGGAAGCCGGCTACGTGATGGACCACGCGAATTTCAGCGAGGATTTCTACCTGGCGGTTCCGTTGCAGAAGGGCCAGTTGTCCTGCCGCGAACTGCTCAACGGCCTGACCCTGTCGCAGCCCTTGCAGCAGGACGGCTCCCTGACCCTGGAACACGTGGAAGGCTCGTTCATCAATCCGGCGATGCGCACCCTGATCAAACGTCGCGGGTTGTGATGGCCGGCGTGCCTTCGCTGTCCCTGGACAGCCCGTGCATCGCCGCCGATATCGAAAGCCTGCTCGGGCGCCTGCCGGGGCTGCGCGCGCTGCATGGCCAGCGCCTGCTGCTCAGCGGAGGGACCGGTTTCTTCGGCCGTTGGTTGCTGGCCACCTTCGATGCGCTGCACGCCGCCGGCGTGCAGCCGCGGGTCACCCTGGTTTCCCGCGACCCCGAACGCTTCCTGCGCCAGGAGCCGCGGTATCGCCAGGCCCCCTGGCTCGACTGGTGCGCCGGCGACATGCGCACCGTGGACCTGGGCGGCCGGCCCTTCGACCTGCTGCTGCATGCCGGTACCGACACCTCGGCCGAGGCGCACCGCGACGGCTTGGCCATCTACGACGGCATCCTGCAAGGCACCCGCAATCTGCTGGACGCCGCGGTCGCCGGCGGCGTGCGCCGGGTGCTGCTGGTCGGCTCCGGCGCCCAATACGGGCGGCAACCGGCGGACAGCGCGCGGATCCTCGAGGCGGCCACCCATGCCTGCGCCAGCGAATCCGCCGACAGCGCCTATGGCGAGGCCAAGCGCGCCGCGGAAACCCTCGGCGCGCTGTATGCCCGTCGCGAGGGGTTCGCGGTGGTGCATGCGCGCTGCTTCGCCTTCGCCGGGCCGGGCCTGCCGCTGGATGGACACTTCGCCATCGGCAACTTCATCCGCGACGCGCTGTGGCACGACGCGATCCGTTTGCAATCCCGGGGCGAGGCGCTGCGCAGCTACCTCTACGGGGCCGACCTGGCCGGTTGGCTGCTGACGCTGTTGATGCAGGGGCGCGCCGGCGAGGCCTACAACGTCGGCTCCGACGCCGCGCTCAGCGTCGTCGATCTGGCGCAGCGGGTCGCCGCGTTGCTGGCGCCGGACAAGCCGCTGCGCGTCGCCGACCAGGGCGATGCCGGCCCGCGTTCACGCTATATCCCGGACATCGACAAGGCCCGTGGCCTGGGTCTGGACGTCTGGACGCCGCTGGACCAGGCGATCCTGCGCACCGCGCAGTGGTGGCGCGACGCCTGAGGGATGCGAGCATCCAGCTGACGAGGCGGCGCGCGCCGTCGAAAGCGCCTGGGGGCGCCCGGGGCCGGGCATGATGGTTGCTAGGGCCGGGCATGATGGTTGCTATAGTGAGCAAAGCGTCAATCTCCCGACTAGTGAGCGAACATGGCCAATTCTCCCGTGGTAACCCCGTCTCCCAGCCAGTCCACCCGCGCGTTGTTCGCCAAACGTCCCAATCCCTACTACATCATGGCCGCCGATTACCGGCGCAACTCCGCCGGCATCCGCGTGTTGCACATGCTCTGCGACGCGCTGATCCGTTCCGGCCATGAAGCCTACATCTATGCCCAGGTGATGAGTCCGGACCTGATGACGCCCCGCCTGACCGACCTGGTGGTGGAGCTGCACAAGACCGCGGGGATCGAGCCCATCGTGGTCTACCCGGAAGTCATGGACGGCAACCCGCTGAAGGCCAACACCGTCGTCCGCTACCTGCTGAACAAGCCCGGCTTCATCGAGGGCAGCGGGGTCTACGATCCCGACGATCTGGTGTTCGCCTACACCAAGGGGTTGACGCAATACGGGGCGAAACCGGAAAACGTGCTTTTCCTGCCGGCGGTCGACCTGCGGGTTTTCCAGCCGCCGCAGAACCCCGCGACGCGGGTGCGCGGCAAGGTCTGCTACTACAAGGGGCGTCGCGGCCACGCCGAGATCGACGCTTCGCTGTTGCCGCCGGACGCGGTGGAAATCACCCCGCAATGGCCCGAGTCCTGGGAGAGCCTGGCGGCGCTGTTCCAGCAGTGCGAATACCTGTATTGCGGCGAGGCCTCCGGCCTGGTGCTGGAGGCGGCCCTGTGCGGTTGCCTCGGGGTGATCGTGCCCAACCCGGCGGCGCCCCATCTCATCGCGCCGGACGAAACCGGCATGTACGGGCTGGCCTGGGGCCTCGAGAAGGCCGAAATCGAGCGGGCCCGCGCCACCTTGCCGCTGTTGCGGGAAAAGCTCGAGGCGGAGGCGCGGGCCTTCTGGCCGCAGCTGGACCATTTCATCGCGGTCACCCAGGCGGCTGCCGCGGAATTCGCCCGATACGGCCATCAACTGCGCTTCCAGCGCAACCTGGAGCGCTGGCTGGCATCCCGCACGCCCAATGCGGAGCAGACCCGGCTGATCGAGCGGCACCTGCTGCCGGCCGGCGCAGAGCCGAGGATCGGTATCCTGCTGCTGGCGGACGAAGGCCAGGCGGAGGCCCTGGCCGACACCCTGCGCAGTCTCGAGGAGGGGCGCTACCGGCAGGTGACCCTGCATCTGCTCGCGGCCGACGGCGTCGACATCCCCGCCACCTCGTTGCCGGTGCGCCTCCATGCCAGGCAGGCGGACACCATCGCCTCGCTGAATGCCGCGATCGCCGCCAGCGATGACCAATGGCTGATGGTGGCCCGCGCCGGCGACCAGTTCACCCCGGCCGGCTTGCAAATGCTGGCGGTCGAGCTGACCCAGGCGGCGGACTGCCGGGCGATCTTCGCCGACGAATTCCATCGCGGTCCCGACGGCTTTCTCGGCGCGGCCTTCCGTCCGGCCTTCAACCTCGACCTGCTGCTGAGTTTCCCGGCCGCCCATGCGCGCCACTGGCTGTTCCGCCGCGACGTGCTGGACGGGCTCGGCGGCTTCGACGCCGACTTCGCCGGCGCGGCGGAGCTCGACCTGTTGCTGCGGCTGGTGGAGCAGGGCGGTCTGGTCGGTCTCGGCCACGTCGACGAGGTGCTGTTGAGCACCGACGCGCCGTTGCTGGCCGACAACCCCGACGAGCGCCGGGCCATTGAGCGGCACCTGGGTGCCCGTGGCTACCAGGCCGAGGTGCTCAGCGAACTGCCGGGTCGTTATCGCATCGACTATCGCCACGCCGACACTCCGCTGGTGTCGATCCTGGTGAGCGCCGACCGACGCCTGCCGGTCTTGCGTCAGTGCGTGGAAAGTCTGCTGGAAAAGACCGGCTATCCCCGTTTCGAGCTGCTGATCCTCGAAGGCGGCGACGCCGACGCGGAAGTACGCGATTGGCTGGCCGGTATCGCCGGGCTCGGCAGCGACCAGGTCCGGGTGGTCGGTTCCGCGTCCGCGCGTTCGCAGCCGGCGCTGCTCAACCTGGGGGCCCGCGAGGCGCTCGGCGATTATCTGGTGTTGCTGGAAAGCGACTCGATCATCATCCACGCCCATTGGCTGACGCAACTGATCAACCACGGCTTGCGTCCCGAAGTGGGCGTGGTCGGCGGCAAGGTGCTGTCTTCCGACGGGCGCATCCAGCACGCGGGCCTGATCCTCGGGCTGAATGGCCCGGCGGACCGGCCCTTCGTCGGCCAGCCCCTGGAGACCCCGGGCTACATGCAGCGGCTGCAAGTAGACCAGGACTACACCGCGGTGAGCGCCGCCTGCCTGATGGTGCGCCGCTCGGTATTCGACGAGGTCGGCGGTCTCGACGAGGCGTTGCAATACAGCCAGTTCGATGTCGATCTCTGCCTGCGCGTGCGTGAGGTCGGCTACCTGACGGTGTGGACGCCGCATTGCGTGGTGGTCACCGACGGTGGCGTGAGCCACGAGCAGTCCGGCGCCTGGAGCAGCGAAAAGCGCGAGCAAGTGGAGCGGGAGAAGGGCCTGATGTACAGCCGCTGGCTGCCGGTGCTGGCCAATGACCCGGCGTATAACCGCAACCTGTCGATCGTCAGCTCCGGCTTCGATTTCGACCATGTCCGCGACCGGAGCTGGGACCCCTTGCCGATCGCCGGGCTGCCCCGGGTGCTGGCTTACCCGGCGGATCATTTCGGCTGCGGTCACTACCGGGTGATCCAGCCGTTCAAGGCGCTCCAGGAAGCCGGGCTGATCCAGGGCCAGATCAGCGATCGCTACCATTCCCTGGTCGAACTGGAGCGTTTCCAGCCGGACGTCCTGCTGCTGCAGCGGCAGATCCGCGACGAGAACCTTGCCGCGATATCCGAGGTGCGCACGTTTTCCCGGGCGTTCAAGGTCTTCGAGCTGGACGATTACCTGCCGAACCTGCCGCTGAAGAGCGTGCACCGCGCCACCATGCCCAAGGACATCGTCAAGTCGCTGCGGCGAGTGATCGCCCTGACCGACCGCCTGGTGTTGTCCACCGAAGCCCTGGCGGAAAGCTTCGCCGACCTGCACGGCACCATCCGGGTCGTGGCCAACACCTTGCCGGTGCACTGGTGGGGCCACCTGCAGAGCCGCCGCAACGTGGGCGACAAGCCTCGCATCGGCTGGGGCGGCGGTGCCAGCCATACCGGCGACCTGGAACTGATCTTCGACGTGGTCCGCGAACTGGCCGACCGGGTGGACTGGGTGTTCTTCGGCATGTGCCCGGACAAGCTGCGCCCCTACGTCAAGGAATACCACCCTGGGGTTTCCATCGACGAGTACCCGGCCAAGCTCGCCAGCCTGGACCTCGACCTGGCCCTGGCGCCGCTGGAGCAGAACCTGTTCAACGAGTGCAAGAGCAACCTGCGCCTGCTGGAATACGGCGCCTGCGCCTATCCGGTGATCTGCAGCGACGTGCGCTGCTTCCGGGGCGACCTGCCGGTGACCCGGGTAAAGAATCGTTTCAAGGACTGGATGGATGCGATCCAGCAGCACCTGGCCGATCCCGAGGCCTCGGCCGCGCAGGGCAGGGCGCTGCGCGAATGCGTGCATCGCGACTGGATGTTGTCCGGGGAAAACCTGCGTCGCTGGCAAGCGGCCTGGCTGCCCGATTGAAAAGTCACGGTAGGTGAAAGGCCAGATAGAAGCGATCGGCTAAAGTTGGAGGACTTCGTGTCGATAGCTTCGGTGACGGCTTTCACCCCAAGCGCTTGTCAAGGCAGAAGGGAGAAAAAAAGTTCTCCAGGGCTCTAAAGGTCCAGGCGGGAACGCCGATAAAGACTACGAATGCGAACTTTAGGTACGCCTGAGCAACAGGCCCGGAGTCGCAAGCTCAGGCAATCAGCTAGGTCCTTCGGAGGACATCATCATGGCCTTGACAGTTAATACAAACATCTCCTCGCTGAACACTCAGCGCAACCTGAACGCTTCCTCGGGTGCCTTGAGCACCTCGTTGCAGCGTTTGTCCACCGGTAACCGTATTAACAGCGCCAAGGACGATGCGGCCGGCCTGCAGATCTCCAACCGTTTGACCAACCAGATCAGCGGTCTGAACGTTGCTTCCCGCAACGCCAACGACGGCATCTCCCTGGCGCAAACCGCTGAAGGTGCGTTGCAGCAGTCCACCAACATCCTGCAGCGGATCCGCGACCTGTCCATCCAGGCAGCCAACGGCTCCAACAGCGACACCGACCGTGCCGCCCTGCAGAAAGAAGTGTCGGCGCAGCAAGCTGAACTGACCCGTATCGCCGATACCACCACCTTCGGTGGTCGTAAGCTGCTCGACGGTTCGTTCGGTACTTCCAGCTTCCAAGTAGGTTCCAACGCCTACGAAACCATCGACGTGAGCCTGAAGGATGCTTCTTCGACCGCCATCGGTTCCTATCAACTGGGTTCCAGCAGCGGCGCGGCTTCCGGTTCTGTCGCCGGTAGCGTGAGCACTGCGACCGGTGCGCTGTTCGCCGGTGCGAGTGGTGTCAGCGTGACAGGCGGTGGCAAGACCGAAACCGTCGATCTGAGCGCTGCCACCAGTGCCAAAGACGCGGCCAAGCTGCTCGATGGCTCGGTCCAAGGTCTCAGCGCTTCGGCACGTACCGTGTTCACCGCGTCGGTGTCCGGTTCGGCGTCGGGTACTCCGATCGATCTGACCTTCAAGGTCGGCGACCGCGATACCATCACGCTGTCCGGTATCACTTCGACTTCGGATCTGGCGGATCAGCTGAACTCCAACTCGTCCAAACTCGGCCTGACCGCCAACCTGGACAGCAAGGGTACACTGACCATCACCTCCAGCAGCGGTGAGAACGTACAGATCGGTGGCGGCGGTGCAACCAGCGTGACCGTAGCTGTACAGGGTTCCGACGGTAAAGCGTTGGCCAGCGGCGCGGCACTCTCTTCGGGTACCAACACCGTTGTCGGTACAGTCCAGTTGAACGCCTCGTCTTCCTACTCGGTAACGGGCGCCACTGAACTGTTCGGGAACACTGCGGCAACCAAGAACACCGTCGACAAAGTGGACATCTCTACCGCCGAGGGTGCTCAGAGCGCGATCGCAGTGATCGACCAGGCGTTGGCCAGTATCGACTCTCAACGAGCCGATCTGGGTGCGGTGCAAAACCGCTTCACCAACACCATCGATAACCTGACCAACATCGCCGAGAACGCCGATGCTGCCCGTAGCCGGATCAAGGACACCGACTTCGCCGCGGAAACTGCGACTCTGTCGAAAAACCAAGTGCTGCAACAGGCGGGTACCGCTATCCTGGCCCAAGCCAACCAGTTGCCGCAGTCTGTCCTCAGCCTGCTGAGATAAGGGCTGAGTCATAGCCTAGAGGCAAGGGGGAAGAGGCGACTCTTCCCCCTCTTTTGGTCTTTGTGAGGTACTGAAAAATGGACGTTGCGAACATCAACAATCTCTCCACGTTCAAGACCTCCGTCCCTGTGTCCGTTTCGACGGGGCCGATTCAGGCTTCCTCACAAACCGAGGATGGACAAAGCAACGGAACAACCCAGTCAGGCGATGCTTCGCGCGAAAACGTGAAGGGTGCGGTAGCCGAGATCCAGTCGTTCGTGCAAAACGTGAATCGCTATCTGAATTTCAACGTGGATGAATCCAGTGGCGACATCGTGGTCAAAGTGATGGATGCCGACTCAGGGCAGTTGATTCGTCAGATTCCTTCTGAAGAAGTGTTGCGGCTCGCAGAGCGCCTCGATGACGTTCGTAGTCTGATGTTCGAAACGAAAGCCTGATCAGGTGGCGCGTTTTTTGATTGCTCAATCCTAAACGGGCTGAACACGGACCCCGAAGACAGTTTATTGACGGAGGTGCAGCATGGCCACATCAGGAATTACTACCGGGATCGCTTCCGGTATCAACATCAAGGACATCGTCGACGCGTCGGTGGCCGCGGAAAAAGCGCCCAAGCAAAACCAGATCACTAAGGTTTCCAGCCAGGCGACTACCAAGCTGACCGCGCTCGGCACCTTGAAGAGTGCCATCAGCAATTTCCAGACTGCCTTGGCCACGCTCAACAGCCCATCGTCCTTTCTGGCACGTACGGCGTCCTCCTCCAATACCACTGCGTTGACCGCCGATTCGAGCGTCAGCGCCGTTGCGGGTTCCTACAAGATCGAGGTCTCGCAACTGGCCTCGAACAGTAAGGTGGCGCTTGCCGCCGTAGCGGGTGGCAGTACCGCGAAATTCAACGAAGGTACCCTCCAGATCGATGTGGGCGGTACCGAGGCGTTGAACGTAACGGTCGATAGCACCAACAACACCCTCGCGGGCATTCGCGATGCGATCAACAAGCAAGGCGCTGGAGCAGGCTTGACCGCCACCATCGTGACGGACAGCCAAGGCTCGCGCCTGGTGATTAACAGTAACAAGACAGGCGATGGCAAGGACATTACCGTTACCGGCAACAGCGCGGCCGGCAGCGACAACTCCTTGGGCGATCTGACTTTTCCGGGCCCGACCCTGACAGCGCCGGATGCCAACGATTACGGCACTACCGACGAATACAATGCTGCCAAGGCCGACTACGATACGGCCGTCGCCAAGGCTGGCAAGACGCTGTCGAGTTCGCAGAGCGCCAAGCTGACCATCGATGGCCTATCGGTGGTGAGCGACAGCAATACCATCACCGACGCTATCGATGGTGTCAGTCTCAACCTCAAGGCGAAGACGACTGCGGATACACCGCTGACGCTTACCATCGCGGAAGACACCGGCACCGTCAAAAGCAACGTGCAGAAGTTCGTCGACTCCTATAACACCCTGATCGGTGTCATCAGCGCGCAGACCAAGGTCACCCCCGTCACCAACAGTTCGCCCGTGGTCGGCGCCCTGGTGGGCGACGCCACTGCGCGTACGCTCCTGAGCGGCGTACGCAACGAGCTCGTGGCGCCGCAGAGTGGCGGCACCTTCAGTGCACTGGCGGAGTTGGGGATCACTACCCAGGCCGACGGCACCCTCAAGCTGGATAGCGACAAGCTGGACAAGGCCGTTGCCAAGGATTTCAGTGGCATTTCCGACTACTTCACCGGCGATTCCGGGCTGGCCAGCCGGCTCACCGCCAAGCTGGATCCGTTCACCAAGAGTAACGGCGTCATCGAGCAACGCACGACCATCCTGCAGAAGACCATCAAGGATAACGATGCGGCGCAGGTTTCGCTCAACGCTCGGATGACAGCCCTATCCACGCGTCTGTATGCCCAGTACACCGCCATGGACTCGCTGATTTCGAAGCTGAATACTACTTCCTCCAGCCTGGCCTCGACCCTGGCCTCGCTTCCCGGGGTCGTAAAAAGCTCATAAATACAGATGAAACAGAGCCGCGATCCGGGTCATTCCGGAGCGCGGCTTTTTGCTTTCGAACCCCGTCGCCGGCACTCATAAAACATTTAAAAAACGTTTAAAGCTCCTGCAGGTCCAGCCGATATCTTGAATATCGAAATTGCAACGGCTGAAGCACAAGGGGCGGTGACATGAGCGCGATGATGGCTATCAAGCAATACCAGCAAGTAGGTGTCCAGGCGCAGGTCGCAGAGGCCAGCCCGCACCGCCTGATTCAAATGCTCATGCAGGGCGGTCTCGAACGTCTTGCGCAGGCGCAGGGCGCCTTGCAGCGCGACCAGGGTGCTCTCAAGGGTGAACTGATCGGCAAGACCATCAGCATCATTGGCGGACTGCGCGAAGCCCTGGACTTCACCAAGGGCGGCGAGATCGCGGTCAACCTGGACGGCCTGTACGCTTACATGATCGCTCGCCTGCTCGAGGCCAACCGGGTCAATGACGGTTCCATGCTGGAAGAAGTCTCTGGCCTGCTGCGTGAAGTCAAAACCGGTTGGGACGCCATCGCGTCCTGAACCCTGGAGGGATTCTCATGGGAAATGCAATGCGGCACATCGAAGAGACACGGTTGGCATTGAGCGACGCTTTGGTCAATTCGGATTGGGAGCGCATCGGCGACCTCGATCTGGTCTGCCGCCGCCAGGTCGAAGATGCCTTGGTGGAAAGCGTTGGCCAGGAAGAAGCCCTGCGTGTGCAGTTGGAACTGCTGATGGATGTCTACCGGCGGATGACCCAGGCATGCGTAGACGCACGCGATGAAGTGGCCAACGAGCTGGTCATGATCCAGCGTTCCGCCCAGGGAGCGAAAGTCTACGAACTGTTCGGCTGAGGCGCGGACCTCGGCCTTTTCCCTCTTCCTTCCGTTTTATCGGCAAAAAAGCCCGTCATAAAATTGACTAATCGGCGAATTTTGACTTTACTGCTGGCCTAATACTGGCGTTCGTGCCTGTACCCAGGGGTACGAATGCCTTGTCGCGCTACGGTGCGCCAGCCTGTGAGTCCGATGTCCGATGTGGCGTGAAACCAAACTTCTGCTGATTGATGATCATAGTGAGCGCCGCAGGGAGCTCGCGATCATTCTGAATTTCCTCGGCGAGGAGCACCTGGCCTGTACCAGTGCGGATTGGCAGGAGCGGGTCGCTTCGCTCGGCTCCAGTCGCGACGTCCTGGCCGTCCTGCTCGGCGACATCGAGTTCAAGGGCGGCAAGCCCGAATTGCTCAGGCAGCTCGCCGATTGGGACGAATACCTGCCCTTGCTCCTGATCGGAGAGCCCATCCCCAACGATTGGCCGGAAGACGTGCGCCGACGCGTGCTGGCCAGTCTGGAAATGCCGCCGAGCTACAGCAAACTGCTGGACTCCCTGCACCGGACCCAGGTGTACCGGGAAATGTATGACCAGGCCCGTGAGCGCGGCCGCCAGCGTGAGCCCAATCTGTTCCGGAGCCTGGTGGGCACCAGTCGCGCCATCCAGCAGGTTCGGCAGATGATGGAGCAGGTGGCCGATACCGACGCCAGCGTGCTGATCCTGGGCGAGTCAGGGACCGGCAAGGAAGTGGTCGCGCGCAACCTGCATTACCACTCCAAGCGTCGCGATGCGCCCTTCGTACCGGTCAATTGCGGGGCGATACCGGCGGAGCTCCTGGAAAGCGAGCTTTTCGGGCACGAGAAGGGCGCCTTTACCGGCGCCATCACCACCCGGGCCGGGCGCTTCGAAATGGCCAACGGTGGCACCCTGTTCCTCGATGAAATCGGTGACATGCCCCTGCCGATGCAGGTGAAACTGCTGCGCGTGTTGCAGGAGCGGACCTTCGAAAGGGTCGGCAGCAACAAGACGCAAAACGTCGACGTCCGGATCATCGCGGCCACCCACAAGAACCTGGAAAAGATGATCGAGGAGGGCAGCTTCCGCGAGGACCTGTACTACCGCCTCAACGTCTTCCCCATCGAGATGGCGCCACTGCGCGAGCGCATCGAAGACATCCCGTTGCTGATGAACGAACTGATCTCGCGGATGGAGCATGAGAAGCGGGGCTCCATCCGCTTCAATTCCGCCGCGATTTTGTCGCTGTGCCATCACGACTGGGCCGGTAACGTCCGCGAGTTGGCCAATCTGGTCGAGCGCATGGCGATCATGCATCCATACGGAGTGATCGGCGTCACCGAGTTGCCGAAGAAATTCCGCCACATCGAAGACGAGGACCAACAACTGGCGGCCAGCCTGCGGGAAGAATTGGAGGAGCGCAGCGCGATCACCGCCGGTCTTTCCGGGACGAGCACCTCGGCGATGCTTCCGCCCGAGGGGCTGGACCTGAAGGACTATCTCGGCAATCTCGAACAAGGCCTGATCCAGCAGGCGCTGGACGACGCCAATGGCGTGGTCGCGCGCGCCGCCGAGCGCCTTCGCATTCGCCGGACCACGCTGGTGGAAAAGATGCGCAAGTACGGGATGAGTCGCCGCGACGAAGACGACGCGGGCGTCGAATAGACCGCGATTGCCGCTCCGAATAGCCGAAGGATTGACGCCTGCCTTCGGCTGCTTTTTCCAACCGTTTGAAAATAAAGCCTAATTTTTTAGGCACGTTGCTTGCTATGTCTATCTCGACCGACCGTCTTCTGACGGTTCGCCAAGCGAGAGACGACCCATGAAGCAAGCCGCCAGCCAGGAATTCCCCTTCGAGACACCGCCGTCGGAAGCCGATGCGCCGCCGAGCGGACTCGAGCAGACCTTCGCGCTGTTCAACCAGATGTCCGCCCAACTCAGCGAGTCCTACACCCTGCTGGAGGCGCGGGTCAGTGAGTTGAAGGGGCAGTTGGCCCTGGTCAGCGCCCAGCGCATGCAGGAGCTGGCGGAAAAAGAACGGCTGGCCCACCGCCTGCAGAGCCTGCTCGACCTGTTGCCTGGCGGCGTCATCGTGATCGACGGGCAGGGCGTGGTGCGCGAGGCCAATCCGGTGGCGCGTCATCTGCTCGGCCAACCGCTGGCGGGCATGCTCTGGCGGCAGGTGATCAGCCGTTGCTTCTCGCCCCGGGAAGACGACGGTCACGAGATATCCTTGAAGGACGGCCGCCGACTGTCGATCGCCACCTGCTCCCTGCATGGCGAACCCGGGCAACTGGTCCTGCTCACCGACCTGACCGAAACGCGACGCCTGCAGGATCAATTGTCCCGGCACGAGCGATTGTCCGCACTGGGGCGCATGGTGGCCTCGCTGGCCCATCAGATACGTACTCCGCTTTCCGCTGCGTTGCTCTACGCCAGCCACCTCAACGAACAGGCGCTATCGGTGGAACAGCAACAGCGCTTCGCTGGGCGCCTGAAAGAGCGCCTGCACGAGCTCGAACACCAGGTCCGCGACATGCTGGTATTCGCCCGCGGCGAATTGCCGTTGCCCGATCGCCTGGCGCCCAGGGCCTGGTTCGACGCGCTGCGTCACGCCGCCGAGCCCCACGTGGGCGATATGGCGATCCGTTGGCAATGCGACGCCCATCAGGGCGAACTGCTGTGCAATCGCGATACCCTGGTGGGGGCCAGCATCAATCTCATCCAGAACGCCATCCAGGCGGCGGGTCGCGACGCACGCCTGAAGGTTCACCTGTATAGCCGCGATACCCATCTGCACCTGTGCGTGAGCGACGATGGTCCGGGAATCGCGCCGGAGACCCTGGCGCGCCTGGGCGAGCCCTTCTTCACGACGAAAACCACGGGGACCGGTCTGGGCCTGGCCGTGGTCAAGGCCGTCGCGCGCGCCCACCAGGGCGATCTGTCGCTGCGTTCGCGGGTCGGGCGCGGGACCTGCGCCCGACTGACCCTGCCGTTACTGCCCGCGGCGGAAACCTCCGCCTCTCAGGAGTAGAGATCATGGCTGCCAACGTTCTATTGGTCGAAGATGACCGCGCGCTGCGCGAAGCCCTGGGGGACACGCTCAGCCTGTCCGGCCACGCCTACCAGGCCGTCGACTGCGCCGAAGCCGCGCTCGATGCCCTGGCGAGCGCGAGCTACAGCCTGGTCATCAGCGATGTGAACATGCCGGGAATGGACGGCCATCGCCTGCTCGGGGTGATTCGCGCGCGCTATCCGCATTTGCCGGTCCTGCTGATGACCGCCCATGGTGCCGTCGAACGGGCGGTGGACGCGATCCGCCAGGGCGCCGCCGATTACCTGGTCAAGCCCTTCGAGCCGAAGACTCTGCTGGAGCTGGTGGAGCGTCATGCGTTGGGTCGCATCGCGGCCGCCGAGGAGGGCCCCATCGCCGCCGAGCCTGCCAGCCGACAATTGCTCGACCTGGCCGCACGCGTGGCGCGCAGCGACTCCACGGTGCTGATTTCCGGAGAGTCCGGCACCGGCAAGGAAGTCTTGGCACGTTACATCCATCGCCAGTCGGCCCGCGCCGAGAAGCCCTTCATCGCCATCAACTGCGCGGCGATTCCCGACAACATGCTGGAAGCCACGCTGTTCGGCCATGAAAAGGGTGCCTTTACCGGGGCCATCGCCGCGCAGCCGGGCAAGTTCGAACTGGCCGACGGCGGTACCCTGCTGCTCGATGAAATCTCCGAAATGCCCCTGGGCTTGCAGGCCAAGCTGCTGCGTGTCTTGCAGGAGCGTGAGGTCGAGCGGGTTGGCGCGCGCAAACCCATCACCTTGGACATCCGCGTCCTGGCCACCACCAACCGCGACCTGGCTGGCGAAGTGGCGGCGGGGCGGTTCCGCGAAGACCTGTACTACCGGCTCTCGGTGTTTCCGCTGGCGTGGCAAGCGTTGCGGGAGCGGCCGGCGGATATCCTGCCCTTGGCCGAGCGGCTGCTGGCCAAGCACGTCAAAAAAATGAATCACCCCCGTGTGCAGCTTTCCGCCGCAGCACGTGCCAGCCTGCTGGCCTATCCGTGGCCGGGCAACGTGCGCGAACTGGACAACGCGATCCAGCGCGCGCTGATCCTGCAGCAGGGCGGTTGGATCCAGCCCGAGGATCTGTGCCTGGGCACACCGATCGGCCTGTCGGCCGCGGCGGCGCCCGTGCCATTGCGGAGTGCTCCGGCTGCTGCTATCCCCGCGACGACACCCGCGGCCGGTTCCGCACCTCCTGCGGTCGGCGAGGCCGGGGTGCTGGGCGACGATATGCGCCGCCACGAGTTCCAGATGATCATCGACACCTTGCGGGCGGAGCGCGGCCGTCGCAAGGAGGCCGCCGAGCGTCTCGGCATCAGCCCGCGCACCCTGCGTTACAAGCTGGCGCAGATGCGGGATGCCGGCATGGACGTGGAGGCCTATCTCTTCGCCAGTTGACCCCGCTATCGCTGTTGCGTCACCCCGAGCCGGCCCAGGAGCCGGCTCGCCGGTATTCCGACGCGCGCCGTTCGCGCGGCCGCGCGTCAACCTTTCTCCCCGCCACTCCTCGCCGGCATCTTGCTACGTCGAGGCCTCGCCCTCGGGAAACCCCCTGCCACTGGGCCCTTCGCCTGTTTGGCACCCTTGTTGCAATCACCTGCTCATACACCGCGTAGCGTCAAAAAATCTGCGGTCGCTGGAGAAATGTGATGAGCCAGGGTGTCGAGTTCAATCGCCTGATGTTGGAAATGCGCTCCATGCAAATGGATGCCATGGCACGTCCGAAGGCGGCCGTCAGCGCCCCCGAGCCCGGCGCGCCGAGCTTTTCCGAAATGCTCGGCCAGGCCGTCAATAAGGTGAGCGAGACCCAGCAGGTTGCCGGACAGTTGGCCAATGCCTTCGAGATCGGCCAGAGCGGCGTCGACCTGACCGACGTGATGATCGCCTCGCAGAAAGCCAGTGTGTCGTTTCAGGCCATGACCCAAGTGCGCAACAAGCTGGTCCAGGCCTATCAAGACATCATGCAGATGCCGGTTTAAGGGTGAGGTGAGAAATGGCTGAAGCCGCTGTCGCCACCAACGTTCCCGCCAAGGCGGACGTCGAGGAACCGAAGAAGCCGCTGTTCGGGCTGGCGTTCCTGGAAAATCTTTCCGAGATGACCATGCTGCGGCAGATCGGCCTGTTGGTCGGCTTGGCCGCCAGCGTGGCGATCGGCTTCGCCGTGGTCCTCTGGTCGCAACAACCCGACTACCGTCCGCTGTACGGCAGCCTCTCGGGTATGGACGCCAACCAGGTGGTCGAGGCGCTGACCGCCGCCGACATCCCTTACAAGATCGAGCCCAACACCGGCGCGCTGCTGGTGAAGTCCGATGACGTCGCCCGTGCGCGCCTCAAGTTGGCCGGTGCCGGTATCGCGCCGAGCGACGGCAACGTGGGCTTCGAAATCCTCGACAAGGAGCAGGCGCTGGGCACCAGCCAGTTCATGGAGGCGACCAATTACCGGCGCGGCCTGGAAGGCGAGCTGGCCCGTACCATCTCCAGCCTGAACAACGTCAAGGGCGCCCGGGTTCACCTGGCCATTCCGAAAAGCTCGGTGTTCGTCCGCGACGAGCGCAAGCCCAGCGCGTCGGTGCTGGTCGAGCTCTATCCGGGGCGCAGTCTGGAACCCAGCCAGGTGATGGCCATCGTCAACCTGATCGCCGCCAGCGTGCCCGAGCTCAACAAGTCCCAGGTCACCGTGGTCGACCAGAAAGGCAATCTGCTTTCCGACCAACAGGAGCTCTCCGAACTGACCATGGCCGGCAAGCAGTACGACTACACCCGGCGCATGGAAAGCCTGTTCACCCAGCGGGTGCAGAGCATCCTGCAACCGGTACTCGGCAACGGCCGCTACAAGGCCGAGGTGTCCGCCGACGTGGACTTCAGTTCCGTCGAGTCCACCGCCGAGATGTTCAACCCGGACCAGCCGGCGTTGCGCAGCGAACAGAAACTCAACGAGGAACGCCAGGCCGGCCAGGCCACCGGCGGTGTGCCGGGCGCGTTGTCGAACCAGCCGCCGGGACCCGCCACCGCGCCGCAACAGGCCGCTGCCGCGGCCGCCGCTCCGGCGGTGGCGCCGGGTCAGCCGATCCTCAACGACAACGGCCAGCAAATCATCGATCCGGCCACCGGCAAGCCGCTGCTGGCGCCCTATCCCAGCGACAAGCGCGAGCAGGCCACGCGCAACTACGAGCTGGACCGTTCGATCAGCTATACCAAACAGCAACAGGGCCGCCTGCGCCGGCTGTCGGTGGCGGTGGTGCTGGACGACCAGGTGAAGGTGGGCACCAATGGCGAAGCCTCCCATGTGCCCTGGACGGCCGACGAGCTGGCCCGTTTCACTCGCCTGGTGCAGGACGCGGTGGGCTTCGATGCCAGCCGGGGCGATAGCGTCAGCGTGATCAATACACCGTTCATCGTCGACGGTGCCGAACAGGTCGACGAAATCGCGTTCTACCAGCAGCCTTGGTTCTGGGACCTGCTGAAACAGGGCTTCGGGGCGCTGTTCATCCTGATCCTGGTGCTGTTCGTCCTGCGCCCGGCGCTGAACAACATCACCGGCGGCGCCAAGGCCCGCGAGCTGGCGGCGGGCCGCGATGTGGAGCTCGGCGCCATGGGCGGCCTGGAAGGCGAATTGTCCGATGATCGGGTCAGCCTCGGCGGACCGCAGAGCATCATGCTGCCGAGCCCCAGCGAGGGGTATGATGCACAACTGAACGCCATCAAGAGTCTGGTGGCGGAAGATCCGGGCCGTGTGGCCCAGGTAGTCAAAGACTGGATCAACGCCGATGAGTGACAATCGCGGTCCCGCCAAGCTCACCAGGGTCGACAAGGCCGCCATCCTCTTGCTGTCTCTGGGCGAGACGGAAGCCGCGCAGGTGCTGCGGCACCTCGGGCCCAAGGAAGTGCAGCGGGTCGGCGTGGCCATGGCGCAAATGCGCAACATCCACCGCGAGCAGGTGGAGCAGGTGATGGGCGAGTTCGTCGAGATCGTCGGCGACCAGACCAGCCTCGGCGTGGGCGCGGACGGTTACATCCGCAAGATGCTCACCCAGGCCCTCGGCGAGGACAAGGCCGGCAACCTGATCGACCGGATTCTCCTCGGCGGCAGCACCAGCGGCCTCGACAGCCTGAAGTGGATGGAGCCGCGGGCGGTGGCCGACGTGATCCGCTACGAGCACCCGCAGATCCAGGCCATCGTCGTCGCCTACCTCGATCCGGACCAGGCCGGCGAAGTGCTCAGCCATTTCGATCACAAGGTGCGCCTGGACATCATCCTCCGCGTGTCCTCGTTGAATACCGTGCAACCGGCGGCGCTCAAGGAGCTCAACCAGATCCTCGAGAAGCAGTTCTCCGGCAGCGCCAATACCACCCGGGCCACCATGGGTGGGGTCAAGCGCGCGGCGGACATCATGAACTACCTCGACAGTTCGGTGGAGGGCGCGCTGATGGACTCCATCCGCGAGGTCGACGAAGACCTGTCGTCGCAGATCGAGGACCTCATGTTCGTCTTCGACAACCTGGCCGAAGTGGACGATCGCGGCATCCAGGCTTTGCTCCGCGAGGTGTCTTCGGACATCCTGGTGATCGCCCTGAAGGGGGCCGACGAGGCCATCAGGGAAAAAGTCTTCAAGAACATGTCCAAGCGTGCCGCCGAACTGCTGCGCGACGACCTGGAGGCCAAGGGGCCGGTGCGGGTCAGCGAAGTGGAAACGGCGCAGAAAGAAATCCTCACCATCGCACGACGCATGGCCGAGGCCGGGGAAATCGTCCTCGGCGGGGCGGGCGGCGAGGCGATGGTCTAACCGAGCGGCACGGGCATGAACAATAAGGATGCGACCAGCGAACTGATCCGGGCGAAGGACATCGGTGCCTTCGACCGCTGGTCGTTGCCCAGCTTCGATCCGGAGGGCGCGCAGGTCGGCGCCCCGGATGCCGCGCCGGCCACCGCCGAGCAGCAGGAACCCAGCGTCGCGGCAAGCCCCGGCGAGCCCGTCGGCGCGCAGGCACCGGTGGAAGAGGTCGCGCTTGAGGATGTCAAACCGCTGACGCTGGATGAGCTGGAGGCGATCCGCCAGGACGCCTACAACGAGGGCTTCGCCACCGGCGAGAAGGATGGTTTCCGTGCCGGCCAGTTGAAGGCCAAGCAGGAAGCCGACCTGGCCATCGCCGTCAAGTTGCAGCAACTGGAAACCCTGATGGGCAACCTGATGGCGCCGATCGCCGATCAGGACAAACAGATCGAACAGGGGCTCATCGCTTTGCTCGGTCATCTTGCCCGCGAAGTGATCCAGCGCGAGCTTTCCCGCGATTCCAGCCAGATCCGCGTGGTGCTGCGCGAAGCCTTGAAAGTCTTGCCGATGGGCGCGGAGAACGTGCGCATCCACCTCAACCCACAGGATTTCGAAATGGTGAAGGCCTTGCGCGATCGCCACGAAGAGAAGTGGCGCATCCTCGAGGACGAGACCCTGTTGCCCGGCGGCTGCCGCATCGAAAGCGAGCAGAGCCGTATCGACGCCAGCGTGGAAACGCGCCTGAGCCAGGCCTTGAAGCAATTGTTCGCCCAGCAGCGCGAACAGGCCACCCAACCGCCCGCGGCGGACATGTCGATCGACCTGAACCAACCCCAGGGCGCGCCCCATGCGCCTTGAGCGCATCAGCTTCGCCAAGCGCCTGGAGGGCTACAAGGACGCGGTGCATTTGCCCGCCCAGCCGATCGTCGAAGGCCGGCTGCTGCGGATGGTCGGGCTGACCCTCGAAGCCGAGGGCCTGCGCGCGGCAATCGGCAGCCGCTGCGTGGTGATCAACGATGACAGCTATCACCCGGTTCAGGTCGAAGCCGAGGTGATGGGCTTCGCCAACGGGAAAATCTACCTGATGCCGGTCGGCAGCCTGGCCGGTATCGCCCCGGGCGCACGCGTGGTGCCGCTGCCCGATACCGGTCGCTTGCCCATGGGCAAGTCGATGCTCGGTCGCGTGCTGGATGGCGCGGGACGTGCGCTGGACGGCCGCGGGCCGATGCGCGCCGAGGACTGGGTGCCGATGGACGGCCCCACGATCAACCCGCTCAACCGCCATCCGATCAGCGAGCCGCTGGACGTGGGCATCCGTTCCATCAATGGATTGCTGACCGTCGGCCGCGGCCAGCGCCTCGGTCTGTTCGCCGGCACCGGGGTGGGCAAGAGCGTGCTGCTGGGCATGATGACCCGTTTCACCGAGGCGGAAATCGTCGTGGTCGGGTTAATCGGCGAGCGCGGCCGCGAAGTGAAGGAATTCATCGAGAACATCCTCGGCGAAGAGGGCATCAAGCGCTCCGTGGTGGTCGCCTCGCCGGCGGACGATGCGCCGCTGATGCGCCTGCGCGCGGCCATGTACTGCACGCGCATCGCCGAATACTTCCGCGACAAGGGCAAGAACGTCCTGCTGCTGATGGACTCCCTGACCCGCTTCGCCCAGGCCCAGCGGGAGATCGCCCTGGCCATCGGCGAGCCGCCGGCCACCAAGGGCTATCCGCCCTCGGTGTTCGCCCTGTTGCCGAAACTCGTCGAGCGGGCCGGTAACGCCGAGGCGGGCGGCGGCTCGATCACGGCGTTCTATACGGTGCTGTCCGAGGGCGACGACCAGCAGGACCCCATCGCCGACGCCGCGCGGGGCGTGCTCGACGGGCACTTCGTGCTGTCCCGGCGCCTGGCGGAAGAGGGCCATTACCCGGCCATCGACATCGAGGCATCCATCAGCCGGGTGATGCCTCAGGTGGTCAGCGCCGATCACGTGCGCCTGGCCCAGCGCTTCAAGCAACTGTGGTCGCGCTACCAGCAGAGCCGCGACCTGATCAGCGTCGGCGCCTACGTAGCGGGTGGCGACCCGGAAACCGACCAGGCCATCGCCCGCCATCCCCTGATGGCCCAGTATCTGCGCCAGGGCTTGAACGAGAAGTTCGGCCTGGCGGACAGCGCCCAGGGCCTCGCCCAGGTGCTGAGCGTCGGCACGGGCTGATAACCGGTGGCCAACGATCGGGTGACACGACTGGCGCCGGTGGTGGACATGGCGCAGCGCGCCGAGCGCGAAGCCGCCCGCCAACTGGGCCACTGCCAGGGGCTGGTGGGCCAGGCCGAGAACAAGCTGAACGACCTGGAGCGCTACCGCGCCGACTACCAGCAGCAATGGATGGAGGAGGGGCGCCGCGGCGTGTCCGGGCAATGGCTGATGAACTACCAACGGTTCCTCAGCCAGCTGGAAACCGCCATCGGCCAGCAACGCCAGAGTCTGCGCTGGCATCAGGACAACCTCGCCAAGGCGCGCGAGGTCTGGCAGCAGCGCTACGCGCGCCTGGAGGGCCTGCGCAAACTGGTCCAGCGCTACCTCGACGAGGCCCGCTTGGCAGCCGACAAACGCGAGCAGAAACAGCTCGACGACTTCGCGCAGCGACTGAGCGGACGAGAGGAACGCTGATCGCGGTTGCCCTTGGCGTGAGCGGGTGCTAAATCTTGGTCACGCGTTTTCGCATTCAGCTAACAAGGAGCTTCACATGGCCATCACCTCGCTGCCCTCCGCTGATGGGCAAGAGCTGACCATCTCCATTCAGGGACGCTTCGATTTCGGCGCGCATCAGGAATTCAGGGACTCCTACGAGCGAGTCAGCGCCACCCCCGAACGCTATGTGATCGACCTGAAGGGCACCACCTACCTGGACAGCTCCGCGCTGGGCATGCTCCTGCTGTTGCGCGACCACGCCGGCGGCGACGCCGCGCAGATCCAATTGGTCAATTGCAGTCCCGACGTCCGCAAGATCCTCACCATTTCCAACTTCGAACAGCTCTTCAGCATCCACTGAGGGCGGCCAAGGTGCCCCAGCGTTTGTCGATCCTCATCGCCGAGGACAATGCCGCCGACCGCATGCTGCTCTCCACCATCGTCAACCGCCAGGGGCACCGCGCGCTCACCGCCAGCAATGGGCTCGAGGCGGTGGCGCTGTTCCTCCAGGAGCAGCCGCAACTGGTGTTGATGGATGCGCTGATGCCGGTGATGGACGGCTTCGAGGCGGCCCGGCGTATCAAGCAGCTGGCCGGCGAAGAGCTGGTGCCGATCATCTTCCTCACGTCCTTGACCGAGGGCGAAGCCCTGGTGCGCTGCCTGGAGGCGGGCGGCGACGATTTCCTCGCCAAGCCCTACAACCGCGTGATCCTGGAAGCCAAGATCAAGGCCATGGATCGCCTGCGCCGCCTCCAGGCGACCGTGTTGCACCAGCGCGACCTGATCGCCAAGCACAACGAGCACCTGCTCACCGAGCAACGGGTGGCCAAGGCGGTGTTCGACAAGGTGGCCCACTCCGGTTGCCTGAGTTCGCCGAACATCCGCTACCTGCAATCGCCCTACGCCCTGTTCAACGGCGATCTGCTGCTGGCGGCGTTCAAGCCGTCCGGGGGCATGCACGTGCTGCTCGGCGACTTCACCGGCCATGGCCTGCCCGCGGCGATCGGCGCGATGCCGCTGGCCGAGGTGTTCTACAGCATGACCGCCAAGGGCTACGCCATGCGCGACATCCTGCGCGAGGCGAACACCAAGCTGAAACGCATCCTGCCGGTCGGCGTGTTCTGTTGCGCGACGCTGCTCAACCTGAGCTTCCAGCGACGCGTGCTGGAGGTGTGGAACGGCGGCCTGCCCGACGGCTACCTGCACCGCGGGGAGCAGGGCGACGTGGTGCCGCTGGTTTCGCGCCATCTGCCCCTGGGCGTGCTGGAACCGGCCGCCTTCGACGACAAGTACGAGGTGTATCCGCTGGTCACCGGCGATCGGGTTTTCCTCTGGTCCGATGGCGTGCTGGAGACCTGCAATATCGTCGGCGAGCGCTTCGGCGACGACAGGCTGCGCGCGGTGTTCGCCGACAACCAGGAACCGGCTCGCCTGTTCGACGAGATCCAGCAGGCCTTGGTGGATTTCCGCGGCGAGGCCCAGGACGACGTCAGCATGATCGAGCTGAGCCTGGTGGAGGAGAGCGCCCTCAAGCGTCCGACGCAGACGTTCACCGACAACGGGTTACTCGCCCCTCTGGATTGGTCGGCCAGCTTCGAGTTCCGCGCACAGACGCTCAAACGCTTCAACCCGTTGCCCTACCTGATGCAACTGCTGCTGGATATCCAGGGGCTGCGGGGGCAGGCGGGTGCGCTCTATACCGTGTTCGCCGAGCTCTACTCCAATGCCCTGGAGCACGGCGTGATGGGACTGGACTCCTCGCTCAAGCGGGATGCCCAGGGGTTCGCTCGCTACTACCAGGAGCGCAGCACCCGGCTGGCCAACCTGGAGCGGGGCTACATCCGTTTCCATCTGGAGCTGCTGCCGGGCGAGGCGGGCGCCGGCCGCCTGATCATCCGCGTCGAGGACAGCGGGCCGGGCTTCGACGCCCGTACTGCCCTGGCGCAGCCGACCGACGAGCGTCTCTGCGGCCGCGGTTTGCGCCTGATCAGCCAGCTCAGTGCGCGCTGCGACTGGCCGGACGACGGCAAGGGCGTGCGCGTGGAATTCGTCTGGCCCGCCCATGAGTGATCCGATCCCTTCCTTCCTTGCCGGCAGAGCCTGACCATGCCCGATGTCCACCTCGACGACAGCGTGCTGGCGGCCTTGCAGGACGTCATGGAAGAGGAATATCCGGTCCTGCTGGACACCTACCTGCTCGACTCCGAAGAGCGCCTGCGGCTGCTGCGGGAGTCCCAACGCCTGGGCGATATGCAGGCCTTGCGCCTGACCGCGCACAGCTTCAAGGGCAGTTGCAGCAACATGGGCGCGCCGTTGCTGGCGTCCCTGTGCAAGGAGCTGGAGGAGGTCGCGCGCCTGGAGCAGGCCCAGGACGCGCCCATCTGGATCGAGCGCATCGAGCGCGAGTTCGCCATCGTGCGCATCCTGTTCAAGTCCGAGCGCCAGCGCTATCCCTGATCCGTCGGGGTCCGCCCGAGTTGGCCCGGCGCTTGCAATCGTCCGTCCACGAGCCAACCTAACGGTCAGACTGACGGAGAATCCCTTATGTCCGTTGCCCCCGATCTGCTTTTGCAGACCACCCCCGACGTGAAGTCGAAGAGCGCCGCGAAAAGTGCCGCGCGAACCATGCAGGCCAGCGGCAACGAGGCTTCCAGCTTCGCCAACCTGTATGCCAAGGAGCGTCAGGCCAAGCCCGCCGAGCGTAGCGAAAGCACTGCGAAGCCGGCGACGGACAAGAACAAGGGCCCGAAAGCCAAGGAGCCCGCCGACGACACCGCCCAGGGAAACGCCTCGCCGGTTGCCGATAGCGGCAAACCCTTGCCGGCCGAAACCGCCAAGGGCGAGGCGAGTGCCACCGACACGACCCAGGGCGACGGCACCTCCGAGCAGACCGAGGGCGATCCGGTCGCCGTGGACCCAGCCCTCGACCCCTTGCTGTTGATGGCGATGGCCGGGCAGATGCAACCCGCGGTGCCGCCCGTCGCGCCACCGCCCGCCGGTGGCGAGGGCGAAGCCGCCACCGATCTCGACCCGGCCCTCACCGCGCTGGCACCGGCCGTGCCCGCGACTCCGGGCGTGTCCGGCGGTCCTGCGAGCCTGACCGAGGCGAGCCATGATCCGACCCAGGACGAGCTGAACAGCGCGCTGACCGTCAAGCTCACCCTCGAGCAAGGCGCGCAGGCACAGACGCAAAGCGTCATGCCGCAGAGCGCGCTGAATGCGGCCCCGGTGCAGCAGGACACCAGTGCGCAAGCGGATTTCAGCGAGACCATGGCCGCGCTGCTGGGCTCGAACGTGGAAGCCGCCGATGAGCCCGCGGAGGCCGAGGTGGCGCTGGTCGATAGCAAGACGGATGCCATCGACGGTCTCGCCGATCCCCAGCCGGACGCCCGCGACGCATTCGCCAACAAGCTCAATGCCCTGAACCAGGCCATGGGCCAGCAAAGCGCCGCGCAGAAAGCGCCGCCGCTGGTGCCGGGCCAACCGGTGGCGCTGCAGCAGAACGGCTGGAGCGAGGCGGTGGTCGACCGGGTCATGTGGCTGTCCAGCCAGAACCTCAAGTCCGCCGAGATCCAGCTCGACCCGGCCGAACTCGGCCGCCTTGAAGTGCGGGTCAACCTGGGTCAGGACCAGGCGACCCAGGTCACCTTCGCCAGCCCCAATGCCAACGTGCGCGATGCCCTCGAAGGACAGATGCATCGCTTGCGCGAACTGTTTTCCCAGCAGGGCATGAACCAGTTGGACGTGAGCGTCTCCGACCAGTCCCTGAATCGTGGCTGGCAGGGCCAGCAGCAGAGCGGCAACGGTGGCGACGGGAGCGGCAGGGGGAGCGGCCGTGGCACCGACGGCGGCCACGATGAGGTGGCCGTGGGCATCAGCGAAATCCGCCATACCCCGGCCGCGGCCGGCAGGAGCCTGGTGGATTATTACGCCTGAGGCGCATTCCAGCGGTTCGCTGATCTAGACTGAAGAACGCCCGGCCACCGGTGAAAGGTGGCCGGGCGTTCGCGTATGGGGTGACAGCGGGCGACGACACTGGTATATCCGCAGCCCCATCGCATGAGAGCCTAAGCTGAGCCTGTGGCATAACACTTGCTCTCAACCCTTTCAATGCGGGTCGATTCCCCAACAGTGACGGATTATTGGCATGGCCAAGAAAAGCGAGGAGACTCCCGGCGAAGAGAAGCCGGCCGGCAAGAGCAAGCTCAAGCTGATCATCATGATCGTGGTGGCCTTGCTCTTGGTGGTGAGCCTGTCGGTGGGCGGGACCTGGTTCTTCGTCAGCAAGAGCAACAAGGCCGCCGAAGCCAACAAGGACGAAGCGAAGAGCGCCGAGGGCGCGCCCGCCGGCAAGCAAGTCGCGCTGTACGAGCCGATGGCGCCGGCCTTCGTGGTCAACTTCAACCAGAACGGGCGCCAGCGCTACATGCAGGTGAGCCTGTCGCTGATGGGCCGGGACAAGGGCGAAATGGATGCGCTGAAGGTCCATATGCCGCAGCTGCGCAATGAAATGGTCATGCTGTTCTCCAGCCAGGACTTCGATAACCTGGCCTCCCCGGTCGGCAAGGAAATGCTGCGCCAGCAGGCCACGGCCAAGGTGCAGGAGCTGGCCAAGAAGGAAACCGGCAAGCTGACCGTGGAACAGGTGCTTTTCACTAACTTCGTATTGCAGTAAGGCAGAACGATGGCCGTACAAGACCTGCTGTCCCAGGACGAGATCGACGCGCTGTTGCATGGCGTGGACGATGGCTTGGTGGAAACCGAGGTCGATGCCGACCCCGCCAGCGTCAAGAGCTACGACCTCACCAGCCAGGACCGGATCGTCCGTGGGCGCATGCCCACCCTGGAAATGATCAACGAGCGTTTCGCCCGCTACACCCGCATCAGCATGTTCAACCTGTTGCGCCGTTCCGCCGACGTCGCGGTCGGCGGCGTGCAGGTGATGAAGTTCGGCGAGTACGTGCATTCGTTGTACGTGCCCACCAGCCTCAACCTGGTGAAGATGAAGCCGCTGCGCGGCACCGGCCTGTTCATCCTCGACGCCAAGCTGGTGTTCAAGCTGGTGGACAATTTCTTCGGCGGCGACGGCCGCCACGCGAAGATCGAGGGCCGCGAGTTCACCCCCACCGAATTGCGCGTGGTGCGCATGGTGCTCGACCAGGCGTTCGTCGACCTGAGCGAAGCCTGGCACGCGGTGCTGGACGTGAATTTCGAATACATCAACTCGGAAGTGAACCCGGCGCTGGCGAACATCGTCAGCCCCAGCGAGGTGGTGGTGGTCTCCACCTTCCACATCGAGCTGGATGGCGGCGGCGGCGACCTGCACGTGACCATGCCCTACGCGATGATCGAGCCGATCCGCGAGATGCTCGACGCCGGCTTCCAGTCCGATGTGGATGACCAGGACGAGCGCTGGAACAAGGCCCTGCGCGAAGACATCCTCGACGTCAGCGTGCCGGTCAGCGCCACCGTGGTACGCCGCCAGCTGCGCCTGCGCGACATCCTGCACATGCAGCCGGGCGACGTGATCCCGGTGGAAATGCCGGAACACATGATCATGCGCGCCAACGGCGTACCGGCCTTCAAGGCCAAGCTGGGGGCGCACAAAGGCAACCTTTCCCTGCAAGTGGTCGACTCCATCGACCGGCAGCGCTGAGGGCACGCCCTTCCTTTCGCGCGACCGCCCGGCGGTCGCCACGCATCAAAGAGTTGGACGAGGTCAACGAATGGCAGACGAACAGGAACAGACTTCCCCCGAGGAGCAGGCGCTGGCGGACGAGTGGGCCGCCGCGCTGGCCGAGGCCGGCGACGATGCCAGCCAGGCCGATATCGACGCGATGATGAGCCAGGCCGCCCCGGCCGCTCCCGCCGCCCCGCGCGTGCCGATGGAGGATTTCGCCAGCATGCCGCGGGCCAATGGCCCGGTCAGCCTGGACGGTCCCAACCTGGACGTGATCCTGGATATCCCGGTGTCCATCTCCATGGAGGTCGGCAACACCGATATCACCATCCGCAACCTGCTGCAGCTCAACCAGGGCTCGGTGATCGAACTGGACCGCCTGGCCGGCGAGCCGCTCGACGTGCTGGTCAACGGAACGCTGATCGCCCATGGCGAGGTGGTGGTGGTCAACGAGAAGTTCGGCATCCGCCTGACCGACGTGATCAGCCCCAGCGAACGCATCAAGCGGCTGCGCTGAGCCATGCGCGCACTGATCGCTCTTCTCGCCGCGCCTGCCGCCGCGTTGGCGGCCGAGCCGGCCAAGGTGGCCGCGCCGACCCTCGCCGGCAGCGGCGTGGGCGGGCAGTTATTGCAACTGTTGGTTGGCCTGTTCCTGGTGGTGGGCCTGATCTTCCTGCTGGCCTGGCTGCTGCGCCGGGTCCAGCGCCTCAGCCCGCGTTCCGGCGGGCAGGTGATCAAGCTGATCGCCAGCCAGGCCCTCGGTCCCCGTGATCGCCTGGTGCTGGTGCAGGTCGGTAGCGAACAGGTACTGCTGGGCCTGAGCGCCGGACGCATCGCGCCGTTGCACGTACTCAAGGAGCCGGTGCATCTTCCCGATGCCGAACCGGCCAGTGCGGAATTCGCCCAGCGCCTGATGGAGTTGCTCGGCAAGGATAAGGACAAGACTTGATGGGTGTCTGGCGTTTTCTCATCGCGCTGGTGCTGGTGGCCTGCGCGCCCCTGGCGCTGGGCGCCGACAATCCCTTGTCGATCCCCGCGATCACCCTGAGCACCAACACCCAGGGCCAGCAGGAATACTCGGTCAGCCTGCAGATCCTGCTGATCATGACGGCGCTGAGCTTCATCCCGGCGTTCGTCATGCTGATGACCAGTTTCACCCGGATCATCATCGTGTTTTCCATCCTGCGTCAGGCCCTGGGATTGCAGCAGACGCCGTCGAACCAGATCCTGCTCGGCCTGGCGCTGTTCCTGACCCTGTTCATCATGGGCCCGGTGTTCGACCAGATTAACCGCGAGGCGCTGCAGCCCTACCTGAACGAGCAGATGACCGCCCAAGTGGCGATCGACAAGGCGCAGGGGCCGCTGAAGAACTTCATGCTGGCGCAGACCCGCGAATCCGACCTGGAGCTGTTCGTGCGCTTGTCCAAGCGCACCGACATCGCCACGCCCAACGATGCGCCGCTGACCATCCTGGTCCCGGCGTTCGTCACCTCGGAGCTCAAGACCGCCTTCCAGATCGGCTTCATGATCTTCATTCCCTTCCTGATCATCGACCTGGTGGTGTCCAGCGTGCTGATGGCCATGGGCATGATGATGCTGTCGCCGCTGATCATTTCCCTGCCGTTCAAGATCATGCTGTTCGTCCTGGTGGACGGCTGGGCATTGATCATCGGCACCCTGGCCAGCAGTTTCGGCGGTGTGTAACGGAGGCTCGAAATGACGCCCGAAGTCGCGGTTGACCTGTTCCGCCAAGCGCTGTGGCTGACCGCCATGATGGTGACCGTGCTGGTCATCCCGAGCCTGCTGGTGGGGCTGGTGGTGGCGATGTTCCAGGCGGCGACGCAAATCAACGAACAGACCCTGAGCTTCCTGCCGCGCCTGCTGGTCATGCTCTTCACCCTGATCTGGGCCGGGCCTTGGCTGACCCGGGAGTTCATGGAGTACATGCAGACGCTGATCCAGAACATCCCGCAGTTGATCGGCTGATCGGCGATGCTGGAATTGAGCAATGCGCAGATCGGCGGCTGGGTGGGCAGCTTCACCCTGCCGCTGTTCCGCGTGGCCGCCTTCCTGATGACCATGCCGCTGATCGGTACCAGCCTGGTGCCGGTGCGGGTGCGCCTCTACCTCTCGCTGGCGTTCTGCATTGTGTTGATGCCGGTGCTGCCGCCGATGCCCGAGGTGGACGCCATCAGCTTCAAGGCCTTCACCCTGATCGCCGAACAGATCCTGGTGGGCGCCATGCTGGGGTTCACCTTGCAGTTGTTCTTCCACGCCTTCGTGGTCGCCGGGCAGATCATCGCGGTGCAGATGGGCCTGGGCTTCGCCTCGATGATCGACCCGACCAACGGGGTCTCGGTGCCGGTGATCGGGCAATTCTTCACCATGCTGGTGACCCTGCTGTTCCTGGCCATGAATGGCCACCTGGTGGCGTTCGAGGTGCTCGCCGAAAGCTTCGTCACGTTGCCGGTGGGCGGCGGGGGGCTGACCAGCCAGCATTATTGGGAACTGGCCGGCAAGCTGGGCTGGGTCCTGGGCGCCGGCCTGTTGCTGGCATTGCCGGCGATCACTTCGCTGCTGGTGGTCAACCTGGCCCTCGGGGTGATGACCCGCGCGGCGCCGCAATTGAACATCTTCAGCATTGGCTTCCCGCTGACCCTGGTCCTGGGCCTGGTCATCGTGTGGTTGAGCATGGCGGACATCCTGTCGCAGTATCAGGTCCTCGCCAGCGATGCCCTGCAGATGCTGCGCGAACTGGCGCGGGCTCCATGACCGCGGCGTCGATGCACGGGAGGCGGTGATCCATGGCCGAGAGCGAAAGCGGTGCCGACAAGAGCGAGGAGCCCACGGAGAAACGGCGTCGAGAGACCCGTGAAAAGGGCCAGATCGCCCGTTCCCGCGAGCTGAACACCCTGGCGGTGACCCTGGCGGGAGCGGGCGGGCTGTTGGTCACCGGCGGCAGCCTGGCGAACATGATGATGGGGCTGATGCGCTTCAACTTCAGCCTGCCGCGCGAGGCCCTGCTCGACGAGGGCTCCATGGTCCTCTGGTTGGTCGATTCCGGGAAGATGGCGCTGGACGCGATCATGCCCCTGCTGCTGACCCTGCTCGCCGCCTCCATCATCGGCCCCATCGCCCTGGGCGGCTGGCTGTTCTCGGCGGAGGCCATGGCGCCCAAGTTCAGCCGGATGAACCCGCTGGAAGGGCTCAAGCGGATGTTCTCGCCGAAGGCCCTGGTGGAGTTGTTCAAGGCCCTCGGCAAGTTTTTCGTCCTGCTGCTGGTGGCGTTGGGCGTGTTGATCTCGGATAAGCATGCCTTGCTCAGCATTGGCAGCGAGCCCCTCGACCAGGCGATCATGCACAGCGTCCAGGTGGTCGGTTGGAGCGCCCTGTGGCTGGCGTGCGGGTTGATCATCATCGCCGCGGTGGACGTGCCTTACCAGCTCTGGGACAGCAAGCAGAAGCTGATGATGACCAAGCAGGAGGTCCGCGACGAATACAAGGACAGCGAGGGCAAGCCCGAAGTCAAGTCGCGTATCCGCCAATTGCAACGGGAGGTCGCCGAGCGGCGGATGATGGCCGCGGTGCCGGATGCCGACGTGGTGATCACCAACCCGACCCACTTCGCGGTGGCGTTGAAATACGATCCCAGCAAGGGCAATGCGCCGGTCCTGCTGGCAAAGGGTGGCGACTTCCTGGCCCTGAAGATTCGCGAGATCGCCCAGGAAAACAAGGTCACCCTGATGGAGTCGCCGGCGCTGGCACGGGCGGTGTACTACTCCACCGAACTCGATCGCGAGATTCCCGCGGGGCTCTATCTGGCGGTGGCGCAGGTGTTGGCCTACGTCTATCAGTTCAAGCAATTCCGCGCCGGCAAGGGCAAGCGCCCCGCGCCCTTGAAGGACGTTCCGATTCCGCCGGATCTGCGGCGCGACGAGTGAAGGGACTGGGTCGAGGGAAAGGGTAGGTCGAGGCAGCGGTTGGACGGCCGCGGGGCGGCCGTCCGGGTAGGGTTACTGGATCACGCCGCAAGCGATGCGGGCGCCACCGCCGCCGACCGGCTTGGGATGATCGGAGTGGTTGTCCCCGCCCTCGTGGACCATCAGCGCATGGCCTTTGATCTCGTCGAGGCTTTTCAGGCGTGGCGCGAGCACCGGCTGATTAGCCTTGCCATCCGCCGTCACCAGCAGCGCGGGCAGGTCGCCGAGATGGCCGGCGCCCCAGGGCTCGCCGTGGGTGGCGGTGTTCTTCGGGTCCCAGTGGCCGCCGGCGGCTTCGGCCGCGGAGGGCTTGCCTTCCTTTTCCGCCGAGGCGCAGCTCGGGTTGGCGTGGATGTGGAAACCGTGCACGCCCGGCTTCAGGCCACTGAGGTTGGGCCTGAACACCAGGCCGTAGTCGGTGCTTTCGACGCTGACACTGCCGACGTTCTTGCCGATGCCCTTGGCGTCTACCGCCGTCAGGGGAACGTTGAGGGTTTCCGCTTGTACGGCCATTACCGAGCAACCGGCCAATGCCGCGATCATCCATTTCTTCATCGAAGAGACTCCCGTCAGTGTTTCATCCGGACATCCGGGTGGATGCCCCGTGTGCAGTCTGACTCGCCCGGGCCGCCAGGGTTCGGCTTGGCTGCCGGCGGTCCGCCATGGCAATCAGGAACCCTGGCCTGGAAGGCGCGCCGGCCGGACCTCCGGCGAAAGGCGCTGCAAGTTGGTGAGGTTCTTGCACTGACCCTGTCGGGCGGAATATCCGCGTCAAAAGTTTGAATCGCCGGGGTATCCACGTGGCAGTCGACCGTTCTCAATTGATCAGTTCCTTCCGCAGCAGCGCGCAGGGCCTGAGTCGCGGCAACCTCGGCGTACCGCTGCTGGTGCTGACCATGCTCGGCATGATGACCTTGCCGGTCCCGCCGTTCCTGCTCGACGTCTTCTTCACCTTCAACATCGCCCTGTCCATCGTGGTCCTGCTGGTCAGCGTGTATGCCCTGCGGCCGCTGGACTTCGCCGTATTCCCCACCATTCTGCTGGTCGCCACCCTGCTGCGCCTGGCGCTGAACGTCGCGTCGACCCGGGTGGTGCTGCTGCATGGCCAGGAGGGGCACGAGGCCGCGGGCAAGGTGATCCAGGCGTTCGGCGACGTCGTGGTCGGCGGCAACTACGTGGTGGGTGCGGTAGTGTTCGCCATCCTGATGATCATCAACTTCGTGGTGGTCACCAAGGGCGCCGGGCGGATTTCCGAGGTGAGCGCGCGATTCACCCTGGACGCCATGCCCGGCAAGCAGATGGCCATCGACGCCGACCTCAACGCCGGCCTCATCGAACAGGCCGAAGCCAAGCGGCGTCGGGTGGAAGTGGCCCAGGAGGCCGACTTCTACGGCTCCATGGACGGCGCCAGCAAGTTCGTCCGCGGTGACGCCGTGGCTGGCCTGCTGATCCTGTTCATCAACCTGATCGGCGGCATGGCCATCGGTATGTTGCAGCACGGTCTGGGCTTCGGCGACGCCGGGCGCATCTATGCCTTGTTGACCATCGGTGACGGCCTGGTCGCCCAGATTCCCTCGCTGCTGCTGTCCACCGCCGCGGCGATCATGGTGACCCGTGTGTCCAGTTCCGAGGACATGGGGCAACAGGTCAACCGGCAGATGTTCGCCTCGCCGAAGGCCCTGGCGGTCTCGGCGGCCATCCTCATCGCCATGGGCCTGGTGCCGGGCATGCCCCACGTCTCCTTCCTCGGGCTCGGCCTGATGGCCGCGGGTGGCGCTTACTGGATCTGGAACAAGCATCGCAAGACCGAAGTGGCCGCAGCCCAGGAAGTCCAGCGCCAACAAGAACTACTCCCCGCCCAGCGTCCGCAGGAAACCAAGGAACTGGGCTGGGACGACGTGACCCCGGTGGACATGGTCGGCCTGGAAGTGGGGTACCGGTTGATTCCTCTGGTGGACCGCAACCAGGGTGGACAACTGCTCGCGCGGATCAAGGGGGTTCGCAAGAAGCTCTCCCAGGAAATGGGCTTCCTGATGCCCTCGGTGCATATCCGCGACAACCTCGATCTGCTGCCCAACGCCTACCGGCTGACCCTCATGGGCGTCAGCGTCGCCGAGGCGGAGGTCTATCCCGACCGCGAGCTGGCGATCAACCCGGGACAGGTGTTCGGCACCCTGAACGGCATCGCCGCCAAGGACCCGGCGTTCGGCCTGGAAGCGGTATGGATCGACGTTGCCCAGCGCGACCAGGCGCAGACCCTCGGCTACACCGTGGTGGACGCCAGCACCGTGGTGGCCACGCACCTGAACCAGGTCCTGCACAAGCATGCCCACGAGCTGCTGGGGCACGAGGAAGTCCAGCAACTCATGCAGTTGCTGGCGAAGAGTTCGCCCAAGCTGGCCGAGGAACTGGTCCCGGGTATGGTCTCGTTGTCGACCCTGCTCAAGGTCTTGCAGTCGTTGTTGCAGGAGCAGGTGCCGGTGCGGGACATCCGGACCATCGCCGAGGCCATCGCCAACGTCGCACCGAAGAGTCAAGATCCCGCCGCGATGGTGGCGGCGGTTCGCGTCGCGCTGTCCCGCGCAATCGTGCAGAACATCGTGGGACTAGAGCCCGAGCTGCCTGTGATCACCCTCGAGCCCAGGTTGGAACAGATATTGCTCAACAGTCTACAGAAGGCCGGGCAAGGCTCCGAGGACGGCATCCTCCTCGAACCGGGCATGGCCGAGAAACTGCAACGTTCTCTGGTGGAAGCGGCACAGCGTCAGGAAATGCTCGGCAAGCCGGCGATCTTGCTGGTGGCCGGTCCGGTTCGTGCGATGCTTTCGCGCTTCGCGCGTCTCGCGGTACCGAGCATGAATGTGCTGGCGTACCAAGAAATCCCGGATAACAAGCAGGTCACCATCGTCGCCACCGTGGGTCAGAATTAACCGAGGTTCCAGGCCATGCAAGTCAAACGCTTCTTTGCCGCCGATATGCGTCAAGCCATGAAGCTGGTCCGCGACGAATTGGGCGCGGACGCTGCGATCATCGGTAATCGCCGGGTAGCCGGCGGCGTCGAGCTGACCGCTGCGCTGGATTACCAGACCCCGACGCCGCCACCCGCGAAGGCTTTGCCGAATCCGGCCTTGGAAGCGGAGTTGCGCAAGACCCAGGCGCGCCTGGCGAATGCCAAGACCGAACTGAGCATCCGTGCCCAGGACGCCGGCCTGAAAGACCGTCAAATGTTCGCCGCCGAGGCTGCCGGCATGCCGCCGGACAGCCTGGCGGCGGTGCTGCGCCAGCAACGCGCGCCGGCCAAACCGGCCGCCGCGGCCGAGGCGGGCGGCGACAAGATCGCCCTCGACGCGATGCGCAGCGAATTGCTGGGCTTGCGCGAACTGATCGAAGTGCAGTTGGGCTCCATCGCCTGGGGCCAAGTGCGCAATCGCCGTCCGCAGGAGGCGGGGCTGTGGCGCCGCCTGCAACGCATGGGGCTGTCGGCGGAGCTCTCCAGAGCCCTGTTGGACCGCGTGGCGCCCATCGACGAACCGCGCCTGGCCTGGCGGAACCTGCTGGCGCATTTCGCCCGGGCGATCCAAACGCCCAAGCTGGAACCGCTCGAGGAAGGTGGGGTGATCGCGCTGGTGGGCCCTGCCGGCATGGGCAAGACCACCACGCTGGCGAAACTGGCGGCGCGTTATGTGCTGAAATATGGCGCGCAGAGCATCGCGTTGGTGAGCATGGACAGCTACCGTATCGGTGCCCAGGAACAATTGAAGACCCTTGGGCGCATTCTCAACGTGTCCGTGACCCAGGTGGACCCGGGCGAATCCCTGACCCAGGCATTGGCACCGCTGGCGCGCAAGCGCGTGGTATTGATCGATACCGCCGGCTTGCCCGCCAACGACCCGGGATTGCGCATGCAACTGGAAAGTTTGGCCAGCCGCGGGGTCAAAGCGAAGAATTATCTGGTTTTGGCAACGACCAGCCAGAGCCAAGTGCTGAAGGCCGCCTACCATAGTTACAAGCGCTGCGGTCTTTCCGGGTGCATCCTGACCAAGCTGGACGAGGCCGCGAGCCTTGGCGAAGCGTTAGGCCTGGCCATCAGCCAGCACCTGCCGGTAGCCTATGTGACGGACGGGCCGCGAATCCCCGACGATCTGCAGGTATCGCGCAGTCATCAGTTGGTCAGCCGGGCGGTCAGCCTGCAGGCGCCGGAAGAGCCGAGCGAAGAAGCGATGGCCGATCTGTTCGCCGGTTTGTACGAAAACCCGGCGCGGCGTGTTGGATGAACAATCAGCCCTTTCCCCGAAAGCGGCTTAGCGAGCCAAGTGGCCTGTCGACGTTACAAGGTGTGTAAAAACCATGGGTAGTATGCATCCCGTTCAGGTGATCGCAGTGACCGGCGGCAAGGGCGGCGTCGGCAAGACCAATGTGTCTGTGAACCTGTCCCTGGCACTCGCCGACCTTGGCCGGCGGGTCATGTTGCTGGATGCCGACCTGGGGCTCGCCAACGTCGACGTCCTGCTCGGCCTGACGCCCAAGCGCACCCTCGCCGACGTGATCGACGGCGCCTGCGAATTGCGCGACGTGTTGATCCCCGGCCCCGGCGGTATCCGTGTGGTGCCCGCGGCGTCCGGCACCCAGAGCATGGTCCAGCTCTCGCCCATGCAGCATGCCGGCCTGATCCAGGCGTTCAGCGACATCAGCGAGAATCTCGATGTGTTGGTGATCGACACCGCGGCCGGCATCGGCGACGCAGTGGTGAGTTTCGTCCGCGCGGCCCAGGAAGTGATGGTGGTGGTGTGCGACGAGCCGACCTCCATCACCGACGCCTATGCGCTCATCAAATTGCTCAATCGCGACTACGGCATGAATCGCTTCCGCGTACTGGCCAATATGGCGCACAGTCCGCAGGAGGGTCGCAATCTCTTTGCTAAGCTCACCAAGGTGACCGATCGTTTTCTCGACGATGTCGCGCTTCAGTACGTCGGTGCGGTGCCCTACGATGAGTCGGTGCGCAAGGCAGTGCAGAAGCAGCGCGCGGTCTATGAAGCTTTCCCGCGCTCGAAATGCGCACTGGCGTTCAAGGCGATCGCCCAGAAAGTCGACAGTTGGCCGCTTCCGGCCAACCCGCGCGGCCATCTGGAGTTCTTCGTCGAGCGACTGGTGCAGCAACCGATCGCGGGAACGGCGGTATGACAGCAGCCACTGGATTCCTTATGTATAACAAGGCCAAGGCGCGGGACTCGCAACATCTACTGATCGAACGCCACGCGCCGCTGGTCAAGCGCATCGCCTATCATTTGCTGGCCCGGTTGCCGGCCAGCGTACAGGTCGAGGACCTGATGCAGGCGGGGATGATCGGTCTGCTGGAAGCGTCCAAGAAATACGACGGCAGCAAGGGTGCGAGTTTCGAAACCTACGCCGGCATCCGCATCCGTGGCGCCATGCTCGACGAGGTGCGCAAGGGCGATTGGGCCCCGCGTTCGGTACATCGCAACACCCGGATGGTCAGCGACGCGATCCGCGCGATCGAGGCGCGCACCGGCCGGGATGCTAAAGATCAAGAGGTTGCGGCCGAACTTAAATTGAGTCTCGAGGATTACTACGGCATTCTGAGCGACACTTTGGGCAGCAAGCTGTTCAGCTTCGACGACCTGTTGCAGGACGGCGAGCACGGCGGGTTGCAGGAAGACAGCGGAATCACCCATCTCGAGCCTTCACGCGATCTGGAAGACGACCGTTTCCAGGCGGCGCTGGCGGATGCCATCGCCAACCTGCCTGAACGCGAGCGGCTGGTGTTGTCGCTGTATTACGACGAAGAGCTGAATCTCAAGGAAATCGGTGAAGTGCTGGGGGTCAGCGAATCGCGGGTCAGTCAGTTGCATAGCCAGTGCGCGGCGCGCCTGCGTGCACGTCTGGGCGAGTGGCGAGCGAGCTGAACGGCACGGCCGGTTTCACGATTGATCGGCGCAGTCAGATAATGAATGCGTTTAGGACTGTACGGAGGTCGACTTGGACAAGAACATGAAAATCCTCATCGTTGACGATTTCTCGACGATGCGACGGATCATCAAGAACCTCTTGCGCGATTTGGGTTTCACCAATACCGCCGAGGCCGACGATGGCACCAGTGCGCTGCCGATGTTGCACAGCGGTAACTACGACTTCCTGGTCACCGACTGGAACATGCCTGGGATGACCGGCATCGACCTGCTTCGCGCAGTGCGTGCCGACGAAAGACTGAAGAACCTGCCCGTGTTGATGGTCACCGCCGAAGCCAAACGCGATCAGATCATCGAGGCGGCTCAAGCCGGGGTGAATGGCTACGTGGTCAAGCCATTCACCGCCCAGGTGCTGAAAGAGAAGATCGAGAAGATCTTCGAGCGGGTAAACGGCTGATGTCTGCGGCGAGGGCGCTATGGTGCAAAACGATTCGCAATCGGTCGACTTCGAGTCGACCCTGAAAACCCATGCCCGCCAATTGGTCGACAGCCTGGAAAAAGGCAACTTCGGCGAGGCGGTGCAACTCATCCACGAGCTCAATCATGCGCGTGATCGCGGTCTTTATCAGGAAGTAGGCAAACTCACACGCGAACTGCACAACGCGATCGTCAATTTCCAACTCGATCCGCGCCTGCCTCACGCCACCGAAATTTCCCAGATATCCGATGCGACCGACCGCCTGGCCTTCGTCGTGCAAATGACCGAGAACGCGGCCAATCGCACTATGGATCTGGTCGAGGAGAGCGCGCCGCTGGTCAATGGATTGGCAGATGAGGCGCGCAACCTCAGCGACGATTGGGGGCGTTTCATGCGCCGCGAACTGGGGCCCGACGCTTTTCGCGATCTCGCCAAGCGAATAGAGCAATATTTTGCGCGCAGTCAACGCGACAGCGAGCAACTTTCCGCTAAGTTGAACGATATTCTGCTGGCGCAGGACTTCCAGGACCTCACCGGCCAAGTGATCAAGCGGGTCACCAAGTTGGTTACCGAAGTGGAGAGCAATCTGCTGAAGCTGGTGCTGATGGCCAGCCAGGTCGACCGTTTCGCCGGTATCCAGCACGACCACGAAGAGTTGCGTGCCGAGCAGGAAAAACTACAAGCGCCATCTCATGGTGAAGGACCACAGATTCACGCCGCCACGCGCGAAGACGTGGTATCCGGTCAGGACGATGTCGATGATCTGCTATCCAGCCTTGGATTCTAGGGAGCACCCACATGAGCTTCGGCGCCGATGAAGAAATCCTCCAGGATTTCCTGGTAGAAGCCGGCGAGATTCTCGAGCAGTTGTCCGAGCAGTTGGTGGAACTCGAAAGCCGCCCGGACGACATGGACCTGCTCAACGCGATTTTCCGCGGGTTCCATACCGTCAAGGGCGGTGCCGGTTTCCTCCAGCTGCATGAGCTGGTGGAGTGCTGCCACATCGCGGAGAACGTGTTCGACATCTTGCGCAAAGGGGAGCGCCGTGTGGATGCGGAGCTCATGGACGTCGTGCTGGAAGCGCTCGACGCCGTGAATGGCATGTTTAGCGAGGTGCGCGAGCGCACCGAACCGACCCCGGCCTCGCCCGAGTTGCTGGCCGCCCTGGCCCGTCTGGCGGAGCCCGCCAGCGCCGTTCCTGCGCCCGTCGCCGAAGCGCCCGTGGCGGAAGCGCCTGCGCCAGCCGCCGCTCCCGCGGGGTCCGATATCACCGACAGCGAGTTCGAACAATTGCTGGATGCCCTGGGCGACCAGGCGCCTTCCGCGACCCCCGCTCAGCCGAGCAATTCCGACGAAATCACCGACGATGAATTCGAGAACCTGCTCGATCAACTGCACGGTAAAGGTCAGTTCTCCGCGAGTGCGGAAACCTCTCCGCCTCCCGCGCCCCCCGTGGCCGTTCCGAATCCCGGCGGGGGCGACGAGATCACCGACGACGAATTCGAGGCGTTGCTCGACCAATTGCATGGCAAGGGCAAGTTCGCCACGGCCAGCGAAGAGCCGGCGCCGGTAGCGGTGGCTCCAGCGCCCGCTCCAGCCTCAGCCCCGGGTGCAGGCGACAACATCACCGACGACGAATTCGAGGCATTGCTCGACCAGTTGCATGGCAAGGGTAAGTTCGTTCCGCCTGCCGAGCCGGCGCCCGCCGCACCGGCCAAGCCCAGCGCACCTGAAAAGCCGGCCCCCGTAGCCGCCAAGCCCGAACCCAAAGCCCCCGCACCTGCCGCCAGGCCCGCGCCCGCGCCGGCTTCGTCCGCGCCTGCGCCTGCCGCCCATCCGGCCGGCGACAAAGCGCCTGCCACCAGCGAAGGTGAAACCACCGTCAGGGTGGATACCGCTCGGCTCGACGAAATCATGAACATGGTCGGCGAGCTGGTGCTGGTACGGAACCGCCTGGTTCGCCTGGGGCTCAACAGCGGCGACGAGGCCATGTCCAAGGCGGTGTCGAACCTCGACGTGGTGACCGCGGATCTGCAGACCTCGGTGATGAAGACGCGGATGCAGCCGATCAAGAAGGTCTTCGGCCGCTTCCCCCGTCTGGTCCGCGACCTTGCGCGCAACCTGAAGAAAGAGATCAACCTGGAGCTGGTGGGGGAGGAGACCGATCTCGACAAGAACCTCGTCGAGGCGCTGGCCGATCCGCTGGTCCACTTGGTGCGCAACGCGGTCGACCACGGTATCGAAACCCCCGACGAGCGCGAGGCGGTCGGCAAGCCGCGTACCGGTCGCGTGGTGTTGTCTGCGGAGCAGGAGGGCGACCATATCCTGCTGTTGATCACCGACGACGGCAAAGGGATGGATGCCAACCTGTTGCGTTCCAAGGCAGTCGAAAAAGGCCTGCTGGACAAGGATGCGGCGGATCGCCTGACCGACCTGGAATGCTACAACCTGATCTTCGCGCCGGGCTTTTCCACCAAGACGGAAATCTCCGACGTCTCCGGCCGTGGCGTCGGCATGGACGTGGTGAAGACCAAGATTTCCCAGCTCAACGGTACCGTCAACGTCTTCTCCACCAAGGGCCAGGGTTCGAAGATCGTCATCAAGGTTCCGCTGACGCTGGCTATCATGCCGACCCTGATGGTGATGCTTGGCAACCAGGCGTTCGCATTCCCGCTGGTCAACGTGAACGAGATCTTCCATCTGGACCTGTCGCGGACCAACGTCGTCGACGGCCAGGAGGTGGTGATCGTCCGCGACAAGGCGCTTCCCTTGTTCTATCTCAAGCGCTGGCTGGTGCGTAGCGCAGCCCATGAAGAGCAGGGCGAGGGGCATGTGGTGATCCTGTCCGTGGGTACCCAGCGCATCGGCTTCGTGGTCGACCAGTTGGTCGGGCAGGAAGAGGTGGTGATCAAGCCGCTGGGCAAAATGCTGCAAGGCACTCCTGGAATGTCTGGCGCTACCATTACCGGTGACGGGCGCATCGCCCTGATTCTCGACGTGCCGAGTATGCTCAAGCGATACGCGCGTCGCGTCTGATCGTTCTGGCTGGCCCGAGAGGGCCGGCCGCTTAGGAGTGTGTATGCCAGTCAAGGTTCTGGTCGTGGATGATTCCGGTTTCTTCCGCCGCCGCGTTTCGGAAATCCTGTCCGCCGATCCCAACATCACCGTAGTGGGAACCGCGACCAACGGCCGCGAGGCCATCGATCAAGCGTTGGCCCTCAAGCCCGATGTCATCACCATGGACTACGAGATGCCGACCATGGACGGCATCACCGCGGTGCGCAACATCATGCAGCGGTGTCCGACGCCGGTATTGATGTTCTCGTCGCTCACCCACGAAGGCGCCCGGGTGACCCTGGATGCGCTGGACGCCGGCGCGGTCGACTACCTGCCGAAGAATTTCGACGACATCTCGCGCAACCCCGACAAGGTCAAGACGCTGCTGTGCGAGAAAGTCCACACCATCGCCCGCAGCAATCGACGCTTCAGCAGCTTCAGCACGCCGACGGCACCGGCCCCCGCGGCGAGCCCGTCCCCGGCGCCCAGCGGCTCCCCCGCGCCCGCGCGGCCGACCGCCGGGGCGTCCGCTCCGGTCGCGACCCCGAGCCCCAAGCGCAAGGCCTACAAGCTGGTGGCGATCGGCACCTCCACCGGCGGCCCCGTGGCCTTGCAGCGGGTGCTCACCCAGTTACCCGCGAATTTCCCCTCGCCAATCGTCTTGATCCAGCACATGCCGGCAGCCTTCACCAAGGCGTTCGCCGAGCGCCTGGACAAGCTCTGCCGGATATCCGTCAAGGAAGCGGCGGACGGCGACGTGCTGCGCCCCGGAACAGCCCTGCTGGCGCCGGGCGGCAAGCAGATGATGGTGGATGCGCGGGGCGTGGTGAAAATCCTCCCCGGCGATGAGCGCCTGAACTACAAGCCGTGCGTGGATATCACTTTCGGCTCGGCCGCCAAGTCGTTCAACGACAAGGTGCTGGCCGTGGTACTAACCGGCATGGGCGCCGACGGTCGCGAAGGTGCTCGCTTGCTCAAACAGGGCGGCAGCCAGGTATGGGCGCAGGACGAAGCCAGTTGCGTCATCTATGGCATGCCCATGGCGGTGGTGAAGGCCAACCTGGCCGATGCCATCTACGGTCTGGACGATATCGGTAGGCACCTGACGGAGACCTGCCTCTGATGGATGTACTCAGCATCATCGGGGTGGTTCTGGCTTTCGTCGCCATCATCGGCGGCAATTACCTCGAGGGTGGCCACGCGGGCGCCTTGTTGAACGGGCCCGCCGCGTTGATCGTGGTGGGCGGTACCCTGGCGGCGGCACTCTTGCAGGCACCGATGAGCGTATTCAAGCGGGCGCTGGCGGTGCTGCGCTGGATTTTCTTCCCTCCGCAGATCGACCTCGCGGGCGGCATCACTCGGGTGGTCGGCTGGAGCCTCACCGCGCGCAAGGAAGGCCTGCTGGGGCTCGAGTCGGTGGCCGATACGGAGCCCGACAGCTATTCGCGCAAAGGCTTGCAGTTACTGGTGGACGGCGCCGAACCCGAAGCCATCCGAAGCATCCTCGAGGTCGACCTGTATACCCAGGAGTGCAGGGACATCCAGGCTGCCAAGGTGTTCGAGAGCATGGGCGGCTACGCGCCGACCATCGGCATCATCGGCGCGGTCATGGGTTTGATCCACGTGATGGGTAACCTGGCCGATCCCACCCAGCTCGGCAGCGGGATCGCGGTGGCCTTCGTGGCGACGATCTATGGGGTGAGCTTCGCCAACCTGCTGTTGCTGCCCATTGGCAACAAGCTCAAGGCGATCGTCATGCGTCAATCGCGCTACCGCGAGATGTTGCTGGAAGGCATCCTGTCCATTGCCGAGGGCGAGAACCCTCGCTCCATCGAGCTGAAGCTGCAAGGCTTCATGGACTGACCATGGCCCGTCGGCGCCGCGAGGAAGAACACGAGAACCACGAGCGTTGGCTGGTTTCCTACGCGGACTTCATCACCCTGCTGTTCGCCTTCTTCGTGGTGATGTATTCGATCTCCTCGATCAACGAAGGCAAGTACAAGGTGCTCTCGGATAGCCTCGTGGGGGTGTTCAGTGACCCGCAACGCTCGATCAAGCCAATACCCGTCGGCGAGGAACGGCCGAAGACCACCGAGCCGGATCATTCGCTGGTGGATGACAATCCCCAGGCCGAAGCCGTAGTGGGGGACACCGCGAAGGATCCGCTGCAAGCCATCGCCGCCAGCGTGCGGGAAGCGTTCGGCGACATGATCATGAGCGATCAATTGACCATCCGCGGCAACGAGCTGTGGGTGGAGATAGAGCTGAGTTCCAGCCTGCTTTTCCCCAGTGGCGATGCCATTCCCAACGACGCGGCCTTCACCATCATCGAAAAGGTTGCCAAAATTCTGGCACCTTTCGAAAATCCCGTGCATGTCGAGGGTTTCACTGACAATCTTCCGATCAAGACGGCCCAGTTCCCGAGTAACTGGGAGCTTTCGGCGGCGCGTTCGGCGAGCATCGTTCGCTTGTTGGCGATGGGCGGCGTGAACCCTGGGCGCCTGGCTGCGGTGGGGTATGGGGAATTCCAGCCCGTCGCGGACAATGCCAGCGCGGAAGGTCGCGCGAAGAATCGCCGGGTGGTCCTGGTGATCTCGCGCAATCTCGAAGTCAGGCGCAGCATCAGCGGGGTGGGAAGCGCCAATGCGCAGCCCGACGACGCGCTCAAGCGTGCTGGCACGCAACCTGCACCTCAGCCTGCAGGGCCGGCGCCTGCTGCGGGCGCCGTCAATTCTCCGTCGTCCGCTCCCTGAGGGCGGGCGCCTGTTCTCGGTCAGGATTCGCTCTGCCGGGAGGACGTGAAAATGAGAGTCTGGGCAGTAGCCAACCAAAAGGGTGGGGTCGGCAAGACCACCACCTCCATCGCCCTGGCGGGTTTGCTGGCGGACGCCGGCAAGCGCGTCGTCGTGGTCGATCTCGATCCCCATGGGTCGATGACCAGTTACTTCGGCCACGATCCGGACACTCTGGAACACAGCAGTTTCGACCTCTTCCTGCATCAGGGCGCGGTGCCCAACGGCCTGCCGCAGCAACTCCTGCGCTCTACCAGCCACGAACGTATCGCCTTGCTGCCCTCCAGCACGGCGCTGGCCACCCTGGAGCGCCAATCCCCCAGCCAGAGCGGGCTCGGCCTGGTGCTCGCGAAAAGCCTGGCGCAGCTCTGGCAGGACTTCGACCATGCGATCATCGACAGTCCGCCGTTGCTCGGAGTACTCATGGTGAACGCGCTGGCGGCCAGCCAGCAGCTGGTGATCCCGGTCCAGACCGAGTTCCTCGCCGTCAAGGGCCTGGAGCGGATGGTGAGCACGCTGGCCATGATCAACCGCTCGCGCAAGCAAGCCTTGCCCTATAGCATCGTGCCCACCCTGTTCGATCGGCGCACCCAGGCTTCGCTGAACACCTTGCGGATGCTGCGTGACAGCTACCCGGAGCATCTGTGGCCGGCCTACATTCCCATCGATACCCGCTTGAGGGATGCCAGCCGGGCTGGCTTGACCCCATCGCGCTTCGACGCCAACAGCCGTGCGGTGATCGCGTACCGCGCCTTGCTCAAGCACCTGCTCAACCAGCAAATGGCGGCGCAGGTAGCATGAGAGGCCGGCCTGTGCTGAACTGTGGCGCTCAAGTCCGAGCCATGTCCGGCCGATAGGCTGTTCAGTGTCTTTTCGCAGGTTTCCATCATGAGCCGCAGTACAGTTACCGCCACCCGCCCGCAAATCGCCTTGCAAACCTACCTGGACGCCTTGCTCCAGGAGGCCACCCTCGAGCTGGAGCAGAGCGTCAGCCTCGACGAATTCGAAGCGGCGGTGCTCGAGGAGCAGGTGAGGGACGCGCGCCTGGCGTCGCCGGTCCAGGCCGAGCCCAGGGTGGAAGCACCGGTCGCAGTGGCAGCCCCCGAGCCCGAGGTGGTCGCGCGGGCCGAGGCGCCCCTGGTGGTTCCGGTGGCGGCTCCGGTACAGGTGGTCGTCGAGCCGGTCGCCGAACTCGGTGTGCCCAGTGCCGCCGTGGTTCCGCCCTCGGCCGCCTTGCTGGCGGATGGGCGGCCGGCCTGGGCGGCGGAATCGTTCGAGTGCCTGCTGTTCGACGTGGCGGGCCTGACCCTCGCGGTCCCGTTGATCTGCCTGGGCTCCATCTATCCCCTGGATGGCACGGAGTTGACGCCGCTGTTCGGCCAGCCCGACTGGTTCCTCGGCATCCTGCCCAGCCAGGCGGGCAATCTCAAGGTGCTGGATACCGCCCGCTGGGTCATGCCCGATCGCTATCGCGACGACTTCCGTGCCGGCCTGCAATACGTGATTTCCGTCGAAGGCTACGAATGGGGGCTTGCGGTTCACCAGGTCAGCCGTTCGATCCGTCTCGATCCCAACGAAGTCAAATGGCGCAGCCAGCGCAGCCAGCGTCCCTGGCTCGCCGGGACCGTGATCGAACATATGTGCGCCTTGCTGGACGTGTCCGCTTTGGCCGAACTGATCGCCAGCGGCGCCATCAAGCGAATGCGTCTGAATTGATCGAAAGGGAGCCTGCCGCGCCAAGGGGCTCTATAGTGATGACAACGGGGCTTACCCGCGCATGCCGCGACCCGCGGTTCTAGACGAGGCTAGGGAACATGAAGAAGACGTCCGCACAGGGTTCCGAAGATCCCATTCTGCAATGGGTGACTTTTCGCCTGGACAACGAGACTTACGGCATCAACGTGATGCAGGTGCAGGAAGTGCTGCGCTACACCGAGATCGCCCCGGTCCCGGGAGCGCCCAGCTACGTACTGGGGATCATCAACCTGCGCGGCAACGTGGTCACCGTGATCGACACCCGCCAGCGTTTCGGCCTGTCCTCGGCCGCGGTGACCGACAATACCCGGATCGTCATCATCGAGGCCGACAAGCAAGTGGTCGGCATTCTCGTCGACAGCGTGGCCGAAGTGGTCTACCTGCGGCAGTCCGAGGTGGAAACCGCGCCCAACGTCGGTAACGAAGAGTCGGCCAAGTTCATCCAGGGCGTTTGCAACAAGAACGGCGAGCTGCTGATCCTGGTCGAGCTGGACAAGATGATGAGCGAGGAAGAGTGGTCCGAGCTGGAGAGCATCTGACTTGCTGGAGATCGCGCTGATCGGCCTTGCAGTCTTCTGCTTCGCGTTGTTGGGCGGCACCTGTCTTTGGCTGGCGATGAGCCTGCGTCAGCAGGCGCAATTGCAGCTGGAGCGCGATGCGCTGCGCGATCAACGGATCAAGGAACTCGGCAAGCGCTTGGATACCTACCTGACCGGTAGCGTGCGCATGGGGGAAGAGCTGCAGGACCTGCGGCGCATCGTGGCGCCCTTGCCCGACAAGCTCAGCCAGATCGAGCAGCGCGATCCCAACAGCCTGTCCTTCACCCAGGCCGCCCGCCTGGTGGGGATGGGCGCCAGCGTCGACGACCTCACCCACTCCTGCGGCCTCTCCAAGGCCGAAGCGGAACTGGTCAGCAAGCTGCACCAAGTCCGGCGCTGACCCATTCATTCGCTCACCGCGGCGGCCCCAGCAGTGGCAGCGGCGGAGGACTCACATCCCGCTCGTTTTCCCTTTCGCTGAAGCCTTCCGGACACTTTCCTTTTAGGTACCAGGCAAACGCGATGATTTCCGCGATGGTGCGATACAGCGCCTCCGGGATCGCGTTGCCCAGCTCCAGGCGGGCGAGCAGGCGCACCAGCTCGGCGTTCTCGTAGATGGGCACGTCGTATTGCCGCGCGATGGCGAGGATTTCCTCCGCCAAGGCGTCGTCGCCCTTTGCGCTGAGGCTGGGGGCGCTTTGCCCGTCATAGGACAGCGCAATCGCCTGGCGCGGTGTCTTGGTATCGCTCATGCGGTTTCGTCGATCCAGCGTTGTTCCAGGGAGGTCCGCGTACCTTGCGGCGGCGTGCCTTGCCGGCATGCCAGCTCGCCCACGGACAAGCCGGCGGCGAGCAGGCGGTCCCGCAGGTTGGGCAGTTCGCCGTCGATCAGGCGCGCGGTGTTCTCCCGCTCCGCCCACATCTGGCTGGAGATGTTGCCGCGCAACAGTTGCGCCTGGACCTGAAGGGGGCCGAGCGGCGCCAGGTCGAAGGCCAGCTCGACACGCCACATGGGGTCTTTCTGCTCGTTTTTCTGAGCCGTCTCTTCCCGCTGCACCTTTACCTGCAGCGGTATGACGTCCTGCTGCTGGCGCATGGGCAGCTCCAACTGCCAGGTGGTCACCAGGTTGCCGTCCGGACCCACCTGGCTCTGCGCCAGGCTGGACAATTGATGGGTCTGCAAGCGCGAGACCGCGGCGGCGGCGAGTTTCAGCAGGCCCTCCAGGTCCCCTTCGTTTTCCATCGCCTGCACCAGCCGGGTCGGTAGCGGGAAGCTCAGGCCTTGTTGGCGCAAGCCATTCTGTCCCAGGGCGCCGAGGGCATTGCGCAGGAAAGCCGGCAAGGCCTGGGTGAAGACGGCCGCGGAATTGGCGGAGGAGGGCAGGGCCGCCCCGGCGCCGGGCAGATTGGGTAGCAACTGAGCGATCAGGCGCAGCAGGTTGGCTTTCAAATCCTGGGAAAGCGCGGCGGTCTGCCCCGCCAGCAACTTGGCTTCCAACAGCAGGCCGCTATCGCCCATGGCCTTGGACAGCCTGCCAGGGTCGCCAAGGCTATGGATGTCCGGCAGCGAGTCCAGCAAATCCCCCAGAGAAGCTTTGAGGTCGTCGGGAAGGTCGGCGCCACCCAAGCCCTGGAGCGCCTTCACCAGGGTATCCAGGGAGCCCTGGCGGCTTTGCTGGCCGGCCAGTTGCTGGCTGACTTCCAACTGGTCGAGCTGGCTGGTCAGCGGCATGAACAGCAGGGACTGGGCGTCGCGCACCTGGGCGGTCAGCAGGCTGCCCAGGGGCAGCGCCTGGGGGCTGTCCAGGGCGATGCGCTGGCCCGCCAGGGGGCCATCGAGCAATTTGGCGACGAGGCGAAACAGTGTCTGCTGGGTTTGTTCCTGGAGGATCTGCTGGCTGCCGACCACCTTGCCTTGCAGCAGGGTGCCCACCGGGATCTGGTCGAGATCGAGGCTTTCCAGCGGTTGCTCGCTGCCGGGCAGCAAGGCCATCGCCAGGCGGGTTTCGGACAGCGCGGTGACGCTCAATGCGGTGCCGGGGGGAAGGGGGCGCGCGCTGTCGGCCTGGACGGTCGCCTCACGGCCGTTGTCCAGGGTCAGCTTGAGCAGCACCTGGAAGCTCTGGGCACCTTCCTCGACGGCGATCACTTCCGCGTTCGCGCTCTGTCCGGGAGCGAGCAGGCCTTCCAGCGGCTGCAGGAGTTTCAGCGCGAGATCGGTACCGGCGCCGATGCGTGCCGGTGGCGGACTCGGAGGAATGGCGCGAGGGCTGCTGATTTCGGACATCACTGGCTACAACCTGTCGAAAAGCCCGCTTCGGGGTCGGGATATGCCATGTATAATGCCGCCCCGTCCGGGCGGCCGCATCGACCTGTTTCACTATAGCGGCCGCCGCCCCACTGACTTGAATGCACGGCCGCCGCGCCGCTGTTCGCCCAGCCTAGCCCTTGCAGACGCGCACGTCGCCTTCATTCCGTTTCGTTGGATAGCCATTGCCGTGACCCTTCCCTTTCTCGAAACCCTGGATCTCGCCTGCGAGCGGGATTGGCGGTTGCTGTTCGAGGGCCTGGAGCTGCGCTTGCGGGCGGGCGAGATGTTGCAGGTGAGCGGGCCCAACGGCAGCGGCAAGACCAGCCTGTTGCGCCTGCTCGCCGGGTTGATGTCGCCGAGCGCCGGCGAGGTCCGCCTGCATGGCCGGCCGATCCGCCGCGGAAGCCTCGGTGGCGAACTGCTGTGGATCGGCCACGCCGCCGGCATAAAGGGTTTACTCAGCGCCGAGGAGAACCTGGCCTGGCTTTGCGCATTGCATCGGCCGGCGACCAGGGAAGCGATCTGGCGGGCCCTGGCCGAAGTGGGGCTGCGCGGTTTCGAGGATGTGCCCTGCCATACGCTGTCCGCCGGTCAGCAACGGCGGGTCGCGCTGGCGCGGCTGTATCTGGATGCGCCGGCTTTGTGGATACTCGACGAGCCTTTCACCGCCCTGGACAAGCAGGGCGTGTCGCAACTGGAGGCTCATCTGGCGCGGCATTGCGAGGCCGGAGGGTTGGTGGTGTTGACCACCCATCACAGCCTTCTGGAAAAGCCGTCCGCCTATCGCGAGCTTGACCTGGGGCAGCGTGCCGCATGACGAGTCCCTTTATGCTGCTCATCGCCCGCGAGGCGCGGTTGCTGTGCCGGCGGCCGGCCGAAGTGGCCAATCCGCTGGTGTTCTTCGCCATCGTGGTAGCGCTGTTCCCGTTGGCGGTGGGGCCGGAGATGCAGCAGTTGCAGAGTCTCTCGCCCGGGCTGGTATGGGTCGCCGCCCTGCTGGCGGTCTTGCTGTCCCTGGACGGGCTGTTTCGCAGTGATTTCGAGGACGGCTCGCTGGAGCAGTGGGTCGTTTCGTCGCACCCCCTGCCGCTTCTGGTTCTGGCGAAGGTGCTGGCACACTGGTTGTTTTCCGGGCTGGCGCTGGTGCTGTTGGCGCCTCTGCTCGCGCTGATGCTGGGGCTGCCCGGGCGCTGTCTGCCGGTGCTCCTGCTGTCGCTCTTGCTGGGTACCCTGGCGCTGAGCCTGCTCGGCGCGGTGGGCGCGGCGCTCACCGTCGGGCTCAAGCGCGGCGGTCTGCTGCTGGCGTTGCTGATCCTGCCGCTATACATCCCGGTGCTGATCCTCGGCAGCGGGGCGTTACAGGCGGCATTGCAAGGATTGCCGAGTGCCGGTCACCTGCTGTGGCTGGCCAGCCTCACCGCCCTGGTGGTGACGCTGACACCTTTTGCGATCGCCGCCGGCCTGACCATCAGCGTCGGCGAATAAGAAATGACCGGATGACCCTGATGAACTGGACGTGGTTTCACAAGCTCGGCTCGCCCAAATGGTTCTACGAGATCAGCGGCCGCTGGCTGCCGGGGTTCGCCTGGGCGGCGGCGGTCCTGCTGGCGGTCGGCATGGTCTGGGGCCTGGCCTTCGCGCCGCCGGACTACCAGCAGGGCAACAGCTTTCGCATCATCTACATCCACGTGCCGGCGGCCCTGCTGGCCCAATCCATCTACCTGATGCTGGCGGTCGCCGGGGTGGTCGGCCTGGTGTGGAAGATGAAGCTGGCCGACGTGGCCTTGCGCCAGGCCGCGCCCATCGGCGCCTGGATGACCTTCGTCGCCCTGCTCACCGGGGCGATCTGGGGCAAGCCGACCTGGGGCGCCTGGTGGGTATGGGACGCGCGCCTGACTTCCATGCTGATCCTGCTGTTTCTCTATTTCGGGGTGATCGCCCTCGGCCAGGCGATTGGCAACCGCGACAGTTCGGCCAAGGCCTGCGCGGTGCTGGCCATCGTCGGGGTGATCAACATCCCGATCATCAAGTACTCGGTGGAGTGGTGGAACACCCTGCACCAGCCCGCCACCTTCAAGATCACCGAGAAGCCGGCGATGCCGGTGGAAATGTGGCTGCCGCTGCTGGTCATGGTGCTGGGTTTCTACTGTTTCTTCGCCGCCGTGCTGCTGACGCGCATGCGGCTCGAGGTGCTTCGCCGGGAGGCGCGCAGCAGCTGGGCGAAGGCCGAGATCCGGGTCCGGGTGGAGGGCATCCGATGAGTTTCCCGTCCTTCGCCGAATTCTTCGCCATGGGCCACCATGGTCTGTACGTCTGGACCTCCTACGGCATCACCCTGGCGGTGCTGGGCCTCAATGCCGTATTGCCGGTCCTGGCCCGCCGGCGTTACCTGCAAGACGAGGCGCGTCGCCTGCGCCGGGAGAACGCACCGTGAACGCCGTCCGCAAGAAGCGCCTGTACATCGTCCTCGGCATCCTGGCGGGCGTCGGCATCGCCGTGGCCCTGGCGCTGTCCGCCCTGCAACAGAACATCAACCTGTTCTATACGCCGACCCAGATCGCCAACGGCGAAGCGCCGACCGACACCCGCATCCGTGCCGGCGGCATGGTGGAGAAAGGCTCGCTGAAACGTTCGGGGGATTCCCTCGACGTGCAGTTCGTGGTCACCGATTTCGCCAAGGAAGTCACCATCCGCTACCGGGGCATCCTGCCCGACCTGTTCCGCGAGGGGCAGGGCATCGTCGCCCTGGGCAAGCTCGGCGCCGACGGGGTGATGGTGGCCGATGAAGTCCTCGCCAAGCACGACGAGAAGTACATGCCGCCGGAGGTCACCAAGGCCCTCAAGGACAGCGGCAACATGCAATCGACGAAGGAGGGCTGAACATGATCCCCGAACTGGGACATCTGGCGTTGATCCTCGCCTTTTGCTTCGCCGTGGTCCAGGCCAGCCTGCCGCTGATCGGAGCCTGGCGCGGCGACCGGCAGTGGATGGGCCTGGCACAGCCGGCCGCCTGGGCGCAATTCGCCTTTCTGGTGTTCGCCTTCGCCTGCCTGGCGCAGGCATTCCTGACGGACGATTTTTCCGTCGCCTACGTGGCGAGCAACTCCAACAGCTCGCTGCCCTGGTTCTACAAGTTCAGCGCCGTATGGGGCGCCCACGAGGGCTCGTTGCTGCTGTGGGCGTTGATCCTCGGCGGCTGGACCTTCGCGGTATCGATCTTCTCGCGGCAACTGCCCGAGGTGATGCTGGCGCGGGTGCTGGCGGTGATGGGGATGATCAGCGTCGGTTTTCTGCTGTTCCTGATCATCACCTCGAACCCCTTCAGTCGGCTGTTGCCGCAGGTGCCGGCGGACGGCAACGACCTCAACCCGCTGCTGCAGGACTTCGGCCTGATCGTCCACCCGCCGATGCTCTACATGGGTTACGTCGGCTTCTCGGTGGCCTTCGCCTTCGCCATCGCCGCGCTGCTCGGCGGTCGCCTCGACGCCGCCTGGGCGCGCTGGTCGCGGCCTTGGACCATCGTCGCCTGGGCCTTTCTCGGCATCGGCATCGTGCTCGGCTCCTGGTGGGCCTACTACGAGCTGGGCTGGGGCGGTTGGTGGTTCTGGGACCCGGTGGAGAACGCCTCCTTCATGCCCTGGCTGGTGGGTACGGCGCTGATCCATTCGCTGGCGGTGACCGAGAAGCGCGGCGTGTTCAAGAGCTGGACGGTGCTGCTGGCGATCGCCGCGTTCTCCCTCAGCCTGCTCGGGACTTTCCTGGTCCGCTCCGGGGTGCTGACCTCGGTGCACGCCTTCGCCTCGGACCCGGCGCGCGGCGTGTTCATCCTGGTCTTCCTGCTGGTGGTGGTCGGCGGTTCCCTGACCCTGTTCGCGATTCGCGCGCCGGTGGTCAAGAGCCAGATCGGCTTCGCCCTCTGGTCGCGGGAAACGCTGTTGCTGGCGAATAACCTGGTGCTGGTGGTGGCGGCCTCGATGATTCTCCTCGGCACCCTGTATCCGCTGATCCTCGACGCCTTGAGCGGCGCCAAGCTGTCCGTCGGGCCGCCCTATTTCAATGCGCTGTTCGTGCCCCTGATCGCGGTGCTGATGCTGGTGCTGGCGGTGGGGGTGCTGGTGCGCTGGAAGGACACGCCGTTCAAATGGCTGCTGGGAATGCTCGGCTCGGTGCTGCTGGGAAGCGTGGCGATCGGCCTGCTCGCGGCTTTCGTCCTCGGCGACTTCCATTGGGCGGTGCTCGCCGTCTGCATGCTGGCGGCCTGGGTGGTCCTCGCCGGCGTCCGCGACCTGCTGGACAAGACCCGCCACAAGGGGCTGATCGCCGGAATGCGCGGGCTCACCCGCAGCTACTGGGGCATGCAACTGGCCCATGCGGGCATCGCCGTATGCGCCCTGGGCGTGGTGCTGTCCAGCCAGTACAGCGCCGAGCGCGACCTGCGCATGGAGCCGGGCGAATCCATCGAGCTGGCGGGCTATCGCTTCGTCTTCGAGGGCGCCGAGCACCACGAGGGACCGAACTTCACCTCGGACCGCGGTACCCTGCGGGTCCTCGAGGATGGCCGCGAGGTGGCGCTGCTGCACCCGGAGAAGCGCCTGTACAACGTGCAGCGTTCGATGATGACCGAAGCGGGAATCGATGCCGGCTTCACCCGCGACCTTTACGTGGCGCTCGGCGAGCCCTTGGAGAACGGCGCTTGGGCGGTTCGCGTGCACGTCAAACCCTACGTGCGCTGGATTTGGATCGGCGGCTTGCTGATGAGCGGCGGCGGCCTGCTGGCGGCCCTCGACCGGCGCTACCGGATCAAGATGAAGACCCGCGTGCGCGAGGCCCTGGGTCTCGCCGGAGCCTGAGCCGATGACGACGATATCCCTGGAGATGGCCTTTTGAGACGTTTGATCCTGCTGGTACCGCTGGCGATTTTCCTCGGCATCGCCCTGTTTCTCTACCGGGGCCTGTTCCTCGACCCGGCCGAGCTGCCGTCGGCGTTGATCGGCAAGCCGTTGCCGGCGTTTTCCCTGCCGGCGGTCGACCTGCCGGGCACGACCTACAGCGAGGCCGACCTCAAGGGCCCGGCGCTGGTCAACGTGTGGGCGACCTGGTGCGTGGCCTGCAAGGTCGAGCACCCGGTGTTGAACGCGCTGGCCGGACGCGGCGTGGTCATCTACGGGGTGAACTACAAGGATGAGACGGCCGCCGCGCAGACTTGGCTGAAGGACTTCCACAACCCCTACCGCCTGAACGTCGCCGATGTCCAGGGCAGCCTCGGCCTGGACCTGGGGGTCTACGGCGCGCCGGAGACCTTCCTGATCGACAAGCACGGGGTGATTCGTCACAAGTACGTCGGGGTCATCGACGAACGCGTCTGGCGGGAGCAGCTCGCGGCCCTCTACCAAGGGCTGGTGGACGAATGAAGCGCTGGCTGCTCGCGATGGTCTTCGGCCTCGGCGCCAGTTGCGGCGCCCATGCCGCCATCGATACCTTTACCTTCGCCAGCGATGCCCAGCGCGAGCGCTTCCACGAGCTGACCAAGGAGCTGCGCTGCCCGAAGTGCCAGAACCAGGACATCGCCGATTCCAATGCGCCCATCGCCGCCGACCTGCGTCGGGAAATCCACCGCATGCTGGAGCAGGGCCAGAGCGACGAGCAGATCGTCGAGTTCCTGGTCGCCCGCTACGGCGACTTCGTCCGCTATAAACCGCCCCTGGATGCCCGCACCGCGTTGCTCTGGTACGGCCCGGCCGGCCTGCTCCTCGCCGGCGTGCTGGGGCTCGGGGTGATCGTGGTGCGCCGCCGTCGGGTGGAGAACGCGCCGGCCGACGCCCGGCTCACCGACGACGAACGCCTGCGGCTCGCCGCATTGCTCGCTCAAGAAGAACGGGATACTCAAGACCGATGATCGATTTCTGGCTTCCCGCCGGCCTCATGTTGCTGGTGGCCCTGGCTTTTCTGGCGATTCCCGCGCTGCGGGGGCGCAAGGTTCAGGCGGAGGAGGATCGCACCGCGCTGAACGTCAGCCTCTACCAGGAGCGCCAGGCCGAGCTGCAGGCGCAGCATGCCGCCGGCACCCTCAGCCTCGAACAGCTGGAAGCCGGCCGCGCCGAAGCCGCGCGGGAGCTGTTGGCCGACACCGAAGGTGCGGAAATACGCCGCGAATCGCGGCTCGGCCGCTGGGCGCCGCTGTCGGCGGCGCTGCTGGTTCCGCTCTGCGCCCTCGGGCTCTACCTGCATTGGGGCGCCAGCGGCAAGGTCGAGCTGGCGCGGGAAATGCGCGAAGCGCCGCGCTCCCTGGAGGAAATGACCGCGCGCCTGGAGCGTGCGGTGGAGCTCCAGCCGGACTCCGCCGAAGGCTGGTATTTCCTCGGCCGCAGCTACATGGCCCAGGAGCGCCCCGCGGATGCGGCGAAGGCCTACGAACGCGCGGTAGGCCTGGCCGGGCGGCAACCGGAATTGCTCGGCCAATGGGCCCAGGCGCGCTATTTCGCCGCCGGCAAGCGATTCGACGAATCGGTCAAGGTCCTCACCGACGAAGCCCTGCGCGGCGATCCCCAGGAAGCCACCAGCCTCGGCCTGCTCGGCATCGCCGGCTTCGAAAGCGGCGACTACCGCCAAGCCATCGATTATTGGCAGCGGCTGCTTGCGGTCTTGCCGGAGGGCGATCAGTCCCGTGCGGCGATCCAGGGCGGCATCGAGCGGGCGCGGGAACAGCTCGGGGCACGTGGCGAACCGACCGAGGTGCCCGCCGTGGCCAGTGCCGGCCCGGTGCTCAAGGCGCACGTGGAGCTGGCGGCGGCCCTCAAGGACAAGGTCGAGCCGGGGGATAGCGTGTTCGTCTTCGTGCGCGCCGCGTCGGGCCCGCCGATGCCCCTGGCGGCGAAGCGCATGACGGTGGCGGATCTGCCCGCCGAGGTCAGCCTGAGCGACGCCGACGCGATGATGCCGCAGTTGAAGATGTCCCAGTTTCCCCAGGTCCAACTGGTGGCGAGGATTTCCCGCCAGGGCGACGCGACGCGTGGCGAATGGATCGGCCGCAGCCCGACGCTGTCGAACCAGACGCAGGAACCCCTGAACCTGATCATCGACGGTCCCGACGCCAAGTGAGGCGGGCGGGCCCGTTCTGGAGTCCGCCCATGTCGTCCCGTATCCATTTCCCGCTCGCCTGTGCCTTGTTTCTCGGGCTTGGCGGTTGCACCTTCCATCGTCAGGCGCCCGATGCCGGGCCGCCGCCACCGACGCAGTCGATTCCCCGCGAATCGGCGCCGCCGAGCGTGCCGGCACCGGAAGCATCCGTCCCTGCTACACCCGGCCGCAGCAAGACCCACTCGCGCTACGCGCCGCCGCCCGGTGGCCAGAGCTACTGGGATAACGCGCTGGGCGTGTACGTGCTCGAAGGCACGCCCGATCTCTACTACCGCGAGCGCGTGTACTACCGCTGGCAGGACGGTTGGAGCGAATCGGAGTCGCCGCAAGGTCCCTGGCAACCGACCGATATCAATGGCGTGCCCGCCGGCCTGGGGCGCCATTACGCGCAGTGAGCCGCTCCGGCTTCGCCAATGAGCCGGCAAAAGAAAGGCCGCGTCGAAACGCGGCCTTCTCCAGGTAACGGGACGCCGCCAGGGCAGGCGGCGCCGGCGACTCACTGCGGCGTGTAGAGCTGGTCGAACAGGCCGCCGTCGTCGAAGTGGGTCTTCTGGATGGCGTGCCAGTCGCCGAAGGTCTTCTCGATGGAGAAGAAGTCCACTTTCGGGAAGCGATCGGCGAATTCGGCGAGGATTTTCTCGTTGCGCGGACGCAGGTAGTTGTTCGCCGCGATGCGCTGGCCCTCGTCGCTCCACAGGTAGTTCAGGTAGGCCTCGGCGGTCTTGCGCGTGCCTTTCTTGTCGACCACCTTGTCCACCACACTCACCGGCGGCTCGGCTTCGGCGGATACGCTGGGGTACACCACCTCGAAACTGCCCCGGCCGAATTCGCGGGCGATCATTTCGGCCTCGTTCTCGAAGGTGATCAGCACGTCGCCGATCTGGTTCTGGATGAACGTGGTGGTCGCGGCGCGGCCGCCGGTGTCCAGCACCGGCGCATGCTTGAACAGGTCGCCGACGAATGCCTTGGCCTTCGCCTCGTCGCCGCCGTTCTTCAGCACGTAGCCCCAGGCGGAGAGGTAGGTGTAACGACCGTTACCGGACGTCTTCGGGTTGGGCACCACCACTTGGACGTCATCCTTGAGCAGGTCCGGCCAATCCTTCAGGCTTTTCGGGTTGCCCTTGCGCACGATGAACACGGTCGCCGAGGTGAAGGGCGCGCTGTTGTTCGGCAGGCGGCTGGCCCAGTCCTTCGGCACCAGGCCGCCGTTGTCGGCTAGGGCATTGATGTCGGTGGACATGTTCATGGTGATCACGTCGGCCGGCAGCCCGTCGATCACCGCCCGTGCCTGCTTGCTGGAGCCGCCGTGTGACATTTGCAGCGTCACGGTTTCGCCCGTCGTTTCCTGCCAGTGTTTCTGGAAGGCCGGGTTGTATTCCTTGTAGAAATCGCGCATCACGTCATAGGAAACGTTGAGCAGGGTCGTCGCGGCCTGGGTCGTCGAAGCCAGGGCCATTGCAGCGGCGAACAGGGAAGCACTGAGGATGGGTTTCACGGAACGGTCCTTTGGTTGAGGGCTGGCGCCATGGAGCCCGATTCTAAAGGCACAATGGCATCGGGCTATATATTCTTTTAAGCGCTAAGAAATAATTTGGTTATTTCCGCAATTCTTCGAGCGCCTGCCCTAGGTTCGCCCGGGCGGGCGCTTCCCAACCCTGCCTGAGAGGCGCATGCCAATAAAGCCGCGGGGCGCCGAGAAGGTGCTCCAGCAGCGTAGCCCTTCCGGCGCGGAACAGGGGCTCCGGGACCCAGGCGTATTCGCGGCGGATATCCCGCTCGTAACCTGCGTAGGCTGCCGGTGGGGCGGCGAGTATCGCCAGGTCGAGGTCCACCACCAGGCCGGCATCGGCGTCTTCCGGCGGTTGTTGGTGGCGAGTGGCGAGGATCAGCCGCTCGACGGTTTCCACGTGCTGATCCAGCCCGACCTCCTTCAGCCAGGCCGCCGCCCGCGATGCGCTGGCGGCCTCGTTGTCCTGGCGCCGGGTGTCGTACACCAGATCGTGCAGTCACAGCGCCAGTTCGACGGCATCCGGGTCTTGGGCGAGCGCCCGCCACGCGTCGAAATGGGCGAGGCAGGCGACGATGTGCCGGGTGCCGTGGTAGTGCCGTTGGGGCTCGGCGTAGGCGGCGCGCAGCTCGTCGAACGCCTGTGTCGGGGGCGTCCCGCCGAGCCGTTGCCACAAGGCCCGCCAGCGCTCCAGGTCAAGTTCGCTCATGCTGGGTTTCCCGTGGGAAGAGGGGGTTGCCGCAGCGGCTGCAGAAAGACGCGTCGTTCTCGTGGCTGGCTTTCGCGCAGGTGGGGCAGTCGCGTTTGAGGCCGCCATCCTGGCGCATGGCATTGGCCAGTTCGGCGGTGAAGATGCCGGTGGGAACGGCGATGATCGAATAGCCGGTGATCATCACCAGGCTCGCCACGGCCTGGCCCAGCGGCGTCTGCGGGGTGATGTCGCCGAAGCCGACGGTGGTCAGGGTCACCACCGCCCAATAGATGCTGATGGGGATGCTGGTGAAGCCGTGGCGCGGTCCTTCGATCACGTACATCAGGGCGCCGAACACGGTGACCAGGGTGGTCACGCTGAGCAGGAACACCACGATCTTCTGCCGACTGCCGCGCAGGGCGCCGAGCAGGTAATTGGCCTGGTTCAGGTACTGGCGCAGCTTGAGCACGCGGAACACCCGCAGCAGGCGCAGGGCGCGGACGATCATCAAGTATTGCGCATCGGGGTAGAACAGGCCGATGAACGCCGGCAGGATCGCCAGCAGGTCGACCAGCCCGAAGAAGCTCAGGGCGTAGCGCCAGGGTTTCGGCGCGCTGTAGAGGCGCATCAGGTATTCGAGGGTGAACAGCGAGGTGAACGCCCACTCCAGGTAATACAGGGCGTCCGCATGGCGCAGATGCACGCGCTCGACGCTGTCCAGCAGGACCACCACCAGACTGGCCAGGATCAGGCCGATCAGCCAGGTATCGAAGCGCCGGCCGGCTTCCGTATCGGATTCGAAAATGATGCGGTACAGGTTGTCTCGCCTGCCGCGTGACTGTTCCATGGCGTTCTCCTTGGGTGCCGGCGCGACAGCCGGATCGGCCTGCGCGCCGAGGAATTGGAGCGTAGCGGCGGGGCTTTGGTGCCGCTGCGTCGAGGGCGGATCGCGACTCGCCCGGGCTGGCGGGCGATCCAGGTGGCCCAACGAGCCTATTCGCGGGCTTGTCGCTCCGGGTCCACGCGCTCCAGGACCAGGATCGCGCGGAAATCGTTGACGTTGGTGCGGGTGGGGCCGGTGACGAGCAGGTCGCCGAGGGCCGCGAAATAGCCATAGCCATCGTTGTCGTCGAGCGCTTCGTCGGCTGCCAGGCCCAGGCTGCGGGCGCGCTCATGGCTGTCCGGCGCCATGAGCGCGCCGGCGTTATCCTCGGAGCCGTCGATGCCATCGGTATCCGCCGCCAGCCCGTGGATGCCGGGGAAGCCCTTCAGGCTCTCGGTAAGGCTGAGGAGGAACTCCGCGTTGCGCCCGCCGCGACCCTTGCCGCGCAGCGTCACCGTCGTTTCGCCGCCGGAGAGAATCACGCAGGGTGGCTCGACCGGTTGCCCGTACAGGGCCACTTGCCGGGCGATGCCGGCATGGACTTTCGCCACCTCGCGGGACTCGCCCTCGAGATCGCCGAGGATCAGTGGGGTCACGCCGCGCGCGCGGGCTTCGGCCGCTGCCGCCTCGAGGGATTGCTGGGGACGCGCGATCAACCGGAAATGACTGCGTGCGAGGCAGGGGTCGCCGGGCTTGACGGTTTCCGAGCGGGGGTCACGCAGCCAGGCCGCGACCGCCGGAGGAACCTCGATGGCGTAGCGCGCGAGGATCGCCAGGGCGTCCGCCGAATGGCTGGGATCGGCGACGGTGGGGCCGGAGCCGATGACCGTGGCTCGATCGCCCGGCACGTCGGAGATCGCATAGGTGTGCACGCTGGCCGGCCAGCAGGCCTTCGCCAGGCGACCGCCCTTGATCGCCGACAGGTGTTTGCGCACGCAATTCATCTCGCCGATGCTGGCGCCGGACTTAAGCAAGGCCTTGTTGATCGCCTGTTTTTCCGCCAAACCGATCCCGGGTGCCGGCAGGGGCAGCAACGCCGACCCGCCGCCGGACAACAGGAAAAACACCCGGTCCGCTTCGCTCAGGCCGCTGACCTTTTCCAACACCCGACGGGCGACTCGTTCGCCGGCGTCGTCCGGTACCGGATGCGCGGCTTCCACCACTTCGATCTTCCGGCAATCGGCACCATGGCCGTAGCGGGTGACCACCAGGCCGCTGACCTCGCCGTCCCAGGCCGCCTCGAAGGCGGCCGCCATGGCCGCGGCGGCCTTGCCGGCACCGATGACGATGGCCCGCCCGCTACGGTCCTCCGGCAGGTGGGCGGAGAGCACCCGCGAAGGATGGGCCGCGTCGACGGCCGTGGCGAACAAGTCACGTAGCAGGCTATGCGGATCGAGGCTCATGGCGTGTCCTGTGCAGCTCGGGGGCATGGTCTAGGGGCATTCGGGCGCGGATCGGGCATTTCCGGCGTTGGCGCACGGCGCGTTCAGCCTGCGTGCGCTGCCGTCTCGACCTCGCAGCCCTTGAGAACCAGGCGAATGATGGTACGCGCCGCGGCTTCGTAATCGGAATCATCGAGGCGGGTCTTCCCGGTGACGATGGAAATCTGCCAGTCGAAATCGGCGTAGGTCTGGGTCGCGGCCCAGATGCTGAACAAGAGGTGATGCGGGTCGACCTGGGCCATCAGCCCCTGGTCGATCCAGGCCTGGATACAGGCGATATTGTGCTTGGCCTGGTCGTTCAACTGGCGGGTCTGTTCGGCACTCAGGTGCGGCGCGCCGTGCATGATCTCGCTGGCGAACACCTTGGAGGCGTAGGGCAATTCCCGGGAAATGCGGATCTTTGAGCGGATATAGGCGGTCAGCACGTCGGCCGGCCGTCCCGGCTGGTTGAACGGCGCGGAAGCTGCCAGCAAGGGCTCGACGATGCTCGCCAGCACCTCGCGGTAGAGGTTTTCCTTGGACTTGAAGTAGTAGTAGACGTTGGGTTTCGGCAGACCCGCCTTGGCGGCGATATCGCTGGTCTTGCCGGCGGCGAAGCCTTTGTCGGCGAATTCTTCGCTGGCCGCGCGCAGGATCAGCGCCTTGTTGCGCTCGCGAATGCTGGTCACATCGGTTCCTTGGGGCGCACCACAGGCGCGGATGGACGGCCGGGCATGGTAGCACCGGGCTCGCGCGCCTCTCAACTCGGCTGCCGAAGTAGCTCCAAGGCGTTTGCGGAGGGGCTTACAGCCTGCATGCAGGCGCGCGGAACCAGGGCTCGGCTTCGGGGGAAGAAGCCTATTGGAGCAGGGAAGGCGAGAGGCGACGGGAGAGGGATGTAGCGTGCGCCACGCAACGGCGGAAGACACCGTTGCGTGGCGTTGCGGAGCTTAGTTGATCGCGTCGGACAGGGCTTTGGCCGGAACGAACTTCACCACTTTCTTGGCAGCGATCTCGATCGCCTTGCCGGTCTGCGGGTTGCGACCGGTGCGGGCCGGACGCTCGCTGACTTTCAGCTTGCCGATGCCCGGCAGCGTCAGCTCGTTGCCGTTTTCCAGGGAGTCGCTGACGATTTCGCTCAACTGTTCAAGGATGGCGCGCACATTAGCCTTTTGGGTGTCGGTCGCTTCGGCGATATCGCTGATCAGTTGGTCTTTGGTCAATGCCATGGTGATGCTCCATTGAGTTGCTGATTGAGGCAGGCTCCTGGCCTGCGCGAATAAACGCATGCCGATCGTGGCGACATGCATGAATGGATAGCGACAGCAGGATTCGCCAGAGCCAACGCCATTCTGGCTTGCCAGTTCAGAGCCCCGCGACGGCCCTTGGTTCAAGTCGGGCGCGCTGGCGATGCGGTTTTCCGTCGGCCGACCAGCCAGCGCGCGGTGGCGATGATCTGCGCACCGAACGGCCCGACACAACTATAGGAGGTGGGATGGTCATTCGACACGCGGGATCGTGCGAGGCGACGTATGAACATCGCGTGCCCGAACGGCGAGGGCGGCACGTTACCCATCTCGTCGCGCTTTGAACAGTCTTGACTATGCCGAGCGGTCGGGAAACGCCCGGTGACGGCCCCAGAAGCCCGGGCCTGGTGCGTAAGTGCTTGAAGGAGTTGTAACTTTGTCGCAAGCCGGTACAATGGCGCGGCCCGCTGTTCAGCGGGCGTCGTTATGGTGGCCCTATCGGTCCCCTCGCAACGATCAACCGTGAACCCGGTCAGGTCCGGAAGGAAGCAGCCGCAGCGGTGAAATCGTGTGCCGGGGTGTGGCTGATGGGGCCGCCTCCATTTCAGCTCCGCGCTTTCCACTGCCTCTCGCCGAGTCTCGGTGCTCATGGGCGAAGGCTTTCGCATCGATCCACTCAAGCAATCGCATCTACAGCCGGGCCATGAGCCATGGGCGGATAGCGATCGAATGCGTTTCGGTGGGAGGGAGAGGGAAGCTGGCCGAAGCCTGGGCAGGCTTCGGCGAATCGATCGTCAGGCGACCAGGGACTTCCTGGCGCGGGCGATGACTGTTTGCAGGCGTTCGGACGCCAGGTACTGGTCGGGATAGAGCCGCTCGGTGTGGCGGGCGATGCCGTGCTCGTTGACCAGAGTGAAGCTGAAGCTGCCTTTCCGCGTTTCCGCCAGGATGTGGCAGGTCAGGGGCGAGAAGGCCTGTGCGATTGCGCTCATGGCGACTTGGGCTTGTTGTTGAATGGACATGTTCGGTATTCCTACGAGAGTGTGGCGATGCGCCACGAAGCAAAGCGCTCCGAAGTCGCTATCCAAATGGATAGACGGAATGAGCCTTATCGGAACAAAGACAGCCTAGGAAGTTCCGCTGAGCGGTTTCTTCGACAGGTCGGTACGTGGGGTGGCAGGGCGATCCGGATAAGGTTCTAATCCAGGGGATGGCTCTGATCAATTTGCAGGGCGGTGTCAGAGTACGACTTCAAGCTCGGCGTTGGCGGAGCTGTCTTCAGAAGCGATCTGGACCATCGAGGCGACATCGTGGGATGTAATGCCGCATTGACTTTCAACTTGGTACGAACCCGGCCAATCTAACAGATCGACCGGCATTCGCAAAGCCTTATGCGGAAACGGCTTCAACGGGCCAATGGCGGGCCGCGCCGGCGCCTGACGGTAGACCACCAGAATACCCAGCCGAGGATGCGGATGCTGGCGGCCTGCTCGGCGTTGTAGAACTCGTCCGGATGCTCCTCCGAGTTTTCGCTGCGCAGCCGAAGGCCCCCGCCGGGCAGGCGATACAGGTATTTCACCCGCAACATGCCGTCGTGGTCGAAGGCATAGATTTCGCCATCGATGACATGGGTGGTGCCGCGATCGATACCGATGCCGGCCCCGTCCAGGATCAGACGTTCCATGCTGTTGCCGGACACGATGGCGATTACCGCGTTCTCCGGTTCCACGCCCGCTTCGCGCAGGGTGGAGCGGGCCAGGCGGATCTTGCGGCCGGGCACTTCCAGCACCTGGGTGGAGCCACTTCCTGCGGACAATTCCACCTCCTTGAACAAGGGCAGCGTCACCTCGTCGTTTTCCAGGGGCGTGTCGCTGTCCCAGGGCGCGATCGAGCCGAACACGGTGGCGTCCGACGCCTTCGCCGGGGCATTCGGCAGCATCTGCCCCATACCGTTGGCCAGCCACAGCGGATCCACGCCACAGGCGTAGGCGATGTTGGCCACGAACGAGGTCGAAGCCGACTTGCCCCGCTCCAGGTCGGAAATGGAGGTCTGGGTCATGCCGCAGCGCTTGGCCAGTTCGGTCTGATTGAGTCCAGCGTGGCGGCGGGCGGTTTTCAAGCGTTCTTTGAAGTCCATGCCGTTCATCTTACGGGTATACCTATGTCATTGCAAATGGGTATTCCTTTAAAATACCCTATAAGTGTTCCTTTATGGGAGGGAATCCAATGAAAACCTTTAATGGACTGCTCGTATCCAGCGAATTCCGGACGGCTCTGGTTCTTGTACTCGGGCCTCGCCAGGCCGAATGCGAAATTGCTCGTCACCGCTTCAAGTCGAACCGTCTCGAGCGCACGCACATGTCGTCCGGATGCTTGGGCGCGCCCAGGGGGCGGAGAGCTCCGCCGTATCCACTCTGCCGCCGTCAACGGCACTTTCGCTGAGGTCAGGATCATGTTCGGTACAGACCCTCTGGTATGGGTGGCGCTCTGGCACGCCCTGTCGATCTCGGCGATCTGGCAAGGCGCGATCATGGCCAGCGTCGTCGCTGTCTTGCGGGTGCTCTACGATGGCAAGGAAAGGCGATGGACCCGAATCCTCCTCGAAGCACTGATCTGCGGAGCCTTGAGCCGCAGCGCGTCGAGCCTGATCGAGTACATGTCCTGGCCGGCGAGCGTCGCGGTCGCGATGGGCGGGGCCATCGGCTTCCTGGGCGTCAGCAGCATTCGCGACCTGTTGTCGAGGTGGGCCGGCAGGCGCGCCGACCAATGATGCGGATCGCCCGAGAAAACGCGAGCGCTTATAAAGAGAAGGCTGGCCGCGATGGCCAGCCGTTCTCCCAGCGAATGCCGGGTGAGTGATGAGTCGAGCCTCGATAGGCGGCTTATTTCCGGGAAGGCCGATCCAGCTTGACGACCCTCATCGATAGGTTCTGCCGACAGCGAGTTCGCGCGCGCATCCTTGCCTGAAGGGCCTCGCCAATCGCTCCGTATCCCGCGACCCCACCCGCCGCCACGAGGATGGAAGCCTCGGACTGCTGTGATAGAGTGTGCCCGCCCCGAGTCGGCGGCTGGCGTCGCCGGCGAGATGCCCGGGCGGACGTCGCCACTCCGGTTCGCCTGGCGACATCGGTCGATTTTCTTTCTCCTGTTGCGTTGGTTCTCGATGAGTTATCAAGTCCTTGCTCGTAAATGGCGTCCCCGCTCGTTCCGCGAAATGGTCGGGCAAACGCACGTGCTCAAGGCTTTGATCAACGCACTGGACAACCAGCGCCTGCACCATGCCTACCTGTTCACCGGCACCCGCGGCGTGGGCAAGACCACCATCGCGCGGATTCTCGCCAAGTGCCTGAACTGCGAGACGGGGATCAGTTCCACCCCCTGTGGCGCCTGCTCGGTGTGCCGGGAAATCGACGAAGGGCGCTTCGTCGACCTGATCGAGGTCGATGCCGCCAGCCGTACCAAGGTGGAGGACACCCGCGAGCTGCTGGATAACGTGCAATACGCCCCCAGCCGCGGCCGCTACAAGGTCTACCTGATCGACGAAGTGCACATGCTTTCCACGCACTCGTTCAACGCGCTGCTGAAGACCCTCGAAGAGCCGCCGCCGCACGTCAAGTTTCTCCTCGCCACCACCGATCCGCAGAAACTGCCGGTCACCATTCTTTCGCGCTGCCTGCAGTTTTCCTTGAAGAACATGCCGCCGGAGCGGGTGGTCGAGCACCTCGCCCATGTGTTGGCTGCCGAGAGCGTGCCGTTCGAGGACGACGCCCTGTGGCTGCTCGGGCGTGCCGCCGATGGGTCCATGCGCGACGCCATGAGCCTGACCGACCAGGCCATCGCCTTCGGCGAGGGCAAGGTCCTGGCCGCCGACGTGCGCGCCATGCTGGGTACCCTCGATCACGGCCAGGTCTACGGTGTGCTGCACGCGTTGCTGGAAAGCGACGCCCGCGCCTTGCTCGAAGCCGTGCGCCACCTGGCCGAGCAGGGGCCCGACTGGTCCGGCGTGCTGACCGAAATGCTCAATGTGCTGCACCGCGTGGCGATCGCCCAGGTGCTGCCGGACGCCGTGGACAACGGTCAGGGCGATCGCGACCGGGTCCTGGCGCTGGCCCAGGCCTTGCCGGCGGAGGACGTGCAGTTCTACTACCAGATGGGCCTGATCGGCCGCCGGGACTTGCCACTGGCGCCGGACCCGCGGGGCGGCTTCGAGATGGCGCTGCTGCGCATGCTGGCGTTCCGCCCGGCGGATGCCGACGGCGCGCCGGGATCGCCTTTAAAGAATCTGGGGATCAGCGGCGCCACGGCTGATTCCTCTTCCCCAGTGGCCGCGCCAGCACTCGCGGCGCCTCAGGCTCCCGCGGCGACGGTTGCCGCCGAACCGCGTGTTGCGGTTGCCGATGGATCGGAAAGCGTGGTCCCGGCTGTCGCGCCGTCGACTCCAGTGGTTTCCGCGGAGCGTTCGACCGAGGGCGCGCAGGTTCAGGTCGCATCCCCGGAACCGGAACCGGAACCGGAACCGGAACCGGAACCGGAACCGGAACCGGAACCGGAACCGGAACCGGTGCTGGATCTGCCTTGGGAGGAATCCACGGCAGCCGAGGTCGTCGCCGCCGTGGTCGAGGTGGAGTCCACACCCGAACCCGAACCCGAACCCGAACCCGAACCCGAACCCGAACCCGAGCTGCTCTCGGAGGCCGAACAGGCGATCGCGGCGGTCTCCACCGTGTTGACGGTCCCGATCGACGATGACGACGAGCCGCCACCGGCGGACGATCAATATTACGAGACGGACGGCGAGGCCTTCGCCTATGGCCTGGAGCCGGAAGAGCAGCCGGAAGCCGAGCCGGTGCCGGAGACCTTGCCGGCCGTGGCCCCGGCCACCGGGTTGGCGGCCGAATGGCTGGAGCTGTTCCCGCGCCTGGGGATTTCCGGGATGACCGGCAGCATCGCTGCCAACTGCACCCTGATCGCCGTCGACGGCGATGAATGGCTGCTGCACCTGGACCCGGCGCAGAGCGCCCTGTTCAACGCGACCCAGCAGCGGCGCTTGAACGACGCGCTGAACCAGCACCTCGGGCGCACCCTCAAACTGCGGGTCGAGATCGTCAAGCCCGAGCAAGAAACACCGGCGCAGGCCGCCGCGCGTCGCCGTGCATTGCGCCAGCGCGAGGCGGAGCAGGCGATCGCCGCCGATCCCCTGGTACAGAAAATGATCGAACAATTCGCCGCGGTGGTCCGCGCCGATACCATTGAACCCTTGGAACGTTGAGGAATTCACCATGATGAAGGGCGGTATGGCTGGCTTGATGAAGCAGGCCCAGCAAATGCAGGAAAAGATGCAGAAGATGCAGGAAGAGCTGGCCAATGCTGAAATCACCGGTCAATCCGGTGCGGGCCTGGTCACGGTGGTGATGAACGGGCGCCACGACGTCAAGCGCGTCAGCCTGGACGACAGCCTGATGCAGGAGGAGAAGGAAATCCTCGAAGACCTGATCGCCGCCGCGATGAACGATGCGGTGCGCAAGATCGAACAGAACAGCCAGGAAAAAATGTCCGGGATGACCGCCGGCATGCAACTGCCGCCCGGCTTCAAGATGCCTTTCTGATGGTCGTCGGCTCCAGGGCGGTTCGCCGTCCTGGAACGGCTCGGCGCCCCCCTTGGGTTGCCGGCGCTTGGCGCCCTGTTCCGACTCACTTCGTCATCCGGTAGCCCCCCATGAGCTTCAGCCCGTTGATCCGTCAATTGATCGATGCCTTGCGCATACTGCCGGGTGTGGGGCAGAAAACCGCCCAACGCATGGCACTGCAGATGCTCGAGCGTGATCGCAGCGGCGGCTTGCGTTTGGCCCAGGCGTTGAGCCAGGCCATGGAAGGCGTCGGCCATTGCCAGCGCTGCCGGACCCTCAGCGAGGATGCCTTGTGCCCGCAGTGCGCCGATCCGCGCCGGGACGACTCGCTGTTGTGCGTCGTGGAAGGTCCGCTGGACGTGTTCGCCGTCGAGCAGACCGGGTATCGCGGTCGCTATTTCGTGCTCAAGGGCCACCTGTCGCCCCTGGACGGGCTCGGTCCCGACGCCATCGGAATCCCCGAGCTGATGCAGCGCATCGAGGAGGGTGCCTTCGGCGAGGTCATTCTCGCCACCAACCCGACCGTGGAGGGGGAGGCCACCGCGCATTACATCGCGCAACTGCTGGCGGCGAAGTCCCTGGTGGCCTCGCGGATCGCGCACGGCGTGCCGCTGGGCGGCGAACTGGAGCTGGTGGATGGCGGCACCCTGGCCCACGCGCTCGCGGGGCGGCGCCCCATCGGCCTCTAAGGGTCGTTCCGACAGGTCTCCTCGCGGCGTTTTTCCGGTGTGGGGTTACGTCCATGGCCTTGCCGCCACCCAACTTCTCCAGTCGCTGCCATCGCCGCGTGGGCGCGCCGTAGCGCGCAAGCTGCCGGGCGTCCCTTGAAAACCAAGCAAGCGCTCGGTATGATCGCGAAAAACGGAGCGCGCGTCGCCATGCCGGTTTTCCAGGATTATTTCGACCCCGACCATCAGTTGGTGCGGGCCTCGGTACGGCGTTTCGTCGAGCGCGAGATCCTGCCCCACATCGACGCCTGGGAAGAGGCCGAGGCCTTTCCGCGCGAGCTCCATCGCAAGGCGGGCGCCGCCGGCATCCTTGGCCTCGGCTACCCCGAACGCTACGGCGGCAGCCATGAGGGCGATCTCTTCGCCAAGATCGCCGCCAGCGAGGAATTGATGCATTGCGGCTCGGGCGGATTGGTGGCGGGGCTCTGTTCCCTCGACATCGGCCTGCCGCCGCTGCTCAACGGCGGGTCGCCCGAGCTGCGCGAACGGGTGGTCCCCGCAGTGCTGAGGGGAGAACGCGTGATCGCCCTGGCGGTCACCGAGCCCTCCGGTGGCTCGGACGTCGCCCACCTGAGGACCCGCGCCGTCCGCGAGGGCGAGCATTACCGGGTCAACGGTTGCAAGACCTTCATCACCAGCGGTGTCCGCGCGGATTTCTATACCGTGGCGGTGCGTACCGGCGATCCCGGTTTTGCCGGCATCAGTCTGTTGTTGGTCGAGAAGGGCACGCCGGGCTTCGAGGTCAGCGGTCCGTTGAAGAAAATGGGCTGGTGGGCCTCGGACACCGCCGAGCTGCGTTTCGAGGACTGCCGGGTCCCCGTGGGCAACCTGCTCGGGGCCGAGAACGCCGGCTTCGCCGGCATCATGGCGAACTTTCAGCACGAGCGACTGGCGCTGGCGATCATGGCCAACATGACCGCCCAGCTGGCCCTGGAGGCCTCGCTGGAATGGTGCGCCCGGCGCGAGGCGTTCGGCCGGCCGTTGAGCGCGTTTCAGGTGCTCAAGCACCGGCTCGCGGAGATGGCCACCCAGGTGGAGGTATCCCGCGAGTTCGCCTACCGGTTGGCCGCCCGGCTGGCTGACGGCCAGGTGCCGCTCAAGGAAATCGCCATGGCGAAGAACTTCGCTACCGACGTTTCCAACCGCGTGACCCACGAGGCCGTGCAGATTTTCGGCGGTATGGGCTACATGCGCGGCGCGTTGGTGGAGCGCCTGTACCGTGACAATCGGATACTGTCCATCGGCGGTGGCACCCGGGAAATCATGAACGAGATCATCGCCAAGCAGATGGGACTTTGACGAAAACGGCGCGATTGGGCGCGCGCTTATCGCGAAACCCTCTGGATAGACGCTTGCGCGCGGGATGGGCTGGGCTAGTTTGAGACGGTCAGAGCGAATTCTGACGTTCCCGTCATGATCAAGGAGAAGACAATGCAAAGGCTCACATCCATTCAGCCCGCCTATCCCCACGAAGACGACTTCGCCCTGCCTCCGGTAGGACGCGTGGACTCCCGGGAGGGGGATTTCATCCGTGAACTGCATCGCGACCGGCTGGCGATGGCCCATCTGTTCGACATCCGCATGACCGAGAAGACCTCCAACACGGCGGACGCCAAGCAGAAAAGGAAGTCGTAGAACGGGTTCGACGGAGCGAATCCCTAGGCGGTAGTTCAAGGAGAGAACTCGATGTTTTCGCTCCACTATTCCGCAGGCGTCATCCCCGGCGCCTGGCACCTGAGCGGTCATTGCCTGAGCAGTCGGCAAGGCCGCATCGAGGCGCTCGACCATCCCAAGCTGCTCTTGCGCGCCGTCCAGACGCCTTCGGGACGCCTGGGCGTGGCTTTGGTCGAACGCCCCCACCCGCATCCCGCCGCGGCCACGAAGGACGATCACCAGTTGAGCGCGGTGGACGAGGAAGGCTTCGCCCGTGCCAAGGCGCGTGTCCTCGACTGGCCGCTGCACGGGTTCTGGGTCGAGATCGTCGGGCGCACCCTGCGTATCGAGTCCAGCCGGCTGCCGACGGTGCCGGTGTTCCTCGCCCGGCATGGCGACGAGGCGCGGGTGGAGTGGGACCCCGCGCGGCTCTATCCGCTGCTCGCCGCGTCCCTCGACCGGGATGCCGCCGCTCACTACCTGTGCAGCTTCGAGCAACCCTACGGGTCGCGCACCCTGATCGACGGGTTGACCCAATTGACGGCGAGCAGCGTCGCGCTGTGGCGGGACGGCGCCTGGCGACTCGAGCACAAGGCGCCCGCCCCGGCGGACTACCCGCGGTTGCTCGAGGCGAACGCCGACCCGCTGGACTCCTTCGCCGGGCTGTTGACGCAGGGCCTGGCCCGTTCGTTGCCCGATCCTTCCCTGCGGTTGGCCGCGGCTCTGAGCGGCGGCCTGGATTCCTCGGCGGTGGTCAGCGTGGCGGCACGCCGGGGACACCCGATGAGCACCTTCGGCTTGCTGATGCCGGGCCACGAGGGCGTGGCGCAGGCCGAGCGCCGCGCGCAGGTCTGGGACCGCCTGGAGTTGCACGACGAACTCGTCGAAGGCGATGCGTGCGACTGGTCGGCCCACCTGGAAGGACCGCGGGCGCACCTGATGGTGCCTTGGGAGGAGCTGCACTACGCGGCTTTCGACGGGCTCTACCAGCGCGCCGCGGCGCAAGGCCACTCGGTGTTCCTGACCGGCTTCGGCGGCGACGACCTGCTCGATCCTTATTGGGAGGAGATACCCGAACCCCAGCGGCTCGCCGAAATGCGCGTGCTGCAGGGCCATCGCCCACTGCCGGGCTTTTTCCGCGGGGAACTGGCGGCGCGGCAGGTGGAGCGCAGCGAGGCCCTGCGTCGGCAGCCGCGCGGGTTCGTCCAGCCTGGCGTGATGGAGGTCGCGGCCGGGGTTGCCGCCCAGTGCCTGCGCCATGGCCTGTGGCCGATGCACCCCTTTATCGAGCCGGAGGTGGTGCGTTACTGCCACGCCTTGCCGCCGGAATGGCGCCAGGGCCGGCGGCTGATGCGCGGCTTGCTCGAACGCTTCGGCTATGGCGCCAGCCTGACCCATCCCGCCCGGACCGAGAGTTTCTCGCCCCTCACCCTGCGTCCACTGCGCCAATGCCCGGTGTTTCGCCGGCTGTTGCATGCGCCTAGAATGGCCGACCTCGGTTTCTTCGAGCCGCGTGCGCTGGAGAAGGCGTTCGACGACTGGCTCGTCGGCCGGGCGCCGCAGGCCTGGGCGCTGCACTTCATCGCCGTGGTGGTGCTGGAGGCGACCCTCGCCAGCCTGGAGGCGTCCGCCGGTTCCGCCCGCGGCTGAGCGGCGTGCGCCGCTCCGCTAGCCTCGCCCATCGCGAGGGACGGTAGGAGGAACCGCACCGCGGGATTCGCAGTCGATTACCCACGATCCGCCAGCAATCATGCCAAGGAGCCTGCATGGCCGTGCCCCCACCGTTGTCGCGTTGTTTCGTTCTGTGCGTCGTATTGGTGTCCGGGTGCGGGAAAGAACAGGCGCCGGAGCCTGTCCTCCCCCGGGTCAAGGTGTTGCAGGTGCAGGCCAGCGGTTATGCGCCCGCCGTGACCTTGACCGGCGACATCCAGGCGCGGGTGCAGACCGATCTGTCGTTCCGCGTCAGCGGCAAGATGACCGAGCGCCAGGTGGACGTGGGCGCGCGGGTGACCGCGCGGCAGCCGCTGGCCCGCCTGGACCCCCAGGACCAGCGCAGCAACGTCGACTCCGCCGCCGCGATGGTCAGCGCCGAACAGGCTCGCCTGAAGCTCGCCCAGGCGGATTTCGCCCGCCAGGAAAAGCTCCTGCCCAAGGGCTACACCAGCCGCAGCGAATACGATCAGGCCCTGGCCACCCTGCGCAGTGCGAAAAGCTCGCTAACGGCGGCCCAGGCGCAACTGGCCAATGCCCGCGAGCAACTGTCCTATACCACCCTGGTCGCCGATGCCGAAGGGGTGATCACCGCCCGCCACGCCGAGGTGGGGCAGGTGGTCCAGGCTACCGTGCCGATCTTCTCCCTGGCCCGGGACGGCGCGCGCGATGCCGTGTTCAACGTCTACGAGTCGGTGTTCGCCGAACCCTTGCGCGACCAGCCGGTGGAGGTCGCGCTGCTGGAGCGTCCTGAGATCAAGGTGCGAGGCAAGGTCCGCGAGGTGACCCCCACCGTCTCCGCGGAGACCGGCACGGTCCAGGTCAAGGTGGCGCTCGAGGCGCTGCCAGCCGGGATGGACCTGGGTTCGGTGGTCAGCGTGACCCTGCAGGGCGCCGCGCAGAGCGCCATCGAGGTGCCTTGGTCGGCGCTGACCAAGTCCGGCCACGAACCGGCGGTCTGGCTGGTGGGCGAGGAGGGCCAGAGTCGCCTGCAGCCGGTCAGAGTGGCGCGCTACCTCACCGGCAAGGTGATCATCGCCGAGGGATTGCAAGGGGGCGAACGCGTCGTGACCGCGGGCGGCCAGTTGTTGCACGTCGGGCAAAAGGTGGACATCGCGCAAACCGAAACGAACGGACACGCGGCGGATGCCGGGCAGGTGCAACCATGAGGCGCACGATGACGGTCCTCCTGGGGGGCATTCTCCTGGCGGGCTGCGGCGAGAAGGAACAGCCGCCCGAACCGCCGCGTCCGGTGCTGCACATCGAGGCCCGCGCGCAGAGCGAGGCGAGCCTGGGGCGTTTCGCCGGCAGCATCCAGGCCCGCTACGAAAGCGTGCTCGGCTTCCGCGTGGGCGGGCGCATCGCCCGGCGCAGCGTGGACGTCGGCAGCGAAGTGAGCAAAGGCACCTTGCTCGCCGCGCTCGACCCCACCGATCAGCAGAACGAGCTGCGCGCCCGCCAGGGCGATCTGGCGCGGCTCGAAGCGCAATGGATCAACGCCCAGGACAATGCGCGCCGCCAGCAGGAGCTGTTCGACCGAGGCGTCGGTGCGCGGGCGCAACTGGAGAACGCCCAGACCGGGTTGCGCACCGCCGCCGCGGCGAAGGACCAGGCGCGTGCGGCCGCCCGGCAGGCGGAAGACCAGTTGGGCTACAGCGAATTGCGCAGCGACTACGACGGGGTGGTGACCGCCTGGCACGCGGAGGCGGGCCAGGTGGTCGCCGCCGGCCAGGAGGTGGTCATTCTGGCCCGCCCGGACGTGAAGGAAGCGGTCATCGATCTACCCGCCGCCTTGGTCGAGCAATTGCCCCGGGACGTCCGCTTCGCGGTGGCCGCCCAACTGGAACCCTCCATCGCCACCCACGGGCGGATTCGCGAAGTGGAACCCCAGGCCGAGCGTTCCACCCGTACCCGTCGTGTACGCCTGAGCTTGGAAGAGACGCCGCCGGGTTTCCGCCTGGGCACTTCGGTGAGCGTGACCCTGAGCACGGCCATCACCCCGCGCATCGAACTGCCGACCAGCGCGTTGCTGGAGGCCGACGGCCAGGTGCGCGTGTGGGTGATCGACCGGCAGAACCACAGCGTTGCCTCGCGCCCGGTGCAGGTGCTGGAGCGGGATGCCGAGCGCGCGGTACTGAGCGCCGGCGTCGAGCCAGGCGACTGGGTGGTGACGGCCGGGGTGAATAGCCTGAAAGAAGGGCAGACGATCAAGACCGACGAGGGGCAACGGTGATGAAAGGCGGTTTCAACCTGTCCGATTGGGCGCTGCGCCACCAGTCCTTCATCTGGTACCTGATGTTCGTCGGGTTGCTGATGGGCGTGTTCTCCTACATCAACCTGGGCCGGGAGGAAGACCCTTCCTTCACCATCAAGACCATGGTGATCCAGACCCGCTGGCCGGGCGCGACGGTCGACGACACCCTGGAGCAGGTCACCGACCGGATCGAGAAGAAGCTCGAGGAACTGGACTCCCTGGATTACACCAAGAGTTACACCCGGCCCGGCGAGTCCACGGTGTTCGTGTTCCTGCGCGATACCACCGATGCCGACGATATTCCCGACATCTGGTACCAGGTGCGCAAGAAGCTCAACGATATCCGCGGCGACTTCCCCCAGGGCATCCAGGGCCCCGGTTTCAACGATGAGTTCGGCGACGTCTATGGCTCGATCTACGCCTTCACCGCCGACGGCTTCAGCTTCCGCCAGTTGCGCGACTACGTGGAACAGGTGCGCGCCGAAATCCGCGAGGTGCCGAACCTCGGCAAGGTGGAGCTGATCGGCGAGCAGGACGAGGTGGTCTACCTGAATTTCTCCACCCGCAAGCTGGCGGCCCTGGGGATCGACCAGCGCCAGGTAGTGCAGAGCCTGCAAGCGCAGAACACCGTGACCCCCGCCGGGGTGATCGAGGCCGGCCCCGAGCGGATCTCGGTGCGTACCAGCGGCCAGTTCGCTTCGGAAAAGGACTTGGAGAAGGTCAACCTGCGGCTGAACGACCGTTTCTACCGGCTTTCCGACATCGCCGATATCAGCCGCGGCCTGGCCGATCCGCCCACGCCCAGGTTCCGCTACAACGGCCAGCCGGCCATCGGCCTGGCCATCGCCATGAAGGACGGCGGCAACATCCAGAGTTTCGGCAAGGCCCTGCACGCCCGCATGGATGAGATGACCGCGTCGCTGCCGGTGGGGATCGGCGTGCACAAGGTTTCCGACCAGGCCGAAGTGGTCACCGAGGCGGTCGGGGGCTTCACCCGCGCGCTGTTCGAGGCGGTGGTGATCGTGCTGATCGTCAGCTTCGTCAGCCTCGGCATGCGCGCCGGGCTGGTGGTGGCCTGTTCGATCCCGCTGGTGCTGGCGATGGTCTTCGTGTTCATGGAGTACAGCGGCATCACCATGCAGCGGATTTCCCTGGGCGCCTTGATCATCGCCCTCGGCCTGCTGGTGGACGACGCGATGATCACCGTGGAGATGATGGTCACCCGCCTGGAGCAGGGCGACTCCCTGCACGATTCCGCCACCTTCGCCTACACCTCCACGGCCTTCCCGATGCTCACCGGCACCCTGGTCACCGTGGCCGGTTTCGTGCCCATCGGCCTCAACGCCAGTTCCGCCGGCGAATACACCTTCACCCTGTTCGCGGTGATCGCCGTGGCGATGCTGCTCTCCTGGTTCGTCGCCGTGTTGTTCGCGCCGGTGATCGCCGTGCACATCTTGCCCAAGCGGATCAAGGCCCATGAGGGCGGACCCGGGCGCATCGCCCGGGCATTCGGCGGTGGCCTGCTGTTCGCCATGCGGCACCGTTGGCTGACCATTTTGCTGACCCTGCTGCTGTTCGCCGCCGCGGTGTTCTGCATGCGCTTCGTGCAGAACCAGTTCTTCCCGTCCTCGGACCGTCCGGAGCTGCTGGTCGACCTGAACCTGCCGCAGAACGCGTCGATCCACGAGACCGAGCGCCAGATGGACCGTCTCGAAGCCAAGCTCAAGGATGACGACGACGTGGTGCGCTGGAGTTCCTACATCGGCCAGGGCGCGGTGCGCTTCTATCTGCCGCTGGACCAGCAGCTGCAAAACCCCTACTACGGCCAGTTGGTGATCGTCAGCAAGGGCCTCGAGGAGCGCAAGCGCCTCGCCGCGCGGATCAAGAAAATCCTCCGCGAAGAGTTCGTCGGCGTGGGCAGCTACGTGCAGGCGCTGGAGATGGGCCCGCCGGTAGGGCGACCGATCCAGTACCGGGTCAGCGGCAAGGACATCGACGAAGTCCGCACCCATGCCCTCGAACTGGCCGCGCTGCTCGACCAGAATCCCCACGTCGGCGAGATCATCTACGACTGGAACGAGCCGGGCAAAGTCATGCGCATCGAGATCGCCCAGGACAAGGCGCGCCAGCTCGGCCTGTCCTCGGAGGACGTGGCGCAGATCATGAACGGCGTGGTCAGCGGCGCGCCGGTGACCCAGGTGCGTGACGATATCTACTTGGTCGACGTGATAGGGCGCGCCGAGGACAGCGAGCGGCGCTCCCCGGAGACCCTGCAGAACCTGCAGATCGTCACACCCAGCGGCAACTCCATCCCGCTGCTGTCGTTCGCCACGGTGCGCTACGAACTGGAGCAGCCGCTGGTCTGGCGTCGCGACCGCAAGCCGACCATCACCATCAAGGCGGCGGTGGCCGACGACCTGCAACCGACGGATGTGGTCCGCCAGTTGAAGCCGAAGATCGACGAGTTCGCCGGCAAGCTGCCGAACGGCTACAAGGTCGCCACCGGCGGCACGGTGGAGGAGAGCGGCAAGGCCCAGGGGCCGATCGCCAAGGTCGTGCCGCTGATGCTGTTCCTCATGGCGACCTTCCTGATGATCCAGTTGCACAGCGTGCAGAAGATGTTCCTGGTGGCCAGCGTGGCGCCCCTCGGCCTGATCGGGGTGGTGCTGGCGCTGGTGCCCACGGGGACGCCCATGGGCTTCGTGGCGATCCTTGGCATCCTCGCGCTGATCGGCATCATCATCCGCAACTCGGTGATCCTGGTGACCCAGATCGAATCCTTCGAGCGTGACGGCTACTCGCCGTGGAAGGCCGTGCTAGAGGCCACCGAGCACCGGCGCCGACCGATCCTGTTGACCGCGGCGGCGGCCAGCCTGGGCATGATCCCGATCGCCCGCGAGGTGTTCTGGGGCCCCATGGCCTACGCGATGATCGGCGGCATCATCGTCGCCACCTTGCTGACCTTGTTGTTCCTGCCGGCACTCTATGTGGCCTGGTACCGCATCAAGGAGGACGACGAGGATTCCGGCAAGGACGGCGGCCATCCCGCGCCGCGGGCCCAGGGCGAAGCGCACCGCGGCGACGCCTGAAGCCGGGTGCGAAGCGAGATGCCGGGCAGGACCCGGCATCTTTTTAGCCGAAGGCAGGGTAAGGGCCACGGACGCCGAGGTCATCGGCAAGCTCCGGTCGAGGCCGAGCCACTATGAGCGCGGGACTTTAAAACCCTATCCGGGACCCGAGCCGCGGGGGAGCATCCGACGGAACGCGGCCCTTGCCGGGCGCATGAAATGCAGGCGCTCGCGGGTCGTTCGCGGTGCCGTCCTGGCATTCGTGCCGCCAATCGATTCGAAAGCCGTGGCGCGGCGTCCGGCGAACTACCGGTCACCGTCGATCGAGCGTGGCCGGGGTTCATGCCAGGCGCAGGGCAATGGCTCCGGCCAGGATCAGCAGGGTCGCCAGCAGGCGACGCAGCGACAGCGTTTCGCCGAGGAACAGCACGGCGATGGCGGCGGCGAACAGAATCGAGGTTTCGCGCAGGGCCGCGACCCTGGCGATCGGCGCTTGCGTCATCGCCCACAGCGCCAGGCCATAGGACGCCAGGGTACCGGCGCCGCCGAGCAGGCCAAGGTGCAGGCGCCGGCGGGCGTAGCCGGCGAAGGCCCGCGGTCGGCGCAGCAGCACCCAGCCGAGCAGGGGCAGCGCGGTGAGCAGGAAGATCCACAGGGTATAGGCCGCCGGCGAAGCCGAAAGGCGCACGCCGAGGCCGTCGATCAGGGTGTAGCTGGCGATTACCGTCGCGTTGAGCAGCGCGAGGGCGATCGTGCGGACCGGGCGCGGGGCACCGTTGTGCATGCCGCCGGCGAGGCCGAGCACGCCGCCGCCGATCGCCACGATCCCCAGCCAGGCGCTGACGGGCAGGGCTTCGCCGGTCAGTGGCAGGCTGGCCAGTGCCACCAGCAGCGGCGCGCTGCCGCGCATGAGGGGATAGGCCTGGCTCATAGCGCCGCGTCGGTAGGCGGCGGCGAGCAAGGCGAAGTAGATGACCTGGGCGACCACCGAGGCCCCCAGGTACGGCCAACTGGCCGGCGCGGGCAGCGGCAGCCAGGGCAGCGCCAGGGCGGCGATCAGGCCGGCGCAGGAGGTGATGAGTACGGTATTGAACAGCGTTTCCGTGCCGGCCTTGACCAGGGCGTTCCAGAACGCATGCAACAGCGCGGCGAACAGCACCACCGACAGCACGTACGTGGACATGGGAACCTCATGGCAGCCAACGGAACCTCGGTCTTATCCCCCGACCGGCGCGGACTTCAGATGAAACGGCCGACCTAGCTGACCACGTTGCGGACGAAACGCAACAGGCGGTCGCCGGGGTTCAGGTAGGTGTAGTACTGGTCGCTGGGGAATACCCAATGGTCGCCAGCGTCGATATCGCGGGTCAGCGCGCCGAGCGTGAGCCTCAGGCGGCCCTCCACCACATAGACCATTTCGTGCCAACCGCTTGCATCCGGCTCGGACGTATAGGTTTCGCCCGGTGCCAGGCTCCATTCCCAGAGCTCGACCTGCCGTCGCGCCGCGGTACTGGCCAGCAGCGTGGCGCGACTCGAGGGATCGCGGCCCACCCAGGCCAGGGCGTCGATATGCGAAGCGCCCGCCTGGCTGGGCGCCTGGACCAGGTCGGGGAACAGCACGCCGAGGGCTTCGGCGATCCGGTCCAGGGTGGTGAGGCTGACATTGACTTCGCCGCCTTCGATGGCCACCAGCATCCGGCGGCTCACCGACGCGGCCTGGGCCAGGGCTTCCTGGCTGAGCCCAGCCGCGCGGCGCAGCCGTTTCACATTGGCCGAGACGTGTTCGAGCACATCGGGCCGGGCATTCGTATTGGGCACTATATTGCTCATTCCATGGGTTTTGCGCATTATGCTGCACGTCGGGCAAAGGTATAGCCGCTCGTCGCCGTTTTTCCAACCCTGGATGTTTCCGATGTCTTCCGCTTCCCCACGTCTTTCGAGCCATTTGATGCCCATCGGCCTGCTGCTGGTGGCGATGCTGTCCATTCAGACCGGCGCGTCCCTGGCCAAGAGCCTGTTCCCGCTGATCGGCGCGCCGGCCACCACCACCCTGCGGCTGGTGTTTGCCGCGGTGATGCTGGCGCTGATCCTGCGCCCCTGGCGGATGCGCCTGGGGCCGGGGTCGCGTCGCTCGGTGCTGATCTACGGGATCGCCCTGGGCGGAATGAACCTGATGTTCTACATGGCCTTGCAAAGCGTACCGCTGGGGATCGCCGTAGCGCTGGAGTTCACCGGCCCGCTGGCAGTGGCGATCTGCTCGTCGCGGCGGCCCATCGACTTTCTCTGGATCGGCCTGGCGGTGCTGGGCCTGTTGCTGCTGCTCCCGCTGGGGCAGAACGTCGACGCCATCGATCCGCTTGGCGCCGCCTACGCCCTGGGCGCCGGAGTCTGCTGGGCGCTGTATATCCTCTACGGGCAAAAGGCCGGCGCCGACCACGGGACCCAGGGAGCCGCGCTGGGAGTGGCCATCGCCGCGCTGTGTGTCGCGCCCGTCGGCATCGCGGACGCCGGCAGCACACTGTTCACCCTGGCGGCGATCCCCACCGCCCTGGCCGTCGCGGTGTTGTCCACCGCCTTGCCCTACACCTTGGAAATGATCGCCCTGACCCGATTACCGGCGCGTACCTTCGGCACCCTGGCGAGTATCGAACCGGCCATCGGCGCCCTGTCCGGCCTGGTATTCCTCGGCGAACTGTTGAGCCTGACCCAGTGGTTGGCGATCGGCGCGATCATCGTTGCGTCGGTGGGGGCGATTTCTTCGACCAAGGCGGCCAGCTTGGATATTTAGACGAACTGCATGAATTTTTTATTGTGATGCTGTTCTCGTTGTGATTCGTGGGTGCGTCTGGTTATTCGCTAGTCAATTTAAGCTTCGGTTGTTTTCAATGGTTATTCGAAGGAATAAATTAAGGATATGGAAAAGATCTTCATGACTGAAATAAAGAATTTGGCGTTCGCTATCAGTCTGGCAATGGGCTTAGGTTCTGCGTTCGCTATTGCCGAGGAAGAAAAACAGTCGACTGCAAGTGCGGTAGCAAAAAATGAAAAAGGTGAGAACCTCTATATATTCAACCTGAATGAAGCTTCTGCTGCGGGTATCAGTAAGAAAACCCTGGCCTTCGAGCCCAAGGCAAAGAAAATCTCCGAGTTGGACGAAGGCGATGACTTCAGGAGCTGGCAAAGCCCTGAAGTGAGAGCCTTGGTGAAGGGGCTTGAGAGTGACTATGGCATTGTTGCCGTAACCATGACTTCGTGGTTGGGTAAAAGTTTCTCCGCATATGTGAACGAGGGCACTCTGGAAAAAATGAAGAGCGACTCTCGTATCTTGAGTTTTGAAATTTCTACTCTCAATGAGGGGGGGTTAAGTTCCTGGTCCGATTCTACCGAAGGTGGGGAAATCGTGTCTTGGGGGAAGAAGGCAGTTCGAGCCAATGATGGTATCACTACTACCGTTCCTGTCTATGTTTTGGATAGTGGTGTGTTGCCCCATACCGAGCTTAATTACACGGAACTGCCAGTGAACTTAGGTATAAGGGTAGGGGGTTATCAGCATGCGACTCACGTGGCTGGCATCATTGGCGCTCAGCGGAATAATAGCGGAGTTCGAGGTATCAATCCGGGCTCGCCCATAATTAGCGTTAATATAGGTGGGAGCGCTGACCAAACTTATATGGCTATGGATATGATACTTCGTGATAGTGAGGACAAAGGGGTTTTTGGGATACTAAATATATCGTCAAACGGTCGGGAATATACTCTGAATGGGAACTCCTTGGGTGGGCAGAAGGTCCATTTTGGTAAAAGAATAAGGAGCCTCAGTACTCGGCTTTTGGTGGTTGAGTCAGCAGGGAACACCTCAATGGGCAGAATCCCAACAGACGCATGTGAAGTTTCATATTCTTACTATCTTGATAATCTGCGTCCAAATCCCGTAGATGGAGTGCTCGTTGTAAGTGGTATAGATGAGAACGGCGCAATGGGCGTTGGTCTCGATAATAGCAATACAGATCTTGGCAATGTTAAAGTCAATGATGGCCCTTGTGTAGAGGTATGGGCTCCCGGAGCCAGAATATGGTCCACTTGGGAGAATAATACGGTGCAGTATTTGTCGGGGACATCGATGGCTGCCCCTCATATTTCCGCGCTGGCTGCGCGCTACGGTGATAAAACCACGCGTCCACCAGAGCGTGAGGCCTACATTAGAAATAAAACATTCGCGACGGGTTATAACGACACCAAAGGCATCCCCATACGCGTGCATGGTTACACGGTACCTGTACAGAAACCCATACCCTCCCGATTGAAGCCCATAGCTGTAACGACTAGCGGTGGTACCGGGGATCCAACTACCGCCTATGATGGGAAGTACCTGTCTGGGAACTTCTGGAATGCCGGCGCGCAAACGGGTTTCATACAATTCGATTTGGGGTCAGCTAAGCAAATAAAGTCACTTCGTTTAGTGCCTGCAAAGTCTCCAAGTACTGTGCCTAGGACCAGACACGAAGTCTATGTCGGCGATAACCTCAATAACTTGGCGATGGTTTCTACGATTACCGACCCCGCGGCGGAAGATCTAAATGTGATAGCTGCCGAGCTCTCTGCAACAGGTCGTTATATCCGGATTGTCACCACGGAAAGCCCAGGCTCCTGGCTTTCCTGGCGAGAAATCGAGATCTACGGAAATTGATACCAAGTGGCGCCTCTGGCGCCACTTTTCATTGTTCGTCCAGTTCCTGAATCGTTTCGCCGACCGTGCGCACCGCCTGCTCGATCTCCGCACTGGCTTTGTTCGCGTAGTTCATCCGCAGGCAATTCCGGTATTTGCCGGAGGCCGAGAAGATGCAGCCGACGGCGATCTGCACTCCGCGGGTCAGCAGCGTGCGGTTCAAGCGTAGGGTATCGAAGCTTTCCGGCAATTCGATCCACAGCATGAAGCCCCCTTGGGGATCGCTGGCCCGGGTGCCCGGCGGGAAGTAACGCATCACCCAATCGATCATCTGGTCGCGGTTGCGTTGGTACTGGCCGCGCATGCGTCGCACGTGGGGCTCGTAGTGGCCGCCGGCGATGAACTCGGCGATCGCCATCTGCGGTTGGGTGGCGGTGGCGCCGGTGCTGATGTACTTCATGTGCAGCACCCGTTCCAAGTAGCGTCCCGGGGCGATCCAGCCGATCCGCAGGCCGGGTGCCAGGGTCTTGGAAAAGGAGCTGCAGAGCAGCACCCGGCCATCCTCGTCGAAGGACTTGATGCTGCGTGGGCGCGGGTAGCGGTAGGACAGGTCGCCGTAGACGTCGTCTTCGATGATCGCCACGTCGAAGCGTTGGGCGAGTTGCAGCAGGGCGCGCTTGTTCGCTTCCGGCATGGTGTAGCCCAGCGGGTTGTTGCAGCTCGGGGTGAGTTGGATGGCCTTGATCGGCCATTGTTCGAGGGCCATTTCCAGGGCCGGCAGGCTGATGCCCTGGATCGGGTCGGTGGGCAGTTCCAGGGCCTTGATGTTGAGCCCCTTCAGGGTCTGCATGACGCCGTGGAAGCTGGGCGAGTCCAGCGCGACGATGTCGCCCGGCCCGCAGAGCGCGCGCAGGCTGGCGGATAACGCCTCGTGGCAGCCGGTGGTGACGATCAGGTCGGACGCCGTCAACTGGCAACCGGAGTCGAGCATCAGGCGAGCGATCTGTTGGCGCAACGCGTCGGTGCCGTAGATGCTGTCGTAATAGAGCCCGCGCATGTCCTGGCGCCGGCTGATGCGGCTGAGGGAGCGTAGCAGCGGCCGCAGGGTCGGCGAACCGATGTCAGGCATGCCGCGCCCGAGCTGTACCACGTCGTCCCGTGGCACCGTGCGGATCAATTCGACCACCTGTTCCCACTGGGAAATCTCCAGGGGGCGTGGCGCCGTGCGCGTGATCGCCGGGAGAGCGGGTGTCTCGCGGTTCGCCGGCACGAAATAGCCTGACTTCGGCCGCGGTGCTGCCAAGCCGTTCTCTTCCAGCAGCCGGTAGGCCTGCTGGACGGTGGTCAGGCTCACGCCGTGTTCCAGGCTGAGGGCACGCACCGACGGCAAGCGGTCGCCCGGCCGGTAGAAGCCTTGTTGGATGCGGGCGCCGAGGGTCTCGGCGAGGCTGGCATAGAGTGTCATCGCATAGACCACAGAAGTGAGAAGAGAGCGACCATACAGATCCGCCGAAAATACAAGATTCAGATGGCTATCGCGACATTGTGTATGGCTCTAATTTAGGTTTTTTGAATCTGTATCGTCTCGCTGTCTTCGCCCATCATGCCTGCACAGGCTCGAACGAGCGAAGGAGGCGGCGATGAACGGGTTGAGCGATGTACGTCTGAGCCTACGGGCAGGGGAATTGAGCGAACGAGGGACGGGGTCGATTCGAGGCGGTGCGCCGGAAATTTCCCGCTGGGGCAGGTTCTGGCTGCGTTTGCAGACCCGCCGCCGTCTGCTGGAGCTGGATGAATGGCAACTGCGCGATATCGGGCTCACTCGCAGGCAAGCCCACGAGGAGGCCTTCAAACCCTTCTGGCGTTGACCCTCGACGAGCAGGCGAGCGGTCGGCTCAGACTTCGTCGAGTGCGAAGCGGGTGAGGGCAAAGCTCGGCACGCCGGCCTCGGCCAGCCTTGCCGAGCCGCCGAGTTCCGGCAGATCGATGATGGCCGCCGCTTCCAGCAGGCTCGCGCCCATCCGGCGAACCAGGCTAGTCGCCGCCAGCAGGGTGCCGCCGGTGGCGATCAAGTCATCGAACATCAGCACCTTGTCGCCTTCGCACAGGCTGTCGGCATGCACTTCGAGGAAGGCCTCGCCGTATTCGGTGCGATACCCCTCGGCAAGCACATCCGCGGGCAGCTTGCCCTGCTTGCGGAACAGGATCAGCGGCTTGTTCAGCTCGTAGGCGATGATCGAGCCGATCAGGAAGCCCCGGGCATCCATGGCGCCGACATGGCTGAAATCCGCCTCGATGTAGCGTTGGACGAAGCTGTCCATCACCAAGCGCAGGACGCGTGGCGACTGGAACAAGGGGGTAATGTCGCGGAACACCACGCCCGCCGTGGGGAAGTCCACGACCGGGCGGATAAGCGATTTGAGGGAAAATTCGTCGAGGTTCATCGGGGGGGGCGCCATGCGAGAGGACGCACAGCGCCCGCGGCACGGGGCTGCGCAGGCGCGGCGAGTCGGAGGTGGGGGCTTCAGCCTTCCAGGCTGCCGCCGGCGAGGGCGCAGAGTTCGATCGGGTCGAGAATCTGCACTTCCTTGCCTTCGGCCGCCAGCAGCCGGTTCTGCTGGAAACGGGTGAACACCCGCGAAACGGTTTCCACGGCGAGACCAAGGTAGTTGCCGATCTCGTTGCGCGACATGGCCAGGCGGAACTGGTTGGCGGAGAAGCCGCGGGCGCGGAAGCGGGCCGACAGGTTGACCAGGAAGGTCGCGATCCGCTCGTCTGCGGTCTTCTTCGACAGCAACAGCATCATCTGCTGGTCGTCGCGGATTTCCCGGCTCATCACCCGCATCAGTTGGCGACGCAGCTGTGGCAGTTGCACCGACAGTTCGTCCAGTCGCTCGAAGGGGATTTCGCAGACCGAGGTGGTTTCCAGCGCCTGGGCCGAGACCGGATAGGCCTCGGTGTCCATGCCGGACAGCCCGACCAGTTCGCTGGGCAGGTGGAAGCCGGTGATCTGCTCCTCGCCACCGTCGGTGATGCTGAAGGTTTTCAGCGCGCCCGAACGCACCGCGAATACCGAATCGAAGCGGTCGCCCTGACGGAACAGGAACTCGCCTTTCTTCAGCGGTCGGCCGCGCTTGACGATCTCATCCAGGGAATCCATGTCCTCCATGTTCAGCGACAGCGGCAGGCACAGCGCTGCCAGGCTGCAATCCTTGCAGTGGGCTTGGGGCAGCGCGCGCACTTTGATGGTCTCGGACATGGGGGCGGAATCCTTGGAAACACACAGTGGCCGTAAGGGTACCCCAAGGAAGGTCGCCAGGACCAGCCGTGCGCGTTCCTGTCCGGTCGCTCAAGTTTTTCCGGTGGCTGACGATAGCGGGTGACGACAACCGTGAGGATCCGCGCCGTGAGCATCGAGCTACCCTCCCTGGCCACCCGCATGCCGGTTGCCGCCATGCGTCCGGGTCAGGCTTCCAACGGCGCCGCCGTCGAGGCCGACCCGGCCATGGCCCCCGCGGCAGACGGCTCGACCGAGTCGCCGCCCGCCCGGGTCGGTATCCGCGTCAGCCTGTCGGCGCTGGGCCACGCACGTTCCAGCGAAGCGAACGAGAACGACAACATCGAGAAGAGCGACCTGTCCGATACCATCAAGAGCATCCTCAAGATGATTCGCCAGCTCAAGACGCAGATGACCGAGAAACAGATCGAACTGCAGGCCATCGGCAGCGACGGTCGGCTGGACGACAACGCCCGGATCGAGCAGGCCGCGCAGAAACGCAGCGAATTGTCCTCGTTGTCCGGGTCGCTCAGCACCGCCAACTCCAGCCTGCTCGAGGCGATGCGCGAGGAAGGCCTCAGCGCCGAGCAGATGCAGACGGCTACCGCGCTGGCGATGAAGTGAGTCCGGCGGCCGGGCGTGGACCCGGCGAGTCGCTTCAGATCACCCGGGAGAAGCGCTGGTTGTTCTGTTCGGTCAGGTAGTGGTCGAACAGCATGCACACCGAGCGCGCCAGCAGGCGGCCGGCCGGGCGGATGTCGATGCCCTGGGGCGTGAGCTCGATCAAACCGTCGCTGGCCATGCGCTGCAACTGCGGCCAGAGATCGGAGAAGTAGCTGCGGAACTCGATGCCGAAGGCCCGCTCGATCTCGGCGAACTGCAACTGGAACTGGCAGATCAGCTGCTGGATCACCGCCCGCCGCAGGCGGTCGTCCTGGTTGCACAGCAGACCGCGGCTGGTGGCGAGCAGGTCGTTGTCCAGGCTGCTCTGGTAATCCGCCAGGTTGCTGGAGTTCTGGCTGTAGAGATCGCCCACCTGGCTGATCGCGGACACGCCCAGGCCTATCAGGTCGCAATGACCATGGGTGGTGTAGCCCTGGAAGTTGCGTTGCAGGCTGCCGTCTTCCTGGGCCATGGCCAGTTCGTCGTCGGGCAGGGCGAAGTGATCCATGCCGATGTAGCGGTAGCCGGCGCGGGTCAGTTGCTCGATGCTGCCCTGGAGCATCTCGAGCTTGTCCGCCGGGCTCGGCAGGTCGGCCGCGTTGATCCGCCGCTGCGGCATGAAGCGCTCGGGCAGGTGCGCATAGTTGAACACCGAGAGCCGGTCCGGCTGCAACGCGATGATTTCCTCGACGGTGCGGGCGAAGCGTTCCGGCGTCTGCCGGGGCAGCCCGTAGATCAGGTCGATGTTCACCGAGCGGTATTGCAGGGTACGCGCCGCCTCGACGATGGCGCGGGTCTCCTCGAGGCTCTGCAAGCGGTTGATCGCCCGCTGCACCGAAGGGTCGAGGTCCTGCACGCCGAGACTGACGCGGTTGAAGCCCAGTTCGCGCAGCAGGCCCATGGTCGACCAGTCGGCCTCGCGCGGGTCGATCTCGATGCCGTAGTCGCCGGAGTCGTCGTCGAGCAGGTTGAAATGGCTGCGCAGGTGCGCCATCAGCCGGCGCAGTTCGTCGTGGCTGAGGAACGTCGGGGTACCGCCGCCGAAGTGCAACTGCTCGACTTTCTGCGCGGGGTCGAGGTGGCAGGCCACCAGTTCGATCTCCCGCTCCAGCCGCTCCAGGTAGGGCAGGGCGCGGCCGCGATCCTTGGTGATCACCTTGTTGCAGGCGCAGTAGTAGCAGATGTTCGCGCAGAACGGCACGTGCACGTAGATCGACAGCGGCCGCTGGGCCTTGCGGCTGTCGCGCAAGGCGTGGAGGAGGTCGAAGGAACCGACGCGTTGGTTGAATTGCACCGCGGTCGGGTAGGAGGTGTAGCGCGGACCCGATTGATCGTAGCGGCGGATCAGATCGGTGTCCCAGCGGATGGCGTCGAGCATGCGGGCATTCCCCGGTTTGGCAAGCAGTGACCCGAAGTCTAGGGACGCCTCGGCGAGGGCAGCTTGATTTGAATCAAGGGAGCGGGGTATGCGACACCTTGTCAGCTTGAACGGTCGGCGAAACCGCGGCGACAGCGGGTGCGTGCAGGACCTCGAGCCGGCTCAGTGACCCATCAGCCAGTGCTGGTGCGGGCCCGGCAGGGTCCAGAGGCCGAACACCATGATCAGCAGGCCGCCGGCGACGCGTACGCCGCGCCGTTGCAGCACGCGCTTCAGGCGCTCGGCGGCGAGGCCGGTGGCCAGCAGCACCGGCCAGGTGCCGAGACCGAAGGCCAGCATCAGCGCCCCGCTGTCCAAGGCCGAGCCCTGGCTGGCGGCCCACAGCAGGGTGCTGTAGACCAGCCCGCAGGGCAGCCAGCCCCAGAGGGCGCCGAGCAACAGGGCGCGCGGCACGCTGGAGACCGGCAGCAGGCGCCGGGCGAGGGGTTGCAGGTGGCGCCAGAGTCCGCGCCCGACCGCCTCGATGCGCGTCAGGCCGCTCCACCAGCCCGCCAGGTAGAGCCCCATGGCGATCAACAGCAGGGCGGCGATCACCCGCAGCGCCATGGCCGCCGGGCTGCTGGCCAGCGCCCAGCCGGCCAGGCCAACGAGGACGCCCGCCGCGGTGTAGCTGAGCACCCGCCCGAGGTTGTAGGCGAGCAGCAGGCGCAGGCGGCGCCCGCGCTGCTCGGCGGGGATGGCCAGGGTCAGGGCACCCATCAGGCCGCCGCACATGCCCAGGCAATGGCCGCCGCCGAGCAGGCCGAGAATCAGCGCGGACACCAGCAGCGGTGCCAGTTCAGGCACGGGGTTCGTCCTTGCCGGCGGCATGGCGCTCGGCTTCCTCGACACCGGCCTTGTGGCTGGGGTCTTCGTCGTCGAACAGGATGCTGTGGGCGGGACCGTCCATGTCGTCGTACTGACCGTTATCCACGGCCCAGAACAGCAGCCAGATGGCCAGGCCGACGATGATCACGGCAATGGGGATCATGACGTAGAGTGCGGTCATCGGAACTCCGGGAGAGGGCTGCCGGTCGGCTCAGGCAGCCGGCGCGCGATTGAGCCGCAGGGCGTTGAGCACCACCAGCAGCGAGCTGAGGGACATGCCCAGGGCCGCCCAGACCGGCGTGACCCAGCCGCAGGCGGCGAAGGGCAGAACCAGGCCATTGTACAGGCTCGCCCAGGCCAGGTTCTCGATGATCACCCTGCGCGTGCGGCGCGCCATGTCGAACGCCTGCACCAGGCTGTCCAGCCGGTTGGACAGCAGCACCGCGTCGGCGCTGGTCTTCGCCAGGTCGGTGGCGGAGCCCATGGCCACGCTGATGTCCGCGCCGGCCAGCACCGGTACGTCGTTCACCCCATCGCCGAGCATCAGCACCCTTCGACCCTTCGCGTGCAGGTCACGAAGGACCGCCAGCTTGGCGTCGGGCGCGAGGCCGCCGCGGGCGTCGGCGATGCCCAGGCGCGTGGCGATCTCCGCGACCATCGGCGAGCTGTCGCCGGACAACAACAGAATTTCCCAGCCCTTGGCCTGGCAGGCTTGGATCAGCCGCGCAGCGTCTTCGCGCAGGCGGTCGTCCAGCACCAGCCAGGCCAGCGGACCCTGGGCATCGCCGAGCAGCAGCCACTGGCCGTTGCGGCCGGGAATCGCCGGCGCGGGGCTGCCGGCCAGCGCCGCGACGAACGCCGGCTGGCCGATGCGCAGGAGACGCCCCTCGACCCAGCCCTCCAGGCCAAGGCCGGGCACGCTGTCGACCCGTTCGGCGGCCGCCGGCGCCTTGCCGAATGCGCGGGCGATGGGGTGTTCGGAGCGGTTTTCCAGGGCTGCCGCCAGGCCCAGGCAGGCGTCCGCATCCCATTCCCGCAGCGGATGGATCGCGCTCAGGGTGAGGCGCCCTTCGGTGAGGGTGCCGGTCTTGTCGACGATCAGGGTATCGATGCGGTTCAGGCCTTCCAGCACGTGCCCGCGGGTCAGCAGCAGGCCCAGCCGGTGCAGGCTGCCGGTGGCGGCGGTGAGGGCGGTCGGGGTCGCCAGGGACAGCGCGCAGGGGCAGGTGGCGACCAGCATCGCCAGGACGATCCAGAAGGCCCGCTGCGGGTCGATCTGCCACCAGGCCAGGCCGACCGCCACGGCGGCCAGCAGGACCACCAGCAGGAACCACTGCGCCACCTGGTCGGCCAGCTCCGCCAGGCGCGGCTTGTCGGCCTGGGCGCGTTCCAGCAGGCGGACGATGGCCGACAGCCGGGTATCGTCGCCCAGGGCGCGGACCTCCACGGTGAGCGGACCCTCGACGTTCAGCGTGCCGGCGGTGACCGCATCGCCGACGCCCCTTGGCAAGGGCAGGTATTCGCCGCTGAGCAGCGATTCGTCGATGCTGGACTGGCCGCTGAGGATCAGCCCGTCCGCCGGCAGCAAGGCGCCGGGTTGCACCAGCACGCGATCGCCCACCTGAAGTTCGCCGAGCAGGATGCGTTCGCTCTGGCCCCGCGGATCGAGACGTAGGCAGGACGCCGGCAACAGGTTGACCAGTTGCGCGGTGGCCGCCGCGGTCCGCTCCCGGGCCCGGCGTTCCAGGTAGCGGCCGGCGAGGAGGAACAGTGCGAACATGCCCACCGCGTCGAAATACAACTCGCCCACGCCGGTCACCGTCGACCAGATGCCCGCCAGGTAGGCGCCGCCGATGGCCAGGGACACCGAGACGTCCATGGTCAGGTGGCGGGTGCGCAGGTCGCGCAGGGCGCCGCGGAAGAACTGTCCGCAGCAGTAGAAGACGATGGGCGTGGTGAGGAACAGGCTGATCCAGCGCAGGATGGTGTCGAGCTCGGCGGACAGGTCCAGGTTGAATTCCGGCCAGGTGGCCATCGCCGCCATCATGACTTGCATCCACAACAGGCCGGCCACGCCCAGTTGCCGCAGCGCGCGGCGGTTTTCCCGGTGCAGGCGTTCGGCGGCTTCATCGGCCTTGTAGGGGTGCGCGGCATAGCCGATCCGCCGCAGCTCGGCAAGCAAGCGGCTGAGGGGCAGGGTACTGTCCGCCCAACGCACGTTCAGCCGGTGGTTGGAGAGATTCAGCGAAGCTTCGGCGACGCCTTCCAGGCGGCGCAGGTGCTTTTCGATCAGCCAGCCGCACGCCGCGCAACTGATGCCCTCGATCAGCAGGCAGGCCTGCGCCAGGTCTCCTTGGTGCTCGACGAAGGGCCGCTGTACGTCCTCCCGGTCGAGCAGGGCGATTTCCTCGGGCAGCGCCTGGGGCAGGGCATCGGGATTGGTCGAGGTCTCGCTGCGATGCTGGTAGTAGCTTTCCAGCCCGCCGGCCACGATGGCTTCCGCCACGGCCTGGCAGCCGGGGCAGCAGAGCGGCCTTTTCTCGCCGAGGATCAGCGCCTCGAAGCGTTGGCCGACGGGAACCGGCAGGCCGCAGTGGTAACAGGGCGTGGGCGTCGACATGGCGGAACCGGGTGGAGTGGAGAGGGAACCCATGGGGCGATCATGCCCGATACGACCGCGAGGATGGATTTCGCGGCCCTGGCGCTTGCGGGCGACCGAGAGAGTCGCCCGCCGCCATGCCCGGGATCAGTGGCCGACCGGGCCTTCGTCGCCGAGCAGGAGCGGCTTGCCGGTCTCGATGGTTTCTTCCTCGAACAGCCGCCATTCCTGGCTGCCCTCGTTTCCGAGCAATTCGACGAAGCGCCGGCCCTGCACGGCATCCTGCATCATGCCGCGGTACAGGCCGTTCTCGACGGGTTGCATCACGATCCGGCGATCGCGTTCCGGCTGGGTCGGCGAGATCAGGTTGAGCGTCAGTTGCGCCGGATGGCTGTTGCCTTCCAGGGTGAGTTCGGCGACGCCGCTGTCCTCGTCGAGGGTGATGCGGCCGTGGAGCTTCAGGCGCTCGGCGAACTTCTCCCGCTCCAGCGACTGGTTGATGCCCTTGCCGGCGTCGTAGTAGTCGGTCACCACCAGGCTGTCGCTCTGGCGGATGGAAATGACCAGCAACGACAGCCCGATCACCACCGAGCAAGCCAGCAAACCGATGATGAACCAGGGCCAGAACTGCTTGTACCAGGGCTTGAATTGCACGTCAGCTTGCATGGATAACCTTGTCTGTCAGCGAACGCTGGGGCCGATGAAACGGCTCTCGGCATCGGTGTGGATGGACTCGTCGTCCGGGGAGCGTATCTGGAACCTCACCTGGTTGGTGCTCGACGGCATCTTCTCGGGATCGACGGACAGCTCCACCGGTATCGACAGCACTTCGCCGGCGCTGGCATGGACTTCCTGCTTCCCTTCGTAGACCAGGCCTTCCAGCCCGTCCGCCTGGATCACGAAGGTGAGGTCGCGCTGGGCCTTGTTCATGATCTTCAGGGTGTAGACGTTCTCGATCCTGCCCTGCTCGTTCTCCCGGTAGAGCACCCGGTCCTTGAGCACGTCCAGCTCCACCAGCGAGCGGGTGGCGATGGCATAGGCCAGTACGCTCATCATCGCCACCAGGGCCATGGCGTAGCCGATCAGCCGCGGGCGTACGAGCTGAGTCTGCTGCCCGGAGAGGTTGTGTTCGGTGGTGTAGCTGATCAGCCCGCGCGGGTAGTTCATCTTGTCCATGATGGTGTCGCAGGCATCGATGCAGGCGGCGCAGCCGATGCACTCGATCTGCAGGCCGTCACGGATGTCGATGCCGGTGGGGCAGACCTGGACGCACATGGTGCAGTCGATGCAGTCGCCGAGGCCCTGGGCCTTGTAGTCGATGCCTTTCTTGCGCGGTCCCCGTTTTTCGCCACGCCGTGGGTCGTAGGACACGATGAGGGTGTCCTTGTCGAACATCACGCTCTGGAAACGCGCGTAGGGGCACATGTAGATGCACACCTGCTCGCGCAGCCAGCCGGCGTTGCCGTAGGTCGCCAGGGTGAAGAAACCGATCCAGAAAACCGCCCACTCATCGGCCTGGAAGGTCAGCAACTGCGGGATCAGGTCGCGGATCGGATAGAAGTAGCCGACGAAGGTCAGGCCGGTGGCCAGGCCGATCAGCAGCCAGAGGCCATGCTTGGCGGTCTTGCGCATCAGCTTGGCGCCGCTCATGGGCGTCTTGTCGAGTTTCATGCGCTGGTTGCGGTCGCCTTCGGTGACCTTCTCGCACCACATGAAGACCCAGGTCCAGACGCTCTGCGGGCAGGTGTAACCACACCAGACGCGCCCGGCGAACACCGTGATGAAGAACAGGCCGAAGGCCGCGATGATCAGCAGGGCGGAGAGCAGGACGAAGTCTTGTGGCCAGAAGGTGGCGCCGAAAATGTAGAACTTGCGCTCCGGCAGATCCCACCAGACGGCTTGGTGGCCGCCCCAGTTGATCCACACCGTGCCGAAGTAGAGCAGGAACAGGAACGCCCCGCCCGCCATGCGCAGGTTGCGGAAAAGACCGGTGAAGGCGCGGGTATAGATTTTTTCCCGGCTGGCGTAGAGATCGACGGTTTCGGCAGGTTTGGGGCGAGGAGGGGTGACGTCTTGTACGGGGATTTGTTCGCTCATTCGATGCGTACCACGGCGGATGATTTGTGCTCCGGCCGATGCGTGCCGACCGGAGTCATTTACCTGCTGTATATGGTACGCCTGCACCCCCCGATTCAAGTGCGACAGGACGTCGCGCTTGAATGGGAAGGATTCACTTTTGTTCCGCTTTGTGCGACAGGCTGTACACGTAGGCCGCCAGCAGGTGGACCTTGTCATTGCCCAGCAGATGTTCCTGGGTGGGCATCTGACCGTTACGACCGTAACGGATGGTCTGTTGCAGTTGCGCGAAGCTGGTGCCGTAGATGAACGCCGGGGCGTCGGTCAGGTTCGGCGCGCCCATGGCAGGCATGCCGTGGCCTTGCGGCCCGTGGCAGGCCACGCAGTTGGCGGCGAAGATCTTCTGGCCCGCGTCCACGTCGGCCTTGGCGTTCTCCGGCAGCTTGCGACCGGCCAACTGGGTCAGCACGTACGCCGCGACGTTGTGCACGCCTTCTTCACCGAGGATTTCGCCCCAGGCCGGCATGGCCGCCTGACGACCGCCCATGATGGTGGTCTTGATGGTGGCCGGCTCGCCACCCCAACGCCATTCGTTGTCGGTGAGGTTGGGGAAACCATAGGCGCCCTTGGCATCGGAACCGTGGCAGACCGCGCAGTTGGAAGCGAACAAACGTCCGCCCATCTTCAGCGCCTGCTCGTCCTGGGCCACCGCCTCGATGGGCATCGCTGCGAACTTGGCGAAGATCGGGCCGTATTGCTTATCGGCCTTGAACATCTCCTTTTCCCACTGGTGGACGCCTGTCCAGCCCGGCTGGTTGTCGGAGAACGCGGTCTTGCTGTCCGCATCGACGACGTCGTAGCCAGGGAAGATGCCTTTCCAGTTGCCCATGCCCGGGTAGAGCACCAAGTAGCCGACGGCGAATACCAGGGTGGCGACGAACAGCATGAACCACCATTTCGGCAGTGGGTTGTCGTATTCCTCGATCCCGTCGAAAGAGTGGCCGACGGTCTCGTCGGTGGGGTTTTCGCGCTGGCCGCGGCGAGTCGCGAAGATCAGCCAGGTCAGCCCGATCAGGGTGCCGCTGGTGAGTATGGTTACGTACCAACTCCAGAACGTGGTCATTCGTGCTTACTCCTAGACGCTTGCTCGTCACGCGCGTGGGTCTGGGTCTCGTCGTCGGCGAAGGGCAGGTTGGCGGCTTCGTCGAAGCTCGATTTGCGCTTGCCGTTGTAAGCCCAGAACACGACGCCGATGAAGGCGACGAACACCAGTACGGTTCCTAGGCCGCGAAGAGTCCCGATATCCATCGTGCGTTACCGTTTGTTCTTGATTGAGGTGCCGAGGCCTTGCAGGAATGCGACCAGCGCATCCATCTCGGTCTTGCCCTTGACGGCAGCCTTGGCGCCGGCGATGTCATCGTCGGTATAAGGCACGCCCACGGTACGCAGCGCTTCCAGTTTGGCGGCGGTGTGCTGGCCGTCGAGACGGTTTTCCACCAACCAGGGGTAAGCGGGCATCTTCGACTCGGGCACCACGTTGCGCGGGTTGTACAGGTGCGCGCGGTGCCAGTCGTCCGAGTAGCGGCCGCCGACGCGGGCCAGGTCCGGGCCGGTACGCTTGGAGCCCCAGAGGAAGGGGTGGTCCCAGACGCTTTCGCCGGCGACGGAGTAGTGGCCATAGCGCTCGGTCTCGGCGCGGAACGGGCGGATCATCTGCGAGTGGCAGCCGACGCAGCCCTCGCGGATATAGATGTCGCGACCTTCCACTTCCAGCGCGCTGCGCGGTTTCATGCCTTCGACGGGCGTGTTGGTCACGCCCTGGAAGAACAACGGCACGATCTGCACCAGGCCGCCGATGCTCACAGCGAGGATCATCAGCAGGGCCATCAGACCGATATTCTTTTCAACGAGTTCGTGTTGCATGACGGTCGATTCCTCAGGCGATCTGCGCGGCGGCTTCGTATTCGGCCGGCTTGGAAGCGCGAACGGTACGGAAGGTGTTGTAGGCCATGAGCAGCATGCCGGTCAGGAAGAAGGCGCCGCCCAACGCACGGACCATGTAGCCCATGTGGCTGGCTTCCAGCGCTTCGACGAAGGAGTAGGTCAAGGTGCCGTCCTGGTTCACCGCGCGCCACATCAGGCCTTGGGTGATGCCGTTGACCCACATCGAGGCGATGTAGAGCACGGTGCCGATGGTGGCCAGCCAGAAGTGCGCGTTGATCAGGCCGATGCTGTGCATTTGCTCGCGGCCATACACCTTGGGAATCAGGTGATACAGCGAGCCGATGGAGATCATCGCCACCCAGCCGAGGGCGCCGGCGTGGACGTGGCCGATGGTCCAGTCGGTGTAATGGGAAAGGGCGTTGACGGTCTTGATCGCCATCATCGGGCCTTCGAAGGTGGACATGCCGTAGAAGGCCAGGGACACCACCAGGAAGCGCAGGATCGGATCGGTGCGCAGCTTATGCCAGGCGCCGGAGAGGGTCATCATGCCGTTGATCATGCCGCCCCAGCTGGGTGCGAGGAGGATCAGCGACATGGCCATGCCGAGGGACTGGGCCCAGTCGGGCAGGGCGGTGTAGTGCAGGTGGTGCGGGCCGGCCCAGATGTAGACGGTGATCAGCGCCCAGAAGTGCACGATGGACAGCCGGTAGGAGTAGATCGGGCGTTCCGCCTGCTTGGGCACGAAGTAGTACATCATCCCGAGGAAGCCGGCGGTGAGGAAGAAGCCCACGGCGTTGTGGCCATACCACCACTGGATCATCGCGTCGGTGGCGCCGGAGTACAGCGAGTAGGACTTGAACGCGTAGACCGGGATTTCCATGTTGTTGACGATATGCAACAAGGCCACGGTCAGGATGAAGGCGCCGAAGAACCAGTTCCCTACATAAATATGCTTGGTCTTGCGCTTGGCGATGGTGCCGAAGAACACGATCGCGTAGCTGACCCAGACGATGGTGATCAGGATATCGATCGGCCATTCGAGCTCGGCGTATTCCTTCGAGCTGGTGTAGCCCAGCGGAAGCGTGATCACCGCCAGCACGATCACCGCTTGCCAACCCCAGAAGGTGAAGGCGGCGAGACCGTCGGAGATCAGTCGCGCCTGCGATGTGCGTTGCACCACGTAATAAGAAGTGGCGAACAGGGCACAGCCGCCAAAGGCGAAGATCACCGCATTGGTGTGGAGTGGGCGCAGGCGGCCGAAGCTCGTCCACGGCAGGTTCATGTTGAGTTCCGGCCACACCAATTGTGCGGCAATCAGAACACCAAGACCCATTCCGATGACCCCCCAGATTACCGTCATAACGGCGAACTGGCGGACCACCTTATAGTTATAAGCAGTCTGACTGATTGCTGTGCTCATGCTAGGGTTCCACGGTTAATGGAGGTTTTTTAGGGGCAAAAATCGGCGGCAAGTATGTAGAAAGAGGGTAGCCATTGCAAACGACACACGCCGATACAAACTGGCTGCCAGGCCTTTGGGACAGGTTCGCCGGCCGCGTGTGCGGACTTGTCCGGGGCCGATGGGCACGAAAAAACCATGTGCCGGGAGAGGGATTCGCCTAGTCGGTCATGACCTGGGGGCGAATGGGCATCAGCATAGTCCAAACCGAAAGTGGCTGCCGAGCCTGGGGAAGGCGGGTGCGACACTCTGTCGCAGAATGGGGCGGGGTCGGGCACCTCCTGTGCCCCTTTCCTTTCGTCCTTGCCGGCGCGCTGGAAAACTGCGCCGATCTCGTGTGTCGCAGCGGAGGCGACCGTTCCGGCGGGACCCGCGATCAGTCCTGTCCGGGCGCCGCGGTGTTGCTTTTATTGGACAGGCTGTACACGTAGGCGGCGAGGATATGCACCTTGTCGTTACCCAGGTACTGCTCCTGGGCGGGCATCTGTCCGTTGCGACCGTAGCGAATGGTTTGTTGCATCTGCGCCAGGCTCGACCCGTAGATCCAGGCGGACGGTTGGGTCAGGTCGGGCGCGCCCATCATCGGCATGCCTTTGCCTTCCGGGCCGTGGCAGGCCTGGCAGGTGCTGGCGTAGGTGGCCTGGCCCGCGGCGACGTCTGCCTGGGTGCCTTCGGGTAGTTTCAGCTTGGCCAGGTCCTGACGCACATAGGCCGCGACGTTGCGTACGCCTTCATCGCCGAGGATGTCGCCCCAGGCCGGCATGGCCGCCTGGCGACCGCCGAGGATGGTGGCCTTGATGGTGGCCGGCTCGCCACCCCAGCGCCAGACGTGGTCGGTCAGGTTGGGAAAGCCCACCGCGCCCTTGGCATCGGAACCGTGGCAGATAGCGCAGTAGGTGGCGAACAGACGTCCGCCCATCTTCAGCGCGTCGGCGTCCTGGGCCACGGCCTCCACCGGCATTGCCGAGTACTTGGCGAAGATCGGGCCGTATTGCGCATCGGCCTTGTCGATCTCGTGCTGCCACTGCTTGACCTGGGTCCAGCCCCCCTCGTAACCGGGGAAGACGCCTTTCCAGTTGCCCAGGCCCGGGTAGAGCACCAGGTAACCGATGGCGAACACGATGGTGCCGACGAACAGCAGGAACCACCATTTCGGCAACGGGTTGTCGTACTCCTCGATGCCGTCGAAGGCATGGCCCATGGTTTTTTCGGTGACGCCCTTGGATTCGCCCTTGCGGGTGGCGAATACCAGCCAGAGCAGAGCGGCCAGGGTGCCGAGCGTGAGCAGGGTGATGTACCAGCTCCAGAACGCGGTCATTGTTCATTACTCCTGAAAGCATGCCGGGAATGCGCGGAGGCGAGGGTGTCGTCGTCGGCGAAGGGCAGGTTGGCTGCCTCGTCGAAACGCGTCTTGCGCTTGCCGCTGTAAGCCCAGAACACGACGCTGACGAAGGCGACCAGAACCATCACGGTTCCCAATCCACGCAGCGTGCCTACATCCATCAAGGTGCCCATGGCTTACCTCTTGTTTTTCAGGCTGGTGCCGAGCACCTGCAGGTAGGCGACCAGCGCGTCCATCTCGGTCTTGCCCTTGACCGAAGCCACGGCGCCTTCGATGTCCGCGTCGCTGTAAGGCACGCCGAGGGTGTGCATGGCCTGGAGCTTGGCGGCGGTGTGCTCGCCGTCCAGGCGGTTCTCCACCAGCCAGGGGTAGGCGGGCATCTTCGACTCGGGCACCACGTTGCGCGGGTTGTACAGGTGCGCGCGGTGCCAGTCGTCCGAGTAGCGGCCGCCGACGCGGGCCAGGTCCGGGCCGGTACGCTTGGAGCCCCAGAGGAAGGGGTGGTCCCAGACGCTTTCGCCGGCGACGGAGTAGTGGCCATAGCGCTCGGTCTCGGCGCGGAACGGGCGGATCATCTGCGAGTGGCAGCCGACGCAGCCCTCGCGGATGAAGATGTCGCGGCCTTCCAGTTGCAGGGCGGTGTAGGGCTTGAGGCCGTCCACCGGTTGCGTGGTCTCCTGCTGGAAGAACAGCGGCACGATCTGCACCAGGCCGCCGATGCTCACCGCGAGCACCATGAGCAGGGCCATCAGGCCGACGTTTTTCTCGATGACTTCATGCTGTTTCATCTTCGACTCCTCAGGCGATCTGCGCGGCGGCTTCGTATTCGGCCGGCACGGAGGCGCGCACGGTACGGAAGGTGTTGTAAGCCATCACGAACATGCCGCTGAGGAACACCAGGCCTCCGATCATCCGCACGACGAAGCCCATGTGCCCGGCTTCCAGTGCTTCGACGAAGGAGTAGGTCAAGGTGCCGTCCTGGTTCACCGCGCGCCACATCAGGCCCTGGGTGATGCCGTTGACCCACATCGAGGCGATGTAGAGCACGGTGCCGATGGTGGCCAGCCAGAAGTGCGCGTTGATCAGGCCCAGGCTGTGCATCTGCTCGCGGCCGAAGACTTTCGGGATCAGGTGGTAGAGGGAGCCGATCGACACCATGGCGACCCAGCCGAGGGCGCCGGCATGGACGTGGCCGATGGTCCAGTCGGTGTAGTGGGAAAGCGCGTTGACGGTCTTGATCGCCATCATCGGGCCTTCGAAGGTGGACATGCCGTAGAAGGCCAGGGACACCACCAGGAAGCGCAGGATCGGATCGCTGCGCAGCTTATGCCAGGCGCCGGAGAGGGTCATCATGCCGTTGATCATGCCGCCCCAGCTGGGTGCGAGGAGGATCAGCGACATGACCATGCCGAGGGACTGGGCCCAGTCGGGCAGGGCGGTGTAGTGCAGGTGGTGCGGGCCGGCCCAGATGTAGACGGCGATCAGCGCCCAGAAGTGCACGATGGACAACCGGTAGGAGTACACCGGGCGCCCGGCCTGCTTGGGCACGAAGTAGTACATCATCCCGAGGAAGCCGGCGGTGAGGAAGAAGCCCACGGCATTGTGGCCATACCACCACTGGATCATCGCGTCGGTGGCGCCGGAGTACAGCGAGTAAGACTTGGTCAGGGTGACCGGAATCTCCAGGTTGTTCACCACGTGCAGCAGGGCCACGGTCAGGATGAAGGCACCGAAGAACCAGTTGCCGACGTAGATGTGCTTGACCTTGCGCTTGACCACGGTGCCGAAGAACACGATCGCGTAGCTGACCCAGACGATGGTGATCAGGATGTCGATCGGCCATTCGAGCTCGGCGTATTCCTTCGAGCTGGTGTAGCCCAGTGGAAGCGTGATCGCCGCCAGCAGGATCACTAGTTGCCAGCCCCAGAAGGTGAAGGCCGCCAGCTTGTCGGAGATCAACCGCGCCTGGCTGGTGCGTTGCACCGCGTAGTAGGAGGTCGCGAACAGGGCACAGCCACCGAAGGCGAAGATCACCGCATTGGTGTGCAGGGGGCGCAAGCGCCCGAAGCTGGTCCAGGGGAGGTTGAAGTTGAGTTCCGGCCATACCAGTTGTGCAGCGATGAGAACGCCGAGAGCCATCCCGACGATTCCCCATACCACTGTCATAATGGCGAACTGGCGGACCACCTTATAGTTGTAGGCGGTACTGCTTGCTGTGCTCATGTGAGGGCTTCCATCCACGGTTACTTGGAAAAGCGAGGCAAGCATGGTGAAAGGCCATGATCCGGATATTGACCGGGATCAATCCCCGGAGGATGGCGCCATGCCGGCGCTGCTCTGGAAAAAGCCCACGGGCGAGCCGAATGCCACCCTGATCCTGGCCCATGGCGCGGGCGCACCGATGGACAGCGCGTTCATGGAGGAAATGACCCAAAGGCTAGTGGCGCATGGCCTGGCGGTGGTGCGCTTCGAGTTCGACTACATGGCGAAACGGCGCCTGGACGGCGGCAGGCGGCCGCCGGATCGGCAGGTGAAACTGCTCGATCGTTGGCGCCGGGTACAGGCCTCGGTGCGACAGCAAGTCGCGGGAACTCTGGCGGTGGGTGGCAAGTCGATGGGCGGCCGAATGGCCAGCCTGATAGCCGATGAAGTCGGCGCCGATGCCCTGGTTTGCCTGGGTTATCCCTTCCATGCGATCGGCAAGGCTGACAAGCCACGGGTGGAGCATCTGGCGGAGCTGCGTGCGCCGACCCTGATCGTGCAGGGCGAGCGCGATCCCATGGGCAGTCGCCCGACGGTGGAGGCCTATCGGCTGTCCAGTGCCATCGAACTACTCTGGCTGCCGGCCGCCGACCACGACCTCAAGCCCCTGAAAGCCTCGGGCTGGACCCAGGCGGATCACCTGGAGCAGGCCGCAAGGGCCGTGGCGCATTTCCTGGCCCAGGTGCCCGCAGGCAAGCGGCGATAGCGGCGCTCGGGCGTGGAGCGTCGCGAGGGGCCGCTCCACGTGGGCGGCGCCTTCACCGGTTGAAGCGATCCACCAGGGAATACTGCCCATGGGCCGTGCTGGTGAGCGCTTCGCTGAGCAGCGCGGTGCGGTGGGCCTCGCCGGAGGTCTGGTCGGCCAACTGGGCGATGCTGATGATGCGCTGGTTGATCTGCTCCGCCACGGCGCTCTGCTGTTCGGTGGCGGCGGCGATCTGGTCGGTCATGTGGGTGATATTGGCCACCGCCTCGCTGATGCCCAGCAGGGCTGTGTCGGCCTGCAGCACTTTGTCCACTCCCGTGTCGGCGTGTTGGCGCCCGCTTTCCATGGCCTGCACCGCGTTCTCCGCGGTTTTCTGCAAGGTGGCTATCAGGCCATGGATCTGCTGGGTGGATTCCGCCGTCCGCTGCGCCAGGGAGCGCACCTCGTCGGCCACCACGGCGAAGCCACGACCCATCTCGCCGGCACGGGCCGCCTCGATGGCGGCATTCAGGGCGAGCAGGTTGGTCTGATCGGCGATCCCCTTGATCACGTCGACCACGCCGCCGATTTCGTTGCTGTCCTGGGCCAGGCGGCGCACCGTCTCGCCGGTCTCCCCGACCGACAGCGACAGGCGCTGGATGGCCTCGCGGGTCTCCGCGGCGATCGCGCGGCCCTCGCCGGTCAGGCGGTTGGCTTCCTGGGTGGCGGTGGCGGTGCGTTGCACGTTGCTGGCGACGTCGTGGGTGGTAGAGGTCATCTGGTTCACCGCCGTGGCGACCTGTTCGGTTTCCTGGCGCTGGCGATCCAGCCCGGCCGAACTGCTCTGCGACAGGGCTTCGGCCTGGCGGGCCTGCTCGGTGAGCTGCTCGGCGGTGTCCTGCAAGCGGGTCAGGCAGGTCTTCAGGCGCGCTTCCTGGCTGAGAATCGACATTTCCAGGCGCGCCTGCACGCCGCGGCTGTCGGTGTACATCTGGGCGATCAGGGGGTCCGAGGTGGTTTGTTCGGCCAGCCGCAGCAGGCGCTTGATGCCACGATTCTGCCAAGCCAGGCCGGTCAGCCCGAGGGGAATGGAAAGGATCGCGGCGACGATGAAGCCCCAGTGGGAGTCCAGCCAGACGCCGATGAGGAAGCCGATCTGGCTGACCATGATGAACGGCAACCAATCCTGTAGCACCGGCAGCCAGCGGTCGCGGCGCAGGATCGCCGGTTTGCCGGCATTGATCCGCCGGTACAGGTCTTCGGCGCGACGCACCTGTTCGGCGGTCGGTTTCACCCGGACCGATTCGTAGCCGGTGATCTCGCTGCCCTGGAAGATGGGCGTCACGTAGGCGTTGACCCAGTAATGATCGCCGTTGGCGCAGCGGTTCTTGACGATGCCCATCCACGGCCGGCCGCTTTTCAGGGTGGTCCACATATGGTTGAACACCGCGGGCGGGACATCGGGATGCCGCACCAGGTTATGCGGCGAGTGGATCAAGGCTTCCCGGGCGTAGCCACTGATCTCGATGAAAGCGTCATTGCAATAGGTGATGACGCCCTTGCTATCGGTGGTTGAAATCAGCCGCTGTTCGGCCGGAAACGTACGTTCGCGCTGAGTGACGGGCTGGTTATTGCGCATGGCTGGGCGTCCATCTTATCGGTGCGGGCTGTAGGATCGGCCGTTGCGGGCGAGGTCGAGCCACAAAAAGGTCGGCCAGTTTACCCCTATTCGACCGGCGAGGTGTTTTTCTGGCGTCAGTGAACGGTCGGTCATATCGGGAGACGCCCGCGTGTTTCGTTGACATCCAGAACCTTCCTTCCGGTGGAGTGCCCGCTTTCGCGCTCATGGAAACCTTGTGAGACGAAAAGGACGGGCGACCCGGGTCGCCCGTCGCCTTCAAGCCGCCAGCAATTGGCGCAGGACGTAATGCAGGATGCCGCCGGCCTTGAAGTATTCCACTTCGTTCAGGGTATCGATCCGGCAGAGCACCTCGACGTTGTCCACGCAGCCGTCCTCGCGGGTGATTTCGAGGGTGAGCGGCATCAGCGGGCGCAGTTCGGCTCCGTTCAGCCCGACCACGCCAACCTTCTCCCGACCCGTGAGCTGCAGGCTCTTGCGGTCCTGACCTTCCTCGAATTGCAGCGGCAACACGCCCATGCCCACCAGGTTGGAGCGATGGATGCGTTCGAAGCTTTCGGCGATCACCGCCTTGACCCCGAGCAGGTTGGTGCCTTTCGCCGCCCAGTCCCGGGAGGAGCCGGTGCCGTATTCCTTACCGGCGAAGATCACCAGCGGGGTGCCTTCGTCCTGGTAACGCATGGCGGCATCGTAGATCGCCAGCTTGTCGCCGCTGGGGATATGCAGCGTATTGCCGCCTTCCTCGCCACCGAGCATTTCGTTGCGGATGCGGATATTGGCGAAGGTGCCGCGCATCATCACTTCGTGGTTGCCGCGACGCGAGCCGTAGGAGTTGAAGTCCACCGGCTCCACGCCGCGCTCCTGCAGAAAGCGTCCGGCGGGGCTGTCCACCTTGATGTTGCCAGCAGGGGAGATGTGGTCGGTGGTCACCGAGTCGCCGAGCAGGGCGAGGATACGCGCATCGCGGATGTCCTGGACCCGCGGCGGCTCCCCGGCGATGTCGGCGAAGAACGGCGGGTGCTGGATGTAGGTGGAATCGTCCTGCCAGACGTAGGTGCTGGAGTCCGGGACCTCGATGGCCTGCCATTTCTCGTCGCCGGCGAATACTTCGGCGTATTCCTTGCGGAACATCGCGGTGTCGACCTTCTGCACCGCTTCGGCGATTTCCTGGGAGGTGGGCCAGATGTCCTTGAGGTAGACCGGGTTGCCTTCGCGGTCCTGGCCGAGGGGATCGTGGGTGAGGTTCAGGGTCACGGTACCGGCCAGGGCATAGGCCACCACCAGCGGCGGCGAGGCCAGCCAGTTGGTCTTTACCAGGGGATGCACGCGGCCCTCGAAGTTGCGGTTGCCGGACAGCACGGCGGCGACGGTGAGGTCGGCGTTCTGGATGGCTTTCTCGATGGGTTCCGGCAGGGGGCCGGAGTTGCCGATGCAGGTGGTGCAGCCATAGCCGACCAGGTCGAAGCCCAGTTCATCCAGGTACTGGGTCAGGCCTGCCGCGGCGAAATAATCGGTGACCACCTTGGAGCCGGGGGCTAGCGAGGTCTTTACCCAGGGTTTGCGCTGCAAGCCCTTCTCGATGGCTTTCTTCGCCAGCAGACCCGCCGCCATCATCACGCTGGGGTTGGAGGTGTTGGTGCAGGAGGTGATGGCGGCGATCACCACCGCGCCGTTCTTCAAGCGATAGGTGTGGCCCATGTACTGGTAGTCGGCCTCGCCCACCAGGGCGGCATTGCCCACGGCGACGCCCCCGCCGCCTTCGTTCTGCAGGCGGTTGTCCTCCATCGGCGGCGGCTTCAGTTGCATGCCGATGAAGTCGTCGAACGCCTTGGCCACCGCGGGCAGGGCGACCCGGTCCTGGGGCCGCTTGGGGCCGGCGAGGCTGGCTTCGACGCTGTCCATGTCCAGCTCGAGGGTATCGGTGAACACCGGTTCCTGGCCGGGCTCGCGCCAGAGGCCCTGGGCCTTGCTATAGGCTTCGACCAGGGCAACCGTCTCTTCCGGGCGGCCGGACAGGCGCAGGTAGCCGAGGGTGATGTCGTCCACCGGGAAGAAGCCACAGGTGGCACCGTATTCCGGCGCCATGTTGGCGATGGTGGCGCGGTCCGCGAGGGGCAGTTCGGCCAGGCCGTCGCCGAAGAACTCGACGAATTTGCCCACCACGCCGCGTTTGCGCAGCATCTGGGTGACGGTGAGCACCAGGTCGGTGGCGGTGATGCCTTCCTTCAGCTTGCCGGTGAGCTTGAAGCCGATCACCTCGGGAATCAGCATGGACACCGGCTGGCCGAGCATCGCGGCTTCCGCCTCGATGCCGCCCACGCCCCAGCCGAGCACGCCGAGGCCATTGATCATGGTGGTGTGGGAATCGGTGCCGACCAGCGTATCGGGGAAGGCCCAGGTCTTGCCGTCCTCCTCCTTGGTCCAGACGGTGCGGCCCAGGTATTCCAGGTTGACTTGGTGGCAGATGCCGGTGCCCGGCGGCACCACGCTGAAGTTGTCGAAGGCGCTTTGCCCCCAGCGCAAGAACGCATAGCGCTCGCCGTTGCGCTGCATCTCGATCTCGACGTTCTCTTCGAAGGCCGCGCGGTTGCCGAACTTGTCCACCATCACCGAGTGGTCGATCACCAGGTCGACCGGGGACAGCGGGTTGATCTTCTGCGGGTCGCCGCCGGCCTTGGCCATGGCGTCGCGCATCGCCGCCAGGTCGACCACCGCCGGGACACCGGTGAAGTCCTGCATCAGCACGCGGGCGGGGCGGTATTGGATTTCCCGATCCGAGGAGCGTGTCTTCAACCAGGCGACCAGCGCCTCGAGGTCGCTGCGGGTGACGGTCTTGTCGTCTTCCCAGCGCAGCAGGTTCTCCAGCAGTACCTTCAGCGACATCGGCAGGCGCTGGATATCGCCGAGCTGCCTGGCGGCCTCCGGGAGGCTGAAATAATGATAGGTACGACCGCCGATCTCCAACGTACGGCGGCTCTTCAGGCTATCCAGGGAAGGCATTGTGCGTCTCCTTGTGGCCCGCACGGCGCGGGCCGGTGAAACGGACGGAGTCTCGCTATCCGCTCTGGAAAGGGCTCCGCTTGAGGTTCGTCATGTCACTGGACCGGCCGATGCAGCCTGGGGTTCCCGTCTCGGCTATGATGCGCGGCCGCGGTCCGGCCGCGCGACGAATCCTCACTCCACTTTAGTAGATGCCGATGAACACTGTGTTTTTGCACTGCCGCCCCGGGTTCGAGGGCGAGGTCTGCGCCGAACTATCCGAGCAGGCATCCCGCCTGGAGGTGGCCGGCTATGCCAAGGCCAAACCGAACAGCGCCTGTGCCGAGTTCATCTGTGGCGATGCCGGCGGGGCCGCCCGCTTGATGCAGGGCCAGCGCTTCTCGCGGCTGATCTTTCCGCGCCAGTGGGCGCGCGGCGAATTCGTCGAGCTGCCGGAATCCGACCGCATCAGCGTGCTGCTCGAACGCCTGGCGAGCTATCCGGTGTGCGGCAGCCTCTGGCTGGAGGTGCTGGACACCAACGACGGCAAGGAACTGTCGACCTTCTGCCGCAAGTTCGAGGGGCCGCTGCGCAAGGCCCTCGTCCAGGCCGGCAGGCTGATCGAAGACCCCCGGGCTGCGCGCCTGTTGCTGACCTTCAAGAGTGGCCGCGAGGTGTTCCTGGGGCTGGCCGAACCGGACAATTCGGCGCCCTGGCCCATGGGCATCCCTCGGCTGAAATTCCCCCGCGAGGCGCCCAGCCGCTCGACCCTGAAGCTGGAGGAGGCCTGGCACCAGTTCGTGCCCCGCGAGGAGTGGGACAAGCGGTTGGCGCCGGAGATGACTGCGGTGGACCTGGGGGCGGCGCCGGGCGGCTGGACCTGGCAACTGGTCAACCGGCACATCAAGGTGATCGCGGTGGACAACGGGCCCATGGCCGAAAGCCTGATGGATTCCGGGCTGGTGGAACACGCCCGCGCCGATGGCTTCACCTTCAAGCCGCGCCGCCCGGTGGATTGGATGGTCTGCGATATCGTCGAGAAACCGGCGCGCAGCGCCGCGCTGATCGAAACCTGGCTCGGCGAGGGCTGGTGCCGCGAGGCGGTGGTCAACCTCAAGCTGCCGATGAAGCAGCGTTACGCCGAGGTCAGCCGCCTGCTCGAACGCATCGAGGACGGCCTGCGCGCCCGCGGGTTGCGCGTCGCCATCGGCTGCAAGCAGCTGTATCACGACCGCGAAGAGGTCACCTGCCACCTGCGCCGGCTGGATCGCTGAGCCGGATGCGCGGGTGACCCCGCGCGGGCTTTGGGTGACAATGCCGGTTCGATCCTGGAGGGCGACGATGTCCGAACAACCCGATGCGATTCTCGATGCCAGCGGCCTCAATTGCCCCGAGCCGGTGATGCTGCTGCACAACAAGGTGCGTGACCTGGCGGCCGGCGGCCTGCTCAAGGTGATCGCCACCGACCCTTCGACCCAGCGCGACATCCCGAAATTCTGCGTCTTCCTCGGCCACGAACTGCTCGAGCAGGCCGAGCAGGATGGCACCTTCCTTTACTGGATCCGCAAGAAGGCCGACTGAGGCGCGGGCGCCCCCGTTCACGCCCTCGCGGCGGAACGAATGCGGCGCCTGGCGCTGCGGGCCAGGCGGACCGAAAGCATCAGCGCCGCGCAGGTCAGCCCGGCGATCAACCCCTGCCAGAGGCCGGCTGGGCCCCTCGGCGCGCCGAACAGGTCGCTCAAGCCGAGCGCATAGCCCACCGGCAGGCCGATCCCCCAATAGGCGAACAGGGTGAGGAGCATGGTGACGCGGGTGTCCTGGTAGCCGCGCAAGGCGCCCGCCGCAGTCACCTGCAAGCCGTCCGAAAGCTGGAACAGCGCGGCGTAGACGATCAGCATGGCGGCCACGCGGATCACTGTCGGGTCGTTGGTATAGATGCTGGCGATGGGTTCGCGCAGGAGCAGCATCAGGCTCGCCGACAGGCAGGCGTACAGCAACGCGCTGCCCATCCCGACGCCGGCGGCGAAGCGCGCCTGGCGGGGTTCGCCGCGTCCCAGGGCCTGGCCGACGCGCACGGTCACCGCCATCGCCAGGGCGTAGGGAATCATGAACACCAGGGAGCTGAAGTTGAGGGCGATCTGGTGGCCGGCCACCACGTCCGCGCCGAGGCTGCCGATCAGCAGGGCGATCACCGCGAAAATGCTCGATTCGGCGAACACCGCGATGCCGATCGGCACGCCGATGCTCAGCAGCCGGCGGATCACCTGCCAGCGCGGCGCGTCGAAGCGGTCGAACAGGCGGCTGCCGGCATAGGCCGGGGCCCAGTGCACCCAGCCGAGCATGCCGAAGAACATGAACCACATCACCAGCGCGGTGGCCCAGCCGCAACCCGGCCCGCCCATGGCCGGCACGCCGAAGTGTCCGTAGATGAACACGTAGTTCAGCGGGATGTTCAGCGCCAGGCCGCAGATGCCCCAGATCATGCTCGGGCGGGTGCGGCCGAGCCCGTCGCTGAAACAACGCAGCACGTGATACAGCGCGACCGCCGGAATCCCGCTGCCGATGCCGCGCAGGTAGATCATGCTCGGGCCGATCAGCTCCGGGTCGACCTTCATCAGCCGGAGCACCGGTTCGGCCGACCATAGCGCCAGGGCGGCAGCCAGCCCGGTGGCCACCGCCAGCCACAATGCCTGGCGCACCAGGGGGCCGATTTCTTCGAGTTGCCCGGCGCCGAACCGCTGGGCGACCTTGGGGGTGGTGGCCAGCAGGGTGCCGGTCATCAGCAGGAAGACCGGGACCCAGATCGAGTTGCCCAGGGCCACCGCCGCCAAGTCGCGGGGGCTGACCCGCCCGGCCATCACCGCATCGACGAAGCCCATCGCCGAATGGGAGAGCTGGGCGATCATGATCGGCAAGGCGAGGGTGAACAGGGCGGCGAATTCGCGACGGATGCGGCGCGGACGGCTTTCGGAGGTAATCACGGGGTATCCATACGTTCGGGTGACACTGTATCGGCAGTGGAGCCGGGCGCGCTCCCTCGGGGAGGGCACGGGCGCGCGGGCCGGAGGACGCGGTCCGCGAGGATCGGGTCCGCATGTCCGGAAAGTCTGCCGGCCGGCGGGGCGACCGCGCAGTCTACGCGCTGACGGTTCGATCAGGAAAGGGGCTGTGCCCTCGCTGCCGGTGGTGGAAAATCCGGGCAGCCCCTGGGGGCTGTACGGAAAGTGCCTGTGCTCGGTGATGCCGGGTTAAAAACAGGCTCAGAACGCTCATTTACAGCAGGTAAACTGCGCCGCTTCGCCTGTTCTTACCTTGCTTGATCCCGTGCTCGGTGACTTTTCGTACAGCCCCTAAAATGCTCTTTTCGCCAACCGACATCCGCCCAGGAACCCGCCATGCGCTTGCTCGCCGATGAAAACATCCCTTTGGTCGAGGCTTTCTTTTCCGGCTTCGGCGAAATCCGCCGTTTGCCGGGCCGTTCGCTCGACCGCGCGGCGCTGGCCGACGCCGAGGTGCTGCTGGTGCGCTCGGTGACCCCGGTGGACCGCGCGCTTCTCGCCGGCAGCCAGGTGCGCTTCGTCGGCACCTGCACCATCGGTACCGATCACCTGGACTTGGAGTATTTCGCCGAGGCGGGTATCGCCTGGGCCAGCGCGCCGGGCTGCAACGCCCGCGGGGTGGTGGACTACGTGCTCGGCAGCCTGTTGGTGCTCGCCGAGGACGAAGGCGTCGATCTCGCGTCGCGGACCTATGGCGTGGTGGGCGCCGGTCAGGTGGGTGGTCGCTTGATCGAGGTGCTGCGCGGGCTGGGCTGGCGCGTGCAGGTCTGCGACCCGCCGCGCCAGGCCGCCGAGGGCGGCGATTTCGTCAGCCTGGAGCGGCTGATCGAGACGTGCGACACCCTCAGCCTGCACACGCCGCTGGACGCCGGCACTCGCCATCTGTTCGATGCGGATCGACTGGCGCGCTTGCGCCCGGGAGCCTGGTTGATCAATGCCAGCCGCGGAGCGGTGGTGGACAACGCCGCGTTGCGTGCCTGTCTGCGGCAGCGCCCGGATATGCGCGCGGTGCTGGATGTCTGGGAAGGCGAGCCGGGCGTCGACCCCGAGCTGGCTGCTCTCTGCCGGCTGGCGACCCCGCACATCGCCGGCCACAGCCTGGACGGCAAGCAGCGTGGCACCGCGCAGATCTATCAGGCCTTTTGCGCTTGGCGGGGCGAAGAACCACGGGTGCGGCTGGAGGCGCTGTTACCGCCGGACTGGCTGCGCGAGATTACCCTGGATGCCGGCGCCGAGCCGCATTGGGCGCTGGCCACCCTGTGCCGCGCGGTATACGACCCGCGCCGCGACGACGCCGACTTCCGTCGCAGTCTGGTGGGGGATGCCAAGGCGCGCCGGCTCGCGTTCGACGCCCTGCGCAAAGGTTATCCGGTTCGCCGCGAGATCGACGGCCTGCGGGTGGGCGTGGCGGGCGAGGCACCGGACTTGCAGCGGCTGGTGCGCGCGTTGGGCGCGACCTGGTTGGCTTGAGGCGTGCCCCGTGTCTGAGGGCTTCGGTGCTGTCCCCGATCGCTCAAGTGGAATATTCGACGCGTTCCGTGCGAGGTGCCGCTCCGCACTTTTATTACCGCTTGCAGGGGAAGCGCCGCTTCATTTGTAAGGAGGGGGTGAGGGCGGATAGAGAAAGCGCGCTATCCACCCTACGTGGGTCGTGATGCGTGGCGCGTTGGCGCCTGCGAATGAGGCGTGAGGATGCGCCGTCCCCGCAGCCATTGACCGCCGTTCGCGGCATAAGCGCAGCTTCTGCCGAGGGAGACTAGAGGGAGCGCTATCCATCCCGCGTCAGCGAAGCGACGGAGGTCCGGGCCTGGCCAGTCCGGGGATCGGACTCAAGCTTGCCGGCGGGTGGAGACGAAGGTCTTTTCCAGCTCGCGGCAGGCGCGCTGAATCATGGTTTCGGTGATCGGGATTTCGCGACCCTCGGCGTCGATGATCGCACCTCCGATAGGGCGTTGCGGCTTGAGCGGGATGACGCGCGATTCGGTGCTGCGTTGGGTGTGCATGGCCTGTCTCCTCATCGATGTATCAAGGGGGCGCCCAAATGACCTCGAAGGCGGGGCGCCAAGGTTTTGCCATAAGGCGAGAAACGCCAAGGCTGAAGCAGCGATCGTGCCAAAGTGCCAGCTGATCGGGCGATAGCATGGACGCCGGCGCCCTTGGCGAGTTCAGGCGGAATTTCCGCGGCGTGTACGAGGCCCGGGACGGCGGCTCGGGCGCGAGGAAGCCGGCTTGGGGTATCCTCGATGGCCGGTTTCCAAGAGAGCGTCCCCGTGCTGCGTTTTTTGTCATTGATCTGTTTCCTGGCGGTCACCTTTCCAGCGACGGCGACCATCGATCCCGCCGCGTTGGTCGTGGCGGCGCGCCAACAGATCGGCGTCACCCTCGGCTATGACCCGGCTTACCGTCGTATCGCCTATCCCCAAGGCGACGTCGCGGAAACCACCGGGGTTTGCAGCGACGTGGTGATCCGCGCCTTGCGTCGACAGGGGCTGGATCTGCAAAAGCGCGTGCATGAGGACATGCTCGGGCATTTCGCCGCCTACCCGAAGGGTTGGGGCCTGAAACGTCCGGACTCGAATATCGACCATCGGCGGGTGCCGAACCTGATGACCTGGTTCGACCGCCAGGGCATGGCGTTGCCCCTGGAGACGTCGGTGGACGCCTACCGGCCAGGCGATATCGTCACCTGGAACCTGGGGCGCGGCCAGACCCACATCGGCCTCGTCTCCGATCGGCGTAGCGCGCAAGGTACCCCGCTGATCCTGCATAACATCGGACGCGGCACCCGCGAGGAGGATATTCTGTTCCGCTTCGAGATGACCGGCCATTACCGGTTTCCCGGCGCCTGACGCCGCGCTCTGGCGAGCACCTGTGCGCCGGAGCGGCCCGCATCACCCGCCGAGCCCGGCGTTCAATCCGAGGTAAGCATGCTGTCGATCCTGTCTTCCCGCCAACGCAACGCCTTGCGCATGGCCGGTCGTTTCATGGCGCCTTATCGCGGTCGGATGATCGGCGCACTGCTGGCGCTGTTCTTCACCGCGGCGATCACCCTGTCCATGGGGCAGGGGATCAAGCTGTTGGTGGACCAGGGCCTGGCGACCCAATCGCCCGAGGCGCTGAACCGTTCGATCCTGCTGTTCTTCGTCCTGGTCCTGGCGCTGGCCGTGGGGACCTTCACCCGTTTCTATCTGGTGTCCTGGCTCGGCGAACGCTTCGTCGCAGACATCCGCCGGCGGGTATTCGATCATCTGATCAACCTGCACCCAGGTTTCTACGAAAACACCCGCAGCTCGGAAATCCAGTCGCGTCTGACGGCGGACACCACGTTGCTGCAATCGGTGATCGGCTCCTCCCTGTCCATGGCGTTGCGCAACGGCATCATGCTGGTGGGGGGTATCGTCCTGTTGTTCATCACCAATCCGAAGCTCACTGCCATCGTGATGGTGGCGTTGCCCCTGGTGGTGGCGCCGATCCTGCTGTTCGGGCGCCGGGTGCGCAACCTGTCGCGGCAGAGCCAGGACCGGATCGCCGACGTCGGCAGCTACATCGGCGAAACCCTCGGGCAGATCAAGACGGTACAGGCCTACAACCACCAGACGCAGGACAAGGTGCGTTTCGCCTCTACCGTGGAGGCGGCGTTCGCCACGGCGCGCAAGCGGATCGCCCAGCGGTCCTGGCTGATTACCCTGGTGATCGTGCTGGTCCTGGGCGCGGTCGGGGTGATGCTCTGGGTCGGCGGCATGGATGTGATCGCCGGACGCATCAGCGGCGGCGAGCTGGCGGCATTCGTGTTCTACAGCCTGATCGTCGGTTCGGCCTTCGGCACCCTCAGCGAGGTCATCGGCGAATTGCAGAGCGCCGCCGGCGCCGCCGAGCGCATCGCCGAACTCTTGCAGACCACCAATGCCATCACCCCGCCCGGAGCGGACCTGCAACGCTTGCCGGAGCGGGTCAGCGGGCGCATCGAATTGCAGGGGTTGCGGTTCGCCTATCCGTCGCGCCCTTCGGTGAACGCCCTCGACGGGATCGATCTGCGCGTGGCGCCGGGCGAGACCCTGGCGCTGGTAGGGCCCTCCGGGGCGGGCAAATCGACGCTGTTCGATCTCCTGCTGCGTTTCTACGACCCCCAGGAAGGCCGGATCCTGGTGGAGGGGGTGCCCATCGAGCGCCTCGATCCGGCCGACCTGCGGCGCTGCTTCGCGCTGGTATCGCAAAGCCCGGCGCTGTTCTATGGCAGCGTCGAGGACAACATCCGCTACGGTCGCCCGGATGCCAGTGCCGCCGAGGTGGAAGCGGCGGCGCGGGCCGCCCATGCCCACGAGTTCATCCTGCGCATGCCGGAGGGGTATCGCACTCACCTGGGGGACGCCGGGCAGGGCCTGTCCGGCGGCCAGCGTCAGCGCCTGGCCATCGCCCGCGCACTGCTGGTGGATGCGCCGATCCTGCTGCTGGACGAAGCCACCAGCGCGCTGGACGCCGAGAGCGAGCACCTGATCCAGCAAGCCCTGCCGCGGCTCATGAGTGGGCGGACGACGCTGGTGATCGCCCACCGCCTGGCCACGGTGCAGGGGGCCGACCGTATCGCGGTGATCGACCAGGGGCGCTTGGTCGCCATCGGACGCCATGGCGAGTTGATCAGGAGCAATCCGCTGTATGCGCGGCTGGCCGAACTACAGTTCGCCCGAGCCGCCACCGACGATTGAGGCGAGCTTCGGGGCGAAGCGCAAGAGCTAGCGTGGCGGTTGGAGCGGGAAGGGCGAAGCGGGGCAGCGGACGCCGCCCCGGCAGGCTGGCTCAGCGATACTCGCAGAGGTAGGCGGTATCGCTTTCGACCTTGAGCTGGAACTTGCTGTTGGCCGGCACGGTGAAGCGGCTGCCGGAGGCGAAGCGCTCCCAGTCCTGGCTGCCGGGCAGCTTCACCGTGAGCGCGCCGGCGATGACGTGCATCACTTCCAGTTGGCTGGTGCCGAATTCGTATTCGCCGGCGGCCATCACCCCGATGGTGGCGGGCCCTTCGCTCATGTCGAAGGCGATGGATTTGACGGTGCCGTCGAAGTACTCGTTGACCTTGAACATGAAAGCTTCCTCGGAGGGGCGGGAAAAGGGCCGGCCAGTATGCCCAACGCGATTTACAGCGTCACTAGGCCCGTTGGGTATCAGCGCGAGGGAAGCACCAGGGGCAGCAGCCGGGCCGTATTGCGGGCATCCTCCAGGGCGCGGTGCTGTTGGCCCTGGAAACTGAGGCCGGCGAGTTGCAACGCCGCGTTGAGCCCCACCGAGCGCTGCAACTGACGGGCTTCCTTGAAACGCTGCTTCAGGTTGAGGTGCGGAATTTTCAGCAGCAGGCTGTCGATCCCGCGGGTGCCCAGCTCGTGCTCCAGCTGGCGACGGTCATAGTCGCCCCAGCTCGTCCAGCCTTCGAGGCGTGGTCGATAATGCTCCAGCCAACGCTCGAAGGTCGGCCAGAGGGCTTCCAGCGGCGCCGCGGCATCCACGTCGGCCTGGCCGATATGGGTCAGCCGGCGGCAGAACGCGGTCAGGCAAGGGCGGCGCAGCGGGCGCACGAAACGCTGGAAATGATCGACTTCGCGCCCGTCCACGGTGACCAGGGACGCGCCCAGTTCGATGATTTCCATTTCCTGCAACGGCCAGCCACCTTCGTCGGTGGTGGCTTCCAGGTCGATCACCAGCCAGTGCGGCATGAGCTCTCCTTAGCATTCGTGGCTGATGGTTGAGGCTGCGGCTGGATCGCGCCGCAAGGCTCTGGAACGAGGTATAGACGGTGCAGAGAGAGCAAGGTTGCGTCGAGGTCGGTTCGTTCGTCCGGAGCCGCGCGCGGCATGGGGTCGCCAGTACGCGGAGCGCTCTGGGCGCGCCTGTGGATCATGCGCGGAATATGAAGTAAACCGCTCCCAGCATGCACAGGCCGGCCCAGGCGTAATCCAGCTTCAGCGGCTGTTGCATGACGAACAGGCTGAAGGGCACGAAGACCATCAGCGCGATCACCTCCTGCATGATCTTCAACTGGCCGAGGCTCAGCTCGGTGTAGCCGATGCGGTTGGCGGGCACCATGATCAGGTATTCGACGAGCGCGATGCCCCAGCTCGCCAGGGCGGCCACCAGCCAGGACTTGTCGTTCATGGTCTTCAGGTGGCCATACCAGGCGTAGGTCATGAACATGTTCGACGCGACGAGCAGGGCAGCGGTTTGCATCCATACCGGCACGGGCAGGACTCCGGGAGGTGGGGCGCGCAGCCTACCGGGGAAGGCCTGCCCGCGCCAAGCGGGCGGCTCGCTCGCGCTCCCGGACCGTCGCGCTGGCGTGAAGAAGCCTGGCCCGCGAGGCCTCGCCTGTGCTGGAGACGGCTGCCCAACGACCGAGCCCGCCGGTAGAATCGCCGACTCGTCCGTATCCTTGTGGAGATTTCCGTGGAGTGCCGTATGGGTTGTGGCGCTTGCTGCATCGCGCCCTCTATCAGTTCGCCGATTCCGGGCATGCCGAACGGCAAGGCCGCGGGTGAGCGTTGCATCAATCTGGATGCGCGTAATCTCTGCACATTGTTTGGCCGCGCCGAGCGGCCCGCGGTGTGCTCGGCGTTCCTCGCCGACGCCCAGGTCTGCGGAAACGACCGAACCGAAGCGTTGCGGACGCTGGACTGGCTGGAACAAGCGACCCGGGTCGCGGTCAGTCGATTTAGCCAATAAAAAAAGCCGCCGGTCCGTCGGCGGTCCACCTGAGGAGAATGGAATGGGTTCGCTTGGTCGAATGGCGGGAATCTGTAGCCTCGGCATGCTGATGGCTTCTGCGGTACATGCCGAGGACTGGAAGCTCGCCAAGGACGAGGATGGCGTGAAGGTCTACCTCGCCGAGGTCGCCGGCTCCAAGTACAAGGCCTACCGCGGCGTGGTCACCCTCAAGGGCGACGTGGCCAGCGTACGCAAGCTGCAGGAGGACGTGTCCGGTTCCTGCGCCTGGATCTACGAGTGCCGCGAGCAGAAATTGCTCAAGCACGAAGGCGATCACAGCTGGACCTATACCCGATTCGATACGCCGTGGCCCGTCACCCCGCGGGATTCGGTGCTGGACGTCACCACCGAGGAAGGCGCGGACGGCAGCGTGACCCGGCATCTCAAGGGCGCGCCCACCTACATTCCCGAAGAGAAGGGTTTCGTACGCGTGAGTAGTGTCGAGGGGCTCTGGAAGCTGGTGCCCAAGGGTGCCGATCAGGTGGAGGTCACCTATCAGGTCCACACCGAGCCCGGCGGCAGCGTACCTTCGGTACTGGCCAACAGTTTCGTGGTGGACGCCCCCTTCAATACCCTGAAAAACCTGCGCGCGCGGGTCGAAGGCCGTTAAGCGAAGGGATGTGCCGGAATGAAAAAAGGCTGCCCATGGGCAGCCTTTTTTTGGGGGGCGAACTCTTACTTGCGTTCGTCCAGCGGGGCGTAATCGCGCTGCTCGTAGCCGGTGTACAGCTGGCGCGGACGGCCGATCTTGTACGGGCTGGAGAGCATTTCCTTCCAGTGGGAAATCCAGCCGACGGTCCGCGCCAGGGCGAAGATCACGGTGAACATGCTGGTGGGAATCCCGATCGCCTTGAGGATGATGCCCGAGTAGAAGTCGACGTTAGGGTACAGGTTGCGTTCCTTGAAGTAAGGATCGTTGCGGGCGATTTCGTCGAGCTTCATCGCCAGTTCCAGTTGCGGGTCGTTGATGCCGAGTTCGGCCAGCACTTCGTCGCAGGTCTTCTTCATCACGTTGGCGCGCGGATCGAAGTTCTTGTAGACCCGGTGACCGAAGCCCATCAGCTTGAACGGGTCGTCCTTGTCCTTGGCCTTGGCGATGAACTTGTCGATGTTCGACACGTCACCGATTTCGTCGAGCATGCTCAGCACCGCCTCGTTGGCGCCACCGTGGGCCGGTCCCCATAGCGCGGCGATGCCGGCTGCGATACAGGCGAACGGGTTGGCGCCGGAAGAACCGGCCAGGCGAACGGTGGAGGTCGAGGCGTTCTGCTCGTGATCGGCGTGCAGGACGAAGATGCGGTCCATCGCCTTGGCCAGCACCGGGCTGATCGGTTTGATCTCGCAGGGCGTGTTGAACATCATGTGGAGGAAATTCTCCGCGTACGACAGGTCGTTGCGCGGGTACATCATCGGCTGGCCCATGGAGTACTTGTAGACCATCGCCGCCAAGGTGGGCATCTTCGCGACCAGGCGGATCGCCGAGATCTCGCGATGTTGCGGATTCTTGATGTCCAGGGAGTCGTGATAGAAGGCGGAGAGCGCGCCGACCACGCCGCACATCACCGCCATCGGGTGGGCGTCGCGGCGGAAGCCGTTGAAGAAGGTCTTCAACTGCTCGTGAACCATGGTGTGGTTCTTCACGGTGCTGACGAACTTGGCTTTCTCTTCGGCGTTGGGCAGTTCGCCGTTGAGCAGCAGGTAGCAGGTTTCCAGGTAATCGGACTGTTCGGCGAGCTGTTCGATGGGGTAGCCGCGATGCAGGAGGATGCCCTGTTCGCCATCGATATAGGTGATCTTCGATTCGCAAGAGGCGGTCGACATGAAACCCGGGTCGAAGGTGAAGCGACCGGTGGCCGTGAGGCCTCGCACATCGATTACATCGGGGCCGACCGAGCCGGTCAGAATGGGCAGCTCGACGGGGGCAACGCCCTCGATGATCAACTGCGCTTTTTTGTCAGCCATATCGGCCTCCTAGTTATGCTTGAAATCATCAGAAGCCCCCCACGCAGGGCCCGCACCACTATAGTGAGATAAAACCGAAAGTCAATTTGCCACAACCCTTGCAGCAGAGGGCTTTGCGCGGGTTTTTCGCAGAAAAAGGACGCTCGTTTACGCCAATTGCGCGAGGGATGCAATCCGCCCATCGACTAGGCCATTACGTTGTCATTAGTGACCTAACTGTCTATAATCTGCGGCCGACCGACAGCGGCTTTAGAGCCGGCATTCTGGAGGTCGGCACTCCCTTTGGTGAGGGGTACCTGACCAGTGCACTTCCCGACAACTTGCCCTGCTTGTTAGGGGCCTCAGTGTGAAAAAAGCCGTGAATAGCCAACGACCTGTAAACTTAGATCTTAGGACTATAAAACTCCCGATCACTGCTTATACCTCCATTCTGCACCGTATTTCCGGTGTCATCCTTTTCCTGGGCCTCGCCGTGCTGCTGTTCGCGCTCGACAAATCCCTGGGTTCAGAGGAAGGCTTCGAGCAGGTGAAGGCGTTCATGGCCAGTCCGCTGGTCAAGCTGGTGATCTGGGGTCTGTTGTCCGCACTGCTGTACCACCTGGTGGCAGGCCTGCGCCATCTGATCATGGATTTGGGCTTCGGTGAGACGCTGCAAGGCGGCAAGCTGGGCTCGCAAATCGTTCTCGCCGTCTCTGCGGTGCTGATCGTACTGGCGGGAGTGTGGATATGGTAACCAACGTCACGAACTTTTCCCGCTCGGGCCTCTATGACTGGATGGCTCAGCGTGTTTCGGCGGTCGTTCTGGCGGCCTACTTCCTGTTTCTGCTCGGTTACGTCATCGCCCATCCCGGCATGGCCTACGCCGAGTGGCATGGACTTTTCTCCCGGAACTGGATGCGCATCTTCAGCCTGTTGGGCCTCGTCGCGCTGGGCGTTCACGCCTGGGTCGGCATGTGGACCATCTCGACCGACTACCTGACGCCAATGGCGCTGGGCAAATGGTCGACCGGCGTGCGGTTCCTCTTCCAGGCGGTGTGCGGCATTGCGATGTTCGCCTTCTTCGTCTGGGGTGTGCAGATTCTTTGGGGTATCTGATCCATGGCTAACATTAGTACGCTTTCCTTCGACGCCATCATCGTCGGCGGCGGCGGTGCCGGCATGCGCGCGGCATTGCAGCTGGCCCAGGGTGGCCACAAGACCGCTGTGGTGACGAAAGTATTCCCCACCCGGTCGCACACCGTTTCCGCCCAGGGCGGGATCACTTGCGCCATCGCCTCCGCCGATCCGAACGACGATTGGCGCTGGCACATGTACGACACCGTCAAGGGGTCGGACTACATCGGCGACCAGGATGCCATCGAATACATGTGCTCCGTGGGTCCCGAGGCCGTGTTCGAACTGGAACACATGGGCCTGCCGTTTTCCCGTACCGAGCAGGGCCGCATCTATCAGCGTCCGTTCGGCGGGCAATCCAAGGATTTCGGCAAGGGTGGCCAGGCCGCGCGCACGTGCGCCGCAGCCGACCGTACCGGTCACGCCCTGCTGCATACCCTGTATCAGGCGAATCTGAAGAACGACACCACCTTCCTCAACGAGTGGTACGCGGTCGATCTGGTGAAGAACCAGGACGGCGCCATCGTCGGCGTCATCGCCATCTGCATCGAGACCGGTGAAACCGCCTATATCCGTTCCAAGGCCGTGGTGCTCGCCACCGGCGGTGCGGGGCGCATCTATTCGTCCACCACCAACGCCCTGATCAATACCGGCGATGGCGTGGGCATGGCCCTGCGTGCCGGCGTACCGGTCCAGGACATCGAGATGTGGCAGTTCCACCCCACCGGCATCGCCGGCGCCGGCGTGCTGGTGACCGAAGGTTGCCGCGGCGAGGGTGGCTACCTGATCAACAAGCACGGCGAGCGCTTCATGGAGCGCTATGCACCGAACGCCAAGGATCTGGCGGGCCGCGATGTGGTAGCCCGTTCCATGGTCAAGGAAGTGCTGGCCGGCAACGGTTGCGGTCCGAACGGCGACCACGTGCTGTTGAAGCTCGACCACCTGGGCGAAGAAGTCCTGCACAGCCGCCTGCCGGGTATCTGTGAGCTGTCGAAGACCTTCGCCCACGTCGATCCGGTCGTCGCCCCGGTACCCGTCATCCCGACCTGCCACTACATGATGGGCGGCGTCGCCACCAACATCCATGGCCAGGCCATCACCCAGGACGCCAACGGCAACGATCAGATCATCGAAGGCCTGTTCGCCGTGGGCGAAGTCGCTTGCGTGTCGGTGCACGGCGCCAACCGCCTAGGCGGCAACTCCCTGCTCGATCTGGTGGTATTCGGCCGCGCGGCCGGCCTGCACCTGGAAAAAGCCCTCAAGGAAGGTATCGAGCACCGTGGTGCCTCCGAGACCGATCTCGAGGTTTCGCTCAAGCGCCTGTCCGGCGTAAACGAGCGCAGCAGCGGCGAAGACGTCGCGCCGCTGCGCAAAGAACTGCAAGGCTGCATGCAGAACTACTTCGGCGTGTTCCGCACCGGCGAATACATGCAGAAGGGCATCAATCAGTTGGCCGATCTGCGCGAGCGTATCGCGAGCGTCAAGATCGCCGACAAGAGCAAGGCCTTCAATACGGCGCGTATCGAGGCTCTGGAACTGCAGAACCTGCTCGAAGTGGCCGAAGCCACCGCGATCGCCGCCGAGGCGCGCAAGGAGAGCCGTGGCGCTCACGCTCGCGAGGACTTCGAAGACCGCGACGACGAAAACTGGCTGTGCCACACCCTGTATTTCCCGGGTGAGAAGCGCATGTCCAGGCGTTCCGTCAACTTCGCGCCGAAAACCGTTCCGGCGTTCGAACCCAAAGTCCGTACTTATTGAGGGTGACCGCTATGCTGCAAGTCAGTGTCTATCGCTATAACCCGGACCAGGATTCGGCTCCGTCGATGCAGACCTTCCAGGTCGACACCGGCGGCAAGGATCTGATGGTGCTCGACGTGCTCGCCCTGATCAAGGAACAGGACGAAGGCTTCTCCTATCGTCGTTCCTGCCGCGAGGGCGTCTGCGGTTCCGACGGCATGAACATCAACGGCAAGAACGGCTTGGCCTGCATCACCCCGTTGTCCTCGGTGGTGAAGGGCGATCGTCTGGTGGTCCGGCCGTTGCCGGGTCTGCCGGTCATCCGTGACCTCGTCGTGGATATGAGCATCTTCTACAAGCAATACGAGAAGGTTCGGCCTTTCCTGCAGAACGATACGCCCGCCCCGGCGATCGAACGCCTGCAAACGCCGGAAGAGCGTGAAAAGCTGGACGGTTTGTACGAATGCATTCTGTGCGCGTGCTGCTCGACCTCCTGCCCGTCCTTCTGGTGGAACCCGGACAAGTTCCTCGGTCCGGCCGCGCTGCTGCAGGCCTATCGTTTCCTGGCCGACAGCCGCGATACCAAGACCCAGGAGCGTCTGGCGTCGCTGGACGATCCGTTCAGCGTGTTCCGCTGCCGCGGCATCATGAACTGCGTGAACGTCTGCCCCAAGGGTCTCAACCCGACCAAGGCAATCGGTCACGTTCGCAACATGCTGCTGCAAAGCGGAACTTGATGGGTTAGTGCGACACCTGTGACACGCCGTGGCGACGATCAAGCGGTATCGTCGTCACGGCAAAACCCGAACCACAGCCCAAAAAGCCGCGGTTCTCATTTGAAAATATGTTGACCAGCAGGGGCGACCGGGCTGGTGCCCGGACCATCTGCGGGATCCTCGGTGGCTTTGCGCGAGCGGCTTTCCCCTGGGCTCGGCGAAACACGGTTCGGTCCACTGCCGGTGGAGTCCCCTTATCGAGGGTGACCTAGCATGCAAGAAAGCGTAATGCAGCGCATGTGGAACAGTGCCCACCTCTCCGGTGGTAATGCTGCCTATGTGGAGGAGCTCTACGAGCTCTACCTGCACGATCCCAACGCTGTGCCCGAAGAGTGGCGCACCTATTTCCAGAAATTGCCCACCGACGGCAATGCTGCCACCGACGTTTCGCATTCTACGGTCCGCGATCACTTCGTCCTGCTGGCCAAGAACCAGCGCCGCGCCCAGCCGGTATCCGCCGGCAGCGTCAGCAGCGAGCACGAGAAAAAGCAGGTGGAAGTCCTGCGCCTGATCCAGGCCTACCGTATGCGCGGCCACCAGGTCTCCCAGCTCGATCCGCTGGGGCTCTGGCAGCGTCCGGTTCCCGCCGATCTGGCGATCAACCATTACAACCTGACCGACGCCGACCTCGATACCACCTTCCGTACCGGTGAGCTGTACATCGGCAAGGAAGAGGCGACCCTACGCGAAATCCACCAGGCGCTGCAGCAGACCTATTGCCGCACCATCGGCGCCGAGTTCACCCATATCGTCGATTCCGAGCAACGCAAGTGGTTCCAGCAGCGCCTGGAAAGCGTGCGTGGCCGCCCGGTGATCTCCACGGAGATGCAGAGCCATCTGCTCGAACGGCTCACCGCCGCCGAAGGTCTGGAAAAATACCTGGGCACCAAGTATCCGGGCACCAAGCGTTTCGGCCTGGAAGGCGGCGAGAGCCTGATTCCGCTGCTCGACGAAGTCATCCAGCGCTGCGGTTCCTACGGCACCAAGGAAATCGTCATCGGCATGGCCCACCGTGGTCGGCTGAACGTGCTGGTGAACACCTTCGGCAAGAATCCGCGCGACCTGTTCGACGAGTTCGAAGGCAAGAAGGTGGAAGGCCTGAGTTCCGGTGACGTGAAGTATCACCAGGGCTTTTCCTCCAACGTCATGACCCGGGGCGGCGAAGTCCACCTGGCGCTGGCGTTCAACCCGTCCCACCTGGAAATCGTGTCCCCGGTGGTCGAGGGGTCCGTGCGCGCCCGTCAGGATCGCCGCCGCGACCCGGTCGGCGACGCGGTTCTGCCGCTGTCCATCCATGGCGACGCGGCCTTCGCCGGCCAGGGCGTAGTCATGGAAACCTTCCAGATGTCGCAGACCCGTGGCTACAAGACGGGCGGCACCATCCATCTGGTGATTAACAACCAGGTCGGCTTCACCACCAGCCGTGCCGACGATGCGCGCTCCACCGAGTACTGCACCGACGTGGCGAAGATGATCCAGGCGCCGATCCTCCACGTGAATGGCGACGACCCGGAAGCGGTGCTGTTCGTCACTCAGTTGGCGGTCGACTATCGCATGCAGTTCAAGCGCGACGTGGTGATCGACCTGGTGTGCTACCGCCGCCGCGGTCACAACGAAGCGGACGAGCCGAGCGGCACCCAGCCGTTGATGTATCAGCAGATCGCCAAGCAGCGCACCACGCGGGAGCTCTACGCCGAGGCCCTGACCCAGGGCGGCGTGCTGGATGCCGAGCGTGTCCAGGCCAAGATCGACGAGTACCGCACGGCGCTGGACAACGGCCTACACGTGGTGAAGAGCCTGGTCAAGGAGCCGAACAAGGAGTTGTTCGTCGACTGGCGCCCTTATCTGGGCCATACCTGGACCGCGCGCCACGACACCCGTTTCGCCTTGAAGACCTTGCAGGAACTGTCGAACAAGCTGCTGACCACGCCGGAAGGCTTCGTCGTCCAGCGCCAGGTCTCGAAGATTCTCGAGGACCGCCAGAAGATGACGGCGGGCGGCTTGCCGATCAACTGGGGCTACGCCGAGACCATGGCCTACGCCACCCTGTTGTTCGAAGGCCATCCGGTACGCCTCACCGGCCAGGACGTCGGGCGCGGCACCTTCTCCCACCGCCACGCGGTGCTGCACAACCAGAAGGACGCCGGAACCTACATTCCGTTGCAACACATGTTCGACGGGCAACCGAACTTCGACCTGTACGACTCGTTGCTGTCGGAAGAAGCGGTGCTGGCGTTCGAGTACGGCTACTCCACCACCGAGCCCAATGCGCTGGTGATCTGGGAGGCCCAGTTCGGCGACTTCGCCAACGGTGCGCAGGTGGTGGTCGACCAGTTCATCACCAGCGGCGAGAACAAGTGGGGTCGTCTCTGCGGCCTGACCATGCTGCTGCCCCATGGCTATGAAGGGCAGGGGCCCGAGCACTCGTCGGCGCGCCTGGAGCGTTACCTGCAGCTGTGCGCCGAGCACAACATCCAGGTTTGCGTGCCGACCACGCCGGCGCAGATCTACCATCTGCTGCGTCGCCAGGTCATCCGCCCGCTGCGCAAGCCCCTGGTCGTGTTGACGCCGAAGTCGCTGTTGCGGCACAAACTGGCGATTTCGACCCTGGAGGATCTGGCCGAGGGCTCGTTCCAGACGGTCATTCCGGAAATCGACAACGTGGCGCCGGACAAAGTCGAGCGCGTGGTCCTGTGCAGCGGCAAGGTCTATTACGACCTGCTGGAAAAACGCCGGGCCGAAGCTCGCGACGACATCGCCATCGTACGGATCGAACAGCTCTATCCGTTCCCCGAGGACGATCTCGCCGAAGTGCTGTCGCCCTACAAGAACCTCAAGCACATCGTCTGGTGTCAGGAAGAGCCGATGAACCAGGGCGCCTGGTATTGCAGCCAGCATCACATGCGTCGGGTCGCCCTGGCGCACAAGAAGGATCTGTTCCTCGAGTACGCCGGTCGCGATGCTTCGGCGGCGCCTGCCTGCGGTTATGCCTCGATGCATGCCGAACAGCAGGAAAAACTGCTGCAAGACGCTTTTACCGTTTAACGCCTTCGCCCAGAAGAAACCGAATCAGATAGGAACCTCACATAATGGCTATCGAGATCAAAGCCCCTACTTTCCCGGAATCGGTCGCCGACGGCACCGTTGCCACCTGGCACAAGAAACCGGGCGAAGCGGTCAAGCGCGACGAGCTGATCGTCGACATCGAGACCGACAAGGTGGTCATGGAAGTACTTGCCGAGGCGGACGGCGTGCTGGCTGAAATCGTCAAGAACGAGGGCGACACCGTGCTCAGCGGCGAAGTGCTCGGCAAGCTGAGCGAAGGAGGCGCCGCCAGTGCCGCGCCTGCCGCCGCTGCGCCTGCTGCCGCTTCCGCGCCGGCCGCCCAGGGCGCTGCTGCGTCCGCTGGCGACGATCAGATCCTGGCGCCCGCCGCGCGCAAGCTCGCCGAGGAAAACGGCATCGACCCGAACAGCCTGGTAGGCACTGGCAAGGGCGGGCGCGTGACCAAGGAAGACGTGGTCGCCGCTGTCGAGGCGAAGAAATCCGCGCCGGCCGCCCCCGCCGCCAAGCCTGCCGCACCGGCCGCCGATGCGCCGATCTTCGCCGCCGGCGATCGCGTCGAGAAGCGTGTGCCGATGACCCGGTTGCGCGCCAAGGTAGCCGAGCGTTTGGTCGAGGCGCAATCCGCCATGGCTATGCTGACCACCTTCAACGAAGTCAACATGAAACCGATCATGGACTTGCGCTCGAAGTACAAGGACATGTTCGAGAAGAAGCACAATGGCGTACGCCTGGGCTTCATGTCCTTCTTCGTCAAGGCCGCGACCGAAGCGCTCAAGCGTCAGCCGGGGGTCAACTCTTCCATCGACGGCAACGACATCGTCTATCACGGCTACCAGGATATCGGTGTCGCCGTGTCCAGCGACCGTGGGCTGGTGGTGCCGGTCCTGCGTAACGCCGAGCTCATGAGCCTGGCGGAAATCGAAGGCTCCATCACCAACTTCGGCAAGAAAGCCAAAGACGGCAAGCTGACTATCGAAGACATGACCGGCGGTACCTTCACCATTTCCAACGGTGGCGTCTTCGGCTCGCTGCTGTCGACTCCGATCGTCAACCCGCCGCAAACCGCGATCCTGGGCATGCACAAGATCCAGGAGCGGCCGATGGCGGTGAACGGGCAAGTGGTCATTCTGCCGATGATGTATCTGGCACTGTCCTACGACCACCGCCTGATCGATGGTAAGGAAGCCGTGACCTTCCTGGTGACCATCAAGGACCTGCTGGAAGACCCGGCGCGCCTGCTGCTGGACATCTGATAGCCAGTCTCTCCCACGGCGGTCCCCACGAGGGGCCGCCGGTCCATTCGAGAAGGAATGAGTTATGACCCAGAAATTCGACGTGGTAGTCATCGGGGCCGGCCCCGGTGGCTATGTGGCCGCGATCAAGGCGGCCCAGCTCGGTCTGAAGACCGCGTGCATCGAACAGTACCGCGACAAGGAAGGCAAGATCGCTCTGGGCGGCACCTGCCTGAACGTCGGCTGCATTCCGTCCAAGGCGCTGCTGGACAGCTCCTACAAGTACCACGAGGCCCACGAAGGCTTCAAAGTCCATGGCATCGAAGCCACCGGCGTCACCATCGACGTGCCGGCGATGATCGGCCGCAAGAACACCATCGTGAAGAATCTCACCGGTGGCGTGAGCACGCTGTTCAAGGCCAACGGCGTCACCCTGCTGGAAGGCCATGGCAAGCTGCTGGCCAACAAGCAGGTCGAAGTCACCGCTGCCGACGGCAAGAGTGAAAT
>NZ_JANZKU010000010.1 GCF_025642785.1 Pseudomonas sp. RIT-PI-AD
TCAGGCCCGCCGGCCGCGCATTGACCCAGGTCTATGCCGCGGCGCGCGGCTCACACGCTCTGGTCGGCGTCGCCGGGTTCCGGCAGGTGGATGTGCGAGCGCAGCGCATAGCGGCTGCCGGGGTGCCAGAGCCGGGCGACGCTGACCAGACGCCCGCCGGACCAGGTGCGGCGCAGCAGCAGCAGGCAGGGATCGTCGGCGGCGATGCCCAACAGGCTCTGCTCGCGCGGGCCGGGCAGGCGCGCGCTGAGCAGGTGCTCGACGTCGGTCAGCGGGCAGGTGCGGCTGAGGTACTGGTTGGGGGTGATGCTCAGGTAGTCCTGCGCCAGGTAGTCCGGGCACAGCGCCGGGTTGACGTGGCGCTCCTCCAACTGCACCGGGACCTCGTTCTCGCAATGCACGATCAGGCTGTGGAACGCCGGCTCGCCGAGGCGCACGCCGAGCCCCTGGGCGACGTCCTGGTCGGCGATCACCTGGGCCAGGGCGATCACCCGCGCGCTGTAGGCATGGCCGCGGCTGCGGATCTCGTCGGCGATGTTGCGGATCTCGGTGAGCGGCGACTCGGCGCGGGGCTCGGCGATGTAGGTGCCGTCGCCGACGAAACGCTGCACCACGCCGGCATCGGCCAGTTCGCGGATCGCCCGGTTCACCGTCATCCGGCTTACCCCGAACTGGCCGGCGAGGCTGGTTTCCGCCGGGATGCGATCGCCCGGGCGCAGCTCGCCGGCGCGGATGGCGGCGAGGATGTGCGTCTTGATCCGCAGGTATTGCGGCTGCTCGGGAGTGTCCATGTCGCCTAGCATACCCGCGCCGGCCGTCGCTGCGCTGCATCTCCCGGCGATGCCGCATCCCCGTGCTATCGTCGCGGCTTTCCCCTACGCCTGGCCCGACCGTGCAACCGCGTACCCTGCGTATCGTCCTGTCGATTCTGTCGCTGCTCGCCGGCCTGCTGCTGGCGATGCATTTCGCCGGCCGCTACGCCGAGCGGCGGGTGCTGCGCGACGAAAGCGCCCAGGGCCGGGAACAGCTCGCGCTCTACGCCGAAGCCCTCGGCACCCTGATCGAACGCTACCGCGCGCTGCCCGCGGTGCTGGCGCTGGACCCGGAACTGAGCGCGGCCCTGGCCGGCCCGGTGGACGCCGCGACGCAGCAGCGCTTGAACCTGAAATTGGAACGGATCAACGCCGCCGCGCAGTCCTCCACCCTGGAACTGCTGGACCGCGACGGCCTGGCGGTGGCGGCCAGCAACTGGCGCCTGCCGACCAGCTACGTCGGCCACAACTACGGCTTCCGCCCGTATTTCCAGGAAACCCGCACCCAGGGCACCGGGCGCTTCTACGCGGTGGGCGTGACCAGCGGCATCCCCGGCTATTTCCTCTCCCACGCGGTGCGCGACGCCCAGGGCGGGTTCCTCGGCGCCATGGTGGTGAAGCTGGAATTCCCCGGGCTGGAGCGGGAATGGAGCCAGCGCCCGGACCTGCTGCTGGTCAGCGATGCCAAGGGCGTGGTGTTCATCGCCAATCGCCCCGGCTGGCGCTACCGCGAGTTGCAGCCGGTGGACGCGGCGGGACGCGCCGAGCTGGCCGCGACCCGCCAGTACGACCGGCAACCCCTGGCGCCACTGGCCCACCGCACCCGCCAAGCGTTCGACGCCCATAGCCGGCTGGCGCGGGTCGAGGGCCCGGACGGGGGCGCCGACTACCTCTGGCAATCCCTGCCGCTGACCACCGAAGGCTGGACCCTGCACCTGCTGCGCAACCCGCAGGACAGCGGCGGCCTGGTACGCAGCGCCAGCCTGGCCGCCGGCGGCGCCTGGCTGGCGCTGGCCTTCCTCGGCCTGTTCCTGCACCAGCGCTGGCGCCTGGGACACCTGCGGCAACGCCGCCGGGAGGAACTGGAACGCTTGGTGGAACGCCGCACCCAGGCCCTGCGCACTGCCCAGGAAGGCCTGGTGCAGGCGGCCAAGCTGGCGGCCCTGGGGCAGATGTCCGCCGCCCTCGCCCACGAGATCAACCAACCGCTGACCGCCTTGCAGATGCACCTGGGCAGCCTGCGCCTGCTGCTCGATGCGGGCCAGTTGGAGCAGGCGCAACGTGCCCTGCCGCGCCTGGAGGGCCTGCTGCAACGCATGAGCGCCCTCACCGGGCACCTGAAGACTTACGCCCGGCAGAGCCCCGATGGCCTGCGCGAGCGCCTGGAGCTGGGCCGCGTGGTGGAGCAGGCGCTGCAACTGCTGGCGCCGCGCCTGCGCAACGAGACGGTTCAGATCGTCCGCGCGCCGAGCCCGCCGGCCTGGGTCGCCGGCGATGCGATCCGCCTTGAACAGGTACTGGTCAACCTGCTGCGCAACGCGCTCGACGCCTGCGCCGGGCAAGCCGAGCCGCGCATCCGCATCGACCTGTGCCGCGACGGCGACGACTGGCTGCTGCGGGTGGCCGACAACGGCGGCGGCATCGCCGCGGCGGACCTGCCACGGGTGTTCGACCCCTTCTTCACCACCAAGCCGGTGGGCGAAGGGTTGGGCCTCGGCCTGGCGGTATCCTATGCCATCGTTCATGAACTCGGCGGTCGCCTGGAGGCCGCCAACCAGGCGGCAGGCGCGGTGTTCGCCCTGCGCCTGCCCGCCGCCCAGGAGGATTCGCGATGACCCCGTCCGTGATCGTGGTGGACGACGACGCGTCGATCCGCGACGCCATCCACGAATGGTTGAGCCTGTCCGGCTTCGCCGTGCGCCTGTACGCCAGCGCCGAGGCCTGCCTGGCCGAACTCGACGCCGAGTTCCCCGGGGTGCTGATCAGCGACCTGCGCATGCCCGGCCTCGACGGCCTGCAACTGCTGGAACGCCTGCAGGCGCTGGACCGCGAACTGCCGCTGCTGCTGATCACCGGCCACGGCGACGTGCCCCAGGCGGTGGAGGCCATGCGCCTGGGCGCCTACGACTTCATCGAGAAGCCCTTCAGCCCGGAACGCCTGCTCGACAGCCTGCGCCGCGCTCTGGAGAAGCGCCGGCTGGTGCAGGAGAACCGCCGCCTGCGCCGCCACGCCGAGGACAAGGAGCGCCTGGACGCGCGCCTGCTGGGGTTCTCCCACGCGATGGAAACGCTGCGCCGGCAGGTGCTCGACCTGGCCCAGACCCCGGTCAACGTGTTGCTGCGCGGCGAGACCGGCAGCGGCAAGGAGCGGGTCGCCCGCTGCCTGCACGACTTCGGCCCGCGGGCCGGGCGGCCCTTCGTCGCGCTCAATTGCGCGGCGATTCCCGAGCACCTGTTCGAGAGCGAGCTGTTCGGCCACGAGAGCGGCGCCTTCACCGGCGCCCAGGGCAAGCGCATCGGCCGCATCGAACACGCCGACGGCGGCACCCTGTTCCTCGACGAGATCGAGAGCATGCCCCTGGCGCAGCAGGTCAAGCTGCTGCGGGTGTTACAGGAACAGCGCCTGGAACGCCTGGGTTCCAACCGCAGCATCGCGGTCGACCTGCGGGTGGTCGCCGCGACCAAGCCGGATTTGCGCCAGGAGGTCCGCGCCGGGCGCTTCCGCGAGGACCTGCTGTACCGCCTCAACGTCGCCGAACTGAACCTGCCGCCGCTGCGCGAGCGCCGCGAGGACATTCCGCTGCTGTTCGACCAGTTCGCCCGCGCCGCGGCCGAACGCCTGGGCCGCGAGGTCCCGCCGCTCGGCCCGGCGGAGCTGGCGCGCCTGCTCGGTCACGACTGGCCGGGCAACGTGCGCGAGCTGGCCAACGCCGCCGAGCGCCAGGTGCTCGGCCTGCAGGCGCCGCTGCCGGTCGAACCGCCCCAGGCCGAGCCGGGGCTCGCCGAACGGCTAGAAGCCTACGAGGCGCAATGCCTGCGCCAGGCCCTGGCGCGCTGCCAGGGCGACATCAAGGCGGTGATGGCCTTGCTGCAACTGCCGCGCCGCACCCTCAACGAGAAAATGCAGCGCCATGGCCTGGCGCGCGGCGCCTTCCTGCCCGACGAGGACTGACGCGACCGTCCCCGCTGCCTTTGGGCGCCTGTCCTTCCGTGCCCGGGCTCCCCTTTCCTCGCGCCACATCGGCGGAATCCCGCTCATCCGCCAGCGGCGATGAGCGGGTTTCCGCTCATATAGCTCGCGTTTTCCAGGTCGAGCCGCTCTGGGACGGGCTTTTCGCGCCGTGGCACGCCTCCTGCTATCACCCCCGGAGCCTACGGTGACAGCCGTCCACAACAACAATGACCCAAGGAATTCCGATGGAATCTACAAGCAGCCTGTCCGCGCCCGTCGCTCCGCGCACCACCGCGCAACGGATCAAGTCGATCTTCAGCGGTTCGGTGGGCAACCTGGTGGAGTGGTACGACTGGTACGTCTACGCCGCCTTCTCGCTGTACTTCGCCAAGGCCTTCTTCCCCCAGGGCGACCAGACCGCGCAATTGCTCAACACCGCCGCGATCTTCGCCGTGGGGTTCCTGATGCGGCCGATCGGCGGCTGGCTGATGGGCGTCTATGCCGACCGCAAGGGCCGCAAGGCGGCGCTGCTGGCCTCGGTGCTATTGATGTGTTTCGGCTCGCTGATCATCGCCCTGACTCCGGGCTACGCCACCATCGGCGTGGCCGCGCCGATCCTGCTGGTGCTGGCGCGGCTGCTGCAAGGCCTGTCGGTCGGCGGCGAATACGGCACCTCGGCCACCTACCTGTCGGAGATGGCCACCCGGGAGAGCCGCGGCTTCTATTCCAGCTTCCAGTACGTGACCCTGATCTCCGGGCAGCTCATCGCCCTGGCGGTGCTCATCGTGCTGCAACAGACCCTGGATAACGAGCAACTGGAAAGCTGGGGCTGGCGCGTGCCCTTCCTGATCGGCGCGCTGTGCGCGGTCATCGCCCTGTTCCTGCGGCGCAACATGGATGAAACCGAGTCCTTCACCAAGAAGCACAAGACCGCGCCGAAGGAGAGCCTGCTGCGCACCCTCGCCCGCCATCCCAAGGCGGTGCTCACCGTGGTCGGCCTGACCATGGGCGGCACCCTGGCCTTCTACACCTACACCACCTACATGCAGAAATACCTGGTGAACACCGTCGGCATGAGCAAGAACGACTCGACGATGGTGTCGGCGGCCACCCTGTTCCTGTTCATGCTCCTGCAACCCCTGGTGGGCGCGCTCTCCGACAAGATCGGCCGGCGCCCGATCCTGATCGCCTTCGGTGTGCTCGGCACCCTCTTCACCGTGCCGATCCTCAGCACGCTGCACACAGTGCAGACCCTCTGGGGCGCGTTCTTCCTGATCATGGCGGCGCTGATCATCGTCAGCGGCTACACCTCGATCAATGCGGTGGTGAAGGCCGAGCTGTTCCCCACCGAGATCCGCGCCCTCGGCGTCGGCCTGCCCTATGCGCTGACCGTCTCCGTCTTCGGCGGCACCGCCGAATACATCGCCCTGTGGTTCAAGAGCGTCGGCCTGGAAAGCGGCTTCTACTGGTACGTCACCGCCTGCATCGCCTGTTCGCTGCTGGTCTACGTGCTGATGCCGGATACCCGCACCCACACCCACATGAACCACGACTGATCGCGATCGACCACGACTGAGCCGTCCTGGCTCCGGTCCCGGCGCGAGCCGGGACCTTTTTAGCGGTCCGACCCGCCGTGCTCCAGGCCCCCAGCGCCGGGTCAGCCGCCTCCCGCTTCGGCAGCTCGCCTGATGAAACTCGACCCCCGCCAGGCCCTTCCCGCCGCCCGTTGCGCGTCCCGCGTCCGCCCTAGCGCATCAAAAGCCCACCATCCACTGCGTACTGGCTGCCCGTGACATAGGTCGCGTCTGCCGATAGCAGGAAGAGCGCGACCGCCGCGGCCTCGTCGGCGGTGCCCGCCCGCCCTAAAGGGACCTGCTCGACGACGCCGTGCTCGAACCGCTGCCTGACGTCGGCATCCAGGAAATCCCTGAAGGACGTCTCTATGGGCCCGGGGACGATCGAGTTCACTCGGATCCGGCGTGGTGCCATGCTCGCCGCCCAACAGCGGGCCATCGACAACAGCGCGCCTTTCGTGGCCGCGTAGACGCTGACCAGGGGTGCCGACTCGTAGGCGGACGAAGAAGAGGTCACGACAACCGATGCCCCCGGATTCAACAGTGGGGAAAGCGCGGCCAGTTGCAGGGCGGGCCCTCGGACGTTAACCGCCATCAGCGCGTCGAAACCCTCGGCCGTCAAAGCCTCGACAGGCCCTATCCGCGCCAACCCCGCGTTGAGCCATAGCCCGTCGAGCCCTCCTCGCTTCCGGATCTCGGCTGCCAGGACGCCAGCGCTGTCGGGGTTGCCGGAGTCGCAATGCAGGACGACCGCCGCTCGCCCGAGCGCCTCCCGCGCACGATCGAGGCGCGACCTGTCGCGCCCGGTCACGATGACCCGTCCGCCCTCATCGACGATGCGCCGCGCGCCCGCCAGACCCATGCCACTCGTACCGCCCGTGATGAGTACGGTCTTCGCGCTGAATCGTCCCATGCGTCACCTCATATCCAGGGGTCGCGGACAGCATGACAGGGGCCCATTGCAACGTTAATCCGCTATTATCCGAACGGGTCGTTAAGCCAGGAATGCATAATGCGCGGCAGTGGATACGTGGAGCTGAAGGCATTCGTCGCGATCGTCGAACAGGGAAGCTTCAGGCGCGCCGCGGCTCATCTGGGGATGTCCGCTTCCGCACTCAGTCAGACGCTCAAACTGCTGGAGGAGCGCCTGGGTACCCGGCTGCTGAACCGCACGACGCGGAGCATCGCCCTGACCGAAAAGGGCACCCGTCTGCTGGAGCAGGTGGCGCCGGCGTTGACGGCGCTGGATGCAGCGATGGATCAGGCCCGCGCCTACCCGGGGGTGGTCGCCGGTCGCTTGCGGATCAATAGCACGCGCGACGCCGCCATCCATCACCTCGCTCCGCTCATCGGACCTTTTCTTCAGGCCTATCCCGGCATCGAACTCGAGGTCGTCACCGACGATCGCCTGGTGGACATCGTCGGCCAAGGCTTCGATGCCGGTATCCGCCTGGGTGAACGCCTGGAGCAAGACATGGTTGCCATCCGGATAGGCGGCCCGCTGGAAATGAAGGTGGTCGCGGCCCCCAGCTACCTGCAACGCGTTGGAACGCCCCGGGTACCCGAAGACCTGCATGGGCACCGCTGCCTCGCCTATCGACGCCCCACCGACGGCAGCCTGTACCGGTGGGAATTCGAAAAAGCGGGCAAGGCCCTGGAAGTCGCGGTCAGCGGTCCTTTGCTGGTCAACGATCCCGAGATGCTCACCCGCGTGGCTGTGGACGGCGCAGGCATCGCCTATGTGTTCGCCCATCAGGTGCAGGCACATATCGACGACGGTTCCCTGGTGCAGGTGTTGTCGGATTGGACGCCCGCCTTTGCCGGCTTCTACCTGTATTACCCTGGCCGACATCTGGTGACGGCGCCTCTCCAGGCACTCGTGCGGTTTCTTTCGCTTACCCCGCCTGACACGCCTTGAGGCGGCGACCGTCTGTTCGCCGCATGCCCCTCGCGCGCATCCTGCCTCCACGTCGTACAGGCCACGGCGGCTCGAAGAATGGCAGCGAGCACCGAACCGAGGCCGCCTCTCGCTGACGTGTTGGAACGGTGACAGACGGGCCCGGCGCAACGCAGGCAGGGGGAATTTCGCCGCCCGGCTGGCGGAAGCGGTGGCGCGTTACCGCGACGAGGGAGAGGCACCCGGCTGAAGGCGGCAGGCGGCGAAATCGCGGGACAAGGTCGTAGCCGACTGGGCGCGGGGAAAGATCAGCTCCAGCCGCGAGTCCTTGCGCCATTCGCTGGGGCGCCACGCCAGTGCCGCGCCGTCCAGGGCATTCGCCGACCACCAGGCGGACCCGTCGCGCAGCACCGCCTTGGCGCGCCGCCAGGCCAGCCCCGCCAGCCAGCGGGCCACGGCGTCCCGCTCGAACGCCTGGGAAGGATGCCAGCGCCAGCCGATGCTCCAGCCCTCGGCGCTGTCCTGTACCTGGCACAGCGGCTGTTCGGGATCGCTCCAGAGCAGCGGCAACGGCGCCGCCGCCGGGGGCAGCGCGAGTCCGTCGGACGCTGCACCGGCCCGCACACCGCTACCGGGAAGCCGCGCCAGGGGCAGCCGACCCTGCTCGGTCCAGTAGAGCGGGCTGTCCGGCAGGCGCGCGGCCAGCCGTGCCCGGGTCGCGTCATCGAGCCCTTCGGACTTGTTCAGCAGCACCAGACCGGCCTGATCGAGGGCGGCTCGTTGGGCATCGGGCAGGGCTTGCCCATCAGCCAGGGCCGCGGCGTCCAGCACCAGCACGCCCGGTTGCAGCGCCAGCACCCCGACCCAGGGCGGCTCGCGCAGGTGCCGCCGCAATTCGGCGGGATGGCCGAGGCCCGAGGGTTCGATCAGCAGGCGCTGGGGTCGCGCCTTGCGCAGCAGTCGGGCCAGGCCGACCTGGAAGGGCGCGCCGCTCACGCAGCAGAGGCAGCCGCCGGCGATTTCCGCCAGCTCGACGCCCGCGTCGTCGCGGGTCAGCAGGGCCGCGTCCAGGCCGATCCGGCCGAACTCGTTGATCAGTACCGCCCAGCGCTCGTCGGCCGGCCGCTGCATGAGCAGGTGGCGGATCAGGCTGGTCTTGCCGGCACCCAGGGAGCCGGCGATCAGATGGGTGGGGATCGCGGTGAGCATGCCCCATGGTGCCGCCTCGTGGCCGCCCTGGAAAGCGGCATGCTAGAGTCGCCGCGAAATCCTCGAGGAGCGCCAACGATGCGTGTGTGGTTACTGCCTGTGCTGTTCGGCCTTTCGTCCCAGGCCTTCGCCGAGGCCTGCGTGGTGCACAGCCAGGGCGATCAAGTGGACGTGAAGATCTGCCAGCAGAACGTGAACATCCCCAAACAGATGTTCCACGACGGCTTCTGCCAGCCGCAGCTGAAAGGCCAGAAAGTCGACGTCAGCTACGCCGAACAATGCCCGGCCGGCTCCTTCGGCGTCTGCCGCAATGCCCGGGTCGGCAGCACGCCCTACCAGCAGGATATCCATTACTACGGCGTGGCGAGCGACGCCCACTACCTCAAGCCATTCTGCGAGAAACAGAGCAAAGGCAAGTGGATGGACCGCTGAAACGCCCCAACCATGGGGGTTTCACGTGGAACCCGGGCAATCCAGCCGACGCGCTGGACTGTCCACGGGGAGTTCGAAGGTCGGCTCAGGGGCGAGCCCTGCCCGTCCGGAGGCGCGCTTTCAAGGCTCACCCGGCGCCGGAACGCTCGACCACACGGCCCGCTCCTCGGGTTCCGGTTTCCAGTGGAACGGGAAGGCATTCTCCCGGCAGGTACCGCTGACGAGCGAGGTTCCGTACCGCCGAGTCCCGCAGCCCCGCCAGGGATCGCGCTTCACCCCCCTCCGGCCCCTCGAAGAGTCGAAATCGAACGTCAATCCCGGATGAGGCACCCTCACCCAGCGGGAGGTCCTGTCGTCGAATCGGCAGCCCGGGGTCGACGACGCGTGCCTTCTTCTGCCGTCCGGGCAGCCACCTCTTGAAGCGCCACTTCGCCAACCTGGGAAGTCCCCTCCTCTCTTTGCGCTACGACGCGCCATTCATGGGCCTCGGCCCCCGCCCAGGATTTATCCACCCTGGCCGGCGTAAAGGCTCCGCACCATCGCACAGCGCGATGCTGGATACAGCCGCCCACTCGAATTCGATCCCCTCACGAATTGCTTGCGTCATGACGCGCGTCCACAGAAAAATGCGCGGCCTTCAATATGCGGATATGGCGTCCATGGCCGCTATCGCGTCGAAGGGTGCCCCCGTACCGGTCCTGTAGAGGGGTGCCCCTCATCCGCCACGTCATAGGGCGCAGGCCTTTAAAGACGATGATCAATCTCAGAAGGTTCGCGCGAAGGCCCCCTTGGCGTGCGCCGGGATTGGCGGCGGGTCGGGGCGGTTCGTCCGCGGGTTTCGACCCTGGCCGAAGCTCAGTGGGCCCCGATCCGCGAGCCGATCACCATTTCGGTGATCCAGCGCACTAAGATCGAGGTGTAGGCCTGCTGCGAGACTTCGTCGCTGAGACCGTGGTCGGCGCCGTCGACGATGCGGTGGGTCAGGGAGTGCACGCTCTGGAAGGCCGCGCGGTAGCTCATGATGGTCGGGTGCGGAACGAAGTCGTCGTGCTCGGACTCGACGATCAGCACATCCCCGCGGAAGTCGGCACAGGCGGCCAAGGCGCGGTTGTCGCCGGCCTGGATGTGGGTGCGCCGATAACGGTTCAGGTCGGCGCGGTCGAGGGCCAGCTTGGGCGCGTCCCAGTCGCTGTCGCGGTAGAGCGCGGGCACCCGCAATGCCAGCCATTTCACCGGCCGCAGGGTGGTCAGGATCGCCGACAGGTAGCCGCCGTAGCTGGTGCCCACCACGGCGATGGCCGAGGGGTCGATGGACGGGTGCGCGGCCAGTCGATCGTAGGCGGCGAGGATGTCGCGCAGGTTGTCCTCTCGGGTGACGCTGGCCTGTTCCGCCAGGGTCCGTTCGTGTCCGCGCAGGTCGAAGGTCAGGCAGATGCAGCCGAGCCCGGCGATGCCCTTGGCGCGCACCAGGTCGCGCTGCTGGCTGCCGCCCCAGCCGTGGACGAAGAGCACGCCGGGCACCTTCGATTCGGGCGTGAGCACGGTGCCGTCGATGCGCTCCTCGTCCACGGCGATCTGCACGTCGAAGATTTCACTGCGGGTTTTCATAAGCCTCCACTACTACATATTTGCCGATGAAACCGATCGAGGGGTCCTCGCCGCGGTAGAGCACGGCGGCGGACCCCGGTGCCGGGGTCTCGGCGCCGAAACGCTCCAGGGTACTGGCGCGTACCGCCGCGACCCGGGGGTCGGCGGCGAAGGCTTCCAGGGCAGCCACTTCCGCGCCGCTCGCGCCGCCGATCCGCCAGGATTGCTCCAGCACGCCGGAGCGGAAACGCCCCTCGGCGTCGTAGCCCTGGGCGACGTCGTAGTTGCGCCGCGAGGCGAAGAAGCCGTCCAGACAGGCATCCGCGGCGGCATCGTAGACCTGCGCCTGGGTCACCGCCCGCTGAGCGGGTTCAGGCAAGCCCAAGGCCAGCACGGCGGCGTAGTCGCCCCGCGCCACGATCAGCTCCGAACCGCCGTAGACCGTCTCGCCCTGGTTATCCAGGGTCAGGCTCTGGGTGCCGCAATAGCTCGCCACCCGGCCACCGACCCGCACCTGGCCGACGCTGTAGGTGACCACCTGTTCGAGGTGCTCCTCCAGCACCACGCCGTATTCGGCCAGCTCGTCGGCGTCGAGGCCCGCCAGCGCCCCCTCCAGTTGAGCGGCATCCCTGATCAGCAGTTGCCCACGCCCGGCCGTGGCGCGGACCGGTTTGAGCCGCACGGGGCCGCGCGCCAACAGCCGCTGGGCGGCGACCTCGGCATCGCCCGGGGCGAAGGCGCTGAAGCCGGCCAGGACCGATGTCCGCACGCGCTCGGCGAAGGCCGCCGACCATCCCCGTGGGGCGGCCGCCGAGGCTTCCACCAGCGGATGGGTGATGGCCTTGGTGGCCATGAAGGGCATCGGCACCACGCCGCCGAACAGGTCGCGCTCGTCGCGGATGCCCAGGCGCGCCGCCTCTTCCAGGCCGATCAGGCTGTCGGTCGGCACGTAGTAGCACCGGCCGGGCCCCGGCTGCCCGGGGAGGCAGTCGCCGGCGAAGGGCACGCCCAGCAGCGCGGCCAGGCGGCGACCGATCTCGCGATGGGAGACACGCTCGTGCTCGGTTTCCGGGAAGCGGTTGGGATAGCGCATCACCTCGGCGGGGCCGGCTTCGGTCGCCCGCTTGGCCAGTGCTGGGTCCTTGCGGCCGGCCATGGCGGTCAGCCTTCCTGCAAGGCGCGGGCGATGCGGTCCTTCAGCAGCACGCGCTCGCGCCGCCGACGGTTGAGTTCGTCGTCCTGGTCGGGATCGTCCAGCGCCTCCAGGGCGAGGATGTGGGCGTCCAGCCGCCGGTACTCGGCGACCAGACGATCGAAGGCGGGATCGACTTTGATCCGCGCCTGGGCCTGTGAATGGAACTCGGGGAAATCAAGACTGAGGTCATGCTCGACGGGCATGGCGAAGGTCCTGTTGCGGGTGGGACGCTCAGAAGCCCACGGGATGGGCTTCCTGGACGAACTCCAGGCGGCTGCCCACGGATTTGACGAAGAACGCTGCCAGTTCGGTTTCCAGGACAGCGCGGTTGATGGACGCCGCGTTGGTGCGAATTTCCTTGCTCTCCTCGTTGGGGCCGAAGGACTCGACGTGCACCACCATGTGGCTGACCGCGTTGGACTTGAGGCTGTAGGAGCTGATTTCCGTGGCTTCCTCGCTGAGGATCTTCAGCTGCAAGTAGGGATTGCCGAATTCGTCGTCGTCCGCTGTAACGGTGGCCGACAGTCCTTTTTCCTTGGCCTCGGCGGCTACGCCTTCGAACAACGGCTTGGCCACTTCATCGAGGGCACGGAGAAATTCCGGAAGAAAATGTTCGGCGGATTTCATAGCCAGCGTTTACCCCTTTGGGATGTTTCGACAGAGAAAGGGTCCTCCACGGGTCGGGCTCTCGGCCCGGAGCCATGATGCCCTTTGATTGTGTCCACAATGCCGCCACGCAGTTCCATGGGGTATCACGAATGGCGTCGCCGTCTGTCGTAGAGCGGGTCGCGGGCGGCGGCCGGTCATGGGGTGGAAACCCGATGGCGGGTTCCGATTCGGCCGTGGGTCTCGCCGCGGGCGCCGCAACGGGCGAGCGCGAGGGGCGTCGGGTCAGCGCAGGGGTGGTGAAAGCTGCTCGGACACCTTGCCCGAGCCGGTGTTGGCCAGCAGGTCTTCCAGGCGGTCGACCAGCAATTGGAAATCGAATTCGCGGCGGCTGTACTGGCGCGCGGATTCGCCCAGGCGCGCGCGAGCCTGGGGCTCCATCTGCGCCAGGCGCTCCACCGCCTCGGCCAGGCCGCGGCTGTCGCCGGAGCCGCAGGTCAGGCCGGCCTCGGCGTCGCGGATGACCCGCGCGCCCTCGCCGTCGAGCATGGCCACGATCGGCACGCCGGCGGCGAGGTAGGACTGCACCTTGCTCGGGATGGTCAGGGCGAACAGGGGGTCGGCCTTCAACGACACCAGCAGGGCGTCGGCCTGGCGGTGGAAGCGCGGCATTTCCTCGGGCGGGAAGGCGCCGAGCATGCTGACCCGCTCGGTCAGGCCGCGGCTGGCGATCTCGCTGCGCAGCCAACCGGCGATGCGGCCGTCGCCCACCAGGTACCAATGGATGTCCTGACGCGTCGCCAGCAATTCGATCGCGCCGAGGACCGCGGGAAAATCCTGGGCTTCGCCGAAGTTGCCGAGGTAGAAGACCTTGAAGGCCGGGCCGGGCAGCGGCAACGTCTCGCCGGTGAGCTCCGCGGGCTTGCGCGGCGCCTCCGCCCAGTTCGGCAGGTAGGAGATCGGCAGGTCCGGCGGCGATTGCCGGCGCAGCCGGGGAATGAACGCCTGGGACTGGGCCAGGATGTGGTCGCTGTGGGCATACACCCAGGAAACGAAGCGGTCCACCAGCTTCAGCGCCACCCGCGAGCGCACCACGCCGATGGCTTCCAGGGTGTCCGGCCAGAGGTCCTGGACCCAGAAGATCGTCGGCGCGCGCTTCAGGGCGCGCAGGATCACGCTGGGCAGGCCGATGGTGGCCGGCGAGGGCTGGAACACCAGGATGCGGTCGAAGTGCCGGCCGCGCAGCTTCCAGGCACCCACCAGCGAAGCGCCGACGGCGAAGCTGAGGTAGTTGAGGATCAACCGCAGCGCGCCCTGGTGGCGCGGCAGCATGGGCACCCGCAGGACTTCGATGGCGCCCAGGTGGTCCCAGGCGGCGGGGTCGTGGCGGTAGTCCGCGTAGACCTCGCCCTGGGGATAGTTCGGCCTTCCGGTGAGCACGCATATCTGATGGCCACGGGCGGCCAGTTCCACCGCCAGTTCGTTGATCCGGAAATTTTCCGGCCAGAAATACTGGCTAAGAATCAGAATACGCATGCTCGCTCATTCCTTGTGCCAGACCGTACGGTTCACATAGTCCGTGTAGCTGTGGAGGATGCGCAACACCTTGTCCGACACGTTATCCACATCGTAGTCCGCGACCAGCCGCAGTTGCCGCTCCGCGCCGCGGCCTTGGTCCTCGAGGATCGCCAGGCCCTGGAGCACCCGCTCCAGCACCAGCCCGACCATCATCACCGCGCCCTCTTCCACGCCCTCGGGGCGTTCGTGGGCCTCGCGCAGGTTCAGCGCGGGGAAGTTCAGCAGCGAGGATTCCTCGGTGATGGTGCCGCTGTCGGACAGCACCGCGCGGGCCTCGGCCTGCAGGCGCACGTAGTCGAAGAAACCCATGGGCTTCATCAACTGCACCCCGGCATCGAAGCTCAGGCCGAGGGCGTCGATGCGTTTGCGCGTGCGCGGATGGGTCGAGACGATCACCGGCAGGCCACTGCGCTGCGCCAGTTGGTCGAGCAGGTGGGCGAGGTTGCGCAACTGCCGCGGCGAGTCGACGTTCTCCTCGCGGTGCGCGCTGACCAGGTAGAAGCGCCCCGGTTGCAGGTCGAGCTGGGCGAGGATGGTCGAGGCGTCGATCTTCGGCCGGTAGTGGGCCAGCACTTCGCCCAGCGGGCTGCCGGTCTTGATCACCCGGTCCGGCGGCAGGCCTTCGCGCAGCAGGTATTCGCGGGCGATGTCGCTGTAGGTCAGGTTGATGTCGGCGATGTGGTCGACGATCTTGCGGTTGATCTCTTCCGGGACCCGCTGATCGAAGCTGCGGTTGCCGGCTTCCATGTGGAAGATCGGGATCTTGCGGCGCTTGGCGGCGATGGCGGCGAGGCTGCTGTTGGTGTCGCCGAGGATCAGCACCGCTTCCGGCGCTTCGCGTTCGAGCACCCCGTCCACCGCGCTGATCACCTGGCCGATGGTGGCCGCCGGGGTGTCGCGCGCGGCATCGAGGAAATGGTCCGGCTTGCGCACTTCGAGCTCGCGGAAGAACACCTCGTTGAGCTCGTAATCGTAGTTCTGCCCGGTGTGCACGATGCAGTGGTCGCAGTACTCGTCCAGGCGCGCCATCACCCGCGAGAGGCGGATGATTTCCGGCCGGGTGCCGAGGATGGTCATGACCTTGAGTTTTTTCATGGGGCCTCGCTGGCGGTACGGCGCGCGGGCGCGTAAGCCTTCAGATAATCGTCATGCATGGCCGCGACCAGGTCTTCCCAGGCCGGCGGGCTGTAGTCGAGGGCCTGGCGCAGGCGCGTCGAATCCAGGGAGCGATCCAGGCGCGGCTGTTCCACGCGCTGGATCTCCACCCGATGACCATAGACGCTGGCCAGCAAGCGCAACAGCCGGTCCTTGTCGATCGGCTCCACGCTGAGCTGGTAGAGCCCCTGCAGATCGGGCGTCGGCAACACCTTGTCGGCCAGTACCCGCGCCACTTCCACCGTGGGCAAGCCGGAGAACACGACGCCGGCGTAGCCAGATACCGCGCCCCGGGTGGAGAGGAACCAGTCCACCAGGCTGACCCGGGTGCTCACCTCGTGGCCGATCAGCGAAGTGCGCAGGGTCAGGTGACCGCCGTAGTCCACTTCACCAAGGCGCTTGGAACGCCCGTAGAGGTCGTCGGCGTCGGCGAGATCGGTTTCCCGGTAACCGCCGCGGGTACCGTCGAACACGCAATCGGTGGAAATGTGGATCAGCCGCGCGCCCACCGCACTGCACGCCTCGGCCAGGCGATGGGGAAACAGCGCGTTGATCTCGATGGCGGCGGCCGGCCGCTTGGCCTCGTCGAGCTGCTTGATCAACCCGACGCAGTTGATCACCGCCTGGGGCGCCAAGCGTTCGATCAGGGCCTGCAGGTGCGCCGGACGGGTGGCATCGATGCCGCCATGCAGCTGCACCGCCGCCGGGCAGGCGTAGCCGTCGGGCAGGCCGGTGCCGCGCAGGGTGCCGTGCACTTCGTAGCGCGTGTCCGCGCCCAGGCGGCGCAGCAGGGTGTAGCCGAGCATGCCGCTGGCGCCGACGATCAGGACCTTGGTCATGCTCAGAGCTCCGGATCCTGCAATTGGCCCTTGAGCGCGGCCTGGACGAACGGCAGGCGCAGCAAGAGGACCTTGGTCTCCTCGACGGTGAGCTGCTCGGTGTTGTCCGAGTTGTAGTCGTGGGCGGTGGTGATGGTGGTTTCGCCGTCCTCGAAGAACTTGGCGTAGTTCAGGTCGCGGGTATCCGGCGGAATCCGGTAATAGCCGCCGAGGTCCTCGGCCAGGGCCATTTCCTCGCGGCTGAGCAGGGCTTCGCTGCGCTTCTCGCCGTGGCGGGTACCGATGATCTTCAGCGGGTGGTGCGGCACCTTGAACAATTCGCAGAGCGCCTTGGCCAGGGTGCCCAGGGAGGCGGCCGGCGCCTTCTGCACGAAGATGTCGCCGTTGCTGCCGTGGGTGAAGGCATACATCACCAGCTCCACCGCTTCTTCCAGGGTCATCATGAAGCGGGTCATCAGCGGATCGGTGAGGGTCAGCGGCTTGCCGCCGAGGATCTGCTCGATGAACAGCGGGATGACCGAACCGCGCGAGGCCATCACGTTGCCGTAGCGGGTGGTGCAGACCACCGTGGGGCTGTTTTCCAGGGTCCGCGCCTTGGCGATGGCGACCTTCTCCATCAACGCCTTGGAGATGCCCATGGCGCTGACCGGATAGACCGCCTTGTCGGTGCTCAGGCAGATCACCCGGCTGACGTTGCAGGCCTGGGCCGCGTTGAGCATGCACTCGGTGCCGAGCACGTTGGTCTTGACCGCCTCCATGGGATAGAACTCGCAGGAAGGCACCTGCTTCAGGGCGGCGGCGTGGAACACGTAGTCGACGTTCTGCATGGCGCCGTGCAGGCTTTGATAGTCGCGCACGTCGCCCAGGTAGAACTTCAGTTTCGGGTGCGCGTAACGCAGGCGCATGTCGTTCTGTTTCTTCTCGTCGCGACTGAAGATGCGGATTTCCCGCAGGTCGCTGTCGAGGAAGCGATCGAGCACCGCGTTACCGAAAGAACCCGTTCCCCCGGTGATCAACAAGCATTTGTCATTGAACATTCTGTTCTCTTTATCTGTTCGGTCCATCAAGGTACCGGCTTGCCGGTCAACTGTGCGTACAGTTCCAGGCAGCGCCGGGTAAGGCTTTTCCAGGTATAGCAATCCAGCACCAATCGCTGCAGGCGCGCGCCACAAGCGGGCAACGCGGCAGCGGTATCCAGCATGTCATTCAGGCCCCGTGCCAGGGCAGCGGCATTCGCCGCCACCACCCGGCCTCCCCCGACCTGTTCCACTTCATCGAATCCACACTGGTCGGTGAGCAGCGCCGGCGTCCCCACCAGCCCCGCTTCCAGCACCACCAGCGACATCACCTCGTGACGCGAGGGAATCACCAGCAGGTCAGCCGCCGCGAGCAGATCGCATTTCTCGTGCCACTCCAGGTGCCCGGTGAAACCTACCGCGGCGTTCAACCCCAACTGCTGCACCTGGCGCCGCAGCGCCTCGCCCTGCCCGGAATCCGGCCCGGCGAGCAACAACCGCGCGCGGGGATGACGCGAGCGAACCTCGGCGAAGGCTTCGATGAGCAAGTCCGGCCCCTTGATAGGGCTCAATCGGCCGAGAAAAAGCAACAGCGGTTCGTCGCCCAATCCATATCGCTGCCGGGCGCGCAGCGGATCCAAGTCGTCCGGCAGCCTGTCGTCGACCCCGTTGGGCAGCAGCGCGATGCGCGCGTCGGGTACCCCGTACGCATGGAACTGTTCGCGCTCCTGCTCGGTGGTGGTGATGCAGCAGGCGGCGTTGCGCACCAGGCGCCGGCCGATCAGCAGATTGTAAAAGCGCTTGATCAGGGCCGAGCGGCCGAAGATCCGCAGCGAGCCGGCCGGGCAGTATACGTAAGGCTTGCCTTGCAGCATCGCGAGGATGCCGGCCAGGGCGCCGAGCCAGCTCCAGTGACCGGTGATCTGCACCACGTCCGCCTTGCGCACCAGGGCGGCGAGTCGCGCCGGCGAGACCTTCGGCAGGAAGAAGCGTCGGCTGAGGCTCGGCACCAGCAAGGTTTCCAGGGTATCCAATTCGTGGCGCCGGCGTTCGCTCAGGCCGACGTTCGTGGCGAACAGCGCGCATTGCGCACCGGCCCGTTGCAACGCCTGCGCCATCTGGAAGGTGCGCTCGGCGGTGCCGCCGCCCAGGGAAGGGTCGATGGCATCGCAGACGAAAAGGATGTTCATCGGCCAGCCTCGGCCCGGTACCAGGCGGCGTAGGCGCGGATCGCCGCAGTGAAATCCTGGCGCGGGACGAAGCCGCGCGCGGCCAGCTTGGCGGCGTCGAAGTACAGCTGCGGATCGTTCTGCGAGCGGCCCAGCAGTGCCAGCGCGCCCTTGAGCCAGGCCGCCGGCAGCTGCCGCGAGGAAAGCCGTGCCTCGATCCCCAGGGCCTCGCCCAGCAGCGCATCCACGCTCTGGTAGCGGTTCGCCGGTTCGCGGTCGGCGCTGACCAGGTAGGTCTCGCCGTTCAACGGCTCGGCCAGGAAGGCGAAGAACAGCAAGGTGTCCACCACCTCCTCCACCGGCACCAGGTGCATGTGCCGCTGGCCGTGGAAGAAGCGCAGCAGGTGCCGTTGCCACGACGGCCCCTCGAGCAGGGTGGCGGCCAGCTTGCGCAGGTTCAGCGAGCCGGCGCCGAACACCGCGGTGGGTCTGAGGACGGCGAAATCCAGCCGGCCCTCGAGGGCGGCGCGCATCTGCATCTCCACCGCCAGCTTGTCGTGTTCGTAGGCGCTGCGCGGCCGGCAGGTCGTGTCTTCGTCGACCCGGCGCTGGCCAGGCCGCCCCACCACCATCGCGGTGCTCACGTGCAGCAGGCGTTTCACCCCGCTGTCGAGGCAGGCCCGGGCCAGGCCCTCGGCCATCCGCCGATGGGCGGACGGGCCCTGGAGGCCGGAGGGCCAGGCGAGATTGATCAGGGTATCGGCCCCGTCGAGGAGCGCATGCAGGCTGCGCGGATCGGCGAGATCGCCCTGGACCACCGCGCAACCGCTGCCGAACGCCGGGTCGGGGCGACGCGAAAGCACCCGCAGCCGGCAATCGTCGCGCGCGGACAGCCGGGCCAGCAGATGGGTGCCGATGAAGCCGCTGGCACCGGTGACGGCGAGTGTCAGGGGCGGGGAAAACATCTGCTTCAAGGTTGGCATCCGTTGCACGATGAAGACATGGGTTGAGGCTCGTCGAGGCGTCGCTGGTCATGCAGCGCTGGGCGCCGCCGTTTCCGGGACCGATTTTCGGGTCGCATGATGCAGGAAGTTTCGCCTCCAGGCATCCGCTTTCGTACGTTCGATGAGCGGGACGGCGCTCGAAAAACCGGGTGGCGGACGGCGCGTCAAGGAAGGATGGCAAGCGAATGGCAACATGATATGTTGCTGCGGCTTTTTTCCCAGTACCGACCCGCGGCCCCGCGTGTCGGCCTCGACGACCACAGACAGGCGAATACAGGACGTGACCACTCTCTCTCAACGACAGGACGCTCTCGAAACGCCTGAAGTGGATTTGTTCGAAATCATCCGCCGCCTGAGCGACCAGTGGCGCTTCATCGCCGCGGTCACCCTGGCGTGCCTGATCGCTTCCGCGGTGATCGCCTTCACCGTCCGCCCCGTCTACGAGGCGCGAGCGTCCATCCTGCCCCCGCTGGCGCCGGATATCAGCGCGTTGAACGTGGGCAGCGCCCGGGCCAACCTGACGGTCTGGAGCGGGGAAAGCGTCTACCAGATGTTCCTCCAGGCCCTGTTCGGCAGCTCGCTGCGCTACCAGTTCTTCGAGGACACCTACCTGCCTTACCTGGACGAGGCCGACCGCAACCGTCCCCGCGACCAGTTGTGGAAAGACTTCAACCGGCACTTCAGCGTCGAGGCACCGGACAAGCTCAAGCCCTTCCTGCTGGAGGTCAGCGCCGAGCTGGAAGACCCTAAAGTCGCCGCCGACTGGGTGAACGGCTACATCGCCCGGGCCCAGGCGCTGACCCTGAAACGCATCGACCGGACCATACGCTCCGACATCGACCTGCGCCTGACCGACATCCAGCGCACCATCGGCGTGATCGAGGCCACCGCGCTCAAGCGCAAGGCCGACCGCATCGCCACCCTGGAGGAGGCCCTGCGCGTGGCCGAGGCCGTGGGCCTGGAGAATCCGAAGACCAACATTTCCCGTACCGCCGCCGGGGCCGACCTGTCCAACTACTTGGACGGCAACCTGACCTACATGCGCGGCGCCAAGGCGATCCGCAACGAAATCGCCGTGTTGAAGGCGCGGACCTCGGAAGAGCCCTTCATCGGCGAACTGCGCAACCTGGAAGAGCAGGAAGCCTTTCTCCGCGGCGTCTCCATCGACCTGCAGAAGGTCACCCCGGCGTTCGTCGACCAGAGCGCGCTGGTGCCGGAAACCCCGGTCCGCCCGCGCAAGAGCCTGATCCTCGCCAGCGGCCTGGTGATCGGCCTGCTGCTCGGCTCACTGCTGGCGCTGCTGCGCTCCGCCTACCTCTGGCAGAACCTGCGCGCGAAACGCGCCTGAACCTTCCGGTCACGCGCGGGAACACGCCATGCCCACCACCGAACGGCCGCTGGTCAGCCTGGTCACCCCGACCTATAACCAGGCGCAATACCTGCGGCATACGTTGCAGAGCGTCCTCGACCAGGATTATCCGAACGTCGAGTACATCGTCATCAACGATGGCTCGACGGACGATACCGAGGCCCTGCTGATGAGCTATGGCGAGGCGATCCGCTGGCGGACCCAGTCCAACCGCGGCCAATCCGCCACGCTCAACGCCGGCTGGGACATGGCCCGCGGCAAGTACCTGGGCTACCTGAGCTCCGACGACCTGCTCTACCCCAGCGCCATCAGCCGCCTGGTGGCCCTGCTGGAGGCGGAGCCGACGTGCGTCTGCGCCTACCCCGACTCGGACCTGATCGACCAGCACGGCCAGGTGATCAAACGCTCCGTCTGCCGGCCCTTCGATCTCTCCGAACTGGTGGTGCGCCAGGAATGCTACATCGGCCCCGGCGCGCTGTTCCGCGCCGACGCCTACCGTCGCGTGGGCGGCTGGAAACCGCAGTTGAAACTGGCCCCGGACCGCGAATTCTGGATGCGCCTGGCCCACGAGGGGCGCATCGAATACCTCGACGAGGTGCTCGCCGGCTACCGCCTGCACCGCGAGGCGATCTCCTACCGCAGCGTATCCGAGGCGGTATCCCGGGAATACCTGGCGGTGCTCGACGACTACTTCGCCCACGACCCGGCGCCCGAGTTGCTGGCACGCCGCGACGAAGCCTACGGCTTCGCCCATTTCATCCTGGCGCGCAATGCGTTGCGCGACGGCAAGCTGCGCCGGGGCATGACCCTCTACCGCGAGGCGCAGCGTCTGCATCCGCCATTGAGCCATCCGCGCTACGTGTTGCAACTCACCCGCAACACCGTGAGCAAACCCATTCGCGCCGCGCTGAGCGGTCTCAGGAAAGCCATCGGCCATGCACGCTGACAAATACTACGCGTTGAAATGGCTGTTCCCCCTGCTGTTCTTCCAGATCTACCTGAGCATCAGCGTCGCCCTATTCTACTGGGGACCCTGGCCCTGGCCGGTGGAAGACCCGGAGCGGCTGCTGCTGTACCTGCTGGTGGCGCAATTGAGCATCCTCGCCGGCTATCTGCTGGGCGGTACGCTGAAACGACCGAGCACCCAGCCCCTCGACGAACGCAAGGCCCGGCGCTTCTTCGATATCTGCCTGGTGCTGAGCCTGATCATGGTCGTGCCGACCTCGCTGACCCGCTCGGGCAGCGCGATCCCCGACGTGCTCTATGGCCTGCAGAACGCCGGCAAGGCCTACAACGACAACTTCCAGCGGCTGCTCGAGGGCAACCCCTACGTGTCCGCCGAGTACGTGCGCATCCTGCTGTCGCTGTTGCTCACCTCGACCTTTCCGCTGCTGATCTACCTCTGGGGCCAGTTGACCTGGCTGCGACGCATCCTGGGAATCTTCCTGGCGCTGTTCAACATCGCGCTGTACATCGCCATCGGCACCAACAAGGGCATCGCCGACACCTTCATCACCCTGCCCTTCCTGCTGCTGCTGGCGAACTGGTCCGGCGGCATCAAGTTCCGCTTGATGCGCATGCGCTACCTGCTGCTGTTCTGCCTGGCCTTCGCGCTGTTCCTGACGTTCTTCGCCATGGGCCAGAAGGAGCGCGCCGGGAACGTCGGCGAGGCCGGCTACCTGCCCACCGGCGAGACCCTGCTGTTCACCGATCGCCAGGAAGGCGGCTATGCCCAGTGGATGCCCAAGGGCGTGATGATCGTCTACGAATCCCTGGCCCGCTACCTCGGCCAGGGCTACTACGCGCTGTCCATGAGCTTCGACCTGGAGTCGCCGTCCACCTATGGGCTCGGCCACTCGATGTTCCTCTCGCGGAACGCCGATACGCTGCTGGGCACCGATTACTTCACCAGCAACTCGCTGCCCGCGGTCCTCGAGAAGGAACGCAAGTGGAGCATGATGGCGCTGTGGCACTCGCTGTACACCTGGCTGGCCTCGGACCTCGGCCACTGGGGGGTGATGGGCGCCATGTTCGGCTTCAGCTTCCTGCTCTCGGTCAGTTGGCGCCGGGCGCTCGATCGCCAGGGGGTGGTGTGGGTGACCATGCTCTACATGATGATCATCCTGTTTTACTACACCCCGGCGAACAACCAACTGTTCCAGGTCGGCGAGACCTCGGCCGCCTTCACCCTCGGGGTGGTCTGGCTGATGTTCTCCGGCGACCGGATATTCCTGCGCCGCAACCCTTCATGAGGGCCGGCGCTCGCGCAGGTGGCCGAGCAGCCGCCGCGCGCGGTGCAGCGGTTGCCCCAGCACGCCATTGAGCAGCAGGCGCAGGTTCTGCCGCCGGGTGAACCAGGCCGGCCAGGCCCGCGAGGCCGTCATCAGGCAATCCAGCGCCCGCCCCCAGCGTCCCGCGCGCAGGTGCAGCCGGGCCATCAGTACGTTGCCGTTGGCCAGCGCCAGGTGCCGGCGCTGACGGATCGCCGCCGGCACGTCGTCGCGGCGGAAGTACTTGTCCAGCGCGTAGGCGTATTCGCCGCTGCGAGCCTCGTTGGACGCGGCGAAGGTCTGCGACCCCTCGTGGACGCGGAAGCTCGCCAGGGGCTCGGCGCAATGCAGCACCTCCCCGCACAAGCCGACCCGCAGGAGGAATTCCCAGTCCGGGATCTGCCGCAGCCGCGCGTCCCAGCCGCCGACGCGCTGGAGCAGCTCGCGCCGGAACAGCGCGCCCGGGCCCACCGGGCAGGCGCCTTCCAGCACCACCTCGGCATAGACGAACGGCGGCGCCTCGATCTTCTTCAACAGCTGGCCTTCCGCGTCGAACAACCAGTAGTCGGGATAGACCATGACCGCGGCGGGCTGCCGCTCGAACGTCTCCACCAGCCGCGCGACGGCATGGGGTTCCAGGGTGTCATCGGCGCTCAGGTAGCCCAGCAGGCTGCCTTCGGCCATCTCCCAGCCCTGGTTGAGCGTCGCCGCCTGGCCGCGATTCTCCCGGCGCAGCAGGGTGACCCGGTCCCCGTAGGGGGCCAGCACCGCGGCACTGTCGTCGGTGGAGCCGTCGTCGATGACGATCACCTGCAGGTTCGCATAGGTCTGGGCGAGCAAGGCCTCGAGGGTCTGCACGACGAAATCCGCGCCGTTGTAGACCGGCACCACCAGGGTGACCCGGGGCTGGCTCATAGCAGCGCCCTCAGGGCCTGGAGCGGCCGCAGCAGGAATTCCGGCGAAGCGTGGGTCCAGAGCCCCAACCGTTGCCTGACCCGGCCCCACATGGCCAGGCTCTGCGCACCCAGCCCGAGGGCCGACGCGCAGGCCACGCCGAGGGCGCCGTGTTGCCTCACCCAGTACAGGCCGAGGCCGATCATCAGCAGCCCGGCCAACAGGGTGATCCACATCATGTCTTGCTGGCGTCCGGTCATCATCAGCGTATAGCCGGCCGAACCGCACAGCACGTTGGCCAGTTGGCCGAGGGCGAGGATGCACAGCAGCGGTTGCGCCGCGGCATAGTCGGGGCCGAAGAATGCCTGAAGGAGCGGGCCGCCCGCGCCGAAGAAAATCGCCACGGCGAGCAGCGCGGGCAGCGCCGCCAGGGCCGCCGAGGCGCGCAGCAGCCGTTGCAGGCCGGGAAGGTCGCCGAGGGCGTGGCGCTCGCTGATCACCGGGATCAGGGCGGCGTTGAGCACCAGCAACGGCAGGGTCAGCAATTGCGTGAGGCGCACCGCCGCACCGTAGAGCGCCACCTGGGCACTGTCGCCCTGGGCGTTGAGAATCCACAGGTCCGCCTGCACCAGCACCACCAGCATCAGGTTGGTGATCCACAGCGGCAGCGAAATGGCCGCCAGGCGCCGCCAGTCGAGATGGGGAGCGCCTGGCAAGCGCCTGACCTGACGCCACAGGGTGAGGGCGGCGAGGCCGACCCCGGTCAGGGTCGCCAGGGCCACCAGGGTCACCGCCAGTTCCAGGGTCAAGGGGGTCAGCCAGCCGCCCACCAGCAACGCGCCCAGTGCCAGCACGCTGGCGCAGACCCCGCCGAACAGCGACGCCATGAGGATGTTCTGCAAACCGCGGAACAGCTCGGCGAACAGCGCCTGGCCGGCCAGCGCCAGGGTCCAGATCAACAGCAACGCGGTGAGCAGCGGGCCCGGGGCGCTGACGTAGCGGTGCAGCAACGCCTGCCCGGGCGCGGAGAAGAACGCCAGGCCCAGTGCCACCCCGGCGACCGCCACTGTCAGCAGCGCCGCGAGCATCACCCCCTTGGCCCGTCCGGCATCCTGCAAGGCCTGCGCCTCGGCGATCAGGCGCACCACGGAGAAATTCATCCCGCAGCAGAGCACCACCGAACCGATGGAGGCGAGGCTGAGCAGGATGAAATATTGACCGGTTTCCGCCTGGGTCAGCAGGCGCGCCAACAGGGCGGTGAGCAGAAGGCCGGAAAGCGCGGACAACAATCGGAAGGACAACGACCACACACTGTTCTTGATCAGGCCGGATGTCATCGAATGGAACACCCACCGACGAACAGGGCAAAACACGCACTCATTGGTTCGGCTCCATAGTCCCGGCGGCCGGTGAGCAGGGAACCTCCTGTTCCACCCCGCCGCGAGGAAACGATTTCGTGAAGGAGGCGAAGGGTAGCCCAGCCGCGCGCCGGGCGAAATGGGCAAAACCTGAGCACACGCGCGCGCGCAGACATGCAGGCCCTGTCCGACAGGCGTCTGCGCGTGGTGAGGCTTCGTTGAAGTCGACCTGGCCTGCTATTTGCCCTGCGAACCGCGCTTATTGCGATCCCCCGCTCCGCTCGCCGGCTTTCGGGCATAAATTCTATTCGCGCCGCGCGCCGCCCATGATGACTGCGCAAATACACGACCGCACGGAAGGTCCTACAGACCCTGGAGGGCCGCCTCCGGCCAGAAGGGTCTCTCACCCGTCGGAAAACGGCAGACCCACCTCGCTCTCAGCCTTCCAACTTGTTGCGGACGAACTCGATGAACCGCTGGGTCTTTGCAGGAAGTAATCGCGTTTCGGTCAGGGCATACACCGAGACCGGCGATGCCTGCCAATCCGGCAGAATTCGCCGTAGTTTCCCTTCCTCCACGTCCTGTGCGGAAATACCTTCCGGCAACAGCGTGATCCCCAGACCTAACGACGCCAGACGCCTCAGCATTCCCACGCTGTTGAGTTCGAATCGCCCGCCGACATCGACCTGCTCCGTTTCACCCTTTCCCAAAAGCGTCCAGCGATCCGAACCTGGGCCGCGGAGTCGCAAGCATTCATGGACGCTCAAATCAGCAGGCGATTGCGGCTCTCCCGACGCGTTCAAATATTGCGGAGAGGCGTAAATAAAGCGTTGCAGGCTCGCCAGTTTCCGGGCAATCAGATTCGAGTTGGCGGGCTCTCCCATGCGGATGACGACGTCCACCGGCTCGCTGATCAGATCCACCTGACGCGGGGTGAGATCGAAGTCAAAACTGATGCCGGGATACCGCTGCGCGAACTCCGCGATCAGTGGCGCCAGATAGACATTGGCGAAATCCACGGGCAGTGACGCCCGCAACAAGCCGCTCGGTCGGGCCAGCATTTCTCCCAGTTGCTCATGAGCAAGTCTTGCCTCGTCGACGATCCGTTTGCAGCGTTCGTAGTACAGCTGCCCCGCCTCGGTCAGCTCGATTCTTCGCGTCGTGCGGTGCAGAAGACGGAGCCCGATTGCCTTCTCCAGCCCGCTGATACGCCGCGACAGCGTCGAGTTCGGCATGTCGAGGGCTTCGGCTGCCCGCCGAAAGCTGCGCACTTTCACGACCTCGACGAACAGCGCCATGTCGTTGAGATACTCCACCGCATTGCTCCATAAATGGATCAGTCAATTCAATTTAGCTGGGTTTATACCGTATTCGGATTGATCAATGATAGCCACATCGTTACCGAGGAGCACTGCCATGAACTCTCTTTTTTCCGAAGTCAAAGTAGGTCGTTACACCCTCTCCAATCGTATGGTCATGGCGCCGATGACACGGTCTCGTGCCGACGATGCCGGCGTGCCGTCCGATCTGGTCACCACCTATTATTCCCAGCGTGCCTCAGCCGGGCTGATCGTCAGCGAAGGCGTGTTCCCGGTTGCCATGGGCAAGGGTTACGTTCGCACCCCCGGCATCGAAACCGCCGAGCAAGTGGCGGCCTGGAAGAAAGTCACCAGCGCCGTGCACGCGCGCGGTGGTCGTATCTTCATGCAACTGATGCATTGCGGACGCGTATCCCACCCTTCGTTGCTACCGGACGGCGCACAGCCGCAGGCGCCTTCGCCGATCAAGGCAGCGGGCCAGACCTACACCGCAACCGGTTTGCAGGATTTCGTCACCCCGCACGCGCTGACCGTTGCCGAGATTGCAGAGGTGGTCGCGGGGTATCGTCAGGCGGCACGCCTGGCGATCGAAGCCGGTTTCGATGGCGTTGAATTGCATGCCGCGTCGGGTTACCTGCCTGAGCAATTCCTTTCCACCGGCAGCAACCAGCGCGCCGACCAGTACGGTGGTTCGGTCGAAAACCGCGCACGCTTCGTTCTGGAAGTACTCGCCGCCATGGTCGGCGAAGTGGGTGGCGATCGGGTGGGCATCAAGATTTCCCCGGAGATGAACTTCAACGACATCGTCGACGCCCACCCGCAGGAAACCTACACCTACCTCGTTACCCAGCTGCGCGACCTGAAACTGGCATACCTGCATGTGGCTCTGTTCGGTGCGAAATTCGACTACCACGCAGCCCTGCGCCCGCTGTTCGACGGCCGTTACCTGATCGGCAGTGGCCAGAGCAAAGAAAGTGCCGAATCGCTCCTCGCGGAGGGGAAAGCGGACGCTGTGGTATTTGGCAGCGCCTTCCTCGCCAACCCCGACCTGCCTGAGCGTTTCCGCGCCGGAGCCGAACTGAACGTCCCGAACAAAGACCTCTTCTACACCCCTGGCGCTGAAGGCTATATCGACTACCCCGCCATGACCGAAAGGGTCTGAGGAGACCGTCATGTTATCCAGCGCACGTCTGCAGCGCATGAACCACGGCAGCCGGTTCAGGGCTTTCAATATGCGTGGCGACCAGTATGCAAAACCTATCGATCCATTCCTGGGTGTCGATCACGCCTGGATCAGCGGGCCGACGTTCCCACCGCACCCTCATGCAGGTTTTTCAGCGGTCTCGTACCTGTTTCTGGATTCGGAAACAGGCATCGACAACCAGGACTCCCTGGGCAACCGCAACTTGATTCAACCCGGTGGGCTGCACTGGACGGCAGCGGGACAAGGCATCGTTCACGAGGAGGTTCCGGCCGAGCCCGGCAAGACCGTCCACATGCTTCAGATCTTCATCAATTTGCCGGAACGGAAACAGAACGCTGCGCCATTTGCGTTGAGTCTCGAAGCCCAAGACGTACCCGTCATCTACAAATCAGCAGCAAAGATTCGCGTGCCGCTGGGCAGCTTCGAGGGGGCTGTATCTCCCCTGAGAGTGCCTACAGAAGTACGCCTACTGGATATCTCGCTGGAAGACGGCGGTGAAGTCGCGATCTCGGTTCCGGAAGGTCACATCGCCTTCGTCATGCCAATCGATGGCGAAGTCTGGGTGGACGGGCAGTCCTTCGACCTGGCTCATCCGAAAGCGGCAGTGAACCTGCCCCAAACGCCGGATCGCCTGGTGAAGCTGGCTGCCAAAAAGGGGAGCGCCAAGGCCGTCATGTTTTCTGGCGTCCCCCTGAATCAGCCGGTGTTCTGGCAAGGCCCACTGGCGCTTGCCTCCGCAGACGCGTTGATTAAAGCGGTCACCGGATACCAGCGCGGCGCATTCGGAACACTGCACGGCGCGAACTGATACAGACGCTCCCCACTCGGGGCGATCCACCCCACACCATCGCCAGGAAATTCAACATGACCTACGAAAAATTCAGTGCCGACAATGCCGCGCTTCTGCTGATAGACCACCAGGTCGGCACCATGGGCTGGGCGAAATCCATGCCCTTTGAAGAACTCAAACGCAACGCCCTGATGCTCGCCAAAGCCGCTCGCATCCTCAAGCTCCCTGTGGTGCTGACTTCCAGTATGGAAGAGCACGCTCAAGGGCCTTTGCTGAGCGAGCTCGAAGAGATCCTTCCGAGCGAATTTGCGGGTCGCATCAAGCGCCTGGGAATCGTCAATGCCATGGACGATGAGCACTTCGCCGCTGCCGTAAAAGCCACGGGGCGCAGGAAGCTGATCATCGCTGGCGTGACCAACGACGTCTGCACGGTGTACCCGGCGCTGTCGCTGGTTCGCGATGGTTTCGAAGTCCAGGTCGTGGCTGACGGGGGTGCCTCGCCCACCGCCATGGCCAATGACATCGCCCTGCGCCGTATGGATAAGGCCGGTGTGACGCTCACCACCACCAACCAGTTGATCGCCGAACTGGCGGGCAGTTGGGCTACGCCGGAGGGTGGCCAGTTGGTGCAAGTGCTGATGGAAGCATTTGGCGATTGATGCGCCGATTACAACCAGCGGAGCTGCTGTCATGGCTCCTCTGGTCAAACCGGTGATGTCGAAGGTATTGCCGCGCAAGAGATTCAGTAGCAGTCAAACGCGCATGAGTGCTCGATGTCATCCGCTGATAATTGGAGGCTTGATATGCAAATTTTCCGCGCCGAGCAACGGACAACCCATGGCCATGGCTCGTTTCACATCGAACGGGTCAAACCGGGCCTGGCTTATGCCAACAACAAAGACCCAGCCCTGGGGCCTCTGAGTGGATTTGACCACGCCACGCTAGGCGTCGGCACCCTGGTCAAGATGCATGAACACGTGAACGACGAGATCCTCAGTTACATGTGGAAAGGCACCATGCTTCACGAGGACAAGGCCGGCAACATCATCCCGATTTCCCGCACCAAGCTCATGATGATGAATGCCGGTAAAAGCTTCTGGCATGAAGAAAGCACGCCCGACGAAGCGGTCGAGATGCTGCAGATTTTCGTGCGGCCTCGCGAGGCCGATCTGTCGGGCCACGTGCATTTCCTGGAGCGCGCAGAAGGCACTCCGGTGGGTGAATGGGGATGGGTCGCGGGCCCGGAAGGCAGCGAAGCCCCCTTGATCATCCGCAATCAGGTGTATGTCTACGACGCGGTGTTGGAAGCTGACCAGCAGATCACCCCGGTAGCGCGACCCGGTCTGGTGTCCTGGCTGTACGTGCTGGACGGTGAGGTGATAGTGGACGGACACCCGCTTGGCAAGGGCGACGGCGTAAGTTCCGCACAAGCCCCATTGCCCTCCCTCCAGGCCAAGACGGAAAGCTCGCTCGTGCTGTTTTTGGTCGACATGACGGCGCCTTATTCGTTGGCCGGAACGATCAGCGGATCTTGAATCGATGGCTTCGGACGAAGAGATCACCCTCATCGGCGGTTCAACGGTGGTCTGTGGATCGAGTAGGTGGACGGTTATCGGCTTGTTGCGGCAACGCTTCCAGGCCGATAGCGGACGCCCGCTTCCGGGCACAGGTCCTGTGTCGGTTTCCGACGCTGCGTCGTCTTCCCAGGCCCGCTCCTGCGGGCCCCTCGGGACAATCCGATTCGTGACCCCATAAGCCGCGGCCCTACTCGCCCGCCCGCGCCGCTGCCATCTGGTCGTTGAAGGTCTGGAAGAATTGCGCATACCCGCCGTTCACCTCGGCGAAGCGCAGCGGTTTGACCCGCTCCACCAGGATTTCATCGGCATCGGGCGATCGCTGGAGGATTCCCATGACTTCGTCGATAAACGCCTTCAACGGCATCGCGTGCGGATCGTTCGCCTGACGCTCGCCCATCAGTTCGGTCTGTACGTAGGGCGGCACCAGTTCGTGGACGTTTACTGCCGTGTCCTTGAGCTGGTAGCGCAGCGACTGGCTGTAGGAATGCACGGCGGCCTTGATCGCACAGTAGCTGGGCGTAAGCGCCAGGGGCACGAAGGCCAGGCCTGAGGACACGGTGACGATCGCCGCATGGGGCTGCTTGAGGAAGTGCGGCAACAGCAGCCCGTCCAGACGAATCGGGCCCAATAGATTGGTGGCGACGGTGGCCTCGAGCTCGGTGGCGCCAGCGCGCAGCGATTCGCCGCGCATGATGCCCGCGCAGTGGATCACCGCGTTCAGCTTCGGGTAACGGGCGATGAGTTGCTCGGCGACTCGTTGGGTGCTTGCCGGGTCGCAGGTATCGAGTACCGCATAGTGCAGGCCCGGATTGGCCTCGACGACCTCCTTGAGCACCGACTCGCGGCGCCCGGCAATGATCACCTCGTTGCCCAGGGCCAGGAAGGCCTCCGCCAGCGCGCGACCGATTCCGCTGCCGCCGCCGGTGACCAGAAGGGTATTACCTGTAGTTTGCATGGCTGTCTCCAGTAAGCTCGGGAAAGTGCGGCGCCTCGTGCCGAGCGACCTGGATTACCATAGAGTCACTCGGCGCAGACGGGAAGTAGGCGCTGGAAAGTGCCGTACTAACCCGCAGGAAACCATGGCTCATGAACGATCCGCTGCAACCCGCCACTCGCCCTCCGCAATGGCCTCATGCCGGCGATCCACGCGACCCCGAACTGGATAGGCTGGTGCGCGAAATCATCGGTCGCATCGCCGACAAATGGACGATGTTGGTGATCGAGGCCCTCGCCGAACAGGGCTGCCTGCGGTTCACCCAACTGGCAGCGCAGGTCGGGGGCGTCAGCCAGAAAATGCTGACTAAAACCGTGCGCCAGATGGAAGCCGATGGCTTGCTGGTGCGAACCGTCTACCCGCAGGTACCGCCGAAGGTGGAATACCGCCTCACCGAGATGGGCATGAGCCTGGGGGAGGCATTTTGCGGCGTGTGGTTATGGGCTGAACGGCATCGCCAGGACATAGAGTCCTCGCGCCAGGCCTACCAGGCGCAGGCCATGCTGAATGGGGTGCGGGAGAGTTGAGGCTTACAAGTCCAGCGCGTTGGTGACCGCAGTCACCCACTACAAGCAGGTGGGGCCTGGGATGCGCTGGCCGACTCGATGCAAGGCCGTGCGCTGGATGAAAGTCCGACACCTGCAAAGGAGAATGACGCGGCCCGTTTGCGCTAGGCATCGCGTCCACTCCGAGGACCTGCGGTTAAAGCGCACCCGAGCCCCATCAAGCAGTGAACGAGCAAAATCTCCAGCGGTAACGGCGGGTCCCCGAGGAAGGCTCTGCGCTGAGCCTTCCTCGGGATAACCGGTAAGGGCTAGGGGGCGGCCGCCCCCGCGACAGTTTTCACCCTCCTGGACCCAGCTCGCCGCTCCCTCACTCCACCGTGACCGACTTGGCCAGGTTGCGCGGCTGGTCGACGTCGGTGCCCCGCAGCACCGCGACGTAGTAGGACAGGAGTTGCAGCGGCAGGGTGTAGAGGATCGGCGCCAGCACGTCGTCGATGTGCGGCATGGCCACCACCTGGGTGCCCGGGCCGGGGTCGATGCCGGCCTCGCGGTCGGCGAAGACGATCAGCTCACCGCCGCGGGCGCGCACTTCCTGCAGGTTGGACTTGAGCTTCTCCACCAGCTCGTTGTTCGGCGCCACCGTCACCACCGGCATGTCGCCGTCCACCAGCGCCAGGGGACCGTGCTTGAGTTCGCCGGCGGGGTAGGCCTCGGCGTGGATGTAGGAGATTTCCTTGAGCTTGAGCGCGCCCTCCATGGCCACCGGGAACTGGGTGCCGCGGCCGAGGAACAGGCTGTGGTGCTTGTCGGCGAAGAATTCCGAGACCTTCTCGATGGTCTTGTCCATGGCCAGCGCCTCGCCCAGGCGGGTCGGCAGGCGCCGCAATTCTTCCACCAGGCGTGCTTCCACGCCCGCCCCGAGGGTGCCGCGCACCTGGCCGAGGGCAAGGGTCAGCAGCAGCAGCGCGACCAGTTGGGTGGTGAAGGCTTTGGTGGACGCCACGCCGATCTCCAGGCCGGCCTGGGTCAGCAGGGTCAGGTCGGATTCGCGCACCAGGGAGCTGGTGCCGACGTTGCAGATGGCCAGGCTGCTCAGGTAGGACGAGGCCTTGCTGTCGCCGGACTTGGCGTTGCGCAAGGCGGCCAGGGTGTCGGCGGTTTCGCCGGACTGGGAGATGCTGACGAACAGGGTGTCGGCCTGCACGGCCACTTTGCGGTAGCGGAATTCGCTGGCCACCTCCACCTGGCAGGGGATTCCCGCCAGGTCCTCCAGCCAGTAACGCGCCACCATGCCGGCGTGGTAGCTGGTGCCGCAGGCGACGATCTGCACGTTCTTCACCCGGGCGAACAGTTCGGCCGCCTGGGGCCCGAAGGCCTGCACCAGGACGTGGTCGCTGCCCAGGCGGCCTTCCAGGGTGCGCTGCACCACCTTGGGTTGCTCGTGGATTTCCTTGAGCATGAAGTGGCGGTACTCGCCCTTGTCGGCGGCTTCCGCGCCTTCGTGGTACTGCACGGTCTCGCGGGTCACCGGCTGGCCATGCACGTCCCAGACCTGCACGCTGTCGCGGCGCAGTTCGGCGATGTCGCCTTCCTCCAGGTACATGAAGCGGTCGGTCACCTGGCGCAGGGCGATCTGGTCGGAGGCGAGGAAGTTCTCGCCCAGGCCCAGGCCGATCACCAGCGGGCTGCCGCTGCGGGTGGCGAGCAGGCGATCCGGCTGGGCCCGGCTGATCACCGCCAGGCCGTAGGCGCCGTGCAACTCGCCGACCGCGGCCTTGAGCGCGGCGGTGAGGTCGCCGAGGCTCTGCAGCTTGTGGTGCAGCAGGTGGACGATCACCTCGGTATCGGTTTCCGAGGTGAACACGTAGCCCAGGCCCTGCAGGCGCTCACGCAGCGGACCATGGTTCTCGATGATGCCGTTGTGCACCACCGCCAGCTCGTCGCCGGAAAAGTGCGGGTGGGCGTTGTGCTCGCAGGGCGCGCCGTGGGTGGCCCAACGGGTGTGGGCGATGCCCAGGCGGCCGCTCAGCGGTTCTTCGGCCAGGGCCCGCTCCAGGCTGCTGACCTTGCCGGTGCGGCGGTGCCGACGCAGCGCGCCGCCGTCGTCGATCAGCGCCAGGCCGGCGCTGTCGTAGCCCCGGTATTCGAGGCGCTTGAGGCCCTCGACCAGAATCGCGGCGATGTTACGCTCGGCGACCGCTCCCACTATTCCACACATGTCGATGCTCCTGTCGGGTTCACACGGCGGCGCAGACCAGCTGCACCCCGCGGGCTTGGATGAGTTCGCGCGCCGCGGGATCGAGGCGCTCGTCGGTGATCAGGCGATGAATGCTGCTCCAGGGCAGCTCCAGGTTGGGAATCCGCCGGCCCACTTTGTCGCTCTCGACCATCACGGTGACTTCGCGGGCGACGTCCGCCATCACCCGCGAGAGGCCGAGCAGTTCGTTGAAGGTGGTGGTGCCGCGTTGCAGGTCGATGCCGTCGGCGCCGATGAACAACTGGTCGAAATCGTAGGAGCGCAGCACCAGTTCGGCGACCTGCCCCTGGAAGGATTCCGAGTGGGGGTCCCAGGTGCCGCCGGTCATCAGCAGCACCGGCTCGTGCTCCAGCTCGCGCAGGGCATTGGCCACGTTGAGCGAGTTGGTCATCACCACCAGGCCCGGCTTGTGGCTCAGTTCAGGAATCATCGCCGCCGTGGTGCTGCCGCTGTCGATGATGATCCGTGCGTGTTCGCGTATGCAGCTCACCGCCGCCCGGGCGATGGCCTGCTTGTAGGGGGAAACCGGCTGCGCCGGCTCGGCGATCAATTCCTGGGGCATGGGCACCGCGCCGCCGTAGCGTCGCAGCAACAGGCCGTTTTTTTCCAGGGCGGCGAGGTCCTTGCGGATGGTCACTTCGGAGGTGGCGAAGGCCTTGGCCAGGGCTTCCACGCTGACTTCCCCACGTTCGGCCAGGAGCGAAAGAATGCTATGGCGGCGCTGCGGCGTGTTTCGTTTATTGATCACTAAGTTTCGATTCGAAATTTAATTTCGCGAATCAAAACCTAATGATCAATGCCCGTCAAGGGGCGCCGGACAGATTCAGACGATCGAGCACGAAGTCCACTCGCTCGGCCACCCCGATACGGGGCAGCTCGGTGACCCGGTAGCCGAGTTCGCCGTAAACCCGCCGCATGGCGTCGAAGGTGACGCGGGCCAAGGGAAAGTCCTGGCGGCGCTCATTGTCCTGCTCGAAGATTTCCGCCCAGGGCGGCGCGATGAAAACCTCCTGCGCATAGACCAGGCCGGTACAGCGACGATAGAAAGCGTCCTCGACCGGCAGGCCGCTTATCCGCAGGTAACCGATGATGTCCGGGGCGCCACGGTCGGCGAAGACCCTGCCCGGTTGGGCCAAGGCCCAGGCATGGCTACGAAGGTCCGCCGCGAGCATCCGTTCGGCGAACGCCCGCGGATCGCGCCAGGGCAGTGCCTGACCGGCGTTCTCCCGCTCTTCGCGGATGATTCGCCGACCTGCCTCGTCCGTGCAGGCGAAACCCCGCTCGCGCAAGGCGTCGATCAGCGTGGTCTTGCCCGAACCGGGCCCGCCGGTGATCACATGGATGCGCGCGCCCGTTTCCATGAAGCTCAGCGCTTGCGCGGGCGCTGCCAGCCTTCGATGTTGCGCTGCTTGCCGCGCCCGACCGCCAGGGAACCGGCCGGCACGTCGCCGGTGATGGTCGAGCCGGCGCCGGTGGTGGCGCCGTCGCCCAGGCTGAGCGGCGCCACCAGCGCGCTGTTGGAGCCGACGAACACGTCCTCGCCCAGCTGCGTGCGGTGCTTGTTGGCGCCGTCGTAGTTGCAGGTGATGGTGCCGGCGCCGATGTTGCTGCGCGCGCCGACGTCGGCATCGCCGAGGTAGCTGAGATGCCCGGCCTTGGCGCCCTCGCCCAGGCGGGTGTTCTTCAGTTCGACGAAATTGCCGACGTGGGCCTTCGCCTCCAGCCGCGTGCCGGGGCGCAGCCGCGCGAAGGGTCCGCAATCGGCGCCCTCGCCCAGCTCGGCGCCTTCCAGGTGACAGTTGGCCTTGACCACCGCGCCGCGCCGCAGGGTGCTGTCGCGGATCACGCAGTTCGGGCCGATCTGCACGTCGTCCTCGATCAGCACCTGGCCCTCGAGGATTACGTTGATGTCGATGGTCACGTCGCGGCCCACCTGCGCCTCGCCGCGCAGGTCGAAGCGGGCCGGGTCGCGCAGGGTGACGCCCTGGGCCATCAGGCGGCGCGCCGCGCGTTTCTGGTAGTGCCGCTCCAGCTCGGCCAGTTGCAGGCGGTCGTTGGCGCCCTGCACTTCCATGGCGTCCAGCGGCTGTTCGGTGGCGATCGACAGGCCGTCGGCCACCGCCAGGGCGATGACGTCGGTGAGGTAGTACTCGCCCTGGGCATTCCGATTGGAAACCCGCCCCAGCCAATCGGCCAGGCGCGCACCGGGCACCGCGAGGATGCCGGTATTGCCTTCGCGGATGGCACGTTGCTCGGGCGTGGCGTCCTTGTGTTCGACGATCGCCGTCACCGCACCCTCGGCATCCCGCAGGATGCGGCCGTATCCGCTGGGGTCGGCCAGGTCGACGGTGAGCAGCGCCAGGTGCTCGGCATCGACCTTCTCCAACAAACGGGTCAGGGTCTCCACCTCGATCAGCGGCACGTCGCCATAGAGGATCAGCACCCGCTCCGCTCCCAGGGCGGGGAGCGCCTGGGCCACCGCGTGGCCGGTGCCCAGTTGCTCGGCCTGCAACACGAAGCTCAGGTCGTCCGCCGCCAGGGTTTCGCGCACCTGGTCCGCACCGTGGCCGATCACCACCTGGATGCTGCGGGGACTCAGGCGGCGGGCGCTGTCGATGACATGGCCGAGCATGGAACGACCGGCTACCGGGTGCAGCACCTTCGGCAGGGCGGAACGCATGCGGGTGCCTTGGCCGGCGGCGAGGATGACGATATCGAGGGACATGCTGGAGTACCGGATACGAGGATGGCTGGAAACCGGAACCGGGGCGGCGCCGCACGGGGCCGGAGGCCCGCGACGGAAGCGGCATGCACGGAAGGCGCCCGGGGAACCGGAAAAGAAAAAGGGTAGCCAAGGCTACCCTTTTACTCGCTGACGATGAAGCCCGGCGGATCAGCCGCCGAATTTCTTGCGGATCTGCTGCACGGTGCGCAACTGGGCCGCGGCCTCGGCCAGACGAACCGAGGCGGCCGAGTAATCGAACTCCGCGCCTTTCTCGTTCAGGGCCTTTTCCGCCGCCTTGAGCGATTCCTGGGCAGCGGCTTCGTCCAGATCGTCCGCGCGCAACACGGTGTCGGCGAGAACCTTCACCATGCTCGGTTGGACTTCGAGGAAACCACCGGAGATGTAGAACACCTCGATGTCGCCACCCTGCTTGATCAAGCGGATCGGACCCGGCTTCAGGTCGGTGATCAGCGGGGCGTGGCCCGGCGCGATCCCGATGTCACCGAGGTTGCCGTGCGCAATCACCATCTCCACCAGACCGGAGAAAATCTCCGCTTCGGCGCTGACGATATCGCAATGGACAGTAATAGCCATACGCTAGCCTCACATGACAGGTCCGCTGCCAACCTGGAAGGCGATTCGCCTGGCCAGGATGGCGCCGAACCTGACGCGCCCGTCGCCGGGCGCTCAGGGGGTTACAGTTTCTTCGCTTTCTCGATGGCTTCCTCGATGCCGCCGACCATGTAGAACGCCTGCTCCGGCAGGTGATCGTAGTCGCCGTTGAGGATGCCCTTGAAGCCCGCGATGGTGTCTTTCAGGGAGACGTACTTGCCCGGCGAGCCGGTGAAGACTTCCGCCACGAAGAACGGCTGGGACAGGAAGCGCTGGATCTTACGGGCACGGGATACCAGTTGCTTGTCGGCTTCGGACAGTTCGTCCATGCCGAGGATCGCGATGATGTCCTTCAGCTCCTTGTAGCGTTGCAGCACGTACTGCACGCCGCGAGCGGTGTCGTAGTGATCCTGGCCGATGACGTTCGGGTCCAGCTGGCGCGAGGTGGAGTCCAGCGGGTCGACGGCCGGGTAGATACCCAGGGAGGCGATGTCGCGGGACAGGGTGACGGTCGCGTCCAAGTGGGCGAAGGTGGTCGCCGGGCTCGGGTCGGTCAGGTCGTCCGCGGGAACGTAGACGGCCTGGATCGAGGTGATCGAACCGGTCTTGGTGGAGGTGATGCGCTCTTGCAGAACGCCCATTTCCTCGGCCAGGGTCGGCTGGTAACCCACCGCGGACGGCATCCGGCCCAGCAGCGCGGACACTTCGGTGCCGGCCAGGGTGTAACGATAAATGTTGTCGACGAACAGGAGAACATCGTTACCTTCGTCGCGGAATTTCTCGGCGATGGTCAGGCCGGTCAGGGCCACGCGCAGGCGGTTGCCCGGCGGCTCGTTCATCTGGCCGTAGACCAGGGCCACTTTGTCGAGAACGTTGGAGTCCTTCATCTCGTGGTAGAAGTCGTTCCCTTCACGGGTACGCTCACCCACGCCGGCGAACACGGAATAACCGCTGTGCTCGATGGCGATGTTACGGATCAGTTCCATCATGTTCACGGTCTTGCCGACGCCGGCGCCGCCGAACAGGCCGACCTTACCGCCCTTGGCGAACGGGCAGACCAGGTCGATCACCTTGATGCCGGTTTCCAGCAGTTCGTTGCCGCCTGCCTGCTCCGCGTAGGACGGGGCCTTGCGGTGGATTTCCCAGCGCTCTTCCTCGCCGATCGGGCCGGCTTCGTCGATGGGGTTGCCCAGCACGTCCATGATGCGGCCCAGGGTCTTGACCCCGACCGGCACCTTGATCGCTTCGCCGGTGCTCGCCACGTCCAGACCCCGCTTGAGGCCCTCGGTGCTGCCCATGGCGATGGTGCGTACCACGCCGTCGCCCAGCTGCTGCTGGACTTCCAGGGTGGTTTCGGCACCCTGGACCTTCAACGCGTCGTAGACGCGCGGTACCGCGTCGCGCGGGAATTCCACGTCGATAACGGCGCCGATGATTTGAACGATACGTCCGCTACTCATTTCTGGTTCCTCTGAATATTTGAACCGTTCTTAAACCGCGGCAGCGCCGCCGACGATTTCCGAAATCTCTTGGGTAATCGCAGCCTGACGGGCCTTGTTGTAGATCAGTTGCAGATCGCTGATCAGGTCACCGGCGTTGTCAGTGGCGTTCTTCATCGCGATCATCCGCGCGGCCTGTTCGGCTGCGTTGTTCTCGACGACCGCCTGGTACACCTGCGACTCCACGTAGCGCACCATCAGGCCGTCCAGCAGCTCTTTGGCGTCGGGTTCGTAGAGATAATCCCAGTGGTGCTTGAGTTCCTGATCCGCATCGGCCACCAGCGGGATCAACTGCTCCACCGTGGGTTTCTGCGTCATGGTGTTGATGAACTTGTTGGAGACCACGGACAGGCGATCGATACGGCCGTCCAGGTAGGCATCCAGCATCACCTTGACGCTGCCGATCAGATCGTTGATCGAGGGTTCTTCACCGAGGTGGCTGATCGCCGCGACGACGTTGCCGCCGAAGTTGCGGAAGAATGCCGCTCCCTTGCTGCCGATCACGCAGAGATCGATCTCCACGCCCTGCTCGCGGTTCGCCGCCATTTCCCGGATCAAGGCCTTGAACAGGTTGGTGTTCAAGCCGCCGCACAGGCCCCGGTCGCTGCTGACCACGATGTAGCCGGCGCGCTTGACCTCACGCTCGTTCATGAAGGGGTGGCGGTATTCCGGGTTGGCGTTGGCCAGGTGACCGATCACCTGACGGATACGCTCCGCATAGGGACGGCTGGCCGCCATGCGCATCTGAGCCTTGCGCATCTTGCTGACCGCCACCTTTTCCATGGCGCTGGTGATCTTTTGCGTGCTTTTGATGCTCGCGATCTTGCTGCGAATCTCTTTTGCGCCTGCCATTTGACACCTATCGGGTTAGCAGGCGGGAGCCCGGAGGCTCCCGCTGCGGCTTACCAGGTTTGAGTGGCCTTGAACTTCTCGATGCCGGCCTTGAGGCCCGCGTCGATTTCGTCGTTGAAATCACCCTTCTCGTTGATCCGCGCCATCAGAGCGGCGTTATCCCGGTTGAAGTAGGCGATCAGGGCCTGCTCGAAGGCGCCGACCTTGGCGACGTCGATGTCCTGCAGGAAACCGCGCTCGGCGGCGTACAGGGACAGCGACATGTCGGCGATCGACATCGGCGCGTATTGCTTCTGTTTCATCAGCTCGGTGACGCGCTGACCATGCTCGAGCTGCTTGCGGGTGGCTTCGTCGAGGTCCGAGGCGAACTGGGCGAAGGCCGCCAGTTCACGGTACTGGGCCAGGGCAGTACGGATGCCACCGGAAAGCTTCTTGATGATCTTGGTCTGGGCCGCACCACCGACGCGGGATACCGAGATACCGGCGTTGACCGCCGGACGGATGCCCGAGTTGAACATGGCCGACTCTAGGAAGATCTGGCCGTCGGTGATCGAAATCACGTTGGTCGGAACGAACGCGGACACGTCGCCGGCCTGGGTTTCGATGATCGGCAGAGCGGTCAGCGAACCGGTCTTGCCGGTCACGGCGCCATTGGTGAACTTCTCGACATACTCTTCGGAAACGCGGGATGCGCGCTCCAGCAGGCGGCTGTGGAGATAGAACACGTCGCCGGGATAGGCTTCGCGGCCCGGCGGACGACGCAGCAGCAGGGAGATCTGGCGGTAGGCCACGGCCTGCTTGGACAGGTCGTCGTACACGATCAGCGCGTCTTCACCACGGTCGCGGAAGTACTCGCCCATGGTGCAGCCGGCGTAGGGTGCGATGAACTGCAGCGCGGCGGATTCGGAAGCACTGGCAGCCACCACGATGGTGTTGGCCAGGGCGCCGTTCTCTTCCAGCTTGCGCACCACGTTGGCGATGGTCGACTGCTTCTGACCGATGGCCACGTAGACGCAGCGGATGCCGCTGTCTTTCTGGTTGATGATGGCGTCGATCGCCAGCGCGGTCTTGCCGATCTGACGGTCGCCGATGATCAGCTCGCGCTGACCGCGACCGACGGGGATCATGGCGTCGACGGACTTGTAGCCGGTCTGCACCGGCTGGTCGACCGACTTACGCCAGATCACGCCCGGCGCCACTTTCTCGACGGCGTCGGTGGCGCTGGCCTCGATCGGGCCCTTGCCATCGATCGGGTTGCCCAGGGCATCCACCACGCGGCCAAGCAGTTCCGGACCGACCGGCACTTCGAGGATGCGGCCGGTGCACTTGGCGCTCATGCCTTCGGCGAGGGTCAGGTAGTTACCCAGGATCACCGCACCGACGGAGTCTTGTTCCAGGTTCAGCGCCATACCGTAGACGCCGCCCGGGAATTCGATCATCTCGCCGTACATCGCATCGGCCAGGCCGTAGATGCGCACGATACCGTCGGACACGCTGACGATGGTGCCTTCGTTGCGGGCTTGGGAAGAGACGTCGAGTTTCTCGATGCGTCCCTTGATGATTTCACTAATTTCGGAAGGATTGAGTTGCTGCATTGCTCTGCTGCCCCTTCAAACTCAGGATTTCAACGCTTCGGCCAGTTTCGCGAGCTTGCCGCGAACCGAGCCATCGATAACCAGGTCGCCGGCGCGGATGATCACTCCCCCGATCAGGGAAGTGTCTTCCACGGCGTGCAGACGCACTTCTCGGCTGAGCCGTGCGCTGAGAACCTTGGCGAGTTTGTCTTGCTGTTCTTGGCTCAATGCGAAGGCACTGGTGACGTCCACATCCACCGATTTTTCCTGCTCGGCCTTGTACAGCTCGAACAGCTCGGCGATTTCCGGCAACAGGGTCAGGCGACCGTTGTCGGCGATGATGCGGATGAAATTCCGTACATGTTCACTGAGTTTCTCGCCACACACCTCGACAAAGGCGTTGGCTTTTTCGTCGCTCGTCAGACGCGGCGCCTTGAGCACGCGCTGGAAGGTGTCGTCGTGCGACACCGCCGCAGCGAGGCCCAACTCGGCTGACCAGGCGGCCAGCTGCTGATGGGCCTGGGCGTACTCGAAAGCAGCCTTGGCGTAAGGTCGGGCCAGCGTGGTCAGTTCTGCCATGATCGTCCTCGCTTAGATTTCGGCGGCCAGTTTTTCAACCAGCTGCGCATGCGCGTTACGATCGATAGTGGCACCGAGGATCTTCTCGGCCCCGCCGACGGCCAGGCTACCCAGTTGGGCGCGCAGCGCGTCTTTGACACCATTCAGTTCCTGCTCGATCTCGGCCTGAGCCTGAGCCTTGACGCGCTCACCCTCGGCGCGGGCCTGATCGCGTGCTTCGTCGACGATCTGGGTCGCGCGCTTCTTGGCTTGCTCGATGATTTCAGCCGCCTGGGTCTTCGCTTCGCGCAGTTGCTGACCCACTTTCTCATGGGCCAGCTCCAGGTCACGAGCCGCACGACTGGCAGCGTCCAGACCTTCTGCGATCTTCTTCTGGCGTTCGCGCAAAGCCGTGATGACCGGAGGCCACACGAACTTCATGCAGAACAGCACGAAGATGAAGAACGCAACGGACTGGCCGATCAGGGTTGCATTAATATTCACGCCACACCTCGCTCGTTCGTTGTCCGTTCAATCAACCGAATCCAGATGGATCGGTGGATCAAGCCGGGATTTGACCAATGAACGGGTTAGCGAAGGTGAAGAACAGGGCGATACCGACACCGATCATGGTCACGGCGTCGAGCAGGCCGGCGACGATGAACATTTTCACTTGCAGCATAGGAACCAGCTCCGGCTGACGCGCAGCGCCTTCGAGGAACTTGCCGCCCAGCAGGCCGAAGCCGATGGCGGTACCCAGGGCGCCCAGGCCAATCAGCAGAGCAACGGCGATCGCGGTCAGACCAACTACAGTTTCCATTTTTCCTCCCGACTTTTATGTCGTATTGGTTAAGGTTTTTGAAGCGGTAAAGCAGAAACGGGGTTCCGAGCCTCTCGGGCATCGGCCATCAGGACGCGCGGGCACGCCTCAATGGTTGTCTTCGTGGGCCATCGACAGGTAGACGATGGTCAACATCATGAAGATGAACGCCTGCAGGGTGATGATCAGGATGTGGAACACCGCCCACGCCCACTGCAGCACCACGCCCAGGCCGCTGAGCCAGAGCAGGCCGCTGCCGAACATCACCGCGATCAGGATGAACACCAGCTCGCCGGCGTACATGTTGCCGAACAACCGCAAGGCCAGCGAAATCGGCTTGGCGATCAGGGTGACGAACTCCAGCAGGAAGTTGACCGGGATCAGCAGGATCTGCACGAACAGGTTCTTGCTGCCGAACGGGTGCAGGGTCAGCTCGCCGATGAAACCACCCAAGCCCTTGATCTTGATGCTGTAGAAGATGATCAGCGCGAACACGCAGAAGGCCATGGCCAGCGTGGCGTTCGGGTCGGTGGTGGACACCGCGCGGAACGGGATGTGGTGGTCGCCGGTGATCAGGATCGCCAGTTGCGGGATCCAGTCGACCGGAATCAGGTCGACGGCGTTCATCAGGAACACCCAGACGAAGATGGTCAGCGCCAGCGGGGCGATGACCGCGCTGCGGCCATGGAAGCTGTCCTTCACGCTGCCGTCGACGAACTCGACGAGTACTTCGACGAAATTCTGCAGGCCGCCGGGACGCCCGGAGGTGGCCTTCTTCGCCGCCATGCGGAAGATCAGCACGAAGATCAGACCCAGTGCGACCGACCAGCCGAGGGTATCGAGGTGGAATGCCCAGAACCCCATGGCCTTGGCTTCCGCCGCGGAGTGGGCGAAACCCCAGCCGCCGTCGGGAAGTTGGCCGAACGTCAGATTCTGCAAGTGGTGCTGGATATAGCCTGAAGCGGTTTCTGCTGCCATGGTTGCCTCAAACGCCCTAAGGTCTCGAAAGTCTTGTTCTCATCAGCAGGGGCGCGAACCAGTTGACCGCCTGGATCAACAGGAAGACACCGAATACCGCCAGCGCTTCCAGGGGTTTCACACCTGCGAACGTCAGTGCGAAGAGCACCGCCGTCAGAATCAGTTTTCCCGCCTCGCCGGCATAAAAGGACCGGACGATGGCTTGCGCGGCCCGCGCCACGCCGAAGCGGAACGCCTTGTGGGCGAAATACAGGTTCGGTAGCCAGGCGATCAGGCCACCACAGAGACCGGAATAGCCGGCGACCGGACCGCGCCAGAGCCACAGCATGAGCGCGGCGAGCAGGCAGGCGACCAATTGCGCCAGGAGTACCGGGAAAACCGGGAGGCGATGGAGCGGCAGGCGGTTGGGCGTGCGAAGGTCCATCGTGATTCCCAATTCGGCTCTCTGGATCGGCCCCTCCAAATCAATGACTTGGCATACTTTGTGCCGACAAAATGCGCGCAGAGTATAGGGGGCGTTCCCCACCCGTTCAACTGCCGGGTAGTGATTTCCGACTGTTCGCTACAGGCGTTGCATCGCCAAATGTTTCAGCGGATGTGAGCGAGGACACCCTGCAGTTCGTCGAGGGAGTTGTAGCGGATCACCAACTGGCCTTTGCCCTTCTGCCCATGCTTGATCTGCACGGGAGAGCCCAGCCGCTCTGCCAGGCGCTGTTCGAGGCGACTGATGTCTGGATCGGCCTTTTCCGGCTCGGCCGCTTTCTCCTTGCCGCCCAGCCACTGGCGTACCAGGGCTTCGGTCTGCCGCACGGTGAAGCCCCGTGCGACAACGTGTCGCGCCCCTTCGACCTGTCTTTCGGCGGGCAGCCCGAGCAGCGCGCGGGCGTGGCCCATCTCCAGATCGCCATGGGACAGCAGCGTCTTGATTTCCTCGGGCAGAGCGATCAGGCGCAGAAGGTTGGTGATGGTCACCCGCGATTTGCCCACCGCTTCCGCGACCTGCTGCTGGGTCAGCTGGAATTCCTGCTGCAGGCGCTGCAGGGCGACGGCTTCCTCGATGGGGTTGAGGTCTTCGCGCTGGATGTTCTCGATCAGCGCCATGGCGATGGCGGCCTCGTCGGGCACCTCGCGAACCAGCGCCGGAATGCGTTCCAGCCCGGCCAGCTGGCTGGCCCGCCAGCGCCGCTCGCCGGCGATGATTTCGTAGCGACCGGCGGACACCGGACGCACCACGATCGGCTGCATCACGCCCTGGGCGCGGATCGACTGGGCCAGTTCCTCGAGGGCCGCGGGGTCCATGTCGCGCCGCGGCTGGTACTTGCCGCGCTGGATCACCTCCAGCGGCAGGTGCTGCAATTCGCGGGTGTCGGCCTGGGCGGCTTGCTCCTGGAGTTCGCTGACGCTGCTTCCCCCCAACAGGGCGTCCAGGCCACGTCCCAGACCTCGTTTCTTGGCGGCCATGCGGGTTTCCTTATGCGTTTGCGGTTCGGGCGGCGCTGCGCTGGCGGCGGGACAGTTCGCCAGCCAGGGCCAGGTAGGCGAGCGCGCCCCGGGATTGCTTGTCGTAGACCAGCGCCGGCATGCCGAAACTGGGGGCTTCGGCGAGGCGTACGTTGCGCGGGATGACGGTGTCGTAGAGCTTGTCGCCGAAGTGTTCCTTCAACTGCGCCGAGACGTCGTTGGTGAGGCTGATGCGGGGGTCGTACATGGTGCGCAGCAGGCCTTCGATCTTCAGCGACGGGTTGAGCAGCTTGCCGATGCGCTGGATGGAGTTGACCAGATCGGTCAGGCCCTCCAGGGCGTAGTACTCGCACTGCATCGGGATGATCACGCCGTCGGCCGCCACCAGGGCGTTGACCGTGAGCATGGACAGTGACGGCGGGCAGTCGATGAGGATGTAGTCGTAGTTCTCGCGCACCGGCGCCAGGGCCTCGCGCAGGCGGTTTTCCTTGGCCGGCATGTCCAGCAGGGCCACTTCCGCGGCGGTGAGGTCACGGTTGGCCGGCAGCAGTTGGTAGCCGCCGTGCTCGGAGAACTGCATGGCGTCCACCAGGCTGCATTCGCCGATCAGGACGTCGTAGATGGAGTAGTCCAGGGCCAGTTTGTCCACGCCGCTGCCGGTGGTGGCGTTGCCCTGGGGGTCCAGGTCGATCAGCAGCACGCGCCGCTTGGTGGCGACCAGCGAAGCGGCCAGGTTGATGCAGGTGGTGGTCTTGGCGACACCGCCCTTCTGGTTGGCGATGGCGAATACTCTAGCCATGGTCGGCGTCTTTCCCGGTCATAGGGTGCGGCGCAGTATCAGCAGATGACGCTGACCTTGGCAACCCGGCACGGCCAGGGCGTTCGCGCTTTCCAGGCGGAAGTCCGCCGGCAGTGCGCCCAGCTCGTCCGCGGGGTGCTGGCCCTTCATCGCCAGCCAGCGGGTCTCGGCGTCGCCGAGGTGGCGGGTCCAGACGGCGAAGTCTTCCAGGGAGCTGAACGCCCGGGAAACGATGCCGGCGAACGGCCGCTCCGGTTGGAAGGCTTCCGCCCGGGCGTGCACGACATCGAGGTTGTCCAGCTTCAGCTCCAGCTTGACCTGGGTGAGGAAGCGGGTCTTCTTGCCGTTGGAGTCGAGCAGGGTGAAACGCCGCTCGGGAAACAGGATCGCCAGGGGAATGCCCGGCATCCCGCCGCCGCTGCCGACGTCCAGCCAGTCGGCCCCGCCGGCGGCGACGAAGGGCACCACGCTGAGGCTGTCGAGCAGGTGCCGCGAGACCATTTCGTCCGGGTCGCGTACCGCGGTGAGGTTGTAGGCCTTGTTCCACTTGATCAGCAGGGCCAGGTAGGCGAGCAGGCGAACCTGCTGCGCCTCGGTCAATTCGACGTCCAGTTGGCGCGCGCCCTGGGCGAGCTCGTCGGCGTGGCGGGAGACGGCCATCAGGCGCTCTGCTCCAGGCGCCGGCCGGCGCCGCGTTTCTTCAGGTGGATCAGCAACAGCGAGATCGCCGCCGGGGTGACCCCGGGAATCCGCGAGGCCTGGCCGAGCGTTTGCGGGCGGGCCTGGCCGAGCTTGTGCTGGATCTCCTTGGACAACCCGGAAATCCCCAGGTAGTCGAGGTCGTCCGGCAGGGCGGTGTCCTCGCTGGCGCGCAGGCGGGCGATTTCCTCCTGCTGGCGGTCGATGTAGCCGGCGTACTTGGTCTTGATCTCCACCTGCTCGGCGACCTGCGGGTCGTCGACGCCGCCGTCGGTCAGCGCGACCAGGGCAAGGTAGTCGATCTCCGGGCGGCTGAGCAGGTTGAGCAGGTTGTATTCGTGGGTCAGCGGCGTGCCGAAACGCGCGGCGATGGCATCGCCCTGGGGCGTGTTCGGGCGTACCCAGGTGCTTTTCAGGCGCTGTTCTTCCCGCTCGATCGCTTCGCGCTTGGTGCAGAACGCCGCCCAACGGGCCCCGTCGACCAAACCCAGTTGACGACCTTTCTCGGTGAGGCGCAGGTCGGCATTGTCCTCGCGGAGGATCAGCCGGTACTCGGCCCGCGAGGTGAACATGCGGTAGGGCTCCTGGGTACCCAAGGTGATCAGGTCGTCCACCAGCACGCCGATGTAGGCCTCGTCGCGGCGCGGGCACCAGGCGTCCTTGCCCAGGGCGCGCAGGGCGGCGTTGGCACCGGCGAGCAGGCCCTGGGCGCCGGCTTCTTCGTAGCCGGTGGTGCCGTTGATCTGGCCGGCGAAGAACAACCCGCCGATCACCTTGGTCTCCAGGCTGTACTTCAGGTCGCGGGGATCGAAGTAGTCGTACTCGATGGCGTAGCCCGGCCGCACGATGTGCGCGTTCTCCATGCCACGGATGCTCTGCACGATCTGCAACTGCACGTCGAACGGCAGCGAGGTGGAGATGCCGTTGGGGTAGAGCTCGTGGGTGGTCAGGCCTTCGGGCTCGAGGAAGACCTGGTGGCTGTCCTTGTCGGCGAACCGGTGGATCTTGTCCTCGATGGACGGGCAATAACGCGGCCCGACGCCCTCGATCACCCCGGAGTACATCGGCGAGCGATCCAGGTTGGCCGCGATGATCTCGTGGGTGCGGGCGTTGGTGTGGGTGATCCAGCAACTGACCTGGGCCGGGTGCTGCTCCTTCGAGCCGAGGAAGGACATCACCGGGATCTGCGTGTCGCCGGGCTGTTCGGTCATCGCCGAAAAGTCCACCGAGCGGCCGTCGATGCGCGGCGGGGTGCCGGTCTTCAGGCGGCCGACGCGCAGCGGTTGTTCGCGCAGGCGCTGGGCCAGGGCGATCGACGGCGGGTCGCCGGCGCGACCGCCGGCGTGGTTCTGCAAGCCGATGTGGATAAGTCCGCCGAGGAAGGTCCCGGCGGTCAACACCACCGCTTCGGCGAAGAAACGCAGACCCATCTGGGTCACCACGCCCCTGACCTCGCCGCCCTCGACGATCAGGTCGTCGCAGGCCTGCTGGAATATCCACAGGTTGGGCTGGTTTTCCAGGATGTTCCGGATCGCCGCCTTGTACAGCACACGGTCGGCCTGGGCACGGGTCGCACGCACCGCCGGGCCCTTGCGGCCATTGAGCACGCGGAACTGGATACCGCCTTTGTCGGTGGCGATCGCCATGGCGCCGCCCAATGCATCGATTTCCTTCACCAAATGGCTCTTGCCGATCCCGCCGATGGCCGGGTTGCAGCTCATCTGCCCGAGAGTCTCGACGTTGTGGGTGAGCAGCAGGGTTTTTACCCCCATCCGCGCGGCCGCCAGCGCGGCTTCGGTACCGGCATGGCCGCCACCGACCACGATCACGTCAAAACGGGAAGGGAAATCCACCACGCACCTCGTGCCTGTTGAAGGGGAAATTGGGAAGGGCGGCAAGTATAGGGATTTCCCCGGATCGAATGAAGCCTTATTGCACAAAAATTAGCCAATCCTGAAACGACCGCGCCGAACCGCGCCCGGCTTATCCACCTGGCGGTTAATAGAAATAGATAGAGAGAAATTTTTAAAAAGCTTGTTTACTGTGTTTATGAATGGTGAATCGGTTTTCTGTGAATAACTACTTCAAGCCTTTGTATTTTAAGAATTTAAATGACGTATAAGGCTGTGCCGAAGCTGAGGGGTTCCTGGCGGAAAGCGGTCAGTAAGCTGTGGAGGAAAGCCCTACTTATGCACAGCCCCCTTTAACCACAGGGTTGCGGCTGGGTTATCTACCTCGCTCAGGGCGGGTTTTCCACAGGGCTCCGGAACCGGTCGGGCAGCGATTGGACGCGAGGAAAACTATGCCGGTATAAAGAGCGGAGAACGCGCGCTGCGGCTTCATCGGTGGATCGACTCGGAAGGAGGTGTGGACAAGGTTGTGGCGGTCGTTGCCAAAAGTTAATAATATCCATTATCAAAGACACTTCAGTCCCGACCCCATGCCTTTCCAGACCCATACGACTGCCGTCCAGCGTATCTACGAGCAGCACCATTCATGGCTGCAGGCGTGGCTCAGGGGCAAACTGAACAACGCTTGCGATGCCGCCGACGTGGCCCAGGACACCTTCGTGCGCCTGCTCGGCGCGCGCAATGCCTTGCAGATTCGCGAGCCTCGCGATTACCTGGTCACGGTGGCGCGAGGTCTGTTGATCGACCGCTACCGTCGACGCACCATCGAGCTCGCCTACCTCGACAGCCTGGCGGCGCATCCCGAGCCGGTGGTCATCAGCGAGGAAGACAAGGCCCTGATCATCGAGACCCTGGTGGCGGTGGACAAGGCACTGGCCGGACTCGGCGCCCGGACCCAGCGGATTTTCCTGATGTCCCAGGTCGAGGGGTTGACCTACCAGCGAATCGCGGAGCAGTTGCAGCTGTCGCTGACTACCGTGAAGAAACACATGATCCGGGCGTTCACCGAATGCTCGATGATCCTGGCCAGCCCATAGTGGGCGCCCTTCCCGAGCGCCGGGTGTTCGAAGCGGCGGCCAGCTGGTACGTGCAATTCCAGGCCGAGCCGCCGACTGCCGCCCAGCGCTTGGCCTGGCAGCGTTGGCTCGACAGCGATCCGGCGCACCTGCTGGCCTGGAATCACCTGGAGAACCTGCAGCGTAACCTCGGCGCCATGCCCGGCGACCTCGCCCAACGCGCCCTGGCCAGCCCGCGCCGGCGCCGGCAGGTGCTCAAAACCCTGTTGATCCTCGGCGGCACCGGTTACCTCGGCTGGAACCTGCAATCGCACTCGGGCCTTGCCAACGTCTGGGCGGACTACCGGACCCGCACCGGCCAACGCAAGGGGATCGACCTGGCCGATGGCAGCCGGATCGAGCTGAACACCGCCACAGCCATCGACGTGCTGTTCGACGACGCCCAGCGGCTGATCCGGGTCCGCGAGGGCGAAATCCTCGTGCGCACCGGAAAGCGCGGGGACACGCGGCCGTTCTTCGTCGAGACCGCCGAGGGCCGCGTCCAGGCCTTGGGGACACGCTTCTCGGTCCGGCAGTTGCCCTCCAGCACCCGGGTCGGCGTACTGGAGGACAGCGTCAGCCTGCAACCCGCCGACCCGGCGGCGCAAAGCCGGCTGCTGAAGGCGGGCGAGCGCGCGGATTTTTCCGCCCATGGCGTCGGCCCCAGCCAGGCGTATCGCGCTGCGGAGGTCGCCTGGATCGAAGGCCAACTGATCGTGCTCGACGCCCCCCTGGGCGAGGTGATCGACGAGCTCGCGCGCTACCGACCGGGCGTCCTGCAATGCGAGGCGCGGGCGGCCCGGCTCCGGGTGTCCGGTGCGTTCCGCCTGGACGCCAGCGATCTGGTCCTGGCCAATCTGCAGGCGACGCTACCGATCCGCGTCGATTCCTTCACCCGCTACTGGGTATCGATCAAGCACCGCGGCTGAGCGCCGACGCTCGATCCGCATCCGGGGGTGATCTTTTTTCATTCTGGTGCGGCTCTAGGGTAATCGCGATGAACGCGACCTCCGCAACCCTCAGGGCCCACACGACAATGCGCTTCCCTCCGATCCCGTTTCCCGCTCGCCAGCGACTCTCCCGGCACTGCTTCACCTGCGCCCTCCTTCTCCCCGCGATGACCGGCGCCCTGGTGGCGGGCGAGGCGCTCGCCGCCAGCGCCACCCAGGGTTACGCCATCGACGCCGGTCCGCTGGACGCGGCGCTGAGCCAGTTCGCCTCGGCGGCCCAGGTGGTGCTCTCGTTCGCCCCCGAGCAGACCCGTGGCCTGCGCACCGCCGGGCTGCGTGGCGATTACGCCGTGGAACAGGGATTCGCGCGGTTGCTGCAGGGATCCGGATTGCACGTGGTCGCCCAGGCGCCCGGCAGCTATATCCTGCAGGCCTCGGACCCGCGTTCGGTCGAGCTCGCGCCGACCGCCGTCACCGGCGCCTCGGTGGACGGCCCCAGCGCCGAGCCCCTGGTCGACGCCGGCTACAAGGCCGAGCGCAGCCGGGTCGGCACCAAGACCAGCACAGCGCTGGCGGAGACCCCGCGCTCGGTGTCGGTGGTGACCAGCCAACGCATCAAGGACCAGAAGTCACAGACCCTCACCGAAATCCTCGGCTACGTGCCGGGCATCTTCGCGCCGCCCTTCGCCGCCGGCGATGGCCTAGCCGGCGATCTCTTCTACATCCGTGGCTTCAATGCCACCGACTACGGCTATGGCCTGCTCCGCGACGGCTTGCGGGTACAGGGCAACCGCTATGACACCACCTCCGAGCCCTATGGCCTGGAGCGCGTGGAAGTCTTCCGCGGCCCCTCCTCGATCCTCTACGGGGAAAACGCGCCGGGCGGCCTGGTGAATCTGGTGAGCAAGCGCCCGACCGCCCTGCCTCAGGGCGAGGTCCAGCTCAGCTATGGCACCCATGACCGCCGCCAAGTGGGGGTGGACGTTGCCGGACCCTTGACCGACGACGGCTCGATCCTCGGCCGCGTGGTGATGCTGGGGCGCAAGGCCGATACCCAGACCGATCACGTACCGGACGATCGGCTGTACCTGGCCCCGTCGCTGACGTTGAACCTGGGCGAGGTCGACAGCCTGACCCTGCTGGCCAGCTACCAGAAGGACCACACCCACATGGAGCTCGGCTTGCCCGCGGCCGGTACCTTGCTGCACAACCCCCACGGCCGGCTGGACGAGGACACCCTGCTCGGCCACCCGGACTGGAACACCTTCGAGCGCGAGACCTGGAGCGGCGGCTACGAATTCAGCCACAGCTTCAACGACGACTGGCAGTTCCGGCAGAACTCGCGATATATGCAATCGCGCATCCAGCGCCATGAAACCTGGCCCGGCAGCCTGGACGAAGCGGGATACGGCACCCTGGTGAACATGACCGCCTACGACCGCTACAACAAGTCGATGGTCTACTCGCTGGATAACCAGCTCGAAGGCAAATTCGTCGCCGGGGGGCTGGAAAACACCCTGTTGCTCGGTGCCAGCTACGACCGTACTTCTTTCGGGCAGGACTGGGACGCGGGCTTCGCGGGGCGGATCGACGTGTTCAATCCCCACTACGCGCAGCGCCCCACCACCCCGATCGCGGTGCAGAACACCCTGCTGGAACAACGGATGGAAGGGCTCTACGCGCAGCTCCACAGCACCTACGACAAGTGGGTCTTCCTCCTCGGCGGCCGCCAGGACTGGGTGGAGAACGACTTCCGCAACAAGCTCGCCGCTGCCAGCGACATCCACTCGCGGGATCGCAAGTTCACCTACCAGGGCGGGATCATGTACCGCTTCGACAACGGCCTCACGCCCTACATGAGCTACTCGACGGCCTTCGTCCCGGTGCAGCAGATCACCAACGCCGGCACGCCCCTCGACCCGATCACCAGCGAACAGTACGAAGTGGGCCTGAAGTACGAGCCGCCGGGCTGGGACACCGCGTTCACCGCTTCGGTCTACGACCTGCGCAAGAAGGACGACACCTATTACGACACCGCCAGCGCCAGCTACCGCCAGGTCGGCGCGAGCCGTGCCAAAGGGCTGGAGCTGGAACTCAACAGCGACCTCACCCGCAACCTGAACCTCACCGCGACCTACAGCTACACGGATGCCCGGGTCACCCAGGACGCCGCCGACTCGCTGATCGAAGGCCATCAGATGACCGGCGTGCCACGCAACCAGGCCTCGTTCTGGGCCAAGTACCGCTTCCTCGAAGGACCGCTCAACGGCTTCTACGCCGCCGGCGGCGTGCGCCACTTCGACAGCGCTTTCTCCTACACCCCGGCGACACTGTACGGGAAGCTCGACGCGGGCGACGTCACCCTGGTGGATGCGGCGGTCGGCTACCGCTTCGACCGCAACTGGTCGGTCGACCTCAACGCGAAGAACCTCTTCGACAAGGAATACGTGTCCGGCTGCAACGACGCCGGCCGCTGCTACTGGGGCGAGAGCCGGACCCTGCTGGGGACGGTTTCCTACGACTGGTGAGCCGGGCGCAACCCGGCGCCGTCACTTGCCGATGCAGAAGCTGGAGAAGATGCGTCCCAGCAAATCATCGGAACTGAAGGCGCCGGTGATTTCCCCCAGGGCCCGCTGTGCCTGGAGCAGGTCGTCGGCGAGCAATTCGCCGGCGCCGGCCTGGGTCAGTTGGCGATGGCCGTGATCGAGGTGGGCGGCGGCCTGGCGCAGGGCCTCCAGGTGCCGGCGCCGGGCGCTGAAGCCGCTTTCGGCGGTCTGCTCGTAGCCCATGCAAGCCTTGAGGTGTTCGCGTAGCAATTCGAGGCCGTCACCGGCCTTGGCCGAGAGGCTGATGACCACCTGGCCGTCGGCATCGGTGGCGAGGCCGATGGGTTCGCCGGAAAGGTCCGCCTTGTTGCGGATCAGGGTCACCTTGGCCGGTTCCGGACGCTGCTCGAGGAATTCCGGCCAGAGCGCGAGAGGATCGCCGGCCTCCGCGGCCGTCGCATCCACCACCAGCAGGATGCGATCCGCCGTGGCGATGGCGTCCAGCGCGCGGGCCACGCCGATGCGTTCCACCTGATCCTCGGCCTGGCGCAGGCCGGCGGTGTCCACCACGTGCAGGGGCATGCCATCCAGGTGGATGTGCTCGCGCAGCACGTCGCGGGTGGTGCCGGCGACATCGGTGACGATGGCGGTGTCGCGCCCCGACAGGGCGTTGAGCAGGCTGGACTTGCCCGCATTCGGCCGTCCGGCGATGACCACCGTCATGCCGTCGCGCAACAGCGCGCCCTGTCCGGCTTCGCGGAGCACGCCGGCCAGTTGCTGGCGGATCGCCTCGAGGCGGCCGAGCACGTGGCCATCGGCGAGGAAGTCGATTTCCTCTTCGGGGAAATCGATGGCGGCTTCCACGTAGATGCGCAGTTCGATCAGCCGCTCGGTCAGGGCGTGCACGCGCCGGGAGAACTCTCCCTGCAACGAACGCAGGGCGTTGCGCGCGGCCTGGGCCGAGCTGGCTTCGATGAGGTCGGCGATGGCCTCGGCCTGGGCCAGGTCGAGCTTGTCGTTGAGGAAGGCGCGCTCGCTGAACTCGCCGGGACGCGCCTGCCGCGCGCCCAGTTCCAGGCACCGGCGCAGCAACAGGTCGAGCACCACCGGGCCGCCGTGGCCCTGCAATTCCAGGACGTCTTCGCCGGTGAAGGAATGCGGGCCGGGGAAGAACAGCAGCAACCCCTCGTCGAGGACCTCGCCGTGCGTGCCCTGGAACGGGCCGTACTGGGCATGTCGCGGGCGCGGCTCGCGGCCGCCGATCTCGCCGGCCATGCGCCGCGCGAGCGGGCCCGAGACCCGGACGATGCCGACGCCGCCGCGGCCCTGGGCGGTGGCGACCGCGGCGATGGTGTCGCGGGATTGGCTCATGGGGTGGCTCCAGACAGCAAGACGCCCCACGAGGGGGCGCCTTGGTTCAACGGGTGGGGCTATCTGCCTGTCAGGCCGTGGCCTTCTGGGTGGACGCCTCGATCTTGCGGGTAATGTACCACTGCTGGGCGATGGACAAGCAGTTGTTGACCACCCAGTAGAGCACCAGGCCGGCGGGGAACCAGAGGAAGAAGAAGGTGAAGATGATCGGCATCAGCTTGAGCACCTTGGCCTGCATCGGGTCCGGCGGCGTCGGGTTGAGGCGCTGCTGGAAGAACATGGTGGCGCCCATGATGATCGGCAGGATGAAGAACGGATCCTTGATCGACAGGTCGGTGATCCAGAACATCCAGGGTGCCTGGCGCATTTCCACGCTTTCCAGCAACACCCAGTAGAGCGACAGGAACACCGGCATCTGCACCACGATCGGCAGGCAGCCGCCCAGCGGGTTGATGCGCTCCTTCTTGTACAGCTCCATCATCGCCTGGGACATCTTCTGGCGGTCGTCGCCATGCTGTTCCTTCAGTGCTTGCAGCTTGGGCGATACCGCACGCATGCGCGCCATGGACTTGTAGCTGGCGGCGGACAACGGGAAGAACGCCAGTTTGATCAGCACGGTGAGCGCGATGATCGACCAGCCCCAGTTGCCGAGCAGGCTGTGGATATGTTCCAGCAGCCAGAAGATCGGTTGGGCGATGAACCAGAGGATGCCGTAGTCGACGGTCAGTTCGAGGCCCGGGGAAAGCTGCTTCAGGTGGGCCTGGATCTTCGGACCGGCGTACAGGGTCGCCGCGGTTTCCGCCTTGCCGCCGGCGGAGACGTTGAGGGCCGGGCCGGTGAGGCCGACGATGTAGTTGCCCTGGCTATCTTTGCGCGTCTGAATCGCGTTGGTGTCGTCCTTGGACGGGATCCAGGCGGTGACGAAGTAGTGCTGCAGCCAGGCGACCCAGCCGCCCTGCACGCTTTCCTTGAACGGCTGCTTGTCGATGTCTTTCATCGACACTTTCTTGTAGGGCTCGCCGGCGGTCCAGACGGCCGCGCCCAAGTAGGTGGCGGTACCGGTGGCGGTGCTGGAGGACGGATCGGCGCTGGCATCGCGCTTGAGCTGGGCGAACAGGTTGCCGCTCCAGGCCTGGCCGCTCTGGTTGTCGATCAGGTAGCGCATCTCGATCTGGTAGGCGGACGGGTCCACGCAACCGGGCTTCTTCTGCTCCTGCTCCTTGGCCGAGCACTGCGCGTTGAGGCCGCGCTTGAAGCTGAAACGCTTGATGTAATTGACCCCGGCTTCGCTGAAGGTCAGGTCCACCACCAGGCTGTCCTGGCCGTCGGCCAGCTTGTACAGGCGCTGGGCGCTGGCGTACAGCGGGCGGCCGTTGGCGCGCGCGTCCGGGCCGTTGGCGCCGGTCAGGCCGCTTTGTGCCAGGTAGGTGCGTTCGCCGCCGTTGTCGAACAGCTGGAACGGCACGTCCGGGCGGTCCTGGCGACGCGGGTATTGCGGCAGGCTCAGTTGGACGATGTCGCCGCCCTGCGGATCGATGGCTAGGTTGAGCACGTCGGTCTCGACGCGGATCAGGTCCTGGCTGACCGCGGCGGTCGCGGCGGCGGTCGCCGGCTCGCTGCGATCGGCGCTGGCCGAGGGTACGTCATCGCCACTCGCCGTGCGTGCCGGTGCATCCGGTAGCGAAGGCGCGGCGCCGGAGGCCGGGGTGGTAGCGGCGGCGCTCGGCAGGGTGGCTTGGCCGTAGTCCTGGTTCCATTGGAGAACCATCAAATAGGACACGACTGCCAGAGCGACGATCAGGATCGAGCGTTGGATATCCATGATTACTCGGCCATCGATGAGGAATGTGAGGAGGAAGCGGGTGGAACCGGATCATAACCGCCCGGATTCCACGGATGACAGCGACCGAGCCGGCGCAAGCCGAGCCAGCCGCCGCGCAGCAAGCCATGGCGTTCAATGGCTTCTTGCGCATAGCAGGAACAACTGGGATGGAAACGACAGTGGTTGCCCATCAGCGGACTGATGGCATAGCGGTAGAACTGGATCGGAATGAGGGCCAGTTTACGCATGAGGCTTGTCGGTCACCCCTGGGTCGGGTTGCGCTTCGGGGCCGGGTCGATTGCGCGCCAAGCGTTTCCACAACTTGCCGAACTGATGGGCCAGTTCGGGGTTCTCCAGTTCGCCGAGTCCTTTGCGCGCGACCACGACGATGTCCCAGCCGACCAGGTTGTCCTGGTTGCAGCGGAAGGAATCGCGGATCAGGCGTTTCAAGCGATTGCGCTCGACGGAGAGCTTGACGCTCTTCTTGCCGATCACCAGACCCAGTCGGGGATGATCGAGGCCATTGTCGCGCGCGAGGAGCAGGACGTGCTTACCGGGAACCTTGCCGGTGGGTGAATCGAAGACCGCCTTGAATTGCCGGGGAATCAGCAGTCGCTTCTCCCGGCCGAAGCCTCGATTCACCACCTGTCCCGGGTCAATCAGACGGTCAGGCGCTTGCGGCCCTTGGCGCGGCGACGCGACAGGACTTGACGGCCGTTCTTGGTAGCCATGCGGGCACGGAAACCGTGGGTGCGGGCGCGCTTGAGGGTGCTCGGTTGGAAAGTGCGTTTCATGATGCGTTACCTGGTGATCACGTGAGGCAAGAGAGGGGCCCGAAGTGGTCCCCGTTTAAAGAGACCGGCGATTCTAGAGAAATGGAAGGGTCAGGTCAATTTCCAGCCAACCGATCACGCCAGGTATTAAGAAATAAATGAAGAAGAAGTTAAAAGATCTTGAATGCTGTTGTAATGCTTAGGCAGGGCTGCTTCTGTGGATAACCTCGTTTGGCCCACTGAGTATGTACTCTCCGTGCGCTCGAAACCCTGTCGATAGGCGGTTGGAAGCGTGTGCGACAGCCGCTCATAAGCTGGGTATAAACCGTGGGCTTATGCACAGGCAGGTTATCCCGGCGATTATCCCCGGGGTTATCCAGCAGGCTGGAACGGGTTTATCCACAGCTTTCCGGTGTGCGAGATTCCGATCATCGGCATTTTTATTAAGATATTGATTTAGCAGCGAATTGCGCATCATGCGTGTGGATAACTCGGGCTGGCGCGGCTACAATGGCCACCTTGCTTTCGCTGAACACCTATACGAGGGAAATCCGTGTCCGTGGCCCTTTGGCAGCAGTGCGTCGAGCTTCTCCGCGACGAACTGCCCGCCCAGCAATTCAACACCTGGATCCGCCCCCTGCAGGTCGAGGCCAATGGCGAAGAACTGCGTGTCTACGCGCCCAATCGGTTCGTGTTGGACTGGGTCAACGAAAAATACATGGGCCGCCTCATGGAGCTGTTCGCCGAGCGCGGCGAAGGCTCCGCGCCAGCGCTGTCGCTCCTCATAGGCAGCCGGCGCTCCACCTCGCCGGCGCGGGTCCAGGCGGTGGCGACTCCACAACCGGCGCCGCAGCCCGTCGAGCCCAGCGCCTTCCACAACGAGCCGGCGCGCACCCTGGCGACCGAGGTCAACGGGCATTTCGTCTCGCCCGCCTCCAGCGCCACACCGGCGCGCACCGAACGCTCGGTGCAGGTCGAAGGTGCGTTGAAGCACACCAGTTACCTGAACCGTACCTTTACCTTCGACAATTTCGTCGAGGGCAAATCGAACCAGCTCGCCCGCGCCGCCGCCTGGCAAGTGGCCGACAATCCGAAGCACGGCTACAACCCGCTCTTCCTGTATGGCGGGGTCGGTCTCGGCAAGACCCACCTGATGCACGCGGTGGGTAATCATCTGTTGAAGAAGAATCCGAACGCCAAGGTGGTCTACCTGCATTCGGAGCGTTTCGTCGCGGACATGGTCAAGGCGCTGCAGTTGAACGCGATCAACGAGTTCAAGCGGTTCTACCGCTCGGTGGACGCTCTGCTGATCGACGACATCCAATTCTTCGCGCGCAAGGAACGCTCCCAGGAAGAATTCTTCCATACCTTCAACGCCCTTCTCGAAGGCGGCCAGCAGGTGATCCTCACCAGCGACCGCTACCCGAAGGAAATCGAAGGCCTGGAGGAACGCCTGAAGTCGCGCTTCGGCTGGGGGCTGACCGTCGCGGTGGAACCTCCCGAGCTGGAAACCCGCGTGGCCATCCTGATGAAGAAGGCCGAGCAGGCGAAGGTCGACCTGCAGCACGACGCCGCCTTCTTCATCGCCCAGCGCATCCGTTCCAACGTGCGCGAGCTGGAAGGTGCGCTCAAGCGAGTGATCGCCCACGCGCATTTCATGGGCCGGGACATCACCATCGAATTGATCCGCGAGTCGTTGAAGGACCTGCTGGCCTTGCAGGACAAGCTGGTCAGCATCGACAACATCCAGCGCACGGTGGTGGAGTATTACAAGATCAAGGTTTCCGACATGCTGTCGAAACGTCGATCGCGTTCGGTGGCGCGCCCTCGCCAAGTGGCCATGGCCCTGTCGAAGGAGCTGACCAACCATAGCCTGCCGGAGATTGGCGACGCGTTCGGTGGGCGAGATCACACGACTGTTTTGCACGCCTGTCGTAAGATTGCGGAATTGAGGGAATCCGACGCGGATATCCGCGAGGACTACAAGAATCTGCTGCGTACACTGACCACCTGAAATCGGCGCAGCCTCACGAGGCAAGGGACTAGACCATGCATTTCACCATTCAACGCGAAGCCTTGTTGAAACCCCTGCAACTGGTGGCGGGCGTCGTGGAACGCCGTCAGACCTTGCCGGTGTTGTCCAACGTGCTGCTGGTGGTCCAGGGCCAGCAGCTTTCCCTGACCGGGACCGATCTGGAAGTGGAGCTGGTAGGCCGCGTGACGCTGGAGGAAACCGCGGAGCCGGGCGAGATCACGGTTCCGGCGCGCAAGCTGATGGACATTTGCAAGAGCCTGCCCAGCGATACCCTGATCGATATTCGCCTCGACGAGCAGAAGTTATTGATCAAGGCCGGGCGCAGTCGCTTCAGCCTGTCCACCCTGCCCGCCAACGATTTTCCCACCGTGGAGGAAGGCCCGGGTTCGCTGACCTTCACCCTGCCCCAGGCCAAAGTCCGCCGGCTCATCGAACGAACCAGCTTTGCCATGGCGCAACAGGACGTCCGTTATTACCTGAACGGCATGCTGCTGGAAGTCAGCTCCAATGTCCTGCGCGCGGTGGCCACCGACGGGCATCGCCTGGCGATGTGCTCCATGACCGCCGGCATCGAGCAGGCCGACAAGCATCAGGTCATCGTGCCGCGCAAGGGCATCCTCGAACTGGCCCGCCTGCTCACCGAACAGGACGGCGAGGTCAGCATCGTTCTCGGCCAGCACCACATTCGCGCCACCACCGGTGAATTCACCTTCACCTCCAAACTGGTGGACGGCAAGTTTCCCGACTACGAGCGCGTGCTGCCCAAAGGCGGCGACAAGCTCATTCTCGGTGATCGGCAGATGCTCCGCGAAGCCTTCAGCCGCACGGCGATCCTGTCCAACGAGAAGTACCGCGGCATCCGCTTGTTGTTGACCTCGGGTCTGCTGAAGATCCAGGCGAACAACCCGGAGCAGGAAGAAGCCGAGGAGGAAGTCGCGGTGGATTACACCGGCGGCAACCTAGAGATCGGCTTCAACGTCAGCTATCTGCTGGATGTGCTCGGCGTCATGGGTACCGAGCAGGTTCGCCTGTTGCTATCCGATTCCAACAGCAGCGCGCTGTTGCAGGAATCGGATAACGACGAATCCGCTTACGTCGTCATGCCGATGCGCCTGTAACGTGATCGCTGAATGTCACTGAGCCGTGTCACGGTCACCGCGGTACGCAATCTGCACGCGGTGACCCTTTCCCCTTCCCCCCGCATCAACATCCTCTATGGCGATAACGGCAGCGGCAAGACCAGCGTGCTGGAAGCCATCCACCTGCTCGGGCTCGCCCGCTCCTTTCGCAGCGTTCGCCTGCAACCGGTGATCGCCCACGAACAGCCTTCCTGCACGGTGTTCGGCCAGGTCGAATTGGCGGCAGGCGGGCATAGCAACCTGGGTGTGTTCCGGGATCGGCAAGGCGAATTCCAAATCCGCATCGATGGGCAGAACGTGCGCAGCGCCGCCGAGTTGGCCGAAAGCCTGCCGCTGCAACTGATCAACCCCGATAGTTTCCGTTTGCTGGAAGGGGCGCCGAAGGTTCGGCGTCAGTTTCTGGATTGGGGTGTGTTCCACGTGGAACCACGCTTCCTGTCAGCCTGGCAGCGCTTGCAGAAGGCGCTGCGGCAACGGAACTCGTGGCTGCGGCATGGTACACTCGATAAGGCTTCGCATGCTGCCTGGGACCGCGAATTGTGCCACGCAGGCGACGAAATCGACGCCTATCGGCGCGATTACATCCAGGCATTGAAGCCCGTCTTCGAACGTATCCTGAGCGAATTGTTGGAGCTCGATGGGCTCACCCTTAGTTATTACCGGGGATGGGACAAGGAGCGGCCGCTGAGCGAAGTGCTGGCCAGTACCTGGCAGCGGGACCAGCAGATAGGTCATACCCAGGCCGGTCCCCAGCGTGCGGATCTGCGACTGAGATTGGAAGGCCATAACGCCGCGGAAATTCTTTCCCGGGGCCAACAGAAGTTGGTCGTTTGTGCATTACGGATCGCCCAGGGCCATCTGGTCAATCTGGCGAAACGCGGACAATGCATCTATCTGGTCGACGACTTGCCTTCGGAGCTGGATGAACAACACCGAAGGGCGTTATGCCGTTTGTTGGAAGATTTGAACTGCCAGGTGTTCATCACCTGCGTGGACCACGAATTGTTGAAGGATGGCTGGCGCACGGATACGCCGGTAGCCGTGTTCCACGTGGAACACGGCCGTATCACCCAGACCACGACCATCGGGAGTGAAACATGAGCGAAAACCACACGTACGATTCATCCAGCATCAAAGTCCTCAAGGGCCTGGATGCCGTACGCAAGCGCCCCGGCATGTATATCGGGGACACCGACGATGGGACGGGTCTGCACCATATGGTGTTCGAGGTGGTGGATAACTCCATCGATGAGGCACTGGCCGGCCATTGTGACGACATCTGCATCACCATCCATGTCGATGAATCCATTACCGTCCGCGATAACGGTCGTGGCATTCCAGTGGACATCCACAAGGAAGAAGGCGTTTCCGCCGCCGAGGTGATCCTCACCGTGCTGCACGCTGGCGGCAAGTTCGACGACAACTCTTACAAGGTTTCCGGCGGTCTCCACGGCGTCGGCGTGTCGGTGGTGAACGCCCTTTCCGCGGAACTGCTGCTCACCGTCCGCCGCGAAGGCAAGGTCTGGGAACAGACCTACCACCATGGCGTACCGCAGTTCCCGCTGCGCCCGGTCGGCGAAACCGAGGGTTCTGGTACCGAAATCCACTTCAAGCCTTCCGCCGAGACCTTCCAGAACATCCATTTCAGTTGGGACATCCTGGCCAAGCGGCTGCGGGAACTGTCCTTCCTCAATTCCGGGGTCGGCATCCTGCTGAAGGACGAGCGCTCCGGCAAGGAAGAGCTGTTCAAGTACGAAGGTGGCCTCCGGGCGTTCGTCGAGTACCTGAACACCAACAAGGTGGCGGTCAACGAGATCTTCCACTTCAACGTCCAGCGCGACGATGGCGTGGGCGTGGAAGTGGCGTTGCAGTGGAACGACAGCTTCAACGAGAACCTGCTGTGCTTCACCAACAACATTCCCCAGCGCGACGGCGGCACCCATCTGGCGGGCTTCCGTTCGGCGCTGACCCGCAACCTGAACACCTACATCGAGCAGGAAGGGCTGGCGAAGAAATTCAAGATCGCCACCACCGGCGATGATGCCCGCGAAGGCCTGACCGCGATCATTTCGGTGAAGGTGCCGGATCCGAAATTCAGCTCCCAGACCAAGGACAAGCTGGTCTCCTCCGAGGTCAAGACCGCGGTCGAACAGGAAATGGGCAAGCACTTCGCCGACTTCCTGCTGGAGAATCCCAGCGAGGCGCGTGCGGTGGTCGGTAAGATGATCGACGCCGCCCGCGCCCGGGAAGCGGCGCGCAAGGCCCGGGAAATGACCCGCCGCAAAGGCGCGCTGGACATCGCCGGACTCCCGGGGAAGCTGGCGGACTGCCAGGAGAAGGACCCGGCGCTGTCGGAACTCTACTTGGTGGAGGGTGATTCCGCCGGTGGTTCGGCCAAGCAGGGCCGTAACCGCAAGACCCAGGCGATCCTGCCGCTCAAGGGCAAGATCCTCAACGTGGAAAAAGCCCGTTTCGACAAGATGATTTCCTCCCAGGAGGTCGGCACCCTGATCACCGCGCTCGGCTGCGGGATCGGCCGGGACGAGTACAACATCGAGAAACTGCGCTACCACAACATCATCATCATGACCGACGCCGACGTCGACGGCTCGCACATCCGCACCCTGTTGCTGACCTTCTTCTTCCGTCAGCTGCCCGAGTTGATCGAGCGCGGCTACATCTATATCGCGCAGCCGCCGCTGTACAAGGTCAAGAGAGGCAAGCAGGAGCAGTACATCAAGGACGACGAGGCCATGGACGAATACATGACCCAGTCGGCCCTCGAGGATGCCAGCCTGCACGTCAACGAGAACGCGCCCGGCGTCTCCGGCGAAGCCTTGGAGAAGCTGGTCAACGACTTCCGTGGCGTGATGCGGACCCTCAAGCGCCTGTCGCGCCTGTATCCGCTGGATCTGACCGAGCACATGGTCTACCTGCCGCGGGTCAGCGTCGAACAACTGGGTGACGAGACCGCCATGCAGGCCTGGCTGGGCGGTTTCCAGGAACGCTTGAAGGGCGCCGAGAAGTCCGGCCTGACCTACAAGGCCAGCCTGCGCGAAGATCGCGAACGGCACCTGTGGCTGCCGGAAGTGGAACTGGTCGCCCACGGCCTCTCCAACTATGTGACCTTCAACCGCGACTTCTTCGCCAGCAACGACTATCGCACCGTCACTGCATTGGGTGACCAGTTGAACAACCTGCTGGAAGAAGGCGCCTACGTCCAGCGCGGCGAGCGCAAGAAGCCGGTGTCCACCTTCAAGGAAGCTCTCGCCTGGCTGATGACCGAAACCACGCGCCGCCACACGATCCAGCGCTACAAGGGTCTCGGGGAAATGAACCCGGATCAGCTGTGGGAAACCACCATGGACCCGAACGCCCGGCGCATGCTTAAGGTGACCATCGAAGACGCCATCGGCGCCGACCAGATCTTCAACACCCTGATGGGCGATCACGTCGAACCGCGTCGCGACTTCATCGAAAGCAACGCCTTGGCGGTGTCCAACCTGGATGTCTAGGGCCTCGTCGACGGGCACCCTCGGTCCAAAGCGAGCGAATTGATGCCCATTTGATGAGTTCGAACCCCGGCCTGGTGCCGGGGTTTTTTGTGGGCTTTCAAGCGCTATCCCATGCAGCGCGCTGCCCTTGGGCTCGACAGAGTCGCCCGTTCGCCTTGACACAGCCCCTTCAGCCAGGAGAATTACGTATAGCGTAATATTCTTACGAGGGATGGACCGTGGATCTCTATACCTATTACCGCTCGACCTCTTCCTACCGGGTGCGCATCGCACTCGGCTTGAAAGGCTTGGACTACCAAGCCCTGCCGGTGAACCTGATCGCCAATGGCGGTGAACACCGCCAGGCGGCGTATCGCGCCCTCAATCCCCAGGGACGCGTGCCGGCGCTGCGCACCGACGGTGGCGAACTGCTGATCCAGTCCCCGGCGATCATCGAATACTTGGAAGAGGCTTTCCCCAACCCTTCCCTGCTTCCCGGCGATCTCGTCGCCCGCGCCCGCCACCGGCAGGTGGCCGCCCTGATCGGGTGCGACATCCATCCCCTGCACAACGTGTCCGTGCTGAATCGGTTGCGCCACTTGAAGGTCGCCGAAGAAGAGGTGTCCGCCTGGATCGCCCACTGGGTGAGCGAGGGCTTCAGCGCCGTGGAAGCCTTGATCGGCGACGAGGGATATTGCTTCGGCACCGTCGGCCTGGCGGATGTCTACCTGCTGCCGCAACTCTATGCGGCCCGGCGTTTCTCGGTGGACCTGGCGGGCTTCCCGAACATCCTCCGCGTGGAACGCCTGGCCCTGGAACATCCGGCGTTCCTCGCTGCCCATCCAGATGCGCAGCCGGATACGCCCGCCTGATTGCCGGGATTGCCACTCGGCGACGGTTTTCGACGATCTAGCGATTCGCCGGGAAACGCCCGCCCATGCGCTCGCTCATCTCGCGGGCGGTGGTGAGCAGCACCTGGGCGGCTTCCCCATCGGGATCGGCCTCGAAGCCGGACGCCCCTCCAACCACGGTGATGACGCCCGCCAGGCGATCGCCCGTGGTGAGCACCGGCGCCGACAGGGCGTTCACGCCCGGCATCAGCATGCCCCGGGCCTGTTGCAGACCGCTGCGGCGGATCCGGTCGCTGATCCGCTCCAGGTCGAGGAGCGCTTGCTTATCGGATGCGCCGGCCTCTTCCCGGCGCAAGGCTTCGGTCTCGCTGTCGGGCAGGAAGGCGTTGAACACCAGGCCGGTCGAGGAATTCAACAGGGGCAGGACCGAGCCGACCTGGGTCACCAGGGTGACGGCGCGAATGGCCTGCTCGACGAGCACTACGGCCGGCCCCTTGTTGCCCCATACGGCCAGGAAGCAGGTTTCGTTGAGACGGTCGCGCAATTCGCAGAGCCGCGGCGCCACCAGCTTGACCACGTCCAGCCGGCCCAGGGCCGCCAGGCCGACCATCAGCGCCTCGCGTCCCAGGGTGTAGTGGTTGGTTGCCGGGTCCTGCTCGGCGAATCCGCTGGCGATCAGCGCCTGCAGGTAGCGATGCACCTTGCTCGCCGGCATGCCCACGTGTTCGGCGAGGCCGCTGAGAGTGGTGGCCGGGACCCGTTCGGCCAGCCCCTTGAGAATATCGGTACCGACCTCCGCGGCCTGTACCGTCTGGCGCCGGCTGCTGCTGTCTTTGTCGCGTTCGTTCGCCATGCGGGGCTCTGCTGCGGGTGCGGGAAGGCTGCTTTATAGCTTGACGCTTCTCTTTACTCAAATTACGTTATGCGTAATCGATTTACGATTAAAAAGGGAGATAACAATGAATCCAACCCCTCCTGTCGACGAGCTACGTTACCTGTCCGGTTTCGGTAACGAGTTCAGCAGCGAAGCCTTGCCAGGTGCCTTGCCGGTTGGCCAGAACTCGCCGCAGAAGGCGCCCTATGGGCTGTATGCCGAGTTGTTTTCCGGCACCGCCTTCACCGTGCCGCGCAGCGAAGCCCGGCGCACCTGGCTGTATCGCATCAAGCCCTCGGCGGAACACCCTTCTTACCAGCGTCTGGCGCGGCAGATACCGGGCCAGGCCTTGGGGCCGATCAACCCCAACCGGCTGCGCTGGGACGCCTTCGCCCTGCCCAGCGAACCCACCGACCTGCTCGAGGGGCTGCTGACCATTACCGCGACCGCCAGCCCCGACCAGGTCAGTGGCGTCAGCGTCCATGTATACCGGGCCAACCGCTCCATGGAGCGGGCCTTCTTCAATGCCGACGGGGAGTGGCTGCTGGTGCCCCAGCAGGGACGTTTGCGGGTGGTGACCGAACTGGGCCCGCTCGAAGTGGCCCCCGAGGAAATCCTGGTATTGCCCCGCGGCCTCAAATTCCGCGTCGAACTGTTGGATGCCAGCGCCCGCGGCTATATCTGCGAGAACCACGGCTGCGCGCTGCGCCTGCCGGACCTGGGGCCGATCGGCAGCAATGGCCTGGCCAATCCGCGTGACTTCCTGGCGCCCGTCGCCCGCTACGAGGAGGCCGACCGGCCGACCCAACTGGTGCAGAAATTCCTCGGCGAGCTGTGGTCCACCGAACTGGACCACTCGCCTTTCGACGTGGTGGCCTGGCACGGCAACAACGTGCCCTACAAGTACGACCTGCGCCGATTCAACACCATCGGCACCGTCAGCTACGACCATCCGGACCCGTCCATCTTCACCGTGCTGACCGCCCCCGGCGCGGTGCACGGGCAGGCCAACGTCGACTTCGTGATCTTCCCGCCGCGCTGGATGGTGGCGGAGAACACCTTCCGCCCGCCGTGGTTCCACCGCAACCTGATGAACGAGTTCATGGGGCTCATCAGCGGCGCCTACGATGCCAAGGCCGATGGCTTCAGCCCCGGCGGCGCCTCGCTGCACAATTGCATGAGCGCACACGGCCCCGATAATGCGACGACGGTGAAGGCCATCGAAGCGGACTTGGCGCCGCACAAGATCGACCAGACCATGGCCTTCATGTTCGAGACCGGCGCCGTCCTGCGCGCCACCCAGTTCGCGCTCGAATGCGAGCACCTGCAACGGGATTACGATGCCTGCTGGTCCGGCATGCGCAAGTCGTTCCATTCGGAGAAACCTTGATATGACCGCCTCCCCTTCCCTACGTAGCTGGATAGCGTCTGCCAATGGGCACGCCGACTTCCCGCTGCAGAACCTGCCGCTGGGCGTGTTCAGCCGCGCAGGCGACACGCCTCGCGGCGGCGTCGCGATCGGCGATGCCATCCTCGACCTGCGCGAGGCCCGCGAAGCCGGCCTGCTGCAAGGCGATGCCGCGCACGCGGCCGAGGCCGCCAGCGGCACCGACCTCAACCCGTTCTTCTCTCTGGGCGCCGCGCCGCGCCGCGCGCTGCGGGCGGCGCTGCTCGAGCTGCTGGCGGAAGGCAGCGCCCGGCAGAACGAGGCGCAGGCCCTCGGCGAGCGGCTGCTGGTGCCCATGGCGTCCTGCGAGCTACATCTGCCCGCGCGGATCGGCGACTACACCGATTTCTACGTCGGCATCCACCACGCCAACAACGTCGGCAAGCTGTTCCGCCCGGACAACCCGCTGCTGCCCAACTACAAGTACGTGCCGATCGGTTATCACGGCCGTGCCTCGACGATCTGTGTCTCCGGCACCCCGGTGCGCCGCCCCAATGGGCAGACGTTGCCGCCCGGCCAGGAGGTCCCCAGCTTCGGGCCGAGCAAGCGCCTGGATTACGAACTGGAACTCGGCGTGTGGATCGGCCAGGGCAACGCCCTGGGCGAGCCCATCGCCATCGACCACGCGGAAGACCACGTGGCCGGCTATTGCCTGCTCAATGACTGGTCCGCCCGCGACGTGCAGGCCTGGGAATACCAGCCCCTGGGGCCGTTCCTGGCGAAGAACTTCGCCAGCACGGTTTCGCCCTGGGTGGTCACCGCCGAGGCGCTGGAGCCGTTCCGCCAGGCCCAGGCTCCGCGCCCCGCGGGCGATCCGCAGCCGCTGGATTACCTGCTGGGTGAACATGACCAGGCGGCCGGCGCCTTCGATATCGAGCTGGAGGTATTGATCCTCACCGACGCCATGCGCGAGCAGGGCCTGCCGCCCCACCGGCTGGCGCTGAGCAATGCCCGACACATGTACTGGACGGTCGCCCAGATGGTGACGCACCACACCGTCGGCGGCTGCATGCTGCAAGCGGGCGACCTGCTCGGCACCGGGACCCTGTCCGGACCGGAGCCCGATCAGTTCGGCAGCCTGCTGGAGACTACCTTCGGCGGTAAGCAGCCGATCACGCTGCCCGGCGGCGAGCAACGCACCTTCCTGCAGGATGGCGACGAAGTGATCCTGCGCGCCCGTTGCCGCCGCGAAGGCTACCCTTCGATCGGCTTCGGCGAGTGCCGCGGCAGGCTGCTCCCCGCGCCACGCTGAGCACCTGCGAGCGAAGGAAGGCCCGGTCGCCGATGGCGGTCGGGCCTTCTCGTTTCCGGCGTACCTGCCGGCGCACCTGCGCCCGCGCCGTCTTGCCGGTAGACTAGGGCCCGCACGAAGAGTCGGCGAGCGAAGGTCAGGCCAAACAAGCGAAAAAGCGGGCCTGCGCTTAACGCGCGTTCTCAGCCTGTTTCAACGCGCATCCCCCGAGCGCGAACGCTTTTCGTACAAAGCCCAGGCGTCTTCCGGCGCCGCTAGGCTGACCCCCTCAGGTCGAAGCGGATAAACCATGCAGACGCTGTCCCAGAAGATCACCGAACAACTTCGCGAAGAAATCCTCAGCGGCGTGCGCAAGCCCGGCCAGCACCTGGAGGAAATCCCGCTGGCGGCCGCCCTCGGGGTGTCCAGAACGCCTTTGCGCGGCGCCTTGAACGCCTTGGCCGGCCAGGGGTTGCTGGTCTACCTGCCCAAGCGCGGCTACCTGATCCGCCGCTTCGACATTAAGGACATCATCGCCGCCTACGAGGTACGGGCCAGCCTGGAAGGCCTGGCGTGCCGGCTGACCGCCGAGAACGGCCTGCCTGCGGAGAAGCTCGCCCGGTTGCAACAAGCGCTGGGCGAAGGGGACAGGATTCTCGCCAAGGGCGAGTTGATGGCCGAGGACTTCGAGCCCTATCAGCGGATGAACGTGGTGCTGCACGAGATCCTGATCGAAGGCAGCGGCAACCCCTGGATCCGAGATTTCGTGCAGCGCTCCCAAGAGATTCCCTACGTCTCCTCGCGCATCATCCTATGGCACGACTACGCCACCATCGCGCGCTCCCACGACGACCATCACCGCATCGTCGATGCGGTGATGCGGCGCGAGGGCTGGCGTGCCGAGAACCTGATGCGCGAGCACATCCATTACGCGGGGTTGTTCTTGCAGCGCAACTTCGAGCGCATCTCGCCGATCGATTCCGACTGATCCCGCGGCGGCTCGCCCGGTTCCGAGGGTTTGCGCACCTGGACGATCAGCAGCATGGCGGTCACCGCCGGCACCACGAAGACGAAGAAAATCTTGTCCACCGGCGTTTCCGTGGCCAGCAGCATGCTGCCGACCAGCGGCGCGAGGATCGAGCCGAAGCGGCCGATGCCCATCGCCCAGCCGATGCCGGTGGCCCGCGCGTAGGTCGGGTAGAAGCTGCTGGTGAAGGAGTTGAGCATCAGCTGCCCGCCGATGATGCAGAAGCCCGCGGTCAGCACGAAAAACACCAGCCAACCCATGTGGCCCTGGTTGAGCCCGATCAGCACGGTGGCCAGCGCCGCGCCGAACAGCATCAGGCCGAGGATGCGGGTCTTGTTCTGCAGGCGGTCCGCCAGGTAGGACATGATCACCGCGCCGATCACTCCGGACAGCAGGAACAACGAGGTGCTGGCGTTGGCGGCGTTGAGGGTCATGCCGCTCTGCTTGAGCAGCACCGGCAGCCAGCTCAGGTAGAAGTAGGTCAGGATCAGGCTGGAGAAGAAGGTGCCCCAGATCAGCAGGGTCGGCCGTGCCCAGCCATGCCGGAACAGGTTGAGTACCGGCATCTTGCTGCTGGTCTGGCCGGTCGTGGCGCGGCTGGCGTCGAGCGCGGCCGCCGGCACGGTCCAGTCCGGCATGAAGCGCCGGGTGATCTTCATCAAGCGCGCATAGGGCGGCGCGTCCGAGAACAGGTGGGACAGCGACTCGGGCAGGTAGCGCACCAGGAACGGCAGCAGCACCAGGGGCACGACGCCGCCGGCCAGGAAGATCGACTGCCAGCCGAACCGATCCATCGCCAACGCGGCGACGAAGCCGCCCAGCATCCCGCCGATCGAATAGCCCGCCGCGGCCATGGTCACCATCACGGTGCGCAGGCGCGGGGGCGCGTACTCGGCCATCAGCGCCATGGTGCTGGGCATCGCCGCGCCCATGCCGAGGCCGCAGATGAAGCGCATCGCCATCAGCGAAGGGATGTTCCAGGCGAACACCATCATCACCGTCAGGCAGGCGTACAGCGACACGCACAACAGCAAAACCCGGCGGATGCCGAAGCGATCTCCCAGCGGCGTCACCAGCAGCGCGCCGATGGTGAGGCCGAGCAGGTTGGCGCTGAACACCGGGCCGAAGGCGGCCGGCGGCAGGCCCCATTCCTGGGACAGCACCGGCACGATGTAGCTGATCACCTGGGCGTCATAGCCGTCGGTCACCAGCAGGAAAACCAGCATGAGCAGCATCAGCCATTGCGGGCGCGATACCGGCCTGGCGTCCAGTGCTGCATGAAAATGGGCGATTTGGGATTCCATGGGAAAGTCCTGAATTGTTTTTGTGATGGACAGGGCACGGCTACGCGGAGGCGGGCCGCCCGGTGGATGCGCAAGGGTCGAGGGTGGAACGCCTGTGGAGGCAGTCGGGCACAGCGGGAAAAACGGCACGCGGAGGGGACATGATCGAAGGCCTTTTTATTTTTATATTTCAATTACGCAAAGCGTAATTTCAGTCTGGATGCAAGGTCAAGCCTGGCCTTGAAATTTTGTATCCATGAGACTGTAAATCAGCCATAAAATCCCCTGTCGAGTTTGACATCATCGCTTACATGTATACATGATGAGAAAAAACAACACAGGAACTCTCTAATGTCTTCTCGACGTTTAGTGCTGGTCACCGGGGCCGGTCAAGGGATCGGCGCCGGGGTCGCCGCCCATCTGGCCAAGCAGGGCTACCGGATCGCCGCCGCCGATCTGAATGCGGACAAATGCGCGGATGTGGTCGCTGCCCTGCCTGGCGACGGCCACAGCCATTGGCGGATGGACGTTTCCAGCGAGCGCGAGGTCGACGACACCTTCGCCGCGCTCGAGGCGCAGCAGGGCCCGGTCGATGCGTTGGTCTGCGCCGCCGGCATCCTGATCCTGCACGACGGCGAGCGCCGGCTGATCGCCGACACCAGCCTGGACGAGTGGGAGCTCACCCACGCGGTGAACACCCGCGGCACCTTCCTTTGCACCCGCGCCTACGTCCGGGCCCGTCGCGAGCGTCCGGTGGAACACGGCCGCATCGTCACCTTCTCTTCCTGCGCGGCGCAACTGGGCGGCTATCGCTCGAGTTCCGCCTATATCTCCAGCAAGGCCGCCATCCTCGGCTACACCAAGGCGCTGGCCCGCGAATCGGCCGCCCAGGGCATCACCGTCAACGGCATCGCGCCGGGGCTGATCGACACCGCCATGCTGCGCCTGTCGATGCAGGCGGGACAGGAACAGGCCGCCGCGGCGAATATCCCCCTGGGGCGCCTGGGCCAGCCCGACGACATCGCCGCGGCGATCGGCTTTCTGATTTCCCCCGAAGCGTCCTACATCACCGGGACCATGACCGACGTCAACGGCGGCTACCGCATGCAGTGACGCTGTCCCGACCATCCACAAGAACAATGAGGAAAGGCTATGACCCGTCCATTTGCTTTGGTTACCGGTGGTGCGAGCGGCATGGGCCGCTGCACGGTGGAGCGGCTCGCCCGCGACGGCTTCGCGGTGGCGATGATCGACCGTAACGTCGCCCTCGCCGAGGCGGAGGCCGCCACTTTGCGCGAGGCCGGCCTGGAGGTTTCCGCCTACGGCCTGGATATCACCGACGTCGCGGCGGTCGAGCGCTTGATCGAGGAATTGCCACCGATCACTGCCCTGGTGAACAACGCCGGAATCTTCGACGAACGTGCCTTCGACGACGCCACCGCCGAGGACTTCCGGCGGATGTTCGAGATCAACACCGTCGCCGTGCATACCCTGACCCGCGCCGCGGTGAAACGCATGCCGGCCAAGGGCAAGGTGGTGATCGTCGCCTCCCGCGCCTACCTCGGCGCGCGCAACCACGTGCATTACGTCACCTCCAAGGCGGCGGTGGTGGGTTATACCCGGGCAACGGCGATGGAACTGGCGCCCCGCGACATTTCCGTGAACGCCATCGCTCCCGGGCTGATCGACACGCCCCTGCTGCAATCCCTGACGCCCGAGCGGCGCAAGGCCCAGGAGGCCCTGCAGCCCACCGGCAGGGCCGGCCGTCCCGAAGACGTGGCCAACGCCGTCGCCTTCTTCTGCAGCCCGGCCACCGATTTCGTCACCGGCCAGGTGCTGTTCGTCGATGGCGGCAAATCACTGGGCGGCAGCTACGCCTGAGGACTTCCCATGAACACGACTCCCGTTGCGCTCATCACCGGGGCCGGCCAGGGGCTGGGCCGCGCCACCGCCCTGCGCTTGCTGGAAGCCGGTGCCCACGTGGTGATCACCGACCTCGACGCCCGGCTCCTGGAAGAAACCCGTGAGCTGAGCGGCGCGCCCGAACGCGTCGCCGCCCTGGTGCAGGACGTCACCGCGCAGGACGCGCCGGCGCAAGCCGTGGCCTTCGCCCTCGACCGCTTCGGCGGGCTGGACTGGTTGATCAACAACGCCGGCATCGGCAAGGCCAAGAGCGTCGCGCAGACCAGCGACGAAGAGTGGGATCGCTATGCCGACATCAACCTGCGCAGTGTTTTCCGCTTTTCCCGCGAGGCCCTGCCGCACCTCAGGCCGGGCCGTGGCTGCATCGTCAACCTGGCGTCGATCTTCGGCCTGCTCGGCCATCCCGGCGTCGCCCCCTACGCCGCCACCAAGGCCGCGCTGGTCGGCCTGACCCGGCAGATGGCGGTGGACTACGGTCCCCAGGGCATCCGCGTCAACGCGGTCGCCCCGGGGATCATCGAGACCCCGCTCACCGCCGAACGGATCAGGACCGACGCGCGATTCAAAGCGCTGATGATCGACACCACGCCGTTCCACCGCATCGGCCGTCCGGAAGACGTCGCCAACGCCATCCACTTCCTCTGCTCGGACCAAGCGAGCTTCATCAGCGGCCACACCCTGACGGTGGATGGCGGCTGGAGCGTGGGCAACTACGTACCCACGGCCTGAGCGCCCCCCAGGAGATTCCCGACATGCAATACGAACTACGGTTTTACTACGTCGAGCCCGGCCGCATGCACGACCTCGACGCGCGCATGCGCGATGGCCTGCCGCCCCTGCTGGAAAAGCACGGGATCAACGTCGTCGGCCGCTGGCACGCGCTGGCCGGCCGTGCCACGCCGCTGTTCATCTACCTGATGGCCTGGAAGGACGACCGCGAGCGGGAAGCCCACTGGGGCGGCTTCTACAACGACCCGGACTGGTGGGCGCTGCGCGCGCAGACCAACGCCGGCAGCGAGCTGGTCCAGCACTACGACATCCAGTTGATGGTTCCCAGCCCGTCCTGGCTCGATGCCCTGCAGAAGGGACCGGCCGCCGCGCCGGGGGCGATCCACGAATTGATCGTGCAACCCATCGCCAACGGCCAGCCGAAGGCCGCCCACGACTACCTGCGCGACATCGCGCTGCCGGCGTTGAGACGCCACGGCGGCAGCCTGCTCGGCAGCTTCACCCCGCAGGCGGGTTCGCACATGCCCGGCCTGGTCAGCCTGATCGCCTGGAAGGATTTCGCCGCCCGCCAGGCCGGCTGGGAAGCCTATTGGCAGGACCCGGCCATCCAGGCCGCGCACCAGGCCCAGCGCGACACCCTCGGGCGCAGCTTGCTGGGGCGCGCCGACACCTACCTGTTGCAGCCGGTGCCCTATGCCGAGGTCCATCCGACCCTGGGGCATGGGCGCTAGGAGCGAATCATGACGAAGCAGTTGGAAACGCGTGAGGTGGACGTGCTGGTGGTCGGCAGCGGCGCCGCCGGCATGTGCGCGGCGGCGGTGGCCCGGCTGGCGGGCCTCGAGGTGTTGCTGGTGGAGAAGACCGAGTGGATCGGCGGCACCACCGCGCTGTCCGGAGGCGGCACCTGGATCCCGCTGAATCGCCAGGGACGCGCCCTGGGCGTGGAGGACAGCCGCGAACGGGTGGAGACCTACCTGGATCACCTGGTCGGCGCCTTCGCCCCGCGCGCGCTGCGCCAGGCGTTCCTCGACGCGGGACCGGCGATGCTCGAGTACCTGGAAGCCAACACCCAGGTGCGCTTCTCGGGCCGCCAGTATTCGCCGGACTACTGGCCGGACGCGCCGGGCGCCGGCATGGGCGGGCGTGCCCTGGACCCCCTGGAGTTCGATGGCCGCCAGTTGGGCGAGCACTTCGAGTACCTGCGCAAGCCCTGGCCGGAGTTCCTCGCCTTCGGCGGCATGATGGTCAACAAGACCGATATCGACCTGCTGTTGCAGGCCAAGCGCTCGTGGCGTGGTTTCCGCCATGCGCTGAAGCTACTCGCGCGTTTCCTCGGCGATCGCCTGCGAGGCTATTCGCGGGGCACGCGCCTGGTGCTGGGCAATGCCCTGGCCGGGCGGCTGTATAAAAGCCTGCTCGACCTGCGCGTGGAGATCTGGCGTTCGGCGCCGGTGACCGCGCTGCTGACGGAAAACGGACGTGTCGCCGGCGCGCGCCTGACCCACGCGGGCAAGGCCTGGACGGTTCGCGCGCGGCGCGGCGTGCTGCTCGCCACCGGCGGCTTTCCCGCCAACCTGCAGATGCGCGAGGAACTGCTGCCCCACCCGACCGGGCAGTGGTCCGCCGGCAACGAGGCCAACGAAGGCGACGGCCTGCGCATGGCGATGACCCTCGGCGCGCGCCTGGGGAATGCGACCAACGCCAACAACGCCTTCTATTCGCCGGTATCGTTGATGCGCCGTGACGACGGCAGCATGGCGCGCTTTCCCCACCTGATGCTGGATCGCTACAAGCCCGGGGTGATCATGGTGGATGCCCAGGGCCAGCGCTTCGTCAACGAGGCGGATTCTTACCACGCCTGCGGCGAGGCGCAGTACCGGACGGGCGCGGTGCCGGCCTGGCTGGTCTGCGACGCGCGTTTCCTGCACCGCTACGGCCTCGGCATGGTCCGGCCCCAGGCCGCGTCCCTGCGGGCCTTCCTCGACAAGGGCTACCTGTTCAAGGGCGACAGCCTGGCCGGCCTGGCACGGGCGCTGGGCATCGAGCCGGCAAAGCTCGAAGCCAGCATCGAGCGCTACAACGGCCATGCCCGGCAGGGCCAGGACCCCGATTTCGGCAAGGGACAGAACGTCTACAACCGCTACCTGGGCGATCCCTCGGCGCCGGGCAACCCCTGCCTGGCGCCCATCGAAAAAGGCCCCTTCTACGCCGTGCAGGTCGTGCCGGGCGACATCGGGACCGCCTGCGGCTTGCTGACGGATGTCCATGCGCGGGTCCTGGATGCCGGCGGTGCGCCCATCGAGGGGCTGTATGCCGCCGGCAACGACATGAACTCCATCATGGGCGGCCAGTACCCCGGTCCCGGTATCACCCTGGGCCCGGGCCTCACCTTCGGTTACCTCGCCGCCCGCCACATGGCCGGGGCCGCCGAACCGATGCTCCAGCCGCCGCGAGCGATGGCCGACATGAGCTGACGCCGCCGCGCGCGCCTGCCGCCGCCACCGATTCGAAGTTCTTCCACCCCCCAACCGGGCCGATACGGGCCTGGCGGGATTCGGCCAGCCGCCATTCCACCGTACCGACACACAACAACAATAAAAGAGTGATCCATCATGAAACTGAGCAGGACCGCGTTCGCTTTTCTGGCCCCCCTGGCCTGTATCGATCTGGCCGTCGCCGAACAGGAGAGTAGCCACGGCTTCGTCGAGGACAGCCACCTGACGGTGCTCAACCGCAATTTCTATTTCCGTCGCGACTACGCCCACGACGGCACCACGTCGCTGGCGCGCAACGGCACCAAGCCGGTGGACCGGCGCAGCGATTACTCCGAGGAATGGGTGCAGGGCCTGATGGCCAACTTCACCTCCGGGTTCACCCAGGGCACCCTGGGGTTCGGGGTCGATGCCTACTTCTACCAGGCCCTGCGCCTGGACAGCGGCGGCGGCAGGGCCGGGCTGCGGCTGATGCCGCTCAAGGACGACGGCCATCCCGAGGACAGTTATTCCAAGGCGGGCGCCTCGGTGAAGATGCGCCTGTCGAAAACCGAGCTGCGCTACGGCAACCTGTTCCCGGCCGTGCCGGTCTTCTGGGTCAACCAGGTGCGCCTGTTCCCCAGCTCGGCGACCGGCTTCATGCTGACCTCGGACGAGTTCGCCAAGCTCCACCTGGACGCCGGGCATTTCACCGCCAAGGGCAGCGTCGACTCGAGCAACAACGACGACCCCCTCGCCCTCGACTACGGCCTGCCGATCTCCATCGATTCGGTTAGCTACGTGGGCGGCGTCTACAAGCCGGCGCAGAACCTGAAGCTGGGCCTGTACGCCTCGGAGCTCGAGGACGTCTGGCACCAGTACTACGCCAACGCCAACTACGTGCAGCCGCTGAGCGACACCCAGGCGCTGACCTTCGACGCCAACCTGTATCGCACCCTCGACACCGGGAAGAAGCTGGCCAGCACCATCGACAACACCACCTGGTCGCTGTCCGCCGCCTACCAGTGGCAGGGGCACACCTTCACCGCGGCCTACCAGCAGGTGGACAGCGACGAACCGATGGACTGGATCGGCTTCGGCACCATGGGCGGCGGCGTGGCACTGGCCAACGCGGTGCAGTACGCCACCTTCACCGAGGCCAACGAGCGCTCCTGGCAACTGCGCTACGACCTCAACCTGGCGGCCTACGGGGTGCCCGGGCTGACCTTCATGACCCGCTACCTGCGCGGCGACAACATCGGCAACGAGGACAGCGACAACACCTACTACACCTCGCGCTACCGCTACGAAGGCAATGACGCCCACCATTGGGAGCGGGACATCGAGGCGCGCTACGTCGTGCAGTCGGGCAGCGCCAAGAACCTGTCCTTCCGCGTGCGCCAGGCCACCCACCGGGCCAGCACCGGCTACCGCTACGCGGATATCGACGAAGTCCGCCTGATCATCGATTACCCGCTGGATATCTTCTGAGCGGCCGCCGCTTGCCACCCGCCGGGCCTGGTGCCCGGCCCGAGCCACGAAAAAAGCCGGCTCCAGGCCGGCTTTCCAGGTTCGGGCGACGAAAGTTATGCACGCCGCGAGGGCTGTTTTCGCCTCAAGAATTAGCCTTCACATTCAAAGGCTTACAGGATTAAAGCGCACTTTTTAGCACATATCGTGCACAGTTTATCCACAGTTCGCGTCACACCGACGCCGACGAGCGTTCCTCGACGTAGCCTTCCGCATCCAGGGCGCCCAGCTCGCGCTGGGTCTGCTCGATCCAGCGGAACGCCCTGTCGTTCAGTTCGGCGATGGCGCGCGGGCCCTGCCCTTCCGCCTGCATCGCCGGGCCGATGACCACGCGGATGGTGCCGGGATACTTGGCCCAGCCTTCCTTCGGCCAGAAGCGGCCGGCGTCGTGGGCGATGGGTAGGACGGGTACCCCGGCATTGACCGCCAACGCCGCGCCGCCGCGGGAGAACTTGCCGATCTTGCCCATCGGCACCCGGGTGCCTTCCGGGAACACCAGCACCCAGGCGCCCTTGGCCAGGCATTCGTTGCCCTGCTTGGCGAGCTGCTTGAGCGCGGCCTTGGGGTTGGCGCGGTCGATGGCGATCGGACGCAGCATGGCCATCGCCCAGCCGAAGAACGGCACGAAGAGCAGTTCCCGTTTCACCACCTGGCTCAGCGGCTCGAACAGCCCGGAGAGGAAGAAGGTTTCCCAGGTGCTCTGGTGCTTGGCGAGGATCACGCAGGGGCGCGCCGGCAGGTGCTCCAGGCCCTGGATGTCGTAGCGGATGCCGACCACCACCCGCGCCAGCCAGACCGCCGAGCGGCACCAGTTCTGGATGACGAAGCGGTAGCGGGCGCGGAACGGCAGGAAGGGCGCGACGAAGACGCTGAGGATGCACCAGAAGAACGAGCTGGAGGACAACAGCAGGTAGAACAGAAGGGTACGCAGGACCTGCAGTGTCGACATCGAATCGGACCTTTTAACCAATGAGCCGGGCGGCGACGGCCGCCAGATCGTCGAATACCAGTGTGGTAGCCGGGAGGGGGGATTCAAGGGTGCGGGCACCCTTGCCGGTGCGCACCAGCACCGGCTGGCAACCGACGGCCAGCGCGGCCTGCAGGTCGCCGAGGCGGTCGCCCACGTACCACACGCCGGCCAGCGGGACGCCGTAGTGGGCGGCGATCCGCACCAGCAGGCCGGGCTTCGGCTTGCGGCAGTCGCAGCCCTCGTCGGGCCCATGGGGGCAATGCACGATCAGCCCCACCTCGCCGCCCAGCGCCGCCACCCGCTCGCGCAGGCTCGCGTGCATCGCTTCGAGGGTGGCCAGGTCGTAGTAGCCACGGGCGAGCCCGGACTGGTTGGTGGCCACCGCCACGGTCCAGCCAGCCTTGGACAGCCGGGCGATGGCCTCCAGGGCGCCGGGCAGCGGCAACCATTCCTCCAGGGTCTTGATGTAGGCATCGGAGTCCTGGTTGATGACACCGTCGCGGTCGAGAATCAGCAGTTTCATCGTATTCGCTCGGGGTCGTGGCACCCCTGTGAGGCGGTTGAACGGGGTGGCCGGGTGCCGCCATACAGCGGCACCCGGGTCTTCAGCCGAGCAGCGAGATGTCCGCGACGCCGAGGAACAGCCCGCGCAGGCGTGCCAGCAAGGCGTAGCGGTTGGCCCGGACCCTGGGGTCCTCGGCATTCACCAGCACCGCCTCGAAGAAGGCGTCGACCGGTTCGCGCAGCTTGGCCAGGCGTTCCAGGGCTTCGCCGTAGCGCCGCTCGGCGGCCATTGGCTGCACCGCGTGATCGGCCTGCTGGATCGCCGCATAGAGGGCGAATTCGCTGGGGTTGTCGAAGTAATGCGCTTCCACCGCCGCCGGCACCTGGCCCTCGGCCTTGCTCAGCAGGTTGGAGACGCGTTTGTTCACCGCCGCCAGCGCATCGGCCTCGGGCAACCGGCGGAACGCCTGCACGGCCTGCACGCGCTGGTCGAAGTCCAGGGCGGAAACCGGATTCAGCGCGCGCACCGCCAGGTAGGCGGCGACGTCGATGCCCTCGTCCTCGTAGCGCGCGCGCAGGCGGTCGAAGATGAACTCCAGCACCTGCTCGGCGAGCCCGGCGCTCTTCACCTTGGCGCCATAGCGCTGGATGGCGAAGTTCACCGCCTGGGTCAGGTCCAGGTCCAGGCGCTTCTCGATGAGGATGCGCAGGATGCCCAGGGCCTGGCGACGCAGGGCGAAGGGGTCCTTGCTGCCGGTGGGCAACATGCCGATGCCGAAGATGCCGACCAGGGTGTCGAGCTTGTCGGCCACCGCCAGGGCGGCGCCGGTGAGGCTCTGCGGCAACTCGGCGCCGGCGCCGCGGGGCATGTACTGCTCGTTCAGCGCCTGGGCCACGTCCGGCGCCTCGCCGTCGTTGAGCGCGTAGTAGTGCCCGGCGATGCCCTGCATCTCCGGGAACTCGCCGACCATCTCGGTGGCCAGGTCGCACTTGGCCAGCAGGCCGGCGCGGGCGGCGCGCTGGGCGTCGGCGCCGATCTGCGGGGCGACGAAGGCGGCCAGGGCGGAAACCCGCTCGGCCTTGTCGTAGAGGCTGCCCAGCTGGGCCTGGAAGACCACGTGCTTCAGGCGTTCGTTGAAGCTTTCCAGCTTCTGCTTCTTGTCCTGCTTGAAGAAGAACTCGGCGTCGGTGAGGCGCGGCCGCACGACCTTCTCGTTACCGGCGACGATCTGCGCCGGATCCTTGCTGTCGATGTTGGCGACCGTGATGAAGCGTGGCAGCAGCTTGCCGGCGGCGTCGAGCAGGCAGAAATACTTCTGGTTGTCCTGCATGGTGGTGATCAACGCCTCCTGGGGCACTTCGAGGAAGCGTTCCTCGAACGAGCACACCAGCGGCACCGGCCATTCCACCAGGGCGGTGACCTCGTCCAGCAGGGCCGGCGGCACCACCGCCCGTCCCTGTTGCTCGGCGGCGAGCACTTCGATGCGCTTGGCGATCAGCTCGCGGCGCTCGGCGAAGTCCGCCAGCACGTGGGCGCTGCGCAGGTTCTGCAGGTAGCTCGACGGCTGGCCGATGCGCACCGGGTCGGGGTGATGGAAGCGATGGCCGCGGGATTCGCGACCGGCCTTCTGCGCGAGGATCTCGCACTCGACCACCTGCTCGCCGAACAGCATCACCAGCCACTGGGTCGGGCGGACGAACTCCTCGCGGCGCGCGGCCCAGCGCATGCGCTTGGGAATCGGCAGGCCGGCCAGGGCGCTCTCGACGATGCCGGGCAACAGCTGGAGCGCCGGTTGGCCGGGAATGTCCTGGCTGAAGCGCAGCTTGGGGCCGCTGCGATCGATGCGCTCCAGGTCGACGCCGCATTTCTTGGCGAAGCCGAGGGCGGCCTGGGTCGGGTTGCCGTCGGCGTCGAAGGCGGCCTGCAACGGCGGGCCGTCGAGGTTGACGCTGCGGTCCGGCTGCTGGTCGGCGAGTTGGTCGACCTGGATCGCCAGGCGCCGCGGCGCGGCGTAGACGCGGGCGGCCACATAGCCCAGGCCGGCGGCCTTGAGGCCCTGCTCCACCGCGGCGAGGAAGGCGTCGCCGAGGGTTTTCAGGGCTTTCGGCGGCAGCTCTTCGGTGCCCAGTTCGACGAGAAAATCCTGTGCACTCATTGCGCAGACTCCTTCAGCTTGGCCAGTACTTCGTCGCGCATCAGCACTTCATCGCGCAGCGCGGCGGGCGCCATGGGGAAGCCGAGGCGTGCGCGCGCCTCCAGGTAACTCTGCGCCACGGCGCGGGCCAGGGTGCGCACGCGCAGGATGTAGCGCTGGCGCTCGGTCACCGAGATGGCCCGGCGCGCATCCAGCAGGTTGAAGGTATGGGACGCCTTGAGCACCATTTCGTAGGTCGGCAGCGGCAGGTCCAATTGGCTCAGGCGATTGGCCTCGGATTCGTAGAAGTCGAAGAGCTCGAACAGCTTGGGCACGTTGGCGTGCTCGAAGTTGTAGGTGGACTGCTCCACCTCGTTCTGGTGGAACACGTCGCCGTAGGTCACGATGCCGAAGGGGCCGTCGGTCCACACCAGGTCGTAGACCGAGTCCACGCCTTGCAGGTACATGGCCAGGCGTTCCAGGCCATAGGTGATCTCGCCGGTCACCGGGTAGCACTCGATGCCGCCCACTTGCTGGAAGTAGGTGAACTGGGTGACTTCCATGCCGTTCAGCCAGATTTCCCAACCCAGGCCCCAGGCGCCGAGGGTCGGCGATTCCCAGTTGTCCTCGACGAAACGGATGTCGTGCACCAGCGGGTCGAGGCCGATGGCCTCCAGCGAACCCAGGTAGAGCTCCTGGAAGTTCTCCGGGTTCGGCTTGAGCACGACCTGGAACTGGTAGTAGTGCTGCAGGCGGTTGGGGTTCTCGCCGTAGCGGCCGTCGGTGGGACGGCGGCTGGGCTGCACGTAGGCGGCGTTCCAGGTCTCCGGGCCGATGGCGCGGAGGAAGGTGGCGGTGTGAAAAGTGCCGGCACCCACTTCCATGTCGTAGGGCTGCAGCACCACGCAGCCCTGCTCGGCCCAATAGCGCTGGAGGGCGAGAATCAAATCCTGGAAGGTGCGCACGGCAGGCGTAGGCTGGCTCACGAAAAATTCACCTGTGGGGCTGCGACAGAAAGCCCGGGAGTATACCCGAAGCGGCGGTGCGGCCGCGTGCGGTGCCGTGCCGAGCGGTCGCGCCCGTCGGCGCCCCTGCGTCGGCGGCGGAGACGGGTCCGCGCGCCTCCATGGGTCCACGACGGGCAAGAATCTGCCCGTGGCTGTACGGGCATACAGCCTGGGCGGCTATAGTATCGGCCCGACCCCCGAGGATGACCGCCCATGCCGCGCTGCTCCTGGTGCACCGACGACCCCCTCTACATCGCCTACCACGACGAGGAATGGGGCGTGCCGAAGCGCGACCCGCAGGCATTGTTCGAGATGCTCCTGCTGGAGGGCTTCCAGGCCGGGCTGTCGTGGATCACCGTGTTGAAGAAGCGCGCGCGCTACCGCGAGGTGTTGTTCGGCTTCGACCCCCAGCGCCTGGCGCGGATGACCGACGAGGAAATCGAGGCGCGCATGCGCGACCCCGGCATCATCCGCAATCGCCTGAAACTCAAGGCCGCGCGGCAGAATGCGCGCGCCTGGCTGGCGCTGGAGGACCCGGCGGGCTGGCTCTGGTCGTTCGTCGGCGGCGCGCCGAGGATCAACCGTTTCCGCGAGCGCAGCGAAGTGCCGGCGGTCACCGCGGAGGCCGAGGCGATGAGCAAGGCGCTGAAGAAGGCGGGCTTCACCTTCGTCGGCCCGACCATCTGCTATGCCTACATGCAGGCGACCGGCATGGTGATGGACCACACCCTGGACTGCGACCGCCACCCACACCCGATCGACTGAGCCGTCGCCTGGCCGACGGGGTCGCCTGCGTCCTGCCCAAGGCGGGTAGAATACCCGCCCCCGTTTTCAGGAGTGTTCCGTGGAGAAGTTCAAAGGCGCCTTGGTCGTCGGTTTCCTGCGCCTGTTCGCCCTGCTGCCCTGGCGCGTCGTGCAAGGCCTGGGCGGGCTCATCGGCTGGCTGATGTGGAAACTGCCGACCCGCGCCCGCTCGGTGGTGCGCATCAACCTCGCCAAGTGTTTCCCCGAACTGGACGCCGAGGCCCACGAACGGCTGGTGCGGCGCAGCCTGAGGGACATCGGCCGGACCCTCACCGAAAGCGCCTGCGCCTGGATCTGGCCGGCGGAGAAGTCCCTGCGCCTGATCCGCGAGGTCGAGGGCATGGACGTGCTCCGCGAGGCCCTGGATTCCGGCGCCGGCCTGGTGGGCATCACCAGCCACCTGGGCAACTGGGAAGTGCTCAACCACTTCTACTGTTCCCACGCCAAGCCGATCATTTTCTACCGGCCGCCGAAGCTCAAGGCGGTGGACGACCTGCTGAAGAAGCAGCGCGTACAGCTCGGCAACCGGGTCGCGCCTTCCACCCCGGAAGGCATCCTCAGCGTCATCAAGGAAGTGAAGCGCGGCGGCTGCGTGGGGATTCCCGCCGATCCCGAACCGGCCCTGAGCGCCGGGATCTTCGTGCCCTACCTCGGCACCCAGGCGCTGACCAGCAAGTTCGTGCCGTCCCTGCTCGCCCGCACCAAGGCGCGCGGGGTGTTCTTCCATGCGGTGCGGCTGGAGGACGGGTCCGGCTACAAGGTGATCCTCGAGGCGGCGCCGGCGGACATCTACGACCCCGATCCCCAGGTCGGCGTGGCGGCCATGAGCCGGGTGCTGGAAGGCTACGTGCGGCGCTATCCCAGCCAGTACATGTGGAGCATGAAGCGCTTCAAGAAGCGTCCCGAGGGCGAAAGCCGCTGGTACTGAGGGGCGAAGGCTGGGCGGCGGTGGATTTTTGCGCTATCTAGTGCTGTACGAAATGTTCGGGTGTCGTTTCGGAGACGGTTTCGCCGCCTCCGGCACGGCGGACGCAGGCCGTTTCGTAGACGCCAGCCCCTTCCCTTTGCCAATGGCGAGCCCCCATGTCCAGCAAGCGGTCCGGACCCAACCAACGCGAACACCCGCGCATCCCGATGAAGTGCCGAATCAAGATCGTCCATCCCAGCTTCGGTGAATTGATCGCCCAGACCCGCGACCTCTCGGACGGCGGCGTCTATATCCGCGACGCCAGTCTCGCCGCCCTGCCCCTGGGGACGCGCGTCACCGGGCAGGTCCAGGACCTGCCGATGGACGCGCCGGTGTTGCAACTGGAGATCATGCGGGTGGACGCCGACGGCGCCGGGCTGCGCTTCGTCGGCGAGGAATGAGGCGGGCCAGGCGGCGGCCCTGGCGCCACGGCGTCGCCCGTCAGGCTTCTCGGCGGACCTGGTGCTCGCCGGGCGCCAGGCCTGGCCTCCATCGCGCGGGGTTTTCCGACGGATGTCCCCTGGCGCGGGAACGAAGCCGGTAGAATGGCCGGCGCCGCGTCGATGCGGCACCTGAATGGGTTCCCTCACCCCATAGCCTGCAAAAAAAGGACGCCCCATGCCGCTTTTCTCGCCCTCGGCGCAGCGCCTGACGCTGGCCGGCCTGATCGCTTTCCACATCCTGGTCATCATCGCCAGCAACTATCTGGTGCAGTTGCCGATGACCCTGTTCGGCTGGCAGACCACCTGGGGCGCCTTCAGCTTCCCGTTCATCTTTCTCGCCACCGACCTCACCGTGCGCCTGCTCGGCAAGGCCTCGGCGCGCCAGGTCATCGCCCGGGTGATGCTGCCGGCGCTGCTGGCCTCCTACGTGGTCTCGGTGCTGTTCCAGGAGGCCGAGTTCCGCGGCCTCGGCGCTTTGCTCGAATTCAACCTGTTCGTCCTGCGCATTTCCCTGGCGAGCTTCTTCGCCTACGTACTGGGCCAGATCCTCGATATCCAAGTGTTCGACCGGCTGCGCCGCCTGCCGCAGTGGTGGATCGCCCCCACCGCCGCCACGGTGCTGGGCAACCTGCTGGACACCTTCAGCTTCTTCTCCGTCGCCTTTTGGCACAGCACCAACCCTTTCATGGCCGAGCACTGGGTGGAAATCGCCACCGTCGACTACGGGGTGAAGCTGAGCGTCAGCCTGATCCTGTTCGTGCCGCTCTACGGCATGCTGCTCAACGCCATCGTGCGGATGCTCGGCCAGCGTCCGGCACTGGCGAATTGACTCCGCACCGGTGGCGCTCCGCGCGAAGCGCGTCACCCGGACACGACGGGCCACGACGCCGCCCCGAGACGGCCATAGCGGAGAGGCACCCTAGGCCCCTTGGAACGGCGCGCCGATGGCGCGCGAAGGGTCAGGGTGCGGAACGCGCCAGCTTGCGCAGGAACACCGTCATTTCCTTTTCCGCCTGCTTGTCGCCACGGGCCTGGGCGGCTTCCAGGCCCCGTTGCCAGGCCTCCCGGGCCCCCGCCGGATCGTCATCCGCCTGCAACGCCTTGCCCAGCAGTTTCCAGGCGGCGGAATAGGCCGGGTCCTGTTCCACGCAGCGGCGCAGGTGCAGCGCCGCTTGCGCGGCGTCGCCCGCGTCCAGGTAGCCCTTGCCGAGGCCAAAGCGCAGCAGGGCATTGTCGGTGCCCTTGGCCAGCAGGTTTTCCAGGGATTGCAGCATCCGCACGCTCCTGAGGTCTGTACGAAAAGTCACCAAGCGAAGGTCAGGCCAAGCGAAAACAGGCGAAGAGGCGGAGTTTACGCGCCGTCAATGAGCCTACCGCGCCTGTTTTAACGCAACGTCACCGAGCGCAGGCACTTGGTACGGAGCCCAGGGGCCGGCGCGGCCCTCAGAAGAAGGTCAGCCCCGCCTGGAACAGCCGCTCCACGTCGCGGATGTGCTTCTTGTCCACCAGGAACAGGATCACGTGGTCGCCCGAGGCGATCACCGTGTCGCCATGGGCGATCAGCACTTCCTCGTCGCGGATGATCGCGCCGATGGTGGTGCCCGGCGGCATGTCGATGTCGCCGACCCGGCGCCCGACCACCTTGCTCGAGCGCGAGTCGCCGTGGGCGATGGCCTCGATCGCCTCCGCCGCGCCCCGGCGCAGCGAGTGGACGCTGACGATGTCGCCCCGGCGCACGTGGGTGAGCAGGGTGCCGATGGTCGCCAGTTGCGGGCTGATGGCGATGTCGATGTCGCCGCCCTGCACCAGGTCCACGTAGGCGGGGTTGTTGATCAGCGTCATCACCTTGCGTGCGCCCATGCGCTTGGCCAGCAGCGAGGACATGATGTTGGCCTCGTCGTCGTTGGTCAGGGCCAGGAAGATGTCGGTGGCGTCGATGTTCTCTTCCAGCAGCAGGTCGCGGTCCGAGGCGCTGCCCTGCAGCACCACGGTGCTGTCCAGGCTGTCGGACAGGTGCCGGCAGCGTGCCGCGCTCTTCTCGATGATCTTCACCTGGTAGCGGCTCTCGATGGCTTCCGCCAGGCGCTCGCCGACGTTGCCGCCGCCGGCGATGACGATCCGCTTGTAGCTGTCCTCGAGGCGGCGCATTTCGCTCATCACCGCGCGGATGTGGGCCTTGGCGGCGATGAAGAACACCTCGTCGTCGGCCTCGATCACCGTGTCGCCCTGGGGCGTGATCGGCCGGTTGCGCCGGTAGATCGCCGCCACCCGGGTGTCCACCGTGGGCATGTGCGCGCGTAACTGGCGCAGCTCCTGGCCCACCAGCGGGCCGCCGTAGTAGGCGCGCACCCCCACCAATTGCGCCTTGCCCTCGGCGAAGTCGATCACCTGCAGGGCACCGGGGTATTCGATCAGGCGCTTGATGTAGTTGGTCACCACCTGTTCCGGGCTGATCAGCACGTCCACCGGGATGGCTTCGTTGTCGAACAGCCCGGCGCGGGACAGGTAGGCCGTCTCGCGCACCCGGGCGATCTTGGTCGGGGTGTGGAACAGCGTGTAGGCCACCTGGCAGGCGACCATATTGGTCTCGTCGCTGTTGGTCACCGCCACCAGCATGTCGGCGTCGTCGGCGCCGGCCTGGCGCAGCACCGTGGGGAACGACCCGTGGCCCTGGATGGTGCGGATATCCAGGCGGTCGCCGAGGTCGCGCAGGCGCTCGCCGTCGGTATCGACCACGGTGATGTCGTTGGCCTCGCTGGCCAGGTGCTCGGCCAGGGTGCCGCCGACCTGCCCGGCGCCGAGAATGATGATTTTCATCCGTGTGCCTTCCTCAGCCGCGCGGCGCGGCGGCGATCTTGATCAGCTTGGCATAGTAGAAACCGTCGTGGCCTTCCGGCTGCGGCAGCAACTGGCGGCCGTGGGCGACCTTCAGGCCGGCGTCGGTGGCCAGGTCCAGTTCCCGCGCGCCGGGGGTGCGGGCGAGGAACGCGGCGATGTTCTCGCTGTTTTCCCGCGGCAGCACCGAGCAGGTGGCGTAGAGCAGCACGCCGCCCACTTCGAGGGTCGGCCACAGCGCATCGAGCAGTTCGCCCTGCAACTGCGCCAGCGCCGCCACGTCGTCGGCCTGGCGGGTCAGCTTGATGTCCGGATGGCGACGGATCACCCCGGTGGCGGAGCAGGGCGCGTCCAGCAGGATTCGCTGGAACGGCCGGCCGTCCCACCAGGCGGCGGTGTCGCGGCCGTCGGCGGCGATCAGCGTGGCGTTCAGGCGCAACCGGTCGAGGTTCTCGCGCACCCGTTGCAGGCGGCCGGGCTCCAAGTCGAGGGCGACCACCTCGGCCAGCGCCGGTTCGCGCTCCAGCAGGTGGCAGGTCTTGCCGCCCGGCGCGCAGCAGGCGTCGAGCACCCGTTGCCCGGGGGCCAGCTCGAGCAGGCCGGCGGCCAGCTGCGCCGCCTCGTCCTGCACGCTCAGGCGGCCCTCGGCGAAGCCCGGCAGGGCCTTCACGTCCTGCGCCTGGGCCAGGCGGATGCCGTCGGCGCTGAAGGCACAGGGCATGGCCTCGATCCCGGCGTCGCGCAGCTCGGTCAGGTAGGCGTCGCGGTCGCCCTGGCGGCGGTTGACCCGCAGGATCAGCGGCGGATGCAGGTTGTTGGCCGCGCAGATGTCTTCCCAGTGCTCCGGCCAGGCCGCTTTCAGCGCCTTTTGCAGCCAGCGCGGATGGGCGCTGCGCACCACCGGGTCGCGCTCCAGCTCGGCGAACAGCGCGGCGCCGTCGCGTTGCGCGTTGCGCAGCACGGCGTTGAGCAGGCCCTTGGCCCAGGGCTTCTTCAATGCCTCGACGCAGCCGACGGTCTCGCCGATGGCGGCGTGGGGCGGGATGCGCGTATGCAGCAACTGATAGAGACCGATCAGCAGCAGGGCCTCCACGTCCTTGTCGGCGGCCCGGAACGGCTTCTGCAGCAGGCGCTCGGCGAGCGCGGCCAGGCGCGGTTGCCAGCGGGCCGCGCCGAACGCCAGTTCCTGGGCCAGGCCGCGGTCGCGCGCCTCGACGCGCTCCAGTTGTGCCGGCAGGCTGCCGCCCAGCGACGCCTTGCCCGCGAGCACGGCGCCCAGGGCGCGGGCCGCGGCGAGACGCGGATTCATCGGCCCAGGACCTTGCCGACGGCGAATTGCTCGCGGCGGCTGTTGAACAGGTCGGCGAACGGCAGCGGCTTGCCGCCGGGCAGTTGCAGCCGGGTCAGCGTCAGCACGCCTTCCCCGCAGGCGACGCCGAGGCCCTCGCGGCTGGCGGCGACGATTTCGCCCGGCGCGCCGCGGCCTTCGCCCAGGCGCGCCGCCCATACCTTGAGGGTGTCCCCGTCCAGACCGGTGTGGCACACCGGCCAGGGGTCGAACGCGCGGATACGCCGTTCCAGCTCCCGTGCCGGACGCTGCCAGTCGAGCCGCGCTTCTTCTTTATTCAGCTTGTGGGCGTAGGTGGCGAGGGCGTCGTCCTGGATTTCGCCGAGCAGGGTGCCGGCCGCGAGGCCTTCCAGCGCCTGCACCACGGCCGCCGCGCCCAGCACGGCCAGGCGGTCGTGCAGGCTGCCGCCGGTGTCGTCGGCGCCGATCGGCGTGGCGCTCTTGAGCAGCATCGGCCCGGTATCGAGCCCGGCTTCCATGCGCATGACGGTGACGCCCGACTCGGCATCGCCGGCCTCCAGCGCCCGCTGGATCGGCGCGGCGCCGCGCCAGCGCGGGAGCAGCGAGGCGTGACTGTTGATGCAGCCCAGGCGCGGGATGTCCAGCACCGCCTGGGGCAGGATCAGCCCGTAGGCGACCACCAGCATCAGGTCCGGCGCCAGCGCGGCCAGTTCGGCCTGCGCGGCGGGATCGCGCAGGCTGGCGGGTTGCAGCACGGGAATGCCGTGGCGCTCGGCCAACTGCTTGACCGGGCTGGGCATCAGTTTCTGGCCGCGTCCGGCCGGGCGATCCGGCTGGGTGTAGACGGCGACGACCGGCTGCCGGGCGTCCAGCAGAGCCTGCAGGTGGTGGGCGGCGAACTCCGGCGTGCCGGCGAAAACGATGCGCAAGATCGGGCTCCTTGGAATGGGCGCGGAGAACCTAGGCTCCGGAAAAGAAAAAGGCTTGCCGGAGCAAGCCTTTGGGATCGGCCTTCAAGCCTGCTGGCGGTGCTGCTTCTCCAGCTTCTTCTTGATCCGATCGCGTTTGAGGGTGGACAGGTAGTCGACGAACAGCTTGCCGTTGAGGTGGTCGCACTCGTGCTGGATGCACACCGCCAGCAATCCCTCGGCGATCAGCTCGAAGGGCTTGCCGTCGCGGTCCAGCGCCTTGATCCGCACCTTCTGCGGCCGCTCGACGTTCTCGTAGAAGCCGGGCACCGACAGGCAGCCTTCCTGGTACTGCTCCAGTTCCTCGGTGAGGGTCTCGAATTCGGGATTGATGAAGACCCGCGGTTCGGATTTGTCCTCGGACAGGTCCATCACCACCACCCGCTTGTGCACGTTCACCTGGGTCGCGGCGAGGCCGATGCCGGGTGCGGCGTACATGGTTTCGAACATATCGTCGATCAACGCGCGCAGCCCATCGTCGACCACATCCACCGGCTTGGCGAGGGTGCGCAGACGCGGATCGGGAAATTCGAGGATATTCAGAATCGCCATATGGGTTTGTGATGCACTTGTAGAATAAATTCAAAATCCGCTGCTAAGATGATGAGCAGCATTGAAAAACGCCTGTAGAGCCCGGTTGGGGCGGCTCGCAGCCGTCAAAGTGTGAACGAACATAATAAAGGGATTCACCGCATGAGGAAATCATTACTCGCCCTGCTGCTGCTGGCCGCCAGTGGCCTGGCGCAGGCCGCCGTACAGCTCAGGGACGGGCATCCGGAAAGCTACACGGTGGTCAGGGGCGATACCCTGTGGGACATTTCCGGGCGGTTCCTGCGGGAGCCCTGGAAGTGGCCGGAAATCTGGCACGCCAACCCTCAGGTGGCCAATCCTCATCTGATCTACCCCGGTGACACCCTCACCCTCACCTACGTGGATGGGCAGCCTCGGCTGATGCTCAACCGCGGCGCTTCGCGCGGCACCATCAAGCTGTCGCCGAAAGTGCGCAGCACGCCGATGGCCGAAGCGATCCCGGCGATTCCCTTGGAGGCCATCAACAGCTTCCTGATCAGCAACCGCATCCTGGATACGCCGGAACAGTTTAACGGCGTGCCTTATATAGTGGCCGGCAACGCCGAGCGGGTGCTCAGCGGCACCGGCGACCGCATCTACGCCCGCGGTCATTTCGAGGATAACCAGCCGGCCTACGGCATCTTCCGCCAGGGCCGGACCTACCTCGACCCGGAAACCCAGGAATTCCTCGGCATCAACGCCGACGACATCGGCAGCGGCGACATGGTCGCGGTGGAAGGCGACGTGGCGACCCTCTCGCTGACCCGCTCGACCCAGGAAGTGCGCCTGGGCGACCGCCTGTTCCCCACCGAGGAGCGCGCGGTGAATTCCACCTTCATGCCCAGCGAGCCGAGCAACGAGATCAAGGGCGTGATCCTCGACGTGCCGCGCGGCGTGACCCAGGTCGGCCAGTTCGACGTGGTGACCATCAACAAGGGCAAGCGCGACGGCCTTACCGAGGGCAACGTGCTCGCCGTGTACAAGACCGGCGAAAGCGTGCGCGACCGCCTCACCGGCGAGCGGGTGAAGATCCCCGATGAGCGCTCCGGCCTGCTGATGGTGTTCCGCACCTACGACAAGCTCAGCTATGGCCTGATCCTCGTCGCCACCCGGCAGCTGTCGGTGCTCGACAAGGTCCGCAACCCGTAACACCGAACCCCGCCTCCCCGGCGGGGTTTTTCGTTCCACCGTCCGCTGCGGCGGCGACGATCAAGGATGATCGACATGCCTCACCTCTCTTCCGCGCCGGTCTCGCCGGCCGAGCTGGAAGCCCGACTGCGCTTGCATTGCCTGCCGGACCTCGGGCCCCGGCGTTTCCGCCGCTTGCTGTCCGCCTTCGACAGCGCCTCGTCCGCCCTCAGTGCCCCGGCCGCCGCCTGGCGCGCCCTCGGCCTGCCCGACAGCTGCGCCGAGCCGCGTCGCAGCGCGGAAATCCGCGAGCGGGCGGCCGCGGCCCTGGGCTGGCTGGACGACCCGGCGCACCACCTGGTCATGTGGGACGAGCCGAGCTATCCGGCCTTGCTCGCCGAGCTCGACGACGCCCCGCCGCTGCTGTTCGTCGCCGGCGTCCCGACGATCCTGGAAAAGCCGCAATTGGCGATCGTCGGCAGCCGCCGCGCCAGCGCGCCGGGGCTCGACAGCGCCCGGCGGTTTTCCCGCGCCCTGGCCGGCGCCGGCTTCGTCATCACCAGCGGACTGGCGCTGGGCATCGACGGCGCCGCCCACCTGGGCGCGCTGGACGCCGCCGGGGAGACCGTGGCGGTGCTCGGCACCGGCCTGCAGCGGCTCTATCCGCCCCGGCATGCCGGCCTGGCCGCGCGCATCGTCGCCGAAGGCGGTGCCCTGGTGTCCGAACTGCCGCTGGACAGCCCGCCCCAGGCCGGCAATTTCCCCCGCCGCAATCGCCTGATCAGCGGGTTGTCCCTGGGCGTGCTGGTGGTGGAGGCCAGCCCCTCCAGCGGCTCGCTGATCACCGCGCGGCTGGCCGCCGAGCAGGGCCGCGAGGTCTACGCGATCCCCGGCTCGATCCATCATCCCGGCGCGCGCGGTTGCCACCAGTTGATCCGCGACGGCGCCACCCTGGTGGAAAGCGTCGAGCATATCCTCGAGGCCTTGCGCGGCTGGCAGGCGCTGGCGCCCGTGCCGAAGCCGGTCGATCCCGCCGAGTCGCCCTTGCTGAGCCTGCTTCGCGCCGCGCCGCAGAGCAGCGAGGGCCTGGCGCTGGCCGCCGGCTGGCCGATGCCGCGCACGCTCGCCGCCCTCACCGAGTTGGAACTGGACGGCCTGGTTGCCTGCGAGGCCGGGCGCTGGGTCTACCGCGGCGCGACCGCCTGAACCCGTGACCCGCGGCAAATGCCGCGCGAAACCGGCCCGCGCGCGCGCGGGCCCTGTAAACTGCGCCGATCCAGATTTACCGGAGCGAAGCGATGGTCAGCAGTTGGCGAGTGCAGCGGGCGGCGCGGGTGATCCGCCAGGGTGGGGTCATCGCCTATCCCACCGAAGCGGTGTGGGGCCTGGGATGCGACCCCTGGGACGAGGACGCGGTGTATCGGTTGTTGGCGTTGAAGGACCGCTCTCCGTCGAAGGGGCTGATCCTGGTGGCCGACACCATCCGCCAGTTCGACTTTCTCCTGGAGGACCTGCCCGACGCCTGGCTGCAGCGCCTCGCCAGCACCTGGCCGGGGCCCAACACCTGGCTGGTGCCGCACCGCGAGCGGCTGCCGGAATGGATCACCGGCGAGCACGACAGCGTGGCCCTGCGGGTCAGCGATCACCCCCTGGTGGGCGAGCTGTGCGCATTGACCGGGCCGCTGGTGTCGACCTCGGCGAATCCCGCCGGGCGCCCCGCCGCCGTCAGCCGGCTGCGGGTACGCCAATACTTCGGCGACCGCCTGGACGGCGTCCTCGGGGGCGCCCTCGGCGGCCGGCGCAACCCCAGCCTGATCCGTGACCTGGTCAGCGGCCGGGTGATCCGGCCGGCCTGAGGCGACCCTAGGCTCGGCGGCCTCCTCGGCGCCGAGCCGGGCGGATCAGGGCAGCAGCACGGTGGAACCGGTGGTCTTCCGTGACGTCAACGCGGCCTGCGCTTCGGCGGCGTCGCGCAGGGCATAGCGCTGGCCGACTTCCACGGCGATCTTGCCGCTGGCGATCATCTCGAACAATTCGTCGGCCATGGCCTGCAGGCGTTCCGCGTTGTCGGCGTAATTGGCCAGGGTCGGCCGGGTGACGAACAGCGAACCCTTCTGCGCCAGCACCCCCAGGTTGACCCCGTTGACCGGGCCGGAGGCATTGCCGAAGCTGACCAGCAGGCCACGCGGCGCCACGCAGTCCAGGGAGATCTCCCAGGTGTCCTTGCCCACCGAGTCGTAGACCACCGGGCACTTGCGCCCCTCGGTCAGCTCGCGTACCCGCTCCACGATGTCCTCGCGGCTGCGGTCGATGGTCGCCCAGGCGCCCAGGGCCTTGGCTCGCTCGGCCTTCTCCGGCGAGCCGACCACGCCGATCAGCCGCACCCCGAGCGCCCTGGCCCACTGGCAGGCGATGGAGCCGACGCCCCCGGCGGCGGCGTGGAACAGCACGGTATCGCCGCTCTTCAGGGGCGCGGTCTGGCGCAGCAGGTACTGCACGGTCAGGCCCTTGAGCATCACCGCCGCGGCCTGCTCGTAGTCGATGGTGTCGGGCAGGCGCACCAGTTTGTCGGCGGGCAGCACGTGCAGCTCGGCATAGGCGCCCAGTGGCCCGAGGGCGTAGCCGACGCGGTCGCCGACCTTCAGGTGCCGCACGGCGCTGCCCACCGCGTCCACCTCGCCGGCGCCCTCGGTGCCCAGTCCGGAAGGCAGCGCGGGCGGCGCGTACAGGCCGGTGCGGAAATAGGTGTCGATGAAGTTGAGGCCGATCGCCCGGTTGCGTACCCGCACTTCGTGGGGGCCGGGCTCGGCGGGGCGGTAGTCGACGTATTCGAGGACATCCGGGCCGCCATGGGTGCTGAACTGGATTCGTTTGGTCATGCGGGTTCCTCTGTACGGGAAGAGCGCGCCCCCGCGCCGAGCGAAAGGGCTGCGTCCCTCCGGGGTCATCGGTCGAACGATCTATCCAAGCCGCCCGCCGGCCCGCTGTCAACCGCGGGCGGCGGAGGCGGGTGGTATGCTAGCGCGCCGTCGCCGCCCGCCCAGGCGCGGCCGCGCATTCGTCGACAACCCCGCCCGCCCTCGGTGGCGGCGCCGGACCCGCACCCAAGGTGACGCCGTGATTGAATCCATCGAGGCCGTGAAAGCCTACCTGCTCGACCTGCAAGACCGCATCTGCGCCGCCCTGGAGGCCGAGGACGCGGGCAGCCGGTTCATCGAGGACGCCTGGACCCGCCCCGGCGGCGGCGGCGGGCGCACCCGGGTGATGGAGAACGGCGCGCTGGTCGAGAAGGGCGGGGTCAACTTTTCCCATGTGTTCGGCAGCAACCTGCCGCCGTCCGCCAGCGCGCACCGGCCGGAGCTGGCCGGGCGCGGCTTCCAGGCCTTCGGCGTGTCCCTGGTGATCCACCCGCGCAACCCCCACGTGCCCACCTCCCACGCCAACGTGCGCTTCTTCGTCGCGGAGAAGGAGGGCGAGGCGCCGGTCTGGTGGTTCGGCGGCGGCTTCGACCTCACCCCCTATTACGGCGTCGAAGAGGATTGCCAGCACTGGCACCGGGTGGCGCGGGATGCCTGCGCGCCCTTCGGCGACGAGGTGTATCCGCGCTACAAGGCCTGGTGCGACCGTTATTTCCACCTCAAGCACCGCAACGAACCGCGGGGCATCGGCGGCTTGTTCTTCGACGACCTCAACGAGTGGGACTTCGACACCAGCTTCGCCTTCCTCCGCGCCATCGGCGACGCCTACCTGGAGGCCTACCTGCCCATCGTGCAGCGGCGCAAGGCGCAGCCGTTCGACGAGGCCCAACGCGAGTTCCAGGCCTTCCGCCGCGGCCGCTACGTGGAGTTCAACCTGGTGTACGACCGCGGCACCCTGTTCGGCCTGCAATCCGGCGGCCGCACCGAATCGATCCTCATGTCGCTGCCGCCGCAGGTGCGCTGGGGCTACGACTGGCACCCCGAGCCGGGCAGCGCGGAGGCCCGCCTCACCGAGTATTTCCTCACCGACCGCGACTGGCTGGGCACGCCGGGCTGAGCCCGCCGGGCGTTCCCCACCGCTGCGCGCACCCTCGATCAAAGGAGTCCCATGGACCGTTACGGCGTTTTCGGCAACCCCATCGGCCACAGCAAATCGCCGCTGATCCAGCGGCGCTTCGCCGAGCAGACCGGCGAGGCCCTGGCCTACGAGGCGCTGCTGGCGCCCCTGGAGGATTTCGCCGGGTTCGCCCGCGCCTTCTTCGCCGAAGGCCGCGGTGCCAACGTCACCGTGCCGTTCAAGGAGGAGGCCTATCGCCTGGCCGACGTCCTCAGCGAGCGGGCCGAGCGCGCCGGCGCGGTGAACACCCTGAAGAAACTCGCCGATGGCCGCCTCTACGGCGACAACACCGACGGCGCCGGCCTGGTGCGCGACCTCACCGGCAACGCCGGCTTCGCCCTGGGCGGTACCCGGATCCTCCTGCTCGGCGCCGGCGGCGCGGTGCGCGGGGTGCTCGAACCGCTGCTCGGCGAAGGCCCGGCCACGCTCACCCTGGCCAACCGCACCGCGCACAAGGCCGAGCACCTGGCCGAGCGCTTCGCCGACCTGGGCCGGGTCTCGGGAAGCGGCTTCGAAGCCCTCGAAGGGCCCTTCGACCTGATCGTCAACGGCACCTCCGCCAGCCTCGCCGGCGAGCGGCCGCCCATCGACCCGGCGCTGATCCGCCGCGGCCATACGCTGTGCTACGACATGATGTACGCCAGCGAGCCCACCGCCTTCTGCCGCTGGGCCCTGGAGCAGGGCGCGGCGCGCGCGCTGGACGGCCTCGGCATGCTGGTGGAACAGGCGGCGGAAGCCTTCTTCGTCTGGCGCGGCGTGCGCCCGCGGACCGCGCCGGTGCTCGCGGAAATGCGCCGCCTGTTGACCGCCTGAGCGAGGGACAGCCTGCTCGCCCTGCCAATTGGTACGAAAGTACCTTTTGGCCGGATTTTGCAATACGACTGCCATTTTCCGCTTTTATAACTACCGGGACCCCACCCTTACCGAGTGTGTCCCATGTCGCCATCCCTGTTCGCTTTCGTCTCCGCCGCCGGCCTCTGCCTGGTCGCCGGCCACGCGGCCGCCTGGTCGCAACCGACCCACAAGAACATCGCCAAGGACGCCCTGGCCTTCCTCAATTCGGCCTATGCCACGCCGGAGATGAAGCGCGCCTACCAGTTCTACGTCGGTGCCGCCGGTAGCGAGGCCAAGGCCGGGGAAATCCTCGGCCAGGCCGCCTACGACGTCGACGATTTCCAGGACACCCACCTCGGCGGTTGGTGGGTCGGCTACGAGTACGCACCCATGGGCGACGCGGCGGCTTCGTTGGTCAACTACACCTCCTACTGGCATTTCATCGACATGGGCCGCCAGGGCGACGTGCATGGCAACGACCACGGCGGCTACGACTACCGCTACCACAAGGTCGACGGTAGCATCAGCGACGTGGACCGCTACGCGATGATCTACCTGTACAACCGCGAGCTGCTCAAGAGCGACTTCGACACCACCGAGGCGCATTACCGCCAGGGCAGCCGGTCCGACTGGCAGCGCGATTACGGCGACTTCCAGACCACCGCCTTCCAGCCCATCGATAACCTCGCCAACTACTGGTTCGAGCAGTTCAAGGCGGCGCCGTCGCTGCAGACCATCGGCTACGTGCTGCACGCCACCGGCGACGTGGGCCAGCCGCACCATTCCTGGGTCACCTCGGCTAACGGCCACACCAGTTGGGAAGGCTGGGTCGACGACCGCTACCTCGCCGAAGGCTTCGCCGACCCGGCGGCGGTGGCCAACCGGATCGCCGTCTACGACACCCGCCAGCCGCTGCGCGACCTGATCACCCAGACCGCGCAGATCGCCTACCAGAACCCCGAACCGCTCTACGACACCAGCGACGCCACCCGCCGGCGCCTGGCCCGCGAGCTGATCCCGCAATCGGTGGCGCTGACCGCCGCGGTGCTCACCAAAGCCGCCAATAGCTTCTATGCGCAAGGCAGCCTGTAGGCCGCGCCGGACGCTCGCCGGGCTGGCCTTCGTCACCTGGCTGGCCGGTGCCCTGCCGGCACTGGCCGGCCCGGACCTGAGCATCGACGGCGAGCGCTTGCCCGCCGCCAGCGTCGACCTGGTGCAGCAGGCGTTGGCCCGCCTGCATCCGGGCGGCGACCCGCTGCGGGTGCGCCGGGGCCTGGTGGAAAACCGCCTGCTGGCGCGGCAGGAGGAAGCCGGCCTGCCGGAACGGCAACGCCGGGCGCTCGACGCCCAGGTGGACGACGAGGCCGAGCGCCTGGTGGAGCTGGTCTACGGCGAACGGCTCGAGGCCGACCTCCAGGCGTTCCGCCTGCCCGACGACGGCCTCGACGCGGCGCGCCTGCGCGCGCTGCTCGCGCCGCGCGGCAACGGCCTGCGCCTCGACAGCCAGGCCCTGGACGCCGGGCAGCGTGCGGCGGCCGCCGCGACCCGGGTCCGGGTCTGGCGCTTCGCCGGCGGCGCGCCCGAGGTCCTCGACCTGCTCGACCTCTACGAGGCCGAGGAGGTGCAGGGCCGCGCCGAACTCCAGGAAGGCAACTTGGACTACCTGGAGCAACGCGCCGACCGGCGCCTGCGCCGTGCCTACCGTTGGCAGCGGCTGGCGGAGCAGGGCTTCGGCGCGGCCGAGCGCGACGGCCTGCGACGCATCGTGCGCGACAAGCTGGTCCGGCAGGCCTACCTGCGCCAGGTGGGTCTCACCGACGAGCTGCACCAGACGTCGGCGTACCTGCAAGCGGCCGCCCGCCAGGTTGGCGATGCCGAGGCGCGCGCCTATTACCAGCGCCACGGCGAACGTTATCGCAACGTCGCCCGGGTGCGCGCGGCGCACCTGCGCCTGGCCGACCAGGCCAGCGCCGACCGGGTCTATGCCGAGTTGCAGGCCGGCCTGGCGTTCGACGAGGCGGTGCGGCGCCATTCCCAGGCCGCGGACAAGGCCCTGGACCCGCCCGGCGACCTCGGAATCATCCACACCGCCGACCCCCGCCTGGACCTGCTGCACAAGGCGGCGCTGATCCAGAAGGCCGATACCCTGTCGCGGCCGATGCTGATCGACGGCGCCTTCGAGATCATCCGGGTGGGCGAGCGCGAGGATCGCCAACTGCCCTTGGAAGACCCGGCGGTGCGCGCGGAGGTCGACCAGGCGGTGGCCCGCGAACGGATCGCCGCGCAGCTCCAGGCGCGCCTCGACGAGCAGATGGCGCGGGCGCGGGTGGACGGCCTGTGATGCGCTGGCTGGCCGCCGCCCTGGGCTGCGCCGCGAGCGCGGTGGCGGCAGTGGTCTATCTGGCGGAGGCGGACCCGGCGCCCGCGCCTCCCGCGGTCGCGGCGGTCCCCCGCGGCGCGCCCCTGGCGGAGGCCGGGACGTGGTCGCCCCCGCCGGCACCGCGGGTATCCCGTCCCGCCCTGCCGGCGCCGACGGCCAAGGTCGCCGAGACGGACTCGCCACCAGGCCTGGATGCCGAGGCCGCCCAAGTGCTCATGCAGGTGATGATCGAACGCGGCGACCCACGCAGCCCGGCCCTGGGTGGCTTGCGCCCGCGGCGTCCGGCAACGGCGGCGACGCTCGCCGATCCCCAGGCCTATGCGGCGTTCCAGGCCGACGAGGAACGCCGCCAGGCCCAGGCTTATATCGCCGGGGTGCAGCAGATTCCGGCGATCCGCGCGCGGATCGAGGACGCCGCCCAAGGCGGCGAACGCAGCGCGGCGGAACTGGACGAGGCGCGCGGCGCCCTGCAACAGTTGGAAATGCTCCGCGACAGCCTGCGCACCCAGGCGCCCGAGCTGCTGTCCGAGCCGCCCGCGCCTTGATTTGCGCGGCCATGCGCCGGACGCGTCGAAAACCCGCCTCGGCCCCGGCGAGAAGCTCGACGCGAGCCCCCCGTGTTTCGATAATCATTCTCGATTCGTTGTATGCTGGCCGGCCTCTCCAGCACGCCGCGCCATGTGGCCGGTTTCCAGGGGTCCTCGGTCATATGCGGCGTTTCGCCTCTTCGTCCCTCCTGCAGAGCTTCCAGGTGCACTACGCGGACCTTCTCCGCTTCCTCGCCCGGCGCCTGGGCGATCGCCAGCGTGCGGCGGACGTGGCCCAGGACACCTGGCTGCGCCTGGCCGATCATCCCAATGAAAACGATGTGCTGGACCCGCGTGCCTATCTGTTTCGGGTAGCCGGCAACCTGGCCATCGACAACCTGCGTCGCGAAGGCCGCCTGGCCGAACTGCACGTCGAGGCGACCGCCGCCGACGAGCTGTGCGACCCATTGGCCACGCCGGAGTCCCACGTGCTCGCCCACGAAAGCCTGGAGCTGCTCGACGCCGCGCTCGACCAGTTGCCGGTCAACGCGCGCACCGCCCTGCTGCTCAATCGCCTGGACGGCCTGACCCATGCGCAGATCGCCCGGCGTCTGGGCGTATCGGAAAGCATGGTGGGCAAATACATCGTCCAGGCCATGCGCCATTGCCTGGCCTGGCAACGCCAGCAGGCGGGCGTGCCATGAGCCGCCATCAGTCGCTCGCCGCGTTGGAAGAGCAGGCCCTCGAGCACCTGGCGGAGCTGCATTCCGGACGCGCCGACGCCGAACGGCATGCCGCCTTCGCCCAGTGGCGTGCGCAGAGCCCGGCCCACGCGCATGCCGCCGCCACGGCCGAGGCACTGTGGAACGCGCTGCCGCGGACCCGCGCCGCCCGGCGTCACCGGCAGGGTGCCCCGGGTCGCGTGCGCCGCGGGCTGCCGCTGGCGATCGCGGCTTGCCTGGCGGTCGTCGCCGTGGGCCTGGCGTTACCCACGTTGCGGCCCGGCGGGTATGCCGACTACCGCACCCAGACCGGCGAGCGTCGGCTGATCGAACTGGCCGATGGCAGCCGCGTCTGGCTCAACAGCGACAGCGCGCTGTCCGAGGACTTTTCCCCGGGGCTGCGGCGCCTGCGCCTGCTGCGTGGCGAGGCGCTCTTCGAGGTGGCCAAGGACCCGGCGCGGCCCTTCGTGGTGGAGGCGGCCGGCGGCCGGGTGCGCGCCGTGGGCACCCGCTTCGACGTCGATAGCCGGGGCCCGCGGGTACGGGTGGACGTGAGCGAGGGCGTGGTCCAGGTGGACAGCGCCGGCGGTCAGCCGGTGAGCCTGGCGGCCGGGCAGCGCTTGAGCTATCGCGAGCGGGGCGCGCCCGGCGCGGTGCAGCCGCTGGACCTGTACAGCGCCAGCGCCTGGCAACGCGGCAAGCTGATCTTCAATCGGCGCCCGCTGGGCGAGGTGCTCGACGAACTGGAACGCTACCTGCCCGGGCGCATCCTGCTCACCGACCGCGACCTCGGCCGGCATCGGGTCAGCGGCGTGTTCGACCTCGATGACCCGGCCGCCCTGCTCACGACCCTGGAGCGCCTGCAACCGGTGAGGATCACCCGCTTGCCTTGGCTGGTGCTGATCCGGCCCGCTCCACGCGGCCCGGGCGAATAGCGCCCCCGGCAGCGCCGACCCGGGCCTGGCATGGCGGTGCTCATCGCCCCGCGCCCGGCGGATGATGGGTCGAAATTTTTTTCGTTTCGGCACTGCAAGGTTCGCGAAGTCGTTTCGTCGTAGGCATGAACGCGAAGAATTCCCAATAACGCGCCCTGCCCAACCGACACGGAACCCCTCGTATGGCTCACCCTTCTTCTCCGCTGCACCGCGGTTTGTTTCTCGCCTCGCTGATCGCTGGCGCCAGTCCGCTGGCCATGGCCGCCGAGCAGGCCGCCGTCGAGTTGCACATCGCGCCGCACAGCCTGGACAGCACCCTGACCCAGTTCGCCGATCAGGCCGGTCTGCACCTGCTGTTCAATTCCGAGGATATCCAGGGCCTGCGCAGCAGCGGTCTGGACGGTCGCTACACCCCGGACGAGGCGCTGCGCCGCCTGCTCGACGGCAGCGGGATGAGCTGGCGCTTCACCGACGAGCGTACGGTGCTGCTGCAGCCCCAGGCGCGCGCGGAGGAGGCCGCGCTCAACCTGGCCTCGACGCAAATCAGCGTGGCGGCGCGCACCCCCACCGATATCGGCTCGATCCCCGGCACTGTCTGGGTGCTGGAGCAGGCTCAATTGCGCGAACAGCTCGACACCGGGGTCAGCCTCAAGGAAGCGGTGGGCAAGCTGGTGCCGGGCCTCGACCTGGCGCCGGAAGGCCGCACCAATTACGGCCAGAACATGCGCGGGCGCAACGTGCTGCTGATGATCGACGGGGTCAGCCAGAACAGCTCGCGAGGTCTGTCGCGCCAGTTCGACAGCATTTCGCCGTTCAACGTCGAGCGCGTCGAGGTGCTGTCCGGCGCCAGCGCCTTGTACGGCGGCGGCGCCACCGGCGGCATCATCAACCTCATCACCAAGAAGGGGGCCGCCGGCGCGGCCCGTTTCGAGACGCAGGCGGGCGCCAGCAGCGGTTTCAACAACAGCGACGACCTGTCCACCCGCCTGGCCCAGTCGGTGAGCGGCGGCAACGACCGTATCAGCGCGCGCCTGGGCGTGTCGGCGGAAAAGAGCGAAGCCTTCTATGACGGCGCCGGCGAGCAGATCTTCATCGATAACACCCAGACCGACCTGCAGTACAACCGCACCCTGGATGTGATGGGCAACCTTTCCGCGCAGCTCAGCGACGCGCAGAGCCTCGACCTGCTGGCGCAGTATTACGATTCGGGCAACGACGGCAGCACGGGCATCTACTTTCCACACCTGAACGACAAGGCGCCGTCGAGCCTGGACGATGCCGAGGTCCGCAGCGGGCTGGATACCGACCTGGAACCCCGCACCCGCCGCCTGTTGCTCAACGCCAATTACCACCATGCCGATGTGCTCGGCCAGGACTTCTACCTGCAGGCCTACTACCGCAAGGAAGACGACAACTTCTACCCGTTTCCCTACTACAACAGCGGTGGCCCGGTCGGCAGCAAAGGCGTGTACTTCGCCGCCTCGCAGCAGAACTTCGAGGTCAGCGGCCTGAAGGGCCTGTTCAGCAAGCAGTGGGATCGCGTCAAGTTGACCTACGGCGTGGACCTCGACCACGAGCGCTTCAACGCCGAACAGAAGACCTTCGACTCACTGATCTCTTCGGAAAGCGGCGGCCTGGACCTGAGCACCCTGAGTACCGCGCCGCGCTATCCCAGCTATGTCGTCGACGGCCTGTCGGCCTATGGCCAACTGGACTGGAAGGCCACCGACGGCCTGACCGTCTCCGGCGGCGCGCGGCACCAGAAGATGGACGTCGAGGTGAGCGACTTCAAGAACGTCCCCGGCGGCGACAACGATTACCAGGTCAGCCTGTACAACCTCGGCGCCATCTACGACTTCAAGAACGGCCACCAGGCGTGGAGCAACTACAGCGAAGGCTTCGACCTGCCCGATCCGGCCAAGTACTACGGCAAGGCCGGCCTGTCGGTGGACGACAACCCGCTGGCCGGTATCAAGAGCCGCCAGGTGGAACTGGGCTGGCGCTATGCCGACCCGCACTGGCAGGCGCAAACCGCGGTGTACTACATCTGGTCCGACAAGGTGATCACCACCGACCAGGCCACCCTGACCATCGACGTGATCGACAACAAGAGCCGCGACTTCGGGTTCGAGGGCGCGCTGACCCGTTACTTCGACAACGGCTGGCAGGGCGGCACCACGCTGCACCTGGTGCGCTCCCAGGAAGAGGATGCCGATGGCGACTGGATCAAGCGCGATGCCCGCTATGCGTCGCTCTCCAAATCCACCGCCTTCGTCGGCTGGGGGGACGGGCAGAACAGCGCGCGGCTGCAGGCCAATCGCGCCTTCAGCCTGAAGGACGACGCCGACCACGAAATCGATGGCTACACCACCTTCGACCTGATGGGCGAACGCCAGACCGGGTTCGGCACCTTCAGCGCGGGAATCCAGAACCTGCTGGACAAGCACTACAGCACCGTCTGGGGGCAACGCGCGACCTTGTTCTATTCGCCGACCTTCGGGCCGGCCTATCTGTATGACTACCAAGGCCGCGGGCGCACCTTCACCCTGGGTTGGCGCGTGGAGTACTGAGGCGGAAAAGCGCGGCGCCGCTATCCGAAAGGCCCGGTTGACCAGGCGCGGGTCGCCCCGCAACCGGTGGAAATGCGCCGCGACAGCCCGCGAGTCCAGGCGCCCGAGCCGCCGGTTTTTGGCCGCGCGGCGCGGGTCCGTTCAGCAGGCCTCCGCAGTGGTGCCGGCGCGCAGGTGCAGGCAATGGTCGCGCAGCAGTTCGTCCAGCAGCGGCGCGGCGGTCGCCGTCGCCCGCCACAGCGCCGTGGCGCTCGCCCAGTTCGCGCGCAGCCACCATTCGGCTCGGCCGGCGTCGGGCAGGTGCAGCTCGCATTCCAGGCAGCCGGGCACGTCCCGGGACAGCCGCGCCAGGCGTTGCAGCAGGGCGGCGATGGCCGCTTCGTGGCCCGGCCGGCCACGGCCGCTCAGGTACTGTTCGATGCCCATGGGAAACCTCAGAAAGGGCTGGCGGTGGGCCGCACGATGACTTCGCTGACGTCCACCTCCGGCGGTTGCTCGATGGCGTAGGCGATGGCGCGGGCCACCGCCTCGGCCGGCATGGCGATCCGCCGGAAGGCGCGCATGGCCTCGCGTCCGGTCGGATCGGAAATGCTCTCGGCCAGCTCCGAGGTGGTCACCCCGGGAGAGATCACGCTGACCCGGATGGCCTCGCCGACCTCCTGGCGCAAGCCCTCCGACAAGGCGCGCACGGCGAACTTGGTGGCGCAGTACACGGCCGCGGTCGGGCTCACCGCGTGGGCGCCGATGGACGCCAGGTTGACGAACTGGCCGCTGCCCTGGCGCTGCATCAGCGGCAATGCGGCGGCGATGCCGTAGAGCACCCCCATCAGGTTGACGTCGATCATCCGTTGCCACTCGTCCACCCGCCCCGCGTCCAGGCGCGACAGGGGCATCACCCCGGCGTTGTTCACCAGCACGTCGAGGCGGCCGAAACGCCGCGTGGCGAAGTCGACGAATTCCTGCACCTGCTCCCGCCGGGTCACGTCCAGCGCCTGGTAATCCGCTTCGCCGCCGTCCGCGCGGATCGCCTCGGCCAGCGTCCGCAGGCGTTCTTCGCGGCGCGCGCCGAGCACCAGGCGGGCACCGCGGCGGGCGAGCCAGCGCGCGGTGGCCTCGCCGATCCCGCTGCTGGCGCCGGTGATGGCCACTACCTTGCCGTCGAGTTCGTTCATGTTCGCCTTCCCCCGCAGAGGCGACGCCCGGTGCGTCGCCATGGGTTCAGCCTAGGGGTCGCGACCGGCCAGGCGGTAGGCGATTGCTGCCGCGTTCTTGCCCGATTCTGTCGCGCCGACGTCCGCATCCGTCGGAGAAGGCCGGCAGGCTCGGCGTCCGGGCCGGTACGCGTGGGCAGAATTGCCCGATCCTCCCGCGAACTTGCCCGATCCTGCCGGGCGATGGCGGGGGGTGCGGCTTTCCGCGGCCGCAACCGCTAAGCTGGTGGTTCGCACCGGCCGAGGGCTTCCCATGACGCACACAGAGGTTCAGGCGGCGCAGGCCGCCGAAGCGGCGCGGCATCGCGAACTGACCGAGCGGATAAGCCGCCATTGCCCCCAGGAAGGCTTCCACGACACCGCGGTGGAGCCCCTGACCCTGATCCGCTGCGATGCGCCGACCCAGCGAATGCACGGCGTCCACGAGCCGGCGCTGTGCCTGATCGCCCAGGGCGGCAAGGACCTGTACCTGGGCACCGAACGCTACCGCTACGATCCGCTGCATTTCCTCCTGGTCTCGGTGGCCCTGCCGGTCTGCGGGCAGGTGATCGAGGCCTCGCCTGAGCGCCCCTACCTGTGCCTGCGGCTGACCCTCGACCCCGGCGAAATCGCTCGGCTGATCGCCGACGCCGGGCTGTCCGGCGCGGCGCAACGACCCCAGGGACGCGGCCTCTACGTGCAGCGGCTGGACGAGTCGCTGCTGGACGCGGTGCTGCGCCTGTTGCGCCTGCTGGAGGCGCCCGCGGACGTACCGATGCTGGCGCCGCTGGTGATCCGGGAAATCTTCTACCGGGTGTTGCGCGGGCCTCAGGGGCACCTGCTGCACGACATCGCCATGGGCGACAGCCAGGCCTACCGGGTGACCCGCGCCATCGAGTGGTTGAACGATCACTACGGCCAGCCGCTGCGCATCGAGGACCTGGCGCGCCGGGTGAACCTCAGCGTGTCGACCCTGCACCACCGGTTCAAGGCGCTCACCGCCCTCAGCCCCTTGCAATACCAGAAGCAGCTGCGCTTGCAGGAGGCGCGGCGGCTGATGCTCTCGGAAGGGCTGGAGGCTTCCCTCGCGGGGCACCGGGTCGGCTACGGCAGCCCCTCGCAATTCAGCCGCGAATACAGCCGGCTGTTCGGCGCGCCGCCGCTCAGGGACCTGGCGGCCTTGCGCAACGGTCCGGCGACGGCCCCGGCCTGAGCCCCGCCGCGTCCGTCGGATAGGCGGGTCGCGGACCCCGGGAAAGCGTTCCCGCCGTCGCACCGGGGCGGGTATGATCCGCGACGATTCGCCGGAATTCCCTACAGACGCCCGCCGTTAGCCCGCCTGTTCGTGCATGCGGGTCGCGCCGGGCGTCTTTTCATCGATCTTTTTTCTCCAGGTGATCGTCGTGAATGTGTCCCGCCCGATCCTGAATATCTGCCTGTGCGCCGCGCTGGCCTTCGCCGGCGACCTCGCTGCCGCCGAGAAACGCGCCGCGACCGTGGCGCCGGTCCAGGAACTCGCTTCCGGCAGCGCGCTGCTGGTCGACCTGCAGACCGGCCAGACCCTCTACTCCAGCAACCCCGACCTGGTGGTGCCGATCGCCTCGGTGACCAAGCTGATGTCCGCCATGGTCGCCCTCGATGCCGGCCAGGCCCTGGACGAATCGCTGCCGGTGTTCGTCAGCGACGTCAGCCAGATGCGCGGCGTCGCCTCGCGGGTGCGCATCGGCAGCGAGATCAGCCGTCGCGAGATGCTCCTGCTGATGCTGATGTCCTCGGAAAACCGCGCCGCCGCCAGCCTCGCCCACCACTACCCGGGCGGCACGCCGGCCTTCGTCGCGGCGATGAACGCCAAGGCCAAGGCCCTGGGCATGCGCCACACCCGCTACGTCGAGCCCACCGGGCTGTCCGAGCAGAACGTCTCCAGCGCCCACGACCTGCTGCTGTTGCTCAAGGCCAGCCGCCAGTACCCGTTGATCGAGAAGTTCAGCACCACCCGCGAGCAGACCGTGGCCTTCCGCAAGCCGGCCTATACCCTGGGCTTCCGCAACACCAACCACTTGGTGCAGAAGGACGACTGGAACATCCAGCTGACCAAGACCGGCTACACCGACAAGGCCGGACACTGCCTGGTGATGCGCACCGAAATGGCCAAGCGGCCGGTGGCCTTCGTGGTACTGGACGCCTTCGGCAAGTACACCCACATGGCCGACGCCACCCGCCTGCGCCGCTGGCTGGAAACCGGCAAGGTCACGCCGATCCCGGACGCCGCGAAGAGCTACAAGCTGCAGAAAAACCTGGCGGCGCGCGCGGCCCCCGCCAGCTGACCGCGGCGCCCGCGTTCGCCGAGGCACGGCGGATCCCGAATGGCCGGACCATGCCCTTGCGGTGGTGATCCAGCCGTAGGGTGGGAAACGCCCCGCTTTCCCACCGGCGGGGTATCGGGCGGCATGGATGCAGCGATCCAGCTCGCGGTCACCGCGTGGAAAACGCTGCGCGGTTTTCCACCCTACGGCGAATGCCCGGACCGTGCCCTGGCGGTGGCGACCCAGGCGTAGGGTGGGAAACGCTCCGCTTTCCCACCGGCGGGGTATCGGGCGGCGCGGATGCAGCGATCCAGCTCGCGGCCGCCGCGTGGAAAACGCTTCGCGGTTTTCCACCCTACGGCGAATGGCCGAACCGTGCCCTTGCGGTGGCGACCCAGGCGTAGGGTGGGAAACGCTCCGCTTTCCCACCGGCGGGGCATCGGACAGCGCGGATGCAGCGGTCCAGGCTCGCGGTCACCCCGTGGAAAACGCTTCGCGGTTTTCCACCCTACGGCGAATGGCCGAACCGCGCCCTGGCGGTGGTGATCCAGGCGTAGGGTGGGAAACGCCCCGCTTTCCCACCGGCGGGGTATCGGGCAGCGCGGATGCAGCGGTCCAGCTCGCGGCCACCCCGTGGAAAACGCTTCGCGGTTTTCCACCCTACGGCGAATGTGCGGACCGCGCCCTTGCGGTGGCGACCCAACCGTAGGGTGGGAAACGCTCCGCTTTCCCACCGGGGGCGCACGGGCTGGACCCTGGCGCGCGCGGCAGGGGCTCAGAAGTCGTATTTCACCGACAACGTCAGGTTGCGCGGTTCGCCGTAGACGCTGCTCGGGGTGCTCACCGAGGAGCTGATGACGTTGTAGTACTTCTTGTCGAAGGCGTTGTTCAGGTTCAGCCGCGCGTCGATCCGGTCGGTGGGTTTGTAGCCGAGCATCAGGTCCACCAGCGAATAAGCCTCCTGCTCGATGGAGTAGGTGGCGCTCCGGTTGTAGATGCTGTTCTGCCGGTACAGCGCGCCGCCCACGCGCCAGCGCGAGAGCTCGCCGGGCAGGGTGTAGGTGGTCGAGAGCTTGAACAGGTGGCGCGGGATGTCGGTGTCGAACAACTGGCCCTCGTTGGCCTTGGTCGCATCCTTCACGTACTTGACCTCGGCGAAGGTGTAGCCGGCCGCCAGTTGCCAGTCCGGCGTCAGCGCGCCTTGCAGTTCCAGCTCGATGCCCTTGCTGCGCACCTTGCCGGCGGCCTCGTAGCAACTGGTGGTGGGGTAGCTGGCGCAGCTCGACTGGTCGTCGAGCTTCTTGGCGCGGTTTTCCTGGTCGATCTGGAAGATCGCCAGGGACGCATTGAGCGCGCCGTCGAAGTATTCGCCCTTGAGGCCCACCTCGTAGTTCTTGCCGGTGATGGGCTGGATCGGGTTGCCGCTGCCGTCGAAGTAGTTCTGCGGCTTGAAGATGTCGGTGTAGCTGACGTACACCGAATGGGTGTCGTTCAGGTCGTAGATCAGCCCCGCGTAGCGGGTGACGTTGCGGGTGATCTTCAGGGTCGGCGGCGTCGGCCTGTTGAGGTAGGGGTATACGCTGTCCAGCTCGTACCAGTCGAGCCGGCCGCCGAGGATCAGCTTGAGCGGATCGGCCAGGCTCAGGCGGGTGGTGGCGTAGACGCCGGTCTGTTCGGCGTCGGAGTCCAGCCAGTCGTACAGGTCGGGTTTGGCCGGCTTGGCGAGGGCGCCGGAATCCCAGTGGTGGACGTCGATGGCGCTGGCCAGCAGGCGGTTCGTCGCCACGTCGCCCTCGAACGTCACGGTCCGGTGGCTGGCGCCGAGCACCAGTTGGTGCTCCCGCCCCAGCAGGCTGAAGGGGCCGCTCGCGTACAGGTCGAAGCTGTTCTGCCGCTCGCGGTACTCGCCCATGCCGACCATCTGGTTGATCGTCCGGGTGCTGACGTTGACGCTCGGGTAGGTACCCAGCATGTCCAGGGCCGACCAGGTCCGCTGCGCCGACAGGTTGAGTTTCCAGCCGCTGTCCAGCGCGTGTTCGAGCCCGGCGAAGGCCGTGGTGGTGGTCCTGTCCCAGTATTCCCAGTCGTTGCTCAGGGAGGTCGAGCGGGAGAGGTGCAGGTCGCCGCCGTCGAAGTCGACGGGCACCCCGGTCCAGCCGTTGCCGTTGTAGTTGTCGTTCTGGTGCGAGGCGCTGAGGGTGAGGGTGGTGCTGTCGTTCAGGTCGGCTTCGAGGATGCCGTAGAACAGGCCGCGCTCGTTCTCCGCGACGTCGCGGAAGCTGTTCTGGTTCTGGTAGGCGGTCACCACCCGGCCGCGCAGGTTGCCGCTGTCGGTGAGCGGCCCCGAGGCGTCCACCTCGGTGCGGTAGCGGTCCCAGCTGCCGGCGCTGCCCTGCAGGCTGGCCTGGAAATCCCGGGTGGGGCGCTTGCGCACCAGGTTGATCGCCGCCGAGGGGCTGCCGGCGCCTTGCATCAGGCCGGTGGAGCCGCGCACCACCTCGACCCGGTCGTAGATCGCCATGTCCGCGGCGAGCAGGTCCTGGGACAGCCAGGAGCTGTCGAGGCTGGTGGGCAGGCCGTCGTACAGGATGTTGTCGACCGAGAACCCGCGGGAATGGTAGGTCGAGCGCTCCGGGCCGTGGCGCCGCAGGATCAACCCCGGGGTGTTCTGCACCACTTCGTTGAGGTTGCTCAGCCCCTGGTCTTCGATGCGCTGTCGGGTGATCACCGTCACCGCCTGGGGCGTTTCGCGGATCGACAGCGGCAGCTTGGTCGCCGTCTGCATCGCGCCGGTGGTGTAGGAGCGGCTGCCCTCGGTGGTGGCGCCCAGCCCGTTCGCGCTGACGGTGGTGGCGCCCAGTTCCAGCGCGTCGCCCGGCTGCGGCTTGACCAGCACGTAGCGCGTCTCGCCGGCCTGGCGGACCTGCATGCCGCTGCCCTGCAGCAGGTGGGCGAAGCCCTGGTCCAGCGCGTAGTCGCCGCGCAGCCCGGGCGAGCGCAGGCCCGCGGTCTCCTCGGCGCCGAAGCTGATCGTCACGCCGCTGGCGGCGGCGAAGCGACTGAGGGCGGCTCCCAGGTCGCCGGCGGGAATGTCGTAGCTCAGCGTCTGCGCCCACGCGGGGGCGGGCGCGGCCGCCAGCAATAGCGGGCCGGAAAGGCCCAGGGCGAGGGCGGAGAAGCGGATGCGCCGGGTGAGGCGGTGGGGACGCGGTGACATGGGGGCTCCTGTTCGGGATGGCATGGGGCGGGCGTCTGATGCGCCGTTCAGGGTGGAGCCGAAGCGGAAGCGGAAATCTGTCACCCCCCTCGCGAAAAATGTCCCTGAGTCAGGCCCCGCGGGCTTCCACCCGCACCCAATAGGGCGTCAGGCGGCGAACCCGCACCGGCAGCGAGTCCTCCAGGTTGGCCAGCGCGGCGTCGCTGTCGTCCAGGGCGAAGGCCCCCGACAGGCGCAGTCCGCCGACCTGCTCGGCGCAGCCGAGGTAGCCGGGCCGGTAGCGCGACAGCTCGGCGACCAGGTCGGCCAGGCGCCAGTCCACCGCCACCAGCATGCCGTGCGTCCAGGCCTGCGCATCGGGCGCCATGGGGCGCAGCGGGCCGGGGTGGTCGGCGGTGAACGCCAAGCTCTGGCCGGCGTCCACCCGGACGACCCGGCCCGGCGCCTGGTCCGGGCGCACCTCGACGGCATGGGCGGCCACCGCGACGCGGCTCAGGCCGTCCTCCTGGCGTACGCCGAAGCGGGTGCCGAGGGCGAGGATGCGGCCCTCGGCGGTCCGCACGCTCAGCGGCCGGGCATCTTTGGCGGTTTCCACGAGGATTTCGCCGCGGCGCAGCTGGATCAGGCGCTGGTTCGCATCGAAGCGGACATCGACCTGGGTATCGGTGTTGAGGTCGAGCCGGCTGCCATCGGCCAGGGTCAGCCGGCGGCGCTGCCCGACGCGGGTGGCATAGTCGGCGCTCCAGGGCGAGGCCCGGTAGCCCTGCCAGCCGGCCAGGCCGACGCCCAGCAGCAGCGCCAGGACCTTCAAGGCGCCGCGCCGACTGCGTCGCGCGCTTTTCAGGGTATGCGCCGTGCCCGCCGGCGCCTGCCCGAGCCGATGCTGCAACTGCTCCAGGCGGGCCCAGGCCTCGGCGTGGCGGCGGTCCGCGGACAGCCAGTTCCGCCAGTCGACGCGGGTGGCCTCGGTGGCGTCGCTGTCGTGCAGGCGCACGTACCAGTCCACCGCTTCGGCGAGTATCGCCTTCATGCGTCGTCGAGCAGCAGGCAATGCAGCAGCGCCCGGGCGAGGTGCTTGCGCACGGTGGTGACCGACACACCGACCTGGGCGGCGGCCTTCTCGTAGCTGAGCCCGTCGAGTTGCACGGCGAGGAAGATCGCCCGGGTGCGCGCGCCCAGGCCGTCGAGCAGGCGATCGATGGCCATCAGGCTGTCGAGGATCAGCGCGCGCACTTCGGCGGAAGGTTCGTACAACTCGGGACGCGCGGCCAGGGCGTCGAGGTAGGCCGTTTCCAGGCTGCGGCGCCGGTAGAGGTCGATGACCAGGCCGCGGGCGATGGTCGCCAGGTAATGCCGCGGCTCGTGCAGACTACCCGCGGTGCGGGCGAGCAACACGCGGACGAAGGTGTCCTGGGCCAGGTCGGCGGCATCGGCGCGACACGCCAGGCGCTGACGCAGCCAGCCTTGCAACCAACCGTGATGACCCCGGTAGAGCGCGTCCAGTTGCGCATGGCATGCGGTATCGGGACACACTCTGGACATCCCGCCTCCTGGAAATATTGCGAATAAGAATTTGTCGCAAGTGTACGGGCGTGGCGGGCCGTTTGGAAATGCCTGTCGGCGCGACCTCGGCTCCGGGCGACCTGGGTCGCGAGACCGACCTGGGCCGCCGCGTGGAAAACGCTTCGCGGTTTTCCACCCTACGGCTCGGGATCGCCTGCGCGGGCCGGTAGCCGTAGGGTGGGAAACGCTCCGCTTTCCCACCGGCGAAGCGGCGGGCGACCTGGGCGCTGGAAGGAGCGCACGGGCTACTGCGTGGAAAACGCTTCGCGGTTTTCCACCCTACTGCTTGGGGATCGCCCGCGCGGGCCGGGCGGCCGTAGGGTGGGAAACGCTCCGCTTTCCCACCGGCGAAGCGGCAGGCGACCTGGGTGCTGGAACGAGTGCGCGGGCTATCGCGTGGAAAACGCTTCGCGGTTTTCCACCCTACGGCTCGGGATCGCCCGTGCGGGCCGGTAGCCGTAGGGTGGGAAACGCTCCGCTTTCCCACCGACGAAGCGGCAGGCGACCTGGGCGCTGAAACGAGTGCTCGGGCTACTGCGTGGAAAACGCTTCGCGGTTTTCCACCCTACGGTTTGGAAATCGCCCGTGCGGTAGGGGCGATCAGCGGCGGGCGCTGCGGACGCCTTCGGACAGGGCCGAGCACAGGTCGAGCACGTCCTGCACCGCTTGCGCCGGGGTCGCCGCCTGGGCGATCCGGTCGATCAGCGCCGAGCCCACCACTACGCCGTCGGCCAGGCGGGCGATGGTCGCCGCGTGGTCCGGGGTGCGGATGCCGAAGCCGATGGCGATCGGCAGGTCGGTGTGGCGCTTGAGGCGCGCCACCGCCTGCTCGACGTGCTCCAGGGTCGCCGACCCGGCGCCGGTCACGCCGGCCACCGAGACGTAGTAGACGAAGCCGGAGCTGCCGTTCAGCACCTTGGGCAGGCGCTTGTCGTCGGTGGTCGGGGTGGTCAGGCGGATGAAGTCGAGGCCGGCGGCCTGGGCCGGGTCGCACAGGTCGCGGTTATGTTCCGGCGGCAGGTCGACGACGATCAGGCCGTCGACGCCGGCCGCCTTGGCGTCGGCGATGAAGCGTTCGACACCATACTTGTGGATCGGGTTGAAGTAGCCCATCAGCACCAGCGGCGTGCGCTGCTCGCCTTCGCGGAATTCGCGGACCATCCGCAGCGTCTTCGCCAGGTCCTGCCGGCCGGCCAGGGCGCGGATGTTGGCCAGCTGGATCGCCGGGCCATCGGCCATGGGGTCGGTGAAGGGCATGCCCAGTTCGATCACGTCGGCGCCGGCGCCGGGCAGGCCCTTGAGGATCGCCAGGGAGGTGGCGCAGTCCGGGTCGCCGGCGGTGACGAAGGTGACCAGGGCGGCGCGGCCCTCTTGCTTCAGCTCGGCGAAGCGGCTCTGCAGGCGGCTCATAGGTGTTCTTCCTGTTCGTCGTAGTGGTGCATGACGGTTTGCATGTCCTTGTCGCCGCGGCCCGAGAGGTTGACCACCATCAGGTGATCCTTGGGCAGGCCGGGGGCGCGCTTGAACACTTCGGCGAGGGCATGGGCGCTTTCCAGGGCCGGGATGATGCCCTCCAGGCGGCAGCATGTGTGGAAGGCGGCGAGGGCTTCCTTGTCGGTGATCGAGGTGTACTCGACGCGGCCGACGTCGTGCAGCCAGGCGTGCTCGGGGCCGATGCCGGGGTAGTCGAGGCCGGCGGAGATCGAGTGGGCGTCGATGATCTGGCCGTCTTCGTTCTGCAGCAGGAAGGTGCGGTTGCCGTGCAGCACGCCGGGCACGCCGCCGTTCAGGCTGGCCGCGTGCTGGCCGGTCTCGATGCCGTGGCCGGCCGCCTCGACGCCGATGATCTTCACGCTCTCGTCGTCGAGGAAGGGGTGGAACAGGCCCATGGCGTTGGAGCCGCCGCCGATGCAGGCGACCAGGGAGTCCGGCAGGCGGCCTTCCTGGGCGTGCATCTGGTCGCGGGTCTCGCTGCCGATCACCGCCTGGAAGTCACGCACCATGGCCGGGTAGGGGTGCGGGCCGGCGACGGTGCCGATCAGGTAGAAAGTGGAGTCGACGTTGGTCACCCAGTCGCGCAGGGCTTCGTTCATCGCGTCCTTCAGGGTGCCGGTGCCGGCGGTGACCGGAATCACCTCGGCGCCCAGCAGTTTCATGCGGAACACGTTGGCCTGCTGCCGATCGATGTCGGTGGTGCCCATGTAGATCACGCACTGCAGGCCGAAGCGCGCGGCCACGGTGGCGGTGGCCACGCCGTGCATGCCGGCGCCGGTCTCGGCGATGATGCGTCGCTTGCCCATCCGCCGGGCCAGGAGGATCTGGCCGATGCAATTGTTGATCTTGTGCGCGCCGGTGTGGTTCAGCTCTTCGCGCTTGAGGTAGATCTTCGCCCCGCCGCAGTGCTCGGTCAGGCGTTCGGCGAAATACAGCGGGCTCGGCCGGCCGACGTAGTCGCGCTGGAAGTAGGCCAGCTCCTTAGCGAAAGCCGGGTCCTGCTTGGCCTTCTCGTATTCGGCGGCGAGATCGTGGATCAGCGGCATCAGCGTCTCGGCGACGTACTGGCCGCCGAAGGTGCCGAACAGGCCATTGGCGTCGGGGCCGTTGCGGAATGAGCTCATGGTGACTCCTGCGGGTCGGTGGGGCCGCGCGGGCCAGGGCCCGGGCGACACCGTCGAAAGGTGCCTCGGCGCAGCGCGTCGCTGCGCCGTCGGATTGGGCCCATCCTACCGCGGCGGGCGCCGATGAAAAGCGATAAGATCGCCGAAATCCGTCAGGAAAACTCACCGATATGAGCCGCGACCTTCCGCCGCTGAACGCCTTGCGCGCCTTCGAGGCCACCGCCCGCCTGCTCAGCGTGACCCGTGCCGCCGACGAGCTGCACGTCACCCATGGCGCGGTCAGCCGGCAGCTACGGGCGCTGGAGGACCGCCTGGGGGTAACCCTGCTCGGCAAGGAAGGTCGAGGCATAAAACTCACCGATGCCGGTGTGCGCCTGCGCGATGCCGCCGGCGAGGCCTTCGACCGTCTCGCCCTGCTCTGCGGCGAATTACGCCGCGATGCCGGGGAGGCGTCCTTCGTCGTGGCCTGCCCCGGCAGCCTGCTGGCGCGCTGGTTCATCCCGCGGCTGGATCGCCTGCAGCGCGACCTGCCCGGGCTGCGCCTGCAGCTGTCCGCCAGCGAGGGCGAACTCGATCCCCGGCGGCCCGGCCTGGATGCGTTGCTGTGCTTCGCCGCACCACCCTGGCCGGCGGACGTGCGAGTGTACGAGCTGGCGATGGAGCGGATCGGCCCGGTGGTGTCGCCGCGGCATCCGCGCTTCGCCGACTTGCAGCGGGCCTCGGCGAGCGAATTGCTCGACGAGCCCCTGTTGCACACCCTGTCGCGGCCCCAGGCCTGGCCCCAATGGGTCGCCGCGCAGGGGCTGGCGGAGGATCGCCTGAGCCTCGGTCAGGGATTCGAACACCTCTATTACTCGCTGGAAGCCGCCATCGCAGGCCAGGGCATCGCGGTGGCACCGCAGCTCCTGGTGGCCGACGAGTTGAAGAGCGGACGACTGGAAGCGCCTTGGGGCTTCGTGGAAACGCACGCGCGGCTGGCGTTGTGGGTGCCGAGTCAGCGGACGGAAAGAGCCGGCGCTGAGGCGCAGCGGCTGGCGCGCTGGTTGGCCGACGAACTGGCGGAGGGGCAGGTCGAACCCGCCGCCTGAGCGGCCCCGTGGGCGGGACCGCAGGCGGGCGGGAATGCTCGACCTTGCCGATCGCCCGGGAGGGCGGTCGGCAGTGGGGATCGCGGCGCGGAGCCGCGAGGGGTCATTCGCTGTCGCGGAAGAACAGGTAGCCGATCAATGCGGCGGCGCCCAGGGCCATGCCCGCGGCGGCCAGCGGATGCTGGCGGGAGTAGTCGCAGGTCGCGGCACCGGCCTGGTAGGTCCTTTCCTTGACCTCTTCATAGGTGTCGCTGAGCAGATTGCGCGAGTGGCCGAGGGCGCGTTCGGCGCTCGCCTTGAGCACCTTGAGCGACTTGCGCGACTCGTCGGTGGCGTCGCCCTTGAGGCTATCCAGGGTCGAAATCAGGTTTTCGATTTCCGCTTCGATGCTGTGCAGGGATTTTTTCCGAGAATTGAACAGTGCCATCAGGCTTCTCCTTACCGGTAAGGGGTGGTGAAGAGTGGGACTGCGCCCGCACTGGAAAGTGCGGCTATCCTCAGCTGAACTTATCCGACGGTTTTTCGGACTCAACAGTACCAGCGGTCAGCGCCGCATCCCCATCTGTCTGAGGAGAACACCCATGTCGGATCACCACACGTACAAGAAAGTCGAACTGGTCGGATCGTCCGAGACCAGCATCGAGGAGGCCATCGGCAACGCACTGGCCGAAGCCTCCAAGAGCATCCAGAACATGGAGTGGTTCGAAGTCACCGAGACCCGGGGCCACATCCAGAACGGCGCGGTCGCGCATTATCAGGTCACCCTGAAAGTGGGCTTCCGCATCGTCAACAGCTGATCCGCGCGCTCCGCCAGCCGATCCTTGACGGCGGCGGAGCGAACGGGCTGTGGCGAGCGTCTGCGACGCAGCGCCTTACCGTCTGCACACGCAGACATGTGTTGTGAACGAGGGAGCGTTATCCATGAAGAAGGTACTGATGGCGGTGGGCTTGTTTTGCATGGCCGGTTCCGCCCTGGCAGCCGCCAAACCCTGTGAAGAGTTGAAGTCCGAAATCGAAGCCAAGATCAAGGCGAATGGCGCATCGTCCTATACGCTGGAAATCGTCGACAAAGGCACCGGTGGCGACAAGAAGGTGGTGGGTACCTGCGAAGCGGGCACCAAGGAAATCGTCTACCAGCGTCACTGATACGCGCGGCACCGAGCCGGGATCATGGGAGTGATGCCGGCTTTTTCATGCCTGCGAAAAAGTGGCGCGCCACGTCGTCGGCCCACGCCGTGCGCCGGACGGATAAACGCTTGTCGATCAGGCGGTTGCAGCGCCAGCGGGGGCGCCGTGCCTCCCCCAATGCGGTGTTCGTCGACGGCGCGCTTTCGCCACGACCGCTCTCTCCGACGGATCCGGGCATTGCCTTTTCCCGCCGCGGCCCCATGTGGAAGGAATGACTCGAGGAGCTCGCCCATGAAACGCCTGACCGATACCCCGTTTTCCGTTCTCGACCTGGCCCCGATCCGCGACGACGGTGGCCCGGCGCAAGCCATGCACAACTCCCTGGCCCTGGCCCAGCACGTGGAGAAGCTTGGCTTCAGCCGCTACTGGGTCGCCGAGCACCACAACATGGACGGCATCGCCAGCTCGGCCACCTCCGTGTTGCTGGGTTACCTGGCCGCCGGCACCCACCGCCTGCGCCTGGGCTCGGGCGGCGTCATGCTGCCCAACCACGCGCCGCTGGTGATCGCCGAGCAGTTCGGCACCCTCGCCACCCTCTATCCCGGCCGCATCGAACTCGGCCTGGGCCGGGCGCCCGGTGCCGACCAGGCCACCGCGCGGGCCCTGCGCCGCGAGCGGTCGGGCAGCGCCGACGACTTCCCCCAGGACGTCGAGGAGCTGCAAGCCCTGCTCGGCCCGCGGCAGCCGGGGCAGCGGGTGATCGCCATGCCCGGCGTCGATACCGGCGTGCCCATCTGGCTGCTCGGCTCGAGCCTGTTCAGCGCGCAGCTGGCCGGCGAGAAAGGCCTGCCCTACGCCTTCGCCTCGCACTTCGCGCCGCGTTACATGCATGAGGCGATCCGCGTCTATCGCAATCACTTCAAGCCTTCGGCGACCCTCGACAAGCCCTACGTGATGCTCGGCGTGCCCCTGGTGGCGGCGCCCACCGACGAAGAGGCGGAACACCTCGCCACCAGCGTCTACCAGCGCATCCTCGCCCTGATGCGCGGCGAAAGCCTGGTGCTGCGGCCGCCGGTGGAGAGCATGGCCGGCCGCTGGCTGCCCCATGAGAAAGAGGCGGTGGGCAGCTTCCTCGCCCTGGCGATGATCGGCGGCCCGGAGAAGATCCGCGCCAAGCTGGAGGTCCTGCTGGAGCAGACCGAGGCCGACGAGTTGATCTTCACCTGCGACCTCTACGAACACGCCGATCGCCTGCGCGCCTTCGACATCCTGGCCAGCCTGCGGCACTGAGGCGAGCGGTCGGTCCGGGGCGCCGAACTTATCGGCGCAACCTTCCTCTCACTCTGAACGACTCATGTACATAAGGAGAAACCGCATGGCGATCAAGAAAACCGCAACCGCTCATTGGGAAGGCGGCATCAAGGACGGCAAGGGCACGATTTCCACTCAGAGCGGCGCATTGAAGAGCAATCCCTACGGCTTCAATACCCGTTTCGAGGGCCAGCCCGGGACCAACCCCGAGGAACTGATCGGCGCCGCCCATGCCGGCTGCTTCTCCATGGCCCTGTCCCTGCAACTGGGCGAGGCCGGCATGACCGCGCAGAGCATCGACACCAAGGCCGAAGTGACCCTGGAGAAGGATGCCGAGGGTTTCACCATCACCGCGGTGCACCTGACCCTGGTGGCCAAGATTCCCGGCGCCGATCGGGAGAAGTTCCAGCAGGCGGTGGACGCGGCGAAGACCGGCTGCCCGGTCAGCAAGGTGCTGAACGCGGACATCACCCTGGAAGCGACGCTGGAAAACTGAGCCTAAACCGGCGAGGCGGCCCCGTCGGGGCCGCTTGCCAGGGTCAGATCGGCCCGCAGCGCAAAACCTCGGCCCGTGCCAGCAGACGGCGCTGGGCATCGAACAGATATCCCTGCGCCTTGAGCACCAGCGGCCGCACTTCCAGCCGGTAGCGTTGCCCGGCGACGAACCCTTCGTAACTCACCCGCAATTGGCAGGTGATCTGCATCGACTCGCTGACGCCGTCACGGCTGGCGCTGTTCACTTCGTATTGATAACGCACCTGCAATTCGTGGGCGCCCGGCGCGACCTGGAAATAACGGGCGTCGCCGGCCGGTTGCCCGTCCTGGCGGGTGGCGCTGACGGTCTGCCCCGGCGTGGCATAGACGTCGATCCAGGCCTGTTGGGGGTCCGGCGTCGGCAGGGTCGAGCTGGCGCAGGCGCTCAGGCCGAGCGCGATCAGCGGAAAAACGCGGTGGATGGAAGCGCGGCTCATCGGATGATCCCTCGTGGAAAAACACCGAGCATACGCGAGCGTCGCCGCCGCCCGGTCAGACATCGCCGCAGCGGCCCTCCCGCCCGCGCGCCACCGCATTGCCGCTTTCGTCGTACAACTGCGCCCAGGGCCGGAAACCGAAGCTGCCGGTGGCCAGCCGATAGCGTCGCCCGGCATCGAACCCGTCGTAGTCCAGGGTCAGCAGGCAGGTGCGCGACAGGCCCGCGCTATCCGGACCGACGTTGGCCGGGTCGACGTCGAATTGCAGCCGTACCTGCAAGGCGTGTTCGCCCGGGGTGACCTGGAAGTAGCGATCGTCCTCCAGCGGACGCTCGTCCACCTCGGTGGCTTGCAGGGTATTGCCGGCCTTGTCGTGGAGTTCGATCCAGGCCTGGTCGGGGTCCGGGCGTGGCAGCAGGGAACAGGCGCCGAGCGCCGGGAACAGGCAGTACAGCAAGGGCTTGCGCATGATTTTTCTCCCAAGAGGGGGCGGCTGCGCCGGGCTGGAGAGACGCCGCGAGTTCGGGTAGGGTCGGCGGATGATCCCCGCCCGCTTCGTTGCCTCTCTCGACCTTCCCCGCCGCCTCGCGGTTCCGCTGGCGCTCGCCGCCCTGCTGAACGGCTGCGCCAGCCTCGACTACTACGCCCACCTGGCCCAGGGGCAGTTCGACCTGCTGCGCGTCCGACAGCCGATCGCCGAGGTCCTCGCCGAGCACCCGCAGGATCCCGTGCTGCAACGGCGTCTGGGGCTGGCCGTGCAGGCGCGCGCCTTCGCCAGCGCCCGGCTGGGCTTGCCGGACAACCGCAGTTATCGGCTGTACGCCGATATCCACCGGCCGTTCGTGGTGTGGAACCTGTTCGCCACCGAAGCCTATTCCCTGACCCCGCGCCTGCAGTGTTTCCCCATCGCCGGCTGCGTCGCCTACCGGGGGTACTACCAGCCCGGTCGCGCGCGCGGTGCCGCCGCGCTGCTGCGCCAGGAAGGCCTGGACACCTACATCGGCGGTGTCGAGGCCTATTCCACCCTGGGCTGGTTCGACGATCCTATCCTCAGCCCGATGCTGCGCTGGGACGACGATCGCCTGGCCTCGGTGATCTTCCACGAGCTGGCGCACCAGCGCTTCTACCTGCGCGACGACACCGCCTTCAATGAGTCCTTCGCCAGCTTCGTCGAGCAGGAGGGGCTGCGCCAGTGGCACCGCGACCGTGGCCTGGCGGAAGCCGAGGACGGGCGCGCCCGGCGGAGCGCGGCGTTCACCGCACTGGTCCTGGCGTGTCGCGAACGGCTGGAAGCGCTCTACGCCAGCGGCCTGCCGGAGGCCGCGATGGGCGTCGCCAAGCAAGCCGAGTTCGATCGCCTGCGGCGCGACTACCGCACCCTGCGCGACGAACACTGGCAAGGCTATAGCGGCTACGACACCTGGATCGAGGGTCCGCTGAACAACGCCAAGTTGTTGCCGTTCGGCCTCTACGATCAATGGGTGCCGGCGTTCGCCGCGCTGTTCGCCGAGGTCGACGGCGATTGGCCGCGCTTCTATGGACGGGTCGAGGCGCTCGGCGAGCTGTCCGACGCCTCGCGCCAGCGCGCTCTGGAGAGGTTGGCCGGCCGCGCGACGAACTCGCCGCCCGCGGCCCCGGTCGAACGCTCAGGAGCGACCTGAAACGCCAGGCGCCCTTCACAAGGAAAGATCATGAAGACGTTCGTCGTTGCCGCCCTGCTCGCCCTGGCCGCCCCCTCGCTGTGGGCGGCGCCGAAAGACTGCGAAGCGCTCAAGCAGGAAATCGAGGTGAAGATCCAGTCCACCGGCGCCACCAGCTACACCCTGGAAATCGTCCCCGCCGCCGAGGTGAAGGACCCCAACATGGTGGTCGGCAGCTGCGCCTACGGCACCCGGAAGATCATCTACCAGCGCAACGGCTGAGCCCGGCATGTCCGGCGGGCCGTCGGACATCGCTCGGACTCGCGCCTATCGGGCGGCAGTCGATGGCTTGCGCCTATTCCCGGCAGAGCGGCGATCTGGTTTCGCAACGATCCCGTCGAGTCAGGTGCCCCTCGGGTTCGGGCATGAGCTCAGGCGCAACGGTCCGTGAAAGCCCGCTCGCTGGCGCCGCCTGGGTCTTTCAGGGCGCCCCACGGTGTCAGACCAGCGCCCGGTGCAGCGCGTCCAGGGTCGCGAAGTAATGCTGCGGGGCTTCCGCCAGCAATTCTTCCCGGCTGCCGAAGCCGTAGCCCACGCCGGCGGCGTGCAAGCCGTTGTGCCGCGCGCCGATCAGGTCGTGCTTGCGGTCGCCGATCATCAGGGTTTGCGTCGGGTCCAGCGCTTCCTCGGCCAGCAAGTGGGCGATCAGCTCGCGTTTGTCGGCGCGGGCGCCGTCCAGCTCGCTGCCGTAGATGACCTTGAAGTGCCGGGCGAAGTCGAAGTGCCGGGCGATTTCCCGGGCGAAGACCCAGGGCTTGGAGGTGGCGATGTAGAGCGTCCGGCCTTGCGCGCTCAGGGCCTCGAGCAACTCGTTCACTCCGGCATAAACACTGTTCTCGTAGAGCCCGGTGACCTTGAAGCGCTCGCGGTAATACCCCACCGCCTCCCAGGCCTTGGCCTCGTCGAAGCCGTAGGTGTGCATGAACGCCTGTAGCAACGGCGGCCCGATGAAATGTTCCAGCTTGGCAAGATCCGGCTCGTCGATGCCCAGCCGCCCCAGGGCGAACTGGATCGAACGGGTGATGCCCAGGCGCGGGTCGGTGAGGGTGCCGTCGAGATCGAAGAGCAGGGTCTGGTAAGCCATGGCGATTGACAGGTGGTGGCGAGAAAAGCCGCATCTTAGCGGTTTGAGTCGTGCATGAGTCGACGTGCCACGAGGAAGGAATCGCGACGAGGCGTCCACTGATGCCGAATCATCTGCGCGGGAACCCTCGGTTCCGAACGAAAGAGCCTGCGCTCGGTGATGCCGCGTTTAGAACAGGCTCAGACTGCTCATTTTACAGCAGATAAACTCCGCTTCTTCGTCTGTTTTGGCCTTGCCTGTCGTTCGCGCGGTGATTGTTCGTACGGATCCTACTCGTAACTTTTCAGATGCTCTCTGACGTTTTTCAGGGTTTGCGCATCGGGTGCAGGGTTGTTGCGAGGGTTGAAGTCTTTATCCAAAGAGCAGGAATAAGGATTTCTCTGATGCTCATAATCGCTCTGCGTAGAGTACGCATTGGCTACCCAGCCATCTACATAACCGGGTTCTTTCCCATGGCTCAGAGTGACAATCTTTACCTTGCAGTGCTTGGAAGAAGGCGACAGAAAATAAGTAATGGAATGTCCGCTTTCGTCGTGCTTCTCCTGCGCGGGCTGATAGCTCGCGGCGTCGCAGGCGAGGTAATCGGAATGCCAAGATAGCTGCCTTTCTGCGACCAGCAAGGTGCCGTTGCATCCCCTGCCCATGCTTTGATATCGACCTTGGAAGAAAGAAGCGTCGTAGACGACTTCTCGGTAGAGATCCGTATAGAAGTCTGGCATCGTATTTTCTTGGGCATAGACAACAGTCGGGAAACGCAGGGCTGCCAGATAAAATAGAGCCGATTTATTCATGATAATTTTCCAGCAAATTTCTGATAAATATGAGTTTTGCACCGTAGTGGGCGTCGCCGGAAACATTATAGAGAGCGGCAAGCGACGCGGCATCCAGCGGCTCGGTTCTATAGATCATCATTTTGCGGACGGCAGGCTGATAGCGCAGTCGGTCTCCGAGCTGAAGACGATTGGGGTGCTTTTCCGGATTAAGGCGAATGAGGGTATCAATCGTACTTTCCGTTGCTTTGGCGAGCTTGGCATAGCTATTTAAGTCCCGGGAAATTTCGACTTCCTTTATATCTTTATCCTGTACGAATGTCGCCGTCGCAAAGGTACAACTATTCATTAAGATATAGGCTGTGGCCGCGATGATATTCTCTTTCGGATTGGCCCGTATATTGGCGATATTCAGGTATCGATACTCGGGGGGAATTATGAGCTCGGCTATTGCTTTCCAATGCGCGTCGTGCCCCAAGACGTCGTCTATGGCTCTGTCGCCGGAATTACCGATTTGCATCGGACGGCTGTTCCACTGGGTGTTATTTTGTACCGCATGCACTTCGGTACAGGCTATGGTTTTCAACCATATTGCGTCGATCATGGGCGAGCATGAATAAGGATAGGGCTGAGGGCTTTGCCTGGCGAGGTGGTAGGTATTAAATGCTGCTGAAATTTCGCAAAAAAGGGGATCGTGTTGATGCCATTGTGGATGCCTCTTCAGTGAAGTTGCGCGATCGAATTTCCAGATATCCAATTTGTCCGCTGAGGCATTGTATTTGAATCGTGTTACCGGATTTCTTGTGCGTACATGGACTTGAATGTTTTCAATGCTTTCCACGTAAACTCCTCCCTGTAAACAAACGGCGTTGACTGAATCGTTCAGCCAGGCGGCGATTTTACCGCTTTGATTTCGCTCCTTACTGTGAGGACTGCCACAGTCATGTCATGGGTTGTAGCGGGCGAGGAGCGCTTGCCACGTTTGGGTTCGCCGTCGAAGGACGGCGGAGCCTGATGCCGGTGGCCGTTTCGCTGAGTTCCAGGCGAACCGTTCGGTTATCGCCCGCCACGATCAAGCCGATTCGGCTCGATCCGCGTATGGCTGGCTGCGAAGTCGATCCCGTTCCCCCGGCGTTGGCTTCTGTGCGAGCGGCGCGCCGGTTGGTGGCGCTTCGGGATCGGCTCCGCCGCCCGTGGCCGTGGCGAATGCCTCAGCGGGTTCGAGGGGTATCCTGCGGCGGAGCCCTTTTTGCAGGTATCACGAATGATCGTTCCCCCCTTCAACGGCGCCAAGCTCGCCCTGCTGCTGGCGGACCGCATCCTGGTCTATCGGCGCGACGACAAGGCCGGCATTCCCTACCCCGACCATTGGGATCTGCCCGGCGGCGGCCGCGAGGGCGAGGAAAGCCCGGCGCAGTGCGCGCTGCGCGAGCTGGAGGAGAGTTCGCCCTGCGCCTGGCGCCGGAGCGGCTGTACTGGCAGCGACGCTACGCGGGCGTGCGGCCGCGAGCGTTGCCGAGCTATTTCCTGGTGGCGGACCTCACCGCCGCTGAGGTCGAGGCGATCCGCTTCGGTGAGGAGGGCCAGTTCTGGGAACTGATGGCCATCGATACCTTCCTCGAGCATCCCGAGGCGGTGCCCTATCTCCAGGCCCGGCTGCGCGACTACCTGGCGCAGCGCGGTTGAGGCCGCGCCGTCAGCGGTCGTAGCCCTCGGCCAGGTGCAGGTCCTTGAGTTTCACGTAGTTGCCCGCGGTGTAGGCGAAGAAGGCGCGCTCCTTCTCGGTCAGCGGCCGCACCTGCTTCACCGGGCTGCCGACGTAGAGGAAGCCGCTCTCCAGGCGCTTGCCCGGCGGCACCAGGCTGCCGGCGCCGATGATCACCTCGCTCTCCACCACCGCGCCGTCCATGACGATGCTGCCCATGCCGACCAGGATGCGGTCGCCGAGGGTGCAGCCGTGCAGGGTCACCTTGTGGCCGACGGTGACCTCGTCGCCGAGGGTCAGCGGGAAGCCGGCGGGGTTGAAGGGGCCGGCGTGGGTGATGTGCAGGACGCTGCCGTCCTGGATGCTGGTGCGCGCGCCGATGTGGATGCGCTGCATGTCGCCACGGATCACCGTGAGCGGCCAGACCGAGCTGTCCTCGCCCAGGGTCACGTCGCCGATGACCACGGCGGAGGCGTCGACGAACACCCGTTCGCCGAGCTGGGGCGCCTGGCCCCGGTAATTCCGAATCGTCACGATAGAAACCTCTCGGGCTGCGGTGTCAGCCGATTCTAAATTAAGATGCGGGCCATGCAGGGTGTGAGAACGCCACCGGGTTGTGGTCACACCCTTACTCTTTTCCGTACGCAGGTGAATGCCGTGACTGCCCGCAATCCCCTTCTGCAAGACTTCGACCTCCCCCCCTACGCCGAGATTCGCCCGGAACACGTCGAGCCGGCCATCGCGCGCATCCTCGCCGACAGCCGCGCCGCCCTCGGCCCCCTGCTGGAAAGCCAGCGCGAGCACCCCAGCTGGAACGGCCTGGTGCTGGCGCTGGACGAACTGGGCGAGCGCCTGGGCCGCGCCTGGAGCCCGGTGAGCCACCTCAACGCGGTGTGCAACGGTGCCGAACTGCGCGCCGCCTATGAAGCCTGCCTGCCGATGCTGTCGGAATACTGGACCGAACTGGGCCAGAATCGCGCGCTGTTCCAGGCCTACGAGGCGCTCGCCAGCAGCCCGGAGGCCGAGGGTTTCGATGTGGCGCAGAAGACCATCCTCGAACACGCCCTGCGGGATTTCCGCCTATCCGGCATCGACCTGCCGGAAGCCGAGCAGAAGCGCTACGGCGAAATCCAGATGAAGCTCTCCGAACTGACCAGCGCTTTCTCCAACCAGTTGCTCGACGCCACCCAGGCCTGGACCAAGCACGTCACCGACGAGGCCGCGCTGGCCGGGCTCACCGACTCGGCCAAGGCGCAGATGAAACAGGCGGCCGAGGCCAAGGGCCTGGACGGCTGGCTGATCACCCTGGAGTTCCCCAGCTACTACGCGGTGATGACCTACGCCGACGACCGCGGCCTGCGCGAAGAGCTGTACGCCGCCTACTGCACCCGCGCTTCCGACCAGGGGCCGAATGCCGGCCGCTTCGACAACGGTCCGCTGATGGCGCAGATCCTCGACCTGCGCCAGGAGCTGGCGAAGCTGCTCGGCTTCGACAACTTCGCCGAGCTGAGCCTGGCGACCAAGATGGCCGAGTCCAGCGAGCAGGTGCTGAACTTCCTGCGCGACCTGGCCCGCCGCAGCAAGCCGTTCGCCGAGCGCGACCTGGTGGAGCTGCGCGCCTTCGCCGCCGAGCAGGGCTGCGACGACCTGCAGAGCTGGGACGTCGGCTACTACAGCGAGAAGTTGCGCGAGCAGCGCTACAGCATTTCCCAGGAAGCCCTGCGCGCCTACTTCCCGGTCGACAAGGTGCTCGACGGGCTGTTCGCCCTCGTGCAGCAGCTCTACGGCATCGAGATCGCCGAGCTGCACGACTTCGAGAGCTGGCACCCGGACGTGCGCCTGTTCGAGATCCGCGAGAACGGCGAGCACGTCGGGCGTTTCTTCTTCGACCTCTACGCCCGCGCCAACAAGCGCGGCGGCGCCTGGATGGACGGCGCCCGCGACAAGCGCCGCACGGCGCGCGGCGAACTGGTCAGCCCGGTGGCCAACCTGGTGTGCAACTTCACCCCGCCGGTGACGAATGCGGCGGGCGAGGCGCAACCGGCGCTGCTGACCCACGACGAAGTGACCACCCTGTTCCACGAGTTCGGCCACGGCCTGCACCACCTGCTCACCCGCGTCGAGCACGCCGGCGCGTCCGGGATCAACGGGGTGGCTTGGGACGCGGTGGAATTGCCCAGCCAGTTCATGGAGAACTGGTGCTGGGAGCCGGAGGGCCTGGCGCTGATCTCCGGGCATTACCAGACCGGCGAGGCGCTGCCCCGGGACCTGCTGGACAAGATGCTGGCGGCGAAGAACTTCCAGTCCGGCTTGGGCATGCTGCGCCAGCTGGAGTTCTCGCTGTTCGACTTCGAGCTGCATGCCACCCACGGCGACGGGCCCAGCGTGCTGGAGGTGCTCGAAGGCATCCGCGACGAGATGTCGGTGCTGCGGCCGCCGGCCTACAACCGCTTCCCCAATAGCTTCGCGCACATCTTCGCCGGCGGTTACGCGGCGGGTTACTACAGCTACAAGTGGGCGGAAGTGCTGTCCGCCGACGCCTTCTCCAAGTTCGAGGAAGACGGCGTGCTCAACCCGCAGACCGGCCGCGCCTTCCGCGACGCCATCCTGGCCCGCGGCGGCTCCCAGGCGCCGATGCTGCTGTTCGTCGACTTCCGCGGCCGCGAGCCGAGCATCGACGCGCTGCTGCGCCACCTGGGCCTGAGCGCGGAGGCGGCATGAGCGAGGCCGAGGCGCCGAAGAAACGCTTCATCGCCGGTGCCGTATGCCCGGCGTGCAGCGCCCAGGACACCATCCGCATGTGGAGCTTGGACGATGTGCCGCACCGCGAGTGCGTCGCCTGCGGCTACGCCGACACCCTCAACGCCCAGGGCCAGTCGGTGCCCAAGGAGTTGACCACCCGGGTCAATGCCAGCGCCCTGAAGAAGCCCGCCGACCCCAAGGTGCAGCCGGTGCAGTTCTTCCCCAACCCCAAGTTGAAGAAGCCCGACGGGCAGGCCTGAACGGCGCTTTTGCGCCGATGGTCGCCCACGGCGCGTGCGGCCCGGCGCTCGCCGGCCGCCGGACAACGCCCGCTCCTGGCGTCCGCGGGCGGCCCATGGGCACGCTCGCGTCCCCTGGCGGGGCGATGATGTTGAACCTCCTGCATTTGTAACCAGTCTTTACGATAGTCGCCGGACGCCCAGTCCAGGCAACGCGCTGGTTTTCGCCGTTCCAGGGCGCACCGTACGCCCGTAGAAAACCGGTCAATCACACCGAACAGACCGTGTTCGCCAGATAGGTAGTGCCCCATGTCAGCCGACGACGACATTCGCGATTCCCGGCGCGATTTCCTGCGTAAGTCCCTCACCCTGATCCCGGTGGTCACCGTCGCCGGCAGCGGATTGGGCGCCGCGCTTCCCGCGCTGTCCGCCGATCCGGTGGCGGCCCGCGACACCCCGGTGGCGCCGCCGGCGGAGGCCTATCGGCCGACCTTCTTCACCGCCGAGGAATGGGCCTTCGTCAAGGCCGCCGTGGCGCGCCTGATCCCGGCCGACGCCAACGGCCCTGGCGCCCTGGAGGCCGGCGTGCCGGAATTCATCGATCGGCAGATGAGCACGCCCTACGCCACCGGCGCCAACTGGTACATGCAGGGGCCGTTCGTGACGGACGCGCCGGTGGAGTTCGGCTACCAGCTCAAGCTGGTGCCGCGGGACATCTACCGCCTGGGCATCGCCGCGGCGGATGCCTGGTGCCGCACCCAGTACGGCAAGGTCTTCGCCGAGCTGGACGGCGCCCGCCAGGACGAAGCCCTGGGGCTGCTCGAGGCCGGCAAGGCCGAGTTCGACGCGCTGCCGGCCAAGGTGTTCTTCGCCTACCTGCTGACCAACACCAAGGAAGGCTTCTTCTGCGACCCGATCCACGGTGGCAACAAGGGGCTGGTGGGCTGGACGCTGATCAACTTCCCCGGCGCCCGCGCCGACTTCATGGATTGGGTCGAGCGCGGCGAGCGCTATCCCCTGCCACCGGTGTCGATTCGCGGGGAGAGGGCATAGCCATGGCCAAGACGATGAAGAAAGCCGACGTGGTGATCGTCGGGTTCGGCTGGACCGGCGCGATCATGGCCAAGGAACTGACCGAGGCCGGTTTGCAGGTGGTCGCCCTGGAGCGCGGGCCGATGCGCGACACCTACCCCGACGGTTCCTACCCCCAGGTGATCGACGAACTCACCTACAGCATCCGCAAGAAGCTCTTCCAGGACCTGTCGCGGGAGACCGTGACCATCCGCCACGGCCTCGACGACGTGGCCCTGCCGAACCGCCAGCTCGGCGTCTTCCTCCCCGGCGACGGGGTGGGCGGCGCGGGCCTGCACTGGTCGGGCGTGCACTTCCGGGTCGACCCGGTGGAACTGCGCCTGCGCAGCCACTACGAAGAGCGCTACGGCAAAGGCTTCATCCCCGAAGGCATGACCATCCAGGACTTCGGGGTCAGCTACGAGGAGCTGGAGCCCTATTTCGACTACGCCGAGAAGGTCTTCGGTACCTCCGGCCAGGCCTGGACGGTAAAGGGCCAGAGGGTCGGCGAAGGCAAGGGCGGCAATCGCTTCGCCCCGGACCGCTCCGACCATTTCCCGCTCGCCTCGCAGAAGAACACCTATTCCGCGCAGCTGTTCCAGAAGGCCGCGACGGAGGTGGGCTACAGCCCCTACAACCTGCCTTCGGCGAACACCTCCGGGCCCTATACCAACCCCTATGGCGTGCAGATGGGGCCGTGCAACTTCTGCGGCTTCTGCAGCGGCTACGCCTGCTACATGTACTCCAAGGCCTCGCCCAACCTGAACATCCTGCCGGCGCTGCGCCAGGTGCCGAATTTCGAGCTGCGGCCCAATTCCCACGTGTTGCGGATCAACCTCGACAGCAGCGGCCGCAAGGCCACCGGGGTCACCTACGTGGACGCCCAGGGCGGCGAGGTGGAGCAGCCCGCCGACCTCGTCATCCTCGGCGCCTTCCAGTTCCACAACGTGCGCCTGATGCTGCTCTCCGGTATCGGCCAGCCCTACGATCCGAAGACCGGCGAAGGCGTGGTGGGGCGTAACTTCGCCTACCAGAACATGGCCACCATCAAGGCCTACTTCGACAAGGACGTGCACACCAACCCCTTCATCGGCGCCGGCGGCAACGGTGTGGCGGTGGACGATTTCAACGCCGACAACTTCGACCACGGCCCCCATGGCTTCGTCGGCGGCTCGCCGTTCTGGGTCAACCAGGCCGGCACCCGGCCCATCGGCGGCATCTCCAATCCGCCCGGCACGCCGGCCTGGGGCAGCGCCTGGAAAAAAGCCACCGCCGACTACTACACCCACCAGCTGTCGATGGACGCCCACGGTGCGCACCAGTCCTACCGCGACAACTACCTGGACCTGGATCCGACCTACAAGGACGCCTACGGCCAGCCGCTGCTGCGCATGACCTTCGACTGGAAGGAAAACGACATCCGCATGAATCAGTTCATGGTCGGCAAGATGCGCCGCATCGCCGAGGCGATGAACCCCAAGGCCCTGGCGGTGATGGGCAAGCAGCCGGGCGATCGCTTCAACACCCAGAGCTACCAGACCACCCACCTCAACGGCGGGGCGATCATGGGCACCGACCCGAAGACCAGCGCGGTCAATCGCTACTTGCAGAGCTGGGACGTGCACAACGTCTTCGTGCCCGGCGCCTCGGCGTTCCCCCAGGGCCTCGGCTACAACCCCACCGGCCTGGTGGCGGCGCTGACCTACTGGGCGGCGCGGGCGATCCGCGAGCAGTACCTGAAGAACCCCGGCCCGCTGGTGCAGGCGTGAGGAGCATGGCCATGAAAACCTTCGCTGCCACCGCGCTCGCCCTGCTGCTCGGCACCCCGGCCTTCGCCGAGGAGGCGGACCCGGCGCTCGTCGCCCAGGGCGAATACCTGGCCCGCGCCGGCGACTGCGTCGCCTGCCACACCGCCAAGGACGGCAAGCCGTTCGCCGGCGGCCTGCCGATGGAGTCGCCGATCGGCACCCTCTACTCCACCAACATCACCCCGGACAAGACCGGCATCGGCGACTACAGCTTCGAGGACTTCGACAAGGCGGTGCGCCACGGCATCGCCAAGGGCGGCGGCACGCTCTACCCGGCGATGCCCTACCCGTCCTACGCGCGGGTCAGCGACGACGACATGCGCGCGCTCTACGCCTACTTCATGCACGGCGTGCAGCCGGTGGCGCAGGACAACCGCGACAGCGACATTCCCTGGCCGTTGTCGATGCGCTGGCCGCTGACGATCTGGCGCTGGCTGTTCGCCCCGGACGTCGAGCCTTTCGCCCCGCTGCCCGGCCAGGATACGGTGGCCGCGCGCGGCGCCTACCTGGTGGAAGGGCTCGGCCACTGCGGCGCCTGCCATACGCCGCGCGCCTTCAGCATGCAGGAAAAGGCCCTGAGCACCGCCGACGGCGACCTGTTCCTGTCCGGCAGCGCACCGCTGGAGGGCTGGATCGCCAAGAGCCTGCGCGGCGACCATAAGGACGGCCTGGGCGGTTGGAGCGAGGCGCAACTGGTGGCCTTCCTCAAGACCGGGCGCAGCGAGCGCAGCGCGGTGTTCGGCGGCATGTCCGACGTGGTGGTGCACAGCATGCAGTACCTGCGCGACGACGACCTCACCGCCATCGCCCGTTACCTGAAGGCCTTGCCGCCGCGCAATCCCCAGGACGCGCCCCACGTCTACGACCGCCAGGTGGCGGACGCTCTGTGGAAGGGCGACGACGGCCGCCCCGGCGCCGCGGTCTACGTGGACAACTGCGCCGCCTGCCACCGCACCGACGGCCAGGGCTACGCGCGGGTGTTCCCGGCCCTGGCGGGCAACCCGGTGGTGCAGACCGAGGACCCCACCTCGCTGATCAGCCTGGTGCTCAAGGGCGGAACCCTGCCGGCGACCCATGCCGCGCCGTCCAGCTTCACCATGCCGGGCTTCGGCTGGCGGCTGTCGGACGAACAAGTGGCCGAGGTGGTCAGCTTCATCCGCAGCAGCTGGGGCAATCGGGGCGACGCGGTGCATGCCAAGGACGTGGCGCACCTGCGCGACCAGGGTTCCGCGCGCACCTCTGGCGACGATCTGGGGCAGGTCACCCCGCACACCGGCGGATGAGCGGTGGGGTCGGCCCGACAGGCCGCCCCCGCCTCCGTACGAAGCCGAGGCGCTCGGTGGCGCGCCGCTCCAAGGACGCCCACGGCCCATGGATCGCGTGCCTCGCCGAGCAAGAACCGGCGCGGAGGATGTCCGTTCGGCGACAGTCCTCGGCTTTCCAGCGTTAGCCGGCCGTGGGCGGGGCGCGTTAAAGTGCGCGGACGTCCCTCGCTCAGGTTCTTCGCGCCATGGCCCGTCCCCGTCTGCTTCCCGATAATTTCACCCTGATCCTGGTCGGCGTGGTGCTGCTGGCCAGCCTGCTGCCATGCAGCGGCGCGGTCGCGGTGGGCTTCGGCTGGGTGACCAACTTCGCCATCGGCCTGCTGTTCTTCCTGCATGGCGCCAAGCTCTCGCGGGAGGCCATCATCGCCGGCGCCACCCACTGGCGCCTGCATCTGGTGATTTTCGCCTGCACCTTCGTGCTGTTCCCGCTGCTCGGCCTGGCCCTCAAGCCGCTGCTGTCGCCCTGGGTCACCCCCGAGCTGTACACCGGCATCCTCTACCTGTGCGCGCTCCCGGCCACGGTGCAATCGGCCATCGCCTTCACCTCCCTGGCGCGCGGCAACATCCCGGCGGCCATTTGCAGCGCCTCGGCTTCCAGCCTGTTCGGCATCTTCCTCACGCCGCTGCTGGTGGCCCTGCTGCTGGACGCCCACGGCCAGGGCGGCTCGATGCTGGACGCCATGCTGAAGATCGTCCTGCAACTGCTGGCGCCCTTCATCGCCGGCCAGCTGCTGCGGCGCTGGATCGGCGCCTGGGTCGCGCGCAACAAACACTGGCTGCGCTACGTCGACCAGGGGTCGATCCTGCTGGTGGTCTACACCGCCTTCAGCGCCGCGGTGATCGAGGGCCTGTGGAGCGAGGTGCCGCTGCCGGCGCTGTTCGCTCTGTTGTGCAGTTGCGTGCTGATCCTCGCCCTGGCGCTGTTCGCCACCACCTGGTTCGCCCGGGTGCTGGGCTTCGCCAAGGAAGACGAGATCACCCTGGTGTTCTGCGGCTCGAAGAAAAGCCTGGCCAGCGGCGTGCCCATGGCCCAGGTGCTGTTCGCCGGCGGCTCCATCGGCGCGGTGATCCTGCCGCTGATGCTGTTCCACCAGATCCAGCTGATGGTCTGCGCGGTGCTCGCCCAGCGTTATGCCCGGCGCGCGCCGGACCCTCAAGACGAACGGCTGTCCGCGCCGCGTTGAGCGCGGGCGGCGCGTCCGCCGGTCCGCGGGCGCTTGCCGGCATCCGGCGCTGCGAATACTGTATATGCGAACAGTATCCCTCGCGAGCTCTCGTCATGCCGAGCCTTCCCCCGCCGCCCCGTGGCCGTGGCACCGCCAGCAACCCCCACAACCGCTTCGCGCCCACCCGCTCGGTACCCAGCGACGACGGTTGGTACGAGGAGGTGCCGAAGGCCTGCGTCACCGAGGTGCGGCTGGAGACGGCGAAAAGCATCATCAGCCGCAACCAGTCGCCGGACCTGCCCTTCGATCGCTCGCTGAACCCCTACCGCGGCTGCGAGCACGGCTGCATCTACTGCTACGCGCGGCCCAGCCACGCCTACTGGGACCTGTCGCCGGGGCTGGACTTCGAAACCCGGCTGATCGCCAAAACCAACGCGGCGGCCCTGCTCGAACAGCAGCTGTCCAAGCCCGGCTACGTCTGCGCGCCGATCAACCTGGGGGCTAACACCGACCCCTACCAGCCCATCGAGCGCGAGCACCAGCTGACCCGCCGTTGCCTGGAAGTGCTGCTGCGCTATCGCCACCCGGTCACCCTGGTGACCAAGGGTTCGCTGATCCTGCGCGACCTCGACCTGATCAGCGAACTGGCCGAGCAACGCCTGGTGGCGGTGATGATCAGCCTGACCAGCCTCGACGACGACCTCAAGCGCATCCTCGAACCCCGGGCGGCGGCGCCGTTCGCGCGCCTGCGGGCCATTCGCGTGCTGCGCGGCCAGGGGGTGCCGGTGGGGGTGCTGTGTTCGCCGATGATCCCGATGGTCAACGACATGGAGCTGGAGCGCCTGCTGGAAGCCGCACGCGACGCCGGCGCGCAGAACGCCGCCTACATGCTGCTGCGCCTGCCGCGGGAAGTGGCGCCGCTGTTCGAGGAGTGGCTGGCGACGCACTACCCGCAGCGCGCCGAACACGTGATGAGCCTGATCCGCCAGTGCCGCGGCGGGGAAACCTACGACAGCCGCTTCGGCCACCGGATGCGCGGCGAAGGCCCTTTCGCCGACCTGCTGGCGCAGCGTTTCGCGGTGGCGATCAAGCGGCTGGGGCTGAACCGCCGCGACGGCTACGCCCTGGATTGCAGCCGCTTCGCCCCGCCCGGTGGGCAACTGTCGCTGCTGTAGCGCCGTGGCCTGCCGCTGGATAAGCCCTTGCGGGGCTGGCATGCTGGCCAATGGCGATCGCGTGGAAACATGCGGATAAACCTTGAACCGCTCGCCCTAGAGCGTTCCGTTCAGTTTCGCTTAAGCTTCTGGCCGTATGTTGACCCGGCAGTGGGGGCCGGCTCCGGCGACCCGCTGCGTTCGTCAGAAGCGTGAGCGACATGGGATCGTTTCTTCCGCAAGTCATGCAAAAGAGGTAGGGACATGAGCGACAACACTCCTTCGGGCGCGGCCCCCGTCGAGGCGGAGAACGCCGAAACAGCCTTGCAAACCATCGTCGAAGGCTTCCTGCGCTTTCGTCACGAGGTGTTTCCCGAGCAGGAAGAACTCTTCAAGAAACTCGCCACCGCGCAACAGCCGCGGGCGATGTTCATCACCTGCGCGGACTCGCGCATCGTTCCCGAGCTGATCACCCAGAGCGCCCCCGGCGACTTGTTCGTCACCCGCAACGTCGGCAACGTGGTGCCGCCCTACGGGCAGATGAACGGCGGCGTCTCCACCGCCATCGAATATGCCGTCCTCGCCCTGGGCGTGCAGCACATCATCGTCTGCGGCCATTCCGACTGCGGCGCGATGAAAGCGGTGCTCGCCCCGGCGACCCTCGAGCGGATGCCCACGGTGAAGGCCTGGCTGCGCCACGCCGAGGTCGCCCGGACCGTGGTGGCGGACAACTGCACCTGCGCCGAGCACGAAGTCCTCGGCGTGCTCACCGAGGAAAACGTGGTCTCGCAACTGGATCACTTGCGCACCCACCCGTCGGTGGCCTCGCGCCTGGCCAGCGGCCAGTTGTTCATCCACGGCTGGGTCTACGACATCGAGACCTGCGCGATCCGCGCCTATGACGCCGAGCGTGGCGAATTCCGCCCGATCGACGGCGATCACCCGGTGCCGATGGCGACCCCCCGACCGCGCTACAGCCCTTCCTAGCCGGTCATCCAACGCCCGCTGCAGTCACGCCGGGCCGGACAAGACTTCCCACCGTTTCGCCTGCCCGACGCCCCGTCCCCGCGCGCGTCGAGATCCGTCATGTGCCTAGAACGTGCAGGAGCCTTCATCATGCTCGAACACTTGAAAAACACCCTGCCCCGCGACGCCCTCGCGTCGGTGGTGGTCTTCCTCGTCGCCCTGCCGCTGTGCATGGGCATCGCCATCGCTTCCGGCATGCCGCCGGCCAAGGGCCTGGTCACCGGTATCGTCGGCGGCCTGGTGGTCGGCTGGCTGGCCGGTTCCCCCCTGCAGGTCAGCGGCCCGGCGGCCGGCCTGGCGGTGCTGGTCTTCGAACTGGTGCGCAACCATGGCCTGGCCATGCTCGGGCCGATCCTGCTGCTCGCCGGGCTGCTGCAACTGCTCGCCGGGCGTCTGCGCCTGGGCTGCTGGTTCCGCGTCACCGCCCCGGCGGTGGTCTACGGCATGCTCGCCGGCATCGGCGTGCTGATCGTGCTCTCACAGGTCCACGTGATGCTCGATGCCACGCCCCAGGCCTCCGGGCTGGCCAACCTACTGGCGTTCCCTGGCGCCCTGGGCGAGGCCTTGCCGGTGATGGGCGCCGGCCTCGGCCTCGACGCCGCCCTGCTCGGCCTGGGCACTATCGCGCTGATGGCCGGCTGGGACCGGCTGCGCCCGCAACGCCTGCGGTTCCTTCCCGGCGCCCTGCTGGGCGTCAGCCTCGCCACCGGCGTCAGCCTATGGCTCGGCCTGGACGTCAACCGGGTACAGGTGCCGGCCAACCTTGGCGAGGCCATCGACTGGCTGCGTCCCGCCGACCTGCTGCGTCTGGCCGACCCCAGCCTGTTGCTCGCCGCCGTGGCGGTGGCCTTCATCGCCAGCGCCGAGACCCTGCTGTCCGCCGCCGCGGTGGACCGCATGCATGACGGCGCGCGCTCGAACCTGGACCGCGAACTCGCCGCCCAGGGCGTCGGCAACATGCTCTGCGGCGTGCTCGGCGCGCTGCCGATGACCGGCGTGATCGTGCGCAGCTCGGCGAACGTGCAGGCCGGCGCGCGCACCCGCCTGGCGGCGATCCTGCACGGCGCCTGGCTGCTGGCGTTCGTCATGCTATTGCCGGGGGTGTTGCAGAGCATTCCGGTGGCCAGCCTGGCCGGGGTGCTGGTCTATACCGGCTTCAAGCTGGTCGACCTCAAGGCGCTGCGCGGGCTCGGGCGCTACGGGCGGATGCCGATGTTCATCTACGCGGCCACCGCGCTGAGCATCGTCTGCAGCGACCTGTTGACCGGCGTGCTGGTGGGCTTCGGCCTGACCCTGGCGAAGCTGGCCTGGAAAGCGTCGCGGCTGAAAGTCAGCCTGGTCTACCGCGAGGCCGATCGCGCCGAGCTGCGGCTGATCGGCGCCGCCACCTTCCTCAAGGTGCCCCTGCTGGCCAAGGTGCTGGAGTCGGTGCGCCCCGGCACCACGCTGTACGTGCCGCTGGAGCACCTGAACTACATCGACCACGCCTGCATGGAACTGCTGGAGGACTGGAGCCGCGCCGCCGCCGCCAGCGGGTCGCGCCTGGTGATCGAGCCGCACGCCCTGAAACGGCGCCTGGAGGGCCGCCTGCGCACGGCCAGCGGCCTCGGCGCGGCGAAGCCGGCCGCCTGAACCGGGGCGGGCGTCCGCCCTCGGCTCAGCCCAAGGCCACCCGCGGCTCCAGTTGCAGCTCCACGCCCAGCCTGCGCGACAGGCAGGGCCAGCGTTTCCAGGCCGCTTCGGTGTGGGGGTCGCTCAGGCGCTCCCGATAGCGCTGCACCGAGTCCTGGGCGAAGGTGTCCGCCTCGAGCATGCCCTCCACCGCGTGGCGCACGGCCTCGTCCAGTTGGTTGGCGAAGGCCTCGCCGATCAACTGGTGGGCGATCAGGTTGGCCACCGTGGTGTCCAGCGGGATCAGCGGTTGCCCGAGGTGAGCGATGTAGCGGTCGTTCACTTCCTCCACCAGGCGATGCGCCAAGTAGGCTTCGTCGAGCAGGCCGTCGAGCCCCTCGTGGCCGGCCATCAGCGCCGGCGGTTGCAGGAAGAACTGCTCGGCGACCTTCAGGATCGGCTTGATCCGATCCTCGATGCCGGCCTCCAGCGCCACCTCGGCCGCGGCGTCGAGCAATTCCGGTACTTCGTCCACATAGGCCGCCACGAACGCCGCCAGGGCCGCGTGGGGGTTTTCCGGCGGCAGGCGGATGGCCGGGTGCAACCCCTCCCACTGGGCTTCGAGCCGCCGGGCCAGGTGGCCGGTCTCGGCTTCGTGGCGATGGGCATGCTGGATGAGCTCGCGCAGGGCGGCGGTGTTCATGGGGACTCCTCGGGACGGTTGGACGAATGAGTGAACGGCGTACGACGCCGCCCTGCCAGCCTGAGGTCACGTCGGCGGGGGTATCGCTCGCGGTGGGCGCGAGCGCTCGGGACGGCGGACCCGGACAGCAACACACCATAGCTGGCGTCCCGGATTGTCTCAGATTCGATTCGCATAACCCCGCGGCCGGGGCGGAAAACCCGCTATATGGCGAACGCCGGCGACCCGTGGCGCTGGGATTGCGCGCTCCTGGGTGGTTCACGTTGCCAGGGTGAAGTCGCCGTCTATACTCGGTTTCGAAAGGCAGTACCTGATGAGTCCGACTTGCGCGTATGCGCTGAGCGTTCGGCCGTCGAAGCCAGCCGTATCGACAGTCGCTCCCTTAGCCGCAGGCGCAGCCGGCGGGATAACAAGAACGATAAGGGGAACCCGCAATGATGCGACATCCAAGGGTCTGGATGGGCCTTCCGTTGTGGCTGACAGGCGCATCCGCCGAGGCGGCCTGGACGGTGAACATGGCACCCGGCGCCACCGCCGTGAGCCGGTCCGTCTTTGATCTGCACATGACCATCTTCTGGATCTGCGTCGTCATCGGCGTGCTGGTGTTCAGCGCGATGATGTGGTCGATGCTGATGCACCGCCGCGCGACCGGCCAGCAACCCGCGCACTTCCACGAAAGCACCGTGGTCGAGGTGCTGTGGACGGTGGTGCCGCTGGTGATCCTGGTGCTGATGGCGATACCGGCGACCAAGACCCTGATCGAGATCTACGACCCCAGCGAATCCGAACTGGACGTGCAGATCACCGGCTACCAGTGGAAGTGGCACTACAAGTACCTGGGCCAGGACGTCGAGTTCTTCAGCAACCTGGCCACGCCGGCCGACCAGATCCACAACAAGGCGGAAAAGGACGAGCACTACCTGCTGGAGGTGGACCAGCCGCTGGTGGTGCCGGTGGGCACCAAGGTGCGCTTCCTGATCACCGCCACCGACGTCATCCACTCCTGGTGGGTGCCGGCCCTGGCGGTGAAGAAGGACGCCATCCCCGGCTTCATCAACGAATCCTGGACGCGCATCGACAAACCCGGCATCTACCGCGGCCAGTGCACCGAGCTGTGCGGCAAGGACCACGGCTTCATGCCGGTGGTGGTGGAAGCCAAGTCCAAGGAAGACTTCGCCACCTGGCTGGCCGGCAAGAAGGCCGAGGTGGCCCAGCTCAAGGAACTGACCGACAAGGAGTGGACTCAGGACGAACTGATCGCCCGCGGCGACAAGGTCTACCACACCACCTGCGCTGCCTGTCACCAGCCCGAAGGGCAAGGCCTGCCGCCGATGTTCCCCGCCCTGAAGGGCTCGAAGATCGTCACCGGACCCAAGGAAAAACACCTGAGCACGGTGTTCCACGGCATACCCGGCACGGCGATGGCGGCGTTCGGCAAGCAGCTCTCGGAAGTCGATATCGCCGCGGTGATTACCTACGAGCGCAATTCCTGGGGCAACGCCGACGGCGACATGGTCACCCCGAAGGACGTGCTGGCCCTGAAACAATCCGAGGAGTGACGAGATGAGCGCAGTGATCGAGCCCGGTCATCCGGGCAGCCTGGAGCCGGGCCATGGCCACCCGGAACATGCCGGCCACGTCCCCTACGGTCCCGCCAAGGGCCTGATGCGCTGGGTGCTGACCACCAACCACAAGGACATCGGCAGCCTGTACCTGTGGTTCAGCTTCACCATGTTCCTGCTCGGCGGCTCCTTCGCGATGGTCATCCGCGCCGAGCTGTTCCAACCGGGGTTGCAGATCGTCGAGCCGGCCTTCTTCAACCAGATGACCACCATGCACGGGCTGATCATGGTCTTCGGCGCGGTGATGCCGGCCTTCGTCGGCCTGGCCAACTGGATGATCCCGTTGATGATCGGCGCGCCGGACATGGCCCTGCCGCGGATGAACAACTTCAGCTTCTGGCTGCTCCCGGCGGCCTTCGGCCTGCTGGTCAGCACCCTGTTCACCGCCGGCGGCGGACCCAACTTCGGCTGGACCTTCTACGCGCCGCTGTCCACGACATACGCACCGGAAAGCGTCACCTACTTCATCTTCGCCATCCACCTGATGGGCATCAGCTCGATCATGGGCGCGATCAACGTCATCGCCACCTTGCTCAACCTGCGCGCCCCGGGCATGACCCTGATGAAGATGCCACTGTTCTGCTGGACCTGGCTGATCACCGCGTTCCTGCTGATCGCGGTGATGCCGGTGCTCGCCGGCGTGGTGACCATGATGCTGATGGACATCCACTTCGGCACCAGCTTCTTCAACGCCGCCGGCGGCGGCGACCCGGTGCTGTTCCAGCACGTGTTCTGGTTCTTCGGCCATCCCGAGGTGTACATCATGATCCTGCCGGCGTTCGGCGCGGTCAGCTCGATCATCCCGGCGTTCTCGCGCAAGCCGTTGTTCGGCTACACCTCGATGGTCTACGCCACCGCCAGCATCGCCTTCCTCTCCTTCGTGGTCTGGGCGCACCACATGTTCGTGGTCGGCGTGCCGCTGGTGGGCGAGCTGTTCTTCATGTACGCCACCATGCTGATCGCCGTGCCCACCGGGGTGAAGGTGTTCAACTGGGTCTCCACCATGTGGCAGGGCTCGCTGACCTTCGAGACGCCGATGCTGTTCGCCGTGGCCTTCGTGATCCTGTTCACCATCGGCGGCTTCTCCGGGCTGATGCTGGCCATCGCCCCGGCGGACTTCCAGTACCACGACACCTACTTCGTGGTGGCGCACTTCCACTACGTGCTGGTGCCCGGGGCGATCTTCGGCATCTTCGCCTCGGCGTACTACTGGCTGCCGAAGTGGACCGGCTACATGTACGACGAGACCCTCGGCAAGCTGCATTTCTGGATGAGCTTCATCGGCATGAACCTGGCGTTCTTCCCGATGCACTTCGTCGGCCTCGCCGGCATGCCGCGGCGCGTTCCGGACTACAACCTGCAGTTCGCCGACTTCAACATGGTGTCGTCCATCGGCGCCTTCACCTTCGGCGCCACCCAGTTGCTGTTCCTGTTCATCGTCATCAAGTGCATCCGCGGCGGCAAGCCGGCCCCGGCGAAACCCTGGGACGGCGCCGAGGGCCTGGAATGGACGGTGCCCTCGCCGGCGCCCTATCACACCTTCAGCGTTCCGCCGGACGTGAAATGAACGGGCGACGCGATCGGCCGTCCGCCACGGCGGAGACGGCCATGGGCGACTCGATCCCCCTGCGCCGCCTGGTCGGGCGCCTGTCGCTGGCGGTGGTGGCGATGTTCGGTTTCGGCTTCGCCCTGGTACCGGTCTACGACGTCATGTGCAAGGCCCTGGGCATCAACGGCAAGACCGCCGGCTCGGCCTACGAAGGCACCCAGGCGACGGACGAGACGCGGGAGATACGCGTGCAGTTCCTCGCCACCAACGCCGCCGGGATGTCCTGGGAATTCCGCCCCAAGGCGGACGACCTGAAGGTGCGGCCGGGGGCCAGCAACGAGATGCTGTTCGTCGCCTACAACCCCACCGACCGGCCGATGACCGCCCAGGCGATCCCCAGCGTGGCGCCGGCGGAAGCGGCGGCCTATTTCCACAAGACCGAATGCTTCTGCTTCACCCAGCAAGTGTTGCAACCGGGCCAGCGCATCGAGATGCCGGTACGTTTCATCGTCGACCGCGAACTGCCCAAAGACGTGTTTCACCTGACCCTGGCGTACACCCTGTTCGACGTCACCGCGCGCAAGCCCCCGGTGGCCCAAGTGCAGTGAACGGACGGCAGGCACGCCCCTCCAGGCTGCGCTCGCCCTCGAGAGAAGGAGAACAAGAATGGCAAGCCATGAGCACTACTATGTCCCGGCGCAGAGCAAGTGGCCGATCGTCGCCACCCTCGGCCTGCTGATCACCGTCTACGGCCTGGGGACCTGGTTCAACGACCTGAAGGCCGCCCGCGACGCTTCCCACGGGCCGCTGATCTTCTTCGTCGGCGCGCTGTTCATCGCCTACATGCTGTTCGGCTGGTTCGGCGCGGTGGTCAAGGAAGGCCGCGCCGGGCTCTACAGCGCGCAGATGGACCGCTCGTTCCGCTGGGGCATGACCTGGTTCATCTTCTCGGAAGTGATGTTCTTCGCCGCCTTCTTCGGCGCGCTCTTCTACATCCGCATGTGGGCCGGCCCCTGGCTCGGCGGCGAGGGCGCGAAGGGCGTGGCGCACATGCTCTGGCCGAACTTCCAGTACAGCTGGCCGCTGCTGCACAACCCCGACCCGAAACTCTTCCCGCCGCCCAAGGGGGTCATCGACCCCTGGCACCTGCCGCTGGTGAACACCATCCTGCTGGTCTCCTCCAGCTTCACCGTGACCCTCGCCCACCACGCGTTGAAGCGCGACGACCGGGGTCGGCTGAAGCTCTGGCTGGCGCTGACGGTGCTGCTCGGGCTGTGCTTCCTCGGCCTGCAGGTGACCGAATACGTGGAGGCCTACCACGCGTTGGGGCTGACCCTCGGCTCGGGGGTCTACGGCGCCACTTTCTTCATGCTCACCGGTTTCCACGGCGCCCACGTGACCATCGGCGCGCTGATGCTGGGGATCATGCTGGTGAGGGTGCAGCGCGGGCATTTCACTGCCGGCCAGCATTTCGGCTTCGAGGCGGCGAGTTGGTACTGGCACTTCGTCGACGTGGTCTGGCTCGGCCTGTTCATCTTCGTCTATGTGCTCTGAGGCGCGTCCGATGGAGCGGTCCCGGGCGCGGCCAGGGGGCTCACCAGGCCGCGTGGGAGATCAATTGGCCGCTGTAGAAGCCCCAGGCGATCAGGCCGACGGTGGCGGCGGTGAGCACCACCCGCAGGGTCAGCGCATTGACCACCCGCGAGCCGCGGCCTTCGTCCTTGACCAGGAAGAACAGGCCGCTGAACAGGCTGACCAGGGTGGCCAGCAACATGAGCAAGATCGCCGCCTTGAGCATGGGAACGTCCTCGGGTTCGGGAGGGGTTCCCGCAGTATAGCCAGCCCTCCGTGGGCGCCGGCGGGCGCGCCATGAAGGGCTTCCGCCCCGGCCTCGCGCCGACCCTGGCGCTGCTGGCGCTGCTGCCGGCATTGCTCGGCCTGGGCGCCTGGCAACTGGCCCGCGCCGAGGAGAAGCGCGCCCTGCTCGCCGCCTACGAGGTGCGCCGCCAGGCCGAACCGCTGCCCCTGGACGCGGCGCTGCGCCTGCCGGACGCGGCCTACCAGCGAGTGCGCCTGCGCGGCCGCTTCGACGCCGCGCACAGCCTGCTGCTGGACAATCGCACCCGCGAGGGCCAGCCCGGCGTCGAACTGCTGCAACCCTTCGAGGACCTGGACAGCGGCCATTGGGTCCTGCTCAACCGCGGCTGGCTGCCCTGGCCGGACCGGCGCCAGCCGGTGCGGTTCGAGACGCCGGAGCGGCCGCTGGAACTGACCGCCTGGATCTACCTACCGCCGGGCGCCGCCTTCGAGCTCAAGCACGTCGAAGGCCAGGGCTGGCCGCGGCTCGTCAACCGGGTCGACGCCGCCGCCCTGTGGCCCACCCTGGCGCGCCAGGGCCTGCCTTACGAAATCCGTCTCGACGCGGGACCCGCCGCCCTGCGCGCCGACTGGCCGGTGGTCGCCATGGGCCCGCAGACCCACGAAGGCTATGCGGTGCAATGGTTCGCCATGGCCTTCGCGCTCGTTCTTCTCTACGTCTATCTCGGCTTGCGCCGTGCCCGGGAGGTGCTCGATGAACCCCAGTCTGCCCCTGTCTGAACACCGTCCCAGCCTGCCGCGGGGGCGCGGTCGCTGGCAGTTGATCGCCCTGCTGGCGATGGTGATTGGGCCGATGCTGCTGGCGTCGGCCATGTACCACTGGCGCTTCTGGGTGCCCGAGGGGCGCAGCTTCCACGGCGTGCTGCTGGGCGACGGGCAGACCCGCGTCGACATCGGCGTGGAGGGCGCGGCGGAGTCGCGCTGGCAACTGCTGGTCACCAGCGCCGACGACTGCCCCGAGGCCTGCCAGCGGCTGGTCTACCTGGCCCGGCAGATCCACATCGGCCTCGGCCGCGACGCATCCCGGGGCAGCCACGCCCTGGCCAGCGCCGCGGCGCCGACGGCGGCGTACCGGCAGACCCTGGAGCGCGAATACCCGCAGCTGCGCCGCTATGGGCTGGACCCGGCGCGCTACCGCCAGGGCGGCGGCGAGGGCGCGCCCTCCCTGTGGATTCTCGACCCCCACGGCAACCTGGTGCTGCGCTATCCCGCCGACGTCGACGGCAAGCGGGTGCTCGACGATCTGCGTCACCTGTTGAAACTGTCGAAGATCGGCTGAGCGTCGGCGACCCGTCCGGGGCGCGGCGAGATCGTCGGAGCAAAACCCCGGCGCGGCCGGTCAGAGAGCCTGATTGCGAGGAGAGTCCATGTCAGCCACGTCCCGTCCCGGTTTCCTGCTGGCCTGCGCCGCCACCCTGCTGGCGCTGCTGGTGGTGCTGCTGGGCGCCTACACCCGGCTCACCCACGCTGGCCTCGGCTGCCCGGACTGGCCGGGGTGCTACGGCTTCATCCACGTACCGGCGACCGAGGCGCAATTGGCCCACGCCGAGGCGCGCTTCCCGGACGCGCCGGTGGAGGCCCACAAGGGCTGGAACGAAATGATCCATCGCTACTTCGCCGGCAGCCTCGGGCTGCTGGTGCTCGGGCTGGCCGCGCACGCCCTGCGCCGCCGCGGTCGCGACGGGCAACCGCTGAAGCTGCCGCTGCTGGTGCTCGCGGTGATCGTCGCCCAGGCCGCCTTCGGCATGTGGACGGTGACCCTCAAGCTCTGGCCGCAAGTGGTCACCGCTCACCTGCTCGGCGGTTTCGCCACCCTCGGCCTGCTGTTCCTGCTGGCCCTGCGATTGTCCGGGCGCGTTCCCGCCCAAGCGCCGTACGCGCCGCGCCTGCGCGTCCTCGCTGCGGCGTGCCTGGCGCTGGCGATCGGGCAGATCGCCCTGGGCGGCTGGGTCAGTTCGAACTACGCGGCCATGGCCTGCATCGACCTGCCCACCTGCCAGGGCCGATGGTGGCCGGACATGGATTTCGCCGCGGGCTTCAACCTGACCCAGCACATCGGCCCGAACTACCTCGGCGGCCAGCTCGACAGCGAGGCGCGCACCGCCATCCACCTGAGCCATCGGCTCGGCGCGGCGCTGCTCAGCCTGGCCCTGCTGACCCTCGCCTGGCGCCTCTGGCGGCATCACCTGGCCGGCCATGCCGGTCTGTTGCTGCTGGTGCTGGCGCTGCAGGTGGGCCTGGGGCTGAGCAACGTACTGTTCCACCTGCCGCTGCCGGTGGCGGTCGCCCATAACGGCGGCGGCGCCCTGCTGCTGCTCAGCCTGATCCTGGTGAACTACCGGCTCGCCGCCCACCGGCCGCGGGTGGCGGCCACCGACGACGCGCTCCGCCGCGACCCGCGCTGGCTGCCGCTGGACGATACGCCGCCGCGAAGCCGCGTGGCCTGAGACGAAGACCAATGACGAGGAGAACGCCATGGCTACCCTATTGAGCGAAAGCGGCCGCGCCGGCTGGCGCGATTACCTGGAGCTGACCAAGCCGAAGGTGGTGGTGCTGATGCTGATCACCTCCCTGGTGGGCATGTTCCTCGCCACCCGCGCCGGGGTGCCCTGGAGCGTCCTGCTGTTCGGCAACCTGGGCATCGCCCTGTGCGCCGGTTCCGCGGCGGCGGTGAACCACGTGGTCGACCGCCGCATCGATTCGCTGATGGCGCGCACCCACAAGCGGCCGCTGGCGGAGGGCCGGGTGTCGCCCTATGCCGCCCTGGGCTTTGCGTTGCTGCTGGCGCTGGCCGGGCAGGCGCTGCTGCTGGCCTTCACCAACCCGCTCACCGCCTGGCTGACCCTGGCCTCGCTGCTCGGCTACGCGGTGATCTACACCGGTTTCCTCAAGCGCGCGACGCCGCAGAACATCGTCATCGGCGGGGTGGCCGGGGCCGCGCCGCCGCTGCTCGGCTGGGTGGCGGTGACCGGCCAGGTGAGCGCCGAGCCCCTGCTGCTGGTGCTGATCATCTTCGCCTGGACCCCGCCGCACTTCTGGGCGCTGGCGATCCATCGCAAGGCGGAATACGCCAAGGCCGACATCCCCATGCTGCCGGTCACCCATGGCGAGCACTACACCAAGGTGCACATCCTGCTCTACACCCTGGCGCTGTTCGCCATCAGCCTGATGCCCTACGTCATCCACATGAGCGGCGTGCTCTACCTGGCCTGCGCCATCGGCCTGGGCGCGCGCTTCCTGCACTGGGCCTGGGCGCTTTACCGCGACAGCCGGCCGCAGGTGGCCATGGGCACCTTCAAGTACTCGATCGCCTACCTGTTCCTGCTGTTCATCGCCCTGCTGGTCGACCATTACCTGCTGCTGAACCTATGATGACCCGCTCCGTCCGCTGGCCGCGCCGTCGCGGCCTTCGACGACGACCGCATCACTTCACCGATCGAGTAAGCCAACGCCCATGACCCGTGTGCAGAAAACCGTCTTCATCCTCGTCGCCATCGTCGCCCTGGTGATGGGCCTCACCCTGTACAAGGCCCTGAGCACCCAGCACCGCCAGGACCCCACGCAGTTGCTGGATGCCGGCATCGTGCTGCTGCCGCAGAGCCGCAGCCTGCCCGAGCTGAGCATGACCGACCAGGACGGCCAGCCGCTGCGGGTGGACCGCCTGACCGGGCGCTGGAGCCTGCTGTTCTTCGGCTACACCTTCTGCCCGGACATCTGCCCGACCACCCTGGCGCAGCTGCGCCAGCTCAAGGGCATGCTGCCCGCCCAGACCCGCGACCGCCTGCAGGTGATGCTGGTCAGCGTCGACCCGAACCGCGATACGCCGCCCCAGCTCAAGCAGTACCTGGGTTATTTCGACCCGGCGTTCAAGGGCGTCACCGGCGACCTCGACACCCTGCAGAAATTCGCCAACGCGGTGAGCATCCCGTTCATCCCCGGCGACACCAGCAAGCCCAACTACACCGTCGACCACAGCGGCAACCTGGTGATCATCGGCCCGGACGGCACCCAGCGCGGTTTCATCCGCGCCCCGCTGGACAACGAGAAACTGCTCAAGCAGTTGCCCAGGCTGGTCGACAGCGAGGGATGAGGCCACCCGGGCGCCGCGGCCACCAAGCCCGTCGCGACACACCGCCAAGCCCTGGGCCATCCGAAGCCCGCGCATGAAAAAGCCCGCTACCTGAGCGGGCTTTTTCGTGGCCGCGAACGGCTCAGAACGCCGGCACCACCGCACCCTTGTATTTTTCCAGGATGAACTGCTTCACCTCGGGACTGTGCAGCGCCTTGGCCAGCTTCTGCACCGCCTCGCTGTCCTTGTTGTCCTCGCGGGACACCAGGATGTTCACGTAGGGCGATTCGGCGCCCTCGATGGCCAGCGCGTCCCGGGTCGGGTTCAGCTTGGCTTCCAGGGCGTAGTTGGTGTTGATCAGCGCCAGGTCGACCTGGGACAGCACCCGCGGCAGGGTCGCCGCTTCCAGTTCGCGCACCTTGATGCCTTTCGGGTTGCCGACGATGTCCTTGGGCGTGGCCAGGATATCGGTGGCGTCCTTGAGGGTGATGACACCGGCCCTGGCCAGCAGCAGCAAGGCGCGGCCGCCGTTGGTGGCGTCGTTGGGGATTACCACCGAGGCACCCTGGGGCAGGTCTTCCAGGCGCTTGAACTTGCTCGAATAGGCGCCGAAAGGCTCGACGTGCACGCCGGCCACGCTGACCAGTTGCACCGCGTCCTTGTGGCTCTTGTTGAACTCGTCCAGGTAGGGCTGGTGCTGGAAGAAGTTAGCGTCCAGGCGGCCCTGGGCCACTTGCACGTTGGGCTGGACGTAGTCGGTGAACACCTTGACCTCCAGCTCCACGCCTTGCTTGGCCAGTTGCGGCTTGAGGAATTCGAGGATTTCCGCGTGGGGCACCGGGGTCGCGGCGACTTTCAGGGCTTCCCCGTGGGCGGAGACGGCCACCAGGGTGGCGAGGGCGGCCAGCAGTTTTTTCATGTTCGGACTCCTACTCGATAAGGCGCGGGCGCGACGGCGCCCACGGTTCATTTACGGGAAAAGTGCACCACCAGCCGATCGCCGAGGGTTTGCAGGACCTGCACCAGAACCAGCAGCAGGACCACGGTGACCACCATGACGTCGGTCTGGAAGCGCTGGTAGCCGAAGCGGATCGCCAGGTCGCCGAGCCCGCCGGCGCCGACCACCCCGGCCATCGCGGTATAGGACACCAGGGTGATGGCGGTGACCGTGGTGGCCGCGAGGATGCCCGGCCGGGCTTCCGGCAACAGGGCGTTGAGCACGATCTGCCAGGGTGTGGCGCCCATCGCCTGGGTCGCCTCGATGATGCCGCGGTCCACTTCGCGCAGGGCGGTCTCCACCAGCCGCGCGAAGAAGGGCGTGGCGCCCACCACCAACGGCGGAATGGCGCCGGCGACCCCGAGGGAGGTGCCGGTGAGCAGCACGGTGAAGGGAATCATCACGATCAGCAGGATGATGAACGGCAGCGAGCGCAGCACGTTGACCACCAGCGACAACAGGGCGTACAGGCCCCTTTGCTCGAACAACTGGCGCGGGCTGGTGAGGAACAGCAGCACGCCCAGCGGCAACCCCAGCAGCACGGTGAACAGCAGCGAGCCGCCGAGCATCATCAGGGTGTCGAGGGTGGCCAGCCAGATTTCGTACCAGTCGATGTTCTGGATCAGCGAAGCGAAGGACGCGTCCATCAGCGCAGCACCTCCAGGTGCACGTCGGCCTCGCGGAAGCAGGTCAGCGCCGCCTCCACGTCGCCGCCGGTGAGCGCCAGGGTCAGCTGGCCATAGGGGGTTTCCTTGATGCGGTCGATGCGCCCGGCGAGGATGCTGAAGTCCACCCCGGTCTGCCGCGCCACCGTGCCCAGCAGCGGCGCATAGGTGGCCTCGCCCTGAAAGGTCAGGCGCAGGATGCGCCCCGGCACGTGGCGGAAGTCGTCGTGTTGCTCGTGCTCGTCCACCTGCTCGGCTTCCAGGACGAAGCGCTGGGTGGTGGGGTGCTGCGGGTGGAGGAAGACATCGGAGACCGGGCCTTCCTCGACGATCACCCCGGCGTCCATCACCGCGACCCGGTCGCAGACCCGGCGGATCACGTCCATCTCATGGGTGATGAGCACCACGGTGAGCTTCAGCTCGCGGTTGATTTCCGCCAGCAGTTGCAGCACCTGCGCGGTGGTCTGCGGGTCGAGCGCGCTGGTGGCCTCGTCGCAGAGCAGGATCTTCGGCTGGGTGGCGAGGGCGCGGGCGATGCCGACCCGCTGCTTCTGCCCGCCGGACAGCTGTGCCGGGTACTTCTTCGCATGGTCGGACAGGCCGACCCGCGCCAGCAGCTCGGCGACCCGCGCGTCGATCTGGCGGGCGCCCAGCTCGCCGGCCAGGCGCAGGGGCAGGGCGACGTTGTCGGCGACGGTCTTGGACGACAGCAGGTTGAAGTGCTGGAAGATCATCCCGACGCGCTGGCGGAAGCGCCGCAGGCCTTCGCTGCCCAGGGCGGTGACGTCTTCGCCGTCGACCAGGATGCGTCCGCCGCTGGGCTCTTCGAGGCGGTTGATCAGCCGCAGCAGGGTGCTCTTGCCGGCGCCGGAGTGGCCGATCAGGCCGAAGATCTGCCCGCCTTCGATGCTCAGGCAGCTGGAATGCAACGCGGGAATTTCGCGTGCGCCGACCCTGTAGGTCTTGTGGACGTTATGGAACTCGATCACGGGGCGAACCTTGTGGGTGCGAGGAATAGCGGGGTGGGGCGTTTGGCCGGCGCGCATTTTAGCCTGAACCCTTATACGAACTTAGTTTTTATTGAGCGAGCTCGCGACTGAAATGGAATAAGTCGATGAGCGGCCCGGCGCTCCGGGCACCGCTCGTGCATCGCGGTTGAACGTCTCCCGGCCAACACCGTCACTACCTAACACGCGGTATCGGCCGTTCGGCCTACCGCGCCTGAACCCTTGGCGGGTCCCTTTCGGGGATGCGCCGATCCTGTTCGTGACGGGTGGTCCGCGATCGAGGCCCCCGCAATTAGAAACCGACCCTGCGGGGTTACAGCCTAACCGAGGAGCTACATCCGATGGACAGCAAGCAACCCGACGCGAAATCCAGCGAGCTCGCAGGCACCCAGACGCTCGACCGTGGCAACAGCAACGCCAAGCTGGAAAGCCTCGAACGCTTCCGCAGCGACGCCACCGGCGCCGCGCTGCGCACCAACCAGGGCGTGAAAATCTCGGATAACCAGAACACGCTCAAGGTGGGCGAGCGTGGCCCGTCGCTGCTCGAAGACTTCATCATGCGCGAGAAGATCACCCATTTCGACCATGAGCGCATCCCCGAGCGGATCGTGCATGCCCGCGGCACCGCGGCCCATGGTTACTTCCAGGTCTACGAGCCGCTGGGCAAGAAACTCTCCAAGGCCGGCTTCCTCCAGGACCCGAAGAAGAAAACCCCGGTGTTCGTGCGCTTCTCCACCGTGCAGGGCCCGCGCGGCTCCGGCGACACCGTGCGCGACGTGCGCGGCTTCGCGGTCAAGTTCTACACCGACGAGGGTAACTTCGACCTGGTCGGCAACAACATGCCGGTGTTCTTCATCCAGGACGCGATCAAGTTCCCCGACTTCGTCCACGCGGTGAAACCCGAGCCGCACAACGAAATCCCCACCGGCGGCAGCGCCCACGACACCTTCTGGGACTTCGTGTCGCTGGTGCCGGAATCCGCGCACATGGTGATGTGGGCGATGAGCGACCGCGCCATCCCGGTGAACCTGCGCAGCATGCAGGGCTTCGGCATCCACACCTTCCGGATGATCGACACCGCCGGCAAGTCGCGCTTCGTCAAGTTCCACTGGAAGCCTGCCCAGGGCGTGCGCTCCCTGGTCTGGGACGAGGCGCAGAAGCTCGCCGGCAAGGACACCGACGCCCACCGTCGCGACCTCTGGGAAGCCATCGAGAGCGGCGACTACCCGGAATGGGAACTGGGCGTGCAGATCGTCGAGGAACAGGACGAGCACACGTTCGAGTTCGACCTGCTCGACCCGACCAAGATCATCCCCGAAGAGCTGGTGCCGGTGACCCCCATCGGCAAGATGGTGCTCAACCGCAACCCGGACAGCTTCTTCGCCGAGACCGAGCAGGTGGCCTTCTGCCCGTCGCACATCGTCCCCGGCATCGACTTTTCCAACGATCCGCTGCTGCAGGGCCGGCTGTTCTCCTACACCGATACCCAGATCAGCCGTCTGGGCGGGCCGAACTTCCACGAGATCCCGATCAACCGTCCGCTGGCGCCCAACCACAGCAACCAGCGCGACGCCCAGCACCGCATGCGCATCGACAAGGGCCGCGCCTCCTACGAGCCCAACTCGATCGACGGCGGCTGGCCCAAGGAAACCCCGCCGGGCCCGGTGGATGGCGGCTTCGAGACCTACTATGAGCGGGTCGACGCGCACAAGGTGCGCCAGCGCAGCGAATCCTTCGCCGACCACTTCTCCCAGGCCGCGCTGTTCTACCACAGCCTCTCCAAGCCGGAGCAGGACCACGTGGTCGATGCTTACGGATTCGAGCTAGGCAAGGTGGAACGCCAATGGATCCGCGAGCGTGAGGTGAAGGAAATCCTCGCCAACATCGACCTCGAGCTGGCCCAGCGTGTCGCCCGCAAGATCGGCGTCGAACCGCCGACCGCGCCGACCGTGCCGCCGAAGAAACTGTCCCTCGACAAGTCGCCTGCCCTCAGCCAGCTCAACCTGCTGTCCGGCAAGATCAAGGGCTTCAAGGTCGCCGTGCTGATCGCCGACGGCGTCAACGGCACCGAGGTGGACGCCATCAAGACCGCGCTGAAAGGCCAGGGCGCCCACGTCAAGGTGCTCGGCCCCACCGCCGGCCCGGTGAAGGACGCCAACGGCAAGGCGATCCCGGTGGACGGCTCGGCCGAAGGCCTGCCGTCGGTCGCCGTGGATGCGGTGTTCGTCCCCGGCGGCGCGCAGAGCGTCAAGGCGATGATGAACGACGGCGTGGTCAAGCATTACCTGCTGGAGGCCTACAAGCACCTCAAGGCCATCGCCCTAACCGGCGAAGCCAAGGACCTGTTGCAGGCCGTGCACCTCGACCCCGACGAAGGCCTGATCGCGGGTGCCGACGTCAAGGCGGTGCAGCGTCCGTTCTTCGACGCCATGGCCAAGCACCGCGTCTGGGCCCGCATGCCGAAGATCAAATCGATCCCGGCCTGATCCCGCTGCCCATGACCGACCCTCCGGGGCCGGTCGAACCAGCCCCCGTTGCCTGCCGGCACGGGGGCTTTTTCATGGGCGCGGTTCCGGCCGGCCTGGGGGTAGGCCGGCCTAGGGCGCCATCCCGTCTGGGTGGCGGACAGTCCAGCCGGGGGAACCCCGGCATTGGTTAATGCCCCCGTTTGGGGCACACTTGCCCGCTTGTCGGAAAGGAAGCCCCCTATGCAACGCGAGCGCTTGGCCGGCCTGGATTTCTTGCGGGGCTTCGCCGCGCTCTGGGTCTTGCTGTTCCACTACGTCGAACGGGTCGCACCGGCCTATCAAGGGCCCTTGTCCCGCTATGTCCTTCACGTCGGCTGGAACGGCGTGGACCTGTTCTTCGTCCTCAGCGGATTCCTGATCGGTTCCATCCTCGCCTCGAACCGGCAGGAAGGGGTCGGTGGGTTCCTGGTCAGGCGGGTGTTCCGCATCTATCCGGCCTATCTGGTCATCGTGCTGGTCTGCCTGTGTTTCAGCCGGCCGGAACTGCGCCACAACAGCGGCTTGCTGCTGAGCCACCTGTTCATGGTGCACAACCTCACCCCCGGGTATGGCGGGGCGATCAACGGGGTGTTGTGGACCCTCGGCGCCGAATTCCAGTTCTATCTCCTGGCGGCCCTGCTGCTCTGCCTGCCGCAGCGCCGGTCGCTGTGGTGGACCCTCACCCTGGGGATGCTCCTGCTGTCCGTCGCGGCCCGCTACGCGGCGTTCCATCGCTACGGCAGCGATGCCGAGCGCTTCTTCCACGGCACCTTGTTGCCCGGCATGCTCGGGCTGTTCGCCGCGGGGTTCGCGGTGGTGAAGCTGAAGCCGGCCCTGCAACCCCGGGTGGAGCGGCATTTCGCGCTGTTCGTCGCCACCGGCGCGGCGCTCCTGGGCGTCTTCCTGGCCTGGTTGCAGGGCTACGTCGGCAACTACTGGGACGCGGAAATCCCCACGGTCTTCGGCCGTCTGTTCTCCTCGCTGGTGTTCGGTTACCTGGTGCTGGTGTTCGCCTGCACGCCGCCGGCCGTGGGGCGCTTCCTCCGCCGCAGCGGCTGGGTGTTCCTCGGCGAGATCAGCTATGGCATCTACCTGACCCACCTGCTGGTCATGGAGAAGATGGCGACCCTGGTCGCCCGCCACAGCCCGGACCTGCCCTGGTTCCTGTACCTGGCCGGGGTGCTGGCGCTGGTCATGCTGGGCTCGACCGCCCTCTACGTCTGCATCGAGAAGCCGTTCATCGCCCTCGGCAAACGGGTGGCGGAAGGGCTGTTCGGCCGCGCCGCAGCGCGCGAGCCGGTGTCCGCCACCCAACTGAGCCGCGACCAAGCGGAAACGCGCAGCGCGCCCTGAGCGAGCGCCGCGGGCGAGAGAGCAGGGCGGACCGGCGAGGCCCGCCCGCCGTTCAACCGTTGAAGGTGTCCGGGTCCGGGCCCAGGCGATGCTGGCGGTCCAGGCCGGCGATCGCCTGCATGTCGGCCTCGTCCAGCTGGAAATCGAAGATCTGCGCGTTTTCCTCGATTCGCTTCGGCGTGGCCGATTTCGGGAAGACGATGGAGCCGAGCTGGATGTGCCAGCGCAGGATCACCTGCGCCGGGCTCTTGCCATGCTTGGCTGCCAACTGCTGCACCCGCGGGTCGGCGAGCAACTCGCCGCCCTGGGCCAGCGGGCTCCAGGCCTCGGTGGCGATGCCCTTGTAGACGCCGAACTCGCGCAGTGCGGCCTGTTGCAGCCAGGGGTGCACCTCGATCTGATTCACCGCCGGCACCACGCCGGTTTCCATGATCAGCGCCTCGATGTCGTCGGGGCGGAAGTTGGACACCCCCACCGACTTCACCCGACCTTCTTCGCGCAGGCGCAGCAGGGCTTTCCAGCTGTCGAGGAACAGGCCCTTGTCCGGGCAGGGCCAGTGGATCAGGTAGAGGTCGACGTAATCCAGCTTGAGCCGCTCCAGGCTCTCGTCGAACGCCGCCAGCGCCGAGTCGTAGCCCTGGCGATCGTTCCACAGCTTGGTGGTGACGAAGAGCTGCTCGCGGGGTACGCCGGAACCGGCCAGCCCCTGGCCGACGCCGGCTTCGTTGCCGTAGATGGCGGCGGTGTCGATGTGCCGGTAGCCGAGGCCGAGGGCGGTTTCCACCAGGGCGGCGGCCTCCGCGTCGGGGGTGCGCCAGGTGCCCAGGCCGAGCTGGGGAATCTGCCGGCCGTCGTTGAGCTGGACGAGGGGGATCGAGGTCATGGTCTCTCCGGGATGAGGATCGAGCGTTTCGCGGCCGCCTGGCGGCCACCCGTGGGACATGTGACCGGCCGCCGGCGAACTTTCTCCCGTCGATGCGCCGCCGCCGGTCTCAGGCCCGGCGCGGCAGGGCGAAGCTGAGCAGGAACAGGCCGGCGGCGGCGACCACGATGGACGGGCCGGCCGGGGTGTCCTTGAACCAGGACAGCGCCAGCCCGGCGCAGACCGCCAGCAGGCCGAGCAGGCTGGCGCCGCCGGCCATCTGCTCCGGGGTGCGCGCGTGGCGCTGGGCGGCGGCGGCCGGGATGATCAGCAGCGAGGTGATCAGCAGCACCCCGACGATCTTCATCGCCACCGCGATCACCACCGCGATCAGCACCATCAGCGCCAGGCGGATCGCCGCCACCGGCAGGCCCTCGACCCGCGCCAGCTCCTCGTGCACGGTGATCGCCAGCAGCGGCCGCCACAGCGGCACCAGCAGGACCAGCACCAGGGCGCTGCCGCCGAGGATCCAGGCCAGGTCGGTGGGGCTCACCGCCAGCAGGTCGCCGAACAGGTAGCCCATCAGGTCGATGCGCACGTCGGGCATGAAGCTCAGCGCCACCAGGCCCAAAGACAGGGTGCTGTGGGCGAGGATGCCGAGCAGGGTGTCCGAGGCCAGCGGCTGGCGCTGTTGCAGGGTCACCAGCAGCACCGCGAGCAGCACGCAGCCGACGGTCACCGCCAGGGTCGGGCTGACGTCGAGCATCAGGCCGAGGGCCACCCCGAGCAGCGCCGCGTGGGACAGGGTGTCGCCGAAATAGGCCATGCGCCGCCAGACCACGAAGGACCCGAGCGGGCCGGCCACCAGGGCCAGGGCCAGGCCGGCGAGCAGGGCGTTGAGCAGGAAATCAGCCATGGTTGCAGTCCGGGCCGTGCACGTGGGGTTCGCCGCTCACCACGCCGCCGCGCAAGTCGTGGGCATGGTCGTGGCGGTGGTGGTAGATGGCCAGGCTGCGCGCGTCGCCGCCGAACAGCTCGAGGAAGGCCGGGTCGCCGCTGACCTGCTCGGGGTGCCCGGAGCAGCAGACGTGGCGGTTCAGGCAGACCACCTGGTCGGTGGTGCTCATCACCAGGTGCAGGTCGTGGGAGACCATCAGCACGCCGCAGCCGTGGCGATCGCGCAGGCGTGTGATCAGCCGGTACAGGTCGGCCTGGCCGGCGACGTCGACGCCCTGCACCGGCTCGTCGAGCACCAGCAGCTCCGGGGCCCGCAGCAGGGCGCGGGCGAGCAGCACGCGTTGCAGCTCGCCGCCGGAAATCCGTTGCAGCGGGCTGTCGATGACCCCCTGGGCGCCGACTTCGCCCAGCGCCGCCAGGGCCCGCGCGCGATCCACCCGCGGCACCAGGCGCAGGAAGCGCAGCACGCTGAGGGGCAGGGTGGGGTCGACCTGGAGCTTCTGCGGCATGTAGCCGATGCGCAGGCGCGGCTTGCGCCAGACGCTGCCGCGCTCGGCGTCGAGCAGGCCGAGCACGGTGCGCACCAGGGTGGTCTTGCCGGCGCCGTTGGGGCCGATCAGGGTGACGATCTCGCCCGGCTTCACGCTCAGGTCGACGCCCTGCAGCACGTCCTGGCCGGCGAAGCGCACGCCGATGCCTTGCAGGCGGATCAGCGCGTCGCTCATTGCGGCAACCGGCAGCCGGCGCAGAGGCCGACGACTTCCACGGTCTGGCCCTCGACGTTGAATCCGACGCTCTTGGCGCTGGCGACGATGGCCTCGCTGATGCTGCTCTGCTCCAGCTCGATGGCCGCGTGGCAGGTGCGGCAGATGAGGAACTGGCCCTGGTGCGCCTCGCCGGGGTGGTTGCAGCCGACGAAGGCGTTGAGCGAGGCGATGCGGTGCACCAGGCCGTTCTCCAGGAGGAAATCCAGGGCGCGGTAGACGGTCGGCGGCGCGGCGCGGCGGCCGTCCTCCTCGGTCAGCACGCCGAGGATGTCGTAGGCGCCCAGGGGCTTGTGGCTCTGCCAGACCAGTTCCAGCACGCGCTTGCGCAGCGTGGTCAGGCGCAGGCCGAGGCGCGCGCAGATGCGTTCGGCGCTGTCCAGGGCATCGCTGACGCAGTGGGAGTGATCGTGGGGCCGGCAGGCCAGGGGCGCGGAGGGCAGCGAGCGTTTGGGCATGGAAGCGGCGCGACGAAGAGGAGGAAGGACGTTATTCTATTACCCTTTTCTGCCCAGGTGTGCTGCCGTGTCGCGTTCATTGCTCCTGCTCTGCCTTTGCCTGCTGTCCTGTGGCGCGCGCGCCGAGGTGCGCCTGCTGACCAGCATCAAGCCGCTGCAGTTGATCGCCGCCGCGGTGCAGGACGGCGTCGGCCGTCCCGAGGTGCTGCTGCCCCCCGGCGCCTCGCCGCACCATTACGCGCTGCGCCCCTCGGACGTGCAGCGGGTGCGGGACGTCGAGCTGTTCTACTGGGTCGGCGAGGACCTGGAAGGCTTCCTCGGCAAGCCGCTGGCCGGCCGCGCCAAGCCGAGCGTCGCCGTGCAGGCCCTGCCCGGCCTGCGCCTGCGGCGCTTCGAGGCGGGCGGCGAGGCCCACGAAACCCAGGCCGAGCACGACCAGGATCATCGCCCCGGCAGCCTGGACGCCCACCTTTGGCTGCTGCCGGCCAACGCCCGGGTGATCGCCGCGCGCATGGCCGCCGACCTGGCCGCCGCCGACCCGGCCCACGCCGCCCGCTACCAGGCCAACCTGGACGCCTTCGGCGAGCGCCTGCAACGCCTCGACGCGCGCCTGTCCGGCGAGCTCCGGGCGGTGGCCGACAAGCCCTATTTCGTCTTCCACGAGGCCTACGATTACTTCGAGAGCGCCTACGGCCTGCGGCATGCCGGGGTGTTCAGCGTGCTCGGCGAAGTGCAGCCCGGCGCCCGCCACGTGGCGGCCATGCGCGAACGCCTGCAACGGGCCGGGCCGAGCTGCGTGTTCAGCGAACCGCCGCTGCGCCCGCGGCTGGCGGAAACCCTCACCGCCGGCCTGCCGGTGCGCCTCGCCGAGTTGGACGCCATGGGCGCCGCCCTGGAGCCTACGGCGGACGGCTACGAGAGCCTGCTGGACACCCTCGCCCGCGACCTCGCCGCCTGCCTCAACGCGCTGTAGCGGCGTAAGGCGGGCCCGCGCCGACTGGTTCCCCAGCGTCCCGGGTCGCGCATGCCGCCGGGACAGCGAGGATCTGGCGACGTCCGCCCGGCCGCCGAGCTTCATCTCAGACATCCCGCCCACCCGTGGCTCGCGGATCGCTCCGCAAGGCCCCGGCAGCGCGCGCCTAGGGCGCGGCGGCCGGCGCCGACAGGCCGAAGGCGTACAAGCGGTTGTCGCTGGCGCCGACGTACACGCGGCCATGGCTGACCACCACCGAATGCTGGATCGGCCACCCGTCGCCGACCACCCGCTCGAACAGGGTCTGGCCGTCGGCGCCGTTCAGCACGTGCAGGCGCCCGTCCACGCTGGCCGCGTACACCAGGCCGTTGGCCACCGCCGGCGAGGCCAGCACCGCCGCGCCCAGGGCGCGGCTCCACAGGCGTTCGCCGCTGGCGGCGCGCAGCGCGCCGAGGGTGCCGTCGCGCGAACCCAGGTAGAGCACGCCGTCGGCATAGGCGGCGGAGGTGGCGATCTGGTCGCCGACCGGCGCCGCCGTACCCGACGCCACCGCCCAGCGCGGCGTGCCCTCGTCCAGGTCGAAGGCGTACAGGTTGCCGTCGTCGGACTCGACGAAGACCTTGCCTTCCGCCACCAGCGGCGACGCATGCAGGGCGCCGCCGGTGGCGGCGGTCCAGCGCGGGGCGCCGTCGCGGGCATCGAAGGCGTACAGGCGACCGTCCTCGGCGCCGACGTACAGGACGCCGCCGGCCAGGGCCGCCGACGCGCTGATCGGCCCGCCGGTGGCGGCGCGCCAGAGCAGGGTGCCGTCGAGGGCGTTCAGCGCGTAGAGGCCGCCGTCGCGGGAGCCGATGTAGAGCCTGTCGCCGGACAGCGTCGGCGAAGCGGTCACGAAGCCGCCGGTGCGCAGCGTCCAGCGCGGCGCGCCGCTGCCCAGCTCGAAGGCGGATACCCGCCCGTCCTCCCGCGAGCCGGTGTACACCAGGCCGTTGCCCACCGCCGGCGAGGACAGGCCGAAGCCGTCGCCGTTGCGCGACCAGTGGGTACCGCCGCCGGCCTGGTTGACCGCGCTCAGGCCGTAGGCCTTGCGGCCCGCCGCCGGACAGCCGACATAGAGCCGGACTCCGCTCACCGCCGGCGAGGTGTACAACTGTCCGCCGCAGCGGAAGGCCTTCGTCCAATGCAGGACCAGGCGTCCGACGCTGGCGGCGGAGAGCTCGCGCTCGGCCGGGTTGTGCCGCGTATGGGCGGTGTCGAAGGCGTACTGCGCCCAGTCGCCGGCGGCGGAAGGCGCGGCATCGCCGGGCGCGGCCCGGGCGGCGAGGGGGGCGAGCAGGCAAAGGAAGAAGGGGATGCACGGACGGATCATGGCCAAGGCTCCGCGGCTGGAAGGAGGCGCCAGCCGTCGAGCGGGTCGCGAATGCGCCGGTGGATCAGGTATAGCCGCCGGGAACGGCGAGGGCCAGCGCGGTCCGCCGCAGCCTAGTCGGCCTGCCGCCGCTCTTCGGGCTTCGGATGGCTGCGGCGCCAGGCATCGATCTGGATCACCCGGCCGTCGTCCACCGGCGGCGCGCGGAAGGGGTAGGGGTCCATCTCGATGTGCCCGGCCTGCTGGCCGAACATGCAGATGCTGCCGGCATGCCGCTGCTCGCCGGTGACGGTGAACTCGAAGCCGTAGACGCGCGCCAGGCGCCGGCGGCCGCCGGCATCGCGGACGAAGCGCAGGCGGCGCAGGGCGACGTTTTCGTCGAGCAGCTCCACCTCTTCCCGCGCGCAATGCTGCTTGACCCGCTCCAGGGCACGTTCGCGAATGCCGTGGGCGCGCCACAGCCAAGCCGCGGCGGCGATGAACAACAAGACAATGAACAGATCACCCAGACTCAGCATGTCGCCTCCGATGACAGGCGCCCAGCTTACCCGAACGGCGTCCGGCTTTCTTGCTCTGGCCGCCGTTCTTGGATAGCGTCCGCACCCTTGAATCACGGGTTCGTCGAGGGCCGAGGCCGGCCGTCGAGCCTGGCCGCGCGGCTCGCCGCCCCACGTTCGCCCAGTCCCCTTCGAGGGTTCGCCCGAGGAATAGCCGATGAAACGCACGCCGCACCTGCTCGCCATCCAGTCCCACGTGGTCTTCGGCCATGCCGGCAATGGCGCGGCGGTATTCCCCATGCAGCGCCTGGGGGTGAACGTCTGGCCGCTGAACACCGTGCAGTTCTCCAACCACACCCAGTATGGCCAGTGGACCGGCGAAGTGCTGGCGCCGACGCAGATTCCGGCGCTGGTGGACGGCATCGCCGCCATCGGCGAGCTGGGCCAGTGCGACGCCGTGCTGTCCGGCTACCTGGGCAGCGCGGCCCAGGGCCGGGCGATCCTCGAGGTGGTGGCGCGGATCAAGCAGGCCAACCCGCAGGCGCTCTACCTGTGCGATCCGGTGATGGGCCATCCGCAGAAAGGCTGCATCGTTGCCCCGGAAGTCAGCCAGTTCCTCCTCGAGGAGGCGGCGGCGGTGGCGGACTACCTCTGCCCCAACCAGCTGGAGCTGGACAGCTTCGCCGGCCGCCGCCCGGAATCCCTGGCGGACTGCGTGGCGATGGCCCGGACCCTGTTGCAGCGCGGGCCGCGGGCGGTGTTGGTGAAGCACCTGGACTACCCCGGCAAGCCCGCCGACGCCTTCGAGGCGCTGCTGGTCAGCGCCGAGGCCTGCTGGCACCTGAGCCGGCCGCTGCTGGCCTTCCCGCGCCAGCCGGTGGGCGTCGGCGACCTCACCTCGGGGTTGTTCCTCGCCCGCCTGCTGCTCGGCGACGGCCCGCGCGACGCTTTCGAGTTCAGCGCCGCCGCGGTCCACGAGGTGCTGCTGGAAACCCAGGCCTGTGCCAGCTACGAGCTGCAACTGGTGCGCGCCCAGGACCGCATCGCCCATCCGCGGGTGAAGTTCGAGGCCGTGGCCCTGTGAGTCCGGCGCCGGCGGAAACGCCGGTCCGTGGCCGGCGCGGCTGGAAACGCGTCGGCCTGGCGCTGCTGCTCGTCGCGGCCCTGGGCCTGGCGCTGTGCCTGCGCGACGAGCCGCTCGACGACGGTGCCCGCGACGCGCTGCGGGCCGACGAGACCAAGGCACCGGACGACCCGGCCTACCTCTACCTGCTCGGCCTGGACGCCGCCGAAGGCGAGCCGCAGGCCCTCGGCCGGCGCCGCCTCGAGGACTATCGCGCCGCCCTGGCGCGGCACCCCGATGGCGCCGACCTCGGCTTGCCGGCCTACCCGGCGCTGGCGCTGCCCGAGGGCCTTTGCGACCCCCTGGAGCGCGCCTGCCGCGCGCGACGGGAGCAGGACCCCGTCGACACGCCGGTGCCCTGGGAGCGGCATGCCGAACTGCTGCGGCGCTATCATCGGGCGATGGCCTTCGCCAGCTACCGCAGCAGCCTGGCGCCTGGGTTGGCGGAGCCGCTGCCGGCCTTGCGCCACCTGCTGAACGGCAACCTGCTGCTGAACGCCCAGGCCTGGAGCCTGGCCCGCACCGAGGGCGGCGCCGCGCTGCGCCTGCTGGAGGACGACCTGGCCGGCCTGCGCCGGCGCCTGGCCCAGGCCGACCAGATGGTGCTGAAGCTGGTGCTGCTGAAGATGATCCAGCGCGACCTCGACAGCCTCGCCTGGCTGTACCAGCGCGGCGCGCTGCCGCCGCCCTCGACCCAGGCGCCGCTGAGCGAGGCCGAGCGCTCGTTGCGGGCGCCGATGCGCCGGGAGTTCGCCCTGGTCGCCCGCGGCCTGCTGGGCCTGCGCGCCGACGGCATGGCCGATCCGGCGGCGGGCTTCGGGGAGCGGCTGGGCTGGGCGCTGTTCTACAAGCCGCGGATGACGGTGAACCGGGTCTGGCCGCGCTACCGTCAGGTGGCCGACACTGCCGCCCTGGACGCGCCGGGGTTCGCCCGGGCCCTGCGCGCGGATCCCCCGGCAGCGCCGTCCAGCGACTGGCGCAACCCGGTCGGCGCCAAGCTGCTGCGCATCGGCCTGCCCGACTGGAACGCCTACCTCGCCCGCTTCCACGACCTGGACGGCAAGTTGCGGCTGTTCCAGCGCCTGCGCGAGGGGCCGGCGGGTACGTCGCCGGACGCGCAGCGTTTCGCCGACCTGCCCGGCCTCTACGGGCCGGGCGACGCGCCCGTCTGGGACGCCGCCGCGCGCAGCCTGTGCTACCCCGGTCCCTATCCGGACCCGCGCGGCCTGCGCTGTCTCGACCTGCGCTGAGGCCGCGCCACTGTGACCGGGTTCCGCTGCCGGGCGAACCGGCCTGCGGCCATCCGTCCCAGGCGCTATGCTTCATCCCCGGCGGCGGCTTTCGGTAGGATAGCGCCGCGTTCCCCCTCACCCCTCCAGCGGATCACGCCGTGCCCCACGCCCGCAGACGCGTAAGGCCCGGAGCTTGGCTCGGCCTGTTCGCCATGCTCCTGCTGCTCGCCGGGCCCCTGTTGTCCCAGGGGCTGGCCCAGGCGCGCGCGGCCGAAAGGGCCGCGGTGCCGGCCTGGATGGAGCGGCTGGATTGCAGCGAGCACGGCGCCGCCACCGAGTCGCCCGCGGCCCCGGACGAGCACGGCGCGCCCGAGGCGCACTGGGCCAAGTGCGGCTACTGCACCCTGCTGTTCAATTCCCCGGTGCTGACCGGCGCGCTCCACGCGGCCCTGCCGGCGGACGACCTGACCCACGCGCGCCTGCGCGTTCCCGCCCGCGACGGCCACGCCGCCTCGGCGATCTTCCCCGGCGCCCGCTCGCGCGCCCCGCCCGCCCGGGCCGCGCGGCGGCC
>NZ_JANZKU010000011.1 GCF_025642785.1 Pseudomonas sp. RIT-PI-AD
TGTACGGCGCCTTCGAAGCCCTGCGCGCCGCCGCCCGCGCGCAGCCGATGCCGCCCGCCGGGCAGCGTCTGCAATGGCTCGAGGCGCTGCGCAAGATGCTCGTGGAACAGCGTGACGCCCTGGTCCGGGCGATCGCCGCGGACTTCGGCAACCGCTCCGCCGACGAGACCCTGATCGCCGAACTCATGCCCAGCCTGCACGGCATCCGCCACGCCAGCCGCCACCTGCGCCGCTGGATGAAACCCTCGCGGCGCGCGGTGGGGCTGCTGTTCCAGCCCGCCTCGGCGCGGGTGATCTACCAGCCGCTGGGGGTGGTCGGGGTGATCGTGCCCTGGAACTACCCGCTGTACCTGGCCATCGGCCCGCTCACCGGCGCCCTCGCGGCGGGCAACCGGGTGATGCTCAAGCTCAGCGAGGCGACCCCGGCCACCTCGCGCCTGCTCCAGGAACAACTCGCGCGGATCTTCCCGGCGGACCTGGTGAACGTGGCGCTGGGCGAGGCCGAGGTGGGCGCGGCCTTTTCCCGCCTGCCGTTCGACCACCTGCTGTTCACCGGCAGCACCGGGGTCGGCCGCCAGGTGATGCGCGCCGCGGCCGACCACCTGACCCCACTGACCCTGGAGCTGGGCGGCAAGTCGCCGGCCATCGTCTCCGCCGACGTGCCCCTGGCGGACGCCGCCGAGCGGATCGCCTTCGGCAAGTGCCTGAACGCCGGGCAGACCTGCGTGGCGCCGGACTACGTGCTGGTGCCCCGGGCACGCCTGGAGGCCTTCGTCGAGGCCTACCGCCAGGCGGTGCGGCGCTTCTACCCACGCCTGGAGGGCAACCCGGACTACACGCTGATCGTCAACCCGCGCCAGGCCGCGCGCCTGCGCGACTGCCTCGCCGACGCCGAGGCGCGTGGCGCGCGCATCCTGCCGCTGCTGGCGGACGCCGGCGCCTGCGGCCTGCCACCGACCCTGCTGCTGGAGGTGGACGACGGCATGCGGGTGATGCAGGAGGAAATCTTCGGCCCGCTGCTGCCGCTGGTGCCCTACGACCGCCTGGACGACGCCTTCGCCTACATCAACCGGCGGCCACGGCCCCTGGCGCTGTACTACTTCGGCTACGACCGCGCCGAGCAGCGCCGGGTGCTGGCGGAAACCCATTCCGGCGGCGTCTGCCTCAACGACACCCTGCTGCACGTCGCCCAGGACGACCTGCCGTTCGGCGGCATCGGCGCCTCCGGCATGGGCCACTACCATGGCCGCGAAGGCTTCCTGACCTTCAGCAAGGCCAAGGGCGTGTACATCAAGCAGCGCTTCAACGCCGCCCGGCTGATCTACCCGCCCTACGGCACGGCGCTGCAGAAATGGGTGTACCGGCTATTCCTGCGCTGAACGACGGCCGCGCCGCGGCCCTGGGAGCGAACACATGACTGCGACCACCCCCGACCACGCCGGCCTGTCCCGCCGCGGCCTGCTCAAGGTGGGCCTGCTCGGCGGCGCGCTGCTCGGCTCGGCCGGCCTCGCCGCGAGCCTCGGCGGCTGTTCGGCGAGCGGCCCGGCGCCGGGCTTCCGCTGCCTGCGCGCCGGCGACCTGGACCTGCTGCGGGCGTTGATCCCGGTGGTATTGGCCGGCGCGGTGGCGGCGCCGCGGATGCCCGAGGCGGTGAGCGGCACCCTGGCGAGCATCGACCGCAACCTCGATCACCTCTCGCCGGAAATGCTCAAGCTCAGCCTGCAACTGTTCGACGTGCTCGTCCTGCCGCTGACCCGCGGACCGCTCACCGGCATCTGGGGCGCCTGGGCGAACGCCAGCGCCGAGGACCTGCGGCGCTTCCTCGAACGCTGGCGGGACAGCTCCATCGGCCTGCTGAAGATGGGCCACGGCTCCCTGCTGCAACTGGTGAGCATGAGCTGGTACGGTCGCCCCGAATCCTGGGCCCACTGCGGCTACCCCGGCCCGCCGACGGTGTGACCCCGCGAACGCCCCCTACAACAACAAGAGAAACCGCCGATGCCCGTACCCGACCCCTTCGCCGAGGGCCTTGCCCGCGGCTGGAAGACCCATGACGGCTCGCGCCTGCCCCGCGACCTGACCCTGGAGACCGACGTCGCCATCGTCGGCAGCGGCGCCGGCGGCGCCACCACCGCGGAAATCCTCAGCGCCGCCGGCTTCCGCGTGCTGCTGATCGAGGAAGGCCCGCTGCGCACCAGCCGCGACTTCAAGATGCAGGAGCCGGAGGCCTACGCCTCGCTCTACCAGGAAGGCATCGGGCGGATGAGCAAGGACGGCGCGGTGACCATCCTCCAGGGCCGCGCGGTGGGCGGCACCACCCTGGTCAACTGGACCTCCAGCTTCCGCACCCCGGAGCCGACCTTGGACCACTGGGCCAGGGAGCACGCGGTGGTCGGCCACGGCGCGGCCGACCTGGCGCCCTGGTTCGAACGCATGGAACAGCGTCTCGGCGTGGCGCCCTGGGCGGTGCCGCCGAACGCCAACAACGAGGTACTGCGCGCCGGCTGCGAGGCCCTCGGCCTGCACTGGAAGGTGATCCCGCGCAACGTGCGCGGCTGCTGGAACATCGGCTATTGCGGCATGGGCTGCCCGACCAACGCCAAGCAGTCGATGCTGGTCACCAGCATCCCGGCGACCCTCGACCACGGCGGCGAACTGCTCTACCTGGCACGGGCCGAACGCCTGCTGCTGGACGGCGGGCGCGTCGCGGCGCTGGAGTGCCTGGCCCTGGACGAACGCGCGGTGGCGCCCACCGGCCGGCGCATCCGGGTCAAGGCGCGGCACTACGTGCTGGCCGGCGGCGGCATCAACACCCCGGCGATCCTGCTGCGCTCGAAGGCGCCCGACCCCCACGGGCGGGTCGGCCAGCGCACCTTCCTGCACCTGGTGAACTTCTCCGCCGCGCAGTTCGAGCGGGTCATCGACCCGTTCTACGGCGCGCCGCAGTCGATCTATTCGGACCACTTCCAGTGGGACGACGGCGTCGCCGGGCGCCTCTCCTACAAACTGGAGGTGCCGCCGCTGCACCCGGCCCTGGCCAGCAGCCTGCTCGGCCGCTTCGGGCTCGACAACGCCCTGCGCATGGAGCAGTTGCCCCACACCCACGTGATGCTGGCGCTGATGCGCGACGGCTTCCACCCCGACAGCGCCGAGGGCCGCGTGGAATTGCGCGGGGACGGCACGCCGGTGCTCGACTACCGCCTCACCGACTACACCCGCGACGGCCTGCGCCGCGCCTTCCACACCATGGCCGAGATCCAGTTCGCCGCCGGCGCGCGGGCGGTGCTGCCGCTGCACGTCGACGCCGACTACGTCGACAGCCTCGACGCCGCCCGCGCGCTGATCGACCGTCTCGCGCTGGAGCCGCACCACGTGCGCCTGGGCAGCGCCCACGTGATGGGGGGCTGCGCCATGGGCGAGGACGCCCGCCGTGCGGTCACCGACAGCCTGGGGCGGCACCACCAACTGGAGAACCTGTCGATCCACGACGGCTCGCTGTTCCCCACCAGCATCGGCGCCAACCCGCAGCTGTCGATCTACGGGCTCTGCGCGAAACTGGCGACCGCCCTCGGCGAGCGCCTGGCGGCGGGCTAGCGGCCGGGAAGGACGGCCGCGCCCCGGGCGGCGCCGTCGAAGCGGCTCGCGGCGAGCGCCCGGGCGGGTCGGGACGCCCCATGAAAGGCATCGGCGCCGCGCCCGCAGGCGGATTTTTCCCGGTGTCCGCGCGGCTTGGCCCCCGCCAGCCGCTGCGCTACCATCCGGTTCCTTTGACTCTGCCAGGACGTCGCGATGAACCGAGTGCTATACCCGGGCACCTTCGACCCCATCACAAAAGGTCACGCCGACCTGATCGAACGCGCCTCGCGGCTGTTCGACAGCGTGGTCATCGCAGTCGCCGCCAGCCCGAGGAAGAACCCGCTGTTCAGCCTGGAACAGCGCGTCGAACTCGCCCGCGAAGTGACCAAGCACCTGCCCAACGTGGAGGTGGTGGGGTTCGCCAGCCTGCTGGCGAACTTCGTCAAGGAACAGAACGCCAACGTCTTCCTGCGCGGCCTGCGTGCGGTCTCCGACTTCGAATACGAGTTCCAACTGGCGAACATGAACCGGCAACTGGCGCCGGACGTGGAAAGCATGTTCCTCACCCCGTCGGAGCGGTATTCCTTCATTTCCTCGACCCTGGTGCGGGAAATCGCCGCCCTGGGCGGCGACATCAGCAAATTCGTCCACCCGGCGGTGGCCGAGGCGCTGACCGCGCGCTTCAAGTCCTGACGCCCGGTTCGACGATCGGCCCGCCCGGAGGGTGCGCCGATCCGGCCATTGCGGCACAATTCCCGTCTTTCTTTTCGTAGGTGCCGCGGCCCGGCCACGGCAGGAGTTGTTGTCCCCATGTCCCTGATCATCACCGACGACTGCATCAACTGCGACGTCTGCGAGCCGGAATGCCCGAACGGCGCGATCTCCCAAGGCGAGGAGATCTACGTGATCGATCCCAACCTGTGCACCGAATGCGTCGGCCACTACGACGAACCCCAGTGCCAGCAGGTCTGCCCGGTGGATTGCATCCCCCTCGACGAGAACCGGGTCGAGAGCAAGGACGAACTGATGAGCAAATACCTGATCATAACCGGCAAGGCCTGAGTTCCCGCCCGGCACCCGCCGGGCCGGCGCGGGCGTCCCGCCGAGCAGGCGAAACCACGGAGCGACAGCGCCCATGACCACGCCGAGCCGGCTTTCCCCCTTCCTCGCCCTTCCCCGCGGCCGCCGGAGCGGACGGCCGCTCGCCGCGCTCCTGCTGCTGGTCGCCGCGTTCGAGGCCCAGGCCGCTACGGCGCCGGGCAAGGCCGCCGCCGCCAGCGCCCACCCGGCCGCCACCGTGGCCGCCCTGGAAACCCTCACCCTCGGCGGCAACGCCTTCGACGCGGCGGTCGCCGCCAGCGCCGCCCTGGCGGTGGTCGAGCCCTACAGCTCGGGACTCGGCGGCGGCGGGTTCTTCCTCCTGCGCGAAGCCGGCGACACCCCCACCTACCGCTTCCTCGACGCGCGGGAGAAAGCCCCTCGCGCGGCCCACGCCGACCTGTACCGGCGCGACGGCCAGGTGCGCCCCGAACTGTCCCTCGACGGCGCCCTGGCCGCCGCCATTCCCGGGCTGCCCGCGGCCCTGGTGGAACTCGCCGAGCACCACGGCCGCCTGCCGCTGCGCGACAGCCTGGCCCCGGCGATCCGCCTGGCTCGCGACGGCTTCGGCATCGACCGGGTCTACCGCGAACGGGCCGCCGCGCGCCTCGCCGCCCTGCGCGACGACCCGGAGAGCGCCCGGCTGTTCCTCGACGAACAGGGCGAGGTGCCGAAGCCGCTCGGCCTGCTGCGCCAGCCGGAACTGGCCGCCACCCTGGAACGCCTGGCCCGCGACGGCCGCGACGGCTTCTACGCCGGGGTGACCGCGGAGAAACTGGTGGCGGGCGTGCGCGCCGCCGGCGGCATCTGGAGCCTGGAGGACCTGCGCGACTACCGCGTGGTGGAACGCCGCCCCCTGCGCTACGCCCTGGCCGACGGCCGCGAACTGATCAGCGCGCCGCCGCCCTCCGCCGGCGGCGTGGCGCTGGCGCAGAGCCTGGCGATCCTCCAGCGCCTGCCCTGGCGGGAAGCGGACGGCGTGCAGCGCAGTCACTACGTGGTGGAAACCCTGCGCCGGGTCTACCGCGACCGCGGCCTGCTGGGCGACCCGGACTTCATCGCCAACCCGCTGGCCCGGCTGATGGCGCCGGACTACCTGCAAGGCCTGGCCGCCGGCATCGACCCGCAGCGCGCCACGCCCAGCGCCAGCCTGCCGCCGGCCCCGGCCTGGCGCGAAGGCGAGCACACCACGCATTTCGCGGTGATGGACGCCGAGGGCAACGCGGTGGCCGCCACCCTTTCGGTCAACCTGCCGTTCGGCGCCGCCTTCACCCCGCCCGGCACCGGCGTGCTGCTCAACGACGAGATGGACGATTTCGCCGCCGACCCCAGCGGCGCCAATGCCTATGGCCTCGGCGGCAGCCGCGCCAACGTCATCGCCGCGGGCAAGCGTCCGCTGTCGAGCATGAGCCCGACCTTCCTGGAAAGCCGCGAGCAGTTCGCCGCCTTCGGCACGCCCGGCGGCAGCCGCATCCCCAGCATGGTGCTGTTGTCGATCCTGGGCTACCTGGACGGCCGGCCGGTGGCGGACTGGCCGGCGCTCAAGCGCTATCACCACCAGTACCTGCCCGACGTGATCGAGTACGAGCCGGGCGCCTTCGACGGTCCGCAGGCGGCCGCACTGGAAGCCCGCGGCTACCGCCTCAAGGCGCTGGACAAGCCCTACGGTAACCAGCAGGTGCTGTTCTGGGACAAGGCCGGCGGTCGCGTCGAGGCGGCCAGCGACCCCCGCGGCATCGGCGAGTCCCAGGTGCTGGCGATCCAGCGCCCGCCCGCCGCGGCACAGGCAGCCCTGGCGCCGGCAACCCCGCAGGTGCAGCCGGCGGATACGAAAAAGCCGGTCGAATGACCGGCTTTTCGGGATCGCGAAGGATGCGTCAGTCGCGGTTGTAGCCGCTGGTGGTGCAGCCCAGGCAGCGCACGAAGGCTTCCTTGCCAGGGTCGACCACCAGGGCCTTGCCAGCCGCTTTGACGTTGCCGCCCAGGGCGGTGAACGGCAGGCTGACCACGAAGGCCACGGTGCCGACGGCGGTGGCGGCGATCAACAGCGGACGGGCGATCAGCAGGTCGCCGATCATCGAGTAGGCCGGCGGCGCCTCGACGTCGTAGATCGGGTTGCCGCTGACGTTCTGCTGCTGCACCACTTCAGCCTGAGCCGGCAGCGCCAGCAAGCCAGTGGTCAGCGCCAGGACAGCGGCGGAGTGATGGAGCAGGTTCATGGGTACGATCCTTCAACTGGGACGATGAGTGCCGCTAACTATAACAGCGCCGGGCGAATTGTCAGCGTGACGGCCGTCAATCGCCGGAGCGAAGTTTTCCCCGGCTCTGCGCACCGCGTCCTTCCCTTCCAGGCCGCCCGGAGCCCGCGCTCAGCGCTGGCAACGCGGGCAGTAGACGCTCGCGCGCTGGCCCAGGCGCACTTCGCGCAGGGTGCCGCCGCAAAGCTTGCAGAAATCGCCGCCACGGCCGTAGACGAACAGTTCCTGCTGGAAATAGCCGGGCTGGCCGTCGCCGCCGACGAAATCCCGCAGCGTGGTGCCGCCGCGCTCGATGGCATGGATCAGGATGCGCTTGATCTCCTGCGCCAGCTTCAGGTAGCGCGCCCGGGAGATCGAACCCGCTGCCCGGCGCGGGTCGATGCCGGCGGCGAACAGCGCCTCGCTGGCGTAGATGTTGCCGACACCCACCACCACCGCGTTGTCCATGATGAACGGCTTGACCGCCATGGCGCGGCCCCGCGACAGCTGGAACAGGCGCTCGCCGTCGAACAGCTCGGTGAGCGGCTCCGGGCCCAGGTGGCGCAGCAGGTCGTGGGCGTGGGGGTCCTGGCTCCAGAGCAGCGCGCCGAAGCGCCGCGGGTCGGTGTAGCGCAGCGCCAGGCCCGACTCCAGCTCGATGTCCACGTGCTCGTGCTTGGCCGGCGCCAGGCCGATCTCCACCAGGCGCAGGCTGCCGGACATGCCCAGGTGGCCGATCAGGGTGCCGCTCTCGGCTTTCAGCAGCAGGTACTTGGCGCGCCGCTCCACCTGCTCGATGCGCTGCCCGGACAGGCGCACGTCCAGGTCCTCGGGCACCGGCCAGCGCAGGCGCCGCTCGCGCACGATCACCCGGCTGACACGCTGGCCTTCCAGGTAGGGGGCGATGCCGCGGCGGGTGGTTTCGACTTCGGGTAATTCGGGCATGGGCGGATCCGGGCGCACGGGTGAAGGTGGGAGAAAAACGGCGTTCCAGGGGCGACGCAAACGGCCTGCGCACGGCGCCCTTTCGGGCAGGGTTCGCCCCGGCAGCGCGGCTCGCAGGGTAGCCGGGCGCGCCTCAGTAGAGGGTCTGGCCGACGCCCAGCTCGTGGATGCTTTCTTCGAGGTTGACGAAGTCGTAGTCGGACAGGCCGACGTAGTCGAGCACCCTGGCGCGGATGCTGTCCCACTCGTGATCGACGGTCTGCTGGCCGAGGACCCGGTAGCAGCCGCAGATGTGCTCGGCCATCTTCAGGATCGCCAGCAGGTTGCGCATCTGCGCGTCGCGGCTGGACTCCTCGCTGAACACCGAGAGGGCGTTGTGGTGGTTGGCGATGGCGTCGCAGACGTGGGCCGGCAGGCGCCAGGAGCGCGCGGTGAAGTAGCCGACCACGGCGTGGTTGGTGTTCAACAGGCGGTTCTCGGTGTCCACCACGCGCACGTCGTCGCTGGCCAGGGCGTAGGCCTCTTCCAGCACGCTCATGTAGTCGGGGAAGCGCTTGAGCATCAGCGGGATGCCGCAGTTGTGGAACAGCCCCAGGGCGTAGGCCTCGTCCACCGACTCGTAGCCGATGCGCTTGGCCAGGGTCAGGCTGGTCACCGCGACGTCCTGGGCGGTGTCCCAGAAGCGGTTGAGGGTGACGATGGTTTCGTCGTTCATCTCGCCCTTGATCGACTGGGCGTTGATCAGGTTGATCACCGAGCGGCTGCCCAGCAGGTTGACCGCGCGCTGGATCGAGGTGATGCGGTTGGACAGCCCGAAGTACGGCGAGTTGACCAGCTTGAGCAGCGCGCCGGAAAGCCCCGGGTCCTGGCTGATCAACTTGGCGATGGTCTTCAGGTCGGGGTTGGGCATGACCTGCTCCATCTGCAGGTCGACCATGATCTGCGGCTGCGGCGGCACGCTGATCCCCTGTAGCACCTGCATGATCTGTTCGGCGGAGAGTTCCTGGGCCATGACGACACACACATGGAAAAGAAGTGATGGCACAGTCTAGCCGCTCGGCTCCGGCGATGGGCCAGAAATCGCCAGGAACTTTACCCCGGCGGCGGAGGGTCGGACTTCTCACAGCCTTCTCACATCCATCCACCCGGAGAACATCATGAGCACATCCCTTTCAGGCAAACGCGTCGCCCTGCTGGTCACCGATGGCTTCGAACAGGCCGAGCTGACCGGCCCGAAACAGGCCCTGGAGCAGGCCGGCGTGCGCGCCGAGATTCTCTCCGCCAAGCCGGGCAAGGTCACCGGCTGGAACCACACCACCCCGGCCGACAGCTTCAGCGTCGACAAGACCTTCGACGCGGCGAAGATCGAGGACTACGACGCCATCGTGCTGCCGGGCGGCGTGGTGAACGCCGACACCATCCGCCTGGACACCCATGCCCAGTCCCTGGTCAGGGCCGCGGCCGGCGCCGGCAAGCCCATCGCGGTGATCTGCCACGGCGCCTGGATCCTCGCCTCCACCGACTTGGTCCGCGGCAAGACCATGACCAGTTGGCCGTCCCTCACCGACGACCTGAAGAACGCCGGCGCCACCTGGGTGGACCGCGAGGTGGTGGTGGACGGCACGCTGATCAGCAGCCGCAAGCCGGACGACATCCCGGCCTTCAACCAGAAGCTGATCGAAGCCCTGTCGGCCTGACCGCCAACCGCCGGAAGACGGGACGGCAGGTCCGTCCCGCTCGCGCGGCGGCGTCCCAACGGGGCGCGTTCCAGCATCCCCCGACCCCGCACGTTCCGTCGCACCCTCCGGTGAGGTATGCCGACGCATCCGCCGCTTACCTGCATGAGGTGACCACGCCGAACAGCGGGGGCGGCTTCGGCTGGCCCTGGCGCCCCGCTCGACCGAGCTTGCGCCGCCGCATCGGGCCTTCGCGGCGACGAGCGGCGGGCGCGCTCAGGCGCTGCGCGCCGGGGCGAGGATGCCGCCGATCATGCTGCCGGTCTCTTCCAGGTCGATGTGCCATTGCAGGGCTTCGCGCAGCAGGTGCGGGGTGTGCCCGCCCTTGGCGCAGGCACGGGCGAAGTAGTCCTCCAGCGCCGCGCGGTACTGCGGGTGCACGCACTGGTCGATGATCGCCCGGGCCCGCTCGCGCGGCGCCAGGCCGCGCAGGTCGGCGAGGCCCTGCTCGGTGACCAGGATGTCCACGTCGTGCTCGGTGTGGTCCACGTGGCTGACCATGGGCACCACGCTGGAGATCGCCCCGCCCTTGGCGATGGACTTGCTGACGAAGATCGCCAGGTGCGCGTTGCGGGCGAAATCCCCCGAGCCGCCGATGCCGTTCATCATCCGGGTGCCGCCGACGTGGGTGGAGTTGACGTTGCCGTACAGGTCGAACTCCAGCGCCGTGTTGATCCCGATGATCCCCAGCCGCCGCACCACTTCCGGGTGATTGGAGATTTCCTGCGGGCGCAGCACCAGGCGGTCCTTGTAGCGCTCCAGGTTGCCGAACACGTCGGCGTTGCGCCGCGGCGACAGGGTGATCGAGCTGCCCGAGGCGAAGCGCAGCTTGCCGGCGTCGAGCAGGTCGAAGGTGGAGTCCTGCAGCACCTCGGAATACATGGTCAGGTCGTCGAAGGGTGAAGCCAGCAGGCCGCACATCACCGCGTTGGCGATGCTGCCGATGCCCGCCTGCAAGGGGCCGAGGTCGTTGCCCATGCGCCCCGCCGCCACTTCGCCCTTGAAGAAGTCGATTAGGTGGTCGGCGATGGCCTGGGTCTCGGCGTCCGGCGGCAACACGGTGGACGGCGAGTCCGCCTGCTCGCTGACGACGATGGCGACGATCTTCGCCGGGTCGATGGGGATGGCGCCGGACCCGATGCGGTCGTCGACCCGGGTCAGCGGGATCGGCGTGCGGGTCGGCCGGTAGGTGGGGATGTAGATATCGTGCAGGCCTTCCAGGTCGGCGGCGTGGGCCAGGTTGATCTCGACGATCACCTGCTGGGCGAAGATCGCGAAGCTGGCCGAGTTGCCCACCGAGGTGGTCGGCACGATGTGGCCCTGTTCGGTGATCGCCACCGCCTCGATCACCGCGATGTCCGGGCGCTTGAGCTGGTGGTTGCGCAGTTGCTCGACGGTTTCCGAGAGGTGCTGGTCGATGAACATCACCGCGCCCTGGTTGATCGCCCTGCGCAGCGTGCCGTCCACCTGGAAGGGCATGCGCCGGGCCAGCACGCCGGCCTCGGTGAGCTGCTTGTCCAGGTCGTTGCCCAGGCTCGCACCGGTCATCAGGCTGATCTTCAACGGCGTCTGCCGCGCCCGCCGCGCCAGCGCCTGGGGCACCGCCTTGGCCTCTCCGGCCCGGGTGAAACCGCTCATGCCGACGGTCATGCCGTCCTCGATCAGGGCCGCCGCCTGGTCGGCGCTCATCAGTTTGTCGAGCAGGGCTGGCAGGCGCACGCGTTCCTTATGCATGGGAGGTCTCCTTCAGGCCGAAAAGCGCTGGAGCCTACGCGAAAGCGACGCCGGCGGATTTCCGACCAAAGTCGCATCGCGCCGGGCGGACGCTTTCGGGCACGGCGCCCGCCGGTCACCGCCGCGCCGTCCGCGCGGCTATAATCGGCGGTTTTTCCCCGGAGCCGACCCATGACCTTGCCCAGCCTGCGCCTCAAAGCCAACGCCGACCGACGCCTGCGTGCCGGCCACCTGTGGGTGTACAGCAACGAAGTGGACGTCGCCGCCACCCCGCTGAACGCCTTCGCCGCCGGCGACCAGGCGATCCTCGAGGCCGCGGGGGGCAAGCCGCTGGGCATCGTCGCGCTGTCGCCGAACAACCTGATCTGCGCGCGCCTGCTGTCCCGCGACCTGCAACACCCGCTGGACAAGTCGCTGCTGGTGCATCGCCTGAAGGTCGCCCTGTCCCTGCGCGAGCGGTTGTTCGACAAGCCCTTCTACCGCCTGGCCTTCGGCGACTCCGACCTGCTGCCCGGCCTGGTGGTGGACCGTTTCGCCGACGTGCTGGTGGTGCAACTGGCCTCGGCGACCATGGAGCGGCACAAGGACGCGATCCTCGAAGCCCTGCTGCAGGTGCTCAAGCCCAGCGGCGTGCTGTGGAAGAACGACTCCGCGGCGCGGGACGCCGAGGGCCTGGAACGCTACGTCGCGGTCGCCCACGGCCAGGTACCGGAATGGGTCGCCCTGGAGGAGAACGGGGTGAAGTTCGAGGCGCCGGTGCTGGAGGGCCAGAAGACCGGCTGGTTCTACGACCACCGGATGAACCGCGCGCGCCTGGCGCCCTACGTGAAGGGCAAGCGCGTGCTCGACCTGTTCAGCTACATCGGCGGCTGGGGCATCCAGGCCGCGGCCTTCGGCGCCAGCGAAGTGGTCTGCGTCGACGCCTCGGAGTTCGCCCTCGACGGCGTCGAGCGCAATGCCGCGCTGAACGGCCTGAGCGAGAAGGTCGCCAGCATCGAGGGCGACGTGTTCGAGGCGCTGCGCGAGCTGAAGGCCGCCGAGGAACGCTTCGACGTGGTGGTCGCCGACCCGCCGGCCTTCATCAAGCGCAAGAAGGACCTGAAGAACGGCGAGGCCGCCTACCGCCGCCTCAACGAACAGGCCATGCGCCTGCTGAACAAGGACGGCATCCTGGTCAGCGCCTCCTGCTCCATGCACCTGCCGGAAGACGACCTGCAGAACATCCTGCTGGGCAGCGCCCGCCACCTCGACCGCAACCTGCAACTGCTGGAGCGCGGCGGCCAGGGCCCCGACCACCCAGTCCACCCGGCCATCGCCGAAACCCGCTACATCAAGAGCCTCACCTGCCGCCTGCTGCCCAACGGTTGATGGCGGATAGCGGGGCGGGCGTCGTCGCCCGCGCGGCGGATGAGGGCGTCCCTCCGCCGGCCCCGAGGCGGATCGTCGCCGCCCGCCCCGCCGTTCGCTCCCGAGTGCGGCATGCCCCGTGCCGGCCGGTCGATCGGAGGCGCCGGGGCCTGTGCTGGGTGGATGAGGGCGTCATCCACCCTAGCTAGCTAGCGGCATGTCCGTGGTACTTGGGGCGCCGCTTGGTGGATGAATCAGTCATCCACCCTACCTGGCCGATCTTCGGGCCATGGCCGACGGGCCTTAGGGTATTCCGCCGTTCGCGTCCTGTCGGGCATCGCCTGCGCCTGGCGGCATGTCCGGGCGCAGGGGACTCCGCCTGGTGGATGGATCAGTCATCCCCCCTACTCCAACCATTCTTCGGGGCGAGGGGGATTCGTCCGGGCGTCCGTTTCCTGTCTCACGCCCTCTCGCGGTGCCCGCCCGTCGCGCTGTCATCGGTTCGCAATGCCGATGCGCTGCCATGGTCGGGCGCCGCTGGACCGCGCGTTCCTTCCACGACAGACAAGGATGTGCCATGACCCCGACGACCTTCCTCCGCCGCCTGCTGGCGGCCGCGACCGCCGTGCTGTTGGCCACCCAGGCCGAGGCCGGCAACGACAAGGTGCTGTTCTTCGGCATCGACGGCTTCAAGGCCGACGCCATTCCCGCCGCGGGGATGGTCAACCTGGAGCGGCTGATCGCCAGCGGCGTCTACACCGACGGCGGCTGGGCCCCGGACACCTCGGTGAGCGGGCCCGGCTGGTCGACCCTGTTCATGGGCGTCGAGCGCGACAAGCACGGCGTGCGCGACAACAGCTTCGCCGGGCAGAACTACGCGCGCTACCCGCACTTCCTCAGCCTGATCGAACAGCGCAAGCCGCAGCTGGTGACCGCCTACGCCTACAACTGGGCGCCGCTCTACCAGCAGATGCGTCCCCAGGCCGACCTGCGCTTCGACGGCCCGGAAGCCGACGACGGCAAGCTCATCGCCCAGGCCGAGGACTGGTTGCGCAACCGCGCCGACCTGGACGTGCTGAGCACCTATTACTACGGCGTCGACGAGGCCGGCCACAGCCACGGTTTCCACTCCGACACCCCGCAATACCTGCAAGCCATGGGCCGCGCCGACGCCGCCCTCGGCCGCCTGCTCCAGGCGATCCGCGCGCGCCCCGGCTATGCCCAGGAAAACTGGCTGGTCGTGGTCACCACCGACCACGGCGGCACCGGGACCGGCCACGGCGCCGACCGCCCCGAGCACCGCAAGGTGGCGATGGTGATGAGCGGCGCCGGCATCCCCGCCCTCGGCCGCAACGCCCTGGCGGAGCCGCTGCGCCAGGTGGACGTGCTGCCCACCCTGTTCGAGCACCTGGGCGTGCCCACCCAGGGCCTGGACCTGGACGGCCGTTCGCGCCTGCACCCGCAGCCGCGGCGCTTCGCCTACGGGCGCAACCTGTTGGCCAACCCCGGCGCCGAGTACGGCGCGGCCCACAGCGACCTCGGCTACGACCCGGACATCGCCGGCTGGACCAAGGGCGGCGCGCAGACGGTGATGCGCTATGGCGCCCGCAATGACCTGCCCAGCGGTCAGGGCCAGTTGTTCGTCGGCCTCGGCAAGGGCTCGCTGACCCAACGCATCGCGTTGCCGGCCGATGCCGCCGGGCGACCGTTCCGCCTCGACGCCCAGCTCGGCGCCAGCGCCGGCAGCGCCCACGACGCACGGGTATTACTGCGCTTCATCGGCGGCGACAAACGCAGTGCGGTGAACTGGAACGACGACACCGCCTACTTCTTCGCCGGCGACCGCTACTACCGCTACGACTTCGCCCGCGACCGGGTCGCCGAGGGCTACCCGAAACCCATCGCCGGCAACTGGGTCGGCTTCGAAGGCCTGCCGGGCGGCCCCCGCGACCTCGACGCCGGGTTCAACGCCGGCAACGGCAAGGCCTACTTCTTCAAGGGCGACCAGTACCTGCGCTTCGACGTCGCCGCCGACCGCGTCGACAGCGGCTATCCCAAGCCCATCGCCGGCAACTGGCCGGGCCTGGAGCGCTTCGCCGGCGGCGCCCGCGACCTGGATGCCACCCTGGCGGTGAGCGGCGACAAGATTTACTTCTTCAAGGGCAGCCAATACCTGCGCTACAACCTGGCCCAGGGCGACCGGGCCGACGCCCGCTACCCGCTGGACCTCTCCGCCGCCACCTGGTCCGGCGTGCAACAGTGGCCGCTGGGGGTCGAGGCCGCATTCAAGCGCAACGCCGGAGTGGCGTACTTCTTCGACCGCGGCGAATACATCCGCTACGACCTGAGCGCCGACAAGGCCGCCGGCGGTTACCCGCAGCCGGTGGACGCCGCCACCTGGCCGGGCCTGGAAGCCTTCCGCGCCGAGGGCCGCTTCTTCGCCAGCGCCCCCCTGGGTGCCGCCGAACGCACCGGTCAACCGCTGGCCCGCGCGCTCTACGGCAGCGTCCCGGAAGGCGCCACCGCGGTGGAAGTGGAACTGCGCTTCGAAAAAGGCAGCGGCGCCGGCTTCCCCTTCGCCGACGAGCTGAATTTGCGCATCGACTGATCGCCCCTCGGGCGGTCCGCCGGTGCGATACCGGTGAAACCGCCCAACCCGCTTACCGGGCCATCGTCGCTGTCACGCCGCCGTCAGATGGGTGAGTAAAACGTTGTCCAACTACTGATTTTGTAGTCGGAGCCCTGGCCCCATCCGTTCACAGTGACTCCTGCCTCGAAACCCGCCGACCCCGTTGCTGCATCGCGCTGTCCTTTCGACCCTGCCGCCCTCCATTCATGACAGGGAGTCCCATGACTACCGCCGTGCAATGCAGACACCAGGAGTGCGATCAGCCCCCTACCCTCACCGACGAAGGCACCATCGACCATTTCGTCCGGCAATTGACCAACCTCTACCGCGCCTCGATCCCGAGGGCGGCTCCCTCTACTCAATTGGGCGGACGTGGCCATCCGGTCGGAAAACCCTCTGGCTCCATTGGCCCACGTGCCCGGCGTATTCGCTGCACGCTGGACGCCTGAAGTCGCGCCGGCGACGGCGATCACTCTGGGTACTGCAGGATAGGGTTTTGTAGGATTGCCAAAGAGCATGATTCACTTCACCCCTGGCAAGGGCAGTGAACATTCCGGCGAGCGGTGTTATTCGCTCCAGTCGATGCATAGGCCCCGACGCCTGACCGGGACCTATGGACCCGGTGCTTATATGACGAGAGTGGGGCGGCCCCTCACATTTTCATCTCCAAGAGAGCCCGCATTCCCCTGTATCTCGAAACCCCGCCGGGAACAGTCAGCCTCTACCCGTACCTCATCTATGCAAGATGGGGCCTCCAGGCGTCAGGCTGCCCAAATGAAAACCAAGCCTTCGGTGATTCTGAGAAGCCTGGCGGTTCTATTCTGCTGGGGATGCCTCATGGCCGCGGTCTGGCAAATGAATCCGCGCTACTTCTTCGCTCGGGCATCCCGTATCTGTTGGTGAATGGGTTATCGGACCGGATGGACGGCGAGAGCTCGATTGAAGGGAGACCTGCATGTCTGATTACGTGAAGGATCAATTGGCGCTATTGGCAACGGGCCTGGTCGTGGCCGCATTGACGTGGTGGGTGGCCTCGTCGCTGGGCGAGTACTACCCCACGGTCATGTACACCCTGTCCTTCTGCGTGCTTTTGTGGCGCAATCACGACCTGAGAAAGGAAAATCGCCAGCTCAAGGCTCGCCTGAATACGGGGTTCTCAGAATCGCCTGAGCCATGATCGAGCCCCCATGGCCGGGACACATGTGGCGCCCGCCGCGCCAGCGCGTTATTCCCCCAGCGCTCGCCGGTCTCGCAGCAGGGTCTGGACCGCCCGGCCCGGCGGCCTTTCGTGTCGACGGCGGCTGGGATTAGAATCCCGGTTCCCCTGCCACACACCCTCAGGCGGGCAGTGAGCCAAGCCGGGCGCGCGGAGATCCCGCAATGCCCTCAGGCCATGGCCGGTCCCGCGACCACGATCGCCACCGCCGGTCCCTACCGCGCTCACGACAACGACCATAACCTGACCAGCCTGCAGGAACGCCGTAATGCCCGATTACCGCTCGAAAACCTCCACCTTCGGCCGCAACATGGCCGGCGCCCGCGCCCTCTGGCGCGCCACCGGGATGAAGGACGAGGACTTCAAGAAGCCGATCATCGCCATCGCCAACTCCTTCACCCAGTTCGTGCCCGGCCACGTGCACCTGAAGGACCTCGGCCAACTGGTCGCCCGCGAGATCGAACGCGCCGGCGGCGTGGCCAAGGAATTCAACACCATCGCCGTGGACGACGGCATCGCCATGGGCCATGACGGCATGCTCTATTCGCTGCCGAGCCGCGAGATCATCGCCGACTCGGTGGAGTACATGGTCAACGCCCACTGCGCCGACGCCATCGTCTGCATCTCCAACTGCGACAAGATCACCCCCGGCATGCTGATGGCCGCGCTGCGCCTGAACATCCCGGTGGTGTTCGTCTCCGGCGGGCCGATGGAAGCCGGCAAGACCAAGCTGGCCAGCCACGGCCTCGACCTGGTCGACGCCATGGTGATCGCCGCCGACGACTCCGCCAGCGACGAGAAAGTCGCCGAGTACGAGCGCAGCGCCTGCCCCACCTGCGGCTCCTGTTCCGGCATGTTCACCGCCAACTCGATGAACTGCCTGACCGAAGTGCTCGGCCTGTCGCTGCCGGGCAACGGTTCCACCCTGGCCACCCACGCCGACCGCGAGCAGTTGTTCCTGCGCGCCGGGCGCCTGGCCGTGGAGCTCTGCCAGCGCTACTACGGCGAGGGCGACGAGTCGGTGCTGCCGCGCAACATCGCCACCTTCGAGGCGTTCGAGAACGCCATGACCCTGGACATCGCCATGGGCGGCTCAACCAACACCATCCTCCACCTGCTGGCCGCGGCCCAGGAAGGCGAGGTGGACTTCGACCTGCGCGACATCGATCGCCTGTCGCGCCGGGTGCCGCAGTTGTGCAAGGTGGCGCCGAACATCCAGAAGTACCACATGGAAGACGTGCACCGCGCCGGCGGGATCTTCTCGATCCTCGGCGAACTGGCCCGCGGCGGCCTGCTGCATACCCAGGTGCCCACCGTGCACAGCCCGAGCCTGGCCGACGCCATCGCCACCTGGGACATCACCCAGACCGACGACGAAGCCGTGCACACCTTCTTCAGGGCCGGTCCGGCCGGCATCCCCACCCAGGTCGCCTTCAGCCAGTCGACCCGCTGGGACAGTCTCGACGACGACCGCGAGCACGGCTGCATCCGCAGCGTCGCCCACGCCTACTCCAAGGAAGGCGGCCTGGCGGTGCTCTACGGCAACATCGCCCTCGACGGCTGCGTGGTGAAGACCGCCGGCGTCGACGAGTCGATCCACGTGTTCGAAGGTAGCGCCAAGGTCTTCGAGAGCCAGGACGCCGCGGTGAAGGGCATCCTCGCCGACGAGGTGAAGGCCGGCGACATCGTGATCATCCGCTACGAAGGCCCGAAAGGCGGCCCCGGCATGCAGGAAATGCTCTACCCCACCAGCTACCTGAAGTCCAAGGGCCTGGGCAAGGCGTGCGCCCTGCTCACCGACGGCCGCTTCTCCGGCGGCACCTCCGGCTTGTCCATCGGCCACGCCTCCCCGGAAGCCGCCGCCGGCGGCGCCATCGGCCTGGTGCGCGACGGCGACAAGGTACTGATCGACATCCCCAACCGCTCCATCAACCTGCGGGTGGACGACGCCGAACTCGCCGCCCGCCGCGCCGACCAGGACGCCCGGGGCTGGAAGCCCGCCGCCCCCCGCCCGCGCAAGGTCACCACCGCCCTCAAGGCCTACGCCCTCCTGGCCACCAGCGCCGACAAGGGTGCGGTGCGCAACAAGGCGATGTTGGACGGCTGAGAGAAGCGCCCCGCCGCCGACGTCAAAAGCCGCCCCACTCGGGCGGCTTTTTCATGGGCGAACGAAAGCCCGATGCCTCCTCAGGCGAATGGGGTTGCCCGTTAGCACCATGGAGCGGTGGGTGCTGGTGCTGGTGCTGGTGCTGGTGCTGGTGCTGGTGGACAAGTAAAACGTTGTCCACCCTACAGTTCCACCACCGCGTAGGGTGGAAAACCGCGAAGCGTTTTCCACCAGCCCAACTCCGCCAACAGCTCAATCGCCCGAACCGGCCAACCTTCCTGTCCGCACGACCCACTCGATCCGCCAGGAATGCCAAGTCGCCGTGCCGGAAAGGAAGACATGGGCACCTGCCCATCATCCCCACGCCGACGCCCCATGCTCCTATACAGGTGGACAAGTAAAACGTTGTCCACCCTACAGTTCCGCCACCCGCGTAGGGTGGAAAACCGCGAAGCGTTTTCCACCAGCGTAACCCCCGCCAACAGCTCAACCGCCCCAACCGGCCAACCTTCCTGTCCGCACGACCCACTCGATCCGCCAGGAACGCCAAGCCGCCGTGCCGGAAAGGAAGACATGGGCACCTGCCCATCATCCCCACGCCGACGTCCCATGCTCCTATACAGGTGGACAAGTAAAACGTTGTCCACCCTACAGTTCCACCACCTTCTTGACCACGCTGCCCGGTTCAATACGGGCGGAGGTTATCCGGCGAAGCCTCCCGCCTCCAGAAAGGCGCTTTCGTCGGGCGTCGTGGTCCTGCCGAGCAGGGGGTTACGGTGTGGGAACCGGCCGAAGCGCTCGATTATCTCCGCGTGTTCCCGGGCCCACTTGAAATCGGCGGGGTCGAGAGCCTGGTTGAGTCGCACGGACAGGCGCTGATCCTCCACGTTCTCGGAGTGCTCGAAGGGCAGGTAGCAGAACATTCGCAGGGGCTTTTCGACTCGCTGGTCCAGGCCGGCGTCCACCATCTGGCGGGCGTAGAAACAGGCAAGCGGGTCGGTCGCGAACATATGGGCGGTCCCTCGAAACGCATTGCGCGGGTACTGGTCGAGCAAAATCAGCAACGCCAAGGCCCCGTCCGGCGTGTTCATCCAATACTCCAGCTCGCGTCGGGCCGCCTGGACATGCAATGCCGAGAAGGCCTCCCGAAACGCCGCGTCGAACGCGTCGTCCTTGTTGAACCATTTCGGCGGTCCCGCCTGTTTCCAGAATGCGATGACGGACTGCGCGTCCTGGGGTACATCACGCTGCGTATCGGCCAAAACCCTATCCTCCGCCTGATGCTGCCGTCGACCGGCCACGATGCCGCGCACCCTTCGCTCGAGGCATGATCCAGGCCCGTCGCGCAGGAACGCGATGAACCTCGAGTATCCGCCGCGGGCACGCTTGTTCTTCGGTGAGCGCCTAGACCGGCACGGCCGATCAGGGCGGCAGTTCGTTGGGCGCGCGTCTTGTGGCTGACCACGGCCGGCCACTGACGTTCGAAGTGCTCACCGGCTTTCCGCTTTGCCGAAACCGCGCCTCTGCGGCGCTACGCCAAGGCATCCAGTTCCGCCAGCAACTCCGGCGCGATCACCAATTCGCTGGCGCTGAGGTTTTCGTGCAGGTGAGCCACCGACGACGTCCCAGGGATCAACAACAGGTTCGGCGAGCGCTGCAACAGCCAGGCCAGCGCCACCCGCAGAGGCGAGGCGTCCAGGCGTGCCGCCACGCGGGACAGGGTCTCCGACTGCAACGGGCTGAACCCGCCCAAGGGGAAGAACGGTACGTAGGCGATGCCCTGCCGGGCCAGCTCGGCGATCAACGCCTCGTCGTCGCGGTGGGACAGGTTGTAATGGTTCTGCACGCACACCACCGGAGCGATCCGCTGGGCCTCCGTCACCTGCACGGCCGACACGTTGCTCAGGCCGAGATGGCGAATCAGGCCCTGCCGTTGCAGTTCGGCCAGGGTGCTGAACCCCTCTTCGATGGAGGCTTCATCGGGCGAATGCAGGTTTCCCCAGGCCCGATAATTCACCACGTCCAATACATCGACGCCCAGGTTGCGCAGGTTGTCGTGCACCGCGCGGGTCAGTTCGGCGGGACTATGCGCCGGGTTCCAGGAGGCATCGGCGCCGCGCACGGCGCCGACCTTGGTGACGATCACCAGGTCCTCGGCATAGGGGTGCAGGGCTTCGCGGATCAATTGGTTGGTGATGTGGGGGCCGTAGAAGTCCGAGGTGTCGATATGGTTCACGCCCGCCTCCCGCGCCGCTCGCAACACCGCGAGCGCCGCCGGGCGGTCCTTGGGTGGGCCGAACACCTGCGGGCCGGCGAGTTGCATGGCGCCGTAGCCCATGCGGTTAACGATCCGGTCGCCAAGTGAAAAGGGACCTGCCTGGCTGGCGTCGCTCATGTCATCTGCCTCGTTCAGTGGGGATGGGCCCACTATAGGCATTGACCACTTCGCCGATAATGAGCTGCAATCGGCACGGGCTGTACGGAGGAACCGGACAATGCCAACGGATATTCAGGACTTGCTGGCCTTCGTCGCCGTGGTCAACGCCGGCGGTTTTCGCGAAGGCGCGCGGATCAGCGGCAAATCCGCCTCCAGCCTCAGCGATGCCGTGCGGCGTCTGGAGGCCGGGCTCGGCGTGCGCCTGCTCAACCGCACCACCCGCAGCGTGGTGCCCACCGAAGCCGGTGCGCGGTTGATGGAGCGCATCGTCCCGGCCCTGAGCGAGGTGGAGTCGGCGCTGGACGTGGTCAACGACTTCCGCGACCGCCCCTCCGGCACCCTGAAACTCAACGTACCCCTAAGCGCCGCGCGGCTGGTGCTGCCCTCGATCATCACCCCGTTCCTGCAAACCTACCCCGACATTCGCCTCGAAGTGATCGTCGAGGAACGCTTCGTCGACGTGCTGGCGGCTGGCTGCGATGCCGGCATCCGCTACGACGAACGCCTGGAGCAGGACATGATCGCCGTGCCCATCGGCCCGCGCCTGCAACGTTTCGCCACGGCGGCCTCCCCCGCCTACCTCGATGCCCACGGCCGCCCGCAACACCCGCGCGACCTGCTGCGACACGCCTGCCTGCGCGGCAAGTTCCCCAGCGGCGCGACACCTCTGTGGGACTACGAACACGACGGCGAAACCCTCACCATCGACCCTAGCGGACCCCTGGTGGTGCGCATCGGCGGCGCCGTCGACCTCGCGGTGCAAGCCGCCGTCGACGGCCTGGGCATCGTCTATTTGTTCGAAGACTGGCTGCGCCCGCACCTGCAAAGCGGCGCCCTCGAGCCGGTGCTCGAACCCTGGTGGCAAAGCTTCCCCGGCCCCTTCCTCTACTACCCCGGCCGCCGCTACCTGCCCTCGCCGCTGAGGGCGTTCGTCGACTTCGTCAAGGGGGCGGGGGATCGCTAGGGGCGAATCGGCTCTACCCGTGGCGGGTTTGGAAGTCATAAGCGACTGACCACCTATGCAGAAGCATCGGATGCAGAAATCGAAACCCTTCGAGATCTAGTGATTTCGATTGCCGAACAAAATGGTGAGGCACCTGGGTCTCTGAACGACCTTCGCCATGAACGGCAAAGCGGCCACCCTCCCCAGGTCAAGGTCTTCAACATTCATGCGCCCAGCACTTCATTCAGCGAGCCCTATGCATATTGCGAAGCCTTTCCAGCACTCAAGGCTGACAACCGGATCTTCAAGCTAGAAGAACTGCCAAGCTGAGACACGAAGGGTTCATTGTTGCTTATGCTCCTTCCGCCTGCTGGCGATGCTCAATTCTTTAGGAAAGTTTGCGCCCGATTCGGAACAAAGCGTCTTCCAGCCACTGGTTGAAAACGCCCTGTGACGCTGGAATCAGCAGTTTTCTTTCCTCAATGTTTTTCTCACTGCGGTGCGGCATGGACATCGACGATGCAGGGGTGGTTGGCGGCTCTGCGTAGACTTGGTGAGAAACTCCGTAGATCCCTAGCTGGAACCAGCCTCCCTTACCTCGGCTAATCAAACTAAAAGCTTCTTCCGCAAAGCGTTTTAGCCGACTGGGCGAGATGTAATAGGAGGCAAAATATTCGCCGCCCTTTCCTGGGGCTGCCAGAGGAATAGAGAGCCAGCTCATCCCATTATCGTGATGCCGCCAAGAGGCCTCCTCCGCATCTAGGCCGGTGATGTCTTCCTCGTTAAATGACTTGTAACCACCCTTGATAGAAACCAAGCCCGCCTGAGAAAGCTTGAGAAAGAATTCATCATGCTGGGTGTGCATGGAGCGCAATGTACCCGAGAGAATGGGCTGCGGCAGAAACACGAGCTCTAGGCGATCTTCACGAGGCCGGCTATTCCAATTTCCGCTGTTGCTACGATTCTGCAGGTGCTGAACAAACTCCTGTTCGGAAATGGCGCTGCGACTGGCTGCAAGTTGGCTTAGCCCCTGGATAATTTTGTCTGAGAGATCGCGATCTCCTGTGAAGGTGGAACGGAAAAGGCCGTCGACGTAATCGGAAACCTCCCAGTGAAAGTGCTTTTGATCATCCTCGACCGGAACATCTTCCAGAAAAGCCAGGATGGGTTTATTGGCAGCTTTGGCGCGATGGAACTCCTGCTGAGTGACGGACTCACCTGTGTGGGTTTTGAAGCCGAAGTCCGCGCCAAGAATCAGCACCACTACGTCGGCTTGGTCAACCTCAGTCATGCATGCGACTTCAGAGGAATAGGGTCTTGCACCAAAATCCTCACACATCACTGGGGTGTGCCCCAACAGAGAAACTGCTTTTTTGGCGGCCGCACGATAGTGCTCAAAATTACGTACTACAGAGCTGATAAACACGTTCATAGCAGTCTCCATCACTACTAGGCCACATCTGTTTCGCCTAATCATAACGGCCGCTTTACTCGAAGTGACAGCTGCCGAAAAAAAGATAGCCGCTGAATAGCCCCCGATTTCGTAGATACTGACTGCTTTTGGCCGATTGCGGCCTCTCGCGAAGGGCAGCCATTAGCCATTCATCACGGTTTATAGGAGTTATCTCACGAAGTTCTTCTTAATAACTTTTGATTTGGCAGGGTCTTTTTTTAGCATAAGCTTTATACACATCAGGTACATAGGGTCCCGGACGGTGTAAGCTCCTGACTGCTCGTTCCTGATCAAAAGAGGACTGTCACCAGCGGCGAGATCGGAAAGGATATTACCTATCCCCATATGTTTTACAGCAGTACTAGGGAATTCAATCCTGATCCGCTTATCAATGTCGTTCGCATCGAATTGGTGGCTCGAAATCCGGCCTATACAATAGATCGCTTGATTTCTACGAGCAACGGTCGTGTCACGGCTGTTAAGATGCCCTTCGATGGCTGTATAACAAGATCGGAGCCCGCTGAGCAACCATTCTTCGTCGGCTCTTTCTAGCAGTTTCGTGTCATAGGTCCAATTGTTGTCTTCTATTTCATGGGCGAGCGCTTCACAATATTCATGAACACGTTGTGCTGTGCCTAATGTCACCGACCAAATATGATCAGCGACCTCAATGTACTGCGGTCCGGTGAGGAGAATATCGAGCTGAGCAAACCCCTTTCTGATTACTTCTTGGACTTGCCCCGAGTCAAGTCCTTCGACCTTTCTTATCTCGAATATACGATTGGCGACGGAATCCGAGTTCTTAGTTTCACGAAAATACTGTAATACACCGTTAGGAACCCCAACGATAAGGAAATTTATGTTGCACTGAGAATAACGACTATCGTCTAACAGAATGATCAGATCAGCTAGCTCAGACATCCGATCAGGCGTATCAAAGATAGACTCAAGGTTATCGAGAACGATTATTTTCTTCTGCGCTCTGCCGGCAGCGCCACTATCTGCGAAAAGCCGAAACGCCTTTAGTAGTGGATCTTCTTGCGCAACGGTATAGCTATCAGTGTGCTTCAGCGCTCCCTTTAGGAACGCCGCGCTGACTTCCGCAGCTTTCTCTTCGCTATATCCAAGCTTTGACGCCGTGCCAGGCTCTGTGATCGCGCCGCATATTTCTTCGGTGATAGACTTGTTTCGAGAGGCATTCGCACAGTTCGCCACCACGTAAGGTAAGTCGTTCTTAGCGAGGGCGACTTTAAACAACCACGTCTTACCGTTCCCACTCTCGCCGAATAACAGGGTGTGACTGTGCCTGCCCAACGCACGCGCAAGGTCTTTCTCCAGCCTAGGACGGGCAACGTACATTGCTGGATTAAGCTCCCTTGCTCGCGGCGTAAAGACCTCGTTAATTGTTTTCCTGCTCATATTGCTTCCATTATTGGGTAATTAAAGTCGGGATCAGAAGGTATGAAAAAAATCTTGGCCTGATCCCCAGCTCATAATTTTTCGATTCTAATTTCTTCAAACTTAATTGGTCTCGTTTAAAATTTGTTTACTCTTCAGACACTAATATCAAAATCCCTCAGCGCTGAAAATTTAGTAGTAGTCTTCTGTCCCGTTTTCCTCAACCGAAACTTCGATCCCGCCACTTAGCCCAGTAACGTAAACTCCTAAATTCTGTATCTCAAAAACGCCACCGTCCACTTGGTAGGAAAGTTCTAGCTCGACGGTTAGATCTAGCGTTCCTTCTTCCTCTCTGGTCGAATCATCAAATGTGTAGATCGTACCTGACTCTCTGTCATAGGTGCCGTTATTGAAGTCAGGGCCGGTGACAGTAACTAGATACTTTACCTCTATATCAAACGAGATCTGGCAGGTCTCATCATCAATATGAATTATTGATGGCTCGAAATCGCTCACCTCAGAAACAGCCAAGCTTTCTACTTCCGCATCTTCCCAGGTTGACGAATTATAGATATCCGCTGACTCGACCTGATTTATAATTTCTTGATTGATTGTGTTCCTCTCGGCCTCTATTAGATTTTTTATAAAGTCTGAGCGTTCTTGGTCGTGTGCGTTATACAGGTCGAGCAGCTTGCTAAGACTTTCAATAATTATAAATCTTGGATTTTCTAGGCAGAAGGCTATGAGGTCCTTATCTTCTGAAACGACGTAAATTTCTTCCTGATCGCCAAGATGTCCTTTTAGAGCAAGCATAGTGAAGGCATCGGGGAATTCTGTTTTCTTTTTTCCTTCTTGAAAAGGTGCTTCCCTTTCAAAATACATCCTGATTAATTCATCGGGATCGACTTTACTCAGATCAAGTACGGTAGTGTTTGATTCATCCAGAAAGTCTGAGAACACTTTCAATGCATGACTCTCAACATCATCTTTGTCGAATTGAGCAAAAAGGCCGCTGATCGCCGCGTCAGTTGAATGAGTCAGAATCTTCGCTTTTCGTCTGAAATCTTTTACTCCGTTCAGCGCTTCACGAATGTGGTCGGAAATTTTTCCATCGACCTCGCGAACCACAATCGTACTGGTGATGTGGTTTAGCTCGCCATCGCTGCAAATTTCTTTGAATGATTCGATTGTACGAGACGAAAACTCAAGACCTGCCTTTACGAAGAACTCCGTGTCGATGAAAACGTTCCGTGTCTGAAGAGGCATAGGTGATGCTCCGCTGATGGCGATGTGCCTACGTGGATCCTCGCTTGAGACATGAATAGATGCAAGTGCTTTGCTCTGAACGTTTTCTACCCGCTTCTAGAGCTGGTATCCACCAATGCAACAAAAGGGGTACAGAATTATCCTTTCCATAACCTGGACGTCCGCTCATGGCCGAAAGCAGCCATATATGTGGAAATTCGATTTGCATCGCTGTGACAACTGAATTCTGGACATACGCTCGCCCGTCATCGCGTCCCAAGATGTGAGCGCCGCTCTCAGCTCATGGATAAGCAACTTCCCGAGAATGAATTCCTTCGAGGCCTTGCCAAAAACTCCGGCCTATAGCCTCGAATCCACCGGTGGGCAGCTGGAACAACCTGAAGTATGAAAGCTATCAGGCTTAAGCAAATACTGCCTTGAGCCGTAAGCGCCACGGAGAAAATACCGCCGGCCAGAAGCGCGGAAATGCCAAGCGTCGATCTACCCCCTTCGCTGTAAAGCCATACAAGGAACTCGAGGAATACATCCACTATCACGGTGCCGGCGTTAAATGGCTTGAGTTCGATATCACGTCCAGAAATCCCTGGACGTGGCTCAAGTGCGAACATGATGCCTGCCACGAAAATGCCTGTACCAACCTATACCCAGCGCCGCTATTGCATATCCACCTGTTCCAACACCCCAGCCAAATCAAACGGCTCCTGCCCCAACGCCCGCTCCAGATAGGCTCGCGCGTTTTCAGGCACCCGCTCGTACTTCAGCTTCATTTCCTGGCGCCTGGTATCGGGATAGACGGCCTGGGTGAGGGTGTCGCGCGCGAAGGGATCGGGTTCCAGGACGTATTCACGGCGTAGCGCGGCCAGGGCGCCGAGGGCGTAGGCGAGTTCCAAGCGCTCCGACCGGTCGCAGGCGTCGCGGTTGCGGAAGCTGAGGTAGCCGATGGCGTCGATCAGGATTTCGCGAGGGAGCTGGAAGCTTTTCGGAGTGGCGACATCCAGGCGGGGCACGGGCCGGTGTTTCAAGGCCCGGCAGGCGTCGAGCCTGTCGCCGAAAGCGCTCATGCGGATCGCGACCTCTTTTTGCATGGCGGCGACCACTGCATCGCGAACGCTTGGTTCGTCCGCCATGACGCCCCAGGACGTGAGCACTGTCCCCGCTGCTGCGAGCATGAATACCGTCTTGATAGTGGCAACCTCGTATAAACCCTGCCAGCACTCTGTTTGCAGCCGTGGGCAGGTTACTTTTAGCGAAGATAGAGGAGAACACTCCAGTTGAAAGAGCTCCCAGCAGGTACTGCTCGGCATCGCGATTGCCTCGTATGCGTGCCAGTGCGGCCAGACTGCCCGCATCCAGACGAAGGCCATCGATAGGTGTACGGACGGGCATGGTGTTCCTCCCGGAGTAAGGCTTCCGCCGAAACGCCAGGGACTCTACTAAGGAAGCCAGCGGCGATCCTGTGAAGCCCTCACAGAGGCCAGCGTCCAGCACTGAGCGCCCACCGCGAAGGCGCGAGCCAGGTCGAAGGCCTTCCGCCCGGAACGTCCCCCCAGCGCCAACCCGCCTCAGACGTTCCCCGAGCCGACATCGCGCCCGCGACGATGTGGCCCGCTGACAGGATGCCTCGAAGGCTCGATCCCTGTACCCTTCCGCGCTTTGTTTGCGCCCCTGGCGCACCACTGCCGGAGACGACCATGGAACATCCCGACCATCCGAATACCGCCGGACCCGCGAAGAAGGGTCCGGGCGGCGCGCTGTTGCGCGGCCTGGCCCGCCTGGGTCTGGTCACCCAGATCCTCATCGGGCTGGTCGCGGGCATCGCCCTGGCGACCTTCGCGCCGGGGGCGGCGGCGAGCGTCGGCTTTCTCGGCGAGGTGTTCGTCGCGGCCTTGAAGGCGGTGGCACCGGTGCTGGTCCTGGTGCTGGTGATGGCGTCCATCGCCGGTCATCGGCAGGGCGAGCAGACCCACATCCGCCCGATCCTGATGCTGTACCTCATCGGCACCTTCAGCGCGGCGCTGGTGGCGGTGGTCGCCAGCACGCTGTTCCCCTCGCGCCTGGTGCTGGCCACCGAGGGCGCGGCGCCGACCCCGCCGGGCGGCATCGCCGAGGTGCTCAAGAGCCTGGCGCTGAGCCTGGTGGACAGCCCGGTCAATGCGCTGCTGCACGGCAACTACATCGGCCTGCTGGCCTGGGCGGTGGTCCTCGGCCTGGGTTTCCGCCAGGCGGCGCCGAGCAGCCGGCAGATGATCGCGGACCTGTCGGCGGCGCTCACCGGCCTGGTGAAGCGGGTGATCGGCCTGGCGCCCCTCGGCATCTTCGGCCTGGTGGCCGGCACCCTGGCGGAGTTCGGCCCGCGGGTGCTGCTGGATTACCTGCACCTGCTGGCGGTGCTGCTGGGCTGCATGGCGTTCGTCGCCCTGGTGATGAACCCGTTCATCGTCTGGTGGCAGATCCGCCGCAATCCCTACCCGCTGACCCTCACCTGCCTGCGGGAAAGCGGCATCACCGCGTTCTTCACCCGCAGCTCGGCGGCGAACATCCCGGTGAACCTGCAACTGTGCGAGCGCCTGAAGCTGCACGAGGAAACCTACTCGGTGGCGATTCCCCTGGGGGCGACGATCAACATGGCCGGCGCGGCGATCACCATCACCGTGCTGACCCTGGCCGCCGTGCATACCCTGGGCATCCAGGTGGACCTGCCGAGCAGCCTGCTGCTGAGCGTGGTGGCGTCGATCTGCGCCTGCGGCGCCTCGGGCGTGGCCGGCGGTTCGCTGCTGCTGATCCCGCTGGCCTGCGCGCTGTTCGGCATCCCCAATGCGGTGGCGATGCAGGTGGTCGGCGTCGGCTTCATCATCGGTATCCTGCAGGACTCGGCGGAAACCGCGCTGAACTCCTCCACCGACATCCTGTTCACCGCCGCCGCCTGCGAAGCCCAGGGCGACCTGCCAGACCCGGTGGTGTGAGCCGCCCGCGCGTGCACGCCCGGCGCCAGCGGGGCGCCGCCGGGCTCAATCGTCGCGGGTCAGCACTTCCAGCAGTTCGATCTCGAAGATCAGATTGGAGTGGGGCTCGATCAGCGCGCCCATCCGCCGCTCGCCGTAGGCGAGGTGGGCCGGGACGAAGAGTTTGCGCAGGCCGCCGACCCTCATGCCCATCAGCCCTTGGTCCCATCCCTTGATCACCCGGCCGGTGCCGATCACGCACTGGAAGGGTTTGCCGCGATCGTAGGAGGCGTCGAAGACCCTGCCGTCCTCGAGGAAGCCGCGGTACTGGGTGGTGATCAGCGCGCCCTTGACCGCCTCCTTGCCGTCGCCAAGCCGGATGTCTTCTATCTGCAATGCGTCGCCCATGGGCTGCCTCCTGGTGGTCGGTTGCGGGGCGGCAAGGGTCTCAGCCGCCCGGCGGGCTGGCAAGCCTCGACCCGCTCCTTCGCGGTCCGGCAAGGCCACCGGCGAGCGCGCGCTTTTGCCCTGCCCGCGAAAGAACACTCATACTATGAAGGACTTACATCTGCCGGGTAGAAACCGCCCCATGCTGCCTGCCTTGAAGGCCTATACCCGACGCCTGTCCGAGACCCTGGCGCGCTGTTTCCCGCGGACCACCGCCTACCTGCGCGAGGAGCATCCCCTGGCCGCGCCGCTGGAGCCGCCCGGTCCCGCCCCGCGCAAGGCCTCCGGCCCGGCCGGGCCCAGCGCCTCCGGCAAGCCCAAACCCCCGGCCAAGCCGCGCAAGCCGGCGGTGCAGGGCCTGTACGGACCGGCGCCGCTGGTGATCGAGGACGCCCAGGTCGAGGCCATGCGCCAGCGGGTCGCCGAGGCGGCCGCCGCCGGCCTCGTCAGTCCGCCCTCGGACGAGCAGTGGGCGATGATCCTTGGCCGCAGCGCGGCGACGCGGATCTTCGCCGGCGCCGGCTCGGGCAAGTCCACCACCCTGCTGTTGCGGGTGGTGTTCATGCTCTGCCATATGGGCATCGCGGCCGAGCGCCTCACGGTGATTTCCTTCACCAACGCCTCCTGCGCCGAGTTGCGCGAGCAGTTGCTCGCGCTGCTGGCGTTCTGGCGCTACCCCTTCGACGAGGGCCGGGCCCGCCACTGCGTGCGCACCTTCCATTCGGCCATGGCGACCCTGGCCCGGGAAGCGCTGGGCGACCCGCGCTGGTTCGAGCAACTGGACGAACCCCGCGCCTCGGCGACGGAGCCGGACAACCCGCTGGCCGCCGCGCGCCTGCGCCCGGCCCAGCAGCGCCTGCTGGCCCAGGTCTACCAGGCGTGCTACGCCGTGGACGGCGGGTTCCGCGAGCGGGTGCACCGTCTGCTCGAGCTGCCGGCCCCCGTCGAGGTCAGCGGCAGGGCCACGCCCAAGGCGCCGCTGGAGGGCTTCAAGCTGAGCGGGGAGTTCGCCGCGGTGCCGCTGTTCGAAGCCTTCCAGGCCCAGGCGGGTTTCATGGAAAGCATCGGCCTGCGCGTCGATGAAGTGGAACCCACCCGCCTCGCCTGCCCGCCGCGGGAGCGGCTGTTCGTCGAGGCGCTGCAACCCTTCTGGCGGGCCTTCGAGGCGCGCCTGCGCGAAGACGGGCTGATGACCTTCAACGGCGCCTTCCGCCAGCTCACCGAACGGCTCGGCGACCCGGACGCGACGGTGGCGACCCCGGCCCTCACGCCCTTCACCCACCTGTTGATCGACGAATTCCAGGACATTTCCCCGCAGATCCTCCTCTGGCTCCAGGCGCTGCACCGCCGCCTCGCCCGCCAGGGCCAGGCGGTCAGCCTGATGGCCATCGGCGACGACTGGCAGTCGATCTACGGGTGGCGCGGCAGCTCGCCGGAACTGTTCATGGACTTCGACAAGCACTTCCCTGGCAAGGGCAAGGGCGCCGCGAAGAAGAGCGCGGTGCTGACCCTGGAAACCAACTACCGCTCCATCGACGCGGTGATCCGCGACGGCGAGGCGGTGCTGGAGGACGTGGCCTTCAAGCAGGCCAAGGCCAGCCGGGCGTTCAAGAGCGCGCAACCCGGCGACCACGGGGTGCGGGTGATCGGCGGCTTCGACCTGAACAGCGGCCTGCCGGACCTGATCGCCGAGATCGAGCGGCAGTGCGCCCACGTCGCCGGCCGCGCCAAGGCCGACCGCACGGCGGTGCTGCTGTTGAGCCGGCGCAACGGGCCGCTGAAGACGATCAAGGCGCAACTGGAGCGCAAGCTTCCGGTGAAGGCCTACAGCATCCACCGCGCCAAGGGCTTGCAGGCCGAGGTGGCGATCGTCCTCGACGACTGCCTGCCGCCGGAGCCGCACCCGCTGCGCAATGCGCTCTACGCCCGCTCGGGTTTCTTCCGCAGCGATTACGACCGCGCGATGCAGGACGAAAGCCTGCGCCTGGCTTACGTGGCCATCACCCGCGGGGTCAGCCGGGTGCTCTGGTACACACGCAAGGTCCAGGGCGCGACCCAGGTGCTGGCGGCGGCCGGGCGGGCGGCGGGTTGAGGGCGTCGACCCGGAGGCGTCGGCTCCACGCACGGCACGCGGGATGGGCGAGCCCTCGGCCTCACGCCTCGGCAACCGGGCGGTGGACCGCTCCCCGACCGCGCGGGTGAATCCGGCGGCCCTGCGGATCGTCGCGTCCCGGGGCCGGCGGCGTGCGCGCCGAGGAACGTGGCGGGCCTCAAGGCGGCGCGCCGTCCGCGAGGCCGGCATCGCGCGCGAACACCAGGGCCTTGAGGCCGCTGTCCGGGTCGACGTCGGCGAATTCCGGCGGGTTTTCCAGGCGCTCCCGGAAAACCAGGCAGGGCGCCTCGGCGGCCATGCCGTCGATGAGGAAGCCGGGGCCGGTGTCCGGGTCGTTGACGCAGGCCAGCACCCGCCCCTCGGCGGTGAGCAGCTCCGGCAGGCGCCGGAGGATCTTTTGATAGTCCTGGGTCAGCGCGAAGCTGCCTTTCTGGAAGGACGGCGGGTCGATGATGACCAGGTCGTAGGGGCCGAACTTGCGCACCTTGCTCCAGGACTTGAACAGCTCGTGGCCGAGGAAGCTCACCTTGCCCAAGTCGTGGCCGTTCAGCCGGTGGTTGTCGCGCCCACGGTTCAGCGCGGCCTTGGCCATGTCCAGGTTGACCACCTGCTCGGCGCCGCCGGCCACAGCGGCGACGGAAAAGCCGCAGGTGTAAGCGAACAGGTTCAGCACCCGCGCGCCCCGCGCGTGCTCGCGCACCCAGCGGCGGCCGTAACGCATGTCGAGGAACAGCCCGCTGTTGCGGTTGCGCCCCAAGTCCAGCTTGAAGCGCAGGCCGTCCTCGCTGATCAGCCACTCCTCGGGCACTTCGCCACGGATGGCCTGCATGGCGCTGTCCGGCCGGTAACGGTGCTGCACCAGCAGGCTGTGGGCGCCGCTCTGCCGCCAGGCCGGCGAGTCGCCGAGGGACGCGAGCATCCGCGTCAGGGCCTCCAGGGCGGCGGGATCGGGCTCGCGGAACAGCGAGATCAGCAGCACGCCTTGCAGCCAGTCGCAGGTCAGGTGTTCCAGCCCCGGCCAGCGCCGGCCGCGCCCGTGGAACAGGCGGCGGGTTTCCTCCGGCGGCGGGCTCAGGGCGTCGAGGAGAAGCGGATGCAGGGTGTCGAGGGCGTCTGGCGTCATGGAAAAAATCGTCGTGGCCAAAGGATGCGACGGCCCCGGCACGGGGCGGCGGCCGTTCGCGCCGGGAGGTTAACGGAGCGGCCGCCGATGCGCGCGGGTTTTATACTGGCGGGCGTCGTCCTTTCCCTTCCCGGAGACACCCCATGGAGCGAACCCCATGCGCATCGGCCTGATCGCCGACACCCATGGCCTGCTGCGCCCGAGCGCCCTGGAGGCTCTGCGCGGCAGCGACCATATCCTCCACGCCGGCGACATCGGCGGGCCGCGGATCCTCGAAGCCCTGCGCGAGCTGGCGCCGCTGAGCGTGGTGCGCGGCAACAACGACCGCGACGCCTGGGCCGACGCGATCCCGGAGCGGCTGCGCCTCGACTGGGAAGGCGTCGCGCTCTACGCCCTGCACGACCTCAAGGCGCTCGACCTGGACCCGCGCGCCGCCGGCATCGGCGTGGTGATCAGCGGGCATTCGCACAAGCCCCGGCTCGACTGGCGCGACGGCGTGCTCTACCTCAACCCCGGCAGCGCCGGGCCGCGGCGATTCAGCCTGCCGATCGGCGTGGCCCGGCTGACCCTGGAACGCGGCCAGGCCCACGCCGAACTGATCGAGCTGCCCGGCTAGCGGCGGAACCTCCCGCGCCCGGGCGCCTCGAACACCCACTCCCGCGCTCCGGCGCGGCCGTTTTTTCCCACGGAGACTTCGCCATGACCCTGAACGAACTCAATGCCCTGCCCGGCGTGACCGCCGAGCCCGAGGCCGCCACCCACGAGTACGTCTACAACCACACCATGATCCGGGTGAAGAACCTGGAGCACGCGCTGGATTTCTACACCCGCGTGCTGGGCTTCACCCTGCTGGAGAAGAAAGACTTCCCGGATGCCCGGTTCAGCCTCTACTTCCTCGCGCTGATCGCCGACAAGTCGCAGATCCCCAGCGACCCGGTGGCACGCCACCAGTGGCGTAAATCGATGCCCGGCATCCTCGAACTGACTCATAACCACGGCACCGAGCACGATCCGGACTTCGCTTACCACAGTGGCAACAGCGAGCCGCGGGGGTTCGGCCACCTGTGCGTGGCGGTGCCGGACATCCGTGCCGCCTGCGCGCGCTTCGAGGCACTCGGCGTGCCCTTCCAGAAGCGCCTGAGCGACGGCAGCATGAAGGACATCGCGTTCATCCGCGACCCGGACGGCTACTGGGTGGAGATCATCCAGTTCACCCCGGTGGTCTGAGGCGGTTGCCGAGCGCGCACGGATGGCGGGAAGCCGGCTCAGCGGGGATCGCTGTCCAGCTTCAACTCCACCATCAGGTCGTCGGCCAGGGTTTCCAGGCGCGCCTGCAGGGCGTCCAGGGCCAGGCCGGCGGGCACCGCCAGCAACGCCTGGGCATGGAACAGCGGTTCGCCGCTCATGGGCGCGGGCAGCACCTCGGTGTGCAGGCGCTCCAGGTTGACGCCCTGCTCGGCCAGCAGCCGGGTGATGTCGCGGACGATGCCCGGCCGGTCGTTCCCCACCAAGTCGAGCTGGATCGACTTACCGTCCAGGGCCGGCTCGCTGCCGCCGCCCGCCACCATCACGCGGATGCCCTGGGCTGCTAGGTCCTGCAAGCTCTTCACCAGGGCGTCGTAGCCCTCGCCGGGCACCGCGACCCGCAAGATGCCGGCGAACTGCCCGGCCATCCGCGACATGCGGCTGTCCAGCCAGTTGCCGCCCTGGGCGGCGATGCACTGGGCGATGCGCTCCACCAGCCCCGGCTGGTCGGCGGCGATGACGGTGAGTACCAGATGATCCATGGGCGTCTCCTGATGCGTCGGCTCGGATGATGAGCCCCCGAACCTGCACCGGTTGGCGGTGATCGTCAACGGTCGCGAACGTCGCCGCTAGGCGTCGCGGCCGGGCGAGGCCAGGGCGCGTACCTTGCCCGGCGCGCAGGCGCCGCCGCTGAGGCTCAGCCAATAGGTGTGGAACGCCTCGTCGCGCACGTAGCCCAGGCGTTCGTAGAGCGCCTGGCCGATGCGGTTGGTGCGTGCCGTCTCCAGTTGGATGCCGCAGGCGCCGCTGGCGGCGGCGAAGGCCCGGGCGGCGTTCATCAGCGCGGCGCCGACGCCGTGGCGCCGCGCGGCCTTGCTGACGAACAGGTCGCTGAGCAGCCAGGCCGGCTCCAGCAGCAGGGACGCCTGGTAGGGGTAGAGGTGCACGAAGCCGATCGCGGCGCCGCCGCTGCCACGGGCGATCAGCAGGTGGGAATCGCCGCGGGTCAGGCGTTCCTCGAGAAAGGCGCGGATGCTCGCCGGCGGTTGGGCGACTTCGTAGAACTCCAGGTAAGCGGCGAACAGGCGGACCAGGTCGTCCAGGTCGCGAAGGGTGGCGGCGGTCGGGGTCATCGCAGGCTCCAGCACGGATCGCTGGAGTATAGGCAGCGGGGTTTCCAGCGCCTGCGGCCGAAGGTCGCGCCACGCAGCCGGGCTCGCCGGCGGAAAACTTGTATACACTTCTAGAAAAAATATAAAACAATACTTAAATCATACGGGTCCATGCATCACGCGGCGTGACCGTCGGCCCCGTTCGGGTCGCAACGCGACGCGCCCCCGCTGATTTTTACGAATACTTTCATGTAGTATTCCGCGCCCCGGACTACAAAATTCGGTTTCCGGTCTTCGCGGCAGGTGAATCGAGCCGAAAAAAGCTGAGCAGAGTGAGGCAAGCAATGACTGAACGCGTTCAAGTCGGTGGCCTTCAGGTCGCCAAAGTCCTGTTCGACTTCGTGAACAACGAAGCCATCCCCGGCACCGGCATCGCCGCCGAGGCGTTCTGGGAGGGCGCCGCGAAGGTCATCGCCGACCTCGCGCCGAAGAACGCCGCCCTGCTCGCCAAGCGCGACGACCTCCAGGCGCGCATCGACGCCTGGCACCGCGAGCGCGCCGGCCAGGCCCATGACGCGGCCGCCTACAAGGCCTTCCTCGAAGAGATCGGCTACCTGCTGCCGCAGCCCGAGGACTTCCACGCCACCACCCAGAACGTCGACGAAGAAATCGCCCACATGGCCGGCCCGCAGCTGGTGGTGCCGGTGATGAACGCGCGCTTCGCCCTGAACGCCGCGAACGCCCGCTGGGGCTCGCTGTACGATGCCCTCTACGGCACCGATGCGATCAGCGAGGAAGGCGGCGCCGAAAAGGGCAAGGGCTACAACAAGGTCCGCGGCGACAAGGTGATCGCCTTCGCCCGCGCCTTCCTCGACGAGGCCGCGCCCCTGGCCAACGGCTCCCACGTCGACGCCAAGGCCTACGTGGTCTACGGCGACAAGCTGGTGGTGAACCTGCGCGACGGCAGCGAGACCGGCCTCGCCGACGCCGCCCAGTTCCTCGGCTTCCAAGGCGATGCCTCGGCGCCGAAGGCGGTGCTGCTCAAGCACAACGGCCTGCACTTCGAAATCCAGATCGACCCCGCCAGCCCCATCGGCAGCACCGACGCCGCGGGCGTCAAGGACGTGCTGATGGAGGCCGCGCTGACCACCATCATGGACTGCGAGGATTCGGTCGCCGCCGTGGACGCCGACGACAAGGTGGTCATCTACCGCAACCTGCTCGGCCTGATGAAGGGCGACCTGGCGGAGAGCGTCACCAAGAACGGGGAGACCTTCACCCGCATGATGTACGCCGACCGCAACTACACCGCGGCCAACGGCGGTACCCTCAGCCTGCACGGCCGCTCGCTGCTGTTCGTGCGCAACGTCGGTCACCTGATGACCAACGACGCGATCCTCGACGCCAGCGGCCAGGAAGTGCCCGAGGGTATCCAGGACGGCCTGTTCACCGGCCTGATCGCCCTGCACAACCTCAACGGCAACACCAGCCGCCGCAACAGCCGCACCGGCAGCGTCTACATCGTCAAGCCGAAGATGCACGGCCCCGAGGAAGCGGCCTTCACCAACGAGCTGTTCGGCCGCATCGAGGACGTCCTCGGCCTGCCGCGCAACACGCTGAAAGTCGGCATCATGGACGAGGAGCGGCGCACCACGGTCAACCTCAAGGCCTGCATCAAGGCGGCCCGCGAGCGCGTGGTGTTCATCAACACCGGCTTCCTCGACCGCACCGGCGACGAAATCCACACCTCCATGGAAGCCGGCGCCGTGGTGCGCAAGGCGGCCATGAAGAGCGAGAAGTGGATCGGCGCCTACGAGAACAACAACGTCGACGTCGGCCTGGCCACCGGCCTGCAGGGCCGCGCGCAGATCGGCAAGGGCATGTGGGCGATGCCCGACCTGATGGCGGCGATGCTCGAACAGAAGATCGCCCATCCGCTGTCGGGCGCCAACACCGCCTGGGTCCCCTCGCCGACCGCCGCCACCCTGCATGCCCTGCACTACCACAAGGTCGACGTGTTCGCCCGCCAGGCGGAGCTGATCAAGCGCACCCCGGCATCCCTGGACGACATCCTGACCCTGCCGCTGGCGCCGAACACCGATTGGAGCGCCGAGGAGATCCAGAACGAACTGGACAACAACGCCCAGAGCATCCTCGGCTACGTGGTGCGCTGGATCGACCAGGGCGTCGGCTGCTCCAAGGTGCCGGACATCCATGACGTCGGCCTGATGGAAGACCGTGCCACCCTGCGCATCTCCAGCCAGCTGCTGGCCAACTGGCTGCGCCACGGGGTGGTCGACAAGGAGCAGGTGCTGGCCAGCTTCAAGCGCATGGCCCCGGTGGTCGACCGGCAGAACGCCGGCGACGCGGCCTACCGCCCGCTGGCGCCGGACTTCGACGGCAACATCGCCTTCCAGGCGGCCCTCGAACTGGTGCTCGAAGGCACCCGCCAGCCCAACGGCTACACCGAGCCGGTGCTGCACCGCCGTCGCCGCGAGTTCAAGGCGACGTTCGCTCGCTGAGCGCCGCGCACGAAGAAGCCGCCCTCCGGGGCGGTTTTTTTTGCGTGGGCATCGGGATGGCGCCGAAGCCGGGCCGGCGAGAAGGCGAGCGGCGGGCGACGCCGGCACCCCGTTCGCCCCGGGCTGGGCACCGATGGCGCGCGGCCCCGTGATCGGCCGGCGACGGCTCGCGGGAGGCGAACGGCCTGGGGGAACCCGGGGTAACGCGCATAGCCGAAAAGACGGGACGGCGCGGCGTCAGCCGCAGGTGACGCTCAGGGCTTTCGCTGGCCCGTGCCTAGCCCGCCTCCGCGACGGCTGCGGAGGCGGCACGCCCAGCTCGTTGCGGATCAGCGTGACCAGTACCGAGGGATCGACCGGTTCGAGCAGGAAGTCCACCACCTTCATGTGCATCGCCTCAATGGCGTCTTCCACCGCGGCGTCGCCGGAAAGGATGATCACCGGCAAGGTGGCCCGCGCCGATCGGCGCACCTGGCGCACCAGCTCCAGGCCGTCGCTGTCGCCATGCAGGCGCAGGGCATTCACCAGCAGGCCGATGGAGGGCCGCGTCGCCAGCAACGCCATGGCCTCTTCGACACTGCCCGCGGTCATGCAGGCGATGCCCTGATCGATGATCCATTCGGCCAGGTCGGCGCGGGTGGACTCTTCTTCGTCCACCAGCAGTACGCCGGGGTGTGCGCTGGGAAGGCGCACGATATCGTCCAACGCGCGAAGCTCCTCTTCGCTCAGCAAATCGCCGTAACTCATGGAAAGCCCTCATCGCGTCCTCGGACGCGCGTCCCGCACAAAACCGGGGGTGCGCGGGTTACCGCTGGTGGGATGCGCGGCGCGGGTCTAGAGTTCCCGATTGGCCGGGGTTCGCTGCCGAACGGTCGCGAATCCGCGCGGATAGCGGCTTTTTTAGACTTACGTCCAATGGGCGCGGCGCCACACGCCGCGCAGCATGCATTTTCAGCCACCCCTGCGGGTACGGGTATGAACGAAGCGAAGGATATCGCCCAGGCGGGCAAGCTCGCGGTGATGCAGAACGTCCGCGGCACCATGGAATTCCTGCAGAAGTACCCGCCGTTCAACCAGATGGAAGGCGCCCACCTGGCCTATCTGGTGGAAAACTGCCGGTTGCGTTTCTACGCCGCCGGCGAGTCCATCATCAAGCCGGAAAACGGCGCGGTGGAGCACTTCTACATCGTCAAGCAGGGCCGGGTGGTGGGCGAACGGCCGCAGGCCGCGCGACGCGACGACGGCAGCACCTTCGAAATCGCCAGCGGCGAGTGCTTTCCCCTCGCCGCCCTGCTCGGCGAGCGCGCCACCCGTACCGAGCACCTGGCCGGCGAGGACACCTTCTGCCTGCTGCTGGACAAGCGCGCCTTCGTCAAGCTGTTCACCCTCTCGACCGCCTTCCGCGACTTCGCCCTGCGCGGCGTCAGCGGCCTGCTGGACCAGGTGAACCAGCAGGTGCAGGCGCGCGCGGCGGAAACCCTCGGCGCGCAGTATTCCCTGGAAACCCCACTGTCCGAGCTGGCGGTGCGCCAGCCGGTCACCTGCGGCCCGGCGCTGCCGCTGCGCGAAGCGGTGCGGCTGATGCACGAGCAGCAGGTCGGCAGCATCGTGGTGGTGTCGCCGGAACAGCGCCCCCTGGGCATCTTCACCCTGCGCGACCTGCGCGGGCTGGTGGCCGACCCGACCACCGACATCGGCGCCGAGCTGGCGCGCCCCATCGCCGACGCCATGACCCAGGCGCCCTACCACCTGGGCCCGCAGGCGACCGCCTTCGACGCCGCCATCGCCATGACCGAGCGGCACATCGCCCATGTCTGCCTGGTGGCCGACGAGCGCCTGCTGGGGGTGGTGTCCGAACGCGACCTGTTCTCCCTGCAACGGGTCGACCTGGTGCACCTGGCCCGCACCATCCGCCACGCCGGCCGGGTGGAAACGCTTTCCGCCCTGCGCAGCGACATCCGCCAACTGGTGGACCGGATGCTCGCCCACGGCGCCAGCTCCACCCAGATAACCCACCTGATCACCCTGCTCAACGACCACACCGTCTGCCGGGTGATCGAGCTGGCCCTCGAGGCCCTGGGCGATCCTGGCATCGCCTTCACCTGGCTGAGCTTCGGCAGCGAGGGGCGCCGCGAGCAGACCCTGCACACCGACCAGGACAACGGCATGCTGTTCGAGGCCGCCGACGCGGTGGAGGCGGCCGAGGCCCGGCGACGCCTGCTGCCGCTGGCCGAGCGGATCAACCAGGACCTGGCGCGCTGCGGCTTCAGCCTGTGCAAGGGGCAGATCATGGCCGGCAACCCGCAGCTGTGCCTGTCCCGCGCCGAATGGACGCGGCGCTTCTCCAGTTTCGTCCGCGAAGCCACACCGGAAAACCTGCTGGGGTCGAGCATCTTCTTCGACCTGCGCGCCATCTGGGGCCCCGCCGAGGGCTGCGAGCAGGTGCGCCGCCAGATGCTCGCCGAGGTCGCCGACAACAGCGCCTTCCAGCGCCTGATGGCGGAGAACGCCCTGCGCCAACGCCCGCCGGTGGGGCGTTTCCGCGATTTCGTGGTGGCGCGCAAGGGCGCCGAGAAAGACACCCTGGACCTCAAGGCCCAGGGCCTGACGCCGTTCGTCGACGGCGCCCGCCTGCTCGCCCTGGCCCACGGCGTGGAAGCCGTCGGCACCCTGGAGCGCCTGCGCCGCCTGATGGAGCTGGAGGTGATCGACGCCCAGGACGGCGCCGCCTACATCGAGGCCTATCACTTCATCCAACTGGTGCGCATGCAGCAGCACCAGCAACAGGCGCGGCAGAACCTGCCCTACGGCAACCGCCTGGACCCGGACAGCCTCAACCACCTGGACCGGCGCATCCTGCGCGAATCCTTCCGCCAGGCGCAGCGCCTGCAAACCAGCCTGGCGCTGCGCTACCAGCTATGACGCGCTTTCCCTGGCGATGGCGGCGCCGACCGCCCCTCGACCCGGCCCTGCAAACGCGTCGCGAGCGCCTACCGGAACCGGCCGCCTTCGCCGCGGCGAACCAGCGCCTGGTGGTGCTCGACCTGGAAACCAGCGGCCTCGACCTGCAACGCGACCACCTGCTGTCCATCGGCGCGGTGGTGATCGAGGAGGGTGCCATCGACTTCGCCCAGCAGTTCGAAACCACCCTGCGCCGCGAGCACGGCAAGCCCGGCGCCAGCGTGCTGCTGCACGGTCTCGCCCCCAGCGCCCTGGCCGCCGGCGTGGAACCGGCGGAGGGGTTGCTGGCGTTCATGGAGTTCCTCGGCGACAGCCCGCTGCTGGCGTTCCATGCCGGGTTCGACCGGCACATGCTGGCCCGCGCCCTCAAGGACGACCTCGACCTGCGCCTGCAACACCCCTTCCTCGACATCGCCGAACTGGCCCCGTTGCTGTGCCCCGAGGCCGGCCTCGAGCGTGGCGGGCTGGACGATTGGGTGGCGCACTTCGACCTCTACGTGCCGCAGCGCCACCACGCCAGCGCCGATGCGCTGGTCACCGCGGAGATCGCCTTGATCCTGTTCAGCCGCGCGCGGCGCCGGGGTTTCGAGGATCTGCCGGCGCTGGTCGAGGCCTGCGCCCGACGCCGGCGGCGCCAGCAAACGCCATCGTTCTGAACGCCCGCGAAGAGCATCCGCCAGGGGCCCGAGCCACCCCGCCCGTTCCGCCAACACGCCGCCATCGACCGCGAACGTCACGCTTTCGAGCGCCAGCCGACCACCTGCGATTGCGGCACTTGGCCAGTGTCTGCGATTATATTTGCGAATAGTTCTCGTTTTTCTGTCCATTCGCGTGGCGGAGGTCACCGTGTCAGCAGGGGAATCGCTCGATCACCAACTCGTGGGCTCGCTCTACCGCGACCACCGCGCGTGGCTGCTCACCTGGCTGCGCAAGAACCTGCACTGCCCGCAGCGCGCCGAGGACCTCAGCCAGGACACCTTCCTGCGCCTGTTGAACAAACAGCAGTTGCCGGCGCTGCGCGAACCCCGCGCGCTGCTGACCACCATCGCCCGCGGCCTGCTGGTGGATCATTTCCGCCGCAGCGCCCTGGAGCGCAACTACCTCGACGAACTGGCCCAGCAACCGCCCGCCGAACAGCCGGACGTCGAGGAGCAGGCGCTGTTGCTGGAAGCGTTGCGGGAGATCGACCGCTTGCTCGGCACCCTGTCGAGCAAGGCGCGCGCGGCTTTCCTCTACAACCGGCTGGATGGCCTCGGCCACGCCGAGATCGCCAACCGCCTGGGGGTCTCGGTGCCGCGGGTGCGCCAGTACCTCGCCCAGGGCCTGCGCCAGTGCTACGTGGCGCTCTACGGGGAACCGCGATGAGTCCGGCGCACCCGGTATCCGCCCAGGTCCTCGACGAAGCCATCGGCTGGCAACTGTGCCTCGGCTCGGGCGAAGCCGATCCGCAGCAACGGGCCGCCTTCGCCGACTGGCACGCGGCCCATCCGGAACACGCCCGGGCCTGGGCGCAACTGGCCGGGCTCGATCGCCAGCTGGCGGCCGCGAGCGCCACGCCGGCGCGACGCGCCCTGCTGCGCGCCACGCCCACCGCGCGCCGGCTGCGCCTGGGCGGCGGCGTGCTCGGCCTGCTGCTGGCGGTGGCCCTCGGCCTGGGCCTGCTGGAGCGGCAGCGTCCCCTCGGCGACTGGCTGGCCGATGAAGTCACCGGCGGCGGCGAACAACGCGAGCTGCTGCTGCCCGATCGCACCCGCGTGCGGCTCAACAGCCGCAGTGCGCTGGACGTGCGTTTCGACGCGCACCAGCGACGGCTCGTCCTGCGCAGCGGCGAAATTCTGGTGGAAACCGCCCACGGCGACCCGCGACCATTCGTCGTCGGCACCGCGGAAGGCGATCTGCGCGCCCTGGGCACGCGCTTCCTGGTACGGCGCGAGGCCGGCGCCACCCGCCTGACCGTGTTGCAGTCGGCGGTCGCCGCCCAGCCCGCCGCGGCGGGCACCGAGCGGATCGTCCCCGAGGGCCAGTGGGTGCTGATGCATGCCGATCGCCTGGAGCCCAGCCAACCGGCGCCGCTGGCGGCGGATGCCTGGAGCCACGGCATGCTGGTGGTGGAGAACCAGCGCCTCGGCGACCTGCTCGACGCCCTCGGCGAATACCGCGACGGCTACCTGGGCGTGGACCCGGCGATCGCCGACCTGCGCATCAGCGGCAGCTTCCCGCTGTATGACAGCGATCGCGCACTGGCCGCATTGCCGCCCAGCCTGCCGGTGCGGATCGAACGGCATACCGGCTGGTGGGTGCGAGTGGTCCCGGCGAAACCCTGAGGATTTCGCGGGGCCGCCGGCTCCCGGAAAAATTATTTTTCAGCGGCCCTATCACTTTTCCATTCGGCTTCGGCAAGGGAATAACCGACCCATACCGCCTCGGAGTCACACCCCATGTCCACCCCGCTCAGTTCCCTGTTCCGCCCGCGTCTGCTGGCCGTCGCCATCGCCCTCGGCGGCCTGCCGCTGCATGCCCTGGCCGAGAGCCAGGCCTACCGGCTGCCGGCGGCGCCCCTGGCCAACACCCTGAACCGGATCGCCAGCGAAGCGGGGATCGCCCTGAGCATCGACCCGGCGCTGACCGCCGGCAAGACCGCCCAGCCGGTACAGGGCGAATACGACGCGCCCGGCGCCCTGCGTGCCGCGCTCAACGGCAGCGGCCTGCAACTGGTGCACAGCGCCGCCGGCACCTACAGCCTGGCGCCCGCGGTGGAAGGCGACGCCCTGGCGCTGCCGGACGTCAACATCGACGCCCGCGCGGATGCCGTGGAAGGCAGCGAGGCGGCCGGCTACCGCAGCGAGAACCTGAAGAACGTCGGCGCCCTCGGCGGCATGCGCCTGCAGGACACGCCCTATTCCATAAGCGTGGTGCCCCAGGAGTTCCTGCAGAACACCCAGTCCACTTCCCTCGACGACGTGTTCAAGCGCAGCCCCTTCACCCAGGTCTATTCGCCGACCGGTGCCGGCTATGCCAGCGCGGCGAGCATCCGCGGCTTCGCCAGCGCCGGTAACCTGAGCATCGCCAACGACGGCCTGCGCTTCACCACGGCGTCGGACGGCGGCAACTACATCGAAGAAATGCAGCAGCTGGAAATCGTCACCGGCCTCACCGGTTTCCTCTACGGCCCGGCGACCCCCGGCGGGCTGGCCAACTACGTGCTCAAGCGCCCCACCTACGAGCGCTACAACAGCGTCACCCTGGGCAACGCCGGCGGCGAGAACTACTACCTGCACGGCGACTTCGGCGGGCCGATCGACAGCGAGAAACGCTTCGCCTACCGGGTCAACGTGCTGACCCAGGACGGCGAGACCGCCCTCGACCTGCAGAAGCGCCGCCGCGAAATGATCAGCGCGGCGCTGGACTGGAACGTCAACGACGACCTCCAGGTGCAGTTCGACGCCTCCCACAAGAAGACCGAGATCCGCGGCCTGACCAGCTACTGGTACATCCCCGACGGCGCCCTGCGCCCGGACGCCTCGTCGCTGCACAACGACAAGCTCTACAGCCAGAAATGGGCCTTCTCCGACGACGAGAGCGACCGCGTCGGGGCCCGCGCGACCTGGCGCCTGAACGACGTGTTCACCCTGCGCGGGGCCTTCGCCGCCACCGAGTTCAGCCAGGAATACACCTACACCGGCCCGAGCATCTACAGCCCGGCCGGCTACGTGCAGGAGCTGTACGCCTTCGCCCCGGAAGACCACGAAGAGAAGTCCGGCTACCTGTTCCTCGACTCCGCCTTCGACACCGGCCCGCTGGGGCACAAGCTCACCCTGGGCTATCAGGGCAACACCTCGCGCACCAAGCAGCACATCGACAACGTGCCGTACCCGGGGCCGCAATACGTGTCGGTGGTGGGCACCGTTCCGCTGAACGAAACCCCGCAGGTGGACAAGCCCGAGTATTCCATCGGCAACCGCTCCAAGCGCCTGGCGTCCACCAGCGAGTCGAACAACTACCTGATCGGCGACATCATCACCTTCAACCCGCAGTGGTCGACCATCCTTGGCCTGACCCATACCCAGATCAAGAGCTACGACAACGACTTCGTCTACGCCACCGCCTTCGGCTACGCCGAGACCGGCACCAGCTACGACAAGGCGGAAACCTCGCCGAACATCTCCCTGGTGTACAAGCCGCTGCCCTGGCTGACCACCTACGCCACCTACATCGAAGGCCTGCAGGCCGGCGGGATCGCGCCGAGCACCGCGATCAACCGCGGCACGGCGCTGGAACCGCAGGTGAGCGAACAGTACGAGATCGGCGCCAAGGCCACCCTCGGCGAGACCCTGCTGACCCTGGCGCTGTTCAACATCGAGAAGCCCAACAGCTACGTCAACGCCTACAACCTCTACGTGCAGGACGGTCGCCAGGAAAACAATGGCCTGGAATTCAGCGTCACCGGCAAGGTGCTGCCGCAGTTGACCCTGCTCGGCGGCTTCACCCTGATCGATCCGCAGATCAAGAAGACCAGCGTGGCGGCCAACGAGGGCAACAGACCGACCAACACCGCCTCGCAACTGGCCAAGCTGTATGCCGAGTACGACCTGGGCGCCCTGCCCGGCTTCGCCCTCACCGGCGGCGCCTACTACACCGGCAAGCAATACGTCGACGAGGCCAACCACACCAGCCTGCCGTCCTTCACCGTGTTCGACGCCGGCGCGCGCTACCGCACCCGGGTGGCGGAGAACCAGGTGACCTTGCGCGTCAACGTCAACAACCTGAGCAACAAGGAATACTGGCTGAACAGCTCCTACCTCGGCGAACCCCGCAGCGTGGCCTTCTCCGCGCAGCTGGAATTCTGATGCCGCGAGGCCTCCGGCATGACGCCGGGGGCCTGGAGCCCCGATGAAATCGACCACCATCCGGCGCTGGTCCCAGGTGCACACCTGGAGCAGCCTGATCTGCACCCTGTTCCTGCTGATGCTGGCGCTGACCGGGCTGCCGCTGATCTTCCACCACGAGATCGACCAGTTGCTGGGCGATGCCCCGGTGCTGCGCGAACGGCCGGCGGACACCCCGGCGCTCGACCTGCAGGCGCTGGTGGCCGCCGCCGAGGCGCACCGCCCGGGCGAGGTGGTGCAATACCTCGGCTGGGAGGACGACGAACCGAACGCGGTGATGGCGATCACCGCCGCCCGCGCCGACACCGAGCCGAACGCCTCGCACACCTTCCTGCTCGACGCCCGTAGCGGCGAGGCCCTGGAAATGCCCTCGGCCAACGGCGGGCCGATGCTGTTCATCCTGCGCCTGCACGTGGACCTGTTCGCCGGCCTGCCGGGCAAGCTGCTGCTGGCCGGCATGGGCATCCTGTTCATCGTCGCGCTGGTTTCCGGCACCCTGCTCTACGCGCCCTTCATGCGCCGCCTGGGGTTCGCCAGCGTCCGCCATGCCCGCGCGGCGCGCACCCGCTGGCTCGACCGGCACAACCTGATCGGCATCGTCACCCTGACCTGGGCGCTGGTGGTCGGCATCACCGGCGTGTTCAGCGCCTGCGCCGACCTGTTGATCGCCGCCTGGCGCAACGACACCCTGGCGGCCATGGTGGCCCCCTACCGCGACCTGCCGCCGCCCCGCGAGCGGGCGCCGGTCACCCGCCTGGCGGCCCTCGCCGGCGCGGCGGCGCCGGGCACCCGCCCGGATTTCATCGCCTTCCCCGGCACGCGCTTTTCCAGCGCGCACCACTACACGGTGTTCATGAAGGGGGCGACGCCGCTTACCTCGCACCTCTGGACCCCGGTGCTGATCGACGCGCAAAGCCTCGCGGTGACCGCCGTCGGCGGGCGCCCCTGGTACATGGACGTGCTGGCGATGTCGCAACCGCTGCACTTCGGCGACTACGGCGGCATGCCGATGAAAGTGCTCTGGGCGCTGCTCGACGGCCTGACCCTGGTGGTGCTCGGCAGCGGCCTCTACCTCTGGTGGGCGCGGCGCCGCGCGAGCCCGGCGCCGCGATGACGCGCAAGGCCGGCTCCTACCGGCGGGTCTTCGCCCTGCCGGCGCTGATCGCCGCCCTCAGCGCCGGCGGGCTGGTGGCCGCCCTGCTCGGCGACGGCCTGTGGGATGCCTGCGCCTGGGTCGGCCTCGGCATTCCCTGCGTGCTGGGCTTCTGGCCCTTGCTGCGGCGCCGGCCCCGGGGCACCGGCTAGCGCGTCGAACCGGCGCGCGGTTCCGGCAGTCCATTACCCCATGCCCACGCCGGGAGGCCTCCCATGTTCCGCTCCATCGCGCTCGCCCTGTTCGCCCTGCTGGCGAGCCCCTTCGGCCACGCCGACGAACTGCGCTATTACCCCTTGCCCGCCGGCAGCGCCCCGCAGGCGGTGGCGCCGGGCTCCGACGGACGCATCTGGTTCAGCGCCGGCGGCCTCGGCGCCCTGGGCCGGCTCGACCCGCAGACCGGCCAGAGCGAGCTGATTCCCCTGGGCCCGGAGGCGCATCCGCAGGACGTGCTGGTCGACGCCGACGGCGCCGCCTGGGTGGTGGACGCCGGGCTCAACGCACTGGTGCGCATCGACCCGCAGCGGCTCGGCGTGGAGACCTTCAAGCTGCCGCCGGAAGCGGCCGCCGCCGAGCTGGCCAGCGCCGTGCTGGATAACGATGGCAACCTCTGGTTCACCGGGCGCAAGGGCCTCTACGGGCGTTTCGACCCGCGCCGCAAGACCTTCCAGGTGTGGCCGGCGCCGGACGGCGAGGGCCCGGACGGCATCGGCGTGACCCCGGCCGGGGAAATCTGGTACGCCAACCCGCGCGGCCACGCCCTGGTGCACGTCGACCCGGTGGACGGCCGCGCGGAGGTCCTCCCCGCCGCCCACCCTGGGCAGGCTCCGCAACGCCTGTGGAGCGACGCCCAGGGCAAGCTCTGGGTGAGCGCGGCGGACGCCGACGAACTCAGCCTCTACGATCCGCTGGCGCGGGAATGGCGTGAATGGCCGCTGCCGGACGGCGAGCAGGCGCGGCCCTACGCGGTGTACGTCGACGAGCAGGACCGCATCTGGCTGAGCGACCTGGCCGGCGACGCCCTGTTGCGCTTCAACCCGTTCAGCCACGACTTCACCCGTTTCGCCAGTGACCGACCGGGCACCGCCGTGCGACAGTTGCGCGGCCGCGTCGGCGAGGTCTGGGGCGCGGAGTCCGGCCAGGACCGCCTGGTCGTCATCCGCTACTGATCACGAGGAGAGCCCATGAGCCTGACCCTGTTCCATTCGCCGCTGTCGCCTTTCGTGCGCAAGGTGGTGGTCCTGCTGCACGAGACCGGGCAGATCGACCGCGTGACCCTGCAAGGCGCGCACCTGAGCCCGGTGGCGCCGAGCGCCGAGGTCAACCGCGACAACCCGGCCGGGAAGATTCCCGCCCTGCGCCTGGAGGACGGCAGCGTGTTGCACGACAGCCGGGTGATCCTCGACTACCTCGACCACCAGCACGCCGGCCCGCCGCTGATTCCCCGCGAAGGCGCCGCCCGCTGGCGTGCCCTGACCCTGGCGTCCCTCGCCGACGCCATCCTCGACGCCACCGTGCTGCTGCGCTACGAAAGCGCCCTGCGCCCCGAGGACAAGCGCTGGGACGCCTGGCAGGCGGGGCAGCGGGAGAAGATCCAGCGGACCCTGGACTACCTGGAGAGCGCGGCGATCGACGAACTGGCCAGCCGGTTCGACATCGCCGCCATTGGCGCGGCCTGCGCCCTCGGCTACCTGGACCTGCGCCTGGCCGACTTCGCCTGGCGCGAGCGCTATCCGCGCCTGGCGCACTGGTATGCCCAGGCGCAGCAGCGTCCGTCGATGCGCGCCAGCGCGCCGCCGGCCTGAACCGGCCCGGGCGAGGCGGGCCCGGCCTCGCGGACCGGGAACAACCGGGCGATGCGCCGCGCCAGCCAGTGGGCGGCGCGCGCTTCCTCGCGCAATCCGAGGTGCCGGCTCATCGCGGGCGGCTCCAGCGGAAGGCCAGCGCGGCGAGCAGCAGCGCGGGTTGCAGGATCGCCAGGCAGAAGGCCAGGAACGACCTCACCTGGAGATTGCGCCGGGCCTCCTCGACGCCGCTGAGCGCGCGCCAGAAGCCATCCGGCAGCCCCCACAGCAGCAGACCGGCGAGGGGTTCGCCGCTGCCCAGCCAGCCGGCGAGCGGGCCGAAGGCCCCGGCGAACATCATCGTCCCCGGGACCAGCAGGCTGAGCAACAGACCGCCGCCGAAGCAGACACACAGACGCAAAAGGCTTTTCATGGGCACTCCGTGGCGCGTCGGGCGCGCCATCCAGGTTCAGGGGGCGACGGGCTTGCCGGTCAGGCCGTACCAGTCCAGGCGGCGGGTCAGCAGCATCACCGCGGCGAGCACGCCGAACACCAGCAGCGATCCCATCAACAACGCGTAGTCCTCGGCGCTGAGCAGGCCGTAGAGCATCCCGTAGAGGGCCGCCAACATCGCGCCGAAGCCCAGCCCGCGCACGCCGCTGCGCAACACGTTGCCGACGTAGAAGGCGTTCAGCCCGACGCAGGCGCCCGCCGACAGGCCGTAGGCCAGGCCGAACCCGAGGTGCTCCGACAGCGAGACCAGCAGCAGGTAGAAGAGCGCCAGGGACAGCCCGACCAGGCTGTACTGCACCGGGTGCACGGCGAGGCGCTTGAGCACTTCGAAGAGGAAGAAGCCGGCGAAGGTGAGCAGGACGAACAGCAGGGCGTACTTGATCGCCCGCTCGCTCTTCAGGTACTGGTCCACCGGATCGATGAAGGTCACGCCCAGCTCGCGGACGGGAAAGCTCGCGCAGGACGGGTTGCGCACGCAGTTGGCCAGCGCTTCCTGGAGGTTGGTGGCGAAGAAGCTGGTCTGCCAGCGGGCAGTGAAGCCCTTGGCATCGGTCTCGCGCTCGCTGGGCAGGTATTCGCCGAAGAAGCTCGGGTGCGGCCAGTCGGATTTCAGCTCGATGCGGCTGTCGCGCCCCACCGGGTTGATCGCCAGCCGCTCGCTGCCCTGCAGGTCGAGGTCGAAGGCGAAATCGAGTGGCTGCGCGGCGCTCGTCAGGCTCGGCAGGGGCGCATGGACCCCGGCGCCGAGGCGCACGTCGCCGCTGCCGGGCTGGAAGCCGAAGGCCTGGCCGTTCAGGGTCACCACGAGGTCATTGCGGATGCCGCGGATATCGCTGATGCCCACGGCCAGGAAGGCCGGCTCGAACCGGTAGTCGGCGAACGCCTCGCCCAGCCCGAAACGCTCCGGCAAGGCGAAACGCCCGCTGATGTGGCTCTGGCCATGGTACAGACGCGCCTGGTAAATGCCGCGGCTTCGCGTTTCGGTGGAGACGTCGCCCGTCAGCGCGAAACGCTCCGGGAGGAAATACAGGCGCCCGGCATGCTCCTTCTCTTCCTGGTAGCGTTGCCCGTCGGCCCCGGTGCGCCATTCGCGCACCGACTTGCGGTACGGCAGCACCAGCAGGGGGCCGTTGATCTGCTGCGGGTAGCTGGAGCTGCGTGCGATGTCCTGCAAGACCGCGTCGCGCAGGCGTTGGCGTTCGCCGACCAGGCCGTCGATCAGCGACAGCGGGATCAACAGGAGCAGGATCAGCAGGGCGATGGTGCCGAGTTTGAAACCCAGGGTTCGGATCATGGCGGGACTCTGTGGGGTGGAAGATGCCCAGAGTCTGCCGGGCCCCTGTCGGGGCTTCGTGGCGCCGCCATGGAGAATCCATGGAGATTGTGTGACGCCGCGGGCCGCGCCTCAGGCCGCCGGCAGGGTCAGACGCGCGTACACGCCGTCGTCGCGGTTGGCCAGCTCCAGCGTCCCGCCGTGCAACTGCGCGACTTCCTGGACGAAGTTCAAGCCGAGCCCGGTGCTCTTGCGCCCGCTGGATGGGCGCGGCAGGGAATAGAAGCGCTCGGTCAGGCGCGGCAGCGCGTAGTCGGGAATCGCCGGGCCCTGGTTGAACAGGCCGAGGCTGGCCAGGCGGCCCTGGCGACCGGCGTCGAACTCCAGACGGGCGCCGACGGGCGCGAAATCCAGGGCATTGTCCAGCAGGTTGCCCAGGGCCTGGCGCAGCAGGAACCGCTCGCCGATCGCCGCGAGTTCCGCCGGCACCCGGTTCTCCACCCGCAGGCCGGCGCCCTCCAGGCGCGCCGTGCGCGCCAGCAGCACCTCGTCCACCAGGGCGCGCAGGGGAATTTCCACGCGCTCCTCCAACCCCTGGCGCTGCTCCACCTGGGCCAGGTCGAGCAACCGCTCGATCAGCTGTTGCAGGCGCGCGCTCTCGCGCTCGATGTGGGCGACGAAGCGCTGCCGCTGCTCGGCCGGCATCTCCCCCTCGAGCAGCTCGGCGGCGCCACGGATCGCCGCCAGCGGGCTCTTCAATTCGTGGGTCAGGGTGTGCACGTAGCGCTCGACGTAGGCCTTGCCCTCCAGCTCGACGCGCATCCGCTCCACCGCCTCGGCCAGGTGCGCCAGCTCGCCGCCACGCAGGCGCGGCAAGGCCGCGCGCTCGCCGGCGCTGACCGCGCGGGCATAGCGGGTCAGTCGCCGCAGCGAGCCGCTGAGCCACCAGGAGAGCAGCCCGCCGACCAGCAGGCCGAGACCGATCAGCCCGGCGCCGAGCCAGGCCAGGCGCCGCTGCGAACGCTCGATGTAGGGTTGCAGGGTGCGGTTCGGCTTGGCCACCGAAACCACGCCGATGATCCGCTCGCCGTCCATGATCGGCGCCGCCACGTACATCACCGAGGAATCCGGGTCGTCGGCGTTCTCCCGGGTCGAACGGGCGCCGTAGTGGCCCTCCAGGGTCAGGTGGACATCGTTCCAGCGCGAGTAGTCCTGGCCGACGCCGATCCCGCTGGAATCCAGCAGGACGATGCCATGGGCGTCGGTGACGTAGATGCGATGGTTCACCGCGGTCTTGCGCACGCCCCAGATGTTCGCCTGCGGGCGCCGCTGCCCGTAGGCCCGGAGCAGTTCGGTCAGGCGGCTGTCGCCGAGGGTGCCGCGCTTCACGTCGTCGCGGAGGATTTCCGCCAGCAGGTTGGCGGTGTCCACCAGGGTCTCCTCGGTGGACTGGCGCATGCCGGGGCGGATCTCGTCCATCACCGTGGCGAGCACGAACCAGCCGGACAGCCCGACGAAGAGGAAATAGACCAGGAAGATCCGCGCGCCCAGGGGCATCGCCTAGCGCTCCGGGTCGTAGCTGTAGCCGAGCCCGCGATGGGTCTGGATCGGCTCGAGGTCCGGGCGTACCTGCCGCAACTTGGCGCGCAGGCTCTTGATGTGGCTGTCCACGCTGCGCTCGTAGCCGGCCTCGCGGGCGACGCCGAGGGCGTCGAGCAACTGCTCGCGGGCGAACACCCGCTGCGGCTGGCCGAGCAGCGTCTGCAACAGGCGGAACTCATGGCGGGTCAGGACCAGCGGCTGGCCCTGGTAGTGGATGCGAAAGCGTTCCAAGTCGACCTGGAACGGCCCGGGCGGGGCCGGCGTCGGCGCATCCCGGGGCGCCAGGCGCCGCAGGATCGCCTTGACCCGGGCGGCGACCTCCCGCGGGCTGAACGGCTTGACCACGTAGTCGTCGGCGCCGATCTCCAGGCCCACCACCCGGTCGATCTCGGCGTCCCGCGCGGTCAGAAAGATCACCGGCAGGTCGGAGAAACGCCGCAGCCGCTTGCAGGCCTCGAACCCGCTGATGTCGGGCAGGCCGACGTCGAGGATCAGCAGGTCGAAGGGTTGCCGTTCGAGCAGGGCCAGGGCTTCGCCGGCCAGGCCCAGCCAGGTGGTGGCGAAGCCCTCGGCCTGCAGCGCGTAGATCAGGGTGTCGGCGATGGCGGCTTCGTCTTCGACGATCAGCACGGACGGCATGGCGGGGGTCTCCGAGTCGGACCGGGCGCGGCGTGCGCCAGCGCCCGTACCCTCGTGGCACGGGCGAGCGCCGGAAGCCCGGCACGGTGCCGCAGCCGCGCGCCGCCGTCAATTGGCGGCGACGCTCAGCCGGGGTGGCTCAGCACTGCGGTTTGCCGGCGGTGAACTTGCGCGCCGGATCGACCGCCGCCTCCAGCCGCTCCAAGGCGTGGGCGCCGACCAGCAGGGGATAGTTGAAGGCGGTGCGGTCGGTGAGGTTGACCTCGACCGTATGCCGCTCCTGGCCCAGGCACAGCTCCATCTCGATCACCGGGCGCTTGGCCACTTCGGTGGCGCCGCTCTCTTCCTCTTCCTCGTCGGCGCGGTTCTTGATCTTGCTCATGCGCGCCAGGCGGTGTTCGTAGACGGTGGCATCGGCACCCTTGGAGGCCAGGCGGAAGCGTACCCAGGGTTCGCCCTCGCGCTCGAAGCGCTCGATGTCCTTGGCCGACAGCGAGGCGGTCAGCGCGCCGGTGTCCATCTTGGCTTTCAGGGTCTGGCCGATTTCCGGCAGGCGGATGTATTCGTAGCGGCCGTAGAGGGTCGGCTGTTCGGCGGCGAAGGCCGGCAGGACGACCAGGCCGAGCAAGGCGAGAACTCGTTTCAAACCGATTGCTCCTCGGTGAATGGCAGGGACCGCGCGCGGCCGCGATGGCAGGTCGCACGGGACAGGCCGATAGACTCGCGCGTCCGGGCTTGGTTCTGCGCGGAGGGCGAAGCGGGCTTCAGCCGAAATAGGAACCGCGCGCCGGCTCCACGTTCAGCCAGAGCCGCTCGAGGTGGCGAAAGCCCCATTGCTCGGCGGATTCGCGGCCGACGATGCGGTCGCGCCCGGCCTGTTTCTCCAGGTCCACCACTTCCTGGGGGATCGGCATCTTGGAGCGGGCCGAGAAGAACACCTTGACCTGCGGCGCCAGCAACGAGCGGTCGTGTTGTTCCAGCACCACGCCGAGGCGGCCGCTCTCCAGGCGCACCAGGGAGCCGGTGGGGTAGATGCCGACGGATTTGACGAAGGCCTGGAACACCGCCTCGTCGAAATGCCCCGCGCACCACTCGGCCATCTTGCGGATCGACTCGGCCGGGTCCCAGCCCTTCTTGTACGGGCGGTCGGAGGTGATCGCGTCGTAGACGTCGCAGACCGCGGCCATCTTGGCGAACAGGCTGATCTGCTCGCCGGCCAGGTGGTGCGGGTAGCCGCTGCCGTCGATCTTCTCGTGGTGGTGCAGGCAGACGTCCAGCACCAGCGCGCTGACCTGCTTGCTGTCGAGGAGGATGCGCCCGCCGGCCTCGGGGTGCTCGCGCACCGCGGCGAACTCGCCGTCGGTCAGCTTGCCGGGCTTGTTCAGCACCTGCGGCGGGATCGCCATCTTGCCGATGTCGTGCAGCAACCCGGCGACGCCCGCCTCGCGGACCAGCGGCGCGTCCAGCTCCAGGCGCCGCGCCAGGGCGATCATCAGCGCGCAGACCGCCACCGAGTGCATGTAGGTGTATTCGTCCGAAGTCTTCAGCCGCGCCAGGCTGATCAGCGCGTTGGGATGGCGAGCCACCGAGGCGGCGATTTCCTCCACCAGCTCGCCGACATGGCCGGTGTCGATGGCCAGCCCCATGCGCGCGTCGTTGAACATCGCCACCACCGCCGCCTTGGCGGCGCCGCAGAGCTTCTGTGCGCGGCCGATTTCCTCGTCCAGGGCCACCCGCCGCACCAGCGCCGGAGCTTCCGCCGCCAGCAGGCGCGCCTCGGCTTGCGCGCGGACCTCGGCGACGCTCTGGCTGGCCAGCCCCGCCTCGAGGTCGCGGCCCTTGTCGGTGTCGATCCAGAGCTCGCTCACGCCGCTGTCGCGCAAGCGTTGCAAATCGCGCTCGGAGGAGAGGTCGAAGCGGGTTTTCCAGAACGGATGGTCCATCCAGGAACCGCAGAGTTCGTGGACGTGCATCCCCAGGCGCAGATCGGCGACAGCGATACGTTTCAACAAGGTGCGAGCTCCCGCGCGGGCGTGGAGACGCCCTGAAAGCACGGTAATACGCCACCCCTGCCCCGGCAAGGTCGCGCGTCAACTTGGGCTGAGCGGTACGCCTGGGTATGATGGCGACGCCTCAAGCGAGCCAAGGAACCGACCCCATGCGGGCGCTCTTGACCGGCCTTTGCGCCACCTTTCTGCTGTTGCTCAACACCCTGCTGCTGATCGGGCCGATGATGCTCGTCGCGCTGTTCAAGCTGGTGGCGCCTGGCCAGGCGCTGCGCGACGCCTGCTCGCGCGGGGTGATGTGGATCGCCGAATACTGGGCGGAAAACGACAAGCGCATCTTCGCCCTGCTCACCCCGACCGTCTGGGACATCCGCGGCGCCGCCGAGCTGCGCAAGGACACCTCCTACCTGGTGATCAGCAACCACCAGTCCTGGGTCGACATCCCGGCGCTGGTGCAGGCGTTCAACCGCAAGGCGCCCTACTTCAAGTTCTTCCTCAAGCAGCAACTGATCTGGGTGCCCTTCCTCGGCCTGGCCTTCTGGGCGCTGGACTACCCCTTCATGAAGCGCTACTCCAAGGCCTACCTGGACAAGCACCCGGAGATGAAGGGCAAGGACCTGGAGATCACCCGCGCCGCCTGCGAGAAGTTCAAGCGCCTGCCGGTAACCGTGGTCAACTACCTGGAAGGCACGCGCTTCACCCCGGCCAAGCAGGCGCGCCAGGGCTCGCCCTATCGCCACCTGCTCAAGCCGAAGGCCGGCGGCGTGGCCTTCGTCCTCGCCGCCCTCGGCGAGCAACTCGATGCCATCCTCGACGTCACCCTGGTCTACCCCGGCGAGCGGGTGCCGGGTTTCTGGGACCTGCTCTGCGGCCGGGTGCCGAAGGTGATCGTCGACATCCGCACCCTGGCGCTCGACCCGGCGCTGTGGCGCGGTGACTACCAGAACGACCCGGTCTTCCGCCAATACGTGCAGGATTGGGTATCCGCGTTGTGGCGGGAGAAGGACGCCCGCATCGACCGCCTGCGCGCCGAACTGCCCGGCTGAGGCCGCGCCCCGCCTCCCTCCACGTCTTTCCGACGAAACCGCCAAGCCTGCCTCCGGGCCCCGTGCCAGGGGTGCGGGCGGGCGCTTCCCGTGCGCCACGCGGCGGCCCCGGGTTGGCCCCGGACCGCCCTTCCGTGTTTATATTGAACGTTCGATCAATAAAATGACGACACAGGAGGTTCATTTGCTCCCCATCCGGCACTCCGCTACGGGCGTTCGACCATGAGCGCGCCTTCGACCACGGACCACGCCCTGCCGCGCATGAACCCCCCGGTGTTCTACTGCTCGGCGACCTTCATCCTGCTGTTCGGCCTGGTGGTGGTGCTCTTCCCGCAGCGCGCCGGCGACTGGCTGCTGCGCGCGCAGACCTGGGCCGCCGACAGCGTCGGCTGGTACTACCTGCTGGCGATGAGCCTGTACCTGGTCTTCGTGGTGGTCACCGCGCTATCCGGCTACGGCAAGATCAAGCTCGGCGCCGACCACGACGAACCGGAGTTCAGCTACCTGTCCTGGGCCGGGATGCTGTTCGCCGCCGGGATCAGCATCACCCTGTTCTTCTTCTGCGTCTCCGAGCCCCTCACCCACTTCGCCCTGCCGCCCCAGGGCGAACCGGGCAGCCGCGACGCCGCGCGCCAGGCGATGCAACTGCTGTTCCTGCATTGGGGCCTGCACGGCTGGGGCGTGTTCGCCTTGGTGGCGATGGCCCTGGCTTACTTCGCTTACCGGCACAACCTGCCGCTGGCCCTGCGCTCGGCGCTCTACCCGCTGATCGGCAAGCGCATCAACGGCCCGCTCGGCTATGCGGTGGACGCCTTCGGTATCATCGCCACCATCTTCGGGCTGGGCGCGGACATGGGCTTCGGCGTGCTGCACCTCAACGCCGGCCTCGACTACCTGTTCCACGTGCCGCACACCCCCTGGGTGCAGGTGACCCTGATCGCGCTGATGATGGGCGCGGCCATCCTGGTGGCGGTCTCCGGGGTGGAGAAAGGCGTGCGGGTGATGTCCGACATCAACATGCTGCTGGCCTGCGCGCTGCTGCTCTTCGTGCTGTTCGCCGGGCCCACCCAGCACTTGCTCAACACCCTGATCCAGAACCTCGGCGACTACCTGGGCGCGTTGCCCGTCAAGAGTTTCGACCTCTACGCCTATGACGAGCCCTCCGACTGGCTGGGCAGCTGGACAGTGTTCTATTGGGCCTGGTGGATCGCCTGGGCCCCCTTCGTCGGGCTGTTCATCGCGCGGATTTCCCGCGGCCGGACGATCCGCGAATTCGTCTTCGGCGTGCTGTTCATCCCCCTCGGCTTCACCCTGGCGTGGATGTCGATCTTCGGCAACAGCGCCATCGACCAGGTGATTGGCCACGGCTTCGGCGACCTGGCGCGGGTCGCCGTGGAAGAGCCGGCCATGGCCATCTATCGCCTGCTGGAGACCTACCCCTGGAGCCGCACGGTGATCGGCGTGACGGTCTTCGTCAGCTTCGTGTTCTTCGTCACCTCGGCGGACTCCGGCACCGTGGTGCTGTCCACCCTCTCCGCCCGCGGCGGCAGCGTCGACGAGGACGGGCCGAAATGGCTGCGGGTGTTCTGGGGCGCGATGACCGCGCTGATCACCAGCGGCCTGCTCTTCGCCGGCAGCATCGACGCGCTGAAATCGGCGGTGGTGCTGACCTCGCTGCCGTTCTCGCTGATCCTGCTGCTGATGATGTGGGGCCTGCACAAGGCCTTCCACCTGGAGTCGCAGCGCCAGCGCGCGCGCCTGCACTCGCCGGCGCCGGTGACCGGGCGCTCCAGCCGGCACAGCGGCGGCTGGCGCCAGCGCCTCAGCCAGGCCGTGCACTTCCCCTCGCGGGACGAGGTGTACCGCTTCATGGAAAGCCTGTTGCGCCCGGCGATGGAAGACGTCGCCGCGCAATTCCGCGAGAAAGGCCTGTCGGTGGCCACCAGCCTGGACACCAACAACGCCAGCCTGAGCCTGGAGATCGGCCACGGCGAGGAACACCCCTTCCTCTACAAGGTGGTGATGCGCGGCTTCTTCACCCCCTCCTTCGCCATCGCCGGCCTGGCCGCGCGCAACCTCAACAACCGCCGCTACTACCGCGCCGAAGTCCACCTCGCCGAAGGCAGCCAGGACTACGATCTGGTGGGCTACAGCAAGGAACAGGTGATCAACGACATCCTCGACCAGTACGAGCGGCACCTGCAGTTCCTGCATTTGGTGCGGTGATGCCATGGGGAGGAGGACGCGTACGCGCCGTCCTCCCCCTGCCTTCCGGAAGCTCACCGCGCTCGAAATGCGAGTGACACCACAGGATCATTCGTTCTTCTCCGGCATGCTGGCGCTTCCCTGGCAAAGGGAACTCACCATGCTGTTATTCAGACGCAATACACGAGACGCTGACCCCGTAACCGGAACGGTCGATTGAGTTATCGGCAACAAGTTGACTGTGAAGCTGAATGGCCTGGGGCCCGACAAGAAACACTACCGAGTCACCCGCGACAGCCCGTGCATCGATGTGAAACAAAAAGCGGACGAACGTTTCCAGGAACAAACGATCCGCTTCGAGGCCCGAATGGCCTGCCAAGGCGCGCGCATTACGGCCCTCAGTGGCACGGGTGAAAAATACCTGACAGGGCTGACATTGAATGTCGTGCCGAAACTGGAGCTCCCACCCTCGAATACCGATGAGGGTGCGCTTGCACGGGTATTGCTCGCAGAATCGATATCGCCTGGCAACCCTGGTTTCCCAGGCGATAAAGACTCACTTACGGCCATGCTGCTTATTCAGCAGGTTTTCATACAGGATGAATTTTTCAGATATAAGAGTATTCAACAACCCAAGTTCCAGAACCATTACGGCGTTAATAATGGCGGGCCCAGGCCAAGAGGTGAAAGGATTTGGTTCTTATCCAAATATTGAACCGCAACAGGCAACCTTGATAGCTGAGATACTGGAAATCGCAAACAATGCCAGCGATAAACGCTACTCTGTATACCGAAAGCATCTCATACGCGCCATAGAGGTTTCATCAGGTAAAGAAGTTCGACTCGCTGGAGAGTTTTATGGATGGAGAAAAAAGAATTCTTTTCATCCGGGAGGCGCTTACGAACAACCGTATGACTTCGCAGGGCAGACTTTCTATAAACTCAACCCTGCATTTCTGGAGCGTTATAGGAAAACACGTTGATGACTAAGCCCGGCCTCTGTCGTTTTATCCTATTCTGCATGGCGGCGATCTTTTGCACGCTGCCACACGCAAATGAACTTTTTGGACCATCCATTTTTAGCGGACAATCGGCTCATATCGATATTCTTAAAGAACCGCTCTACCTCAATCCTCAGTATGATCTGCAATACCTAGTAGTTCGCATGGGCCACAACCATGAAGACAACCATTTCTGCTTGGTCGGCTATCGCTGGCCGGATGGCGACCAACAAGTAGCGGTGTATTGGCAGGAAAGCAGAACCATCTATCTCTGGGATGGCCGCCGGGAAATACCCGAGCGCTATAGCCGCTACGCATCCTCTTTACTTATGTCCTCCAGCATCAACCTGGATCGTGACGTGGTGGAGCGCCAGGAGGACATGGGCATGGCCACGTACCTACGATCCTCCGTGGACGGGACGATAGCGGACTGCAAGGCGCACGGGACCTGGTACCGCGTGGAGCCCTTTGAGCCCCCGAAAGGGGAGGACGAGGATGACGAAGACTGGGAATGAGGCCAGCGCGGACCCGATGAGTGCAGGGCGACCACAGCATCGATCGTTCATCTGGAAGTCCGGGCGAGCGCAAGGTCTGCACTGGGACGATTGGGCAGGGTGACTATCCTGCCCACTGGGGTGGCGGTCCTGCTGCAACCGACCGCGCGCCTTCTCATCCCCAGCCATCGACCGCGCTGAACTCTGCTGGCAGCCCATTGCCCACTTCTTACCCAATCGGAAAGAGGAGAACAGGCTGTGAGCAATCCCGATACGCAAGGCAAGGTCCGTTACGCCGTCGTCGGCGGCGGCTGGATTTCCCAGGCGGCGTTCATGCCGGGCGTGGTCCAGACCCGTAACTCGGTGATGACCGCGCTGGTCACCGGGGACCCGCGCAAGGCCAAGGAACTGGCCGCGCGCTACGGCCTGAAGAGCTACGCCTACGAGGATTACGAGCAATTGCTGGGCTCCGGCGAGATCGACGCGGTGTACGTGGCGACGCCGAATTTCCTGCATCGGCAGTTCGTGCTGCCGGCGCTGAAAGCAGGCATCCACGTGCTGCTGGAGAAGCCCGCGGAAACCAGCGAGGCGGCGGCGTGGGAAATCGTCGAGGCGGCACGGGCCTCCCGCGCCAAGCTGATGGTCGCCTACCGCCTGCATCACGAGCCGGGCATGCTGGAAATCATCGAGCGGGTGCATGCCGGCGAATTCGGCGAGCCGCGCCTGTTCACCTCCACCTTCACCCAGCACGTGGAGGCGCGCAATCATCGGGCGCAGAACGGTTTCTGGGCCGGCCCGGCGGCGGACATGGGCCCCTACCCGATCAACGCGGTGCGCAACCTGTTCGCCGCCGAGCCCATCGAAGTCCACGCCGTGGGGGTGCGCACCCCGGGCGAGCCCTTCAACTTCCATGACACCCTGACCGTGACCCTGCGCTTTCCCGAAGAGCGCCTGGCCACCTTCACCCTCAGCTATGCCGTGCCGGGCACCGAGCGCTTCCAACTGATCGGCCGCGAAGGCGAGGTGGAGGCCTCGCCCTGCTACGGTTTCGGCCCGGGGACCGCGATCAGCTACCGCACCACCCTGGGCGAGCGGCAGGAGGAGCGCAAGCATCCGGTGGTGGACCAGTTCGCCGGCGAAACCGACTATTTCTCCAGTTGCATCCTCGAAGGCCGCGACCCCGAGGCCGACGCCGAGGAAGGCTGGCTCGACGTGCGGGTCATCGCCGCCATCCAGCGCGCCCTGGAAAGCGGCCAGCCGCAGCACCTGGAACCCTACACCCGCAGCAAGCGGCCCACGCGCGCCGAGCAGGTCCGCCACTATCCCCAGGGCGAGGTGCCGCCCTTCGTGGATGCCGATTCCCCCGTCGCGGAGTGAACCTCAGGGGTCGAGGGTAAGGCCGCTGTCGAAATGCCGGCGGCGCCCGTCCAGCGGGTCGACGAAGGTCAGGCTGCGCGCCAGTAGCTTGAGCGGATGCCGGTAGTCGTCGGTTTCGCGCAGGTGGCGTTCGAGCAGGCGCGGGTAGAAAGGATCGCCGCAAATAGGCGCGCCGAGGGCCGCCATGTGCACCCGCAACTGGTGCTTGCGCCCGCTGACCGGATGCAGGCGGTAGTGCCAGAACGCGCCCTGGCGGGCCTTCACCTCGATGAGCGTCTCGCTGTTGGGCTCGCCGCTGGCCTCGGTCATGCGGAAAAAGGGCTCGCCAGGCACCAGCCGCGAGCGGTGCCGATAGGGGAAATCCAGTTCCGGCAAGGCCGGGGCGATGGCCTCGTAGGTCTTGTCGATGCGCCGCTCGCGGAACAGCGCTTGGTAGGCATCGCGGCTGGCCGGGTCGACGGAGAACAGCACCAGCCCGGCGGTGAGGCGATCGATGCGATGGATCGGCACCAGGTGCGGGTTGTCCAGGCGTCGCATCAGCCGCGCCAGCAGGGTCTGTTCCACATAGCTCCCCGAGGGCATGACAGGCAGGAAGTGCGGCTTGTCCACCACCAGCAAATGCGCGTCCAGATGCAGCACGCGCTCGTCGAACGGGATCGGCGCTTCCTCGTCCACCTCGCGGAAATAGTGGATGCGCAGGCCCACCTTGTAGGGATGGTCGGCGGCCAACGCCATGCCCTGGGCATCCAGCACCCGCCCGCGCGCGAAGCGGTCCAGCCAGCGCGCGCGGGAGATCGCCGGGAAGTGGGCGCACAGGCACTCCAGCAGGGTCGTCCACTCGCCCTGGGGCAAGTGCAGGGTGCTGGCACCGGCGGGCCGCGCGAAGGGAGGCGAAGCGGTCATGGCGATCTCGGGGCGCTCGGGCGTCGAAAGCCGCCATTAGGCCGCAGCCGGCGCGCAGGGTCAAAAGCGCAGGCGACGCCGCCGCCTCGGGCTGATAGGGTTGAAACCTTCGGAATCCTCGAGGAGGCACCATGACATTCAAGGTCATCCCGCTGGGCTATGTACTGTTCGCAGCCCTGTTGAGCGGCTGTGGCAGCACGCCGGAAGCCCCTTCCCCCGACGAACCGGACGCCCGCGCGCACGCCACCGACCTGCCGTTGCCGAGCAGCGCCGGATGCGACTCCGCGATCGGCGACGCGCTGGTGGGCAAGGCCGCCGATGCGGCGCTGCTGGAGCAAGTGCGCCAGCGTTCCGGGGCGCGCACCCTGCGGGTCCTGCGCCCCCACGACGTGATCACCCTGGAGTACGACTCCCAGCGGCTGAACCTCGAGACCGACGAGGGCGGTACCATCCAGCGCGCCTACTGCGGCTGAGCGTCGCATGGGGGTACCCGGCGAGCCCGTCGCGGCTCGACCCGGGTCGTGAAAACCACACCGGGCGCGGCCTGCGCCGGCCTCGACGTTGGCCACTGGCGGAATCCAGGCGCTACACTGAGTCCGCCTCGCCTCCGGCATGGGTGCCGGGGCGCGGCGAGGCTTTCCACTCGCCATCTGCCACGCGGGCTTTTTCATGGATGAATTCGATTTTCTGCCTGCCCGGAGCCGGATCACGGCTTCGCTCCGCGCCCGGGACTGGGCCGCTTCGCCCCTCGGGCCCCCCGCGCGCTGGCCGGCCGTGCTGCGCGCCACGCTGGCGTCGATGCTCGACGCCGCCCGGCCGCTGTCCCTGGCGTTCGGCGAACAGCGCTGGTTTTTCTGCAACGACGCTTACCTGCCCCTGCTCGACCAGGACCTCGAAGAAGCCCTCGGGCAGCCGCTGGCGCGGGTCCGCGCGCACCCCTGGCACGAGGTCGAACCGCCGGCGGCCGACCGCTGCGGCGAACCGGGCCATGAAACGCGGGACCTCAGGCGCAGGGTGATCCGCGATGGCCGCAGCGAAGAAAGCTGGTGGTCGTCCTGCTATTCGTCCCTGCGCGACGAACGCGGCGTCGCCGTCGGCCTGCTCTGCGCCACCCACGAGACCAGCGCCGGGGTTCGCGCCCTGGCCGCCCTCGCGGGGCAGCCGGCCGGGGACGATGCCGAGGAGCGCGACCGGGTCTGGGGCATTTCCCGCGACCTGTACCTGGTGTGCGGCTTCGACGGCTACCTGCGCAGCGCCAATCCGTCGTGGACGCGGGAAATGGGCTACGGGCCGACGGACCTCGTCGGCAGGCGCTTCGACGAACTGGTGCACCCGGACGACCGGGACGCGACCCTGGCCGAGGTGAAGCGCCTGATCCGCCGCGACAGCCAGGACGACTTCCAGGTCCGGGTGCGCCGCGCCGACGGCGGCTACCGCTGGTACAGCTGGACCTGCACCCCGGAGCAAGACCTGTTCTACGCCTCCGGGCGGGACATCCAGCGGCGCCGGGAACTGGAGGACCTGCTGCGGCAAAGCCAGAAGATGGAAGCCATCGGCCAGCTCACCGGCGGCATCGCCCACGATTTCAACAATTTGCTCACCGGCATCAGCGGTTCCCTGGAACTGCTGCGACGGCGCCTCGACAACGGCCAGCGGGACGACCTGGAGCGCTACATCGGCATGGCCCTCAGCGCCACCCAGCGCGCCGCCTCGCTGACCCACCGCCTGCTGACCTTCGCCCGCAAGCAGGCGCTGTGCCTGGGCGCGGTGGACCTCAACGCGGTGGTCGCCGACATGGAGGAACTGCTGCGGCGCACCCTCGGCGAGAAGGTCGTGCTGGAGTACCGGCTGGGCCCCGCCATCTGGCCGGCCAACACCGACGCCAACCAGTTGGAAAGCGCCCTGCTCAACCTCTCGATCAACGCCCGCGACGCCATGCCCGACGGCGGCCGGCTGACCATCGAGACGCGCAACCTGAGCCTCGACGCGGCCGGCGCCGGCCAGGCGGCGGACATGGCGCCGGGGGACTACGTGGTCCTCAGCGTCACCGACAGCGGCACCGGCATCCCGGCGGAACTGCTCGACAAGGTCTTCGACCCCTTCTTCACCACCAAGCCCATCGGCCAGGGCACCGGGCTCGGCCTGCCGATGATCTACGGGTACGCCAAGCAGTCCGGCGGCCACGTCAGCATCGTCTCGGACACCCAGCGCGGCACCTGCGTGCGCCTCTACCTGCCGCGACACCTGGAGCGAGCCGACGACGCCCAGGTCGAGGGCCCGCCGGAGCAGGCGTCGCCGCGGCCGGTGCGGGGCGAGCGCATCCTGGTGGTCGAGGACGACCACGCGATCCGCGCGCTGCTGCTGGAAGCCCTCAGCGAACGCGGCTATCGGGTGCTGGAGGCGGCCGATGCCGGGGCCGGCCGACAGTGGCTGGAGTCCGCGGAGAAGCTCGACCTATTGGTCACCGACATCGGCCTGCCGGGCCTCGGCGGCGACGAACTGGCCGCCCTCGGCCGGCGCGCGCGACCGGGGCTGAAAGTCCTGTTCATCACCGGCTATGCCCACGAAACCCTGCTCGAACGCTTGAGGCTCGACGGCAATGCCCGGCTGCTGAACAAGCCGTTCAGCCTCGACGGCCTGGCCGCCGCGGTGCGCGAGCTGTGCGAGAAGCCCGCCTGAGGGAACGCCCTCAGGCCATCTGCGCGAGGGTCGAACGGAAGCGTCGCAGCGCCGCCCAGAAGAACGCGCTGCCGATGCCGAGGATCGCCAGCAGTTGCGGCCAGACGATGTCCAGGCCGGCGCCGCGGTAGAGGATCGCCTGGGCCAGGCCGACGAAATGGGTGGTGGGCGCCAGCAGCATGATGTTCTGCACCAGCACCGGCATGCTTTCCCGCGGGGTGGTGCCGCCGGAGAGAATCTGCAGGGGGATCAGTACCAGGATCGTCAGCAGCCCGAGTTGCGGCATGGAGCGCGCCAGGGTGGCGAGGAAAATGCCCATGGAGGTGGTGGCGAACAGATGCAGCGCCGCCCCCGCCAGGAACAGCGCCAGGGACCCGCCGATCGGCACCGCCAGCCAGCCTTCCACCACCACGCGCAGCGAGAAGGCCGCCGCCAGCAACACCACCACGCCCATCGACCAGACCTTGGCCAGCATGATTTCCGAAGCCGACAGCGGCATCACCAGCAGATGCTCCAGGGTGCCGTGCTCGCGCTCGCGGATCAACGCCGCGCCGGTGAGGATGATCGACAGCATGGTGATCTGGTTGATCACCTCCATCACCGCGCCGAACCAGGCCTGGGTCAGGTTCGGGTTGAACTGGGTGCGCACTGCCAGGCCGGCGGGCAGCGTGGTGCCGCCGCGGGAGCGGCCGACGAACTCGGCCACTTCGGTGGCGAAGATGTTCTGGATGTAGCCGGCGCCGGTGAAGGCCTGGCCGATCTGCGTGGCGTCGACGTTGAGCTGCACCGCCGGCGTGCGGCCGGCGAGCACGTCGCGCTGGAAGTCCGGCGGGATGTTCAGGGTGAAGGTGTAGCGGCCGGTGTCCAGGCCGAGGTCCATCTGCGCTTCGTCGATCAATTCCGGCGAACGGAAATAGGGCGGCTGGAAGGCCTCGATCAGGCGTGTGGACAACTGCGAGCGGTCTTCGTCGACCACGGCGATGGGCGCCCGGTGCAGGGTTTCCGGCAGGCCGGTGGCGGTGCTGTAGACGCCCAGGGTGAAGGACCAGAGGATCAGCGCGAGCATCGCGTAGTCGCGGCCCAGGCTGCGGAATTCCTTGATGCCGAGGTTGAAGACGTTGGCGAGCCCCCCCATCTCAGGCCTCCTGCTTCTTCAGGAACAGCACGCTGAGGGTGGTCAGCAGCGGGATGGCGATCAGCAGGGGCACGAAATACGGCGCCAGCTCGTGGAACCCGAGCGCCTTGGAGAACACCCCGCGGCTGATGGTGAGGAAATGCGAAGCCGGGTAGAGCTTGCCGATCCAGGCGGCCGCCCCTTCCAGGGACGCCACCGGGTGAATCAGCCCGGAGAACTGGATCGCCGGGATCATGGTGGCGATGGCGACGCCGAACACCGCGGCGATCTGGCTGCGCATGAAGGTGGACAGGAACAGGCCGAGGCCGGTGGCGGTGATCACGTAGAGCAACGCGCCGAGCAGCAGGGTCGGGAAGCTGCCCTTGAGCGGCACGCGGAACACCAGCACCGCCAGGGCGGCCATCAGCAGGAAGTTGATCATCCCCATGACCACGTAGGGCAGTTGCTTGCCGACGAGGAACTCCAGGCGGGTCACCGGCGTGACGTAGAGGTTGGTGATCGAGCCCAGCTCCTTCTCGCGCACCACGCCGAGGGCGGTGAGCATCGCCGGGATCATGATCAGCAGCAGCGGGATCACCGCCGGGACCATCGCCTGCAGGCTCTCCACGTCCGGGTTGTAGCGGTAGCGCACTTCCAGCCCGGCATACCCGTTCGGGCTGGCGCCGGGGGTCTGTCGCGCCAGTTCGCCGAGGTAGCTGGCGTGCAGCCCCTGCACGTAGCCGAGCACGGTGCTGGCGCGGGTCGGCATGGCGCCGTCGACCCAGGCGCCGATGGTCGGTTGGGCGCCGCGCTTGAGGTCGCGGCCGAAACCCGGGGGAATCTCGATCGCCAGGCTCAGCTTGCCGCTGCGCATGCGCCGGTCGAGTTCGGCGTAGTCGCGGATGGGTTCGCGCTCGACGAAGTAGCGCGAGCCGGCGATGTTCAACGCGTAGGCCTCGCTGGTGGTGGTCTGGTCGCGGTCGAGCACCGCGTAGGACAGGTCCTCCACGTCCAGGCTGATGCCGTAGCCGATGATGAACATCAACAGCAGGGTGCCGAGCAGCGCCAGGGTGAGGCGGATCGGGTCGCGGCGCAGTTCCATGGCTTCGCGGCGCGCATAGCTGAACAGGCGCAACGGGCTGAACCGCACCGGCGGACGCCGGGACGCCGACGCCTCGGGCGCCGCCGCGGGCGCCTGGGGTTCCGCCGCGGACACGCCGGCGGCTTCTTCCAGGTAGGCGATGAAGGTCGCCTCCAGGCTGCCCAGGCCGCGCTGCCGCACCAGTTCGGCCGGGGTGTCGCTGGCCAGCACGCGGCCGGCGTGCATCAGCGAGATGCGATCGCAGCGCTGCGCCTCGTTCATGAAGTGGGTGGAGATGAAAATGGTCACGCCCTGGTTGCGCGACAGGTCGATCATCAGCGCCCAGAAGGTATCGCGCGCCACCGGGTCGACCCCGGAAGTCGGCTCATCGAGGATCAGGATGTCCGGCTGGTGGATCACCGCCACCGCCAGCGACAGGCGCTGGCGGATGCCCAGGGGCAGGCCGTCGGGCTGTTCGTCGGCCACCTTTTCCAGGTCGAAGCGCTGCAGCATCTCCGCCACGCGGGTGGCGATCAGCGGTTCGGGCATGTGGAACAGCCGCCCGTGCAGCACCAGGTTCTGCCGCACGCTGAGCTCGCTGTACAGGGAGAACGCCTGGGACATGTAACCGACCCGGCGCCGGGTGCCCATGTCGCCGGCATCCACCGGCCGGCCGAACAGCGCGCAGTCGCCCTCGCTGGCCGGCAGCAAGCCGGTGAGCATCTTCATGGTGGTGGACTTGCCGCAGCCGTTGGAGCCGAGGAAGCCGAAGATCTCCCCGCGCTCGATGCGGAAACTGACGTGGTCGACGGCGACGAAATCGCCGAAGCGGCAGGTCAGCCCGCGCGCCTCGATGGCCACCTCCGCCGCCGCGCCCTGCTGGGCGCGCGGCGGGATCACCAGTTGCCGGTGGCCGAGCCGGCGGCGCTCCGGCAGCAGGGCGACGAAGGCGTCTTCCAGGCTGCCGGTAGCGGTCCGCTCGCGCAGCGCCTGGGGCGTGTCGGTCGCCAGCACCTTGCCTTCGTCCATGGCCACCAGCCAGTCGAAGCGGTCCGCCTCCTCCATGTAGGCGGTGGCCACCAGCACGCTCATGCCCTGGCGCGCGGCGCGGATGCGCCCGATCAACTGCCAGAACTGGTTGCGCGACAGCGGATCGACCCCGGTGGTGGGCTCGTCGAGGATCAGCAGGTCGGGGTCGTGGATCAGCGCGCAGCACAGGCCGAGCTTCTGCTTCATGCCGCCGGAGAGCTTGCCGGCCGGGCGGTCGGCGAAGGACGCCAGCCCGGTGCTGTGCAGCAGGTCGGCGATGCGCCGCTCGCGCTCGGCGCGGGCATGGCCGAACAGCCGCCCGAAGAAGTCGACGTTCTCGAACACCGAGAGCGTCGGGTAGAGGTTCTTGCCCAGGCCCTGGGGCATGTAGGCGATGCGCGGGCAGACCGCGCGGCGATGGGCGGCGGAGCGCATGTCGCCGTCCAGCACCCGCACCTCGCCGGCCTGCAGGCGGCGCGCGCCGGAGAGCAGCGCCAGCAGGCTGGACTTGCCGACCCCGTCCGGGCCGATCAGCCCGACCATGCGGTCGGCCGGCAACTCCAGGTCCACGCCGTCCAGCGCCAGGGTCGCGCCGTAGCGCAGCGTCACCCCCTCCAGGCGCGCCACGCTCGCCGCGGCGGTCATTGCGGAACCTTGACCTGCAGCCGGGCGGGCCATTCCACGTCAGGCGTCACGCGCAGGTAGGCCATGCCGGGCACGCCGGTCTTCACGTAGTCCATGTGCTTGCGCAGCAGCTCGGGGTCGATCCGCGCCTTGACCCGGAACATCAGCTTCTCCCGCTCGCGGGCGGTCTCCACGCTCTTCGGGGTGAATTGGGCGACGCTGGCGACATAGGACACCTTGGCCGGGATCACGTATTCCGGCAGGGCGTCGATCACCAGGCGCACCTCGTCGCCCAGGCGCACGCGACCGGCCTGGGGCGCGGGCAGGAAAAAGGTCATGTAGACGTCGGACAGGTCCACCAGGTTGAGCAGCTTGCCGCCGGCCGGCAGCACCTCGCCGACCTGGGCCACGCGGTACTGCACGCGGCCGCCGCGGGGCGCCTTGAGCTGGCTGTCCCGGATGTCGGCGGCGAGTCGCTCGGTGCCGGCCTTGGCCGCCTCGATGGTCGATTGCGCCTCGATCACCTGGGAGCGGGCAGCGGCGATGCCGGCGTCGGCGGAAATCACCTGGGACCGCGACGCCGCCAGGGCGGCCTGGGCGCTTTGCAGGGCCGCGCGATCGTCGTCGAGCTGTTGCTGCGGCATGGCATTACGCTTGACCAGGGTCTCGGTACGGGCGAAGCGCTTCTGGATGGCGGTCACCTCGGCTTCGCGCTGGGCCACCACGGCGTTGGCGGTGGCCTTCTCGCTCTCGCGCTGGGCCACCAGGGCGGCGGCGGTGAGCTTGGCGTTCTCGGCCTGGCGTACCTGGGCCTGGGCCTGGTCGAGCTGCGCCTGGAGCACCTGGGTGTCCATCTGCGCCAGCACCTGGCCGGCCTGGATGAAATCGCCCTCGTCGACGAGCAACTCGGTGACCCGCCCGGGCAGCTTGGTCGCCACATCCAGTTCGGTGGCCTCGATGCGACCGTTACCGCTGGCGAAGTCCTCGCCAAGGTCGCTCGGGGCGAGCGCGCGCCAGGCGAAGAAGGCGCCACCGGCGATGATCAGGGCGATAGCGCCCCAGAGGAGAGGTTGCTTGCTTGCCTGTTTCATCCCGCCTTCCCGTTCCATGAGCATCCTTGCATCTTAGGGCGGGCCAGGCGCGTGGCGCTTGACCCTCATCAAACCCATCGTCCCTGTGGCCGGCCCGTCGTTGGCCGGCCGCCTCAGGGCTTGCCGTCGACCACCCCTGCGGTGTTGTCCAGCAGGCTGTCGGTGGCGATCTTGAGGAACGCGTCCAGGCGGCGCTTCAGTTGCGCTTCGTCCGGCGCCCCCTCGATGTGCCGGCTGACCGCGTCGGCGCCCAGGCGATAGTCGTAGACCCGCGCCGGCATGTCGCGCGGCTGCACCAGGATGCGCCCGCCGGACAGGATGGCCACGGTCTGGTCGCTGCCCGAGGGCTTGATCACGCCGAAGCCCGCGTCGCCCGCCGGCAGGTTCAGCAGGTCGCGGCCCCAGCACTGGTGGCGGACGTCGCCGCCGAGGCGGCCCATGATGGTCGGCACGATGTCGATCTGGGTGCCCACGGTGTCGCGCACCGCGCCGAATTTTTCCCGGGCGCCCGGGCCGATCAGCAATAGCGGCACGTTGAAGCGGAACAGGTCCATTTCGGTGAGTTGCTCGTTGCTGCCGAAGCCGTGGTCGCCGACCACCACGAACAGGGTGTCCTTGAAGTAGGGCGCCTGGCGCGCCTTCTCGAAGAACTGGCCGAGGGCCCAGTCGGAATAGCGCATGGCGGTCAGGTGCTGGTCGAGCGAACCGTAGCCGCGCACCGGCTCCACCGGGAGGTTCTCCGGCAAGGCGTAGGGCGTGTGGTTGGAGAGGGTCTGCAACAGCGCGTAGAAGGGCTTGCTGTCATCCAGCTTGGCCAGCTCCTCGGCGCCGCGGTCGAACATGTCCTGGTCGGAAACGCCCCAGGTCGGGTCGGAGAACACCGGATCGACGTAGTCGCCGCGGCCGATGAAATTGCTCATGCCCTGGTTGCCGAAGAACCCGGCCTGGTTATCCCAGGCGAAGTCGCCGTTGTAGACGTAGAGGTTCTCGAAGTCGCGGGCACTGAGCAGTTGCGGCAGGCCGGAAAACTTGTGGCTGCCCTCCGGCATCTGCATCAGGTACTCGAAGCTGGGCAGGTTGGGGAAGCACGCCATGGTGGCGAACATGCCCTGGTGGGTGTGGGTGCCGTTGGAGAAGAAGCGGTCGAACAGCACGCCCTCCTTGGCCAGCTTGTCGAAGTACGGGGTGATGTTCCCCGGCGCGCCCAGGGCGCCGACGTAATGCCCGGCGAAGCTTTCCAGCAGGATCACCACCACGTGGCGGATCGGCAGGGTGCCCGACGCCGGCGGCCGGTAGTCGCGGCGCACCGGCGCGGTGTCGGCGTCCACCAGGCGATCCTCGGGGGTCAGCAGCATCTCGCGCACCAGGCGCCGCGCCTCTTCCTCCGGCATCGCACTCTTCCAGGCGTTCTCGCGATGGTCGGAGAACTGGCTCTTGGCGGCCGCGATCAAGGTCAGGGTGCCGTTGAGGCCGAGCTGGTTGGCGAACATCGACTCGGTGGTGAAGGCATCGCCCCAGCGCAGCGGCGGCCCCTGGCGCAGGGTACCGCGGGCGGCGACCACCGCCACCAGCAGGCACACCACGAACACCGGCAGGCGCCAGTACCAAGCGCCGCGCGCGCTCGTCGCACCCACCGACATCGCCGCCGGCGCCGGCCGCGTCCAGCGGTCCAGGGCCTTGAAGGCCCAGGCCAACAGCAGCGTCGCCAGCGCCCAGGCGAGCAGGTAGCGGAGCACCGGGAAACCGTACCAGAGCATGCTCATCACGGTCTTCGGGTCTTCCTTGACGTACTGGAAGACCAGGCCATTGAGGCGCTGGTGGAATTCGCGATAGAAGTCCAGCTCGATCAGGCCGAGGAACAGCGTGCCGCTAGCGAATACCGTCAGCCAGGCCCGCATTGCCCCGCGGGCGTTCATCGCTGCCAGGCTGAGCAGCGCCAGCAGGAGCGGCGCGCAGGCATAGACCACCAGCCGCAGGTCGAAACGCAGGCCGTTGAGGAAGGCTTCGACGAAGGTGTCGGCCGGGGTGGCGCCGATCTGTTCGCTGTTGTAGGCCAGCAGCGCCAGGCGCAGCGCCGAATACATCAGCATCAACAGGCAGGCGGCAGCGAGGGTGAAGGCCAGGTGATGCTTGAGGCCGATGGGGGTGGCCGGGAGAGGTTTACCGATCCGGGGTTCCACAGACATGGGTCGAGATCCATCCGCTGAGCGCGTGAGTTCGGGAGAGCGTCCAGGCCCCGCGGGCCTGGATCCTGATAGCCGGACCCTGGCGCGCGCCAGGGCGCGGCCGCCAGGGTCCGGCAAGTGGCGCGCAGTGTGGCATTGCAGACGAAGCGGGGGCAACGCGAGGCGGCGACAAATACGCCGGGCGCCCGCCGGGTCCGGCCCTGACCGGGCTGGCAAGGAGCAGCGCGGGAGCAGGCGGCCCGGCTGCTTGCAGGCGTTCGCCCGACGCTGAAGCCGGTCGCCGTCGCCCTCGACCGGGCGGCGAGGGGGAGCGGAACCGAGCCGCCCGAGCGCTTATTCACCGTTTCGGTGGATGACCCTGTGGACAAGCTGTCGGCAGGCCCGCGACGGCCTGTGTCCGCGCGGAGGGCGGGCGCTGGACGTTTTTCGAACAGGCTTCAAGCAGCCTCCGTCCGCTTACCCACAACCGCTGTGCAGGACGCTGTGGATAAGCTGTACAGCCTCGCCGAAGGACCAGGCCAGCCGGGGCTCCGAGTTATCTGTACGTTTTTCGACCAGCGCTTGGACGGGGACCTCACCCGCGCGACCCATCGCGTCATGGCCGCACAAGCGGGCCAGGACGCCGCGCTTTACTCACAGTCCCTGTGCATCGCCCTGTGGATAGGTTGTGCGGACCGCCTTGGGGGCCCGACTCGCCGCGGCCTGCGGCGAATCGGATGTTTTTCGTGCAGCTCAGCCTCCGCAACAGCCGCAGACGGACATGCGCCCCTGCACCGTGGTGGTCCAGTTACCGTTCCAGCCGCCCTTGTCCTTGCAGGTTTGCACGCACTTCTGCTGGGCGTCGTCGTTGTTCCAGATCGGCCCGGCCTGGACGTCGGTCGCCTTGCACTGGCCGTTGAGCACGTCGTCGAAGATGTGGCTCAGGGACGCCGACGGCAAGGTGTTGCTCGCCGGGGTGGCGTAGTTGTGGCAACCGAAGCAGTTGGAGACGAAGGACGCCGCGGGATTGACCTGCTGGAAGGTGGTTTCCATCACCGTGTTGGCCAGGCGGATCGAACCGCGCTGGTTGCTGATGATCGCCGACGGTTGCTTGATGTCGCTCTCCCAGAGCGCACCGACGTTCAGGTAGTTCTGCCAGACGGCCATGGGATCGTCGCTGGACAGCCCGGCGAGGAAGCCGTGGAGCTGGCTGTTGAGGCCATCGACGATGGCGGCGTTCTCGGCGCCCTTGTCGTCCGAGGGGTCGGTGCCGTCGTGGAAGACCCGGCAGATTTCCGAAGGCGTACCGGTGAGGTTTTGGCTCGGCCCGGCGGTGTTGAACTTGCAGGCCGGCGGCATGTTCGGCAACTGGCTGGCGCAGTTGGCGCTGGTGAAGGACCAGCCGCTCGCCGGTGCGGTGCCCGGCGCCTGGCACTCGGGCACGTTGCTGCGATGCTCGAAGGTGGCCCAGACGAATTCCGGGTGCAGGGCGGTGGCGATGGCCAGGTGGAAGCCGACCAGGCCCAGCAGCTCGTTACCCGGTACGCCGTCGACGTTGGCCTCCAGCCAGAAATAGCTGGCCTTTTCGGCCGGCGTGATGATCCGCCAGGCGGTCTTGATCTCGGTGGTACCGGCCGGGAAGTTCGCTGCCGTCTGGATCGCGCCGGTGTTGCACAGGTTGCGGCTGAAGCGGATCTCGTAGAACACCACGTTGCCCTGCTGATCGAAGATGGTCGCCCCGCCGCCGGCCTGACCGGTGCGCTCCGGCAGAACGAACGGCGTATTGGCGGACATGGCCTTCACCGAGCGCACGAACATCGCCTCGGCCGGCACGTTCGGCCCGCAGGAGTCGGTGCCGGTGGCCTGCAACAGCGGATAGTTGGCCGGGACCTGGAAGTTGCGCAGCCCGCTGCCATCGGCCGCCGGGCTCGCCAGGGCGAGGAACCACTGCCAGGAGAACTGGTAGAAATCGCAGAAATCGGCGTTGGCGCCCTCGGGGATCTCCCCCGGCGGATTCGGCTGGCTGATCCAGCTCGCATCGGCGTTGCACGGCGGGTCGGCGGCGAAGGCGCTGGGGGCCGCCAGCCAGGGCGCGGCGAACAATGCCAATAACAGGAACCAGCGATACAACGGGAATCGGCTCGTGGCGTTCATCTGTTTCTCCTTGATCATCGATTCACGGTCTTCCATAGCGCCGCGCCGCATCGGGTGCGGGTGGCTTGAAGGGGTGGTGCTTATGGGTGGAGACGGAAACGGGCGGGCACCCGATGCGGCTTCTTGCGTAGCCGGAGACGGGCCATCCCGAGAAGGGGAGCGGTAGGGATCTAGCGGGCGTAACCGAGCGGGCTTCCATGGCCTTGCCTCTTCGTCGTCCCGAGACCCGCGTTGCCCCGTTCGGGGAGGGATTCCACCCAGGCAGGGTCAGGCCTTGGGCGTGAATGACGGACGGAAAACAGGCTCGCCGGATGAATTTGAAGTTAGAAGAGCCTGAGAACCTTGGCAAGGCGCCCGCTATTGGCCGTTTTACCTACAGCAGATATGGAAGGACCTGTGGATAAGCTATCGGCAAGACGTGCATGGCATTCGGCGAGAACGCCGCTATCGAAGCGGTACGTATCGAACGATTCGAAGCGGCCTCGCCGGCCTGCGGTAAGAGCGACCTGCCGCAGGGCGCCTCGACGGTAGCCAACTTTTTCAGCCGCCCCACTCAGGTGAGTTCGGAAGCGCTGATCCGCGAGTACCGATGGGTGCCTTGCATGCTGGAAGGTACCCTGCCCCATGGGGAAAGCTGTCACTGGACGCTGCATGCCAGCGCTATCGGCAGCCTTGCCTGCCGGCGTAATCCACCGCACATGCGCGAAGGGAGGGTGCGACGACCTGTGGAATCAGGCGTTCACCGACAATCGCGAGCGATGAACGCCATGGAGAACCAGTAGCCGGAACTCAGTGGGGATTCAACTGGCCCAGGCAGCTCTTGGAAATGCTCAGCAAGCGCTCATGGGTCTTGGGCGGCAGGGGCGTCTTCAGGGTGGCGATCTCGCGGATTTCCGCCTCGCTCAGGTCGTGGCTGATCTTGTCGGCGGCGCAGTCGCAATAGCCCTGCAATTGATCGCCAGCGACGTTCGACTGGGCGCTGGCCTTGCATTCCTTCACGAAGGATTCCCGGGCACCGGACGGCCACTCGGCGGCATGGACCGGGAGCGCGGCCAGCAACGGCGCGCACAGGGCGATCAAGGGGTAATAACGCATCGTCAAGGCTCCTTTCATTCGATGGCCGGACCGGTCGCTGACCGGAGGTTCCTCTTTGTGAGGGCGCGCACGGCGCGGAGTTCCTCGGCGGCGCGATCCGGCATACAGTAGGCGGCATCCGTCCGGCCCCCGCGCGCCGGCGCCGTCAAAGGATTCGACCCATGACCGATCAGACCCAACAGTTCGCCAGCGACAACTATTCCGGCATTTGCCCCGAAGCCTGGGCGGCCATGGCCGAGGCCAACAGCGGCCACCAGCGCGCCTACGGCGACGACCAGTGGACGGCCCGCGCCGCCGACCATTTCCGCCGCCTATTCGACACGGACTGCGAAGTTTTCTTCGCCTTCAACGGCACGGCCGCCAACTCCCTGGCGCTCTCCTCCCTGTGCCAGAGCTACCACAGCGTGATCTGCTCGGAGACCGCCCACGTCGAGACGGACGAGTGCGGCGCGCCGGAATTCTTTTCCAACGGTTCCAAGCTGCTCACCGCGCGCACCGAGAACGGCAAGTTGACCCCGGCGGCGGTGCGCGAAATCGCGCTCAAGCGCCAGGACATCCACTACCCGAAACCGCGCGTGGTCACCCTGACCCAGGCCACCGAGGTCGGCAGCGTCTACCGCCCGGAGGAAATCCGCGCCATCAGCCAAACCTGCCGCGAACTGGGCCTGCACCTGCACATGGACGGCGCGCGCTTCTCCAACGCCTGCGCCTTCCTCGATTGCGCGCCGGCGGAGCTGAGCTGGAAGGCCGGGGTCGACGTGCTGTGCTTCGGCGGCACCAAGAACGGCATGGCGGTGGGCGAGGCCATCCTGTTCTTCAACCACGACCTGGCGGAAGACTTCGAATACCGCTGCAAGCAGGCCGGCCAGCTGGCGTCGAAGATGCGCTTCCTGTCCGCCCCCTGGGTCGGCCTGCTGCAGGGCGATGCCTGGTTGCGCCACGCCCACCATGCCAACCGCTGCGCCCGCCTGCTGGCCGAGTTGGTGGAAGACGTGCCGGGCATCAGCCTGATGTTCCCGGTGGAGGCCAACGGCGTGTTCCTGCAGATGTCCGAGCCGGCCCTGGAAACCCTGCGCGGCCGCGGCTGGCGCTTCTACACCTTCATCGGCGCCGGCGGCGCGCGCTTCATGTGCTCCTGGGACACCGAGGAAGCCCGTGTGCGCGAACTGGCGGCGGATATCCGCGAGGCGATGCGGGCGGGCGATTGATCGTCGGATTGGGGACCGACCGGCCCCGCGAAGACGAGGCCAGGTTCCAGAGCATTCTCGAGGGGTTCCGCTGGCGGGACATGGACTGATCCGGGCGCGTCCTCGCGCCCGGATATCAACCCTTCTGTACGTTGCGCACCAGGAAGCTGAGGGCCTTGGCCAGTTCCCCGGCGCCCTTGAAGTCGCGCACGGTGCGCAGCCAGGGGCTGCCATCGGCGGGGTTGTAGAAGACGCAGCTGATGCCGCTCTGCGGGCATTCGTAACGGATGAAGGGGTCGACGCCGAATACCGACAGGCGGGCGTTGTGCACGGCCACGTCATTGCCGTGCTCGGCGCGGCGTTCCTCGCGGGCGAGCAGTTCGCCCTGGGCGCCGACGCTGAGTTGGTAGAAGAGATCGTCCCGCTCGCCCTGGCCGACCTGGTAGCCCGCGCGCAGGGCGTAGGTCTTGAGCAGATCGTTGCAGTGGGCGAGGAGCGCCTTACGCTCGTTGTCGGTCAGGTACAGGCGCTTGAGTTCGGCGATGTAACGCTGCTGTTCGGCGCCGCTGAGGCCCTTGTCGCCCTGCTCCGCCGGGGCCGCGCCGGCGCCCAGCGTCACCGCCAGGGCCAGCGCCGCAGCGAGTTGTCTTGTCAGTCCCTTTCGCATGATGCACCCTTGCTCAACACGAGGATAAAGCGGGCGAATGCCCGAACCCGGCCAGCATACTGGAAGCCCACCGCCCGATGAAAAGCCATCCCGATGTCACCAGCCGTACGGTGGCCGAGGTTGTGACGCAGTTGCCAGTGCCTTCGCGGCTCGGCTTGCTGCGCTTCGAGCGATTGAACGAGCCGAGCTGGGCGCTGCTGTTCCTCGACCCCGGCTGCGAACGCCGGCTCGGCCTGCCCGCCAGCGCCCTCTGCGCGCTGATCGACGCCCCCTACGCCAGCCTGATGGAACCCGAAGCCCGCTATCGGCTGCACGACGCGCTGCAGGCCCAGTTGGCGGAGCGCGCCTACTACCTGGTCAGCTACACCCTGCACACCCCGCTCGGTCCGTTGCGCATGCTGGAGCTGGGCGAGCCCTTCCAGCAGCATGGCCGGCAACTGCTGCGCGGCTACCTCCTGGTGCTCGACGAAAAGACCGAGGCCAAGGCGCCCCAGCCCCATCCGCTGGAGGAGCAGAACCAGCGCCTCAAGGCCGCCCTGGAGGGCTACCAGCGCTCCCAGGAAGATCACTTGCAGCACCTGGTCCGCTCGCAGGCGCAGCAGAGCCTGATCGTGCGCCTGGCGCGCTATCGCTACACCTCCGACGATCCGCTGCACGAAGCCGCCGAGCTGATCACCCAGGCGGCCAGCGAAATCTACAACGTCGACCGGGTGAGTATCTGGACCCTGCGCGGGGATAGCCTGGAGTCGGTGATCCGCTACGACCGCGTCCTCGGCCGCCACGAGCACCCCGAGCCGATCGACGCCGGCCTCTACCCGGTCTACCTGGAAGCCTTGCAGAGCGGGCGCGCCATAGACGCGCACAATGCGCTGAGCGACCCGCGCACCCGCGAATTGATCGAAAGCTACCTGCACCCCACCGGGATCAGCGCCCTGCTCGACGCCAGCATCCGCATCGGCGGCGAGGTGATCGGCGTGCTCTGCCTGGAACACGTGGGCAGCGAGCGCGTCTGGCAGGCCGACGAGATCGCCTTCGCCGGCGAGCTCGCCGATCAGTACGCCCAGGTCATGATGAACCAGGAGCGACGCAGCGCCTCCAGCGCCCTGCACCTGTTCCAGCGCGCCGTCGAGCAAAGCGCCAGCGCTTTTCTACTGGTGGACCGCGACGGCCTGGTGGAGTACGTCAACCCGAGCTTCACCGCCATCACCCAGTACGACACGGACGAGGTGTACGGCCGTCGCCTGGCGCAGCTGCCGGTCCTGGAAAACCTCAACGAGCAGTTGTTCGACGCCCGCTCCAGCCTGGCCCAGGGCAACAGCTGGCAGGGCGAATTCCGCAGCCGCCGCAAGAACCTCGAGCCCTACTGGGCGCAGTTGTCGATCTCCAAGGTGTACGGGGAGAACGGCGAACTCACCCATTACATCGGCATCTACGAGGACATCACCGAAAGCAAGCTGGCGCACCAGCGCATCGAGAAGCTCGCCTACCAGGACAACCTCACCGGCCTGGGCAACCGCCCCTGCTTCATCCGCAACCTGGAGGAACGCTTCCGCCGGGACGACGCCACGCCCCTCAGCCTGCTGCTGGTGGACATCGACAATTTCAAGCGAATCAACGACAGCCTCGGCCACCAGACCGGCGACAAGTTGCTGGTGAGCCTGTCGCGGCGCCTGCGCAACAGCCTGTCGCCCAGCGGCACCCTGGCGCGCTTCGCCAGCAACGAGTTCGCCGTGATGCTCGACGGCGCCGACCTTCAGGCGGGCCAGGCGATCGCCAACCAGGTGTTGCAGACCCTCGACAAACCGCTGTTCGTCGACAACCAGTTGATCAGCATCACCGGCTCGGTGGGCCTGGCCTGTGCTCCGCTGCACGGCCATGATCCGCAGACCCTGATGAAACACGCCGGCCTGGCGCTGCACAAGGCCAAGGCCAACGGCAAGCACCAGGTGCAATTGTTCACCGAGGCGCTGAACGCCGAGGCCAGCTACAAGCTGTTCGTCGAGAACAACCTGCGCCGCGCCCTGGCGCAGAACGAACTGGAGGTGTTCTACCAGCCCAAGCTGTGCCTGCGCACCGGCCAGTTGGTCGGCATGGAGGCGCTGCTGCGCTGGAACCATCCGGAAAAGGGCATGATCCGTCCGGACCAGTTCATCAGCGTCGCCGAGGAAACCGGGATGATCATCCCCATCGGCAAGTGGGTGATCCGCGAGGCCTGCCGCATGAGCCGCCAGCTCAGCGCGGGCGGCCTGGGCGAGTTGCAGGTGGCGATCAACCTGTCGCCCAAGCAGTTCAGCGATCCCGACCTGGTCGGCTCGATCGCGGCGATCCTCCACGAGGAGGCGCTCTCCGCCGAACTGCTGGAGCTGGAACTCACCGAATCGCTGCTGCTGGATGCCACCGACGACACCCGCCAGCAGCTCGGACGCCTGAAGAGCCTCGGCCTGACCCTGGCCATGGACGACTTCGGCACCGGCTACTCGTCGCTGAGCTACCTGAAGAAATTCCCCATCGACGTGATCAAGATCGATCGCAGCTTCATCAAGGACATCCCCGACAGCCAGGACGACATGGAGATCACCTCGGCGGTGGTGGCCATGGCCCACAACCTCAAGCTGACCGTGGTGGCCGAAGGCGTGGAGACCCCCGCCCAGTTGAATTTCCTCCGCCGCCAGCGCTGCGATGTCGGCCAGGGCTACCTGTTCGACCGGCCCATCCCCGGCCGCGACCTGCTCGCCAGCCTGCGCCGCTACCCCTGCCGCCGCCCGGGCCACCCGCCCCACTGAGCCGACGCCCGTGCTCGCCGCCGGACGAGCTGGCGCGCGTTTCCCGGCAACCCGGGTAAGATGAATCCGGCCTTCCCGCTTATCCAGGAGACTCCCATGGTCCTGCGCTCACAGATCCTCGTCCACAAACAGGAACTCCCCACCCCCGCCCAGGCCTTGCCGGGGCGCGATACGCCGATGCCGATTCCCGAGGCCCACGAAGTCAACGGCCGGCCCTTGCAGGGCCCCTTTCCCGCCGGTCTGCAACAGGCGGTGTTCGGCCTCGGCTGTTTCTGGGGCGCCGAGCGGCGCTTCTGGCAGGAGCTGGGCGTCTGGACCACCGCCGTCGGCTATGCCGGCGGCGCGACGCCGAACCCCACCTACGACGAAGTCTGCTCCGGGCTGACCGGGCATACCGAAGTGGTGCTGGTGGTCTTCGATCCCCGCGAGACCTCCTACGAGACCTTGCTCAAGGTGTTCTGGGAAGCCCACAACCCGACCCAGGGCATGCGCCAGGGCAACGACCAGGGCACCCAGTACCGCTCGGCGATCTACTGCACCGACGCCGCCCAGCTGGAAGCCGCGCGCGCCAGCCAGGCGCGCTTCCAGGCGCAACTGGATGCGGCCGGCTTCGGACCGATCACCACCGAGATCGCCGAAGCGCCGCCGTTCTATTACGCCGAGGCCTACCACCAGCAGTACTTGGCGAAGAACCCCAATGGCTATTGCGGACTGGGCGGCACCGGGGTCTGCCTGCCGGGCTGAACGCGCCGGGCGACGGCTGTCCGCCGCGTTTCCCGGTAAGGAGCTAGACTCGTAGCGAACAGCCAGCATCCGATGCCGAGCCCCCATGCCCGACAGCAACGCCCTCTACATCGCCCCCGATCAGCTTTGCGTAGGTCTCTATGTCCAGCTCGATTTAGCCTGGTGGGAACATTCGTTCGCCTTCAGCAACTTCAAGATCAAGGACGAGGCGCAGATCAAGGCCCTGCACAAGCTGGGCCTGAAGAAAGTCCGCTACGACCCGGCGCGCAGCGATTGCCCGCCCCTGGAGCCCGAGCCCCAGGCCGAGGCCACGGCGCCCGTCGAGGCCGCGCCGCCGAGCCCCGAGGAGATGGCGCGGCAGAAACGCGTGGAAAAGCTCAGCGTGCTGCGCAAGCGCCTGGCCGAGGTCGACCGCAAGTTCGTGCAGACCAGCCAGCGCGCCAAGGGCCTGACCCAGACCCTGCGGCGCCAGCCGGAGGAACTGACCAAGGAGGCCGGCGCCTTGATCGGAGAACTGGTCGAGGCGGTGCTCGCCGAGGATGGCGTGGTGCTGCACAGCATCAATGGCAAGGCCTCCGACGACGCCTACTACCACCCGCTGAACGTCACCGTGCTCTCCATGCTGCTCGCCCGCCAGCTCGGCTTCGATGCCGAGGCATGCCATAGCCTGGGCATGGGCGCGGTGCTGCACGACATCGGCAAGCTGGAGATCCCCAGCAAGGTGCTGCTCAAACCCGAGCCGCTCACCCGCCCCGAGCAGCAATTGCTGCAGATGCACACCGAATACGGGCTGCGCATGGGCCAGAAGCTGATGTTCGACGACGATGTGCTGCGGATCATCCACGAGCACCACGAATATTGCGACGGCAGCGGCTACCCGCGTCAGTTGCACGAGCCGGCGATCAGCCGCCTGAGCCGGGTGGTGTGCATCGCCAACCACTTCGACAACCTGTGCAACCCGCTCAACCCGCGGGACGGGCTCAGCCCCCACGAGGCCCTGGCGAAGATGTTCGCCCAGCGTGGGCGCTTCGACGACGTGGCGTTGAAAGCCTTCATCCGCTGCATGGGCGTCTATCCGCCCGGCAGCCTGGTGCAACTGGAGGACGATCGCTATGGCCTGGTGCTGGGCATGCACCCGACCCTGCCCCTGAAGCCGACGCTGATCCTCTACGACCCCAAGGTACCCAAGGCGGAAGCGCTGATCGTCGACCTCGAGCAGGAGCCGCGCCTGGCCATCGCCCGCGCCATGCGGCCGGCGCAGCTACCCGCCGACGCCCTCGAATACCTCAACCCGCGGCAGCAGCTCTCCTACTACGTCGATCCCCGCCAGGCGCGCGCCTGAAACGGCGCTCAGGCGCCCGGCTTTTCCTCGATCAGCCAGTCCAGCCGCCAGCCCCCCTGGCTCTGCGCCAGGTGCTCGGCCAACCAGGGCAACAGCGTCCGCAGTTCCTCCTCCAGGCCCCAGGGCGGGTTGGCGATGGCCAGCCCGGAGCCGTTCAGGCGCTGCGCCTCGTCCGCGGGGTGCACCAGCAACTCGACCCGCAGCAGCTTGGGCGCGCCGCTGTTCTGCAGGTCGCGGTAGAAGCGCTTGAGCTGGCGCTCGTCCTTGATCGGATACCAGAGCGCCACCACCGCCTGGCGCATGCGGCCGATGGCTTCCTGCAGGGCGCGGGCGCCGCGCTGCAACTCGTCGGACTGCTCGTAGGGCGGATCGATCAGCAGGATCACGCGCTTCTCGCGGGTCGGCAGCAGCGCCCGCGGCACATGCCAACCCTCGCCCAGGTGAACCGCGACGCGGCGGTCGCCGGCCATGTTCTCCTTGAGCAGGCGGCCGTCTTCCGGGTGCTTTTCGTTGAGGTGCAGACGGTCCTGCTCGCGGCTCAGGTGGCGCGCCAGCTCCGGCGATCCGGGGTAGTAGCGCAGCTCGCCGCGGGGATTCAGGGCGAGGATGGCGCCGCGGTAGTCGGCCAGCGCCGCCGGCGCGTCGGGCGCGTCCCACAGGCGGCCGATGCCGGCCTGCCATTCGCCGGTGCGACTGGCCTGGTCGCCGCGCAAGTCGTAGAGGCCGATGCCGGCGTGGCTGTCGACATAGGCGAAGGCGGCCTCCTTGCGCGACAGCAGGGCGATCAGCCGGGCCAGGGTGAGGTGCTTGAGCACGTCGGCGTGGTTGCCGGCGTGGAAGGCGTGGCGGTAGTTCATGGCGATCCTCTCATCGGGCGGCGATTCTAGCAGGCCGGGAAAAGCCGCTGTCGGCCCGCCGCGATCGGCGGCGCGCGTGGCCGGGCTTCTGCGCCGCCATCACGCCCGTGCATGGTGCTAGGCGGGCGCCGCGCGCGGCCCCTAGACTGCGCCGATCCCACGGAGGTACGTCCATGTCCGAGACCCTGCTCAGTTCCCGCAACCTGGCCTTCGAGCTGTACGAAGTGCTTGATGCCGAAGCCCTGACCCAGCGCGAACGCTTCGCCGAACACAGCCGCGAAACCTTCGACGCCGCCCTGGGCACCGCGCGCAGCCTGTCCGAGAAATACTTCGCCCCGCACAACCGCAAGGGCGACGAGCAGGAGCCGGAGTACGTCGACGGCGCCGCGGTGCTGATCCCCGAGGTGAAGCCGGCGGTCGACGCCTTCCTCGCGGCCGGCTTCCTCAATGCCACCCGCGGCTTCGAACAGGGCGGCATGCAGCTGCCGACGCTGCTGTCCCAGGCCTGCTTCGCCCATTTCCAGGCGGCCAACGTCGGCAGTTCGGCCTACCCCTTCCTGACCATGGGCGCGGCCAACCTGATCGAGAGCTTCGGCAGCGAGGAGCAGAAGCGGCGCTTCCTGCAACCGATGATCGAAGGGCGCTTCTTCGGCACCATGGCGCTCACCGAGCCCCACGCCGGCTCGTCCCTGGCGGATATCCGCACCCGCGCCGAGCCGGCGGGGGACGGCAGCTACCGGATCCGTGGCAACAAGATCTTCATTTCCGGCGGCGACCACCCGCTGGCGGAGAATATCGTGCACATGGTGCTGGCCAAGCTGCCGGACGCGCCGCCCGGGGTGAAGGGCATCTCGCTGTTCATCGTGCCCAAGTTCCTGGTGGACGACGACGGCGCCCTGGGCCCGCGCAACGACGTGATCCTCGCCGGCCTGTTCCACAAGATGGGCTACCGCGGCACCACCTCCACCGCGCTGAACTTCGGCGACGCCGGCGCCTGCGTCGGCTACCTGGTGGGCCGGCCGCACCAGGGCCTGGCCTACATGTTCCAGATGATGAACGAGGCGCGGATCGGCGTCGGCATGGGTGCGGTGATGCTCGGCTACGCCGGCTACCTGTATTCCCTCGACTACGCCCGCGAGCGCCCCCAGGGGCGCCTGCCGGACGGCAAGGACCCGGCGTCGGGCCAGGTGGCGATCATCCGCCACGCCGACGTGCGGCGCATGCTGCTGACCCAGAAGGCCTACGTCGAGGGCGCCTTCGACCTGGCGCTCTATGCGGCGCGCTTGGTGGACGACAGCCAGACCCTGGCCAGCGAGGAAGGCCGCCGCCAAGCCCACGAACTGCTCGACCTGCTCACCCCGGTGGTCAAGTCCTGGCCCTCGGAGTTCTGCCTGAAGGCCAACGAACTGGCGATCCAGATCCTCGGCGGCCATGGCTACACCCGCGAATACCCGGTGGAGCAGTACTACCGCGACAACCGCCTGAACCCGATCCACGAAGGCACCCATGGCATCCAGTCCCTCGACCTGCTCGGGCGCAAGATCGGGCAGAACGGTGGCGCCGGGCTCAAGCGCCTGACCCGATTGATCCAGGACACCTGCACCCGCGCCGGCGAGTTCCCGGCGCTGATGCCGCTGCGCGAACCCCTGGAGCGCCTGCTGGCGAACCTCTCCGAGGTCACCCTGGGGTTGCTCGGCGACCTGCTGCAAGGCCAGGTCAACCGCGGCCTGGCCAACTCGGCGCTGTACCTCAAGGTGTTCGGCCACCTGGTGATCGGCTGGCGCTGGCTGGAACAGGCGATCCGCGCCGAGCAGGGCCTGGCCCGCGGCGAGGCGACGGATGCCGACTTCTACCGCGGCAAGTTGCAGGCGGCGCGTTACTTCCTCACCTGGGAAGTGCCCGGCTGCCACCACGAACTGGCCCTGCTGGAGGCCCGCGACGACACCTGCCTGGCGATGCAGGAGGCCTGGTTCTAGCGCGATACGCGGCCCTGGGGACGCGCGTCTGCTCCAGGCGCCGCCCCGCCGGTTGCCGCGGTCTCGCGGCGCGACCGAATCGCGCCGTCAACCCGGCGACGGCGCCGATCCGGGCACCATTGCGGGGCATCCGCCGCCCGCCGCGCAGCTTCGCGGCCACCGCTCGGCAACAATCTGTCCGCCCTTCGGCAAAACGCCGAAAAACGCCTTTACAGCCTGATAAATCCGCAGGTTAGAATCCGGCCCAGCACCGCAGGTCTTCGCGCGGCGCGCCTCCCCGCCTTTCCTCATCTCCGGAGTACACCCTTGGACGCCAGTACCATCAACAGCCTGTTCCTGATCGGCGCGTTGCTGGTGGCGGCGAGCATCCTGGTGAGTTCGATTTCCTCGCGGGTGGGTATCCCGATCCTGGTGATCATCCTTGCCGTCGGCATGGTCGCCGGCGTCGACGGCCCCGGCGGCATCGGCTTCAGCAACTACCCGCTGGCCTACCTGGTGGGCAACCTGGCGCTGGCGGTGATCCTCCTCGACGGCGGCCTGCGCACGCGGGTGTCGAGCTTTCGCGTGGCGCTCTGGCCGGCGTTGTCCATGGCCACCGTGGGCGTGCTGATCACCACCGGGTTGACCGGCATGGCGGCGGCCTGGCTGTTCAAGCTGAGCATCATGCAGGGCCTGCTGATCGGCGCCATCGTCGGCTCCACCGACGCCGCCGCGGTGTTTTCCCTGCTCGGCGGCAAGGGGCTCAACGAACGGGTCAACGCCACCCTGGAAATCGAATCCGGCAGCAACGACCCGATGGCGGTGTTCCTCACCGTGACCCTGATCGACATGCTGGCCCGCGACCAACACGAATTCAGCTTCGGCTTCCTCGGCCACCTGGTCACCGAATTCGGCATCGGCGCCCTGCTCGGCCTCGGCGGCGGCTGGCTGCTGTTGCAGACGGTCAACCGCATCCGCCTGGCCCACGGCCTCTACCCGCTGCTGGTGGTGAGCGGCGGGCTGGTGGTGTTCGCCCTGACCAACGCCCTGCACGGCAGCGGCATCCTCGCCGTCTACTTGTGCGGCCTGGTACTCGGCAACCGCACCATCCGCGGGCGCCACGGCATCCTGCACATGCTCGACGGCATGGCCTGGCTGGCGCAGATCGGCATGTTCCTGGTCCTCGGCCTGCTGGTCACGCCCCACGACCTGCTGCCCATCGCCCTGCCGGCCCTCGGCCTGGCGCTGTGGATGATCCTGGTGGCGCGGCCGCTGTCGGTGCTGGTGGGCCTGTGGCCGTTCCGCGCCTTCCACGACCGCGAGAAAGCCTTCATCGCCTGGGTCGGCCTGCGCGGCGCGGTGCCGATCATTCTCGCCGTGTTCCCGATGATGGCCGGCCTGCCCCACGCCCAGTTGTACTTCAACCTGGCGTTCTTCATCGTCCTGGTCTCGCTGTTGCTGCAAGGCGCCAGCCTGCCCTGGGCGGCCAAGCTGTTGCGGGTCACGGTGCCGCCGGAACCGGCGCCGATTTCTCGCGCCGGCCTGGAGATCCACCCCACCAGCGAATGGGAGATGTTCGTCTACAGCCTCGGCGCGACCAAATGGTGCATCGGCGCCGCGCTGCGCGAACTGCGCATGCCCGAAGGTACGCGGATCGCCGCGCTGTTCCGCGGCAAGGAGCTGTTGCACCCCTCGGGCAGCACCATCCTCGAAGCCGGCGACATCCTCTGCGTGGTCGGCCACGAGCACGACCTGCCCGCCCTCGGCCGCCTGTTCAGCCAGGCGCCGCAGCGCGGCCAGGACCTGCGGTTCTTCGGCGACTTCGTCCTCGAAGGCGACGCGCAACTGGAGGCGATCGCCGCGCTGTACGGGCTGAACCTGGGGAGCACCGACGGCAACCTGTCCCTGGGCCGCTTCATCGCCCAGCAGATTCGCGGCGAGCCCGTGGTGGGCGACCAGGTGGAATGGAACGGCCTGAGCTGGACCGTGGCGTCCATGGAAGGGAACAAGGTACGCAAAGTAGGCGTCAGATTCCCCGAAGGGGCGCGTCCGGGCCCCGGACTCTTCCTCTAAATCCCTGTTTTCCACGGATATCCCCCCTCTACCCATGGCTTTTCTGCGCAATTCCCTCGCCGCGATCCTCCTGGGCCTGTGCCTGTCCCTTCCCGTCCACGCCGACGACGCACCCGACGTCGGCAAGGTCCAGAGCAGCCTCGACGGCCTCGCCGACCGCAAGCTGGCGGAAGCCGACCAGGCGTACATCAAGGACACCCTCGAGCAGACCCTCAAGCTGCTCGCCAGCAAGGCCGAGGCGGAGAAACGCCTGAGCGACCTCAAGCAGCAGCTCGCCGACGCGCCGCGGCTGATCGGCGAGGCGCAACGGGAGCTGGCCCGGGTCAAGGCCAGCCCGGTGGTGCCGGTGACCCAGCGCTACGCCAACATGCCGGTGCCGCAACTGGAGCAATTGCTCAGCGAACGCTCGGCGCAGCTGGCCGGTTGGCAGAAAGCCAGCGCCGACGCCAACAGCCTGATCATCACCGCGCAGACCCGGCCCGAGCGGGCCCAGGCGGAAATCAGCAGCAACCAGACCCGCAGCCAGCAGATCAACGCCATCCTCAAGAGCGGCAAGGACACCGGCAAACCGCTGATCGCCGAGCGCCGCGACTTGCTCAACGCGGAGCTCGCCGGGCTCGCCGCGCAGACCCAGCTGCGCCGCCAGGAACTGGCCGGCAACAGCCTGCTACAGGACCTCGGCAACGCCCAGCGGGAACTGCTCAGCCTGCGCATCAGCCGCAGCGAGCAGGAAATCGTCGACCTGCAATCGCTGATCAACGAAAAGCGCCGCGAGCACTCCGAGCAGACCGTCGCGGTACTTTCCAAGGAGGCGCAGAAAGCCTCGCCGGACAGCCTGCTGGCCCAGGAAAGCGCGAAGAACCTCAAGCTCTCCGACTACCTGCTGCGCTCCACCGACCGGCTCAACGAACTCACCCAGCGCAACCTGCAGACCAAGCAGCAGCAGGACAACCTCAACCAGGCCGACCAGGCCCTGGAAGAGCAGATCAGCGTGCTCAAGGGCAGCCTGCTGCTGTCGAAGATTCTCTACCAACAGAAGCAGGGCTTGCCTCAGGTACGCATCGACGGCCACCTGGCTGACGAGATCGCCGACATCCGCCTCTACCAGTTCGAGCTGAACCAGCAACGCGACGACATGGACAGCCCGACCAGTTACGTCGAGAAGCTGCTCGCCACCCAACCCGCCGAACAAGTCACCCCGGAGTTGCGCAAGCAACTGCTGGAGCTGGCCAACACCCGCAACGAACTGCTCGAACAGCTCAACCGCGAGCTGAGCGCGGTGCTCAACGAATCCATCACCCTGCAGTTGAATCAGAAGGAGCTCTACAGCACCAGCCAGACTCTGCGCGCCACGCTGGACGAGCAGATGTTCTGGATTCCCAGCAACCGCCCCCTGGACTTCGCCTGGCTGAAGCTCGCGCCGGAGTACCTCAAGCGGCAGATCAAGGTGATCGACTGGAGCTCGGCCCTGGAGGAGCTGGGCACCGGCCTCACCGACCGGCCCTGGGTGTTCATTCCACTGCTGATGATGATCGCGGTGCTGCTGTGGCGGCGTAAGGCGATCTACGCCAAGCTGAACGCCCTCCACGAGGACGTCGGCCACTTCAAGCGCGACAGCCAGTTGCACACGCCGCTGGCGCTGCTGTTCAACATCCTCCTGGCGCTGCCGGTAAGCCTGTTCCTGGCGCTCTGCGGCTTCGCCTTGCAGATCGACGCCCGCGGGCAGAACGCCAACCTCGGCGCCGCGCTCATCCAGATGGCCCAGGCCTGGCTGGTGTTCTACACCGCCTACCGGATTCTCGCGCCGGGCGGCGTGGCGGAGCTGCATTTCCGCTGGGAACGCCAGCAGGTGATGTTCCTCAACGCCCAGGTGCGCCGCCTCGGCTTTGTGGTCCTCGCGCTGCTGGCGGTGGTGACCATCGCCGAGCACCAGCCGGCGATGCTGGCGCAAGACGTGATCGGCATCGTGGTGGTGCTCAGTTGCTATGCGCTGATGGTCTGGCTGATCGGCAAGCTGCTGCTCACCGGACCGGCGCGGGCGCGCAGTTCCAGCCTGCGCACTCTGATCGGTCTGGCCTTCACCGCGTTGCCGGCGGGCCTGATCGTGGCGGTCGGCTTCGGCTATTACTACACGGCGCTGAAGCTTACCGACCGCCTGATCGATACCCTCTACCTGCTGGTGCTCTGGCTGGTGGTCGAGGCCACGCTGATCCGCGGCCTGGGCGTCGCCGCCCGGCGCCTGGCCTACCAACGCGCGGTGGCCAAGCGCCAGGCACAGCAGAAGGAAGGTCAGGAAGGCGCCGAGGTGGTGGAAGAGCCGACCCTAGACATCGACCAGGTCAACCAGCAGTCGCTGCGGCTGATTCGCCTGGCGCTGCTCGGCGTGTTCTTCCTGGCGCTGTATTGGGTCTGGGCCGACCTGATCGGGGTCTTCGCCTACCTCGACAACATGACCCTGTACCAGTACACCAGCGGCACCGGCGCCGCCGCGACCCAGGTGCCGATCAGCCTGCTGGACGTGGTCAGCGCGCTGATCATCGTCACCATCACCCTGGTGCTGGCGGCCAACCTGCCCGGCCTGCTGGAGGTCTTGATCCTCTCCCGGCTGAGCCTCGCCCAGGGCACCGCCTATGCCACCACCACGCTGCTGTCCTACGCCATCCTCGGCATCGGCTTCGTCACCACGCTGGCCACCCTGGGGGTCAGCTGGGACCGCCTGCAATGGTTGGTGGCGGCACTCTCCCTGGGCATCGGCTTCGGCATGCAGGCGATCTTCGCCAACTTCATCTCCGGGCTGATCCTGCTGTTCGAACGCCCGGTGCGCATCGGCGACCTGATCACCATCGGCAGCGTCACCGGCACGGTCAACCGCATCCATATCCGCGCCACTCACATCACCGACGGCGATCGCAAGGCGGTGATCGTGCCCAACCAGATCCTGTTGACCAGCCAACTGATCAACTGGACCCTGACCGACACCATCACCCGCATCGTGCTCACCTTCGGCGTCAACCGCGGCTCGGACCTGGCCCTGGTGCGCAAGCTGATGATGCAGGCGACCCAGGAAAACTCGCGGGTGCTGCGCGACCCGGCGCCCTCGGTGCAACTGACGGTCTATGGCGCGACCACCCTCGACCACGAATTGAAGATTTACGTGCGCGAACTGGGCGACCGCGGCCCGGCCACCGACGAACTGAACCGGCGCATCGACCAGTTGTTCCGCGATAACAACATCAACGTCGCCGGCGTACCGAAGATGGATGTCATCGTCAGCAACCGCGACGGCCAGGAACTCAAGGTGAACAACGGCGCGCTGGACGTCCTCGCGCCGACCGCCCGTACCGAGTCGCCGGCGCCAGGGCCGACGGAACCGGACGTACCGGAAACGCAACAGATCCAAGAAGTGCCGGGCATGCCCAAACCCTTGCCGCTCAAGCCATAGCCGGCGCGAGCCGAGACAGGTGAAGCCGATGAACAGCCTCGACGAACTGCGCTTCGACAATCGCTTCGCCCGCCTCGGCGACGTTTTTTCCACCCCGGTGCTGCCCGACCCCATCGCCGCGCCGCGTCTGGTGGTGGCCAGCCCCGAGGCGCTGGCCCTGCTCGACCTGGACCCCGCGCAAGCCGGGCAGCCCTTGTTCGCCGAACTGTTCAGCGGTCACAAGCTCTGGTCCGAGGCCGAGCCGCGGGCGATGGTCTACTCCGGGCATCAGTTCGGCGCCTACAACCCACGCCTCGGCGACGGTCGCGGCCTGCTGCTGGGCGAGGTGGTCAACGCCCGCGGCGAGCACTGGGACCTGCACCTGAAAGGCGCCGGCGAGACGCCTTATTCGCGCATGGGCGATGGCCGCGCGGTGCTGCGCTCGACCATCCGCGAGTTCCTCGCCAGCGAGGCGCTGCACGCCTTGGGCATCCCCACCTCGCGCGCCGCCTGCGTCATCGGCTCGGACACGCCGGTCTACCGCGAACGCAAGGAAACCGCCGCCATGCTGCTGCGGCTGGCGCCGAGCCACGTGCGCTTCGGGCACTTCGAATACTTCTACTACACCCAGCAGCACGACCACCTGAAGACCCTTGCCGAGCACGTGCTGCACAGTCATTTCCCCGCCTGCGCGGAGCAGCCCAAGCCCTACCTGGCGCTGTTCCGCGAGGTGGTCGAACGCACCGCCGCGCTGATCGCCCGCTGGCAAGCCTATGGCTTCTGCCACGGGGTGATGAACACCGACAACATGTCGATCCTCGGCATCACCTTCGACTACGGCCCCTACGCCTTCCTCGATACTTTCGACGCCCAGTACGTCTGCAACCACTCCGACGACGGCGGCCGCTACTCTTTCAGCAACCAGGTGCCCATCGCCCACTGGAACCTGGCCGCCTTGGCCCAGGCGCTGACCCCGCTGATCGACGTCGACGACTTGCGCGCCGCCATGGACTTGTTCCTGCCGTTCTACCAGGCCGAATACCTCGACCTGATGCGCCGGCGCCTGGGCCTCACGGCCCTTCGCGAGGACGACGAAGCGCTGGTGCAACGCCTGCTGCGCCTGATGCAAGGCAGCGCCGTGGACTACAACCTGTTCTTCCGCCGCCTCGGCGAGCAGGCGCCGGCCGACGCCCTGCAAGGCCTGCGCGACGATTTCGTCGACCTCGCCGGCTTCGACGCCTGGGGCGCCGACTATCTCGAACGCTGCGTCCCGGAAGATCCGCCCCAGCGCCGCGCGCGCATGCACGCCGTCAACCCGCTCTACCTGCTGCGCAACTACCTGGCCCAGCAGGCCATCGAAGCCGCGGAACGTGGCGACTACCAGGACGTGCGCCACCTGCACCAGGTCCTTGCCCGCCCCTTCGACGAACAACCGGGGGAAGCCCGCTATGCCGAGCCGCCACCGGACTGGGGCCGGCACCTGGAGATCAGTTGTTCGTCGTGAGGAAGTGGGCGAGGCGGTGCGCCACGCCACGGTAACGCGGTGCCTGAAACGGTCATCCTGGCGTTTTGGAAGGGACGCTCCAAATGCCAGAGAGCCTCATACGCAAATTCGAAACGGGTTCCGGCCCCTTGGCTTTTTCGATCGATGCGCTTTCCCAGGTACAACTTAGAAAGCGAATCGCCGACGATCTCCATGCTCGTGTCGAGAAGCCAGAACAGATATATCAGGGCATGGCTCCTCTTTGCGGTCCAGCGGCGTTCATGTTCTGTCTCGCCAAAACCTCGCCCTACGTTTACGCCCGTTATGTGATCGATCTGGCGGAAACCGGCGAGGCCATGTTGGGGGCGCTGCATATAAAACCGGGGAACTCCTGTCGAAACGCACAACTGGGCTCCAGCATTGCGGCTGTCGACTGGATCGCATTGGCCAGCCTGCGAGATGCGTCCAACACCGTACTGGCAATGGCGGATCCGGACTCGTCGACGGCAGGCATCACCGGTTCGGCGACCATGGCCGCCTGGTTCCAGCACTGCGGTCTGTTTTCCTCGGTTTCGAACCAGGCCCAGTACGCGCCCGCATCGCTCGAACGGTTGCTCGCCGCCGACCGCTATGTGGGACTCGGGCACTTCGTCTGCTTGCTGATACGCGCGGCCATCGTGGAGAGGGTGGGCGGGGAAGTGCCGATGAACAAGCTGGGGCACGGAACGCCCAAGACCTTGCTGGGTACGCCGGATCACTGGGTGGTCGTGCAGAGCCCGCTGCGCCTGGGGCCCTGCTGCTACAACCCGGCCCATCCGCCCTCCGCCGAAGCCCTGCTGCAAGCCCGGCTGACCTTCGATATCTATTCATGGGGAATGACCACCCTGAATAATCGGGTTTCCGATCTGAGGGTCCGGCAATTCCTTCCCTACTTCTATGGCTTCGTATCGGCAGGTCAGGCATGAGAGATCCACGACGCCCCCTCCACCGTCCGCTGCTCGCGCTGGCATTGCTTTTTCTCGCAGGCTGCCGGACGGAGCCGCCCCTTCCACTCGATCCCCCCCCGCTGATCGACGTCGGCTCGGACACCTGGCGCTTGCCTCCTATCGCGCTGGCGTTCTCCAAGGATGCTCGCCATTTTCTCGCCGCTGGCGAACGCCAAAGTGTTCGCCTCTACGACAGCCAACGCCACGCGGTCGTCAACGAGTTCACCAGCAAGAATCGCCTGGATCGCATTTATGGCGCCGGCTTCATCGAGGGGGATACCTATTACATCGCCAGCGAGGACCGGACCCCGCACGGACAAGTGAGGTTGCGAATAGACTCGCTGAGCCAGGCCATGCCCCGTATCGAACGGCACTTCAACCACCAGGGGGACCGGCCCTTCGTCGTGAATGCCCGCTACGCCAGCTACTACAACCAATGGATGGACTGGCACACCGAGCAATGGACGACAGAGGTACCCACCGCCCATCCCGGCGGGGCGGGCAGTTACCGGCTGACCGAGGCGGGTAACGTGCTGACGACCGACCCCAATCGCAGCCGGTTCCTGCTGCACGACCCCCGGAATGGGCGATCCACGCTGTGGAAAAGCGGTCTGCGGATGGACGATACCGCCCTCCTCCAAGGGGGCCGCCAGGTCGTCACCGTCGGCGCCGGAGGCAGCTGCGAAGCCTGGTCGCTACCGGACCATCGCTCCGTCGGCACCTGCACCGGCGCCTGGTTCGCATCGGGGTATTCCCTGCTCGCCGTCGCGCCGCACGCACCGCTGTTCGCCGTCGCGAACGGCACGCGCGTCCGGGTGTATGCGCTCTCGCCCTGGCAACTGCTCCTCGAGCAGGAGACCGCCTCGCCCGTGTCCGCCGTAGCGCTGTCCGACCGAGGCCACCTGGCAGTGGCCCGCGGGGACGGCTCGGTAACACTGTGGAATGCGTCGGCACGTACCCTGGTGGGCGCGCTGACGGTGCTCGATGGAGCCGGACGCCCGCTGAGCTCGATCGAGCACCTGGCCGTCAGCGACCACGGCCAGGTGCTGGTGTCCGGCTGGGGCAACGACCAGGGCGAGTTGCACGTGCTCGAGACCCCGGAGGCCGTGGCTCGCAGGGAGCCTTGAGCCGCGCCTTTCGAGCGCAGGCAATCCACCGTCCCTTCCGGCTAGGTGGCCGGAAGATGGCAAGTCCATGGGTGGACAGCCGGCCACCGGACCTGAACGCCCCCCAATGCAAGGACTTCTCAAAGGGTCAGTCGTCCGTCGTGACCTTCCCGAGGCCCCGATTCGAAACAGGACGTCACGCTAGAAACGTGACGGACGTTCGCGACAATCCCCTTGCGATCCGCGATGCTCGACGTCCCGAAAAAAGGAGGCTTCGGTATGCCAGAAACTCTTATTCGTGCGTTCGAAAGCGGGCATGAGCCGCTTGTATTCCAAGGCGCTCAACGCGAAATGATCGCCGCCGATCTGCGCGTGCGCGTTGAAACACCAAAGTTGATCAGCCAAGAAACCGCGTCGCTCTGCGGCCCCGCAGCGTTCATGTATTGCGTGGCGAGCGCCTATCCGCGCCAATACGTAAGCTACGTAATAGAGCTTGCAACCAAGGGTGAGGCCTCTCTCGGAAAGATGAAGGTGAAGCCCAGTCAAGCTTGTAGGCATCCCCGAATAAGCGCTATCGGCTATACGGATTGGATCGCTTTGGCCAGCCTGCGCGACTCGACCAACAGCTTCTTCAACATGAATGGCGAGGATGCTTCTATGGCGGGCATAACCACAGGCGGCAATCTTTCGGCATGGTTCGAATCCAGCGGACTTTTCAATCAGGTCACCGATCAAGCTCATTACCTATCCGCGGGTTCGCTGCAGGGGCTTCTGGCTGCGGAGCGCAGTTCTCGCCTGGGCAACTATGTATGTTTATTGGTCAGGGCAGCCATCCTGGGAAAGGTCGGGGGCGAACTCCACATGAGTAAAATTGGCCGCAATACACCGAAAACCATTCTCGGCACTCCCGATCATTGGATCGTCGTGCAAGGTCCTATGAATCTAGGGCCTTATTGCTACAACTCCGCCTGTCCTGACCATACCGAAGCGCTACTGGACAAGGAATTGGATTTCCAAGTTTATTCGTGGGGCGCATTGGGAAAGATCAACGGTCGTATCAATAAGTTAACGACGCGATCGTTCTTGCCTTATTTCTACGGATTCGTAGCTGCGCACAGGGCTTAAGAGGAAAAGGCATCATGTTGAGATTTTTTTCGACCCTGCTGTTAATAACCTTGGTCGGTTGCAAGTCGGATAGCCAAGTCGATACACAGGCTTTTCAAACGCTGGAGCTGTCATGGTCCGAGACCTGGCGTTTCACCCCGTACTATGTAGCGTTCACGCCGGATGGGCGGTATTTCCTGGCGGCTGGCCGCTATGGCGTCATCAAAGTCTTTCGGGCGGACACCCGTGAGATTCTGGAGCAACTTGATTCCGAGCAAGTACCCCGAGCGGTGTATGGAGCGGGCTTCGTCGAATCGGATAAATACTATTACGCACAGCCCCTCAAAGAGGGCGGAATCAACGTATTCGTAAAACCGCTGAATTCTCTTGAAGCGCCGCGGGTGCAGCACTTCGAAAACGAACAAGCCAGCCTGGTGGTCGCCGGAAAACAATACGCAGCCCACAACACCGAACGCCTCGACTGGTATACGGGCGAGCGCTCCAAGGTCCAGACCGCGCACCCCGTCGTTTCCCACTATCAACTCACGAAGAGTGGCCGGGTGCTGACGGGGTACCAAGGCTACCTCCTGCTGCACGATCCCCGCCGCGACGAATCGCTGCTGTGGGACAGCGGGCTGTCGATAGCCCAGGCCAGGCTGACCGCCGACGAGGCCTACCTGGTGGCCAACGACACCGACGGCGCCTGCCGGGTCTGGCGGGTACCGGAAACCCAGGCCATGGGCTCCTGCGGCGCGGGGAATCCGTTCAGCAGCGGGCGGGCGCTGCTGGAACTGGCCGGCCACTCGTTCGCGACCACCCGGAACAACCGGGTGGCGCTCTACACCCTGGCGCCCTACGAGCGTCGCTTCGTCCGGGAGATGCCGAAGGATATCGTCGCCCTCGACCTGACCGAAAACGGGCTGCTGGCCCTGGCCGACGAAACCGGACGCATCGAGCTGTGGGATACCCGGCGGAATCGCCTGCTCGGCCATTACCAGCCGCGCGGCAGCCAGGGACAAGCGCTCGACCACGTGGAAAAACTCGCGCTGGACGCCAGCGGCAAGTTGCTGGTGTCCGCGATCAACCTCCAGGGCCGCCAGGAGGCCAGGCTGCTGCTCCTGGAGCCAGCGGCGACCGCGCAGCCCTGAGCGGCACGGCGGGGCAAAAGCCGCGTCTGACGCTAGCACCCAAACCAAATGTTCTAAAAAACGGTTAATTGATCCCCGAAAGGCATTGACCGGCCTCATCGCGGTTTTCCATGCTGGGGGCCTTTTCGCCTGCCAAGGAACAGCACATGAGCCACGACGCCGCCAACCCGCCCTCGTTGAAACCGGAAACCCTGGCCATCCATGCCGGCTATTCGCCGGACCCGACCACCAAGGCGGTGGCGGTGCCGATCTACCAGACCAGTTCCTATGCCTTCGACGACACCCAGCACGGCGCCGACCTGTTCGACCTGAAGGTGGCCGGCAACATCTATTCGCGGATCATGAACCCCACCAACGACGTGCTGGAAAAGCGCGTCGCGGCCCTGGAGGGCGGCGTAGGCGCGCTGGCGGTGGCCTCGGGTATGGCGGCGATCACCTACGCCATCCAGACCGTCGCCGAGGCCGGCGACAATATCGTCTCGGTGGCCAAGCTCTACGGCGGCACCTACAACCTGTTGGCCCACACCCTGCCGCGCTTCGGCATCCAGACCCGCTTCGCCGCCCATGACGACATCGCCGCGCTGGAGGCACTGATCGACGCGCGCACCAAGGCGGTGTTCTGCGAATCCATCGGTAACCCGGCGGGGAACATCGTCGACCTGGGCGCCCTGGCCGAGGCCGCCCACCGGCACGGCGTGCCGCTGATCGTCGACAATACCGTGGCCACGCCAATTCTCTGCCGACCGTTCGAGCACGGCGCCGACGTGGTGGTGCATTCGCTGACCAAGTACATCGGCGGCCACGGCACCAGCATCGGCGGCATCGTCGTCGACTCCGGCCGCTTCCCCTGGGCGGACAACAAGACCCGCTTCCCGCTACTCAATACGCCCGACCCGTCCTACCACGGCGTCACCTACACCGAAGCCTTCGGCCCCGCGGCCTTCATCGGCCGCTGCCGGGTGGTGCCGCTGCGCAACACCGGCGCGGCGCTGTCGCCGTTCAACGCCTTCCTGATCCTGCAAGGCCTGGAGACCCTGGCCCTGCGCATGGAGCGCCACACCGAGAATGCACTGAAGGTCGCCGAATACCTGCGCGATCATCCGCAGGTCGCCTGGGTGAAGTACGCCGGCCTGGCCGACCACCCGGAATACGAGCTGGCGCAGCGCTACACCGGCGGCAAGCCGGCGGCGATCCTGTCCTTCGGCATCCAGGGCGGCCAGGAAGCCGGCGCGCGCTTCATCGACGCGCTGCAATTGGTGGTGCGCCTGGTCAACATCGGCGACGCCAAGTCCCTGGCCTGCCATCCGGCGTCCACCACCCACCGGCAGCTCAACGACGAGGAACTGGAAAAGGCCGGCGTGCCGCGGGACATGGTGCGGCTGTCGATCGGCATCGAGCACATCGACGACATCCTCGCCGACCTGGAACAGGCGCTACGCGCCGCGCGCGGCTGAACCGGAGGGGCGCGACGCCCCTTGATCCGCCCATGAACGGCTCCATATAGGAACGATCCCCCCAGGAGCCGATCATGAGCGAAAACCTGCTGGTCCCCTGCGCCCAATGCGCCAGCCTCAACCGCATTCCCCGCGACCGCCTGGGCCAGACCCCACGCTGCGGCCATTGCAAGGCCGAAGTGCTCGGCGAGCGGCCCTTCGAACTGAACACGGGTAATTTCGCACGCCAGTGCAAGGGCGACCTGCCGCTGCTGGTGGACGTCTGGGCCGACTGGTGCGGGCCGTGCAAGGCCTTCGCGCCGACCTTCGCCCAGGCCGCCGCGCAACTGCGCGGGCGCTGCCGGCTGGGCAAGCTGGACAGCGAAGCCAACCGCGAGCTAGCCGGGCGCCTGGGCATCCGCTCGATCCCCAGCCTGATCCTCTATCGCGACGGCCGCGAGGTCGCCCGGCAGAGCGGCGCCCTGCCGCTGCACCCGTTGCTCGCCTGGTTGAACGGGCAAGGGATCTGAAGGCGCCCGGCGGGCGGTTCAGGCGCCCGCTTCGAGCACCTGGTGCAGCTCGACGAATTGCCGGCTCAGCTTGTGCCCCGGGTCGAGGTGGATCAACGGGGTGCACGCCTCGTGGGACTCGCGCATCTTCACCGAGGCGCTGAGGTACACCGGCAGCACCGGCAGGCCCTCGGCGATCAGTTCGTCGAGCAGCCGCTGCGGCAAGGCCGCCCGCGCCTGGAACTGGTTGACCACGATGCCCTCGACCCGCAAGGCGGGGTTGTGGTCCTCGCGGATTTCCTCGATCTCGCGCAGCAGGCCGTAGAGCGCCTGGCGGGAGAAGCTGTCGCAGTCGAAGGGGATCAGCACCCGGTCGGCGGCGATCAGCGCCGAGACGGTGTAGAAGTTCATCGCCGGCGGGGTGTCCAGGTAGATCCGCTCGTAATCCTCGTCCAGTTCCTCCAGCAGTTTGCGCAGCTTGTTGATCTTGTGCTTCGCCTCCAGCTTGGGCTGCAGCTCCGCCAGCTCGGCGGTGGCGGTGATCAGGTGCAGGTTGTCGAAGGGGGTCTCGTAGATATCCGCGCGGTTCCGCCGGGTGGAGGCCGAAGCCAGGGTCTGCTTGAAGAAATCGGCGATGCCGGTGGGGATGTCCTCGCCGGTGAGGCCGGTCAGGTAATGGCTGGAGTTGGCCTGGGCGTCCAGGTCGATCAGCAGGGTGCGATATCCCTCCGCCGCGCTGACCGCCGCCAGGTTGCAGGCGATGCTCGACTTGCCCACACCGCCCTTCTGGTTGAATACCACGCGTCGCATGACACACCTCTCGGAGCCGGAAATCCCCCGAGTCTAGGCAATCGGCATGACAAGGGCGAGGCAGCATTTGGCCGCCATCCGCCGCCGCGGCGAAACCGCTGCGGGCCGCGGACTCAAGCCGTCCGCGACGCTTGGCGGGCGTCCGTCGGCGCGACAACGGCGGCGCCGTTTGGTTCGTCGCGACGCGCCCTCCGGTCAGCCGGATGTAACCATTATTTGCCTGGCGGCCCGCTCACCGGGGATAATGCCCAAACCTTGACCAGGCCATAACGACAAGCCCCTCGTCGTTCAGTAGTCGCCGAAGCACATAAGAATTAGCCCGCAGGGGCCGGGAAGAGCTGTCCGCGTGATGCATTTCAATATCGACCAATGGCGTGCCTGGGCCCCCGGCCTGGATAGTGCGGACGACTGGCGCGCCTGGTGTGCATCCCCCTGCGCGCTGGCCGATGCCCAGCAGCAGCCGGACGTCGGCTTCCTGCCGGCCATGCAGCGGCGCCGCCTCAGCCGCCTGGCGCGGATGATGTTCCACGTCGCCTGGCCCTTGGCCGACGCGCAGCCGCCGCTGCCGCTGGTGTTCGTCTCGCGTCACGGCGAAACGCCGCGCACCCTGGCGATCCTCAGCGACCTGGCCCGCGGCGAGCCGCTGTCGCCCACCCAGTTCAGCCTCTCGGTGCATAACGCGATCATCGGCCTGTGGTCGATCCTGCGCGGCGACACCAGCGAGATGACCGCCCTCGCCGCCGAAGGCGACGGCCTCGAACAGGCCATGCTGGACGCCTGCGGCCTGCTCGGCGAAGGCGCGCCGGCGGTGCTGCTGGTGATCGCCGAAGAGACGCCGCCGGCCCTCTACGCCGGCTGCATCGACGACGTGCCCTTTCCCTATGCCGTCGCCCTGCGCCTCACGCCGGGCGACTTCTGGCAGCTGCGCCTGGAGCCCGGCAGCGGTCCGCGCGCCGACTGGCCCCACCCGTTGAACCTGCTGCGCTGCCTGAATGGCGACCAACCCTCCCTCCGTCATCACTGGAAGAGCCGTCAATGGACCTGGTCTCGCAGCACGCATTGAGCCGCCACAGCCCGCCCTATTGGTGGCGGCTGATCGCGACCGCGCTGAGCTTCGCCCTGTTCGGCATCGGCGGCGTGGCGCTGCGCGTGCTGATTTTCCCGCTGCTGGCGCTGCTGCCCGGCGACGCCCTGGTCCACCGCCGCCGCGCCCGCGCCACGGTCAGCCGGCTGTTCTACCTGTTCGTGCAGTTCATGTACCGCAGCGGCGTGCTCACCTATGAGGTCGAGGGCGCGGAACGCCTGGGCCAGCCGGGGCAGATGGTGATCGCCAACCACCCGTCGCTGATCGACGTGGTGGCGCTCATCGCCTTCATCCGCGACGCTAACTGCGTGGTCAAGCAGAGCCTCTGGGACAACCCCTGCATGCGCGGGCCGATCCGCGCCGCCGGCTACATCAGCAACAGCGGCAGCCTGGACATGCTCGACGAGGCCGCCGGCGCGCTGCGCGAGGGCCAGACCCTCATCGTCTTCCCCGAAGGCACCCGCACCACGCCCGGCCAGCCGCCCCGCTTCCATCGCGGCGCGGCGGCCATCGCCCTGCGCGGCGCGCGCATCCTCACCCCGGTGGTGATCAGCGCCTCGCCGACCACCTTGACCAAGGCCGAGCCCTGGTACCGCATTCCGTCGCGGCGCTTCCATCTGCGCCTGCGCGTCGGCGAGGACCTCGACCCGGCCGCGTTCGCCCGGCTGGGACCCGCACCGGTCGCCTCGCGCAAGCTCAACGACCATCTGCACCAGTACTTCATGAAGGAGCTCGCCGAAGATGAGCGATCTGCAACTCGAGATTAAGAACCTGATCATCGAAGCGCTCGGCCTCGAGGACATGAGCGCCGACGACATCGCCGACGATCTCACCCTGTTCGGCGACGGCCTCGGCCTGGACTCGGTGGACGCGCTGGAGCTCGGCCTGGCGATCCAGAAGCGCTTCGGCATCAAGATTGACGCCGACGCCAAGGACACCCGCACGCATTTCGCCAACGTGGCCAGCCTCGCGGCGTTCGTTGCCGCGCGCCGGGCCGCTTGAGGACGTACCATGCAGAATCCCGATGAAATCTTCGTCGCCTTGCGCGACGCCATGGTCGAACTGTTCGAGCTGGACCCCGAGCAGGTGACGCCCGACGCCAACCTCTACGAAGACCTGGAAATCGACAGCATCGACGCCGTCGACCTGATCGACCACATCAAGCGCCAGACCGGGCAGAAGATCGCCGCGGAAGACTTCAAGGCCGTGCGCACCGTCGGCGACGTGGTCGAGGTGGTGAACCGCCTGGTCAATCCGGTCGCCCCCTGAGGCGACCATGGCCGCCGGGGCTTCCGGCGGCCATGCTCCACCCGGGCGCAGGCACGCGCCCGTCCGCCCCGGTGGCGGAATCGGCGACGCTCCGGCGTGCGCCAGCGAATGCAGGGATGCGTCAAGGACCGCCGCAGAAGAGGCCGCCCACCGGGCGGGCCGCAACGCTATGAATCGACTGTTCGGCCTGCTCCTGCTGCTCGCGGGGCTGGCCTATCCCTTCGCCGTCTACTACGGCCTGCAACACCAGGTCTCGCCGCGGCTGTTCGCCCTGCTGCTCGGGAGCCTCTGGCTGGCCCGCGCGCTGGTCGGCGGCGCGCGCCCGGGCAGCCGCTGGCTGGCCCTGGCGGCCCTGGGCTTCTGTCTGGCGCTCGGCCTGGCCGACGAGCCCCTGCTGCTGCGCGGCTATCCGGTCCTGCTCAACCTGCTGCTGTTCGCCGCGTTCGGCCTCAGCCTGTACCAGGGCATGCCGGTGGCGGAGCGCCTGGCGCGCCTGCGCGAGCCGGATTTGCCGCCGCGGGCGGTGCGCTACACGCGCCAGGTCACCCAGGTGTGGACCGGCTATTTCCTGTGCAGCGCGCTGGTCTGCATCGGCCTGGCGCTGTGGGCGCCGCTGGCCTGGTGGACCCTGTACACCGGGCTGCTCGCCTACCTGCTGATGGGGCTGCTGTTCGCCGGCGAGTGGCTGGTGCGGCAGCGGGTGCGCCGGCATGCCTGAGGAATCGCCCATGAACGCCACCGCCCGGCCACGGCCGCACTGGATCGACCTCGAGCGGCAATTGCTGGCGCCGCATCCGGGTCGTCCCGTCGCCCTCTACCCGGACCTCGACCACGCGGCCCTGGTGCGGCGCGCCCTGGGCGTGGCCGCCGCGTTGCGCGCGCGCCGCGTGGCGACCATCGCCCTGTACCTGGAGGACGCCGCCGAGCTGGCCTGCGCCCTGCTCGGCGCCTGGCGCGCGGGCATCGGCGTGCTGCTGCCGGCGGATGCCCAGGCGCAGACGCGCAAGGCCCTGGCCGAACGCGACATCCCCTGGCTGGACAGCCTCGACGGGCTGGAAGCCGAGCCCCTGGCCGCCGCCGCCCTCGACCCCGACGCCTGCCGCCTGACCCTGTGCACCTCCGGCTCCAGCGGCGAAGCCAAGGCGATCGACAAGAGCCTGCGCCAACTGACCACCGAAGCCGCCGCCCTGGAGCGCCTCTGGGGCGCCGACCTGGGCAACGCCACGGTGCTCGGCAGCGTGGCCGCGCAGCATATCTACGGCCTGCTGTTCCGGGTGCTCTGGCCGCTCTGCGCCGGGCGCCCGTTCCTGCGCCGCGCCCAGCCGTTCCCCGAGGACCTGCAGCGGGAAAGCCTGGCCCTGGCGGAGCGGGACGCCGGCTTCGCCTGGGTCGCCAGCCCGGCGCTGCTCAAACGCATGGGCGAGAACCTCGACTGGCCGGCGCTGCGCCCCCTGCGCCGGCTGTTTTCCTCCGGCGGCGCGCTGCCCGACGAGGCCGCCGCGCAGTTGCACCGGCGCCTCGGCCAGTGGCCGACGGAAATCTACGGCAGCTCGGAGACCGGCGGCATCGGCTGGCGCCAGGGCGACGAGCGCTGGCAACCGTTCGCCGGCGTCGAGCTGGGCGTCGACCCGGACGGCGCGCTGCACCTGACCTCGCCGTACCTGCCGCCCGGCCACCGCGAACAGACCGCCGATGCCGTGCGGATCGACGCCGACGGGCGCTTCCTGCTGCGAGGGCGACTCGACCGCATCGTCAAGCTGGAAGAAAAACGCATCGCCTTGCCGATGCTGGAGCAGGCGCTCGCCGGCCATCCCTGGGTCGCCGACGCGCGCCTGGGCGTGGTCCAGGAGGGCCGGGCCTTCCTCGGCGTGCTGCTGGCGCCCAGCGCGGCCGGGTTGCACGTGCTGCGCAACCGCGGCCGCCGCGCCCTCACCGAGGGCCTGCGCCGGCACCTCGCCGGTTACTGCGACGCCCTCGCCGTGCCGCGTCGCTGGCGCCTGCTCGAGCGCCTGCCCTACAACAGCCAGGGCAAGCTGCCGCAGGCGCAGGTGGACGCGCAACTGGCGGCGCCGAGGCCGACCCGCTGCGAACCCGACGAGGCCCTCGAGGTCGACGGCGAGTGGCAATTGCGCCTGCGGGTACCGCTCGACCTCGCCCATTTCAGCGGGCATTTCCCCCACACCCCGGTGTTGCCGGGAGTGGTGCAGGTGGACTGGGCACAGCACCTGGCCCGCGCGCGGATGGCCCTGCCGCCGCGCTTCCGCGGCCTGGAAGTGCTGAAATTCCAGCAACTGATCCGCCCCGGCGACGCACTGCGGCTGAGCCTGCGTTTCGACGCCGAGCGCGGCAAGCTGTACTTCGCCTACCGCCAGGGCGACACCGCCTGTTCGTCCGGGCGCATCCTGCTGGGGGAACCCGGGCATGCGTGACGCTCAGGGCATGGGCGCGGCGCCGAGCTTCCGGCCCTGCGTGGTGGTCCCGGTGTACAACCACGAGCACGCCCTGCCGGTGGTGGTCGAGGCGCTGGTCCAGGCGCACCTGCCCTGCATCCTGGTGGACGACGCCTCCTCGGCGGCCTGCGCCGCGGTGATGGACGGCCTCGCCGAGCAACGCGACGTGCACCTGGTGCGCCTGGCGGTCAATCAGGGCAAGGGCGGCGCGGTGATGGCCGGCCTGCGCCGCGCCGCGCAGTTGGGCTTCACCCACGCGCTGCAGGTGGACGCCGACGGCCAGCACGACCTGGAGGACGTGGAGGACTTCCTCGAAGCCGCGCGCCTCGAACCCCAGGCGCTGATCTGCGGCTACCCGCGCTACGACGACAGCGTGCCAAAGGCGCGCCTGTACGGGCGCTACCTGACCCACGTGTGGGTCTGGATCAACAGCCTGTCGCTGGCGATCCGCGATTCCATGTGCGGCTTCCGGGTCTACCCCCTGGCGCCGGTGCTGGCGCTCATCGACCAAGTGGAGCTGGGCCGGCGCATGGACTTCGACCCGGAGATCCTGGTGCGCCTGTCCTGGCGCGGCCAGCCGATGCGCTGGCTGCCGACCCGCGTGCATTACCCGCTGGACGGCGTCTCGCACTTCCATGCCTGGCAGGACAACGCGCTGATCTCGAAGATGCACGCCAAGCTGTTCTTCGGCATGCTCTGGCGCGCGCCGGCGATCCTGCTGCGGCGGTGGCGCCGATGAGTCGGCAACCCCGCCACTGGGCGGCGCACCGCGAGCGCGGCAGCTTCCAGTTGATGCGCCTGACCGCCTGGCTGGCGCGGCACCTGGGCCGCCGCGCGCTGGCGCCGCTGCTGTACCTGATCGTCGGCTATTTCTTCCTGTTCGGCGGCCGCGCCCGGCGCAGCGTCCGCCGCTACCAGCAACGCCTGGCGGACTGGAGCGGACGCCCCGAGCTGGCGCCGACCCGCGCCTCGCTGTTCGCCCAGTTCATGGCCTTCGCCGACAGCCTGCTGGACAAGCTGGACGTCTGGAGCGGGCGCCTGCCCCTGACGCGGATCGACATGGCCGACCCCCACGGCGTGCGCCTGGCCATGCACGGCGGCCGCGGGCAACTGCTGGTGGGGGCGCACCTGGGCAACCTCGAGGTGTGCCAGGCCCTGGCCGAGCTGGGCGAGAAGGTCCGCCTCAACGTGCTCGTGCACACCAAGCACGCCGAACGCTTCAACCGCCTGCTGAACAACGCCGGCAGCCAGCACCTGCGGCTGATCCAGGTAAGCGAGCTGGACCCGGCGATCATGCTGCAACTCAGCGAGCGCCTGGACCGCGGCGAATGGCTGGCGATCGCCGGCGACCGCGTGCCGCTGCGCGGCGGACGCACCGCCACGGTGGATTTCCTCGGCCACCCGGCGGCCTTCCCGCAGGGCCCCTGGCTGCTCGCCGGGCTGCTGCGCTGCCCGCTCAACCTGCTCTGCTGCCTGAAACTCGACGGCCGCTACCGGGTGATCCTCGAACCCTTCGCCGAGCGCGTCGAATGGCGTCGCCAGGACCGCGACCGGGTGATCCGCGGGCACGTCCAGCGCTATGCCGACCGCCTCGCCGAGCTGTGCCTGCTGGCGCCGCGGCAATGGTTCAACTTCTATCCGTTCTGGAACGATCATGACGACACGCCCCACTGAACCCCGGGTGGTCTTCGGCGAGGCGCCGCTGAGCGTCGAACAGGTCCTCGCCCTGGCCGAACGCCGCGCCCCCAGCGCCTTGCAGGACGACCCCGGGTACCGCGAGCGGATCGCCCGCGGCGCGCGCTTCCTCGACAGCCTGCTGGACCGCGAAGGGGTGATCTACGGCGTCACCACCGGCTACGGCGATTCCTGCGTGGTGGCGGTGCCGCTGCATCAGGTCGAGGCCCTGCCGCGCCACCTGTACACCTTCCACGGCTGCGGGCTGGGCAGGCTGCTGGACCCCGAGGCCACCCGCGCGGTGCTGGCGGCACGCCTGCAGTCGCTCTGCCAGGGGGTTTCCGGGGTGCGTGTGGAACTGCTCGAACGCCTGCGCGCGTTCCTCGAGGAAGACGTGCTGCCGCTGATCCCCGAGGAAGGCTCGGTGGGCGCCAGCGGCGACCTGACCCCGCTGTCCTACGTCGCCGCCACCCTGAGCGGCGAGCGCGAGGTGCTGTTCCGCGGCGAGCGCCGCAGCGCCGCCGAGGTCCACCGCGAACTGGGCTGGACGCCGCTGGTGCTGCGGCCCAAGGAAGCCCTGGCGCTGATGAACGGCACCGCGGTAATGACCGCCCTGGCCTGCCTGGCCTATGCCCGCGCCGACTACCTGCTGCAACTGGCCACGCGGATCACCGCGCTCAACGTGGTGGCGCTGGCCGGCAACCCGGAACACTTCGACGAACGCCTGTTCGCCGCCAAGCCGCATCCGGGGCAAATGCGGGTGGCCGCCTGGCTGCGCCGCGACCTCGCCATCGATGCACCGACCGCGCCGCTGCACCGCTTGCAGGACCGCTATTCGCTGCGCTGCGCGCCCCACGTGCTCGGCGTGCTGGCCGACAGCCTGGGCTGGCTGCGGCCGTTCATCGAGACCGAGCTGAACAGCGCCAACGACAACCCGCTGATCGACGCCGACGCCGAGCGCGTGCTGCACGGCGGGCATTTCTACGGCGGCCACATCGCCTTCGCCATGGACAGCCTGAAGACCCTGGTGGGCAACGTCGCCGACCTGCTCGACCGGCAGCTCGCGCTGCTGGTGGACACCCGCTACAACCACGGCCTGCCGAGCAACCTGTCCGGCGCCCCGGCGGCCACCGCGATGATCAACCACGGCTTCAAGGCGGTGCAGATCGGCGCCAGCGCCTGGACCGCCGAAGCGCTGAAGAACTGCATGCCGGCCAGCGTGTTCTCGCGTTCCACCGAATGCCACAACCAGGACAAGGTGAGCATGGGCACCATCGCCGCGCGGGATGCCCTGCGCAGCCTGGAGCTCACCGAGCAGGTCGCCGCCGCCACCCTGCTGGCGGCGCGCCAGGGCGTCTGGCTGCGCCAGCGCGAGGAACAGGCGCGGCCGTTGCCCGCGGCGCTGGCGGCGATGCACGCCGAGCTGGCCGAGGACTTCCCGCCGCTGATCGAGGACCGCGCCCTGGAAGCCGAACTGCGCCTGTGCCTGGCGCGCATCCGCGCCCGCCATTGGAGGCTGTATGCGTAGGGACGGCGTGCTCCAGGCCGAGGTGGAGATCCTCGTGCCCTTCTTCGACGTCGACTCCATGGACGTGGTCTGGCACGGGCATTACGTGAAGTACCTGGAGATCGCCCGCTGCGCCCTGCTCGAGCGCATCGGCCACACCTACACCGACATGCGTGCCGGCGGCTACGCCTGGCCGATCATCGACTTGCAGCTGCGCTACGTGCGCGGCGCGCGCTTCGACCAGCGCATCCGCGTCCGCGCCGACCTGGTGGAGTGGGAGAACCGCCTGAAGATCCACTACCTGATCAGCGACGCCGCCAGCGGCGAGCGGATGACCCGCGGCAGCAGCGTGCAGGTCGCGGTGGACATGGCCAGCCGCGAGATGCAACTGGCCTCGCCGAAGGCCTTCGTCGAGGCGGTGGAACGAGCCCTCGCGCGGGAGGCCCGGTGAGCCGCGTCCGGCGCCGCGGGCGCGCGCTGCTGGTCCTGCTCCTCGGCCTCGCCGCCAGCCCCTGGGCGGCGGCGCTCGATCTGCAGCAGCTCGCCGCGCGTCTGCAAGCGCCGGCGGTGGTGCGCGGCGCCTTCGTCCAGGAGAAACACCTGCGCGCGCTGCCGCAGCCGTTGGTCAGCCGCGGCCACTACGTGCTGGCCAGGGGACGGGGCCTACTGTGGTTCCTGGAAACCCCGCTGCGCCAGGACTACCGGATCACCCTCGACGGCATCGCCCGGCGCCAGGACGGCGCCTGGCAGGCGACCGCCCAGCAGGGCGCGGCGGCGCGGCAGAACCAGTTGTCGCTGGCCCTGCTCAGCGGCGACAGCGCGGCTTTGCAACGGGATTTCGAGCTGGACCTGCAGGGCGGCGACGACGCCTGGACGCTGACCCTGACGCCCCGCGCGCTGCTGCTCCGGCAGATCTTCCAGGCCATCCGCATCCAGGGTGGCGAGCGGGTGGAACAGGTCGAGCTGCTGGAAACCCAGGGCGACCGTACCCTGCTGCGCATGCCCGACAGCCGGGTGGACGCCACCCTCAGCGAAGCGGAGCGCCATGACTTCGCCGACTGAGACCTTCGGCCCCTGGAGCCGGCGCTGGCTGCCGCGGCTGTTCGCGCTGGCGCTGCTCGGCCTGCTGGCGCTCGCCGCCTGGCAATGGCGCGACGGCCCGCCGGTCAGCGCCAACCTGCTGGAGCTGCTCCCGGGCGGCACCCCGGACGGCCTGCGCCAGCGCGCCGAGCAGCGCATGCAGGAACCGCTCAACCGCGATTTGGTGCTGCTGGTGCGCCACGCCGACTTCGACCGGGCGCGGGCGCTGAGCGCGACCATCGGCGAGCGGCTGCGCGCCAGCGGCCTCTACGAGCGGGTGCAATGGAACCTCCAGGCCGACCTGCCGGCGTTGCGCCGGCAATTGCTCGACGGCCGCCTGGCGCTGCTCGGCGACGCCGACCGGCAGCGCCTGATCGACGACCCGCGGGGCTACCTCGAAGCCCGCGTGCAACGCCTCTACGACCCCTTCGGCGGCTTCGCCCTGGTACCGGCCGAGCAGGACTGGCTGGGCCTCGCCGACGCGATCCAGCGTGGCCTGCCCCACGCCGGCAAGGTCGGCATCGACCTCGACGGCACCCTGCTCGCGGAAGACCAGGGGCAGAGCTGGGCCCTGCTGCGCGCGCGAACCCGCGGCGACGCCTTCGAGGGCGACCTGCCGCTGCGGGTGGCCGAGCAGGTGGCCGCCGCCCGCGCCGAGGTGCAGGCCGCCGATGGTCGGTTGCTCGCTGCCAGCGGACTGCTCTACGCCGCCCAGGGCCAGCGCCAGGCCCGCGAGGAAAGCGGCCTGATCGGCGGCCTTTCCAGCCTCGCCGCGCTGGCGCTGCTGCTGGTGGTGTTCCGCCGCCTGCGGGTGCTCCTGGCGCTGCTGCCGGCGCTGGTCGGGGTGCTCGCCGGGGCGGTGGCCTGCGTGGCCCTGCAAGGGCACATCCACGTGCTGACCCTGGTGCTGGGCGCCAGCCTGATCGGGGTGGCCATCGACTACCCGCTGCACTACCTGTCGAAGAGCTGGACCCTGCAACCCTGGGACACCTGGCGCGCCTTGCGGGCAACCCTGCCGGGCCTGACCCTGGGCCTGGCGACCAACGCCATCGGCTACCTCGCCCTGAGCTTCACGCCCTTCCCCGCGCTGACCCAGGTGGCGATCTTCTCCGCCGCCGGCCTGCTCGGCTCCTACCTCTGCGCGGTGTGCCTGCTGCCGGCGCTGCTGGGGCGCGCGCCCATCGTGCCCTGGCCGGCGCCGCTGCGCTTCGCCGAAGCCCTGCTGGCGCTGCGCCGACGCCTGCTGCGACGCCTGCCCACGCCCTGGCTGTTCGCCGCGCTGGCGCTGTTCTGCCTCGGCGGCATCGCCCAGTTGTCCCTCAAGGACGACCTGCGCCAGTGGATCGCCCGCGCCCCGCACGTGCAGGAAGAAGCCCAGGCCCTCGCCCGCATCGTCGATTTCCAGCCCACCAGCCAGTTCTACCTGGTGCGCGCCGCCGACGGCGACCAATTGCTGCAACGCCAGGCCGAGCTAACCCGCCGCCTGGACCGGCTGGTGGCCGACGGCAGCCTGAAGGGCTACCTGTCGCTGAACCAGTTGCTCGCGCCTCGCGCCGAACAACGCCGCCTGCGCGCGGCCCTGGCCGCGACGCTAAAGGAGGCCGCGCCCTTGCAGGCCCTGGGCGTCGATGCGGCGGCGCTGGACGCCGAAGTGCAGGCGCTGCGCGCGCTGCCGGAGCTGGACATCGAGCAGGGGCTCGCCGGCCCCCTCGGCGAGCCCTGGCGGCCGCTGTGGCTCGGCGCCGACGGAAATGGCGTGGCCGGCCTGGTCAGCCTCAACGGTTTGAGCGACGCCGGCCGCCTGGCGGAGCAGGCCCGCGACCTGCCGGGCGTCGAGCTGGTGGACCGCCTCGGCGAGCTGAACCGGCTGTTCGCCGCCACCCAGCTCAGCGCCGCCGAACTCAAGGCGCTGTCCTGCCTGCTGATCTTCCTGCTGCTGTGCCTGCCGTTCGGCTGGCGCGGCGCGCTGCGCACCCTCGGGGTCTCGCTGCTGGGCGCCATCGCCAGCCTGGCGAGCCTCGGCTGGCTGGGCCAGCCCTTGACCCTGTTCAGCCTGTTCGGCCTGTTGCTGGTGACCGCCATCGGCGTCGACTACGCGATCCTCATGCGCGAACGGGTCGGCGGCGCCGCCACCAGCCTGCTCGGTACCCTGATGGCGGCGCTGACCACCTGGCTGTCGTTCGGCCTGCTGGCCCTGTCCGGCACGCCGGCGGTGAGCAATTTCGGCCTGGCCGTGGGCCTCGGCCTGGGCTTCGGCTTCCTGCTGTCGCCCTGGGCGGCGGATGACGCGGAGGACACTCCATGAGCGACCTGCTGTTCTGGCTCGCCACCCTGACCCTGTTCGCCGGCGCGACCCTGCTCGGGCGCCGCCTCGGCCTGATCCCCATCGTCAGCCAGTTGCTGGCGGCGGTGCTGTGCCTGCCGCCGCTGGCGCTCTGGCTGGTGGAGCCGCTGTGGGGCGTGCCCGCCGCGCAACTGACCCACGCGCCGGCCCTGGAGCTGGCCTACGGCGTGGCCTTCGCCCTGCTGCTGGGGTACATCCTCAGCGACGTGGTGGACCTGCGCCTGAGCGCGCAAAGCCTGCGTATCGCCGTGCCGAGCTTCGCCGTGCCGCTGGCCTGCGGCCTGGCCTGCGCCGCCTGGCTGCTGCCGCCGCAACCCTGGCTGGGCATGCTGGCGGTGGGTTTGCTGTTCGCCATCACCGCGATCCCGGTGCTGTACCTGTTCCTGCAAGGCATCGACTACCCGGCGGCCGACGTGCGCCGCCTGCTGCACGCGGCGATCCTCATGGACCTGTTTTGCTGGAGCCTGTTTGGCCTGGCCCAGGGCAGCGTCCACCCGGCCGGCCTGTTCTGGCCGCTGCTCGCCGCGCTGCTGCCGCTGCCGCTGCGCGCCCTGCGCCTGCGCGCGCCGCTGGCCTACAGCCTGCCATTCTTCCTGCTGATGCCGACGCTGCACCTGCTCGGGTTGAACGCCCTGGTGTTCGGCATCGCCTACCTGCTGGTGCTGGCGATGCTGCGCCAGCCGTTCCGCCTGCCGTTGCCGCCGCGGCCCTGGGCGCTGTTGCAGAACGGCGTGTGCATTCCGCTGATCCTCGCCGTCGGGGTGCTGCGGGTGGACTTCCGCGCGGCCTTCGCCGAGCCGGCCTGGGCCCTGCTGGCGCTCCTGCTGCTGGCGCCGCCGGCGAGCAAGCTGCTCGGCAACTGGCTCGGCCTGCACTGGGCCAACCCGCGCATGCCCGCGTCGGTGAAATGGCGCGAAAGCCTGCTGCTGAACATCCGCGGGCTCACCGAAATCGTCTTCCTCAACCTGCTGTTCCAGCAGGGCCTGATCACCGCGCAGCTCTACGTCGGCCTGTTGCTGATGAGCCTGCTTTCCACGTTGCTGCCGGCGCTCCTCGGCCTGCGCGCACCCTCCGCTTCCCTGCCCGTGCAGACAAGGCATAGCCATGAACCCAGTTGAATTCGAACGTCGCCGGATCCTCGTCATCGGCGCCGGCCCCTCCGGCGCCATCGCCGCCGCCCTGCTCAAGCGCAACGGCCACGACGTGCTGGTGCTGGAGCGCCAGCGTTTCCCGCGCTTCTCCATCGGCGAAAGCCTGCTGGCCCACTGCCTGGACTTCGTCGAGGAGGCCGGGATGCTCGACGCGGTGCGCGCCGCCGGCTTCCAAGTCAAGCATGGCGCCGCCTTCAGCTGGGACGGGCGCTACAGCGAATTCGACTTCCGGGAGAAATTCACCCCCGGCAAGGACTCCACCTTCCAGGTCCAGCGGGCCACCTTCGACGCCCTGCTGGCCGACCAGGCCGCCGCCCAGGGCGTGGAGATCCGCTACGAGGAGGAAATCGTCTCGGTGGACATGGACGGGCCCAAGCCGCGCCTTGGCGTGCGCCGGCTCGACGGCAGCCACTACGGCGTGGAATGCGACTTCGTGCTCGACGGCAGCGGCTACGGCCGGGTCCTGCCGCGCCTGCTCGACCTCGACACGCCCTCGGCCTTCCCGGTGCGCCGCGCGCTGTTCACCCACGTCGAGGACCGCATCGACGATCCCGCCTTCGATCGCGAGAAAATCCTCGTCAGCGTGCATCCGCGCTTTCGCGACGTGTGGTTCTGGTCGATCCCTTTCAGCGACGGCCGCTGCTCGGTGGGGGTGGTGGCCGAGGCCGGCCGCTACGCCGGGCGCCCGGAGGACCTGCAGGCCTGCCTGCAACAGTTCATCGAGGAAACCCCGCACCTCGCGCGCCTGCTGCGCAACGCCCGGTGGGACACGCCGGTGCGGGTCCTCGACGGCTACTCGGCCAACGTCAAGCGCCTGCACGGGCCGGGCTTCGCCCTGCTGGGCAACGCCGCGGAATTCCTCGACCCGGTGTTCTCCTCCGGCGTGACCATCGCCATGCGCTCGGCGAGCATGGCCGCCGGCCTGCTGCACCGCCAGTTGAGCGGCGAGGCGGTGGACTGGGAAGCCGAGTTCGCGGTGCCGCTCAAGCGTGGTGTCGACACCTTCCGCGCCTACGTCGAAGGCTGGTACGACGGCAGCTTCCAGGACGTGATCTTCCACCCCGGCAGCTCGGCGGAGATCCGCCGGATGATCAGCTCGATCCTCGCCGGCTACGCCTGGGACGCCAGCAACCCCTACGTCGCCGAGCCCAAGCGGCGCCTGCGGGTGCTCGCCGAACTCTGCGCCACCCCTCGATGATCCAGCAGGAGCGAGCATGAACCGCGCGTCCCCCACCTATGTCGAGGAAACCGGCTTCGGTTTCTGGTTCCTGCGCAGCCACGTCTGGCAGCACCACGTGCTGCGGGTGGCGATCGAGGACCTGCGCCGGCTGATCGACACGCCGTTGCCGGAAGCGCCGGTGCTGCTCGACGCCGGCTGCGGCCAGGGCCGCTCCTTCCGCCTGCTCGCCGATGCCTTCCGGCCGGCGCGGCTGATCGGCCTGGACGCCGACCCCCACAGCCTGGAGTGCTCGCGGGAAGAGGCGCGGCGCCAGGGCCTGGAGGTGGACCTGATCGCCAGCGACTGCGCGCGCCTGGAACTGCCCGACGCCAGCGTCGACCTGCTGTTCTGCCACCAGACCTTCCACCACCTGGTGGAGCAGGAAAAGGCCCTGGCCGAATTCTGGCGGGTGCTCAAGCCGGGCGGGCTGCTGCTGTTCGCCGAATCCACCAAGTTCTACATCGACACCTGGGTGATCCGCTGGCTGTTCCGCCATCCGATGGAGGTGCAGAAGAGCGCCGAGGAATACCTGGACATGCTGCGCGGCCAGGGCTTCCGCTTCGAGGCGCGCAACCTGTCCTACCCCTACCTGTGGTGGAGCCGCTCCCGCGACTTCGGTCTGCTGGAGCGCTGGGGCCTGCGTCGGCCGAAGCCGGTCGGCCAACGCGACGAGACCCTGGTCAACGTGGTGGCGCGCAAACCCCTGGAGCCCCTCGAGCGATGAACCGCCCCCTGCTGGCACTCTTGCTCGGCCTGCTGCTGAGCGCCTGCGCCGCCGTCACCCCGCTGCCGGAACGCGCGCCGACCCTGGCCCTGCCGCTGTCGCTGCACGTGCAGCGCCTGGACGGCCCCGCCCAAGACAGCCTGCTGGTGATCCAGGCGGAACGGGAGCGGCTGCGCTGGTCGCTGTTCGATCCGCTCGGCGTACCGCTGTCGCGGCAGTTGCTGGAACGCGGCGCCTGGCACAACGACGGCCTGTTGCCGCCTAACCCGGCGGCCCGCGAGCTGTTCGCCGCGCTGCTGTTCGCCCTGACCCCGGCGACGCAATTGCCGGCCCTTTACCCGGCCGGGCGCTGGCGCCAGGACGCGGATGGCGGGCGCCTGCTGGACGGGCGCTGGCGGGTCGCCTACCCGGCCGCCGACACCCTGGAACTGCACGGCCCGGACGGCGAGCGCTACCGGGTGATCAGCCTGCCCGCCGAGGCCACCTCCTGATGCGCGGCTACCTGAACGACCTGGGCGTGATCTGCGCCCTCGGCAGCGGCAAGCACGCGGTCGCCGAGGCGCTGTTCGCCGCGGACAGGTCCGGGCTGCGCGCCAACGATGCCTGGGTCGAGGGCCGTCGCCTGACCCTGGGCGAAGTGCGCGCCGAGTTGCCGTCGCTGCCGACGGCCATGCGCGACAGCGACAGCCGCAACAACCGCCTGCTGCTGGCGGCCGCCCTGCAGATCGAAGAACCGCTGCGTCAAGCCCTCGCCCGCTTCGGCGCCGCCCGCATCGGCGTGGTACTCGGCACCAGCACCTCGGGCATCCAGGAAGCCAGCCTGGGCATCGCCGAAGGCCTGCGCAGCGGCCGGCTGCCCGCCGACTACCGCTACCCGCAGCAGGAAATGAGCGCGCCGGCGGTGTTCCTCGCCGACTGGCTCGGTCTCTGCGGGCCGGTCTACTGCCTGTCCACCGCCTGCACCTCCAGCGGGCGCGCGCTGCTCAGCGCCCAGCGCCTGCTGCGCCAGGGGCTGTGCGACGCGGTGCTGTGCGGTGGCGTCGACAGCCTGTGCGGGCTGACCCTGAACGGCTTCGCCGCCCTCGAGGCGGTGGCCGAGGAACGCTGCCTGCCGTTCTCGGCGAACCGCCAGGGGATCAATATCGGCGAGGGCGCCGCGCTGTTCCTGATGACCCGCGACCCCCTCGGGCCGGAGGCCGCGCCCATCGCCCTGCTGGGCGGCGGCGCCAGTTCCGACGCCCATCACATTTCCGCGCCGCAGCCCCAGGGCCTCGGCGCCCGGCAGGCGATGACGCGGGCGCTGGCCGCCGCCGGCGTGCAGGCGGCGCAGATCGACTACCTGAACCTGCACGGCACCGCCACCCGGCACAACGACGCCATGGAAAGCCTGGCGGTGGACGCGCTGTTCCCCGCGGGCGTGCCCTGCTCGTCGAGCAAGGGCCAGATCGGCCATACCCTCGGCGCCGCCGGCGCGCTGGAAGCGGCTTTCTGCTGGCTGACCCTGAGCGGCTGCAACCCGCACCACTACCTGCCGCCCCACGTCTGGGACGACCAGCCCGACCCGGAACTGCCGCGCCTGGCCCTGGTGGCGCCCGGTAGTCGCCTGGCGAAGCGCGACGCGCGCTGCCTGATGAGCAATTCCTTCGCCTTCGGCGGCAACAACCTTTCGCTGATTTTCGGAGACGCCCGATGATTCCCTGGCCGATCGCCGACCTGTTGCCTCATGCCGGCGAGATGATCCTGCTCGACGAGGTGCTGGCCTTCGACGACGACGCTATCCACACCCGCCTGCGCGTGCGCCCCGGCCTGCTCAGCGACGAGACCGGCGGGCTGCCGGCCTGGGTCGGCGTCGAGCTGATGGCGCAGAGCGTGGCCGCTTTCGCCGGCTGCCATGCGCGCCAGGCCGGCCTGCCGGTGGAGCTGGGCTTCCTGCTCGGCACACGCAGCTTCACCTGCAACGTCGAACGCTTCCCGGCCGGCTGCGAGCTGCGCATCCACGCCAGCCGCTCGCTGCAGGACGACAACGGCATGGGCGTCTTCGAATGCCGCCTGGAAGGGCCGGACACACTCGCCCAGGCGCGCCTGAACGTTTTCCGTCCGCCGCAGCCGGACCGCTATCTCGAGGAACCCGAAGCATGAACGATCCGATCCTGGTGACCGGCTCCAGCCGCGGCATCGGCCGCGCCATCGCCCTGCGCCTGGCGCGCGCCGGCCACAACCTGGTGCTGCACTGCCGCAACGGCCGCGCCGAGGCCGACGCGGTGCGCGAGGAGATCCTCGGCCTCGGCCGGCAGGCGCGGGTGCTGCAATTCGACGTGGCCGAGCGCGACGCCTGCCGGGCCGCCCTGGAAGCCGACATCGAGGCCCACGGCGCCTACTACGGGGTGGTCTGCAACGCCGGGCTGACCCGCGACGGCGCCTTTCCGGCCCTCAGCGAGGACGACTGGGACCTGGTGCTGCGCACCAACCTGGACGGTTTCTACAACGTCCTGCATCCCCTGACCATGCCCATGGTGCGCCGCCGCAAGCCGGGGCGGATCGTCTGCATCACCTCGGTCTCCGGGCTGATCGGCAACCGTGGCCAGGTCAACTACAGCGCCTCCAAGGCCGGCGTGATAGGCGCGGCCAAGGCCCTGGCGATCGAACTGGGCAAGCGGCGCATCACGGTCAACTGCGTCGCCCCCGGACTCATCGACACCGACATGCTCGACGAGCGGGTGCCGGTGGAAGAGATGCTCAAGATGATCCCGGCGCAGCGCCTGGGCACCCCGGAAGAGGTCGCCGGCGCGGTGAACTTCCTGATGTCGGAAGAAGCCGCCTACATCACCCGCCAGGTGATCGCGGTGAACGGAGGGCTCTGCTGATGGCTACGATCAAGCGCGTGGTGGTCACCGGGATGGCCGGGATCACCTCCCTGGGCGACGACTGGGCGAGCATTTCGGCGAACTTCGCCGCCAATCGCAGCGGCATCCGCTACATGGCCGAATGGGAGCGCTACACCGAGTTGAACACCCGCCTGGGCGGGCCCATCGACGACTTCGCCGTGCCGAAGAGTTGGACCCGCAAGCAGTTGCGTAGCATGGGCCGGGTTTCGCGGCTGGCGGTGCGCGCGGCCGAGCGGGCCCTGGAGGACGCCGGCCTGCTCGGCGACCCGAGCATCCGCGACGGACGCATGGGCGTGGCCTGCGGCTCGTCCACCGGCAGCACCGAGGAGATCAAGGCATTCGGCAACATGCTGCTCAACTCGGTGGCCGACGGCCTCAACGCCAACTCCTACGTGCGCATGATGCCCCACACCACCGCGGCCAATATCAGCATCTTCTTCGGCCTCACCGGGCGCCTGATCCCCACCTCCAGCGCCTGCACCAGCGGCAGCCAGGGCATCGGCTACGCCTACGAGGCGATCAAGTTCGGCCGCCTGCCGCTGATGCTCGCCGGCGGCGCCGAGGAACTCTGCCCCACCGAGGCCATGGTCTTCGACGCGCTCTACGCCACCAGCCTGAAGAACGCCGCGCCCCAGTCCACACCGCGCCCCTACGACGAAGGGCGCGACGGCCTGGTGATCGGCGAGGGTGCCGGCATGCTGGTGCTGGAAGACTTGGAGCACGCCCTGGCGCGGGGCGCGCGCATCCATGCGGAAGTGGTGGGCTTCGGCAGCAACGCCGACGGCCAGCACATCACCAAGCCCGAACTGACCACCATGCGCGGCGCCATGCAGCTGGCGCTGAACGATGCGGAGCTGGCGCCGCAGGCCATCGGTTACGTGAACGGCCACGGCACCGCCACCGAGCAGGGCGACATCGCCGAGACCCTGGCCACCAGCAGCCTGTTCGGCACCAACATGCCGATCAGTTCGCAGAAAAGCTTCCTCGGCCACACCCTGGGCGCTTGCGGGGCCCTGGAGTCCTGGTTCAGCATCGAAATGCTCAACGGCGACCGCTATATCCACACCCTGAACCTCGACCAGCTCGACCCGCGTTGCGGCGAACTCGACTACCTCACCGGCGCGCCCCGGTCGATGAGCCACGAGTACGTGATGAACAACAATTTCGCCTTCGGTGGGGTCAATACCTCGCTGATCTTCCGTCGCTGGCGCTGATCCCGGGTCGAATCGACGACCCGACCGCGCCCCGCGCCATTTTCGATGACCCAGAAAGGAGAGTACCCATGAAGAACAAGAGCTGGATGATCGCTGCACTTTGCCTCGGCGCGTTGCCGGGCATCAGCCAGGCCCGCGACACCGTGCACTACCTGCCCTTCGACGCGGTGGTCGCCGAGGCCGTGCAGGCCGGCCGCCTGGACGGCAGCGTGAAGTTCTACCTGAACAAGCGCCCCGCCGGCAAAGTGACCGTCGTCAAGCCGAACGTCACCACCAATCAGAAGACCAACGCCTTCAACAAGTCCGACGAGGAAGCCTGCAGCTGGGTGCTGCAATCGGCGCTGATCCGTATGCAGGATGCCGCCAAGGCCGCCGGCGCCAACGCCGTGGTCAACATCGTCAGCAACTACAAAAGGAACGAATACCGCGACAACACCAGCTACGAGTGCCATGCCGGCGCGGTCATCGCCGGCGTCGCCCTCAAGGGCGACCTGGCCACCGTCAAGTAAGGCCAGCGCCCGACCAGACGCCCCGCCCCGCGCGGGGCGTTTTCGTTTCGCAGGGGCAGAATCGCAAGGCCACACCCGCAACGGGTAAGGAACGAAGAACCTGACCCCCAGGTCAACCCGGGGTCACGCCCGCGTTCCGCGAGCGCTCAGCCGGAGGTCCCATGCCCCGCATCACCCTGAACTACAGGTTCCGCGACGAACCGCGCCGCCATACCCTGGATTTCGACGAGGCGCGACCGGCGCCGCACCGGTTGGCCTATCGGCTGATCCTGTTGCACTACGCCGATGCCGAGAACAGCCTGCTGATCCCCTCCGCTGACGACAGCCCCGAGGCCATCCTTGAACAGGCGGAGGTGCTGGAGATCACCGACATCCGCGGCCAGGCGGAGAGCGGGGAAACGCCGCCGGCCTGAGACCGCGCGGCGCGGCAGGCGCCGTCTGACCTCAGCCCTGGTGGTAACCCGACGACAGCTCGTGCACCGCGTCGATGAAGGCGCCGGCATGGGCCGGATCGACTTCCGGGGTGATGCCGTGGCCCAGGTTGAACACATGGCCGGGCCCGGGGCCGTAGCTGGCGAGGATGCGCCCGACCTCGCGGCGGATCGCTTCGGGACGGGCATAGAGCACCGTGGGGTCCATGTTGCCTTGCAGCGCGACGCGCTCGCCGACCCGCCGGCGCGCTTCGCCGATGTCGCAGGTCCAGTCCAGGCCCAGGGCGTCGGCGCCGGTGGCGGCCATGCTTTCCAGCCACAGGCCGCCGTTCTTGGTGAACAGGATGACCGGCACGCGCCGGCCCTCGTGCTCGCGGATCAACCCGGCGACGATGCGCTGCATGTAGGCCAGGGAGAACTCCAGGTAGGCCGCCGACGACAGGCTGCCGCCCCAGGTATCGAAAATCTGCACTGCCTGGGCGCCGGCGCGGATCTGCGCGTTGAGGTAGTCGGTCACCGACCGCGCCAGCTTGTCGAGCAGGGCGTGCATGGCCTGCGGGTCGTCGTAGAGCATCGCCTTGCACTTGCGGAAGTCCTTCGACGAGCCGCCCTCGACCATGTAGGTGGCCAGGGTCCAGGGGCTGCCGGAAAAGCCGATCAGCGGCACCCGGCCGTTCAGTTCGCGGCGGATGGTGCGCACCGCGTCCATCACATAACCCAGGTCCTTTTCCGCATCCGGCACCGGCAGCGCGGCGACGTCGGCGGCGCAGCTCACCGCCTTGCGGAAGCGCGGCCCCTCGCCGGTCTCGAAATGCAGGCCCAGGCCCATGGCATCGGGGATGGTGAGGATGTCCGAGAACAGGATCGCCGCGTCCAGCGCATAGCGCTCCAGGGGCTGCAGGGTGACTTCGCAGGCCAGATCCGCGTTCTTGCACAGGCTCATGAAGTCGCCGGCACGGCCGCGGGTGGCGCGGTATTCCGGCAGGTAACGGCCGGCCTGGCGCATCATCCACACGGGGGTGACGTCGACGGGCTGCTTGAGCAGGGCACGCAGGAAACGGTCGTTCTTCAGGGCAGTCATGGCGGTATCCGGCAAAAGAGTGCGGGCATTTTCGCAAACTGCGCCGCAAAAAGGCACCGGCTGAACGCCCCGATGACACCGCAGCGACGAGACGGCCGTGGGACCGGGCCGGCAATGGGTTCAAACGGTCTCTTATAGCCATTCAGGTAATAAAGATAACTAACCAATCTACCTATCCGGAATAAAGAAATTGCCCCTGGCGGGCACAGGCTTCTATATTTCCTGACCTCTTATAACTAAATATACAGTTATTGATATAAGGACCAGTAAATGAATTTTAAGAAGTCGGTTCTCAAACGCGTGCTCCCGCTATTCGCCCTGGCCGCCGCCGGGCTGGCCTTCATCGCGCCTTCCGCCTCGGCCGACACCGAGAAAACCCTGCGCATCGGTTATCAGAAATTCAACAGCCTCAACATCCTCAAGGGCACCGGCGCCCTGGAGAAAGCCCTGGCGAGCCAGCACGTGAAGGTGAGCTGGCATGAGTTCGCCGCCGGCCCGCAGTTGCTCGAAGCCCTCGGCAGTGGCGCCATCGACCTGGGCCACGCCGCCGATACGCCCTCGGTGTTCGCCCAGGCCGCCGGCAAACCGGTGGTCTATCTCGCCGCGGAACAGCCCTACCCGCGAGGTATCGGTATCCTCGCCGACAAGGATTCGGCCATCGACACCATCGCCGACCTGAAGGGCAAGCGCGTCGCCATCGGCCGCGGCTGGAACGCCCAGTACCTGCTGGTGCTGGCCTTGGAAGAGGCCGGCCTGAGCTACAAGGACATCACCCCGGCCTACGTCAACAACGCCGCCGACGCCATCGCCGCGCTGCAATCCAAGAGCGTCGACGCCGTCGGCCTGTGGGACCCCTTCCTCGCCGCGGCGGAAAAGACTCTGCCGGTGAAGACCCTGCGCGACGGCCAGGGCCTGTCCAACAACCGTACCTTCTACCTGTCCACGGCCGCCTTCGCCGACGCCAACCGCCCCCTGCTGAAAACCTTCTTCGAGCAGCTCGGCCAGACCGCCGAGTGGGCCAACGCCAATCCCCAGGGGGTCGCGGACCTGCTCGCGCCGCAGTTGGGCATCGGCGCCGACGTGCTCAAGCTGGCCACCGAGCGGCGCAACTACGCGGCCGTGCCGATGGACGCGGCGATCACCGCCGAGCAGCAGAAACTGGCGGACACCTTCCTCCGCCTCGGCCTGATCCCGAAGCCATTGCGCGTCCAGGACGCGATCTACCCGGACACGCCGCTGCGCTGATCCGCGCGCCGGGCCGCCGCCTCGGCGGCCCGCTCCGGTTCCGCCGCACCGTCGGCGGCTTCCCTCCACGAACGCAGCCATCGCCATGTCCACGCCCCCACGCAAGCCCATTCGCTTCAACGCTTTCAGCATGAACGCCGCCAGCCACCAGTCGCCCGGTCTCTGGCGGCATCCGCGCGACCGCTCCTCGGAATACACCGACCTCGCCTACTGGACCGAACTGGCGCAGTTGCTCGAGCGCGGCCTGTTCGACAGCCTGTTCATCGCCGATGTGATGGGCGTCTATGACGTCTACCGCGGCTCGCCGGACAGCGCGCTGGCCGGCGCCGTGCAGGTGCCGACCAACGATCCCCTGCTGGTGGTCCCGGCGATGGCCGGGGTCACACGCCACCTGGGCTTCGGGATCACCTTCTCGCTGACCTACGAGCACCCTTACCCCTTCGCCCGGCGCATGAGCACCCTCGACCACCTGACCCAGGGCCGGGTCGGCTGGAACATCGTCACCGGCTACCTCGACAGCGCCGCGCGCAACCTGGGCCTGGCCCGGCAGCTCGGCCACGACGAGCGCTACGACCTCGCCGAGGAATACCTGGCGGTGCTGTACAAGCTCTGGGAGAAGAGCTGGGAGGACGGCGCGGTGCTGCGCGACCGCGCGGGCGGGCGCTTCACCGATCCTGCGCGGGTGCATCCGATCCGCCATGCCGGCGAGCACTTCCAGGTTCCCGGCATCCACCTCTGCGAACCCTCGCCGCAGCGCACCCCGGTGCTGTTCCAGGCCGGCGCCTCGGCGAAGGGCCAGGCCTTCGCCGCGCGGCATGCCGAGTGCGTGTTCATCAGCGCGCCCAGCGAAACCGCACTGCGCCGCTACGTCGACGGCATCCGCCAGGCGGTGGCCGAGGCCGGACGCCCGGCGCAGGAGGTGCTGATCTACGCCCAGGCGCTGATCGTCCTCGGCGACAGCCGCGAGGCGGCCGAGGCGAAATTCGCCGAATACCGTCGCTACGTGGACAGCGAGGCGGCGCTGACGTTGCTTTCCGGCTGGACCGGCATCGACTTTTCCGGCTACGACCTGGATGCCCCGGTGGAGTACCTGGAGAACGATGCCGGGCGCACCGCCCTGGCCGCCTTCACCACGGCCGACCCGCAGCGCCGCTGGACGGTGCGCGAAGCGGCGGAATTCGTCGGCCTGGGCGGCCGCGGCCCGGTGCTGCTGGGCTCGCCCGCGGAGGTCGCCGACCAGTTGGAGCATTGGCTGGACAGCACCGGGATCGACGGTTTCAACCTGACCTACGCAGTGGCGCCGGACGACCTGCGCGCGGTGGTCGAGCAGCTCGTACCCGAATTGCAGCGCCGGGGCCGCTACCGCCGCGAGTACCCGGCAGGCACCCTGCGGCACAAACTATTCGGCCAGGGCGACCGGCTGCCGCCGAGGCACCCCGGGCCGCGCAGCGAGATCGGCGCGGACTGAGGCGGGAACAGGGCCGGCGCCATGGGCCGGCCCGCCGGTCAGACGCCGAGGTAGTCGAGGATGCCCTCGGCGGCGTTGCGGCCCTCGAAGATCGCGGTCACCACCAGGTCGGAACCGCGCACCATGTCGCCACCGGCGAAGATCTTCGGGTTGCTGGTCTGGTGCTTGAAGGTGTTCTGCTCCGGCGCGACCACCCGCCCCTGGGCGTCGGTGGCGATCTGAAACTGCTCGAACCAGGGCGCCGGGCTGGGGCGGAAACCGAAGGCGATCAGCACCGCCTCGGCCGGGATGATTTCCTCGGACCCGGGGATCGGCTCGGGGCTGCGACGGCCCCGCGCATCCGGCTCGCCGAGGCGGGTCTCCACCACCTTGACGCCCTCGACCCGGCCGTCGCCGACGATGGCGATGGGCTGGCGGTTGAAGAGAAACTTCACCCCTTCTTCCTTGGCGTTCTTCACTTCCTTGCGCGAGCCCGGCATGTTCTCTTCGTCGCGGCGATAGGCACAGGTCACGCTTTTCGCGCCCTGGCGGATCGAGGTGCGGTTGCAATCCATGGCGGTGTCGCCGCCGCCGAGCACGACGATCCTCTTGCCCTTCATGTCGATGAAGTCTTCCGCGCACTTCTCGAAGCCGAGGTTGCGGTTGACGTTGGCGATGAGGAAGTCGAGGGCGTCATGCACGCCGGGCAGGTCCTCGCCGGGGAAACCGCCCTGCATGTAGGTGTAGGTGCCCATGCCCATGAACACCGCGTCGTACTCGGCGAGCAGCGCTTCCATGCTCAGGTCCTTGCCGATCTCGGTGTTGAGGCGGAACTCGATGCCCATCCCGGTGAAGACGTCCCGGCGCCGGCTGAGCACGCTCTTCTCCAGCTTGAATTCGGGAATGCCGAAGGTCAGCAGGCCGCCGATCTCCGGGTTGCGGTCGAACACCACCGGCGTCACCCCGTTGCGCACCAGCACGTCGGCGCAGCCCAGCCCGGCCGGCCCGGCGCCGATCACCGCGACGCGCTTGCCGGTCGGCTTGACCTTGGACATGTCCGGGCGCCAGCCCATGGCGAAGGCGGTGTCGGTGATGTACTTCTCCACCGAGCCGATGGTCACCGCGCCGAAGCCGTCGTTGAGGGTGCAGGCGCCTTCGCACAGGCGGTCCTGCGGGCACACCCGGCCGCAGACTTCCGGCAGGGTGTTGGTCTGGTGGGACAGCTCGGCGGCCGCCAGGATGTTGCCTTCCGAGACCAGCTTCAGCCAGTTGGGAATGAAGTTGTGCACCGGGCACTTCCATTCGCAATAGGGGTTGCCGCAGCCCAGGCAGCGATGCGACTGGTCCGCCGCCTGCTGCGGCTTGAACGAATCGTAGATCTCGACGAACTCGCGCTTGCGTTGGCGCAGCAGCTTCTTCTTCGGGTCCTTGCGGCCCACTTCGATGAACTGGAAGTCGTTGTTCAGACGTTCAGTCATTTGGCACAAACCTCTTAACAGCAGTCGCGAGCCGTGGCTTCGAGCTGCGAGACGATCACGGTGAGCGGGCGGGCCCTTGCACGGGCTCGCGCCACGAGCGGCGGCTTCTTATTGCGGGTTCGCCCGGGTACTGGAAAGCAGCGAGGCGAGGTTGGCCGCCTTCGGCTTGACCAGCCAGAACTTGCGCAGGTAGTCGTCCAGGTTCTCGGAGAGGGTCCGCCCCCACTCGCTGCCGGTCTCCCGCACGTATTCGGCGAGCACCCGCTCCAGGTGGCTGCGGTACGACTCCATCGACTCGTTGTTGATGCGCTGGATTTCCACCAACTCGTGGTTCACCCGGTCGACGAAACTGTGGTCCAGGTCGAGTACGTAGGCGAACCCGCCGGTCATGCCGGAGCCGAAGTTGTGGCCGGTCCGTCCCAGCACGCAGACGAAACCGCCGGTCATGTATTCGCAGCAGTGATCGCCGGTGCCTTCCACCACCGTGTGGGCCCCGGAGTTGCGCACGGCGAAGCGCTCGCCGGCGGTGCCGGCGGCGAACAGCCGGCCACCGGTGGCGCCGTACAGGCAGGTGTTGCCGATGATCGCGGTGTCCTGGGTCTTGAACGGGCTGCCCTGGGGCGGGGTGATCACCAGCTTGCCGCCGGTCATGCCCTTGCCGACGTAGTCGTTGGCGTCGCCCTCCAGGTACAGGTTGAGGCCGCCGGCGTTCCACACGCCGAAGCTCTGCCCCGCGGTGCCCTTGAAGCGGAAGGTGATCGGCGCCTTGGCCATGCCCTGGTTGCCGTGGGTGCGGGCGATCTCGCCGGACACCCGTGCCCCGATCGAGCGGTCGCAGTTGCAGATGTCCAGCTCGAACTCGGCGCCGCAGGCGTCGGCGATGGCCGGCTTGGCCAAGGCGACCATCTTCTCGGCCAGCAGGCCTTGGTCGAACGGCGGGTTGCGCTCGACCTGGCAGAACTGCGGCTTGTCCGCCGGGATGTGGTCGCTGCCGAGCAGCGGCGTCAGGTCCAGGTGGGCCTGCTTGTCGGTCTCGCCGGGCAGCCGCTCCAGCAGGTCGGTGCGGCCGATCAGGTCGCCCAGGCTGCGCACGCCCAGCTTGGCCAGCCACTCGCGGGTTTCCTCGGCGATGTAGGTGAAGAAGTTCACCACCATGTCGACGGTACCGATGAAATGGTCCTTGCGTAGCTTGTCATTCTGCGTCGCCACGCCGGTGGCGCAGTTGTTCAGGTGGCAGATGCGCAGGTACTTGCAGCCCAGGGCGATCATCGGCGCGGTGCCGAAACCGAAGCTTTCGGCGCCGAGGATCGCCGCCTTGACCACGTCGAGGCCGGTCTTCAGGCCGCCGTCGGTCTGCACCCGGACCTTGCCACGCAGGTCGTTGCCGCGCAGGGTCTGGTGCGTCTCGGCGAGGCCCAGTTCCCAGGGCGCGCCGGCGTACTTGATGGAGGTCAGCGGCGAGGCGCCGGTGCCGCCGTCGTAGCCGGAAATGGTGATCAGGTCGGCATAGGCCTTGGCCACGCCGGCGGCGATAGTGCCGACGCCGGCTTCCGCCACCAGCTTCACCGAGACCAGCGCCTGGGGATTGACCTGCTTGAGGTCATAGATCAGCTGCGCCAGGTCTTCGATGGAATAGATGTCGTGGTGCGGCGGCGGCGAGATCAGGGTCACGCCGGGCACCGCGTAGCGCAGCCGGGCGATCAGCCCGTTGACCTTGCCGCCCGGCAACTGGCCGCCCTCACCGGGCTTGGCGCCCTGGGCCACCTTGATCTGCAGCACTTCGGCGTTGACCAGGTATTCCGGGGTGACGCCGAAGCGGCCGGTGGCCACCTGCTTGATCTTCGAGCTGCGCACCGTGCCATAGCGGGCGGGGTCTTCGCCGCCCTCGCCGGAGTTGGAGCGCCCGCCCAGGCGGTTCATCGCCTCGGCGAGGGCTTCGTGGGCCTCCGGCGACAGTGCGCCGAGGGAAATCCCGGCCGCATCGAAGCGCTTGAAGATCGCCTCCAGCGGCTCGACCTGGTCCAGCGCCAGCGGCGTCTCGGCCAGGCGGACCTGGAGCAGGTCGCGCAGCATCGACACCGGACGGTTGTCCACCAGCGCGGTGTATTCCTTGAATTTCGCGTAGCTGCCTTGCTGCACGGCGGCTTGCAGGGTGTTCACCACGTCCGGGTTGTAGGCGTGGTACTCGCCGCCGTAGACGAACTTCAGCAGGCCGCCCTGCTGGATCGGCTTGCGGTTGTTCCAGGCCTCGAAGGCCAGCAGCTTCTGCTCGGCCTCGATGTCGACGAAACGCGCGCCCTTGATCCGGCTGGCGACGCCGCGAAAGCTCAGGCCGACCACCTCTTCGGAGAGGCCGACCGCTTCGAACAACTGGGCGCCCCGGTAGGAGGCGACGGTGGAGATACCCATCTTCGAGAGGATCTTCAGCAGGCCCTTGGTGATCCCCTTGCGGTAGTGCTTGAACACTTCGTAGAGGTCGCCGAGCACTTCGCCGGTGCGGATCAGGTCGGCCAAGACCTCGTAGGCGAGGTACGGGTAGATCGCCGTGGCGCCGAAGCCCAGCAGCACCGCGAAGTGATGGGGGTCGCGGGTGGTGCCGGTCTCCACCAGGAGGTTGCAGTCGCAACGCAGGCCTTTTTCCAGCAAGCGGTGGTGCACCGCGCCGACGGCCAGGGACGCATGGGCCGGCAGCTTGCCGGGGGCGATGTGGCGGTCGGTGAGGATCAGCAGGACCTTGCCGGCGCGCACGGCTTCCTCGGCCTGGTCGGCGATGTTGCGCACCGCCGCCTCCAGCCCGAGCGACTCGTCGTAGTTGAGGTCGATGACGTGCCGCTCGAACCCGGGACGCTCGAGGGTCATGATGGTCCGCCACTTGGCGGGCGAGATCACCGGGGTGCTGAGGATCGCCCGGTTGCCGTGGTCGGCGGTTTCCTCGAAGACGTTGCGCTCGGCGCCGAGGCAGGTCTCCAGGGACATCACGATGGCTTCGCGCAGCGGGTCGATCGGCGGGTTGGTGACCTGGGCGAACTGCTGGCGGAAATAGTCGTAGGTGGAGCGCACGCGCTTGGACAGCACCGCCATAGGCGTGTCGTCGCCCATGGAGCCGACCGCCTCCTGGCCCTGCTCGGCGAGCGGGCGCAGCACTTGGTCACGCTCCTCGAAGGTGACCTGGAACATCTTCATGTAGTGCTTGAGCTGGTCGGAGTCGTAGCTGGCGACGCCGTGGTCGTCTTCCATGGTCGCGCGGATGCGCAGGGCGTTCTTGCGCAGCCACTGCTTGTACGGATGCCGCGACTTCAGACGATTGTCGATGTCGTCGGTGTGCAGCACCTGACCGGTCTCGGTGTCCACCGCGAGGATCTGCCCGGGACCGACGCGGCCCTTGGCAATGACGTCTTCCGGCTGGTAGTCCCACACGCCGATCTCCGACGCCAGGGTGATGTAGCCGTTGCGGGTGGTCACCCAGCGCGCCGGGCGCAGGCCGTTGCGGTCGAGCAGGCAGACCGCGTAGCGGCCATCGGTCAGCACCACGCCGGCCGGGCCGTCCCAGGGCTCCATGTGCATGGAGTTGTATTCGTAGAAGCCGCGCAGGTCGGCGTCCATGGTCTCGACGTTCTGCCAGGCCGGCGGGATGATCATCCGCAGGCCGCGGAACAGGTCCATGCCGCCGGTGACCAGCAGCTCGAGCATGTTGTCCATGCTCGAGGAATCGGAACCGACACGGTTGACCAGCGGGCCGAGCTGGTCGAGGTCGGGGATCACCTCGCTGGCGAACTTGGTGCGCCGCGCCTGGGCCCAGTTGCGGTTGCCGGTGATGGTGTTGATCTCGCCGTTGTGGGCGAGGAACCGGAACGGCTGGGCCAGCGGCCATTTCGGCAGGGTGTTGGTGGAAAAGCGCTGATGGAACACGCAGATCGCGGTCTGCAGGCGCGGATCGCCCAGGTCTGGATAGAACTGCTGCAGGTCCGCCGGCATCATCAGGCCTTTGTAGATGATCGCCTTGTGGGAAAAGCTGCAGACGTAGTGCTCGGTGTCCTCGGCGTTGGCCACCGAGGAGCGGCGGCGGGCGCTGAACAACTTGATCGCGAACTGCTGGTCGTCCAGGCCTTCGCCGGTGATGAACACCTGCTCGATGCGCGGCAGCCGCTCGAGGGCCAGGCGGCCGAGCACGCTGGTGTCGATCGGCACCTGGCGCCAGCCGACCAGCTTCAGGCCGGCGGCGACAATCTCGCGGTTCATGTTGTCCCGGGCGCGCTCGGCCTTGGCCTGGTCCTGGTTGAGGAAGACCATGCCCACCGCGTACTGCGCGGGCAATTCCACACCGAACCGCTCGTGCGCCACCGCGCGCAAGAACGCATCGGGCTTCTGCATCAGCAGGCCGCAGCCATCCCCAGTCTTGCCGTCGGCATTGATGCCGCCGCGGTGGGTCATGCAGGTCAAGGCTTCGATGGCGGTTTGCAGCAGGTGGTGGCTCGCCTCGCCCTGCATGTGGGCGATCAGGCCGAAGCCGCAGTTATCCTTGAACTCATCAGGATGATACAGACCTGCTTTCATAGGGGGACTCTCACCAGGCTGCCTTCAGGCGAAGGCAAATTACTTTTCTAATTCAGAGGCTTACCTTACGCGCAGGACTAAGCGCCGGCTTTTGCGCAGGCAAAGGGAGGTCATTGTACATAGCGAGGGGGTACGTCACAAATGTTCGTGACGTGCCCATGAAAATTAATGTCGCTAAAGCGAAGGATTCGACCGAAAGGTCATGCTAGCGACTGACTGGTCATAGCCCTGAAAAACCCAGCCCCTCAACGGGACTGGGTGATTTCCTGCTGGATGCTTCCGACGGTACGCGGCCAGGGCTTGCCCGCCTGGGCCTTGGCCGGCAACGACTTCACAGCAGCCTGGGCGGCGGCGCGGTTGGCGAAATTACCGTAGGTGACCACGTACAGCGGCTTGCCTTCGTGGGTTTTCTGGAAATACCGGTAATCGCTGCCGTTCTGCTGGACGAACGCTTTCGCGCTGCTCTCCGCACGGGTCCCGAGCACCTGCAGGACATAGTTGCCCGCGCTCTGCGAACGGTACCAGTCGCCGCCGGGGGCCACCGGCGCGCTGGCCGGTTTACTCTCGGCGACTTTCGGCGCCGTCGGCTTGGCCGCGCCCGCGGGTACCGGCGCCGGCTTGGCGGCGTTCTGCGCGGGCTTGGGAGCGGCCGCGATCGGTGCCGACGGGGCGACCGGGGTGGCGGGTTTGGCGGCACTCGCCACCGTGGGTTGCGGCGCCTTCACCGGCGCGGGCACCGGCGCGGGTGTGGTCACGGGTGCGGCGGGAGCGGGCGTCGGAGCCGGCGCGGTGGTCACCGCCGGCGGCGGCGCAGGCGGGGTTCCGGCGATGGCGCCGACCGGCGGGGCGATGCTGGTTACGGTGGGCGGCGTGGCGGCACCGGCCGGCTCGTTGCCGGGCGCATCCTCAGGCTCGCCCTGCCCGGCTGCCTGGGCCAAGGGCTCGCGAACCACGGGCTGCGCCCCGGTCATCGGCAAGGACTGCGGCTTGGCGCCCCCGAACTCGATGGCCGGCTTGCCGCCGTCGGGTTCGGCGGGAGTGGGCGCCGCCTCGGTGGCAGGGGCGGTGCCCTGCCCCAGCGGCAATTGCGCGGTGGTCGGTTCAGCCGGCTTCTCCGCGCTGGTGCGACCCTGCATGAACCAGGCGGCACCCACGGCGACCGCGACGACCGCCAGGGCCAGCAGGTGCTTTTTCGGCAGGGAGAACCCGAGCCCTTTGCCACGGGCGGAACCGCGGGACGCAAGCATCGCCTCGATCATGCTTTCCCGGGCGATCTGGTTGATCGCGCCCGGCCAGCCTTCCGATTGCAGGTGGATGTCGGCGATCTGTTCGGCGCTCAGCAGTTCGATGCCCTGCCCGGCACCGGCCAGGCGCTGCGCCAGGTAATCGCGGGTTTCTTCTTCGCTGTAGGGTTGCAGCTCGATGACATGGAAGCGTTCTTCACCCGCGGACAGGCTGTCCAGGTGCGGCAGGATCGCGGTGTCGGCGAACAGGAAAATGTGCGGACGTCCCTCGGCGGACCCCGCGGCCAGGGCTAGCAAGGCTTCCAGGGAGGCGTCGTCCAACTGCTCGGCGTCGTCCACTAGCAGGTACACTTCCTGCCCGGTCAACGCCAACTGGGCGATCTGGGCGAGGATCGAACGCACGTCCGACTGGGCCATGTTCAGGTACTGCGCCACCTGGCGCAGCACGCCGCCGGACTCCGCGGTGCTGCGGGCGGAGAGCACCACGCTCTGCACCGTCTGCTTGTTGGTACTGGCCACCAGCGCCTGACGCAACAGCGTCTTGCCGCTGCCCTCGGGACCGCTCACCACCAGCAGCAGTTGGCTGTAGCGGGCCAGATGGTGCAGTTGCCCGAGGACCGGCTTGCGCTGGGCGGGGAAGAACTTGAACCCGGGCACGCGCGGAGCGAACGGATCGTGGGTGAACTGGTAGTGGCCGAGGAAGGCCTCGTCGGCATGCAGAGTGGTCATGAGACTTTCGTTACTCTCCGAGCTGTGCGGCCAGGGTGCGATAGTCCGCACGCAGGGTCGCATCCAAGACGTCGCGCGGGTAATCGGCCGTTACCACGGCATCACCCATGCGGTTGAGCAGAACCAGGCGAAGGCGCCCGTCGAGCACCTTCTTGTCGACTGCCATGTGTTCCAGGAAGTGTTCCGGCAACATGCCCTCAGGAGGGACAACGGGGAGGCCCGCGCGTTGCAACAGGCGGATGCCGCGGTCGCGCTCGGCGGCGTCGATCCAGCCCAGGCGCATCGACATCTCCAAGGCCATGACGGTGCCGGCGGCGACCGCCTCGCCATGCAGCCAGACGCCATAGCCCATGTGCGTCTCGATGGCATGGCCGAAGGTATGCCCCAGGTTCAGGGTGGCGCGCAGTCCAGATTCCCGTTCGTCGGCGCCGACGACCCGCGCCTTCGCCACGCAGGAACGCTCGATCGCCTCGGTCAATGCCGCGGAATCGAGCGCGAGCAGGCGATGCAGGTGGCTTTCCAGCCAGCCCAGGAAGGGCTCGTCGCAAATCAGTCCGTACTTGATCACCTCGGCCAGGCCGGCAGCCAATTCGCGCGGCGGAAGGGTCGCCAGGGTGGTGGTATCGATCACCACGGCCTTGGGCTGATAGAAAGCCCCCACCATGTTCTTGCCCAGCGGGTGGTTGATGCCTGTCTTGCCGCCCACGGACGAATCGACCTGGGACAGGAGCGTGGTCGGCACCTGGATGAAGTCCACTCCGCGCTGGTAGCACGCGGCGGCAAAGCCCGCCATGTCGCCCACCACGCCGCCGCCCAGGGCGATCACGGTGGTGCGCCGGTCATGCCGCGCGCGCAGCAGACCGTCGAAGATCAATTGGAGGGTTTCCCAATTCTTGAAGGATTCGCCGTCGGGAAGCACGACGGGCACCACGGCGTAGTCCGCCAAGGCATCGGTGAGCGCGCTCAGGTACAGCGGCGCCACGGTTTCGTTGGTGACGATCGCCACCTGCCGGCCAGCGATATAGGGCTGGAACAGCCCGGGCTGGATCAACAGCCCTGCACCGATGAAAATGGGATAGCTGCGTTCGCCAAGATCGACCTGAAGTGTCCGCATTGGAGCCCCCAATAATGAAGGGCGATAGGATAGCGCAGATCGCGGTGCGCTTTAACGGGGAGGCAACTGTTGCAGGCGATGGAGTATCTCCATCACGACCAATCGCGGCGGTCTTTCATCCGTTTCGATGATGATATCGGCGATTTCCCGGTAGAACGGGTCGCGAATCGCCATCAGGTCGCGCAGTACCCGCCCGGGGTCGCCCGTTCGCAGCAGCGGACGATTGCGATCCCGCGAGGTACGGTCGATCTGCTGCTCCACGGAGGTATGCAGGTACACCACCCGCCCGCCCGCGTAGAGCACCTCGCGGTTCGCGGCCCGCAGCACGGCGCCACCGCCGGTGGCCAGCACCACGCCATCCAGCTCGCACAGCTCGGCCAGCATCGCCTGTTCGCGATCGCGGAAGCCCTGCTCGCCTTCCACGTCGAAAATCCAGGGGATGTCGGCGCCCGTACGCTGCTCGATTTCCTTGTCCGAGTCCTTGAAAGGAACGCGCAACTCCTTGGCGAGCAAGCGCCCGATGGTGCTTTTGCCAGCACCCATCGGGCCTACCAGGATCAAGTTCGGCACTGAATCAATGGCTCACTGCAATGGCCTGGTTATTCATGATGCGCGGAGTGAGGAAGACCAGCAGCTCGGATTTTCTGTCCTGCACCAGATCGCGCTTGAACAGCCTACCGACGAAGGGTAGGTCGCCCAGGAAGGGTACCTTCTCCACGGAGGAGGTTTGCTGGTTGGAGAACACGCCGCCGATCACGATGGTTTCGCCATCGGAGACCAGTACGTTGGCGTTCACTTCGTTCTTGTTGATCGGCGGAACACCGTTCAACGCATTGCCGAAGTCCGGCGCATCCTTGGTTACCTTGACCTCCATGATCACCCGGTTATCCGGGGTGATCTGCGGGGTCACTTCCAAGGACAGGGCCGCTTCCTTGAAGGAGGTGGTGGTGGCGCCGCTGGAACTGGCTTCCTGGTAAGGAATTTCCGAGCCCTTGAGGATCTTGGCCGTCTGCTTGTCGGAGGTCACCACCTTCGGCTGGGACACGATCTCGCCATTGCCAGTCTTTTCCATGGCGGACAATTGCAGATCGAGGATCAGGTTATTGGTGATGAAGCCGATGCCGAGACCGGAGGTACTATTGGCAGCACCCAGATCGACGAACGGAGTCGGGTTGTTACCGGTACTGGTGGTCGGCAGCGTGCACCGTCCGGCGAAGGGACCGCAGCTATAGCCGTCCTCATCCTTGATACCGACGTTGCCGTCCTTGCCATAGGACCGCCAATTACCCTTGCCGAAGGCTCCGCCCCAGCGAACGCCCAGGCTCTTGTCGTAGTCGACGTTGGCCTCGACCACCCGTGCCTCGATCATCACCTGACGCACCGGAATGTCCAACTGCGCGACGATACGCGTGATCTCGTCCAGTTTTTCCTGAGTTTCATAAACGATCAGGCTATTGGAGCGATCATCGAAGATCATCGAACCGCGGCCGAGGCCCCAGGATTGGTTATTGGCGCTGTTGCCGGCCGCCACGGCCGCGCCACCTTCTTTTTGCTCGAACAACTTGGCGATATCCGACGCCTTGGCGTAGCTCACGCGGATGATCTGCCGACGCAGGGGCGCCAGTTCCTGCAATTGCTTGCTGGACTCCAGTTCCTGACGCTCCCGCGCGGCGATCTCGTCGGCCGGAGCCACGAGCAGCACGTTGCCTACCTTACGCTTGTCCAGGCCCTTGGTCTTGAGCACCAGATCGAGTGCCTGGTCCCAGGGCACGTTCTGCAGACGCAAGGTGATGTTGCCCGCTACGGAATCGCTGGCCACCAAGTTCAGGTCGGTGAAGTCGGCGATCAGTTGCAGGACCGAGCGCACATCGATGTCCTGGAAGTTGAGCGACAGCTTCTCGCCGTTGTAGGCGAAGCGCTCGGCGCGCTGCTTCTCCACGTCTTCCTTGGCCAACGGCTTGACGCTGATGGTCAGCTTGTTCTCGGTCTGATAGGCCAGGTAATCGTAGTAACCGGTCGGTTCGATGGTGATGACGGACTTGCCGCCTTCGCTGCCGGCGTTGACGAACTGGACCGGGGTCGCGAAATCCTTCACGTCCAGCTTCACCCGCAGCGATTCGGGCAACTCGGCCTTGGCGAAGTCCAGGCGAATCTTCCCGCCCTGATCCTGGATATCCGGTGCGATGGAGGAATCCGACAGTTCGATGACGACGTTGCCTTCGCCCTGCTCCCCCCGCTGAAAGTCGATGTTGCGAATCGACTTGCTGGCAGCGACGTAAGGCCTGGAAACCGCCGGAGCCGGACGGGCGACGGCCGTGGAGGAGGCGACCGGGGCCGCAGCCACTTTCGCAGGCGTAGTCGTGGAACCGCCGTTGCCGGTACCGCCCACCACCACGTACAGGTTGTTGCCTTCCACGCGGGTATTGTAGGGCGCCAGCGATGTCAGGTTGATGATCAGGCGCGTGCGGTCCTTGGCTTCGACCACCGTGACGCTGCGCGCATTACCCATGCCCAGTTCGCGGTTCTTGGTATTCAGCTTGCTGGAAACGCCCGGCAGGTCCAGCGCGATGCGCGCGGGCTGCTCGATGCTGTAACCACGAGGATTCGCCACCGGCTCATCGAAGGCGAGCTTCAACTCCACCCGATCCCCGGGCAGCGAAGCGACGTCCATCGCGTTGAGCGTGGCGGCCAACAGGGCGGGCGACAGTATCGTCGATAGTATCGAAACACCCAAAAGCGTAAAGGATCTGTTCATTGCCCGATTCCGTTGTGCAGATCTGTCATTCTTTTTCATAGTCATCCCCGCCCCCTCAGGAGCGCTCCTTCAGGGTGATACTGCGGGGACGCTCAAGCCAGCCGCCATCACCGTCCGGTACGATCTCGACCACATTGATCTCGGCCGGGCTGATGCCGGTTATGCGTCCATGGTTACGCCCGAGGTAATCACCGATCTTGACCCGGTGCACTCCTCCTGCACCGCGGACCAAAGCGAAAACGCCGTTATCGTTGGACAATGTCCCAACCATCTCGAAGATTTCGATATTGAAACCCTCGAGGAATTGCTTGACCCGGGTTTCGTCCGGTTTGACGACCTTCGAGCCTTTCTGTTGATTGGCAAGATCGATCTTCACCGGCGCCTGGAACGGGCTCCTCAAGGAAGACGCGTTGTACGTGAACGCCTCGTAGGGCGTGAATTTCGGCAGCGGCTCGATGGTGCCTTTCGGCCGAGCCCTGACTTCATCCATGTAACGCTGCAGATCGCTGAAGTCGCTGCTCGCACCACAGCCGGCCAGGCCAATCATCAGCATGCCGCACAACAAGAGACGGGTACGCATCATTTCTGCACCCCTTTCTCGTTGTAGCGATAGGTCTTGGCCAGGATGCTCATGCGCAGTTTGGACGTGCTTTCCGCGCTCACCGGTTTGATCTCGAAATCATGCAAGGTAACGATACGCGGCAGGCTGGCCACGCCGCTGACGAAGGTGGCGAGGTCGTGATAGGCGCCTACCACGGTGATCTGGATGGGCAGCTCGATGTAGAACTGCTGGGCTACTTCCGGCTGGAGCTTGATCTCCTCGAACTCCAGGCCGCTTCCCAGTCCGGTGCGGGTGATGTCCTCGAGAAGCCCCGGAACCTCGGTATCGCCAGGCAGCTGCTTCAGCAGGGCGCCGAACGAGTTCTCCATCTCGACCATCTGTTCCTTGTAGGCCTCCAGGTTGGCCGCCTGGAACGCCTTGCTTTCGAACTGCTGCTTGAGCGTCTGCTCTTCGCTCTGCTGCGACTCGAGTTGTTCCTGCAGATCCTTGAGATGGAAGTTGTAGCCGAGGGCAATGATGAGCACGAAGATCAACAGGCACGCGATGCCACGGACGACCGCAGGCCAGGAGCCGATGTTGTTCAGGTCGAGGTCGGAAAAATCAACCTCGCGCAAACTGCCAAGGGTTTTACCCAGACTCATTTCTTCACCCCTTCTGCTTCGACCGAAGGCTGGGTCTGGCGCACGTTGAGCTGGAACATGTTGGCCTGATCGACTTCTCCCGCGGTAACTGCTTTCACTTCCGTCAGCGTCGGCGCTTCCAGCCACTCGGATGCGTCCAGGTTGCGCATGAGGTTGGAGACCCGGCTGTTGGACTCGGCCGCGCCTACGATCGAAATGACCTTGCCGGCCATTTTCAGATCGGTGAAGTAGACGCCATCTGGAAGCGTGCGAACCAACTGATCGAAGATGCGCCCGATGATCGGACGGTTACCCTGCAGGTCCTGGATGATCTTCATCCGCTCGAGCAGTTGCTGGCGCTTGGTCTTCAGCTCGCTGATCTCCTTGATGCGCGCATCCAGGACAGCGATTTCCTTGCGAACGAATTCGTTTCGCGAAGTCTGGTTCTCGATCGCGCCGTTCAGGTACTGATCACCCAGGAAAATCACGCCCGCCGCCACGATGATGACCCCGACCAGCGTGACGAGGAAGCGTTGCTTTCGCTCCTCGCGCAGTTGCTCGCGCCAGGGTAATAGGTTGATACGCGCCATCAGTCGAAACTCCTCATCGCCAGGCCACAGGCAATCATCAAAGAGGGCGCATCGCTGGCCAGGGCGCCCGCATTGACCTTGCCGCTCAGGGCCATGTCGGCGAATGGATTTGCGACTTGAGTGGGCGTACCGATCTTCTGCTGGATCAACCGATCCAGATCGGGAATCGAGGCGGTACCGCCTGCCAGCAAGATGTAGTCGACATCGTTGTATTGGCCGGCAGCGAAGAAGAACTGCAACGAACGCGAAACCTGCTGGACCACCGCCTCCTTGAACGGCAACAGAACCTCGCTGTCGTAGTCATCGGGGAGCCCGCCCTGTTTTTTGGCCAGGCCCGCTTCATCGACCGATAAGCCATAACGGCGCTGGATCTCTTCGGTCAACTGGCGGCCGCCGAACAGCTGCTCACGGGTATAGATGGTGCGGCCGTTGTGCAGCACGCTCAGGGTGGTCATGGTGGCGCCGATATCGACGATGGCTACGGTCAACTCGTCCTGTCCGCCACCCAGGTGTTCGGACAGCAAGTTGTAGGCGCGCTCCAAGGCATAGGCTTCGACATCCACGACCTTGGCCGTCAGGCCCGCCAGTGCGAGCGCCGCCTCGCGCACCTCGACGTTCTCCTTGCGGCAGGCGGCAAGCAGGACTTCCACCCGTTCCGGATTACGCGCCGACACCCCCTGCACTTCGAAGTCGATGGCGACTTCCTCCAGAGGGTAGGGAATGTATTGATCCGCCTCGATCTTCAGCTGGTTCTCCAACTCGTCGTCGGACAGGCCAGCCTCCATCTCGATGCTTTTGGTGATGACAGCCGAACCGGCAACGGCTACTGCGGCTGCCTTCACACCCGTCTTCGACTTGGCGATGACGCGCGCGAGTGCCTGGCCGACCCCCTCCAGTTCAGCGATGTTCTTTTCCACCACCGCATTGGCTGGAAGTGGCTCGACGGCGTAAGCCTCCACTTTGTAGCGGCTTCCGGAGCGACTCAATTCAAGTAGCTTTACCGAGGTCGAGCTAATGTCGATCCCCAGCAGCGTATTCGCTTTCTTATTGAAGAGCCCTAGCACGACCGTTTTCCTATCCGCATCCGTAACTTACGGATGATTTATGTTTTTCCACATTAAATAACAGTCTTGACAGAAGCGCAAATGGCTACCCAGGAAAAAAACCGCTTATAATGTGAACAGTTTTACCCTTTTAGCTTTGCCTTCCGCTTAACTCATTCTTTTATCTGGAAATCCAACAACCTTGATGCGCCTGCTGAAGTTTTTATGGTGGTCCTGTGTCGCTGTATTTTGTGGGCTATTGCTCAGTTTCAGCGGCGTTTATCTCTACCTGAGCCCCGCGCTGCCGTCCGTCGACTCGCTGCGCAGCATACAGCTGCAAATCCCGCTGCGGGTTTATAGCAGCGATAACAAGCTGATCGCGGAATTCGGCGAAATGCGCCGCTCTCCCATTCGCTTCGCCGATATCCCCCCGGAATTCATCCAGGCATTGCTGGCAGCGGAAGATGACAATTTCGCCAACCATTATGGCGTCGATCTCAGCAGTTTGATGCGCGCTGCCACGCAATTATTGAAGAGCGGCCACATTCAGTCCGGCGGCAGCACCATCACCATGCAGGTGGCGAAGAATTTCTTCCTCACCAGCGAACGCAGCTTTTCACGCAAGATCAACGAGATTCTGCTCGCTTTGCAGATCGAGCGCGAGCTGAGCAAGGACGAGATCCTCGAGCTCTACGTGAACAAGATCTACCTCGGCAACCGCGCTTATGGCATCGAGGCCGCGTCGCAGGTGTATTTCGGGAAATCGATTCGCGACGCCAGCCTGGCGCAGATGGCGATGATCGCGGGCCTGCCGAAAGCACCCTCGCGCTTTAACCCGCTGGTCAACCCCACCCGTAGCAAGGAGCGGCGCGACTGGATCCTCGGCCGCATGTTCAAGCTCGGGCGCATCGACCAGGCCCGCTACCAGGCCGCCATCGACGAACCGGTGGACGCCAGCTACCACGTGCCGACGCCCGAGCTCACCGCCCCCTATATAGCCGAGATGGCACGGGCCGAGATGGTCGGCCGCTACGGCAGCGATGCCTACACCGAGGGCTTCCGCGTCACCACCACGGTGCCGAGCGGCCTTCAGGAAGCGGCGAACACTGCGGTACGCGACGGGCTGATCGCCTACGACCAGCGCCATGGCTACCGCGGGCCGGAAACCCATTTCCCGGGCATGACCCGGGAAGCCTGGCTGCAGGAACTGGCCAAGCAACGCAACGTCGGCGGCCTGGAGCCGGCGATCGTGACCCAGGTGGAAAAGAGCGGCGTATTGGCGCTCACGCGCAGTGGCCAGGAAGAGACCATCGACTGGGACAGCATGAAGTGGGCGCGCCCGTTCCTCACCACCAACAGCATGGGGCCGAGGCCGCAGAAGCCGGCGGACGTCGTGCAGGTGGGCGACCTGGTCCGCGTGCAGCGCATGGCCGAAGGCGTCCTGCATTTCTCGCAGATCCCGGCCGCGCAAGGCGCACTGGTGTCCCTGGACCCGCAGAACGGCGCCATCCGCGCCCTGGTCGGCGGGTTCTCCTTCGAGCAGAGCAACTACAACCGCGCGGCCCAGGCCAAGCGCCAGCCCGGCTCGAGCTTCAAGCCGTTCCTCTACAGCGCCGCGCTGGACCGCGGATACACCGCCGCCAGCCTGGTCAACGACGCGCCGATCGTCTTCGTCGACGATTACAACTCGGACAAGATCTGGCGGCCGAAGAACGACAACAACACTTTCCTTGGCCCCATCCGCCTGCGCGAGGCCCTGTACAAGTCGCGCAACCTGGTATCGATCCGCCTGCTCCAGGCCATCGGCATCGACTACGCGGTGGACTACATCAGCCGCTTCGGCTTCAACAAGCAGGAGCTGCCGCACAACCTGTCGATGGCCTTGGGCACCGCGACCCTCACCCCGCTGGAAATCGCCGGCGGCTGGAGCACCTTCGCCAACGGCGGCTACAAGGTGCAGCCCTATCTCGTGGACCGCATCGACAGCCGCGAAGGCAAGCCGCTGTATATCGCCAACCCGCCCAGCGTTCCCCACGACGCCCCGCCCGCCGGCCAGCTCGATACGCCGGAAGTCGCCGAGGCCGCCGCCACCGAAGGGCCCACGCTGGAGCCGGTGGCGGCCGAGCGGATCGTCGACGCGCGCACCGTCTATATCCTGAACAGCATGCTGCAGGACGTGATCAAGCGCGGCACCGGTCGCCGCGCCCTGGCGATGGGCCGCGGCGACATCGCCGGCAAGACCGGCACGACCAACGAATCCAAGGACAGCTGGTTCTCCGGCTACAACGCCGACTACATCACCTCGGTCTGGACCGGTTTCGATCAGCCGGAAAGCCTGGGTCGCAACGAGTACGGCGGCACCGTGGCCCTGCCGATCTGGATGAACTACATGAGCGCCGCGCTCAAGGATCGCCCCCCGCACACCCTCGCCGAACCCGAAGGGCTGCTGACCCTGCGCATCGACCCCGTCAGCGGGCGCGCCGCCGCGCCTGGGGCGCCCGGCGCCTTCTTCGAGATGTTCAAGAGCGAGGATACGCCACCGACCATGGGCGAGCTGGACCCGAGCCTGGGCAGCCCCGGCAGCCCGTTGCCGGCGGACGAAGCGGCGCCGATCGACCTGTTCTGACTGGCCTGCATGAAAAAGCCCCGCGATCGCGGGGCTTTTTCATGGCCGGGACAGACCGCGACGCGGTCAGCCGTTGAACACGTCATCCACCGATTTCAGCGGATAGTTGCTCGGATACGGCAAGGTGGCCACGCCAGTCTCGATGGCGGCCTTGGCGACCGCATCGGAGATGACCGTGATCAAACGGGCATCCATCGGCTTGGGAATGATGTACTCGCGGCCGAACTCCAGCTTGATGCCGCCATAGGCATCGCACACTTCTTGGGGCACCGGCAGCTTGGCCAGGTCGCGCAGCGCGTTGGCGGCGGCGATCTTCATTTCCTCGTTGATCCGCTTGGCCCGCACGTCCAGGGCACCGCGGAAGATGAACGGGAAACCCAGCACGTTGTTCACCTGGTTCGGATAGTCGGAACGACCGGTCGCCATGATCACATCGTCGCGAGTGGCATGGGCCAGCTCCGGCTTGATTTCCGGGTCGGGGTTCGAGCAGGCGAAGACGATGGGGTTCGGCGCCATGCGCTTGAGCCCTTCCGCGCTGAGCAGGTTGGCGCCCGAGAGACCGACGAACACGTCGGCACCGGTCAGGGCGTCGTCCAGGGTGCGCTTGTCGGTCTCGTGGGCGAACACCGCCTTGTATTGATTGAGGTCGTCGCGCCCGGAGTGGATCACCCCCTTGCGGTCGATCATGAAGATGTTCTCGACCTTGGCGCCCATGCTGATCAGCAGCTTCATGCAGGAAACGGCCGCGGCGCCAGCGCCCAGGCAGACGACCTTGGCTTCCGGCAGGCTCTTGCCGACGATTTCCAGCGCGTTGAGCATGCCGGCGGCGGTGACGATGGCGGTGCCGTGTTGATCGTCATGGAATACCGGGATGTCGCATTGTTCGATCAGGGTGCGCTCGATCTCGAAGCACTCGGGCGCCTTGATGTCTTCGAGGTTGATCCCGCCGAAGGTGATGGAGATGCGCTTCACCGTGTCGATGAAGGCCTGCGGGCTCTCGGCGTCCACCTCGATGTCGAACACGTCGATCCCGGCGAAGCGCTTGAACAGCACGCCCTTGCCTTCCATCACCGGCTTGGAGGCCAGCGGGCCCAGGTTGCCCAGGCCGAGAATCGCGGTGCCGTCGGAAATCACTGCCACCAGGTTGCCCTTGCCGGTGTACCGATAGGCCAGTTCGGGATCGCGGGCGATCTCGCGCACGGGCTCGGCTACGCCCGGGCTGTAAGCCAGCGCCAGGTCGCGCGCGGTCGCGGTCGGCTTGGTCAGCTCGACGCTGAGTTTCCCCGGACGCGGATGGGCATGGTATTCGAGAGCGGCAGTTTTCAGATCAGACATGGTGGCGATTCCGCTTTACTTATGAAGAGACGGACGGGCGAGGATACGCAAGATGCCTGACCCGGACAAGACGCCCCGCCGAGGCGGGGCGGGCGCCTAACGCAGGATTTTCAGCCATTCGCCGGGGCTCGCCTCACCGCTCGGGTAAAGGTTGTTGAGCAACCGCAGGCGCGCTTCGGCCTCGTCCGGCTGCGGATCGTCCTTGACCAGGTCGGCCATCCGCTGCACGCCCGTGGCGCGGATCAGATGCAGGCGCAGCGGCTGCGCGAGGGCCTTTTCCTGTTCTTCCAGGGGCCGGAAGCTGCGGATCACCGAGACGAACTCCTGGTCATGGCCCTCCAGCGAGCCCGAGCGCACTCCGCCGCCGAAGAAGAAGGGTCGGCCATCCTTGTAGATCACCGCTACCCGCTTCGCCGGCGTGCCGGGAAGGATCGCCATGGCGCCGCGCAGGCCGTTCTGCTCGAAACCCTCCGCCGCCAGCAGGCGCCTGCCCAGGTACTTGTACATATACTCGAGCGGCTCCAACCCACCGGGATCTTCGCCCAACTTGACGAGCATCACCGCCTGCTCGTCAGCGGAGAGGCCAAACAGGCGGCTCGCCTGGTTTTCCAGCGTCCAGCGCGGCGGAAAGGCGAGGGTGAAGCCCAGCTCGGCGTGAAAGAAACGCTGGCCGCGGCGCACCCCGGTGGCGGCGGAATCGGTCAGCGGCAACCCTTCCAGGTGCTGCAGGAACACGTCGCGGTTGATTTCCTGCTGGCCGCCGGCCAACGCCTGCGCCGGGCCGATCACCTGGTGCAGCCGGGTGTCGTTGTCCGGGTGCGTATCGAACAAGCCGTGATAGCCCACCGGGGCCACCTTGCCCTGGCGCGAGGCCTGGTCGCGGGCGAAGATTTCCTGGTTCTTGAGAATCTTCACCACCTCGATCATGGCCCGCGGGTCGTAGCCGCTGCGGGCCAGGTACTGCGCGCCGAGGCCGTCGGCCTCCAGCTCCATGTCGCGGCCATAGCCGCGGACCACGGCGTTGCCCAGGGCATTGGTCAGGTCGCCGGCCAGCCTGACCCCACTGCCGATCGCCACCGCCTGGCCGAGTATCCCCCAGGCCATGCTCTGGCTTTGCTGCCGCACGCTGTGCCGCGCGGTGACGTGCCCGACCTCATGGCCGAGCACCGCGGCCAGCTCGGCTTCCGAGTTGAGGTAGGCCAGCAGCCCGCGGTTGATATAGATGTAGCCGCCGGGCAAGGCGAAGGCATTGATCTCCGCCGAGTCCACCACACTGAAGTGATAGGCCAGGTTGCTGCGATGGCCGTAGCGCGCCACCCGCTCGCCGACCTGCTGGACGTAGGCCTGCAACGCCTCGTCGGCGTAGGGCGGGGATTGCTTGACGACCTCCTGGCTGTAGCGACGCCCCAGCTCGAGTTCCTGCTGTTCGCTCATCATCACGAAGTCGCTGCGCCCGGTCACTGGGTTGACCGCGCAGCCGGCGAGCACCGCCAGCCAGGAGAACAGCAGGAGAAGACGTCCGCTCAAGGCAGCACCTCGATCATGTCAGGATGGGAAAGCGGCAGCATCCAGCGCGCCTGCCCGCTCGGTACGTCGCCGCGCCGCGAGCGGTCTATCACCCAGCCGCGAACCTCGACGCGACGCCCCGCGAGGGATTGCGGGAAACGCCTGGAAAACCCTTTCAGCAGCGCCGATTCCACGCGCACTACCAGGGGCCCGTCAAGCTCCAGCCAGAGACCGCCGCGGTTGCGCTGCGCCCGCGCGACCCGCCCCTGCACCAGGGCGAAACCGCTCTCGACGATCCGCTGCGGGCTCAGCAGCGGCGGATCGCGCCACAGGCCGCGTGCGCCACGCCGGGCGGAGGCCTCCGCCTCGCGCTGGCAGGCCAGCAGCCGCGTGTTGGGGGCGATGGCGACGCGATAGCCGAAGCCTTCTTCGAGCAGACGCGCCTCCAGGTTCTGCCCGGTTTGGTCGTAGACGTGGGCCAGCGTCCGCCCATAGCGATCCTTGGGCTGCTCGCCGAGGCGCAGGCCGACGCGCCCATGGCTGGCCGCTACCAGCTCCGCCAGGCGCCGCCGAGCCGCCTCGGCGAACGGCTGGCTGGCGTGGCCGTGTCGACCGATTTCCGGGGCGTTGACCCCGATCAGGCGGACGCTGCGGCCATCCGCCAAGCGCAGGGTGTCGCCGTCCACCACCTGCTTGACCTCGAGCGTCCGCAGCCCGGGCTCCAGCGGGCATTGCGCCCGGGCGGCGCAAACGCCCGCCAGGGAAACGAAAAAGGCGCCCACTAGGGACGCCTTTTTCAATCGCGCGAGAAACGCCATCGGTTTTCGCGTGAGGCTTCTTCGGCTTATTTGGTGCCGAATACGCCGAAACGCTGCTTGAAGCGATCGATACGACCGCCGGTATCCAGCACTTTCTGCTTACCGGTGTAGAACGGGTGGCATTCGGAGCACACGTCCAGGCTGATGTTCTTGCCCAGAGTGGAGCGGGTCTTGATCACGTTGCCGCAGCTGCAGGTGGCGTCGATCGCGACGTAGTTCGGATGGATATCGGCTTTCATGGTATGTCCTCGTGTCTGGCGTGCCGCCACTCGACCCTATGTCAAGCACCGCACGGAAACAGGCGGCGGACTATACCCCCGGGGGCGACGGGCCGCAAGTCGCCGTCCATCGGTAACCGCCGAGGCTCGACCCGCCGGTGGCGCCTGCTAAGATCGCCGGTCGATTCCTGAGGAAGCCCGTGTGCCCGACGCCATCCTGCGCCTCGCCTTGCCCTCGCCCTTGCGCCGCCTGTTCGACTATCGCGCGCCGCCCGGCATCCCGGCGGCCGCCCTGCAACCCGGCATGCGCCTGCGGGTGCCGTTCGGCCGCCGCGAGCTGGTCGGCATCCTGGTGGAGGTCGTCGACCACAGCGAGGTGCCGGCCGACAAGCTCAAGCCGGCGCTGGAGCTGCTCGACCGCGTCTCGCCGCTGCCGGCCGCGCTGTTCCGCCTGTGCCTGTGGACGGCACAGTACTACCAGCACAGCCTGGGCGACACCCTGAGCTGGGCGTTGCCGGTGCTGCTGCGCCAGGGCGAGCCGGCCGAGGCGCGCCAGGAGCGCTTCTGGCAGGCCTGCGAGGGCGCCCGCGCCGAAGACCCGCGCCTGGCCCGCGCACCGCGCCAGCGCCAGGCGCTGAGCACCCTGGCGCAGCATCCCCACGGCGTACCGCATCACTTGCTGACCCACCTGGAGATCAACCGCGACAGCCTGAACCTGCTGCTGGAAAAAGGTCTGGTGCGCATGGAGGTGCGCCGCCATGCGCCGGCCGAGCGCCACGCCGGCTGGCTGGCCCAGGCGGAGTTGCCGCTCAACCCCGAGCAACGCGCCGCCTGCGACGCCGTGCAGTCGAGCTTCGGCGGCTTCAACGCCTTCCTGCTCGCCGGGGTGACCGGCAGCGGCAAGACCGAGGTCTACCTGCAACTGATCCATCGCACCCTCGAGGCGGGCAAGCAGGCGCTGGTGCTGATCCCGGAGATCAACCTGGGCCCGCAGACCCTGGAGCGCTTCGCCCGGCGCTTCAACGCGCGGATCGCGTTGCTGCATTCGGCGGTCAACGACCGCGACCGCCTCGACGCCTGGCTGGCCGCCCGCGACGGCGAAGCGGACATCATCATCGGCACCCGTTCGGCGCTGTTCACCCCACTGAAGAATCCCGGGCTGATCATCGTCGACGAGGAGCACGACGCCTCCTATAAACAGCAGGAAGGCCTGCGCTACCACGCCCGCGACCTGGCGCTGGTGCGCGCGCGGCAGGAAAACGTGCCGATCCTGCTCGGCTCCGCCACGCCCTCCCTGGAAAGCCTGCACAACGCCCACAACGGCCGCTATGCCCTGCTGCGCCTCACCCAGCGCGCCGGCGGCGCTCAGCAACCGCGCTTCCTGCGCCTGGACGTGAAAAGCCGGCCCCTCGATTCGGGCCTGTCGATGCCGCTGCAACAGGCCATCGCGCAGACCCTCGAAGCCGGCCAGCAAGTGCTGGTGTTCCTCAATCGCCGCGGCTTCGCCCCGACCCTGCTGTGCCACGACTGCGGCTGGATCGGCCAGTGCAACAGCTGCGACGCGCGGATGACCCTGCACCAGCGCTCCGGCGAGTTGCGCTGCCACCACTGCGGGCACGCCGAGCGACGCCCGAGCCACTGCCCGTCCTGCGGGCGCCTCGACCTGCGCCCGGTGGGCGCCGGGACCGAACGCGCCGAGGAACGCCTGGCGCTGCTCTTTCCCCAGGTGCCGGTGCTGCGCATCGACCGCGACACCACCGCGCGCAAGGACGCGATGAGCGCGCTGTTCGCCACCATCCAACGCGGCGAACCCTGCATCCTGGTGGGCACCCAGATGCTCGCCAAGGGGCATCACTTCCCCCGGGTGACCCTGGTGGCGATCCTCGACGCCGACGGCGGCCTGTTCTCCGCCGACTTCCGCGCCAGCGAGCGCATGGCGCAGTTGATCGTGCAGGTGGCCGGACGCGCGGGGCGCGCCGAGGAGCCGGGCAAGGTGATCATCCAGACTCACCTCGCCGATCACCCGCTGCTGGTGCAACTGACCGAACAGGGCTACTTCGCCTTCGCCGAACAGGCTTTGAGCGAACGCCGCGCCGCCGGCCTGCCGCCTTTCTCCCACCTCGCCCTGCTGCGCGCCGAAGCGCACAAGCCGGGCCAGGCCGAGGGCTTCCTCGACGAGGCCTGCGGCGAGGCCGAGCGCCTGATGGGCGAGGCGGAACTGGGCGGCATCGAGTTGCTCGGCCCGGTGCCGGCGCCCATGGAGAGGCGCGCCGGCCGCTACCGCGCGCAACTCTTGCTGCAAGGCAATGCCCGGGCACCGCTGCATCGCCTGTTGGCGTTGTGGTTGCCGGTGCTCGAACAGATGCCCGGCGGACGCGCGGTGCGCTGGTCCCTGGACGTCGATCCGATCGACCTGTTCTAGCCCGCCGCGGCGCCGGCGAGCCCCTCAACTTGCAGGGGGCGCCTGTGCCGCTGATAATTCCGCCCCCGTAGCCCGACCTATGCCTCTGCCCATGAAAGACGTCATCCGCCACCTGATCCAGCAAGCCCTGACCCGCCTGAGCGCCGAAGGCGTGCTGCCCGAGGGGTTGGCGCCGACGATCCAGGTGGAGAACACCAAGGACAAGACCCACGGCGACTTCGCCAGCAACATCGCCCTGATGCTGGCGAAACCGGCGGGGATGAAGCCCCGCGAGCTGGCGGAGAAACTGATCGCCGCCCTGCCGGTCGACGAGCGAGTGAGCAAGGTGGACATCGCCGGCCCCGGCTTCCTCAACTTCTTCCAGAACGGCGAGGCCCTGGCTCAGCGCCTGGAAGCCGCCCTCGCCGACCCGCACCTCGGCGTACGCAAGGCCGGCGCGGCGCAGCGCGTGGTGATCGACCTGTCCTCGCCGAACCTGGCCAAGGAAATGCACGTCGGCCACCTGCGCTCCACCATCATCGGCGACGGCGTCGGCCGCGTGCTGGAGTTCCTCGGCGACGAGGTGATCCGGCAGAACCACGTCGGCGACTGGGGTACCCAGTTCGGCATGCTGCTGGCCTACCTGGAAGAGCAACCGATCGACGCCGAAAGCGAGCTGGCGGATCTGGAAGGCTTCTACCGCGCGGCGAAGAAACGCTTCGACGAGTCCCCCGAGTTCGCCGACCGCGCGCGCCAGCTGGTGGTCGAGCTGCAAGCCGGCGACGCCGATTGCCTGCGCCTGTGGAATCGCTTCAACGACATTTCCCTGAGCCACTGCCAGAAGGTCTACGACCGCCTCAACGTCAAGCTGACCCCGGCCGACGTGAAGGGCGAAAGCGCCTACAACGACGACCTGGCCCAGGTGGTCGCCGATCTCAGGTCCCGTGGCCTGCTCACCGAGGACAAGGGTGCGCAGTGCGTGTTCCTCGACGAATTCAAGAACGCCGAAGGCCAGCCGCTGCCGGTGATCGTGCAGAAGGCCGGCGGCGGCTACCTCTATGCCACCACCGACCTGGCCGCCATGCGCTACCGCAGCCAGGTGCTCAAAGCGGACCGCGCCCTGTACTTCGTCGACCAGCGCCAGGCCCTGCACTTTCAGATGGCCTTCGAAGTGGCGCGCCGCGCCGATTTCGTCCATCCGGGGATGCGCCTGGAGCACATGGGCTTCGGCACCATGAACGGCGCCGACGGCCGCCCGTTCAAGACCCGCGACGGCGGCACGGTCAAGCTGATCGACCTGCTCGACGAGGCCGAAGAACGCGCCTACGCCCTGGTCAAGGGCAAGAACCCCGAGCTGGACGAGGTCGAGCTGCGCCACATCGCCCGCGCCGTCGGCATCGGCGCGGTGAAGTACGCCGACCTGTCCAAGCACCGCACCAGCGACTACAGCTTCAACTTCGAGCAGATGCTCAGCTTCGAGGGCAACACCGCGCCTTACCTGCTCTACGCCTACACCCGCGTCGCCAGTGTGTTCCGCAAGCTGGGCCAGGCGCTGGACGTGCCCTTGGCGGGTCACATCCGGCTGGAGGCGGAACAGGAGCAGGCCCTGGCGACCAAGCTCGCGCAGTTCGGCGAAGTGCTGAACAACGTCGCCGAAAAAGGCATGCCGCACCTGCTCTGCGCCTACCTCTACGACCTCGCCGGGCTTTTCTCCAGTTTCTATGAACACTGCCCGATTCTCGCTGCCGAACAGCAGGATCAACAGCAGAGCCGCCTGCGCCTGGCCGCCCTCACCGGGCGCACCCTCGGCCAAGGCCTGAACCTGCTCGGCCTGGAAACCCTGGAGCGCATGTAAGTGGCAGCGAAGAAAAAAGCCCCTCCGAAGCGCGGCGCCAGCCGCTACCAGGCGCCGGCGAAAAAGCCGATGCCGGGCTGGCTGTGGCTGGCTTGCGGGCTGGTGATCGGCGCCTTCGTGGTGTTCCTGATGAAGCTGGAACCCGGCCGTAACGAGGTCAAGCGGGAGAAGCCCGAGCAGGCCCAGCGCCCCGGCACGACCGCACAGCCCACCAAGCCGACGACTCCGCCTCCGCCGGCCAGCCAGGAGCCGGTGAAGCCCAAGTACGACTTCTACACCCTGCTGCCGGAATCGGAAGTCATCGTCCCGCCGGACGCGCTTCCGCAGACCCCGCCGGACAAACCCCAGGCCCCGGTCACCCCGGAGCAGGCGGCGAAGATCGACACCGCCCGCGCCGAGGCCGCCCTCGCCGGGCAGACCCCGCCACCCCCGCCGCCGGTGCTGGCCAAGGCACCGGTCAGCACCCAGTTCTTCCTCCAGGCCGGCTCCTTCCGCAAGCAGGCCGATGCCGAGAAGGTTCGCGCGCAGATCATCCTGCTCGGGCAGAACGTCCAGGTGGAATCGGGCACGGTGCGCGAGGAAACCTGGTACCGCGTCCTGGTCGGTCCCTTCGCCAGCCGCGATCAATTGACGGTGGCGCAGAAACAGCTCGCCGGCAGCGGGTTCAGCAACCTGCTCCTGCAACAGCGGCAGAACCGCTGACCCCTGGGCGCGAGGCGACACGCATCCTGTCGCCTCGCGTATCCGCAATCGCCTCTTCCTGCTGCCGCCAGGGTAAAGATCCGGATACAAAGGAATTCCTCGCCGGGGCCCGCCACTAAGGCCAGGCAGGGGCGACGCCTTCGCGCGCCCGGTTCCGCGATTCCAAGGGGTAGCCATGCGTCCGATCCACCGTTCCACCACCTGCCTGTGCGCTCTGTTCTATCTGTACGGCTCGCTGGCCCTGGCCGCGCCCGGGCCGGGTAACGACAGAGGTCCGCGCGATCCCCAGGGGCAGCCGCACGGCGCGTCCCAAGCCCCCGGTACTCCGCAAAACGGTCAGAACGGTCGATATGGTGGTGCGCCGCCCAGGGGTGCGGACAATGGAGCGAACGGCCGGCGCGAGGCGCCACCCATGGACTTCGACCAGGCGCGCCGGGACATCCGCGAGCACCGCGACGAGATCGGTAGGGGTCCCGCCGTGCAGCATGTCGCCATCGTCAAGGGTCGCCCGCTGCCCCAGGGCTACGGCAAGCGCCTGCCGCCGCCGTTGCTGGACCGACTGCCGCACTACGAGGGCTACGAATGGCGCCGGGTCGGCAGCGACATGATCCTGGTCGCGCTGACCACCGGCATCGTCTATGAAATCCTCTCCGGCGTGCTCGACTGAGCCGCCCCGCCGGCCCGTCGTCGCAACGGGCCGGCCTGAGGCTTCCGCTTGAAGCCCGCCGTTCGCGCCCCCATATGATCTCCACTTGGGCAATAACGCCTCGCTGCGTGGAGATTCTCCCCTTGACCACCATCGTTTCAGTCCGCCGTCACGGCAAAGTCGTCATGGGCGGCGACGGCCAGGTCTCCCTGGGCAACACCGTGATGAAAGGCAATGCGCGCAAGGTTCGCCACCTCTATCACGGCCAGGTGTTGGCCGGGTTCGCCGGCGCCACCGCGGACGCCTTCACCCTGTTCGAGCGTTTCGAAGGACAACTGGAGAAACACCAGGGCCACCTGGTCCGCGCCGCCGTCGAGCTGGCCAAGGACTGGCGCACCGACCGCTCCCTGAGTCGCCTGGAAGCCATGCTGGCGGTGGCCAACAAGGACGCCTCGCTGATCATCACCGGCAACGGCGACGTGGTCGAACCCGAGCAGGGTCTGATCGCCATGGGTTCCGGCGGCGGTTTCGCCCAGGCCGCGGCCATGGCGCTGTTGCAGCACACCGAGGCGCTGTCCGCCCGCGAAGTCGCCGAGACCGCGCTGAAGATCGCCGGCTCCATCTGCGTCTTCACCAACCAGAACCTGACCATCGAGGAGCTGGACTCCGCCATCTGAGGTCCAGCCCCGGAGCATTCCGCATGTCCATGACCCCCCGCGAGATCGTCCACGAACTCAACCGCCACATCGTCGGCCAGGACGATGCCAAGCGCGCCGTCGCCATCGCCCTGCGCAACCGTTGGCGGCGCATGCAACTGCCCGCCGAGCTGCGCGCCGAGGTGACGCCGAAGAACATCCTGATGATCGGCCCCACCGGCGTCGGCAAGACCGAGATCGCCCGGCGCCTGGCGAAGCTGGCCAACGCGCCCTTCATCAAGGTGGAAGCGACCAAGTTCACCGAGGTGGGCTACGTCGGCCGCGACGTCGAGTCGATCATCCGCGACCTCGCCGACGCGGCGATCAAGCTGTTCCGCGAGCAGGAAATGATCCGCGTGCGCCACCGCGCCGAGGACGCCGCCGAGGAACGCATCCTCGATGCACTGCTGCCGCCGCCGCGTCTCGGCTTCAACGAAGACCCGGCCCCGAGCCAGGACTCCAACACCCGCCAGCTGTTCCGCAAACGCCTGCGCGAGGGCCAGCTGGACGACAAGGAAATCGACATCGAAGTGGCCGAGCAGCCGGCCGGCATCGAGATCATGACCCCGCCGGGCATGGAAGAGATGACCAGCCAGTTGCAGAGCCTCTTCGCCAACATGGGCAAGGGCAAGAAGAAAGCTCGCAAGCTCAAGGTCAAGGACGCGCTCAAGCTGGTTCGCGACGAGGAAGCGGGCCGCCTGGTCAACGAGGAGGAGCTCAAGGCCAAGGCCCTCGAAGCGGTGGAACAGCACGGCATCGTCTTCATCGACGAGATCGACAAGGTCGCCAAGCGCGGCAACGTCGGCGGCGCCGACGTGTCCCGCGAGGGCGTGCAACGGGACCTGCTGCCGCTGATCGAGGGCTGCACGGTGAACACCAAGCTGGGCATGGTGAAGACCGACCATATCCTGTTCATCGCCTCCGGTGCCTTCCATCTGTCCAAGCCCAGCGACCTGGTCCCGGAGCTCCAAGGCCGCCTGCCGATCCGCGTGGAACTCAAGGCGTTGTCGCCGGAAGACTTCGAGCGCATCCTCACCGAACCCCACGCCTCGCTCACCGAGCAGTATCGCGAGCTGCTGAAGACCGAAGGGCTGAACATCGCCTTCGCCGAGGACGGCATCAAGCGGCTGGCGGAGATCGCCTGGCAGGTCAACGAGAAGACCGAGAACATCGGTGCGCGGCGCCTGCACACCCTGCTGGAGCGCTTGCTGGAAGAGGTCTCCTTCAGCGCGGCCGACCTGGCCAGCCAGCACACCGAGGCGCCCATCCATATCGATGCCGCCTACGTGAACAGCCACCTCGGCGAACTGGCCGAGAACGAAGACCTGTCCAAATACATTCTTTAACGTTCGACCGAGCGGTCCCGGCAGCGGGGCCGCAACGGGTTCCAGGCCGAAGGAGCAGCGTCATGCGGGTGCCCACATCCATCGAGCTGCACAAGGCGTCCAAGACCCTGACCCTCGGTTACGGCGCCCACGAGCGCTACAGCCTGTCCGCCGAGTTCCTCCGGGTCCATTCGCCCTCCGCCGAGGTGCAGGGCCACGGCAAGCCGATCCTCCAGTACGGCAAGCTGTACGTCGGCCTGAGCGCCCTGGAGCCGGCGGGCAACTACGCCCTGAAGCTGACTTTCGACGACGGCCACGACAGCGGGCTGTTCACCTGGGATTACCTCTACGAACTCTGCGTGCGCCAGGATGAGCTGTGGGCCGACTACCTCGACCAGCTCGCCGCCGCCGGCCGCTCCCGCGACCCGCACGAATCGCCGGTCCGGCTGATGCTCTGAGCATCGAGCCCCGCGTCTGTCATTCGCCTTCCTGGACATGACGCCGGCCCGTTGCTCGGCGTGATGCCGAGGGCGGGCGAGCCTTCGCACCACGTGCCGCTGGAGCGGCCTAGGGCCTTTTCGATCCTGCGCGATGGCCTCGAACCCGGCGAAACGCCCGGCCGATGCCGGGCGTGGCACCGATCAGGACGACGCCGAAGGCGTGGCGGCCGGGCCGGCGGAAGGTTCGGGCGTAGCGGCGGAAGTGCCGGCCTTGGTGGCCTTGGGCACCGCCGGTTTCCTCGGCGCCGGGCGCTTCGCCGCCGAGGCCGTGGAGGTCGACGTAGAGGCGTCGCTCGCCTTGGGCGAAGCGCGCTTGGCGGTGCCGGCGGTGGATGGGGTTTTCGCTGCCGTGCCCGGCTTGGTCGGCACGGCCTTGGCGACGGGCGCCGCAGCCTTGGCGTTCGACTCGGCCGCGGGTTTCGCCGGCGAACGCTTGGGCTTGGCAGGCGCTGCACCGCTCGCCGGAACGGCCTTGGCACGGCTACGGCCCGGCGCGCCGGCCGCCGCGGGAGCCGTGGCCGTGCCGGCGAGGCTTTGCAGTTGCCGGGCCAACCGGTCCACCTGCTCCTGCAGGGCCTTGACGTCGTTCCGGCTCGGTACGCCGAGGCGGGAAATGGCGCTGTTGAGGCGCTTGTCGAAGGCCTCTTCCAGCTCGTTCCACTTGCCCAGGGCCTTGTCCTTGATGCCCTCGCCGCGCCCCTTGGCGGCGCCCGGCTTGCCCGGCCCGGCGGATTTCCCGGTGCCCGTCTGGGCCTGTTTCTCGAATTTCTCGCCCTCTTTCACCAACGCGTCGAACGCCTTGGAGCCCTCTTTGAGGACCTTGGAGTAGGCGCCCAGGCCTGCCAGCCAAATCCGTTGCGACTGCTTTTCGACGTCGCCCGGCAGGGCATCGCTTTCTTTCTCGACCTTTTTCTTGCCAGCCATCCTGCTCTCCTTGAGTGATGCGCGCGAAGTGCTCAGCTCAACCAGCGTAGCAGAGGCTTGCGGAGCGTCCCGCCCGGGGATCGCCGCGCGATCGGCCGGTTTCGCAGCGCGTCGAGGCAGGCATGCCTCCGGGCTTGCGGCGGCGCATCGCCGTCGTGCCCGCCTCGACCGAGCCCCCATGGGATCGCCGGTCATCGCGCCCTCAGGCCTGGCGCCGGCGGGCATCCCGGCGCCGGACCCGCAGCGAAACACCGCACGCCGCCACGCCCGCGGCCCCCGTGCGGCATTCGGTCACGGCGCCTCGCCCGCCCGGCCATCCGCGCCGTTCGCGTCCGCCGCGCGACGCGCGGGCGGAAGCCGAGCGCGCGGTTTTCGGTTTAGAATGGCGCGCGATCTTTATCCGGTGAGAGCGACATGAGCGATCCGCGCAAGGCCCCCGAACACGAACCCACGACCCATTTCGGCTACCAGAACGTGCCGGAGAGCCAGAAGGCGGAAAAAGTGGCCGAGGTGTTCCACTCGGTGGCCGCCAAGTACGACCTGATGAACGATCTGATGTCCGGCGGCATCCACCGCCTGTGGAAGCGCTTCACCCTGGAGCTGTCCGGCGTACGCCCCGGCAACCGGGTGCTGGACATCGCCGGCGGCACCGGCGACCTCACCCGCCAGTTCTCCCGCCTGGTCGGGCCCAAGGGCGAAGTGGTGCTGGCCGACATCAACGCCTCGATGCTGAAGGTCGGTCGCGACCGCCTGCTGGACAAGGGCGTCGCCGGCAACGTCGCCTTCGTCCAGGCCGACGCGGAAAAGCTGCCCTTCCCGAGCAATCATTTCGACGTGGTCACCATCGCCTTCGGCCTGCGCAACGTGACCCACAAGGAAGACGCGCTGCGTTCCATGCTGCGGGTGCTCAAGCCCGGCGGGCGCCTGCTGGTGCTGGAATTCTCCAAGCCCACCAGCAGCTTGCTGAACAAGGCCTACGACGCCTACTCCTTCACCCTGCTGCCGCTGATGGGCAAGCTGATCACCCGCGACGCGGACAGCTACCGCTACCTCGCCGAGTCGATCCGCATGCACCCGGACCAGGACACCCTGAAAGCGATGATGATCGACGCCGGCTTCGAGCGGGTCACCTACCACAACATGACCGGCGGCATCGTCGCCCTGCACCGCGGTATCAAGCCCTGATGCTGCGCCAGGCGCTGCTCGCCGGGCTCGAGCTCGGCCTCAATCGGGTGCTGGCGCTGGACGCCACGGCGCTGCCACGGCTCGGCCGGCTCGCCGGGCAGGTGATCGAGATCGATTGCCGGGCGCCCGCCCTGCGCCTTTTCATCCTGCCCGGCGAGGACGGCCTGCGCCTCGCCAGCCATTGGGAAGCGCCGGCGGATTGCGTGCTGCGCGCGCCGGCATCGAGCCTGGCGCGGCTGGCCCTGGCCCGGGACAAGGTGGCCGTGCTGCACGCGCCGGAGGTGGAGATGGAGGGCGACAGCGCCGCGCTGCTCGACCTCACCGCGATCCTCCAGGACCTGGAGCTGGACTGGGAATACGAGCTGTCGCGCTGGCTCGGCCCGGTCGGCAGCGGCCTGCTCGGCAGCCACCTGCGCAGCCGGGCCCAGTGGACCGCGCAGAGCCTGGACAGCCTGAGGGACAACCTCGCCGACTACCTCAGCGAGGAGTCGCGCACCCTGGTCGGCCGGCGCGAGGTGGAGACCCGCTTCGCCGAGCTGGACGACCTCAAGCTCGCCCTCGACCGCCTCGATGCGCGCGTCGAGCGGCTGGCCCAGCGGACGAACCCCACCGAATGAAGCTGCTCGCCGTCCGCCGTCTGCTGCGCATCCAGAGTGTCGTGATCCGTTATCGCCTCGACGACCTGATCTTCGAGGACCTGCCGCTGCTGCCCTGGTGGCTGCGCGCCCTGCGCTTCCTGTTGCCCTGGCGCTGGCTGCCGCGGCGTCCGCTGGCGCTGACCCGCGGCGCGCGCCTGCGCCTGGCGCTGGAAGACCTGGGGCCGATCTTCATCAAGTTCGGGCAGATCCTGTCCACCCGCCGCGACCTGCTGCCGGACGACATCGCCTGCGAGCTGGCCTTCCTCCAGGACAAGGTGCCGCCCTTCGATTCCGACCTGGCGGTGGCGCTGATCGAGGAGCAGCTCGGCGTTTCCATCGCCCAAGCGTTTTCCCGCTTCGACCGCCAGCCGCTGGCCTCGGCCTCGGTGGCCCAGGTCCATGCCGCGCAGTTGAAGACCGGCGAGGACGTGGTGGTAAAGGTGGTGCGACCGAACCTCAAGCCGGTGATCCGCCAGGACATCGCCTGGCTGTTCGTCATCGCCCGCCTCGCCGAGCGGCTGTCCAGCGAGGCGCGCCGCCTGCATCCGGTGGAGGTGGTCAGCGACTACGAGAAGATCATCTACGACGAGCTCGACCTGCTGCGCGAGGCGGCCAACGCCAGCCAGTTGCGTCGCAACTTCGAGGGCTCGTCCCTGCTCTACGTGCCCCAGGTGTACTGGGACTGGTGCCGCCCGCGGGTGCTGGTGATGGAGCGGATCTACGGCATCCCGGTGACCGACCTCGCCGCCCTCGCCGACCAGCGCACCGACATGAAGCTGCTGGCCGAGCGCGGCGTGGAAATCTTCTTCACCCAGGTGTTCCGCGACAGTTTCTTCCACGCCGACATGCACCCCGGCAACATCTTCGTCAGCACCCGCCAGCCCTGGAGCCCGCAGTACATCGCGATCGACTGCGGCATCGTCGGCAGCCTCACCCCCGAGGACCAGGACTACCTGGCGCGCAACCTGATGGCCTTCTTCAAGCGCGACTACCGCAAGGTCGCGCAGTTGCACATCGACTCCGGCTGGGTGCCGGCGGAGACCAAGGTCAACGACTTCGAGGCGGCGATCCGCACGGTCTGCGAGCCGATCTTCGAGAAGCCGCTCAAGGACATCTCCTTCGGGCAGTTGCTGCTGCGCCTGTTCCAGACCGCGCGCCGCTTCAACATGGAGATCCAGCCGCAACTGGTGCTGCTGCAGAAGACCCTGCTGAACATCGAGGGGCTCGGCCGCCAGCTCTATCCCGACCTCGACCTGTGGAGCACCGGCCAGCCGTACCTGGAACGCTGGATGCGCGAGCGGGTCAGCCCCAGACGCCTGTTGCAGGACCTGAAGGCGCAGGTGGAGCAGGTGCCGCACCTCGCCGGGATGACCCGCGACCTGCTCGAACGGTTGTCCCAGCCCCACGCCCATGACCCGCCGCCGCCCTGGCACCGGCGCGACGAACGCGTGCTGCGGGCGATCGGCTCGCTGCTGCTGATCGCCGCCGGCAGCTTGCTGCTCACCGCTCCGGCGGCCTGGCCGGCCTGGCTGATGGGCGCCACGGGGTTCTACCTCGTCGTGCGCCGATAGCCAGTCGCGGCCCCGGCTGGCACACTAACCGGCCGAATCGCCAGGCACGGACGCCGACGCCATGGCGAGGCACCAGGACGGCGCGGCCCCACCCGATTGAGAAGCCCGCACGGGCGGACGAGCGACGATGAACGATTGGCTGGACGAGATTAACTGGAACGCCGACGGCCTGGTGCCGGCGATCGCCCAGGACCACGAGACCGGGCGCATCCTGATGATGGCCTGGATGAACCGCGAGGCGCTGGCCCTGACCGCCGCCGAGCAGCGCGCGATCTACTGGTCGCGCTCGCGCGGCAAGCTGTGGCGCAAGGGCGAGGATTCCGGGCACGTGCAGAAGCTGCACGAGCTGCGCCTGGACTGCGACGCCGACGTGATCCTGCTGTCGGTCGAGCAACTCGGCGGCATCGCCTGCCACACCGGGCGCGAAAGCTGCTTCTACCGGGTCTACCGCGAGGGCGCCTGGCAGACCCTCGACCCCGTGCTGAAGGACCCGTCCGCCATCTACGCGTCCCATGACGCGGAGGGACCAGCCGATGAATGACACCCTGAGCCGGGTCGCCGAGGTACTGGAGGCGCGCAAGGGCGCGGCGCCGGAAAGCTCCTACGTGGCCAGCCTGTATCACAAGGGCCTGAACAAGATTCTGGAGAAGGTCGGCGAAGAGTCGGTGGAAACCATCCTCGCCGCCAAGGACGCCGCCGCCAGCGGCGACTACGACGCCCTGATCTACGAAACCGCCGACCTCTGGTTCCACAGCCTGGTCATGCTCGCCGCCCTCGGCCAGCACCCCCAGGCCGTGCTGGACGAACTGGAGCGGCGCTTCGGCCTGTCCGGGCACGCCGAGAAGGCGTCCCGCGGCGGCTCAAACCAATGACATTCGAGGAGTGACGGCATGGGTATTTTCGACTGGAAACACTGGCTGATCCTGCTGGTGGTGGTGGTCCTGGTGTTCGGCACCAAGAAACTGAAGAACTTCGGTTCCGACCTCGGCGAATCCATCAAGGGGTTCCGCAAGGCGATGAACAGCGAAGAGGACGAGGTGAAGCCGCAGCCGCCGGTCACCCCGCCGCCCAGCCAGCCGCTGAACCCACCCCACACCCTCGACGCGCAGGCGCATCAGGTCGACGAACCCGTCCGCCGCGACTGAAGGTCAGCATCATGTTCGGTATCAGCTTCAGCGAGTTGCTCCTGATCGCCCTGGTGGCCCTGCTGGTCCTCGGCCCCGAGCGCCTGCCCGGCGCCGCGCGCACCGCCGGTCTCTGGGTCGGGCGCCTCAAGCGCAGCTTCAACGCGATCAGGCAGGAAGTGGAGCGTGAGCTGGGCGCCGACGAGATTCGCCGGCAACTGCACAACGAACAGATCCTCGCCCTCGAGCGGG
>NZ_JANZKU010000012.1 GCF_025642785.1 Pseudomonas sp. RIT-PI-AD
CTGGGCACCGGTCGGCCCCGGCGCCCCTGCGCAGGTGCTGTGCTTCGCCATCGAGGCCGAAGCCGAACCGGAGATCCTCTGCCGCCTGCTCGGGCTGTTCGCCCTGCACCGGGTTCTGCCCCTCGACCTGCAGGTCCGCCGCCAGGCCGATCGCTTGCAGGTCCGCCTGCTGCAGGACGACCTCAGCCGCCACCGCGCCGAGGTGATCGCCGAGAAGATCCGCTCCCTGGTGAACGTCCACGGGGTCGCCGTGCAGGCGTGCGACCGCTGAGGCGCGCCGATCCGGGCATTCGCTGCGGAGCTGGGCGCTGGTTCACGCATTGGGATTTCGACCCGGCGGGCGAATCGGGCATGCTAGGCCCTTTTCGACGCATCGCCACGAGCGGCTAGGCTTCGTCGAACCATGCCGCTCCGAGGAACCCGCATGTCCGCATCCGCTTCACCCACCCAGGACCGCTGGCTGGACCTGAACGACGTCCTGCGCGAACTGGTCGCGCAGAACCGGCTGGCCCAGGAAACCGCCGAACAATGCCTGATGGTCCGCCGCAGCGCGGCCAACGCGCAGATGCATCCGCTCGAATTCCTCGCCGCGCAGCAACTGGACGACCTGCAACGGCCGGGCAAGAAGTTCGACCTGGAGAGCCTCACCCAGTGGCTGGCCGACCTGGCCGGCCAGCCTTACCTGCGCATCGACCCGCTGAAGATCGACGTCGCCGCGATCACTCCCTTGATGTCCTATGCCTTCGCCCAGCGCCACAAGATCCTCGCGGTGGCGATCGACGCCGAACGGGTGACCATCGCCAGCGCACAGCCCTTCGTACACAGCTGGGAAGCCAACCTGACCCACGTCTTGAAGCGCCCGATCAAGCGCGTGGTGGCCAACCCGGTGGACCTGCAACGCTTCACGTTGGAGTTCTACCGGCTGGCCAAGTCGGTCAGCGGCGCCACCGCGGCGGACCAGAAGATCACCGGCGGCGGCAATTTCGAACAGTTGCTCAGCCTCGGTGCGCAGGACCAGGAGCCGGACGCCAACGACGCGCACATCGTCAACATCGTCGACTGGCTGTTCCAGTACGCCTACCAACAGCGCGCCAGCGACATCCACATCGAGCCGCGCCGCGAACAGGGCAGCGTGCGCTTTCGCATCGACGGCGTGTTGCACACCGTCTACCAGTTCCCGCCGCAGGTCACCATGGCCATCGTCAGCCGGCTGAAGAGCCTGGGCCGGATGAACGTGGCGGAAAAACGCAAACCCCAGGACGGCCGGATCAAGACCAAGACCCCCGAGGGCGGCGAAGTGGAACTGCGCCTGTCGACCCTGCCCACCGCCTTCGGCGAGAAGATGGTGATGCGGATCTTCGACCCCGAGGTGCTGCTCAAGAGCTTCGATCAACTGGGCTTCTCGGCCGACGACCTGCGCCGCTGGCAGGCCATGACCGGGCAGCCCAACGGCATCATCCTGGTCACCGGGCCCACCGGCTCGGGCAAGACCACCACGCTGTACACCACGCTCAAGCAACTGGCCACCAGCGAAGTGAACCTGTGCACCATCGAAGACCCGATCGAGATGATCGAGCCGGCCTTCAACCAGATGCAGGTGCAGCACAACATCGACCTGACCTTCGCCAGCGGCGTGCGCGCGCTGATGCGGCAGGACCCGGACATCATCATGGTCGGCGAGATCCGCGACCTGGAAACCGCCGAGATGGCGATCCAGGCCGCGCTCACCGGGCACCTGGTGCTGACCACCCTGCACACCAACGACGCGCCCAGCGCCATCACCCGCCTGCTGGAGCTCGGCGTGCCTTACTACCTGCTGCGCGCCACCCTGCTCGGGGTCATGGCGCAGCGCTTGGTGCGCACCCTGTGTCCCCATTGCAAGGCGCCGCTGCAACTGGCGGAGGAAGACTGGCTCAACCTCACCAAGCCCTGGAACGCGCCCCTGCCGACCGGCGCGCAACGCGCCGTCGGTTGCCTGGAGTGCCGCGACACCGGCTACCGCGGGCGTGCCGGGGTGTACGAAATTATGGTGCTGTCCGAACAGGTGAAGGCGCACATCAGCGCCGACACCGACCTGGGGGCGCTGCGCCGGCAGGCGTTCAAGGAGGGCATGCGCAGCCTGCGCCTGTCCGGCGCGCAGAAGGTCGCCAGCGGACTCACCACCATCGAGGAAGTGCTGCGGGTGACGCCCCAGAGCGAGCAGAAGTGAGTCGGCGCGCCTGACCGGCCGGCCCGACGGCGACCGGGCAGTGAGCAAATCTGGCGATCACAGCACGGACCGTCGCCTCGTGCGCGGCTAAAATCGCCGCCGCCCGCGCGTCCGGCCCACGAAAAGTCGCACGCCGGGCCGCCGGGCGGGCCCAGGCCGTCCACCCGCGACAACAAGAACCGCTATTCCGCAGCCTGCCGGCGCATTCGTGCAAGCGCCGGCGCTTCGTCGGTAAAAGGAAGAACTGAACATCATGTGGGAGTATCTGCATCACCTGTCCTTCTGGGACTGGCTCGCCTTCGGCACCCTGCTGCTGATCCTGGAAGTCTTCGGCGCCGGCGGTTACCTGCTGTGGAGCGGCGTGGCGGCCGCGGTGGTCGGCCTGTTCGCCCATCTGACGCCGGGCCTGCACTGGAGCCTGCAATTCATCCTGTTCGCCGCGCTGAGCCTGGCGACGGCCATCTGGTGGCGCCGCCGGCACCGCGCCGGCGCCTCGCGAAACGGCGAGCGCTAGAGCGCCGCCCCGACGACGCCCAGGGTCGTTCCGCCTCCAGGCATTGAACTCAGACGACGCCCGCGCTTTCTACTGGCATATCCCTCCCTCGGAGTAACCACCATGCGCTTGAAATACGCCGTCGCCAGTTTCACCCTGTTGTGCCTGCCCGTTGGCTCGGCCATGGCCGACAGTTTTTGGCGCGACATCATCTCCTCGGGCGCCACCACCGCGTCCACCTACGTCACCTTCAAGGATCACAAGCTGATCCTCGCCGCCCAGGACGACGCCGGCAGCTTCATCGCCAGCGACGGCGCCATTCGCGGCCCTTACCTGGAAGCGGCGATGGACCGCGTGCGCCACGACAACCCCGGCCTCGACGTCAGCGACCAGGAACTGGCCCAGGCCATCCTGGTCGCCGAGGACCAACCGGCGCGCTGAACCCCTCGCGCAGCCGCGCCCCGCCCACGAGGAACGCCCAGCCGTTCCTTTTTCGTTCAAGGCACGGCGTCGGCCTGCAAGGCGCGCAGCAGGTCCGCCCCCAACGCGGGGCGGAAATGGTGCCAGTCGAGCCAGTCCGCGCGGTCGATGCCGCCGCTCTCCAGCCCCTTGCGGGTGTAGGGCGTGGCCAGGTCGCGAAACTCCAGGCGACAGCCCGGGAACAGCCGCTGGTAATCCCGCAGCGTGCGCCGGCTGGCGCCCGCGGCCCGGCGCTGGGCGTCCAACAGCGCCGGTAGAAATGCCGGGGAGGCGTATACCGGCAGGCTGAACAGCCGCAGGCGCTGGGCATGGCGCGCGCAGGCCGGCGCCAGCGCTTGCACCAGTTGGCCGAGGGCGCGCTGCTGCGCGGCCAGTTGGGCGGGGCTTCGCAGGGCGGCGATCAGCTTGGCGACCTCGGCATCCTCATGCCCCCACTGCCCAGGATGCACTTCCGAGGCGCAGGCGCCGCTGCTCGCGGGCTCGCGCCGGGTCGGGTACCGGCTGCGCCAGAGCGTGGCCAGGGAGACCCGCGTGGCCTCCCAGCCGAACAGCTCGCGCCACAGCGGCGCGCCGCTGGCGGGAACCGGCGTGACGGTGTTCGCATCGGCCATGCCCAGTTCGATCGACAGCGTCCTTGGCCGCGGCGTGGCCGCCAGGACGGGCGCCAGGGCACCGACCTCCGCCAGGCTCAAGCGCAGCAACGCCAGACGCCGCAACCGCGGCAAGGCGCAGGTCTCCATGCCGAACAGCACGTGGGAGGTGCCGATCAGCAGGTCCTGGTCGCCGGCGTGCTGGGCCTGGCGCGTCAGCCAGCGCAACTGCGCGGCGCGCTCGGAGGCGTAGAAGGTCGCGGATGGCGTGTCGTTGAAACCCGGACGCAGCGGCTGGTCGAAGCGGCCGAAGGGGTTCGCCAGGCCGTTCAGGGTCGCCAGGGCGGCGAGGCCGATACCCAGGGTGGCGAGCAGGGCGCAGACGAAGCGCCAAGCCTGCCGCCGCTCCCGGGCTTCACAGGCGCGCATAGATGAAGCCCTGGCCCGCCCTTTCGCCCAGCAGCAGGGTCAACAGCACGACGCCGCCGATGGCCACGCCCCAGCGCAACGACGGCCGCCAGCCCAGGGCGCCCGCGCAGATCCCCTCCTGGGGTGCGACGTAGCCGAAGCGCTGCACGGTGTTGCGCGTAGCGAAGACCAGCAGGGTGCCCAGCCCCAGCAGCAGGACATCCAGGCCACGATAAGCCGGCAGATGGGGAAAGAAGCCGTCGGCGGCGATCCAGCCCCCCAGCCCGGCCGGCAGCAGGTGGGCGTAGGCCGGCGACAGGCTCAGCGACCCCAGGTCCAGCAGGCTGCCGAGCACCCTGGCCAGGCTGTCCAGGCTGTCCGCGCGGCTGAACAGCCCCAGGACGCTCAGGGTGAGCAACAGCAGGAAGCGCGCGGTCAGGCGCCACGCGCGCCGCCGCCAGCCGCTGGGTGCCAGCCGGGCGGACGCGGGCAGCAGCCCGGGCAGTTGCGACAGGACCATCAGCACCCCGCTGGCCAGGCCGCCCAGCAGCAACGCCAGCGAGGCGCCATGCCATGCACCGAGCAGCCCCATGCTGCACAGGGTGGCGATCGCCCAGGCCCAGAGCCTGCGCCGTGGCGGATCGCCCAGGGGCCAGCGGCGCACCCAGCGGAACAGCGGCTGGTACAGGTATTCGCGGACCCAGGCCACCAGGGACATGTGCCAGCGGTCGACGAACTCGCTGGGCGAAGCCGCCTTCAGCGGCGAGTTGAAGTTCACCGGTAGCCACAGGCCGAAACACAGGGCGATGCCCACGGCCATGTCCGAGTAGCCGGAGAAGTCGAAGTACAGTTGCAGCATGAAGCCCCAGCAGGCCAGCCAGCTCTCCAGCAATACGGGGCGTTCGCCGCGGGCCAGGGCCTGGTGGAACAGATCGACGAAATGGCCGATGTGGTCGGCGAAGATCACCTTCTTGCCCAGGCCCAGCAGGAACAGCGAGAGACCCGCCAGCAGCACCTGGGGCGCGACCGGCGTGCGGCCCAGGGCGGCGATCTGCGGGGCCAGGTCGCGGTAGCGGGAAATCGGCCCGGCCGGCAATTGCGCGAACAGGCCGACGAACAGCGCATGGCGCAGCGGGTTCAGGCGCAGCGCACCGGGGCGCTGGATATCGAACAGACAGGTGATCTGCTGAAAGCTGTAGAACGACAGCCCCAGGGGCATGCCGGCGATGAGGAAAGCCCCGGACGAGTGGCTCGATGCCGGCACGACGTATTTGTAAAGGATCAGCGGCAGCAGGTTGACCAGCACGCCCAACCCCACCCAGAACCGACGCCGCCCCGCATCGACCAATACCTTCCCGCTGATGGCGTAGTTGGCCAGCATCGACGCCAGCAACAGCGGCAGGCTGGCCGGATCGGCCCAGGCGTAGAACGCCAGCGAAGCCAGCAACAGCAGCGGCGCGGCCAGGGCCGGCAGGCGCCGCGCCGCGACATGGAACGCCACCAGCAGCAGGGGAAGGAACGCCAACAGGAACGCGGGGCTATGGAACGCCATCACCCCGGTCCTTTTCCACCAACAGGTCGTCGAGCAGTACGCCGTCCAGGCCGGTGGTGGCCAGCACCGCCATGGCGTCCTGCACCGAATGGACGATGGGCTTGCCCATGACGTTGAAACTCGTGTTCAGCAGGATCGGCACGCCGCTGCACGCCTCGAAGGCTTCGAGCAGGTCGTGCAGCCAGGGCTCGCTGGCCGGCTCGACGGTCTGCAGGCGCCCGGTGCCGTCCTCATGGACCACCGCCGGCACCGCGGCACGCCGGTTCTCCCGCCAGGGCAGGGTGAAGCTCATGTAGGGCGAGGGCTGCGCCCGCAGGAACCACTCGCCTGCCCGGGCCGCCGGCAGCATCGGCGCGAACGGGCGATAGGGCTCGCGGCCCTTCACCTCCCGGTTCAGGCGATCCTTCATACCCGCCGGACGCGGATCGGCGAGGATCGAACGGTGCCCGAGGGCGCGCGGCCCGTATTCGGCGGCGCCGCGCATCACGCCGACGATGCGGCCGCGGGCCAGGACCTCCGCCAGGCGCCGCGCCGAATCGCCCGCGAGATCGCTCACCCGGAAGCCGCCCGCGTTGCGCGCCACCGCCTGGATCGTCCGCGAATCCGGCGAGGAGCCGAGGAAGGGATCGCCGGCCGCTCGCGCGCGGGAGCGGGGCAAGGGCTGCCCGGGATGATCCTGCATCCAGGCCAGCAGCGCCGCGCCGACCGCGTTGCCGTCGTCACCCGGCGCGCTGGGCACGTGCACGGCGGCGAAGGCGTGGCGGCCGAGCAAGGTGCCGTTGTAGGACGAGTTCAGCGCGCAGCCGCCGGTGAGCACCAGGTTCTCGCCCTCGGTCGCGGTGCAGGCGGACAGCACCGCGTCGGCGAAGGCGCCATACGCCGCCTGCCCGCTGGCGGCCAGGTCGGCGGCCTGCATCAGCGGTGCGGACGGATCGCGCCGGTGCGCCGCCAGGCGAGCCTGGACCGCCCGCAGCACCGTCTCGTCGGCCAGCAGCGGCCGTCCGTTCTCGATGGTCAGCAGCCGTGCCATCGCACCGGTCAGGTCCTCGCGGGGCTGTCCGAAGGCCGCCAGCCCCATGACCTTCCACTCTTCCCCGGCCTTCCAGTCGAAACCGCACAGACCGGTCAGCCAACTGTAGAAGGACCCCAGGCTGCCCGGACCCCAGGAGCGCCACAGGCGCTTGAAGCGGCCGTCGCGGAAGCGGTAGAGGCTCACCGCGCCGACGTCGCCCTCGCCATCCAGCACCAGGCACAGGGCCTGGTCGAAGGGCGCGCCGTGGCAGGCGTAGGCGGCGTGGCACAGGTGGTGCTCGTAGTTCCGCCGATCCGGAACCGCCGCCAGGCCGAGGTGGCGGGCCAGCGAATCGCCAGCATCGGCGAAGGCGCGCTTCTGCTGGTTGCACAGCCAGGCGATCTCCGCCACCGGGATCAGGGTGTCCATCAGGCGCAGTTGCTCGTGCGCCTTCTGCCGCGCCCAACTGGTGGCGACGACGAATTCGGCGTCCGGTTCGCAATGCGCCGCCAGCATGCCGGCCAGGTGGTAGGGATGATCCGGCGCCGCGCCCCAGGCGCGCTTGTCCTGCAGGAAGCGTTCGGTGGCCTCGGCGAACAGCACCCGGCCGCGCTCGTCGACCAAAGCCATGGCGGGGTCGTGCCCGGAGGTCGACAGGCCCAGGTAATAGCGCGTCACGGCCGCCCCAGCAATTCCAGCAGGCGATCCGCCACCCCGTCCACGGTGCGGTATTCGAACATCATGATGGGATCGACCTCGATGTCGTAGTAGTCCTCGATTTCTCCGCTGATGATCACCACATCGATGGACTTGACCCCGATTTCGGACAGGACGGTGTCGTTGCCCAGACGTTCCTCGGGAATCCGGGTGCGCTGGATGATGCGGCTGCGCAGAAAGGCGACGATCTCTTCGCGGTCGACAGGCATGTAACGTTCTCTCAGGGGTGGAGGGTGCAGGGCAGCGAGACCGGCGCGCGCACGAAGGTGGTCTCGAGCCACTGCGGTTGGTCGATATCCAGGCGCAGTTGCGGGTAGCGGGCGAACAGGCGCGGCAGCGCCGTCCTGATCACCATCCGCCCGTAGGCCGCGCCCGGACACTTGTGGATGCCCGTGCCGAAACTCAGGTGGGCCACCGAGGCTTCGCCGCCCTCTTCCCACGGGAACGCATCGGGGTCGCGGTTGATCGAGGGCAGGTGCATGTGTACGTGGTCGCCGGCGCGGAACGGACAGCCGCCGATCCGCCGGTCCTCGGTGGCCACGCGGTCGATGAACTGCGGCGACGCATGCAGGCGCAGCAAGGTCTCGAGGTGGCGCGCGACCCAGGCTGGGTCGGCCGCCTGCACGCGCGCTGCGGCCGGCGCCTGCAACAGGTGCAGGAGGATGTTGCCCAGGGTCTGCGAAGTGGTCTGGCCGGCGACCAGCAGGGTCGCGGTCAGCGCGATGGCATCGGCGCGATCGAAATCCGCCGACAGCCGCTCCATCACCTGGGCCAGGAAGGGCGCCGGGCACCCCGCGGTATACACCGGCTCGGTGCGGTCGAGACGCAGCAGGATAGCTTCGATGGTCGCCTGCAGGCGGGTCATGCTGCGCAACGACTGCATCGGTTCGAGCAGGCGGCGGGTCTCGCGGGACCACTCGGTGAGCTTCGGCGCGTCGCCGGGATGCATGCCCAGCACCGCGACCATCGCGGTCTGGAACAGGGGTTCGACGAAATCGCCCATCAGGTCCGGCCGTTCGACGCGGGCGAGCGCGTCGAGGGTGCTGTCGACGATCGACTCGACGCACCCTTGCCAGGGCCTTATCCGGTTGGCCCCGAAGAAGCCGGAGGCCAGGTTATGCAGCTTGAGATGGCGCGTCCCGCTGAGGAAGAACGGAATGTTCCGCGCCAGGTGCTCCAGCACGCGCAGGTCGCACCCCGACTGCTCCTGCAGGGTCCGCAGGTAGCCGGCCAGGTCGATGGGCCGGAAGCTCGGGTCGCGCAGCACCGCGCGACAGGTCGCATGCTCGCCCAGCCGGACGAATCCGTGGCGGACGGCCGTCGCGGGGGCCTCGCTCACGCCTGCACCTCGGGATAGCGATGCCCGGCGCGAACCCGGGCGGCGACGGCCTGGCGCCTGACCTTGCCACTGGTGGTCCGCTCCAGCCCACCGCGCTTGACGAAGCGCACCCAGGCCAGGTCGATGCCGAAGGTCGCGCCGACCCGGGCGCGGATGGCCTCGGCCAGCGCCTCGGCATCCTCCAGCGCCGCGCGGGCATGGCGGACCTCGATCAGCAGCGCGCCTCGCTCGTCGTGAGCGGCGTTCAGCGAAAAGGCCGCCGCCGCCATCGGGTTGAGCGCCGGATGGGCCTCGGCCGCCAACCATTCGATATCCACCGCCGCGACGTTCGCGCCGTGGGCGATCAGCACGTCCTTGAGCCGCCCGGTGACGTGCAGCGCATTGCCGCTGAGCAGGCCGAGGTCGCCGGTGCGCATGAAGGACCGCGGGTCGCCGGCGACCCGGGCGTCGAAGGTGGCCCGGGTTTCTTCGGGCTGGTTGTGGTAACCGCTCGCCACCGAAGGGCCGGCCACCCAGATCTCGCCCTCCTCGCCGTCGGCGCGCGGCTGGCCGCTGAGTGGATCGACGATGCGCAGGTTGGCCCGGGTCGAGGGCGCCAGGCGACAGGGCTCGGTGCGCCCGTCGCCGGACAACCCGTCCGGCTCGCCCCAGACCCGCTCGCCGGCGACGTACAGGGTGGACTCCGCCAGCCCGTAGCAGGCGAACACCGCCGCCGGGTCCAGGCGCGCGCCGCGAAACCGCTCGCGGAACCGTGGCAGCAGGTCGGCCGGCACCGGCTCGGCGCCGCAGAACGCGGCGCGCCAGGAAGACAGGTCGAACGAGGCGCTTTCGCGTTCGTCGATGGCGTCGAGGCAGAGGGCGAAGGCGAAGGCCGGCCCGCCGCTCAAGGTGGCGCGGTGCTCGCCGATGGCGCGCAACCAGCGCGACGGCTTCTGGGCGAACGCCAGCGGCGACATCTGGATGCAGGGCGCGCCCCACAGCAGCGGGCAGATGGTCCCGCCCATTAGGCCCATGTCATGGTAATTCGGCAGCCAGTTGACGCTGACGGTGTCCGCGCCCAGGCGCCAGCGCTCGCTCGCCAGCGCCGTGTTGCTGAGCAGGTTACGGTGGCTGAGCAGCACCCCGCGGGGCTGGCGGGTGGAGCCGGAGGTGTACTGGATGACCGCGGTGTCGTCGACGGAACGGTCGAACCCGGCGCAGCGCGGATGCCCGATCCGGCCCGGCTGGGCCAGCAGATCGTCCACCCGGATCAGGGTGGGCAGCCCCGACCGGGTCCCTTGGGCGAGGTGCTGGGTCAGCACCTGGGCGCTTTCCTGGGTGCATAGAATGGCGCGGGCGCAGGAGTCGGCGATGACCGCGTCCAGGCGGTCGCGATAGGCGCCGGGATGGGGAACCGGCAGCGGCGCCACGGCGATCCCGGCGTACAGGCAGGCCACCAGCGCGACGCTGCACTCCAGGCTCGGCGGCATGATCAGCAGTACCGGGCCGCCCTCGGGCAGACAGGTCTCCAGGTGTCCGGCGAGGCGCAGCACCCGGTCGCGGAAGGCGTCGCCGGTGAGCTGGTCGCCGACTCGCTCGCCGCGCTGGAGAAAAGTGGCGATCACCCGGTCCCGGGTAAGGACCAGATTCTGCTCGATGCGAGCCACCAGATTGCGCCCGCCTGCGTCCAAGTCCATAGGTGTCGGCCACTCGAATTGTTATTGTCCGTTCGCCGGATATCCCATCCGCGCGACGCGCCCGCCGGAAGCCCCCGCGAGCGACCGTCGCAACGGGCATGACCTCGATCGGGAGCAGGCGAGCGCTCCGCCGTCCGGCGAAGGGCGCCCGCCGGGGGCGATCCCTGGTCGCGGCCGGACAAGGCACGTCCGCCGCGGGCTCAGCGCGGCATTATTACGAAATGGCCCTGGGCTTTCCATCGCTATCTCCAGGCCGCGAGGGCGCTGCGGCGGTGTTGCTCGACTCCCTGGGGGCACCGCTGCCCCGTTTGCCCGGCGCGCCCCTGGAACGGCGCAAAACCTCGCCTCGCGAGGTTTTTTCCAGGGGCGAACGACTCAGGCGTCGGCGTCGATCGCCGCTTTGTAGCTCGGTGCGTCGAGCAGCTTGTCCAGCGCGCTCGCATCGCTCGGCTTTAACTTGAAGAACCAGGCGCCGTAGGGGTCGCCGTTGACGGTCTCGGGGCTGTCGCTCAGGGCGCCGTTCACCTCGATCACCTCGCCGCCGACCGGCGCGTATATGTCGGACGCGGCCTTCACCGACTCCACCACACCGGCTTCCTGGCCGGCCTCGAGCCGTTGGCCGACGCTCGGCAATTCGATGAACACCACGTCGCCCAAGGCCTCCTGGGCGTGGTCGGAGATACCCACGGTCACCGTGCCGTCGGCTTCCAGGCGGGCCCATTCGTGGCTGGCGGCATAGCGCAGGTCGGCGCGGATTTCACTCATCTTCAACTCCTCGGAAAAGTCAGGGCGGCAGGGACGCTGCCAGATAATTTAGCAGGCGAGGCGCCGGCCGTTAGATCAAGGGTTTGCCATGGCGGACGAAGGTCGGCCGGACGACACGCACGGGGTACCATTTGCCACGGATTTCCACCTCGGCGCGCTCGCCGGCGGAGGCCGGCACCCGTGCCAGGGCGATGGATTTGCCCAGGGTCGGCGAGAAACTGCCGCTGGTGATTTCCCCAGCGCCGGTGCCGGCGATCCGTACCACCTGGTGGGCGCGCAATACGCCGCGCTCCTCCAGCACCAGCCCGACCAGCTTCGGCTGGTCGCCGGCCGCGCGCTGCGCCTCGAGCGCCGCGCGACCCACGAAGTCGCGGCTCTCCGGCTCCCAGGCGATGGTCCAGCCCATGTTCGCGGCCAGGGGCGAGACAGCCTCGTCGATGTCCTGCCCGTACAGATTGAGGCCCGCCTCCAGGCGCAGGGTGTCCCGCGCGCCGAGGCCGATGGGCGCGATGCCGGCGCCGACCAGTTCGTTGAAGAAGGCGCTGGCCTGCTCGGCCGGCAGGACGATCTCCAGGCCATCTTCGCCGGTGTAGCCGGTCCGCGCGATGAACCAGTCGCCTTCGGCGAAGCCCTGGAAGGGTTTGAGTGCCTCGATCAACGCGGCGCGCGGCGAGGACACCAGCTCGAGGAGGCGGGCGCGAGCCTGCGGCCCCTGGATGGCGAGCATCGCCAGGTCGTCACGCTCGCGCAGTTCGACGGCGAAACCGGCGCTGCGCGAGCGCATCCAGGCCAGGTCCTTGTCGTGGGTCGCGGCGTTCACCACCAGGCGGTAGCCGGTGTCGAGCCGGTAGACGATGAGGTCGTCCACCACTCCACCCTCGGCATTCAGCATCGCGCTGTACAGCGCCTTGCCGGGCGCCTCTAGGCGCGCCACATCGTTCGCCAGCAGATACCGCAGGAACGCCTCCGCCTGCGCGCCGGCGACGTCGACCAGGGTCATGTGCGACACGTCGAAGACGCCGCAGTCGCGACGCACCTGATGATGCTCCTCGACCTGCGAACCGTAATGCAGAGGCATATCCCAGCCGCCGAAATCGACCATCTTGGCGCCGAGGGCGACGTGCAGGTCGTAGAGGGGCGTACGCTGTCCCATGGGTGTCTCCTTCCGGGCTTGGCGAAGATGCGGACGGGCACGGGCGCCGCCAGGGCCCGTTCTAGAGGCCTCGGCGTACACGCCGCGCGCCCGGTCTGAAAGACGGGCCGCACCGAATGGCGCGCATTGTAGCCGCAAGGTCGGCGACTGGACACCTGACCCGCCGCCCGGTCCGCGGCGCCCTCGCGGATGGCCGCCGGCCTCGCACCCGGGCCGGGTAAACCGCGGGCGCGGCATCCGGCGCCGAACGCCAGGGCCCCGCGCAGGCGCGGACGCCGAGGGGGCGATTCGTCAGGAGAAAGAAAACCCGGGGGACAGCGGGACCGGGCAGCGCGGATCGCCACCCGCGGCGGGATCGCGCTGATCGGCGCGCCCTTTCGGAAAGGGGCGGTTCGGCCGAGTCGGCGGGCAGGCGCTCAGGCCCGCGCCAGCTCCGGCAGATCCCCGGACAAGCCGAGCGCCTGGCGCACGAACACCGCCTTGGCGCCGGGCAGGCGCTCCATCCGCTTCAGGCCGGCGTTGCGCAGCCAGCGCAGCGGCAACGCATCGGACTGGAACAGCCGCTCGAAGCCTTCCATCGCGGCCATCATCGCCAGGTTGTAGGGCATCCGCCGCCGCTCGAAGCGCGCCAGCACCCGCGGGTCGGCCAGGGGCTCGCCCCGCGCGCGGGCGCGCAGCAGCACCTCGGCCAGCACCGCGGCGTCCAGGAAGCCCAGGTTGACCCCCTGGCCGGCCAGCGGATGGATGGTGTGCGCGGCATCGCCGATCAACGCCAGGCCGGGTTCGACGTAGCGTTTGGCGTGGCGCTGGCGCAACGGGATGCACAGTCGCGGGTCGGCTTCCAGCACCTCGCCGAGCCGCCGTTCGAAGGCATCGCCGAGGGCCGCGCGAAACGCCGTGTCATCCAGGGCCATCAGCCGTTCGGCATGGGCCGGAGTGGTCGACCAGACGATCGAGCACCAATGGTCGTCGCCCTGGCGATCCAGTGGCAGGAACGCCAGCGGGCCTTCGTCGGTGAAACGTTGCCAGGCGGTGGCGCGGTGGGGTTCGGCGCAGCGCACGCTGGTGACGATGGCGTGGTGCAGGTAATCCCACTCGCGGGTCTCGCAACCGGCGAGCCTGCGTACCGCCGAGAGCGCGCCGTCGGCGGCCACCACCAGCGGGGTGCGCAGGCGGCGGCCGTCGCTAAGGGTCAGCAGCCAGTCGTCGCCGGAGCGCCGCAGCTGTTCCAGGCGCAGCCCCGGCAGCAGGCCGACGGCGCTGTCGCGCAGGGGCTCCAGCAGGCTGTCCTGGATCACCCGGTTCTCGACGATATGGCCGAGGACCTCGGCGTGCACGCTGGCGGCGGAGAAGTGGATCTGCCCGGTGCCGGCGCCGTCCCAGACGCGCATCTCGGCATAGGGGCTGGCGCGGCGCGCGGCGATGCCGTCCCAGGCGCCGAGCCGTTGCAGGATGCGCTGGCTGGCCATCGAGAGGGCGCTCACCCGCGGCTCGAAGGGCGCATCGGCGGCGAACGGCGCCACGTCGAGCGGGCCGCCGTCCACCAGGAGGATGTCCAACCCGCTGTCCTTCAGCGCCAGGGCGAGCGCGCTGCCCACCATCCCGGCGCCGACGATGACCAGATCCGCTTGCGTGTCGCCTGGCTGCATGGCCACTCCCGGTTAATTCCGAACCTGCGGCTTGAGCCGCACGTAAAGCGTCTTGTGCACGGTGGCCACCAGGCCGCCCGCGCCGTCGCGCACCTCCACCAGCAATTCCGGCAGGTACTTCTCGCCACCGGCGGTACGCGCGCGGACGGTCTCCAGCAGCGCCTCGTCGATCTGGAAGTCGGCATAGACCGGGCCCTTGCCCGGCGCGACGAAGTCGATGCTGGCGGCCTTGTCCCAGACGATGTAATCGCGGCCGAGGTTCTCCATCAGCATCAGCATGAAGAACGGGTCGGTCATGCTGTACAACGAGCCGCCGAACTGGGTGCGCACGTAGTTGCGGTTGTACCAGCTCAGGCCCATTTTGACCCGCACCGAGCGGAAGTCCGCGCTGATCTGCCGCACCCGGATACCGGCGCCCAGGTAGGGCGGATAAAGGTTCAGCGCCCAGCGCAGGAAGCGGGCCTTGCGCGCCAGGGCGCGGGGATCGGGCGCGCCGCTCACGAGGGGTTGGGCTTGCTGAACGCGGCCAGTGCCTCGGCACCGGTGAGTCGCCGGGTCGGCTGGGCGAAGGCGTAGTTGCACGGCTGTTCGTCGACGAAGATTTCCGTCTTCAGCTCGAACTGCGCGGGGTCCTCGAAGGCCATGGCCGATACCACCAGCGCCGAGCCATCGCGGGCGCGCCAGAACAGCGAGGACCCGCAGGCCTTGCAGAACCCCCGCTCGCCCCAGCCGGAAGACCGATAGATGCCCAGCGCGGATGAGTCGTCGATGCGGAGGGCCGGCGCACAGGCCACCGCCATGCCCACCCCACCGGCCCAGCGCCGGCACATCGCGCAATGGCAGGCCGACATGGTCAGGCTCAGCGGGGTCGCGCTGAAGTTCACCGCCCCGCACAAGCAACGTCCGCCCAGGGCGGAGGAGGTTTCGACGTTCATGCGCATTGCCTCATAGGGGTCGGGTGCCCAGCCCCATCGCCTGGCGCGCGAACCAGCGCTTCGCCGGCGGCAACAGGTCCAGGCCGAGCAAGCCGAGGTTGCGGCCGGTGGCGAGCAAGGGCGCATCGCTGGAGAACAGCCGGGTGACCTGGTCGGAGAAGCCTACGGTCAGGCGCTGGTCGGCGCGCTGGCCGGCAAGATAAGCCTGCAGGGTGGCGAAATCGCCCGGGGGCGCGTCGCTGCCGAGCAACGCCTGCGCCAGGGCCAGGGCATCGCGCAGGGACAGGTTGTAGCCCTGCCCGGCGATCGGATGCAGGCTGTGGGCGGCATTGCCGAGCACCGCCAGGTGCGGGCGGACCTGCTCCTGGGCTTCCACCAGCACCAGCGGGTAAAGATGCCGCGCGCCAACCTGGCGGAAGGCGCCCAGGCGGTAACCAAAACTGGCTTGCAGCTCGGCGAGGAAGGCCGCGTCGGGCAAGTCGGCGAGGCGCTGCGCATCGTCGCCGGGGCGCGTCCAGACCAGCGCGCAGCGCCCGTCGGACAACGGCAGCAGGGCCATCGGCCCCTCGTCGGTGAAGCGTTCGAAGGCCTGCCCGCGATGACTCTCCGACGGGCTGACGTTGGCGATCAGCGCGGTCTGCGCATAGGGCGAGCGCTGCACCTCGATGCCGATCTGCTCGCGCAGCGAGGAACGCCCGCCGTCGGCCAGCACCGCCAGGTCGCAGTCGACCTGCAAGTCGTCGTCGAGTGTCAGCCGGTAACCGCCTTGCAGCGGTTGCAGGCCGACCACCTCGGCCGGGCAACGCCACTCGACCACCTGGCGATCCAGGGCCTGCCACAGGCATTGGCCGAGCCAGGCGTTTTCCACCACGTAGCCCAGGGCCGGCACGCCCTCCTCCATGGCCGACAGGCGGGTCGCGCCGAATCGGCCACGGTCGGAAACATGGATCTGCCGGATCGGCTCGGCGCGCGGGCTGATCGACTGCCAGACGCCGAGCCGCTGATAGATCTGCTGGGTGCCGTAGGAAAGCGCCGAGGAGCGCGCGTCGTAGCTCGGCTGGTAGCCCTCGCCGGGGGCGAAGGGCTCCACCAGCAGGATCTTCCAGCCACGCGCCCGGGCGCCTTCCTGCAGGGCCAGCGCCAGGCTGGCGCCGACCAACCCACCGCCGATGATGGCGATATGGGCGTGCACCTACGCCGCCTCGACGCGGGCGGCGGCCATCAGCGCCTCGATCTCGTCGACGCGCTTGGGCACGCTGCCGGTGAGGATTTCGCAGCCCTGGCGGGTGACCACCACGTCGTCCTCGATGCGCACGCCGATGCCGCGCCATTTCTTCGGTACGTCGAGGTTATCCACGGCGATGTAGATGCCCGGCTCCACGGTCATCGCCATGCCCGGTTCGAGCACGCGCCACTCGCCGCCGACCTTGTAGTCGCCGACGTCGTGGACGTCCATGCCCAGCCAGTGACCGGCGCGGTGCATGTAGAACGCCTTGTAGGCCTCGCTGGCGATCAGCGCGTCGACCTCGCCCTTGAGCAGGCCAAGCTCCACCAGGCCGGCGGTGATGACCCGCACGGTGGCCTCGTGGGCCTCGTTCCAGTGGTGCCCGGGCGCGATCACCTCGAAGGCGGCTTCCTGGGACTTCAGCACCAACTCGTAGATGGCCTTCTGCTCGGGGGTGAAGCGGCCGCTGACCGGGAAGGTCCGGGTGATGTCGCTGGCATAGCAATCGAGCTCGCAGGCGGCGTCGATCAGCACCAGGTCGCCATCCTTCAACGGTGCATCGTTCTCCCGGTAGTGGAGGATGCAGGCGTTGCGACCGGTCGCGACGATGGAGCCGTAGGCGGGCATCTTCGCGCCACCCCGGCGGAAGGCGTATTCCAGCTCGGCTTCCAGGTGGTATTCGTACAGGCCGGGACGCGCCGCCTGCATGGCGCGGATGTGCGCCTGCGCGGACACCTCGCCGGCTTCGCGCATCACCTTCACCTCGGCCGCGCTCTTGTACAGACGCATGTCGTGCAGCAGGTGGCCGAGGGCGACGAATTCGCTCGGCGGCTGCGCGCCCTGGCGCGCCTTGGAGCGGATCACGTTGATCCACTCCATCAGATGGCGATCGAACTCGATGTGGGTGCCGATGGAGTAGTAGACCCGCTCGCGGCCTTCGATCAGCCCGGGCAGGATGTCGTCGATGTCGCCGATGGGGAAGGCATCGTCGGCGCCGAAGTCGCGGATCGCCCCTTCCTGGCCGGCGCGCAGCCCGTCCCAGAGCTCGCGCTCCGGGTCACGCTCGCGGCAGAACAACACATATTCGCCGTGGGCGCGGCCGGGGATCAGCACCAGCACCGCTTCCGGCTCGGGAAAGCCGCTGAGGTACTGGAAATCGCTGTCCTGGCGATAGACGTGTTCGACGTCGCGGTTGCGGATGTGCACCGGTGCGGCCGGCAGGATGGCGATGCTGTTGGGCACCATCTGTTCCATCAGCGTTTTGCGCCGACGGGCGAACTCCGATTTCGGGATGCGGGTCATGCGGTCTCCGAGGTTTCAGTGCAGGGAAGGCTTCGGCGCCGGTGCCGCGGCGGTCTTTCCGCATTCGGTGAAAAGCAGCAACGGCGCTACACGCAGATATTCCATTACTTCCATGAAGTCACTCTCGCCCTCCTCCGACTCTTCCAGGGCGCTCTGCACCTGGGCGATGGAGGCGAGGTCTTGCAACACTTCCATCGCTTCGGCGCTCAATGCGCTGTCGCGCGAGGCAAGGCCGAAACCACCGAGGAAGCCTTGGCACCACTGGCCGAGCGCCGCGGCCCGCTCGCTGAGCGGACTGTCGTCGGACGGCAGCAGGACAACCAATGTCATGTCGCCACCGGTCAACTCGCCCTTGACCATTTCCTGCAGGCCGATGAGGGCCTGGCGCAGGTTGTCCTTGGGTTCGCTGCCGATCAGTTCGGCGGCATCCACCAGCCAAGGCTCCACCTCGAAGCCCGCGCCGGCGCAACTACGGCCGAGCAACAGGCCATGGAGCTCGGCGGGCGAAACGGCCTGGCCCGAAGTGGCGAGGAGGGTGGCGAAAGCGGTATACGGCGAGTTGGAACTGGGCATGGGCGGCTAGGCGCGGCAGGGCGCAATGACTAGAATGACGGCTTCGTATCCTAGCACCGGCGTACACGCCAAGACCATCGACCGACGCGCCCGGCTTCACATCGCCCCGCGCGCGGTTTTCTCCAGTCGCGGGAGCTCCCGACCCGCCCTCCACCGGTAGCCGAACCCAATGGAAGACGCCGACCTGCAGGCCCTGACGAGCAAACTGGAACTGTTGATCCGGCGCGTCGAGCAGCTCAAGGGGCAGAACCGTCTTTTGCTGGCGAGCGAAAAATCCTGGCGTGAAGAGCGCGCTCATCTGATCGAAAAGAACGAAATGGCACGACTGAAGGTCGAAGCGATGATTTCGCGCCTGAAAGCTCTGGAGCAGGATTCATGACCCCGTCGAAAACCGTTACCGTCCATATCCTCGATAAGGACTACTGCATCACCTGCCCTGCCGAAGAGCGGGCCAATCTCGAAAGCGCCGCCCGCTACCTGGACGGCAAGATGCGCGAAATCCGCACCAGCGGTAAGGTCATCGGCGCCGACCGCGTGGCCGTGATGGCGGCCCTGAACATCACCCACGAACTGCTGCACAAGCAACAACGCCTGGATCAGGAAGTCAGCTCGACCCGCGAGCGGGTACGCGATCTGCTGGACCGCGTGGACGACGCCTTGGCCACCGATCAGGACGCGCCGCAAAACTGACCCTTCTCCGAGGATTGGGGTATACTCGCCGCAGCTCCCTGGTGTGTTTGCCAGTCGGTGATGTCCCTGAGCCGATACGCACAACCATGGGGGTTGTGAGCTGGGGCCGGTGTGCATGTCCGCTCGACGGAAAGCCTTAACGCCCCCTGCAACCTCCACCTTGAACTTTCGGGTTCAAGGGCTAACCCGACAGCGGCATAACCGGGGAGTCATTTCTTTCATGGATCGCTCCATGATCACCGCCGGCACCCTTTCCCGTCCGGCCCTGCGTCGCCAGCTTCGCCAAGCCCGCCGCGCACTTTCGCCCCTCCAGCAGAAACTCGCCGCCCGCGCGCTCTATCGGCGCCTGGTGCACACGCCGCTATTTCGCCGTGCCCGGCATCTGGCACTGTACCTGCCCAACGACGGCGAGATCGATCCGCGTCCCTTGCTGCGTTGCGCCCAGCGCCGCGGCAAGAAAGTCTACCTGCCGGTGCTCAACGCCTGGCCCCGCACGCGCATGGTGTTCCAGCGCCTGCACCCCGATGAACGCCTCGCGCCTAATCGCTTCGGAATCCCCGAGCCGCGCTATCGGCCGAACCGGCAACGCCCGGTCTGGGCACTGGACCTGGTCCTGCTGCCCCTGGTCGGCTTCGACGAAGCGGGCGGACGGCTGGGCATGGGCGGCGGCTTCTACGACCGCAGCCTCGCCTACCGCGCCCGGCGCACGCATGCCGGGAAACCGGTACTGCTGGGCCTGGCCCACGAGTGTCAGAAGGTCGATCGCCTGGCCACGGCCGAGTGGGACGTGCCTTTGCAGGGGACGGTAACGGATGGCGGATGGTATGCGGCGGGCCGGGTGGCCTGAAGGCACCGCCGGACAGCGGTGCCGAGAAGGAATCAGGGTTGTTGTTGCACGTCGTTCAAGCTGGCGGGAGCATCGGACTGTCGCTCCCAGAAACTCTGGGTGTATCCCGTGGTGACCACGCCCAGACCGAAGATGATGACCAAGACCCAGAGTAGATCGGGTTTTCGTTTCATGGTGCCTCCCCCTTTAGGCAAACTGCTCGCGATGATTTGCGGCCGTTCCTTGTTAATGGACTGAAAAATGACAGGTGACGAAAAACTGCGGCATTGTCGGGCAATGTGACGTTACGCGCAATTTCTGCTTTCACCGATTGTCGGCCCGATTCGAATTTATTTTTCTCGACCGGCGCCCCCTGCCGGGAGGTTATCGACATGGCCCATTGGCTGATGAAATCCGAGCCGGACGAGCTCTCCATTCAGGACCTGCGTCGCCTGACGCGCGCCCGCTGGGATGGCGTACGCAACTACCAGGCGCGCAACTTCCTGCGCCAGATGCGTGCGGGCGACACCTTCTTCTTTTATCACTCCAGTTGTGCGCAACCGGGGATCGCCGGGATCGGACGCATCGCCTCGCCGGCCTATCCCGATCCCACGGCGCTCGACCCGCAGAGCCCTTACTTCGACACCAAGGCCACCGCGGAGAAGAACCCCTGGAGCGCCTTGGACGTGGAGTTCGTCGAAGCCTTTCCAGAAGTGCTTCGGCTGAGTGCGCTGAAAACCCTGGCGGGCCTGGAAAACCTCGCGCTGCTGCGCAAGGGCAACCGCCTCTCGGTGATGCCCGTCGAGCCGGCGGAATGGCGGGTGATCCGAACCCTGCGCTGAACCCGGCTCAGGGCTGGATGATCAGGTTGTTGAACAGCAGGTCGTCGACCAGGGGCGCGCCCTCTTCCGTATTCAGCACTTGCTGCACCTCTTTCAAGGCCTCCTGACGCAGCTTTTCCTTGTTTTCCACGCCGTTGAGGCTGTCGTCGGTCTGCTGCGAGAACAGCATGATCAACTGGTTGCGGATCAGCGGCTCGTGGTATTCGACCTTCTTCGCCACTTCGGGCCCGCCGGTTTGCAGCGAGATGTCCGCCTTGAAGTACTTCAGCTTGGCCCCGGCGCCGTAGTTGCCCACCAGGGCGGGCGTCAGGTTGACGTAGGCGACCTTGGGCGCCTCGGCCTCCCCCTCCTTCTTCGCCTCCTCGGCCCAGGCCGGGCCGGCCAGAAGCAGGGTCGCCAGCAGCGCGCTCATCAGTTTCATCGTGTTTCTCCGCAACCTGTCGCCCGAAGGCATGAGAGCCGAATCCGCCGTGACCGGGCCTGCGCCATCGAGGGTACGGCGCACGGCCTCGATGTCACGGAGTCCCGATCGACCCAGGTCGACCGAACGAGTCCCTAGCATAGCCAGTGCGGCGTCCCACCCCAAGCTCGACGCCCCGCCGATGCTTATGCAAGCGTATCAGGCGAGGCCATGCTCGTTGACCCATCCTCGCGCCCACCTACACTGCGGAGCCATCATCCCCGGAGAACGCCCCATGAAAGCCGTCCTGTGCAAAGCCTTCGGCCCGGCCGAAACCCTGGTGCTGGAAGAGACCGCCAGCCCGGAAGCGAAGAAGAACGAGATCCTGCTCGACGTCCACAGCGCCGGAGTGAATTTCCCCGACACCCTGATCATCGAAGGCAAGTATCAATTCAAGCCACCGTTCCCCTTCTCCCCCGGCGGGGAAGCCGCCGGCGTGGTGGCCGCGGTGGGCGAGAAGGTCGGGCACGTCAAGGTCGGCGACCGGGTGATGGCCCTGACCGGCTGGGGCAGCTTCGCCGAACAGGTGGCGGTCCCGGGCTACAACGTGCTGCCCATGCCGACGGACATGGACTTCGACACCGCCGCGGCATTCAGCATGACCTACGGCACCTCGATGCACGCGCTCAAGCAGCGCGCGGACCTGAAGGCAGGCGAAACCCTGCTGGTCCTCGGCGCTTCCGGGGGAGTCGGCCTGGCCGCGGTGGAAATCGGCAAAGCCCTCGGTGCCAGGGTGATCGCCGCGGCGAGCAGTGCGGAAAAACTCGCGGTGGCGAAAGCCGCGGGGGCCGACGAACTGATCGACTATTCCACGGACAGCCTGAAGGACGAGGTGAAACGCCTAACCGGCGGCCAGGGCGCCGATGTGATCTACGATCCGGTGGGCGGCGACCTGTTCGACCAGGCCATTCGCAGCATCGCCTGGAACGGCCGCCTGCTGGTGGTGGGCTTCGCCAGCGGGCGGATACCGGAGCTGCCGGTCAATCTCGCGCTGCTCAAGGGCGCCGCGGTGGTCGGAGTGTTCTGGGGTTCCTTCGCCCAGCGCCAGCCGCAGGACAACCTCGCCAACTTCCAGCAGCTCTTCGCCTGGTACAGCGAAGGCAAACTGAAGCCGCTGGTCTCGCAGACCTTCGCCCTGGAACGCAGCGGGGAGGCGCTGAACGCGCTGAGCCAGCGCAAGGCCGTCGGCAAGGTGGTGGTCAAGGTACGCCCCTGAGGCGCTCGAGGACGGCGCCGGGGTTGCCGAGCGCCGACCTCGCGAGTCTTCATCAGCGCGGGATCGAGACGTCCCGCCCGGTTTCCGGCGACGGTGACGTATCCCCACTCAGCCGGATGTCACTCCAACCCTTCGCGACGCTCATCGGCAGCCACAGGCGACGGAAGGCCGCGCGAGGGACGGCGCCCGCGCTTTTTCAGCCGCGGGGGGCGTAGGCGAAGACGTCGGCGCGCATCTGGTGGGCGTCCATGCCGGCCTCCACCAGGGCGTCCAGGGTGGCGTAGATCATCGCCGGCGAACCGCTGGCGTAGACGTGCAGCGGCTTCAGGTCGGGGAAATCCTCGCAGACCGCCTGGTGCAGCAGGCCGCAGCGCCCGCTCCAGCCACAGGCGTCGCTCACCACCTGGTGCAGGCTGAGGTTGTCCAGCCGCTGCCACTCCGCCCAGTGCGGCAAGGCGTAGAAATCCTCGGGTCGCCGCGCGCCCCAATAAAGGTGCACGGGATGGGCGAACCCGCTGGAGCGGCAATGCTCGATCAGGCTGTGCATCTGCGCCATGCCGGTGCCCGCGGCGATCAGCACCAACGGCCCGGCGGGCAACTCGGCGAGGTGGGCGTCTCCGAACGGCAACCTGATCCAGACCCCGCGGTCGCGCTGCAATTGCGCGATCAACGCACGCGCGCTGGCCTCGCGGGCGAGGACGTGCAGCTCCAGCTCACGCCCGGCATGGGGCGCCGAAGCCAGGGAAAACGCCGAGGTTTCACCATCGTCGCGCTCGACCAGCACGTACTGGCCGGCGTGGTAGCGCGGCGGCTTGCCGGCCGGCGCCCGGAGCAGCACGCGCCAGACATCGCCGCCGGCGTCGATGCAGTCCACCACCTGGCAATGCAGCCGGCGCTCCGGCAGCTCGCCCGGCGCCAGCACCCCGTCCCAGTGCAGCACGCAGTCTTCCAGGGGTTCGGCCAGGCAGGTGAAGAGCTCGCCATGGTCCAACTCGACGCCGTTCTGACGCACGCGGCCCTCGACCAGCAGCGCGGCGCAGATGTGGCAGTTACCGTTGCGGCAGCTCTGCGGGCATTCGTAGCCGAGACGCCGCGCGGCGTCGAGGATGGCCTCGCCGGCACGCACCTCGAGCACCGCACCGGAAGGTTGCAGGGTCACATGCATCAATCGATTCCCAACTGGTTCCACAATTCATCGACCCGCCGCTTGACCGCTTCGTCCTGGACGATAGCGCGGCCCCATTCGCGACAGGTCTCCCCCGGCCATTTGTGGGTGGCGTCCAGGCCCATCTTCGACCCCAGGCCGGAGACCGGCGAGGCGAAGTCCAAGTAGTCGATCGGTGTGTTATCGATCAGTACGGTATCGCGCTTGGGGTCCATCCGCGTGGTGATGGCCCAGATCACGTCGTTCCAGTCGCGGGCGTTCACATCGTCGTCGGTGACGATGACGAACTTGGTGTACATGAATTGGCGCAGGAACGACCAGACACCGAGCATCACCCGCTTGGCGTGGCCGGGATACTGCTTCTTCATGGTCACCACCGCCATGCGGTAGGAACAGCCCTCGGGCGGCAGGTAGAAGTCGGTGATCTCCGGAAATTGCTTCTGCAGGATCGGCACGAAGACCTCGTTCAACGCCACGCCGAGGATCGCCGGCTCGTCCGGCGGCCGGCCGGTGTAGGTGCTGTGGTAGATCGGCTGGCGCCGGCGGGTGATGCGCTCGACGGTGAACACCGGGAAGCGGTCGACCTCGTTGTAGTAGCCGGTGTGGTCGCCGTAGGGGCCCTCGTCGGCCATCTCGCCGGGGTGGATCACCCCCTCGAGGACGATTTCGGCGCTGGCCGGCACTTGCAGGTCGTTGCCGCGGCATTTCACCAGTTCGGTCTTCTGGCCGCGCAGCAGACCGGCGAACGCGTATTCGGACAGGCTGTCCGGCACCGGCGTGACCGCGCCGAGGATGGTCGCGGGGTCGGCCCCGAGGGCCACCGCTACCGGATAAGGCGTGCCCGGATGCTTCTGGCACCACTCGCGGTAGTCCAGCGCACCGCCACGATGGCTGAGCCAGCGCATGATCAGCTTGTTGCGCCTGATCACCTGCTGGCGATAGATGCCGAGGTTCTGGCGTTCCTTGTTAGGACCGCGGGTGACGGTCAGGCCCCAAGTGATCAGCGGGCCGACATCGCCTGGCCAGCAGGTCTGCACGGGGAGCTTCGCCAGGTCGACGTCGTCGCCTTCCTCGATCACTTCCTGGCAGGGACCGTCCTTGAGCACCTTGGGCGCCATGGACAGCACTTTCCTGAAGATCGGCAGCTTCGACCAGGCGTCCTTGAGTCCCTTCGGCGGCTCCGGCTCCTTGAGGAAGGCCAGCAGCTTGCCGATCTCGCGCAACTCGGACACCTCGTCCGCGCCCATGCCCAAGGCGACCCGCTGCGGCGTGCCGAACAGGTTGCCGAGCACCGGGATGTCGTAACCCGTGGGGTTTTCGAAGAGCAGCGCGGGACCGGCCTTGCGCAGGGTGCGATCGCAGATTTCGGTCATTTCCAGCACGGGCGAGACCGGCGCATGGATACGCTTGAGTTCGCCGCGCTGTTCGAGGGCGCGAATGAAATCGCGGAGATCGGAATAGGTCATGGAAGCGGGAAGCTGAAGGTCGGAAGCCGGAAGCCTTTCACTTCAAGCTTCCCGCTTCCGCTTTCGGCCTATTTCCTTTTCATCGACAGGAAGAATTCGTCGTTGGTCTTGGTGTCTTTGAGCTTGTCGAGGAGGAACTCGATGGCGGCGATCTCGTCCATCGGGTGCAGCAGCTTGCGCAGGATCCACATGCGCTGCAACTCGTCCTCGGCGGTCAGCAACTCTTCGCGGCGGGTGCCGGAGCGGTTGATGTTGATCGCCGGGAACACGCGTTTTTCCGCGATGCGCCGGTCCAGAGGCAGCTCCATGTTGCCGGTACCCTTGAATTCCTCGTAGATCACCTCGTCCATCTTCGAGCCGGTCTCGACCAGCGCGGTGGCGATGATGGTCAGCGAGCCGCCCTCCTCGATGTTCCGCGCCGCGCCGAAGAAACGCTTGGGCTTCTCCAGGGCATGGGCGTCGACGCCACCGGTGAGCACCTTGCCGGAGCTGGGGATCACGGTGTTGTAGGCACGCGCCAGACGGGTGATGGAGTCGAGCAGGATGACCACGTCCTTCTTGTGCTCGACCAAGCGCTTGGCCTTCTCGATCACCATCTCGGCGACCTGCACGTGGCGGGTCGGCGGTTCGTCGAAGGTGGAGGCGACCACTTCGCCGCGCACGGTGCGCTGCATCTCGGTCACTTCTTCCGGGCGCTCGTCGATCAGCAGGACGATCAGGTGGCACTCGGGGTTGTTGCGGGTGATGTTCGCCGCGATGTTCTGCAGCATGATCGTCTTGCCGGCCTTCGGCGGCGCCACGATCAGCCCGCGCTGGCCCTTGCCGATTGGTGCGCAGAGGTCGATCACCCGACCGGTGAGGTCCTCGGTGGAGCCGTTGCCGGCCTCCATGATCAGGCGCTTGTTGGGGAACAGCGGGGTCAGGTTCTCGAAGAGAATCTTGTTCTTCGCGTTTTCCGGACGGTCGTAGTTGATCGAGTCGACCTTGAGCAGCGCGAAGTAGCGCTCGCCCTCTTTCGGCGGACGGATCTTGCCGATGATGGTGTCGCCGGTACGCAGGTTGAAGCGGCGGATCTGGCTGGGCGAGACGTAGATATCGTCCGGGCCGGCGAGATAGGAAGAGTCCGCAGAGCGCAGGAAGCCGAAACCGTCCTGGAGAATCTCCAGCACGCCGTCACCGGAGATTTCCTCGCCGCTCTTCGAGTGTTTTTTAAGCAGGGAGAAAATCACGTCCTGCTTGCGCGAACGGGCCATGTTCTCGATGCCCATCTGTTCGGCCATTTCTAGCAGTTCGGTGATCGGTTTTTGCTTGAGTTCGGTCAGATTCATAGGAATGACGTAAATATGGGGGAAGGGAAAGCATTGAGCTTGGGAGGCCGCGCCGCAGGGAATGACGACAGGGTCGTGTGCTTATTCGAGTAGGAATGCGTCGGCGACGGCTTGCAGAAAGGCAACGGCGAAACCGTTGCGAGCCCGAATGTAACACCGGTTTTTCGGGGAGTCCAGCGCGCGGCCAGAAAAAAGCCCCGCGTTTTGCGGGGCTTTTAGGTGCGTCAGATATTGCTGTCGAGGAAGGCGGCCAACTGCGACTTGGACAGTGCGCCGACCTTGGTGGCCTCGACGTTGCCGTTCTTGAACAACATCAACGTCGGGATGCCGCGCACGCCGTATTTCGGCGGCGTGTCCTGGTTCTCGTCGATGTTCAGCTTGCAGACCTTCAGCTTGCCCTGGTAGGTCTGGGCGATCTCGTCGAGCACCGGGGCGATCATTTTGCACGGGCCGCACCACTCGGCCCAATAATCGACCAGCACCGCGCCCTCGGCCTTGAGCACGTCCTGCTCGAAGCTGGCGTCGCTGACGTTGGTGATGAATTCGCTCATGGATAGTCTCCGTGGTTCGGATCGGATAGTGGCGGCCATCATATCTTGGGTTCGCCAGCACAGGAAGGTAAAGGCGATTGAGCCTCTCTATGGGACCCCGCGGTTTCCCCCGCGGTTCTACGCCGCGCTCCGCGCTGTCGCGCAGGACCCGGCGCGACAGCGCGACGCGCAAGGCGGGTTTGGCGTGGATCGCCTATCGTGGCAGGATGACGGCGATTCGAATCGAGAACGACCAACCATGCCGCATACCCCTGCCGAATCCTTTCCGCTGATCGCCGCCATCGACCTGGGCTCGAACAGTTTCCACATGGTGGTGGCGAAAGCCGACCACGGCGAGATTCGCATCCTCGAACGACTCGGCGACAAGGTCCAGCTGGCGGCCGGGATCGACGAGCAACGCCAGCTCAGCGAAGAGGCGATGCAGCGCGGCCTCGACTGCCTGCGCATGTTCGCCCAGCGCATGGCCGGCATGCCGGAAGGCGCGGTGCGCATCGTCGGCACCAACGCCCTGCGCGAGGCGCGCAACCGCGGCGAATTCATCCGCCGCGCGGAAGAAATCCTCGGCCATCCGGTGGAAGTGATCTCCGGCCGCGAGGAAGCCCGGCTGATCTACCTCGGCGTCTCCCATTCGATGCCCGACGCCCAGGGCCGCCGGCTGGTGGCGGACATCGGCGGCGGCAGCACTGAGTTCATCATCGGCCAGAGCTTCGAGTCGTTGCAGCGCGAGAGCCTGCAGATGGGCTGCGTCAGCTACACCCAGCGTTACTTCCGCGACGGCAAGATCACCCCGGCGCGCTACGCCCAGGCCTATACCGCGGCACGCCTCGAACTGATGGGCATCGAGCACAGCCTGCGCCGCCTCGGCTGGCAGGAAGCGGTGGGCGCCTCGGGCACCATTCGCGCGGTGTGCCTGGCGATCAAGGCCGGCGGCCACGGCAACGGCGAGGTCAACGGCGAAGGCCTGGCCTGGCTGAAACGGCGCCTGTTCAAGCTCGGCGAGATCGAGCGTATCGACATCGACGGGGTGAAACCCGACCGCCGCGCGATCTTCCCGGCCGGCCTGGCCATCCTGGAAGCCATCTTCGATGCCCTCGACCTCAAGCACATGACCCACTCCGAGGGCGCGCTACGCGAGGGCGTACTCTATGACCTGCTGGGGCGCCATCATCACGAGGACGTCCGCGAACGCACCCTGAGCGCCCTGATGGAGCGCTACCACGTCGACCTGGAACAGGCCGCCCGCGTCGAGACGCGCGCCCTGGAAGGGCTGGCGCAGGTGGCGGCGGACTGGGGGTTGAACGACGAGTGGCATCGCGACCTGCTGGTTTGGGCCGCTCGGGTCCACGAGATCGGCCTGGACATCGCCCATTACCACTACCACAAGCACGGCGCCTACCTGATCGAGCACTCCGACCTGCCGGGCTTCTCCCGCCAGGATCAACTGATGCTCGCCCTGCTGGTGCGCGGCCACCGCCGCAACATTCCCAAGGACCGCTTCGCCGAATTCGGCAAGGAAGGGGTCAAGCTGATGCGCCTGTGCGTGCTGCTGCGCTTCGCCATCCTGTTCCATCACATCCGCGGCACCCAGGAGATGCCCCAGGTGCGCCTGAAGGTCTCCGCCCATAGCCTGGAAGTGCTGTTCCCCAGCGGCTGGCTAGAGGCCAATCCCCTGACCCGCGCCGACTTCGCCCAGGAAGCCGAGTGGCTCAAGCGCATCGACTTCACCCTCAGCGTCGGCTGAAACGCGCGTTAGGGCGCCAGCCGATACCTTTCAAAACGCACGGCACAGACGAAGGCCCGCCCGATCCCGTGATCGGGCGGGCCTTCGCGTGACGCCGCGTTCGCTCATCGGACGCCGATGGTGGGGTTGGTCAGGCGTTCCAGCAGACCGGCCTGGCAGTTGCGCGGGTTCTGGTTGCCGCTCGGCTGCAAGCGCTGGTAACGGCCGTCGCTCTGCAGCACCCAGGCCTGGGTGTTGTCGGTGAGGTAGGCTTCCAGTTCCTTCTTCACCCGGGTGATCAACTTCTTGCCTTCCACCGGGAAACAGGTCTCCACGCGCTTGTCGAGGTTGCGCTCCATCCAGTCGGCGCTGGACAGGTAGATCTTCTCGTCGCCGCCGTTGAGGAAGTAATAGATGCGGCTGTGCTCGAGGAAGCGGCCGACGATGGAGCGCACCTGGATGTTGTGGGAAACCCCCGGGACGCCGGGACGCAGGCAACACATGCCGCGCACCACCAGGTCGATCTTCACGCCCGCCTGGCTGGCCTTGTACAGGGCGCGGATCACCTTGGGATCGGTCAGCGAGTTGACCTTGGCCATGATCTGCGAAGGACGCCCTTCCGACGCCGCCAGGGCCTCGCGGTTGATCATTTCCAGCAGGTTCTTCTTCAGGGTGAAGGGCGCGTGCAGCAGCTTCTTCATGCGCAGGGTCTTGCCCATGCCGATCAACTGGTTGAACAGCTTGTGCAGGTCCTCGCAGAGCGCCACGTCGGCGGTCAGCAGGCTGTAGTCGGTGTACAGCTTGGCGTTGCCGGCGTGGTAGTTGCCGGTGCCCAGATGCGCGTAGCGACGCAGCTCGCCGTTCTCGCGACGCAGGATCAGCATCATCTTGGCGTGGGTCTTGAAGCCGACCACGCCGTAGATCACCACCGCGCCGGCGGCTTGCAGGCGACTCGCCAGTTGCAGGTTGGACTCCTCGTCGAAGCGCGCGCGCAGCTCGATCACCGCGGTGACTTCCTTGCCGTTGCGCGCCGCCTCCACCAGGGCGTCGACGATCTCCGAGTTGGCCCCGGAACGATACAGCGTCTGCTTGATCGCCAGCACCTGGGGGTCCTTGGCGGCCTGACGCAGCAGGTCGATCACCGGGGTGAAGGACTCGAAGGGGTGCAGCAGCAGGTAGTCCAGCTTGCCCAGCACGTTGAACAGGTTGTCGCGGTTCTGCAACTGCTTGGGAATCAGCGGCGTGAAAGGCGCGTATTGCAGCTCCGGATGGCTGTCCAGGCCGGTGATGCTGAACAGGCGGGTCAGGTTGACCGGGCCATCGACCTTGTACAGCTCGCTCTCGGCCAGGCCGAATTGCTTGAGCAGGTAGTCCGAGAGGGGTTTCGGGCAGCTTTCCACCACCTCCACCCGCACCGCGTCGCCGTAGCGCCGGGAGAACAGCTCGCCGCGCAGAGCGCGCGCCAGGTCCTCGACGTCCTCGGCGTCCACCGCCAGGTCGGCGTTGCGGGTCAGGCGGAACTGGTAGCAACCCTTCACTTTCATGCCGTGGAACAGTTCGTCGGCATGGGCGTGGATCATCGACGAAAGGAACACGTAGTTGTCCCCCGGGCCGCCCACCTCTTCCGGCACCCGGATCACCCGCGGCAACAGGCGCGGCGCCGGGATGATCGCCAGGCCGGAGTCGCGGCCGAAGGCGTCCATGCCCTCCAGCTCGACGATGAAGTTCAGGCTCTTGTTCACCAGCAGGGGAAACGGGTGGGTGGGGTCCAGGCCGATGGGGGTGATGATCGGCGCGATCTCGTCGCGGAAGTAGCGGCGCACCCAGGCCTTCAGCTTCGGCGTCCAGTAGCGCCGGCGGATGAAATTGACCTGGTGCTTGGCCAGCTCCGGCAGCAGCACGTCGTTGAGGATCGCGTATTGCCGCGCCACCTGCTCGTGGACCAGCTCGGAGATCCGCGCCAGCGCCTGGTGCGGCTGCAAGCCGTCGGCGCCGGCCTGCTCGCGGGCGAAGGTGATCTGCTTCTTCAGCCCGGCCACGCGGATCTCGAAGAATTCGTCGAGGTTGCTGGAGAAGATCAGCAGGAATTTCAGGCGTTCCAGCAGCGGATAGGATTCGTCCAGCGCCTGCTCCAGCACGCGGATGTTGAACTGCAGCTGGGACAGCTCGCGATGGATGTAGAGGCTGCTGTCGTCCACGCTGGGCACCGGAGCCGCCAGGGCCTCGGCCGTGGCTGGCACCTCGCTGATGACGATCTCGACCGGATCGGCCGGGAGCGTGGCGCTGTCGTTGAAGGCGTCGGTATTCATCGAATCATCCTGCTTGAGCGCTCGCGCCCGCCGGCCTTGCATCCGGGGGCGAGGTCTAGCGCGTAGGGTTTAACAGTTGCGCGGCCCGCTTGGTGAAATAGGTGAGGATGCCATCGGCACCGGCGCGCTTGAAGGCCGTGAGCGACTCGAGGATCACCGCCTCGCTGAGCCAGCCGTTCTGGATCGCCGCCATGTGCATGGCGTACTCGCCACTGACCTGGTAGACAAAGGTGGGTACGCGGAATTCCTGCTTCACCCGCCAGAGGATATCCAGGTACGGCAGGCCCGGCTTGACCATCACCATGTCGGCGCCCTCGGCGAGGTCGGCGGCCACTTCGTGCAGCGCCTCGTCGCCATTGGCCGGGTCCATCTGGTAGGTGAACTTGTTGCCCTTGCCCAGGTTGCCGGACGAGCCGATGGCGTCGCGGAACGGGCCGTAGTAGGCGCTGGCGTACTTCGCCGAGTAGGACATGATCCGCACGTTGGTATGGTCGGCCAGTTCCAGCGCCTCGCGGATCGCCTGCACCCGGCCGTCCATCATGTCCGACGGCGAGATCACGTGGGCGCCGGCATCGGCGTGGGACAGCGACTGCTTGACCAGGGCGTCGATGGTGATGTCGTTGAGCACGTAGCCGTCCTCGTCGATGATCCCGTCCTGGCCGTGGGTGGTGTAGGGGTCGAGGGCCACGTCGGTGATGATCCCCAGCTCCGGGAAGCGCTCGCGCAGGGCGCGGATCGCCCGCTGGATCAGGCCGTCCGGGTTCCAGGCCTCGGCGGCGTCGAGGCTTTTCTTGTCCGGGGTGATGTAGGGGAACAGGTCGATCGCCGGAACGCCCAGGGCCACCAGCTCTTCGACCTCCAGCAGCAGTTGGTCGATGGACAACCGCTCGATGCCGGGCATCGAAGGGATCGCCTCGCGACGGTTCTCGCCGTCGAGGACGAACACCGGCAGGATCAGGTCGTTCACCGTCAGCACGGTCTCGCGGACCAGGCGACGGGAGAATTCGTCGCGACGGTTGCGGCGCAGGCGGGTAGCGGGGAACAGGCGGTTGGCGGGGGTAAAGCTCACGGCAGACTCCAGACCCGGACGAGCGGGCACAGTGTGACGGTATAAGCCGCCATTATGACCAATTCATGGCAATCGCGGCGGCCACTGCGACTGGCAGTCGCAGGCGGGCCGGAACGGCGCTTTCATTGTCGCCAGTCAAACTCCCCGCGTCGAGCCGAGCCCCGCGCTTTTCCGGGGCCCTACAACCGAGTAGGCTGCGCGTTCCTTTCGCCGCGCTGGCCGACCATGCTGCAACAACTCCTTCATGACTTCGGTTACTTCGCCCTGTTCCTCGGCACCTTCTTCGAAGGCGAGACCGTTCTGGTGCTGGCCGGCTTCCTCGCCTTCCGTGGCTACCTGGACATCAACCTGGTGGTGCTGACCGCCTTCTTCGGCAGCTATGCCGGCGACCAGCTCTGGTACTACCTGGGGCGCCTCAAGGGCCGCAGCCTGTTGCAGCGCAAGCCCCACTGGCAGGCCATGGGCGACAAGGCCCTGAACCACATCCGCCGGCACCCGGACATCTGGGTGCTGAGCTTCCGCTTCGTCTACGGCCTGCGCACGGTGATGCCGGTGGCCATCGGCCTGTCGGGCTACCCGCCGCTGCGCTACCTGCTGCTCAACGGGCTCGGCGCGGCGGTCTGGGCCGCCGCCCTGGGCTGGGCGGCCTACCATTTCGGCGCCGTGCTGGAGACCATCCTCGGCGACATCAAGCGCTACGAGCTCTGGGTGCTCGGCGCCCTGCTGGTGCTGGGCGTCGGCCTGTGGATACACCGCAGCCTGCGGGCCAAGCGCAACAGCCGCGACGCCTCGCAGAAACCCGGCTGACCCGCGACGCGCCGCACCCGGCTGAACGCAACGCCCCCGGCACGATCCTTATCGATAAGGCCCCACGAAAAACGACGCCGCGCGCCCGGCTGCGCGCGCCGCGATCCAGGGTGCCCGGCTAGGATTGCCTGAGTGACGCCGGCGCGCGCTCCGGCCGCGACGGCCCCCGAATCAGGCGAGACGGCATGGCCGCCTCGCGCCCGACCCGCGCCCCAAGAAGGCGCCTCGAACCAGCGGAGAACGCGATGAATAAAAAAGTGGCAGTGATCCTTTCCGGCTGCGGCGTCTATGACGGCGCGGAAATCCACGAAAGCGTGATCACCCTGTTGCGCCTCGACCAGCGTGGCGCGCAGGTGCAGTGCTTCGCGCCCAACATCGTCCAGCATCACGTGGTCAATCACCTGACCGGCGAAGACATGCCGGAAAGCCGCAACGTGCTCACCGAGTCGGCACGCATCGCCCGCGGCCAGGTCACCGACGTGCGCCAGTTGCGCGCCGCGGACTTCGACGCGCTGATCGTGCCCGGCGGGTTCGGCGCCGCGAAGAACCTCTCCGACTTCGCCGTCAACGGCGCCGACAGCAGCGTCCAGCCCGACGTGCTGGCGGTGGCCAAGGACTTCGCCGCGGCCGGCAAACCCATCGGCCTGATCTGCATCGCGCCGAACATGGCGGCGAAGATCTTCGGCGAAGGCGTGGTGTGCACCATCGGCAACGACGCGGAAACCGCCGCCACGCTGGAAAAGATGGGCGCGCGCCACGTCGAGTGCGCGGTCGGCGACATCGTCGAGGACGAAACCCACAAACTGGTCAGCACGCCCGCCTACATGCTGGCCGAATCGATCAGCGAGGCGGCCTCGGGCATCAACAAGCTGGTCGACCGCATCCTCGAGATGACCGTCCAACCCGGCTGACCCGCGCGGCTCAACGGGGCTCGGCGGAAGACGCGAGGCGGGTCAGGATACGATCCAGGGCATTGGCGAAGGCCTGCCGGTCCCGTTCGCCGTAGGCGGCCTGGCCGCCGCCCATCTGCCCCTGGTCGCGCAGGTCGCTGAACAGGTTGCGCACCGCCAGGCGCTCGCCCATGTTGCGCTCGTCGAACTCGCGGCCCCGCGGGTCCAACACCGCCACGCCCTTCTTCAGCAAGCGATCCGCCAGCGGCACGTCGCTGCAGATCGCCAGTTGGCCGGGCACGGCCTGCTCCACCAGGTAATCGTCGGCCGCGTCCGGCCCGCTCGGCACCACCACCAGGCGCACGCAGGCGAACGCCGGCCTGACCTGGCTCTGCCCCGCCACCAGCACCACCTCGAAGCCGCGCTTGAGGGCGAACTTCACCACCTGATCCTTCGCCCCCCGCGGGCAGGCGTCGGCATCGATCCACACGCGCATCCTCGTCCTCCTCCGAATGGAACCCTTCCCCTCACCCCGCGCGGCGCACCCGAGGGGCGACCCGCGCTGGCCGAGCGGGCTCGGGGCATTTCGCCTGGGACGATACCAGTGCTCGCTCGAAGGTACGAACCGGGGTGCCCGGTGGGCCGCGCGTCCCGGCTTTCGCGCCATGGGGACGGGCTCCGGACGAAGGGTCCTTGTCCAGGGCTCGTCGCGCCAGCCGTTTCTTCCGCATCGCCGCGGCCAGCCGGAACCTGCTGCCCAGGCACCACAGCAGCAGCATCCGTTGCTTTCAGGGCAGCCTTTCCGCGTCGTCCTCGACGGACATAAAACCTTTTGAAAACAATCACCTGAACGATAAATCACGACTCGGTACGGTTGTTGCCCCTGCACCTTCGCCGTCCCGCCGGGACGGCCGGAGCCTGCGTCCGTGAAGACGCAGCACCGTCGATCCGCCATTGCATCGCGACGATGCCAGCCGACTCGGCACTGAATACGCAATTGGGGGCACCATGTTCACACGCACCGCATTATCCACCGCCGTTGCCTGGGCCTTCGGTGGCCTGGCCGGGCTCCACCTGGCGATCGGCCAGGCAGAGGAAGCCACCCCGGCGCCGGGCATCGAGGCGCAGGCCGAGGACGGTGGTTCGCCCACCCTGGCCAAGGTCACGGTGACCGCGCAGAAACGCGAGGAAACCGTCCAGGAAGTGCCGGCCTCGATTTCCGTGCTCAGCGGCGACCGGCTGCGGGACGACGCGTTGCAGTCGGCCAACGAAGTGACCCGCTACATCCCCAACGCCTCCGCCGGCACCACCGAGGGCCATGGCCGGCCGCGCTGGTGGATCCGCGGGCTGGGCACCGGCGACCAGGGTGCCAACACCGTCGGCCCGGTGGGCATCTACGTCGACGACGTGTACATCGCCAATATCAGCGCCACCGGCTTCCCGCTGTTCGACCAGGAGCGCGTGGAGGTGCTGCGCGGGCCCCAGGGCACCCTGTGGGGCAAGAACACCACCGGCGGCGCCATCAACTTCCTGTCGCGCAAGCCCACCTTCGATCCGTCCGGCTACTTCAAGCTCGGCGTCGGCAACTACGCCGACCGGGTCGTCGAAGGCGCGGTGAGCGACGGGCTGGTGGACGACCGCCTCGCCGCGCGCCTGTCGTTCCGCCATCAAGGCCGCGACGGCTACAACGACAACCTCGCCGACAACGACGACCGCGGCGGGCTGGAGGACGACGCCGCCCGGGTGCAATTCCTCGCGCGGATCAACGACGACCTGGAAGCCAACCTCAACCTGCACGCCCGGCACTACCACGACACCGCCGGCTACAGCACCGTCAACTATGGGCTGCGCCCGGACGGCGGCAACGCGTTCGGCTACCGCATCGACCCGCGCCTGGGCGAGGTCAACTACAACGCCAAGTACCTGGCGGACGTGGACCAGGCGGGCGCCAACCTCAACCTGGTCTGGCAACTGGGCGAGCTGGAGTTGACCTCCATCACCGCCTTCGAGCATTTCACCCGCGACGGCCTCAGCGACAGCGACAACACCCCCCTGGAGTTGCAGCGCAGCTACAGCTACACCGACAGCCAGCAGTGGTCCCAGGAACTGCGCCTGGCCTCACCACGGGAAGACCGTTTCAACTGGGTGCTGGGGTTCCACTACTTCAACGAGGATCTGCAGTCGGACGCCGCCAACGCGGCCCTGGCCAACCCCTACATCCCCTCGTTCTACAACGACGTGCGCTACGACCAGGGCAGCGAAAGCTACGCGCTGTTCGGCAGCGCCACCTACCACTTCACCGACGATTTCGCGCTGACCGCCGGCCTGCGCTGGACCCGCGAGCGCAAGGACATCGACCTGCAGCGCCGGCAGAACCAGGGCGCGGCCCGCCTCGCCACGGACGACTGGTGGAAGCTCGGCAACGTCGCCTCGCCCCTGGTGGTGAACGCGGTCCAGGACGAGAGCACCACCTGGAGCGACTACACCTACGACCTGACCCCGGAATACCGGCTCTCCGACAACGCCCGGGTCTACTTCCGCTACGCCTACGGCTTCCGCTCCGGCGGCTACAACGCCGGCGTGACCAGCCAGGCGACGGTGACGACGGTGGACCCCGAGTACCTGACCGCCTACGAACTGGGCCTGAAGTCCGAGTGGTTCGACGGCCGGCTGAACGCCAACGCCAGCCTGTTCTACTACGACTACGAGGACATCCAGCTCAACATCGTCACCGCGGTGAACAACCAGACCGTCTCGCGCCTGGCCAACGGCGCGGAGGGCGAAGCCTACGGCGCCGAGTTCGAGCTGGAGGCGATCCCGCTGCAGAACCTGCACCTGAATTTCGCCCTCGGCCTGCTGCATACCGAGTTCACCGACTACACCTCGGGCAGCAACGACTACTCCGGCAACAAGTTCGTGCGCGCGCCCAGCGTCTCGGCGGTGATCGGCGCCGACTACCGCATCCCGCTCGACGTCGGCGGCGCCCTGATCCTCGGCACCGACTGGAACACCCGCAGCCGCCAGTACTTCTTCTCCAACGACCAGAGCCAGTCCATGCGCAGCGGCGGCTACACCCTCGGCAATGCGCGGGTGACCTACGAGCTGCCGGGGGAAACCACCCGGGTCAGCGCCTACGTCGACAACCTGACCGACAAGGAGTACCGCAACCACACCCTGCCGGGCGGCTACCAGAGCGCCGGGCTGATGTACGGCGACCCGCGCACCTTCGGCGTGTCCGTCACCACCGACTTCTGATCTCCATCCCGCCCACGGCCTCCTGGCCGTGGGCCTCGCGCGAGGTAATCGCCATGCACATCCCCCTTATCGCCCGCCTGCTGCGTCGCACCGCGCTGCTGGGCGCCACCCTGCTCGCCGCCCAGGCCATCGCCGCGGAGCCGCCGAAAACCCTGCGCATCGCCACGGTGGCCTACGCCAACGCCGGCAAGGTGACGTTCAACGGCCCCGCCTACGTGATGGACCGGGACAAGTGGCTGGAACAGGAACTGGCCAAGCGCAACGTGAAGCTGGAATGGGTGCCGGCCGCCACCGCCTCGGTGGGCACCTTCGTCAACGAGGAGTTCGCCAACCGGCGCATCGACTTCGCCTTCTACGGCGACCTGCCGTCGATCATCGCCAATGCGACAGGGGTCTCGACCCGGCTGATCGCCCCCGGCGGCAGCGGCAACAACGTCTACCTGGTGGTGCCCAGCGGCTCCGAGGCGCGCAGCCTGCAAGACCTCAAGGGCAAGCGCATCGCCCTGCACCGGGGCCGGCCCTGGGAGCTGTCGTTCGCCAAGCTGTTGCAGGCCAACGGCCTCGGCTTCGAGGATTTCCGGGTGCTCAACCTCAACCCACAGGCCGGCGCCGCGGCGCTCAGCGCCGGGCGGGTCGATGCCTTCTTCACCCTCAGCGATGCCTTCCTGCTGGAGGACAAACAGGTCGGGCGGATCATCTGGTCGAGCAAGCAGGCGCCGCGGGACTGGAAGATGCGCGCCGAACTCTGGGCTGCCAGCGATTTCGTCGACCAGCAGCCGGAGCTGACCCAACTGGTGGTGGACGCCTACCTGAAGGCCGCCCACTGGACCGCCGAGGACGCCAACAAGGCCACCTACCAGGGCTACCTGGCGCAGTCCGGGCAACCGCTGAGCGTGCTGCAACGGGAGGTGGAGGGCGAATCCTGGCGGGACGCCTTCTCGCCCCGCTTCGACCAGGCGCTGCGCCAGCATTACGCCGACGCCATCCAGTACAGCCGGCAGGCCAGGCTCATCCGAAACGACGTGGACGTGGACACCCTCATCGAGCCCCGCTTCATCGAACAGGGATTGAAAAACCTGAACTTGCAGAACTTCTGGAAAACCGACTCGGCGCAACTAACCGGCAACTTCTGAAGTATCGGGCGAAGGCTCTTTCACCGGCGTTCGCCCGAACTTCATGCGCGCTCTTGCTTATATCGAAACAGCGACCGCCGAATAATCCCGCCTGACTTCCGGACACTTTGCTGCGCCACAACCACTTCACCAGCATCCGGCTGCGGCCCCGGCAGCAAACGGCCGAAAGGCCCGTCGTAAAGCCCCCGATAACCGCCAAAAGGCGATGGCACATTGCTTGCTCAAGCGCAGTAACGCCTTCTCCAGCCGTTGAGAAAACCACCATGAAACATCGTTTCGAAGTGAGTGGAATCCACTTAGCCGTCGCACTCTCGAGTTCATTGTTCATCCAACCGGAAGTTGCCCTGGCCGAGGCAAAAGAGTCAGCGGCATCGACGCCCACCCTGGATACCGTCGTGGTCCAGGGGCAATCGAGCGACAGCGCCCGTGTGGGCGATGCCCGCCAGGAATCCGCGCCGGCTTCCAAGGGCACGCTGACCAAGACGCAACTGGAGAAATTCGTCGGCCTGGACAGCGCCGTGACCGGCGCCCTGAAATACCTGCCCGGCGTGCATGCCAGCGGCGGCGACAGCAGCGGCATCACCGAAGGCACGCTGAACATCCGCGGTTTCTCCCAGGACCAGCTGGGCTTCACCCGCGACGGCGTGCCGCTGAACGACCCGCAGTTCCTCACGCCCCACGCCGACTTCATGGGCGACCCGGAGAACTACGAGTCGGTCGCGGTGCTGTACGGCTCCTCGTCGATCAACGCGCCGACCCTCACCGCCAGCGGCGGCAGCGTGCAGATCCGCAGCCTGGCGCCGACCCGCGAGGCCGGCGCCCTGCTCAAGCAGAACGTCGGCAGCGACGACCTGCTGCGCACCTTCGCCCGGGTCAACACCGGCGAGTACGACGGCCTCTCCGCCTGGTTCTCCGCCTCGCGCACCACCGGCGAGCTGTGGGACGACAGCGACGGCGAGCTGTCCTCCAACCGCTACGAGGGCAACCTGCAATACGAATGGGGCAACCGCAACCGGATCAACGCGATCTTCTCCAGCTTCCTGATGCGCTCCAACAGCTACAAGCACCCGACCCTCGCCGAATACCGCGCCAGCGACTACGACAGCGGCTACCCCGAAGCCGTCTTCCCCACCCGGGGCGGCACCAACGGCGTCGCCGACCGCAGCATCCCGGGCGAGAGCGCCGCGGCGTCCCGGGCCGACTTCAAGATCCAGACCTATGCGCTGAACGGCCTGTTCAACCTTGGCGACAACCTCCAACTGAAGGTCGACCCCTATTTCGTCCGGGTCACCGACGGCACCGCGGCGGTGGCCGTGGTGCCGGTCTCCGAACCGAACACCGGCAGCGATCTCAATGGCGACGGCGACCGCCTCGATCCCATGGTGACCGGCGCCCTGAGCGTCTACCCCACCCAATACCGGATCGGCTCCAGCAACAGCCTCGACCTCACCCTCAACGAGGCCCACACGCTGCAATTCGGCCTGTGGACCGACTACACCCATGCCGACAACCGGATGGCGGTCATCCCGATCAAGGGCAACGGCAAGCCGGCCAGCCTCGACGGCAGCCACCCGCTGCGCGATGCCCGGGGCAACCCGGTGTACTTCACCGACCAGAAGAACGAGATCACCACCCAGAAGCTCTGGGCCCAGGACACCTGGGACATTTCCCCCGACCTCAGCCTCATCGGCGGCCTGGCCTGGCAACACACCGAACTCAAGGGCGGCGACCGCCTGAGCGGCTTCGCCGACAGCGTCGACTACCAGCGCTTCCTGCCCAGCCTGAGCCTGAGCTACCAGCTCGACCGGCGCCAGCAGCTCTACTACAACACCACTTCGAACATCCGCGTGCCGGCGGTGGCCTCGGTCTACGGCCGCCGCGACGGCAGCGCCAAGCAGAAGCCGGAGCTGACCTGGAACCAGGAACTCGGCTGGCGCTACGCCACCGACGGGCTGCTGCTCAGCGCGGCGCTGTTCTACGACCGCTTCAAGGACCGCCAGGCGGCCTTCGAACAGGTCACCGGGGTGACCTCCTACTTCAACGCCGGCGACGTCATCACCCGCGGCCTGGAACTGGCGGTCAACGGTCTGCTGCCGGGCCACTTCACCTACTTCGGTTCCTGGACCTACCTGCGCTCCACCCAGGACGACGACTACAGCGCCGCCGGGGTAACCCTGGACACCTCCGGCAAGCAGCTCTACGACGCGCCCCGGCATCTGCTCAGCGCCGGCGTCGGCTACGACGACCAGACCTTCTACGCCAACCTGCTGGGCCGCCACACCGGCGCCTTCTATGGCGACCTGGCCAACGACGAGCGCATCGGCGGCTACACGGTCTTCGACGCCAACCTGGGCTACCGCCTGAAGGGCCTGAGCCCGGCGCTGAAGCGGACCACCCTGACCCTCAACCTGAACAACCTCTTCGACAAGCACTACCTGGCCGGGGTGAATTCCGGCGCGGTCTCCGCCACCCCGGACGACGGCGAGTTCTACAGCGCGCCCAAGTACCACCGGGGGGCACCGCGCTCCCTGGTAGCCGGCATCGCCGTCGAGTTCTAGCCCGTTCCCCCACCACGCCGGAGCCTCGCGCCCCGGCCCGGAGGCTCCATGTCTACTGCGTACGATTACCTCATCGTCGGCGGCGGCAGCGCCGGCTGCGTGCTGGCCAACCGGCTGTCCGCCGACCCGGAGCGGCGCGTCCTGCTGATCGAGGCCGGGGCGGACACGCCACCCGGCGCCACCCCGGCGGAGATCCTCGATGGCCTCAATCCCTTCCGTCTGCGCCTGGAAATGCGCGAGCGCTACTTCTGGCCGGATCTGACGGTCCGCCACGGCGCGCAGGCCGGGGATACGCCGCGCCCGCTGAACTTCCTCGAACAGGCGCGGGTGCTGGGGGGCGGCTCCAGCGTCAACGTCCTGGTGGCCAACCGTGGCCTGCCCCGGGACTACGACCAGTGGGCGGCCCTGGGCGCCGAGGGTTGGTCCTGGGCCGAGGTACTGCCTTACTTCCGCACGCTGGAGCGCGACACCGACTACGACAACGCGCTACATGGCCAGGAGGGGCCGATCCCCATCAGCCGGATATCGCCCGCCGACCGCACCCCGTTCACCCGCGCGGTGATCGAGGCGCTGGCGGCCGAAGGCCTGGACGACATCGGCGACCAGAACGGCGTGTTCGAGGACGGCTACTTCGCGCCGGCGGTGAACCTGGAGAACGGCCAACGGGTGTCCAGCGCCCGTGGCTACCTGGACGAACGGGTGCGCGCCCGGCCCAACCTGAGCCTCTGGACCGACAGCCAGGTGCTGGCGCTGCTGCGTGACGGCTCGCGCATCCAGGGGGTGGAGCTGCTGCGCGACGGCCAGCGCGTGCGGGTGCGGGCCAGCGAAGTGCTGCTCGCCGCCGGCGCCCTGCACTCCCCGGCGCTGCTGCTGCGCAGCGGCATCGGGCCCGCCGCGCACCTGCGCGACCTGGGCATCGAGGTGGTCGCCGATCGCCCCGGCGTCGGCCGCAACCTCTGGGAGCACAGTTCCATCGGCACCCTGGCCCCGCTGGGCGACGCCGCCCGCGCCGACGCGCGCCTGCTGCGCCCCGGCACCTCCCACCAGTTGGGCATCCGCCTGTCCTCCGGGGTGGACCCGACGGTGCCGTCGGACCTCTACCTGGCCATCGGCGCCGACGCCCAGCGCAACGTCGCCCACGCCCTGGTGTGGATCAACAAGCCCAGTTCCCATGGCCACCTGCACCTGCGCGACCGCGACCCGGCGAGCCCGCCCCAGGTGGATTTCAACCTGCTCTCCGACCCCCGCGACCTGCAACGCCTGCGGGTCGCCCTGCAAACCTTCCAGCGGCTGTTCCGGCACCCGAGCCTGGCGCGCTACGACCTGCGCCTGCACCTGACACCCTTCGCCGTGCCGCAACCCGGCGGCCCGGCGCTGGCCGAGCTGCTGGCCGACGACACGGCCCTGGAGCGCTACTTGCGCGGCCAGGTGGGCGGCGTCTGGCACCCCAGCGGCAGTTGCCGCATGGGCCGCGCCGACGACCCCCTGGCGGTGGTGGACAGCGCCGGCCGGGTATACGGCGTCCAGGGCCTGCGGGTGGTGGATGCCTCGATCATGCCGGTGATCCCCACCGCCAATACCAACCTGCCGACCCTGATGCTCGCCGAGAAACTCGCCGATGCCATCCGCGCCGGCGCCTGAGGAGCCTTGCCATGTCCCGCCACGACCTGCTGATCAACGGCCAGCTGCACCCAGCGGCTGTCTACGACGACGTATTCGACCCCGCCAGCGGCGAGCCGGTGGGCCAGGCCGCCCGCGCCAGCCTGGACCAGGTGGAGCAGGCGGTGGCCGCCGCGGCCCGCGCGCTGCCGGCCTGGGCCCGGGCGCCCGAGGCGCGCCGCCTGAGCCTGGCCGCCGCGGCGACGCGCGTACGTGAGCACGCCGCGGCGCTGGCCGAATTGGTGACCCGCGAGCAGGGCCGGCCGCTGCACGCCACCCGCCAGGAAATCGCCGGGGTGGCGGCCACCCTGGATCACTACGCCAGCCTGGAATTCCCCGCCGACACCATTCTCCAGGACGACGACGAGCGTCTGGTGCGCCTCGTCCGCCGGCCCCTGGGGGTGGTGGCGGCCATCACCCCGTGGAACGTCCCGCTGATCCTGCTGGTGCTGAAGCTGGCGCCGGCGCTGCACGCCGGCAACACCCTGGTGGCCAAGCCGTCGGAGCACACGCCGCTGTCCACCCTGCTGCTGGCCAGCCTGCTGCGCGACCTGTTCCCCGCCGGGGTGCTCAACCTGGTCGCCGGCGATGGCGCGGTGGGCGAGCACCTGGCGCGCCAGCCGGCGGTGCGCCACATCACCTTCACCGGCAGCGTCGCCACCGGCAAGCGCCTGTACGCCGGCGCCGCCGACGACCTCAAGCGGCTGACCCTGGAACTGGGCGGCAACGACGCCGCCCTGGTGCTGGAGGACGCCGACGTCGCGGCCATCGCCGAGCCGCTGTTCTGGGGCGCGTTCTGGAACAGTGGCCAGGTGTGCTTCGCCATCAAGCGCCTGTACGTCCACGAGCGCCTGTTCGAGCCGCTGCTGGCCGCCCTGGTGGCCCGCGCCGAGCGCACCCGCCTCGGCCACGGGCTGGACCCGCAGACCGAGCTGGGCCCGCTGAGCAACCGCCAGCAACTGGAGCGGGTCGAGGCGCTGGTGGCAGACGCCCGCCGCCAGGGCGCGCGCATCCACAGCGGCGGCCGGCGCCTGGAAGGGCCCGGCCTGTTCTACCCGCCGACCCTGGTCAGCGGCATCGGCGCCGGGGTCGCGCTGGTGGACGAGGAACAGTTCGGCCCGGTGCTGCCGGTGATTCCCTTCCGCGACGTGGAAGACGCCATCGCCCAGGCCAACGCCAGCCCCTACGGCCTCGGCGCCTCGGTCTGGACCGCCGACCGCCTTCGCGGCGAAGCCCTGGCGGCGCGCCTGGACGCCGGCCTGGCCTGGGTCAACCAGCACCTGCACATCCAGCCCGGCGCGCCCAAGGGCGGGCATAAGTGGAGCGGCCTCGGCTACGAGGGCGGCCAGCGCGGCTACGACGCCTTCAGCGAATTGCAGGTCCTGAACATCGCGCGGCGCTGAGCCGCGCGTCCTTTCTCCCGACGAGATCCCCCCATGCGTACCGGAAGCTGGCCCTCGACTCTGCTCATCCTTACCTTCGCCGTGGTCATCGCGGCCTGTCATGGCAAGACCATCCTGTTGGTGGCCGATATCGCCCAGGCGTTCTCGGTCTCCCCGGCCCACGCCAGTTGGGTGGTCTCGGCGGTGGCGATCGTCGCGGCCCTGGCCTCGCCCCTGGTCAACTGGGGCGTCGCCCGGGTCGGCGAGCGCACGGCCATCGTCGCCGGGCTGCTGCTGGCCGCCGCCTGCAGCTACCTGGCCAGCCGCAGCGAAGCCTTCGAATGGCTGCTGGCCCTGCGCGTCGTCGAAGGCGCCGGCTATATCAGCGTGGTACTGGCGGCCCTGGCGCTGCTGATGCACACCACCGAGGGCGGGCGCCGCACCACCGCCCTGGCCTTCTGGTCGGTGGCCTCGCCGCTGGGCGGCGCCATCGCCATCTTCGCGGTGGCGCCTTACGTGGGCGGCCAGCACGGCGAATGGCGGCTGGCCTTCAGCGGCCATGCCCTGGTGCTGCTGCTCCTGCTGTTGGCGACGCCGTTGCTGCCGGCGCACAACTTGGCGAACCGCCGCGAACGCAAACCCCTGGGGCAGGCGCTGCGCCTGTACGGCGACCCCTCGGTGCTGCGCCTGGCCCTGGCGGTGGGCGCGCCGCTGACCGTGGCCCTGGGCCTGGTGACCATCACCCCGGACTATTTCATCCACCACCTGGGGGTGGCGCCGGCCACCATCGGCCTGATCTCCACCCTGGGCATCCTGAGCAGCGTGCTGGCCGGGCTGTTCGCCGGCTTCGTGCTGAACCTGCGGCGGGTCGGCCCGCTGGCGGTGGTGGGCGGCGCCCTGCTCGGGGTGGCCCTCGAAGTGCTGGTGTTCCTCCCCGGCATCCCGTCCACCACCGCCATCCTGGCCAAGATCGCCCAGGGTTTCTTCGGCAGCTTCGTGGTCGCCTGGGTCTTCACCAGCATCCCGAAGATGAGCCGCGAAGGCGACGTGATGGGCGCCGGCGGTATCGCCGAGCAGGCGCTGTACCTGTCGATGTTCCTCGGCCCGGTGCTGCTGTTCCCGCTGTTCAGCCTGCCCTCGCGCGTGCCCTTCCTCTGCGTGCTGGTGGTCGCCAGCCTGCTGCCGCTGTTCCTGGTGCCCCTGGGCCTGCGCCCGGCGAGCCGGGTCCCGCCCGCGACGGCCAGCTAGCCTGGAAACGGAAAAGCCCTCCTGAGAGGGCTTTTTTCTTTTGCATGCCGGGTTGCGGCTCAGGCCGCGGCGTCCAGCAGCTTCTGCCCTTCCGCCCACAGGCCGGTCATCTTCCATTGCTGCTCCAGCACGCCCGGGCCGAATTCCTTGGAACCGCCGAACGGCTCGGCCAGCGCCTGGAAGTAGGCGCCTTCCTCGATCAGCAGGATCAGCCGCCCGACCTGCAGGATGCTCTCGCCCCAGAAGGTGGCGCCGCCATTGGCCTCGAGAATCGCCGGGGTATGCGGGTTCTCCTGGATGCGCTCGACGATGAAGTCCTGCTCCGGCTGACGCCGGTCGATGTAGATGGGCAGTTCCCGCGCCAGGGTCACCCGCTGGGAGGCCGCGTAGCGGATCGGCAATACCCGGTGGGCGCTGGCCCAGCCGCCGAGGTAGGGCGTGTGGACGTGGCTGACGATGTTGACCTCCGGGCGCTGCCGGAAGATCGCCGCATAGCGTTGGCCGTTGCCGCCGGCCTTGCGGCCGCTCAGCGGCGAGGCGCCCTCGGTGGTTTCGTCCAATACCACCTCGCCGGCGTAGCTGGCGACCACCGCACGGATCGACGGGTCGTCCGCCCAGGGGCTCGGGGCGTGCAGCGCCAGCACCAGGTCGGTGTCGGGGATGCGCGCGTACACCTGGAAGGTGTTGGTCGCGGTGAGGGTGCCGGTTTCCTTGAGCACCCGGAAGGCCTTGGCGAAGTCACGCCTGGCCTGGTCGAGATGGTCGAGCGATTGCGGGGAAAGGCTGGCGGTCATGGTGCGCTCCTGTCTGGATGTCGAACGCCTCGCGCGGGGCACGGGCCCGGGTTGCCGAGCAGGACTTATGCCAGCCCCGCTTTCCCATACGAATCAGTCACTTACTTAATGAAACCGACACCGTCCGGGCGTTCGCCGCCGTTCCTGCTGCGACCTCAGCAGCCGCTGCTGGGTGCGTGCTGCTGCGCCAGCAGAGCGGCCGGCCGCGACCCCCGCCAATCCGCCGCAGGCCCCGTGCCGCCTGGCTCGCGGGCTTCCGGCACAGCCCTTGCTCTCCTGCTGCGCAACCTGCGTACAACCGTTGTAGGCCTTTTCTCGACGCAGCCACTGGAGCACTACCATGAGCACCGAATTTTTCTGGCGTCTGCCGCTGGGTAGCGATGGTCCCTATCTGGCATCGGACAAGAACAACCGCGGCAGCCACCTGCAGCGTCCCGGTCACATCGCCCCCGGGCGCCTGCCCGATGGCGAACCGGACGGCTTCACCTACATCGACTACATCGCCCAGGTGGCCAAGGCCGCGGAGCTCGCGGGCTTCGAGGGCGCCCTGCTGCCCACCGGGCCGGAGCCCTGGATCGCCGCCGCGGCCCTGGCCCGGGAGACCCGCCGGATCAAGTTCCTGATCGCTTTCCAGGCCACCTGGACGCTGCCGGCCTACGCCGCCCAGCAGGCGGCGATCCTCCAGCACCTCAGCCACGGCCGCCTGGAGTGGAACATCATCACCGGCGGCAACCCCGCCAGCCAGCGCGCCAACGGCGACTTCCTCGAGCACGACAAGCGCTACCGGCGCACCGGCGAGTTCCTCGACATCATCGACGGCCTGTGGAACAACGAACACTTCAGCTACCAGGGTGACATCTATCAGTTGGAGAACGGCTCGCTGCCCCTCGCCCTGAAGCGGGAGCGCAAGCCCGGCGTCTATTTCTCCGGCTTCTCCGATGCCGCCCTGGAGGTCGCCGCCCGCCACGCCGACGTCTACCTCAATTGGGCCGAGCCGGTGGACAAGCTCAAGCCGCACATCGAGCGCGTGCGCGAGCTGGCCGCCAAGCAAGGCCGCGAAGTGCGCTTCGGCATCCGCATCGACCTGTTCGCCCGGGAGACCGAGGACGCCGCCTGGAGCGAACTGCGCCGCCAGTACGAGCGCATCGACGCCAAGACCAGCGCCTTCATCAAGCACTTCGCCAGCGGCTCCGACTCGGTCGGCGCGGCGCGGCAGAACGCCTACCACCAGAACGCCGAGCGCTTCGACGACCTGATCATCGGGCCGAACCTCTGGGCCGGTTTCGGCAAGGCCAAGCCCGGCCCCACGGTGGGCCTGGTGGGCAGCCACGAGAACGTCGCCGAACGCCTGGCCGAGTACCGCGACGCCGGCTTCTCCACCTTCATCCTGGCCGGCAACCCGCACCTCGAAGAAGCCCTGCGCATCGGCCAGGAGGTCCTGCCCCTGGTGCACGGCCACCCGGCCCAGCGCGCCACCCCGCCCGCCACGCTGAAAGCCAGTGCCTGACCCGACGCCAAGGAGCCGCCCCATGAGTCAACCCCTCGATACCCTCTGGTACACCCGCTGCCCGGTGCCCACCGGCCTCGGCATCGCCGTGCAGAAAGGCTGGCTGGAAGATGCCCTGGCCGTCCAGGGCACCGCCATTCGCTCGCTGCGCGAAGCGGACGACCAGGCGGTGCGCGAGTCGCACTTCGATCACAGTTTGCAGAACTCGGTCCGCCACGGCGGCAGCATCCCCGCCCTCTGGGCCCGCGCCAGCGGCCGCGAGACACGCCTGATCGGGCTGTCCTGGGCCGACGAGGCGCAGCTCATCCTGACCCTGCCCGACAGCGGCATCCGCGGCGTCAAGGACCTCAAGGGGCGCACCTTCGGCCTGCCCGACTGGAGCGAGGCGCAGATCGACTTCACCCGCGCCCAGGCCCTGCGCGGCCTGGAAAACGCCCTGCGCCTGGAAGGCCTGGAAGTGGCCGACGTGGAGCGGATCGACTATCGCCTGGACGGCACCTTCAGCGACGAGCGGGCGCCGTCGCGCAACGGCCTCGGCGCGTTCGCCGGCCGCCGCCGCGGGCAGAACCCGGAACTGGTCGGCCTGCTGCGCGGCGAAGTGGACGCGATCTTCCTCAAGGGCGCCCACGCCGTGCAACTGGCCCAGCAGTTCGGCCTGCACAGGGTCATCGACACCGGCGCCCACCCGGACCCGCTGGTGCGTTCCAACAACGGCACGCCGCGGACCCTGACCGTCGACCTCAACCTGCTGGAACGTCACTACGCCGCCGCCGTGGGCATCCTCGGCGCGGTATCGCGCGCCGAGGAATGGGCCTGGGCCCACCCCGACGAGACACGCCGCTACCTGGCGCGGGAAACCAACAGCAGCGAGTTCTGGGTGACCCAGGCCTACGGCGAGGACGCCCACCTGCGCCTGCGCACCGAGCTGGACGAACAGGCCATCGCCGCCCTGCAGGACTTCACCGACTTCCTGCATCGCTGGCGCTTCCTGCCACGAACCTTCGCCGTGCGCGACTGGATCGACCCGCGCCCCCTGGAAAGCCTGCGCCAGGGTACGGCGCGGCGCGCCAGTTGACACCCCGCCCTCCGCCCGGCGGCGGAGGGCATTCCTCGGCTACGACCGTCACTCGCCCGCTGGAAACCCGACCGTCATGAGCACGTCACTCGATACCCTCTGGTACACCCACAGCCCGGTCCCCACCGGGCTCGGCATCGCCGTCGAATCCGGCCGCCTGGCGCAGGTCTTCCAGGCCCGCGGCACGCGCATCCAGGCCTTGCGCGAATCCTCCGACCGCGAGGTGCGCGAGGCCCATTTCGATCACCACCTGCGCAACTCCGTCCGCCACGGCGGCAACATCCCGGCCATCTGGGCCCGCGCCAGCGGCTGCGAGACGCGGGTCATCGGTCTGTCCTGGGCCGATGAGGTGCAGTTGATCGTGACCACCGCCGACAGCCCGTTGCGCGACATCCGCGACCTGCGCAACCGCCGCTTCGGCGTGCCCAGGTGGGCCAACGTGCAGATCGACTTCGCCCGCGCCCAGGCGTTGCGCGGCCTGGAGAACGCCCTGCGGCTGGAGGGGCTGGAGGTCGACGAGGTGGAATGGGTCGACTACCCCTACGGCGGCACCTACAGCGACGACCCGGTTCGCCACGTGCACGGCGCCCAGATCAGCCTCGGCGGCCATCGCAGCCGGCGGCGCAACAACGAATTGATCGGCCTGCTGCGCGGCGAGGTCGATGCGATCTTCCTCAAGGGCGCCCACGGCCTGCACCTGACCGACGAGTTCGGCCTGCGGGTGCTGGTGGACGTGGGCTCGCACCCGGACCCGTTGATCCGCGCCAACATCGGCACGCCGCGCACCCTGACCGTGGACCGGCACCTGCTCGACGCCCATTTCGATGCCGCGGTGCTGATCCTCGACAGCGTGCTGCGCGCCGAGCAATGGGCCTGGGCGCACCCCGAGGAAACCCGTCGCTTCCTCGCCCGCGAGCTGAACACCAGCGAGTACTGGGTGGCCAACGCCTACGGCGAGGACGCCCACCTGCGCCTGCAGACCAACCTGGCCGAGCGCTCGATCGGCGCCTTGCAAGACCTCACCGACTTCCTCGAACGCTGGGACTTCATCCCCCATGGCTTCGACGTGCGCCACTGGATCGACCCGGCGCCGCTGGAGCACCTGCTGGAGACGGTCGATGTCGCCGTCTAGGCCCGCGGCGTTCCTGGCCGGCTTCCTGCTGCTGGCGACGTTCAGCGGCGCGACCATCGGCATGGCCAAGATCGTCACCACCCTGTACGCCATCGAGATCGGTGCCGACCCCTGGCAACTGGGGGTAATCGCGGCCATGGAGTCCCTCGGCATGGTCCTGCTGACCCTGCCGGCCGGCTTCGTCATCGCCCGCTATGGCGCTCGCCGGGTGTACTGCCTCGCCAGCCTCGGGCCGCTGCTGCTGAACCTGGCGATCCCGCTGTTCGGCGGCTGGGCGTGGCTGGCCGCGGCGCGCCTGTTGATCGGCCTGTGCATTCCCTTTCGCATCGTCGCGATGAACAGCGCCTTCCTGCGCCAGTTGCCGCGCATCGGCAACGACAAGGCCGGCTGGTACCGCGGCGCGCTGACCCTGGGCATGGGCCTGCTCGGCCCCTGGCTGGGCAACGCCCTGGGCGGCAGCCTGGGTTTCGGCGTGGCGTTCGTGGCCATCGGCCTGTGCTTCGGCCTGATGGCCTTCTACGGCCTGGGCTTCTGGAACCGCGAGGAAGACGCCTCGGTCGGCGCGGTCGGCGCCGGCGATCCGTTCGCCCAGGTGCGGGCCATGCTGGCCCATGCCGAGGTCGCCGAGAGCTGCCTCATCGAGCTGCTGTCCAACGCCACCGGCGCGCTGTTCGGCACCTTCATCGTGTTGCTCGCCCTGGAGGTCGCCGGTCTGTCCCAGGCCCAGGCGGTAAGCCTGGTGATGATCCAGGGACTCGCCGCGGTGCTCGGCCTGTTCGGCCTCGGCCACTTGGTGGAGCGTTGCGGGCGACGCCTCGCCTACCTCGCCAGCCTGATCACCGCGCTGCTGGGCCTGGGCCTGCTCGGCCGTGCCCACGACTACGGCTGGCTGGCGGCGGGCGGCGTACTGCTGAGCACCGCCGCGGCCCTGGCGCACCTGGTCAACATGGCCCAGCTCGGCGAGCACCCGGAAGACAAGAGCAAGCTGTCCGGGCTGTTCAACCTCGCCGGCATGCTGGGCGGGCTCTGCGGCGCGCTGCTGGGCGGCACCATCAGCCAGCTGGTGGGGCTGGAGAACCTGTTCCTCGCCTGGATTCCCGTACTGTCGCTAGGCGTCCTCGCCTGCGGTTGGTACCGGCTGCGCCGGCCCCCTCCCCTCGTCGCCCTGGAGCCCTGAGCATGCCGGTCGTCCTTTCCCGCCTGAGCGGCTTCGCCTCGCCCCTGGCGCTGCTCGTCGCCTGGGCCCTGCTCGCCGCGTTCGGCGGCTTCCCGAGCCAACTGCTGGTGCCACCCCTGGAGGTCTACCGGACCTTTCTCGAACTGCTCGGCAGCGGCGAACTGCGCGAGCACCTGGGCAACAGCCTGTCACGCCTGGCCCTGGGCTTTTCCCTCGGGGTCCTCGGCGGGCTGCCGTTCGGCATCGCCCTGGCCCTGTCGAAGACCGTCGAGGCCTACTGCGCGCCGCTGTTCCAGGTGCTGCGGCAGATCCCCTCCATCGCCCTGATCCCGATGTTCATCCTGTTCTTCGGCGTCGAGGAAACCTTCAAGGTGCTGATCGTCGCCAAGGCCGCGTTCTTCCCGGTGGCCCTGGCCGCCAGCGAGGGGGTGAAAGGCATCCCGCGGCGCTACTTCGAGGTGGCCGAGGTCTATCGCCTGCCGCTGTCCAGCCTGGTGCGCGACGTCGCCTTTCCCGCCGCCGCGCCGCCCATCGTCACCGGCCTGCGCATCAGCCTCAGCCGCGCCTGGATGGTGCTGGTGGCCGCCGAACTGCTGGCCGCCGACAGCGGCCTCGGGCAGATGATCGAAATGAGCCGGCAAATGATGCGCATCGACGTGGTGATGGTCGGCGTGGTGGTCACCGGGCTGGTGGGCTTCACCCTCGACTACGGTTTCCGCCTGCTGGAACGGCGGCTGTTCCGTTGGAAGAGCGACCTATGAGCGGCCTGCGCGGTGTTCTCCGGCCGATGCGCGGGCTGCTCCTGCCGCTGCTGCTGATCGGCGCCTGGGAACTGGCCTCGCGCCAGGGCGCCAGCCAGGCCTATGCCTTCGTCCCGCTGGCGCGCATCGGCAGCGGCCTGCTGGAGCTGCTGGCCAGCGGCGAACTCTGGCTGAGCGCGGCCGCCAGCCTGCAACGCACCTGCCTGGGGCTGCTCGGCGGGGTGCTCGGCGGCTTTGCCTTCGGCGCGCTGATGGCTTTCTCGCCCCTCGCCGAACGCGCCCTCGGCCCGCTCTACCACGCCCTGCGCCAGGTACCGATCCTCGGCCTGATCCCGCTGCTCGCGTTGTGGTTCGGCAGCGGCGAGTTCACCAAGGTGCTGATCGTCACCCTGGCGGCGTTCTACCCGATGGCGCTCAACGCGTTCGAGGGCTTCAGCCACGTCGAGCAACGCTACCGCGAGGTGGGCCGCCTCTACCGGCTGAATCCGTTGCAGCAATTCCTCCACGTGCACTTGCCCGGCGCCCTGCCCAGCCTGGCCACCGGGGTGCTGCACGCACTGGCCTTCGCCTGGGTCAGCTCGGTGGGCTGCGAGCTGTTCCTCGCCACCGGCATGGGCCTGGGCAACCTGATGATGAACGCCGAGACCGGCTCGCGCATGGAGGTGGTGGTGATCGGCGTGCTCTGCGTGGGCCTGCTCGGCTATGCCATGAACCAGTTGTTTTCCCGCGTGAGCCGGCGCCTGTTGCGCTGGCGCGCGCCACGACCCTAGGTAACCGCGATGACCGCCATCCTCAACCCGCCGCCGGTGCGCGCCGAGCTGCAGCAGCCCGGCGCCCTGGCCATCAATGGTCTGAACAAGGCCTACCGGATCGACGGCAAGCCGCTGCCGGTCCTGCAGGACATCGACCTGCAGGTCCTGCCGGGGGAGTTCGTCAGCATCGTCGGCACCAGCGGCTGTGGCAAATCCTCGCTGCTGCGGCTGATCGTCGGCCTGGAGCGCGAGTACGACGGGCAGATCCTGCTGGACGGCGAGCCGGTGCGCGGCACCCGCCTCGACTGCGGCATCGTCTTCCAGGATCACCGCCTGTTTCCCTGGAAGACGGTTGCGCAGAACGTCGCCCTGGCCCTGAAGAACCAGCGCCTGGCCCCACGGGAGAAGGCCGAGCGGGTCGCCGAGCACCTCGCGCTGGTGGGCCTGAGCGGTTTCGAGCAGGCTTATCCGCACCAGTTGTCCGGCGGCATGGCGCAGCGCGCGGCGATCGCCCGCGCGTTGATCACCCAACCCAAGGTGCTGCTGCTGGACGAACCCTTCGGCGCCCTCGACGCCCTGACCCGGGTGCGCCTGCAAGGCGAGCTGCAACGCATCTGGACCCAGCAGCGCAGCACCATGATCATGGTCACCCACGACGTCGAGGAAGCGCTCTACCTGGGCGACCGGGTGATCGTCATGGAACCCCGCCCCGGCCGCATCCGCCACGAGGTGCGGGTCGACCTGCCGCACCCGCGGGAACGCAACGCCCCGCGGTTGCAGAAATTGCGCGAGGAACTGCTGGCGGAGCTGACCGGGACCTGAGTCGGGCGCCGGGTATCGCGCCGCGAGGCGGAAGGCCTGCGGGTGTGCCCCTCGATCCAGCCCGGGGCGCCTCTCGATCAGGCGCGATAGAACGCCTCGCAGCGCTCGCGCACCGCATGGGACAGGGCGTCCTCGCTCAGCTCGATCAGGTCCAGTTCCAACTCCTCCGGCAGCACCTCGGCGACGCATGCCGCCAGCAGGCGCTGGGTGCTGATGTCGGCGCCGGACACCGCGAGCAGCAGGCGCGCGCCGAGCACTGGCACCCGCAGGGCGGCCAGGTAGGCCTCGCGCACCGGCAAGGGCGCGCAGGCGGTGGCGACCGCCTGCTCCAGCGCCGGGTGGCGCAGGGGCGCCAGGGCGTGTTCGAGGGCTTCGGCGCGGGTGCCGGAAGGTAGGGCTGGCGACATGGCGCGGCTCCGGAATGAAACGGGCGTGCAGCCTATGCAGAAGCCGCGCGGTTGTCGCAGCGCTCGGTCACGCTCGGAATGTCGATTGGTTCACGCCGGGGCGACGTATTCGGCATGCGCCGGAGGGGCCGGCCGGGGATCGCCCACGTTCGGCGAATCGCCGGGGTGGCGCAGGGCGTGGGCGCGGCGAGGGTCAGCGGCCCGGTTCGCAGGCGTCGCAGTCGCTCACGGCGCCTACGGTCCAAGGCCGGCTCAACCGCGCCAGCGGCGCACGGCTTTCTGGAAGAACAGGCTGTTGGGCACCTGCAACCAGGCGCCATGGTTCTCTTCGCTGAGGTCTTCGAGGGTGGTGTAGAACATGTTGATCGCCACCACCCGGCCCTTGACTCCCGGCTTGTCGGCGCTGTCCACCACCTCCACGCGGTCGCCGAGGCGGAACGGGCCGAGGGCGAAGATCAGCAGCGCGCAGAACAGGTTGGACAGCACGCTCCAGATGGCGAAGAAGGCCACCGCCGCCACCGCCGCGAAGCCGGTCAGCGCGGTCCAGAGCACTTCGGCGGAAACCCCGAGGCGCTCCAGCATCAACATGAACGCACTGCCCATGATCAGCCAGCGCAGGCCGCCGCGCAGCGGCAGCAACAACTCCGGCGGCAACTGCGGGTAGCGCGCGCCGAGGCGGGTCAGGCCACGGGTGACCATGCGCTGGACGACCCAGGCGAGCAGCAGGATCAGCAGGACCTGGGCGGTACGCAGCAGCGGCTCGCTCCAGGCGGTGAGCAGGACCAGTTCATCCATCAGCACGCGTCCTCCAACTGCCGTTGCAGGTCTTCCAGGCGCTCCAGGGCCAGCAACCAGCCTTCCTCCAGCTCGGCTTCGCGGCTCTTCAGCCGCGCCTGCTCGGCCAGCAGGTCGCGCACTTCATCCTTGCGCGCCGCCTCGTAGAGGGCGCTGTCGCCCAGGCGGGTTTCCAGCTCGGCGAGCTTGTCGTGCAGCAGGCCCAGGTCCTTCTCCAGCTTGTCGGCCTCGCGCCGGTGCGGCGCCAGTTGCTGGCGCAGGGCGGCGGCGGCCTGGCGCTGGGCGCGCTTGTCGGTGCGCTCGACACCCGCCGGCGCGGCCGTGGCGGGCGCCTGGCGGACGCGGTAGTCGAGCAGCCAGCGGGCGTAGTCCTCGAGATCGCCTTCGAAGACCCGTACCTGCCCGTCGGCCACCAGAAGGAATTCGTCGGTGGTGCTTTTCAGCAGGTGCCGGTCGTGGGACACCACCAGCACCGCGCCGGAAAACTCTTGCAGGGCCATGGTCAGGGCCAGGCGCATTTCCAGGTCGAGGTGGTTGGTGGGTTCGTCGAGCAGCAACAGGTTGGGTTTCTGCCAGGCGATCAGCGCCAGCGCCAGGCGTGCCTTCTCGCCGCCGGAGAAATTCAGCACCGGCTCGTCGCAGCGGTTGCCGCGGAAATCGAAACCGCCGAGGAAGTCCCGCAGCGTCTGTTCGCGCTCGCTGGGGGCGAGGCGCTGGATGTGCAGCAGCGGGCTGGCCTTGGGGTCCAGGGCGTCCAGTTGATGCTGGGCGAAATAGCCGATGGCCAGGTTCTCGCCACGGCGCAGCTCGCCGCCGAGCGGTTGCAGTTCGCCGGACAGGGTCTTGATCAGGGTCGACTTGCCCGCGCCGTTGGGGCCAAGCAGGCCGATCCGCGCGCCCGGCGTGAGTTGCAGCTTGACCTGCTGCAACACGGTCTTCTCGCCGTAGCCGAGGCGGCCCTCGGCGAGATCGAGCAGCGGGCTGGAAATCTTGTCGGCTTCGCGGAAGGCGAAATCGAAGGGCGAGTCGACGTGCGCCGGCGCCAGTTCCTCCAGCCGCTCCAGGGCCTTGATCCGGCTCTGGGCCTGGCGGGCCTTGGTCGCCTGCGCCTTGAAGCGAGCGATGTACTTCTCCATGTGCGCCCGCTGCGCCTGCTGCTTCTCGAAGGCTTGCTGCTGCTGCGCCAGGCGTTCGGCGCGGGTGCGCTCGAAGGCCGAATAGCCGCCGCGGTAGAGGGTCAGCTTGCGCTGCTCCAGGTGGATGACGTGGTCCACCACCGCGTCGAGGAAATCGCGGTCGTGGGAAATCAGCAGCAGGGTGCCGGGGTAGCTCTTCAGCCAGTCCTCCAGCCAGAGGATCGCGTCGAGGTCGAGGTGGTTGGTCGGTTCGTCCAGCAGCAGCAGGTCGGACGGGCACATCAGCGCCTGCGCCAGGTTCAGGCGCATCCGCCAGCCGCCGGAGAAGTCGCTCACCGGCAGGTCCATCTGCCCATGGCCGAAGCCCAGGCCGGCGAGCAGCTTGCGCGCGCGGGCGTCGGCGCTGTAGCCGTCGGCGTTGTCCAATTCGCTGTGCAGGCGGGCGATGGCGGTGCCGTCGTGGGCCTCTTCCGCGGCGGCGAGGTCGCGTTGCACCTGGCGCAGGTGCACGTCGCCGTCGAGCACGTAGTCCACCGCGCGGCGGTCGAGGGTATCGACCTCCTGGCGCATGTGCGCGATGCGCCAGTCGGCGGGCAAGCTGCAATCGCCGGCGTCGGGGCCGAGTTCGCCCCGGAGCAAAGCGAACAGAGTGGATTTGCCGGCGCCGTTGGCCCCGATCAGGCCGGCTTTCTGGCCGGGGTGCAGGGTCAGGTCGGCGCCTTCTAGCAGGCGCTGCGGACCACGCTGTAGAGTGAGTTGGGTCAGTCGGATCATAAGGCGGCGGAGTTTATCAGCTTCGCCGCCTCACCTGGGGAGCCGCATGCCCGTTGGACTATGGAGTTTCGCCCTGGCGCTGTACGCCCGGCCGGGGGTGGAAGAGGCCTGTCTGCGCCTGCAGGCGCAGGGCGCGGATGTCTGCCTGCTGCTGGCTGGCGCCTGGCTGGACGGCCGCGGCATCGCCTGCGAGGAACGCCGCCTGCACGTCCTGCGCGCCATCGCCGCGCCCTGGCGGCACCTGACTATCCAACCCCTGCGTGACCTGCGCGAGAGCTGGCGGACGCCGGCGCGCGAAGACGCCGCGCTGAACGCATTGCGCGAAGCGATCAAGGCGCTGGAACTCCAGGCCGAACGGGAATTGCTCGCGCGCCTGGAACGGGCGGCGGAAGGCTGGAGCGCCGGGGAATCCTCGCCGGCATCCGCCTGGCTCGAAACCCTGGCGGATGCGGCGGGAGAGCGGGACCGCGACGCGCTGGAGCGGTTGCGCGCAGCGGCCCTGGCACCTTAGGCGGTGGTCGGCGGCGTCGAGCCGTTGCTGCCGGCGCTGGCCGAACCCTGGCCTTCCGCGGGCGCGGCCGCGGGGCTGGCCGGTGCGGCGGCGGGCTTGCCACGGGTCGGCGCCTTGCGCGCGACCGGCTTAGGTGCGGCCGACTTCGGCGCGGCCTTGGCGGTGGAACCGGCGGTCGTCGGGCGGGAGGCCGGCTTGGCTGCGCCGGTGCGGGCGGGCTTCGCGGCGTCATTCGTGGTCGCGGCCTTGGACGCCGGACGGGTACGATTCGCCGGTTTGGCGGCGGGTTTTTCGCTCGCGGCGGACGCCGGCTTGGCGGGTTTCGCCGCGCTACGGGCGGGCGACGTGGCGCCGCTCGCGGGGGTGGCCGGCTTGGCGCGGTTGACCACCGGCTTGGGCGGCGCCTTCAGCGTCTTGGTGGCGACAGGCTTGCTCGCCTCGCGGGTGGGCGCCTTGCTTGCCGGGCTACGGGAAGTCGAGACCTTGGCTTCGCGGGCGCTCAGCGCCTTGGCGGTGGCTTCGCGCACCTTGCCGATGCCCTGGGCCAGCTTCAGGCTTTCCTCGGCATCCTGCTTCAACTGGGCGATGTAGCCGCGGGTTTCCGCCTGGCGATCCTGCAACGCCTCGAGCAGGGTCTCCAGTTCGCCGACCGCCAGCTTGGCCTTGGCCTGGGCCTTGAGCTTACCGGCGCCGATCGCGTCCTGCAGCTTGGCGCGGCTGCCGAGGAGCTTGTCCTGGGTCTTGCCGCGCTGCTTCTCCAGCTTGGCCAGCAGCTTCTCCGCATCGATCAAGGCCTGGCTGCACGCGTTCTCCAAATGTTCGAGCAGGCTGCTCGACAGTTGCTGCAACAGGTGCAACGGGGTGCTCACGGGTTTCTTTTTAGCCGACATAGACGCCTCCGGGGCGGACGGGAATGCGCCCCATACTAGACACCTGTCCGGGCACTCGCCAGCACTGCATCGAGTCACGCGCCGCGACTGGCATAATCCTCGCCCTCGACCCACGGAGAACCCCCATGTCGCGTCCGCTGTTGCTCGGTCTTCTGCTGCTCTCGCCGCTCGCCCAGGCGGCCGAACCCGAGAGCCCCCACGATCTGGCCTACAGCCTCGGGGTACGCCTGGGCGAGCGCCTGCACGAGGAAGTACCGGACCTGCAACTGGAAGCGCTGCTCAAAGGCCTGAGCGATGCCTACCGCGGCGGCACGCTGGAACTGCCGGCGGCGCGCATCGAACAATTGCAGGCGGCCCACGAGGCCCGCATGGCCGAGGCGGAACGGCTGCACACCCGGGAGATCGCCGCGGAAACCCGTTTCCTGGTGGAGGAAAAGGCCAAGCCCGGCGTACGCGAACTGCCCGGCGGGCTACTGGTGAGCGTGCTGCACGCGGGCCAGCCGAATGCGCCGCGGCCGCGCGCGGGCGGCGAAGTGCGCGTGCGCTACAGCGGGCGTCTGGCGGATGGGAGTCTGTTCGATGCGAACGAAGCGCCGCAATGGTTCAAGCTGGACAGCGTGATCGCCGGCTGGCGCCAGGCACTGGTGGAGATGCCGGTCGGCGCGAAATGGCGGCTGGTGATTCCCTCGGCCCTGGCCTACGGCGCCGAAGGGGCGGGCGATCTGATTCCGCCCTACGCCCCCCTGGTATTCGAACTGGAACTGCTCGACAGCCGCTGAATCAGGCGGGTTCGACGTCCTGCTGCTGATGGGTGTTGTGCAACACCTCGATCAGGCAGTCCTCCAGCTCGAAACGCTCGTTGAGCAACTGGCCGAGGCGCTTGAGCTCCTCGGTGAGGCAGGTTTCCCGGGAAGCGCCCTTGTCGCACTGGTCGTTGAACGCCAGGGCTTCCTCGGTGATGACCTCGATGCGCGGGTAGATCTGCCGGGCGAGCTCCAGGCCACGCTGGTCGCCGTAGGCCTTGGCTTCGCTGAGCAGGTGTTCGTAGACCTCGAAATGGCCGGCGGACACGTAGTCAACCAGGGTCTCGCAGAAACTCGACAGGGCCTCGGGATTGTCGCCGGGCGCCTGCGGGGCGTCGCTCAAGGCCTTGTAGCGACGGACCAGTTCATGCCGCTCCTGCAACCAGCGATCGATCAGAAGATGGACACCGCCCCAGCGTTCCTGGGCGTTCTGGCAACTCTCGAGCATGATGGCTTCCCTTGTCTTTAATGCTGTGGACGTCTGCTCCGAGACGCTCTTGTCGATCGGCGAACAGTCGTGGGGAAGGCCCGCGGACGACTGTCCGACGGGAGTGTGGGGGCCAGATTATGCCGCCTGTCAGATGCCTTCAAGGCACCCGAGGGGAAAATTTCATACGCTCGTTCGAACGCAAAAAACACTGAACCGAAGGGTTCCCGCGGGGTCCTCAGCCCGCACCGGATGCGGGCTGCACGTTCTTCAGGCGCGGCGCAGCAACTGATACAGGCTAAACAGCATCATGCCGACGAAGGCCAGCAGCGCCCATTCCGGCAGGCTCATGCCGAACAGGGTCCAGGTCACCTCCACGCAGTCCGCACTGCCATGCAGCACCAGGCCGATGATCTCCTGGAAGGGCAGCGCGTCCATCATGTATTCCAGGCTGGGCAGGCAGGCGGGCAATTGGTCGGCGGGCACGTTCTGCAGCCAGATCTGCCGGCCGGCGGTGGCACCGCCGCCGGCCGCGCTGAACAACATCAGCGCGGCGTACACACGGCGCCCGATGGTCGCGGGGTTGTGCAGGAAACCGAGCAGGCCGAAGACCCCGAAGAGAATCACGAAGATGCGCTGCAGGATGCACAGCGGACAGGGCGCCAACCCGACCACGTGCTCCAGATACAAGGCGCCGGCCATGATGGCGACGCTACCGAGAAAAGCCAGGAGAAACAGCGAGCGGGGGCTGGCCAGAGGCATGGCGGCTCCGTTAGGGGGTCGAGGAAGGCGGTTACGGTAGAGCAAGCCCTGGGGGCTTTCAAGACGCAGCGCGGCGGCGGAGGGGATGTCGGTCCGGATTAATGCGCCACGCGTCCGATTATGCCCGGCGAGCCGCTGTGCCGCGCCGACCGGAGTCGGCGCGGCGAGGCCTAGCCGACCCGTTGCAGCGCGGACGGACGCGGCAACTGGCGCCGTTCCAGGGTATCGAAGCCCTCGCGGAACAACTGGTTGCTGCGTTCGACTTCGCCGAGCTCGGCCAGCAGGTGGGCCAGTTCGGCGCAGGTCTCCGGGTCGCGCTGCAACGTCAGGCTCGACTCGAGGTAGTCGCGGGCCTTGCCCCACAGCTGGTTATGCAGGCACAGGCGCCCGAGGGTCAGCAGCAGCGCGGGGTCACCCGGTTGCTGGGCCAACCAGCCTTCGGCGGTCTGCAACTGCCGGGCCGGATCGGCGCCCCGCAGTAGCCCGTATTCCCGCACCAGATGGCTGTCGTACTGCCTTTTCAACGCCTGGCGGATCACCTGCTCAGCCTCCTCCTGGGCATCCAGCCGCCGCAGTTGCCCGGCGTAGGCGGCCACCAGGGCCGGTTCGTTGCGCTGCGCCGAAGGCACCTGCTGCCAGGCCCGGGTCAGGTCCTGCAACGGACTCTCGCCGTCCGCGGCGGGCTGGCCGGCCTCGGCGAGCCGCTGGGTCCAGACATGCCGCTCCAGGGCGTTCAGTTCGCTTTCGCCGAGGATCTTTTCCTTGCGCAACTCGGGTAGCAGCCCGATGGCCGCCGACCAGGCGCCGCGCTGCACATAGAGCCGCTGCAACTGGCGCAGCACCTGATGATGATGGGGATGGCGGCTGCGCATCGCCTCCAGGGTTTCCTCGGCCTTGTCCGGCTCGCCGCGGGCCTGCTGCAATTCGGCATGGGTCAGGGCGATGGCCAGTTCGGCCTGCGGTTGGCGCTCCAGGGCGCGTTCCAGCAGGGCGTCGCTTTCGGCATGCTCGCCCAGCTCGTGGGCCGCGCGGGCGGCGCCGAGGTAGTACACCAGCGGCTGCGGGTCGGCTTCGGCGGCGCGCTTGAGATGACGCTGGGCCCGGGCCCAGCGCCCTTCGGCCAGATCGAGGAAGCCTTGCTCCGAAGCCTGGCGCACGCGCCGCTGCTTGTGCCGCCGCGACCAAGGGTTGAGCGCGCCGCCGGAAGCGGCCAGCAACACGATCAACAGGCGCAGCAGATAAAGCAACAGGACGACCACCGCCACCAGGGCCAGGGTGGCCCACAGGCTCGCCTCGTAGCGGAAGCCTTCATAGGCGATCAACACGTAGCCTTTGTGCTCGGCGATCGCTAACCCCAGCAGCGCCAGGCCGGCCGCCACCAGGAGCAGGAGAATCAGCAGGCCGACGCGCTTCATGGCGCCTCCCCCGCTTCCGCGGCTTCGGGCTCCACGGGCACGGCGTCACGGGCGGCCTGCTTGTGCTGCAGGTAGGCCTGCACCGCATCCAGGGCGCCGCTGAGATCGGGCGTGGCCACCGCCACCGGCTGCTTCTCCAGGTCGTCGAGGCGCGCACGGAGGGCACGGCTCTCCGGGTTATCCCGGTTAAAATGGGCATCGAGCACGCCGCGCGCCTGGCTCAGGGCTTGCCGATAGACCTCGGCTTCCCCATGCAACGCGCCCCACTGGGCTTGCTCCAGGGCCAGGGAAAGCGTCAGGCGCACTTGATCCAGGCTCTGCCCGGCCAGCAAGGGGCGGATGTTGCGGTCGGCGTCGAAGTCGATGCGGAAATATTCCGAGAGCTTGGCCAACCACTGCGCCCAGCGCCCATCGTCCTTGTGCTGAGCGGCCAGGGCGCTCAGGGCGTCGCCCTTGTTCTCGAACACCGGGGCCTGCGGGTTGAGGGCGGCGGCCTGCTCGCGCAAGGCACCCAGTTGCAGGAACAGCCCGGTGCGGTCCGGGCGCGGCAGCGTGCGCAGGGCCTCCAGGCTCTTCGCCAGTTGTTGGCGAGCGGCATAGCCGCTGGGGTCGTTCTGCTCGCGGAGAATGTCGTCGGCCGCCTGCACCAGCGCCTGGGCGCTTTCGATGTCCTGCAAGGCGGACAGGCGCAGCGCCGCCAGGCGCAACAGGTGCTCGGCCTCGGCCAGGCGCCAATCCTGCCGACTGGCCCCGAGCACGCTTTCCAGGCGCTCGCTCAGGCGTTGTTGTTCGCCCTGCAGGCTGGCCAACAGGCGCTGGCGCTCTTCCAGTTCGTTCGGCGCCGGCAGCTCCGCCAGGCGCGCGCTGAGCCGCTGCTCGCGCAGGGCGACCGCCTGGGCTTCGCCACGGGCGCTCTCCAACTGGGCGAGACGCTGCTGGTCGCGAGCATCCAGCTGGCGAACCTGCCACAGGCTCCACCCTCCGACGACGCTGGCGGCGATGCCCACCAGCAGCGCCAACAGGGCTACGCCGGTACCGCGGGAGGCAGGGCGCTCGGCCAGGCTCACCGGCTCGGGGGTCAGGGTCGTCTGTTCGTCTTTCGGAAAGGCTGTCTCGCTCACGTATCCATCCTTTGCATCAAGGGGAAGGCGTCGCGGAAGTCCCGAGCGCCGCCAGCAAGGCCGCGGCACTGGCGCCACGACAATCCACTACATTCTTCGCACCGGCAACGCGCGCCTGCTCGGCCACCCGGGGGCTCGGCACGAACAGCGGCATCGCGGAAAGGTCCGGCCAGGCATCGCCCGCCAATTGGAGCAGGTGCGCAAACCCCTGCCCACTGCTGACCACCAGGCCGTTCAAGCGTTCCGCCGCTATCCGCCGCGCCAGGGTGCCCGGCGGGTAACTCGGCAGCCGCCGCCGATAAAGTTCCAGATAGTCCACGGCGACGCCGCGTTCGCGCAACCGCTCGGCGAGCAGCCCGCGCCCGCCTTCGCCGCGCAGGATCAGCGCGCGCGGCTCTGGCCGGGCCAAGGCCTCGGCCAGGGCCGGCAGCGCCAGCAGGGCTTCGCTGTCGTCGCCCGTCTCGGGCCAGGCGACGTCCAGCCCATAGTCGAGGAGCAACTGCGCCGTGGCGCCGCCCACGCTGAACCAGCGTTGCGCGAAAGGCGGCTGCGGCCAGTAGCGGTCCAACAGCTCCAGGCCACAACGCGCGGCGGGCTTGCTGACCACGATCACCGCGGCGTAGCGGTCCAGATCGAGGATCAGGTTGCGCTGCGCCGGGGTTTCCGCGAGGGCCTCGATCGCCAGCAACGGCAGGCAGGAGCCGTACACCCCGCGTTCGGCGAGCGCTCCGGCCAGGGCCGCGCAGTCATCGGCGGGGCGGGTCAGCAACAGGCGCCAACCACCGGTCCCGGGCGCGGTGGCAGGCGTCACTCCGCGCCGGCCTCGCCGTAGACCGCCGCGAGGATGGTCGCGGCGCCCTTGTCCAGCAGTTCTTCGGCGACGCGCACGCCGAGGGCCTCGGCGTCGGCCGCGGCGGCATGCCCCTCGGCCCGCAGCAACAGGCTGCCGTCCGGATGGCCCACCAGGCCGCGAAGCCAGAGTTGGTCGCCCTGCAATTCGGCATAGCAGGCGATCGGCACCTGGCAGCCGCCGTTGAGGTGTTTGTTCAGCGCCCGCTCGGCGCTGACGCGCAAGGAAGTCTGCGGATGATGCAAGGCCTCCAGCAGGCGATGGATCTCGTGATCCTCGCTGCGGCACTCGATGCCCACCGCGCCCTGCCCGCCGGCGGGCAGGCTGTCGGCCACCGACAGGGAGGAACGGATGCGCGCCTCGAAGCCCAGGCGGATCAAACCGGCGGCGGCGAGGATGATGGCGTCGTATTCGCCGGCATCCAGCTTGGCCAGACGCGTGTTGACGTTGCCGCGCAGGAAATGGATGGTCAGGTCGGGCCGCCGGGCCAGCAATTGAGCCTGGCGACGCAGGCTGGAGGTGCCCACCACGCTGCCCGGCGGCAGGTCATCCAGGCTTCCATGGGCATTGGAGACGAAGGCGTCGCGCGGGTCTTCGCGCTCGCAGATGCAGAACAGCCCGAGGCCCTCGGGAAAATCCATGGGTACGTCCTTCATGGAGTGCACGGCGATATCGGCCTCGTGCTCCAGCAGGGCGGTTTCCAGCTCCTTGACGAACAATCCCTTGCCGCCGATCTTCGCCAGGGGTGCATCGAGCAGCTTGTCGCCGCGGCTGACCATGGGCACCAGGCTGACGCTCAAACCCGGATGCGCCTGTTCCAGGCGCGACTTGACGAACTCGGCCTGCCACAGGGCCAAGGCACTCTTACGGGTGGCGATGCGGATTTCGCGGGGCATGACAGGTAATTCCAGGAACGAACTACCGGGCATGATACCAGCCGCGACGACCGGCGAATTGAGGCTCGTCAGTGCGCGCGGCGGTGTTCGGGCAGGGAAGCGGCACGGCCGCTACAGGTTGTTCATCAACTTGCGCACGCCGGCGACGTGGCGCCGGCTGACGGTCAGCGCTTCGCCGTTCATGCCTTTCAGGTAGAGCTGGAAATGCCCGAGCGGCGTGCGCTGCAGCCGCTCGATGCGCTCGCGCGCCACCAGGGCGTTGCGGTGGATGCGCACGAAGCGCTCGCCGAACTCGTCCTCCAGGGCCTTCAAAGGCTCGTCCAGGAGCACTTCGCCGCCCTCGTGGCGCAGGGTGACGTACTTGTGGTCGGCGATGAAATAGATGACCTGATCCAGCGGGATCAGCTCGATGCCCTTGCGGGTGCGCGCGCTGATATGGCTGCGCGGCCCGTTTCCGGACTCCGCCGCCGGCCGGGTGAGGGCCGCCAGTTGCACCCGGTTCGGCCGCTCGGCCTTCTTCAGCGCCTCGACCAGGGACTCGGGGCGTACCGGCTTCACCAGATAGCCCACCGCGCTGACCTGGAAGGCCTCCAGGGCGAACTCGTCGTGGGCGGTGCAGAAGATTACGGCAGGCGGCGCGTCCCGCTCACACAGGCGCGCTGCGACTTGCAGGCCATCCAGGCCGGGCATGCGGATATCCAGCAGGACGACATCGGGTTTCAGGCTCTCGATCAGGCTCAACGCCTCTTCGCCATTGCTGGCGGCAGGTTCCAAAACACGGTACCCGTCGATGTCGCCGACCAATCGGCTCAAGCGTTCGCGGGCAAGGGGTTCGTCATCGACGATCAGGACATTCATATTGCTCTGGCTTCCTGCGTGAGTCTGGCACAAGGATAGCGTAGACAGGTGAAGTGGCGACCGTCACGGCGCTCCACGGTGAGACTCGCCCGCGGTCCGAAAAGTGCCGCAAGACGCGCCTCGATGTTGATCAACGCTTGTTGCGTTCCACGGGACGGCGCTTGGGCGCCGGTCCCTTCGAACGGGTTACTGACGCAGAGACGGAACACGCCGTCCGCATACTGAGCTTCGACCTGTACCAGGCCGCCTTCTATCCGCGGCTGGATGCCATAAATCAGGGCGTTTTCCAGCAGCGGTTGCAGCGTCAGTTGCGGAATCGGCAGATCGTCGGGCACCCGATCCACGTCCCAGCTCATTTGTAGACGCTCGCCCAGGCGATAATGTTCGATCGACAGATAACGCCGAGCCAGTTCGAGCTCCTCGGTCCAGCTCACCAGGCTGCCCGGCTTGGCCAGGCTGGCGCGAAACAGGTCGGACAGATCCAGCACCGCCTGCTCGGCCTTGGAGGGATCGATCGCCACCAGGCTGGCGATGCTGTTTAGGCTGTTGAACAGGAAATGCGGGCGGATGCGCGCCTGCAACGACTCCAGCCGGGCCCGCAGCTCCGCCTGTTGCTGGCGTCGCCACTGGCTCTGCAGGTAGAAGTAGCGCAGCAGCAGCGCCGACATGATCAGGCCGATCAGCGAGTGGCGCAGGTAGAGGTTGACTTCGCCGGTGCGGGACAGCGGGCCGCCCAGTTGGAAATGATCGGCGACGGCGGTGCAGCCCAGGGTCAGGCTGACCACCAGGGCGCAGCAGGCGACGCCCGCCAGCAACGCCGGCAGGCGCGCCAGCAGCGGCCGCAGCCGGCACAGCAGCGCCGCCGACAGCAGCACGATCCACTGTACGAACAGCGAGGTCAGCGCCAGTCGCGTCCAGTTGAAGGTGGCGACGAAGGGCTCCGCCAGCACCAGCACCATGACCAGCAGCTCGGCCAGCAGCACCAGGCCGAGCAAAGCCTCCGGCTCGCACAGTTCGGGGACGAAGAACTCATCGGTGGGCATGCGCTCGCGCATGCGGTCAAGCCAGTGTATTCGCATCGAGGCAGTTTCCGTGGCAGCCGCCCCGGCAGCAAGCCGGCGCGCTCCAGCCGGTGGAAATAACGCCGCGAAAGGCGGGCGGCATCCGGAAACTGTGAGGCGCCCGACACTTCCCGAATCGACCGCGGCGGCGGCGAAGCCGGCGGCAAGGCTGCTATCATCGGCGGCACTCCCCTGCCACGCAGGCGTCGCGCCTGCCTTCGTCACGAGTCAGCCCATGAGCACCGAAAAGACCAATCAATCCTGGGGCGGCCGCTTCAGTGAACCCGTCGATGCGTTCGTCGCCCGTTTCACCGCCTCGGTCGACTTCGACAAGCGACTCTATCGCCACGACATCATGGGCTCCATCGCCCATGCCACGATGCTGGCCCAGGCCGGCGTGCTCAGCGACGCGGAGCGCGACGCCATCGAGACCGGCCTCAGGCAGATCCAGGCGGAAATCGAGGCCGGCACCTTCGAGTGGCGCGTCGACCTGGAAGACGTGCACATGAACATCGAGGCACGCCTCACCGATCGTATCGGCGTCACCGGCAAGAAACTCCACACCGGGCGCAGCCGCAACGATCAGGTGGCCACGGATATCCGCCTCTGGCTGCGCGACGAGATCGACCTGATCCTCGGCGAGATCACCCGCCTGCAACAGGGCTTGCTGGAGCAGGCGGAGCGCGAGGCGGACACCCTGATGCCCGGCTTCACCCACTTGCAGACCGCGCAGCCGGTGACCTTCGGCCATCACCTGCTGGCCTGGTTCGAGATGCTCGCGCGCGACTACGAACGCCTGGTGGACTGCCGCAAGCGGGTCAACCGCATGCCGCTCGGCTCGGCCGCCCTGGCCGGCACCACCTACCCGATCCGGCGCGAGCTGACCTGCGAGTTGCTCGGCTTCGACGCGGTGGGCGGCAATTCCCTCGACGGCGTGTCCGATCGCGACTTCGCCATCGAATTCTGCGCCGCCGCCTCCCTGGCGATGATGCACCTGTCGCGCTTCTCCGAGGAGTTGGTGCTCTGGACCAGCGCGCAGTTCCAGTTCATCGACCTGCCGGACCGCTTCTGCACCGGTTCCTCGATCATGCCGCAGAAGAAGAACCCGGACGTGCCGGAGCTGGTGCGCGGCAAGGCCGGGCGGGTGTTCGGCGACCTGGCCGGGCTGCTGGTGCTGATGAAGGGCCAGCCGCTGGCCTACAACAAGGACAACCAGGAAGACAAGGAACCGCTGTTCGACGCCGCCGACACTCTGCGCGACTCGCTGCGCGCCTTCGCCGACATGATCCCGGCGATCAAGCCCAGGCGCGACGTCATGCGCGAGGCGGCGCGCCGGGGGTTCTCCACCGCCACCGACCTCGCCGACTACCTGGTGCGCAAGGGGCTGCCGTTCCGCGACTGCCACGAGATCGTCGGCCACGCGGTGAAATATGGCGTGGAGTCCGGCAAGGACCTGGCCGAGATGAGCCTCGACGAGCTGCGCCGCTTCAGCGACCAGATCGGTGAAGACGTGTACGCCGTGCTGACCTTGGAAGGCTCGGTGAATGCCCGCGACCACATCGGCGGCACCGCGCCAGCGCAGGTGCGTGCCGCGGTCGCGCGCGGCAAGGCATTGCTGGCCGCGCGCTGATGACAGAACCCTGGATACCCGGCCGGCGTATCTCAGTGGTCGGCTGCTCCGGCGCGGGCAAGACCACGTTGGCGCGCCGCCTGGCGCGACAGCTGGGCTATCGCCATGTGGAGCTGGATGCCCTGTATCACCAGCCCGACTGGCAGCCCCTGCCCACCGAGCGATTCCAGCAGGCGGTCGCCGAGGCCCTGGAGGGGGACGACTGGGTGGTGGAAGGCAACTACTCCTCGGTACGCCCCCTGGTGCTGGAACGCGCGGACACGGTCATCTGGCTGGATTTGCCCAGGGCCTCGGTGATGCGCCAGTTGGTGCTGCGCACCCTCAAGCGCGTGCTCGGCAGGCAGGTGCTGTGGAACGGCAACCGGGAGCGCTGGAGCAACCTGTACAGCCTGAACCCGGAACACTCGGTGATCGCCTGGGCCTGGACCCGCTACGCCATCCATCGACAGCGCTATGCGGCGGAGATGCTCAACGCCCGCCCCGGCCTGCGCTATCTCCATCTGGCTTCGCACGGGGCGGTCGACGCCCTGTTGGCGCGCACCGCGGACCGCCCGCCAGGCACCGACGCGCAGCCCGCCCGCGCCCGAGCGGGCGACACCCTCGAATCGATGCCCCCTTTACGCTAGAAGGCCTACCCCATGTCGCTGACCATCCGCCCCGCCAACGCCGACGACGCCGAGTTGATCCTGCGGTTCATCCGCGATCTGGCGATCTATGAAAAAGCCGAGCACGAGGTGCAGACCGATGTGGCCGGCATTCGCGACAGCCTGTTCGGCGCAGAGTCCAGCAGCCATGCGCTGATCTGCGAGCGCGACGGCGAAGCGATCGGCTACGCCGTGTACTTCTTCAACTATTCGACGTGGCTGGGCAAGCACGGCCTGTACCTCGAAGACCTCTACGTCAGCCCCGCGGCGCGTGGCAGCGGCGCCGGCAAGGCGCTGCTGCGCCATCTGGCGCGCCTCGCCGTGGCACGCGGCTGCGGGCGCTTCGAATGGGCGGTGCTGGACTGGAACACCCCGGCCATCGAGTTCTACCGCGCCTTCGGCGCCCGCGCCCAGGACGAGTGGACCACCTATCGCCTGAGCGGCCAGGCGCTGCTGGACTTCGCCGCCGACCACGACTGAGAGAGAGCCCCGACATGACCGTCCACGACGACAGCGACGAAGCCTTCGCCGAATCCGCCCTGATCCAGGCCGTCGAGAACCAGTTGCAGGCCGACGACCCCGCGGCGGTGCAGGCCACCCTCAACAAGCTGACCCTGGTCGGCTACGACCGCGAGGAAAGCCTGCGCCTGATGGCGCTGGTGCTGGCCCAGGAAATCCGTGCCATGCTGCGCGAGGACCGTGCCTTCGATCGTGCCTGGTACGAGCAGGCCCTGCGCGCGCTGCCGGACCTCCCGGAAGACGACGGCGAGGCCTGATCCGCTCGGGCTTTCGCTGTCGCCCCACTCGGCCCCAAGGAATTCGCGCCGAATGAGCCACCCGCTGTCCGTGTCGTCCCGGCTGTTGACCCTGATGCTGTTCCTGCTGGTCGTCGGGAGCCTTCGAGCACGCGCGGAAGAACCCGTGCCGATCGGCGCCGAGGACGACTGGTACCCCTTCACCGCACTGAAGGACGGGCGGATCCAGGGCATGTCGGTGGATATCGTCAAGGCCGCCTTCGCCGCGAGCGAAACGCCGATACGGCTGGTGGCCTACCCCTATTCGCGCTGCATGCAACTGGCGAAGCGCGGCGAGCTGGCGGGCTGCTTCAACACCGCGCCGGACGCGCGGATCGCCGAGGACTTCCGCCTGCCCCGGGAGCCGCTGTTCAGCGACGACATCCTGCTCTGGACGCGCCGCGAGCAACCCGACCCCATCGACGACCTGCATCGCCTGAATGGCCGGCGGGTGGCGGTGACCCTCGGTTACGAATACGGCGAGGCCTTCGATACCCTGAACGGCATGATCCGCGTGCAAGTGCGCAAGGACCTAAACGGCTTCCTGATGCTCAGTCACCGCCGGGTGGACTACGCGGTCGCCTACCGCGGCACGGCCGAGCAATTGTTCCAGGACACCCCTGCCCTGCAGGGCCTTTTCGTCGCGGTCGCGCGGGTGCACCAGCCGCAGCTCTACCTGTCGTTCTCGCGCAACCACCCGCGCAGCGAATTTCTCCTGCGCCGCTTCGAACTGGGCATGCGGCGCATCCGCGCCGATGGCCGCTATCAGGCGATCCTGGACGCCTGGCAACCCCCGGGCGGCGATTCCCCTGCACATTGAGGCGTCACTCGCTACACTGCGGAAGGCCCCGCCGCCTGGCGGCACAGGGCCCATCCCTTCAAACAAGAACAGCCCGGAGCGCCCATGTCGTTCACCCCCGAACTGATCGCCGAACTGGAAATCCTCGCCTTGTTCAACCTGGGCAACACCCTGGAAGGCATCAAGGTGCATAACAACGCGACCCGGGACGCCCTCGGCGCCATCGATCGCCTGCATGCCAAAGGCCTGACCACCCTGCCGGATGGCGGCTACCTGACCAGCCTCGGCCTGGATGCCGCCGAACACGCCCAGTCGCTCCTGACCATCCTGCGGCGCGACCCCGCCTGAAACGCCGAACGCCCCGACGGAGCGCTCGCGGAGCCCCTACAGAAGCGGCCCGGCCGCGCCGATAACCCGACAGGGTTCCACGATCCCGGCGCCACCGGTGCCCGGGATCGCGAACGCCCCCAACACAGCCTTTTTCCGGCAGCCTCCCGCGTCCGGACGTCCGCTGGTAGTCTTTGCCCACCCATAGGCATGAGCGAGTCATGACGCGTAACCAGGAAATCCGTCCGGACATCGATGACGGGATCGATCGCAAACAGCTCGCCCAGCTGCGCGCGCGCTTTCTCAAGGTCAACGCCGGCCGCCTGCAACGCACCTTCCAGGCCCTGTCGACGCGCCAGCAACTGGTGCTGAAGCTCCTGCCGCTGCTGTTCCACGTGAACCACCCGCTGTTGCCCGGCTACGTATCCGGAACCACTCCGGCGGGCCTGTCCGGCTTCGAGCCGGACGACGAGCTCTTGTCCGAGGCGCAGCGCCTGACCCGCTCCTTCGCCTACAAGGCGCGCCGCGGCAACCCCCTCGGCGGCAAGCCCTCGATGCCGATCCACGGCCTGTTCCTGATGGGCAGCCTGGGCACCGTGGCCCAGGCCGAGCAGAGCGACATGGACGTATGGGTGTGCCACGACTCGCACCTGAACGGCGTCGCGGTAGCCGAGCTGCGGCGCAAATGCGATCTGCTGGAGAACTGGGCGGCGACCCTGGGAACGGAGGCCCACTTCTTCCTGATCGATCCGCAACGCTTCGTGGTCGGCGACCGCGAAACCCACCTGACCTCCGACGACTGCGGCACCACCCAGCATTACCTGCTGCTGGACGAGTTCTACCGCACCGCCATCTGGCTCGGCGGGCGCACCCCCTTGTGGTGGCTGGTGCCGGTCTACGAAGAGCGGCGCTACGCCGAGTTCACCCACTTGCTGCTCAACAAGCGCTTCGTCCGCGCCGACGAAGTGCTGGACCTGGGCCACCTGGCGCGCATCCCGCCCGCCGAATACATCGGCGCCGGCATGTGGCAGCTGTTCAAGGGCATCGACTCGCCCTACAAGTCGGTGCTCAAGCTGCTGCTCACCGAGGTCTACGCCAGCGAACACCCGCAGGTGGAATGCCTGTCCCTGCGCTTCAAGCAGGCGGTGTTCGCCAACCGTATCGACCTGGACGAACTGGACCCCTACATCGTGGTGTACCGCCGGCTGGAGGAGTACCTCTCGGCCCGTGGCGAACACGAGCGCCTGGAACTGATCCGCCGCTGCCTCTACCTGAAGGTGAACAAGAAGATCAGCCGGCCGCCGCGCAACCGCGCCAAGAGCTGGCAACGCCTGCTGCTGGAGCGCCTGGTGGGCGAGTGGAACTGGGACGAGCGGCAACTGGCGATGCTCGACAGCCGCAGCCAGTGGAAGGTGCGCCAGGTGGGCGCCGAACGCCGCGCCCTGGTCAACGAGCTGACCTACAGCTATCGCTTCCTCTCCCAGTTCGCCCGCACCGGGCACACCGGCAGCTCGCTGAACAACCGCGACCTCGGCGTGCTCGGCCGGCGCCTGTACGCCGCCTTCGAGCGCAAGGCCGGCAAGGTGGAATTCATCAACCCGGGGATCGCGCCGGACCTGGCCGAGGACACCCTGACCCTGGTGCAATCGCCGAGCCCCGAGGCGCCCGGAGAAACCCAGTGGGCGCTCTACAGCGGCAGCCTGAACGCCCAGGAATGGGCGGATTTCGCGCCCCTCAAGCGCACCCGTGAACTGCTCGAACTGCTCGCCTGGTGCCACCGCAACGGGGTGATCGACGGCAGCACCCGGCTGTCGGTGCATCCCGGCGAAAGCGACCTCACCGATTTCGAACTGAACAACCTGCTCGCCAGCCTGCAACAGATGCTGCCGCTGCCCCTGGCGCCGGTGGACGAGAACGCCCTGCTGCAGGCGAGCGCGCCGACCGACGTGCTGCTGCTGGTCAATATCGGCCTCGACCCCCTCAAGCAGCACAGCCAGATGAACGTGCACATGACCACCGACCGCACCGACGCCCTGGGCTATTCCGGGGTCAGGGAGAACCTGGTGCTGACCCTCGACCAACTGACCCTGAACAGTTGGAACGAGCTGCTGGTGAAGCGCTACGCGGGGGCCAATGCGCTGCTGGACTGCCTGTGCGACTTCCTCAACGACCTGCCCCCCGCGGGGCCGCTGCCGCGGCTGAAGGTGCGTTGTTTCTGCAAGAACCGCGCGCAGGCCATCGCCCTGCGCGTCGAAGACCTGTTCCGCGACGTCTTCGCCAACCTCGGCGGCGGCCGCACCAGCCGCTACCTGTTGCGGGTCCAGCAGCAGTACCACCTGCTGACCCTGGCCCCGGGGGAAGTCAGCCATGCGGTGCTGGCCGATCTGCCGGCGCTGATCGAGCACCTGGGCGAGGAACTGCCCGCGTACAGCCCGCTGCACCTGGACGCCTACGCCCTGGAAGGCCTCGACCTGGCGCTGATCCTGCCCCTCGGGCGCCCCGACAGCATCCAGGTGTTCTACCGGGTGGACGGCGACAGCGCCGAGGTCACCGTGCTCGACGAGCACAACGCCTTGTGGCGCCAGCGCTTGCCGTTCCGCGACGAACAGAGCCTGCTGACCCCGCTGCAACGCTTCCTGCAGTCGGTGCTGTACCGGCGCAATGCCCTGCTGCCGCTGGACAGCGCCCTACCGGTGGCGGCCATGGAACTGGTCTACTACGAAGTGCTGCCGACCCAGCCCGGCCGCGCCATGCGCCTCGATCGCCGGCAGGCGCCCCTGGCCGCGCCGGGGCACTCGCTGTACGACGTGCAGGCGATCGTGGAGCCGGCCGCGGGCAAGCGCGTGCACGTCACCCTGTACTGCAACCATCGGGAGTTCTCCGAACTGGAGTACGGCACCGAGCTCTACGCCACCGTGGCCCGGCACATCCTCGCGCAGCGCCGCGAGGTGGAACGCTACCCCTGCTACATCACCGACCTCGACCTGTCACGGATCGAAGGCACCGCGCAGACCGTGCACTACCTGCGCTACAAGGCGCGCCTGGAACAGGCCCTGAACCAGGCCCTGCGCAACGCCTGAACGGTCGCCGCCTCAGCAGCCGCGCATCGGCGCGTCCGGATGCTCCAGCGCGTAGAGGTAGCAGTCGGCGAGGCTGTGGGCCAGGGCTTCGCCGGGGTAGCTGGCGCTGAAGGTCACCGGCCAGCCGACATGCTGGAAGTAGCGCCCGCGACGGGCGGCCGGCGGCGTTTGCGGCACCTCGTCGCTGTCGTTGACCAGCCGATAGGTCGGAATCCGCAAAGCGTTGTAGAAAGCCGCGAAAGCCGGATCGCCGAGCCGTGGGCTGGCGAAGTTGTACTGCTCCAGCGGCTGGTCCGGCCATTGCTCGCGGATATCCAGCACCGCCAGGGTCGACAGGCTGCAACCCAGGCTGTGCCCGCAGGTGAGCAGCGCGCCGCCCGGGCGCAGGTCGTCCAGCGCCTGCAAGGCGTGCTGGCGCAACGAGCGGTAGAGCTTGAGGAAGCCGTCGTGGATCAGGCCGACCCGCTGCTGCCAGGGATAATGGCTGGGGTCCGCGGCGAAATCGTCGCGCCAGTCGGGCAAGGTGTCGGTGCCGCGGAACACCAGGTAGACCGCGCCCTGCGGGTCGCGGGCGGCGAACCCGAAGGGTTCCGCCTCGCTGAGGTAGGGCAACCCGCTGAGCACGCTCCAGATCGGCGCGGAAAACTGCCAGCCGGCGGGCACCGGCGCCGCCCAGGCGAACGCCCGGGGCCGCGAAGGGCTGCCCTGGCGGTGCCATTGGCTATGCATGTCGTAGGCGTGGCCGACCAGGACCGCGCAGCGCAAGGCCTGCTCGCGGTCGTAGCCGGCCGGGAAATAGAGGGGAAGACTGGACATGGCGACGGCCTCCTTGCCGACTGGTCTTACCACTCTAGACCATGCCGCAGGCGCCATCCCCTGCCCGCCGGACGGTGCCGACGGACTGTCTGCGCGCCGCTCAGGGGGTGTATTCGCCCGCCGCTTCGGGCTGGTACTCCACCGCCAGCAGGGTCAGACGCAGGGCCTTGCCGCTGGGCGCCGGCCAGTCGATGTGCTGGCCCACGCTGAGGCCGAGCAGGGCACAGCCGACCGGCGCGAGGATCGACACGGTGCCCTCGGCGCCGGCGTCCTGCGGGTAGACCAGGGTCAGGTGATAGTCCTTGCCGTTGTTTTCCTCGCGGCAGTGCACCCGCGAGTTCATCGTCACCACGCCCGGCGGCACCTCGTCATGGCCCACCACCTGCGCCCGCGCCAGCTCGGCTTCCAGGGCCTCGGCAGCGGGACCGTACGTCTCCAGGCTGTCGAGCAGACGCTCGAGACGCTGCAGATCGAGACGGGTGATGGTTATCGGCGGCTGAGTGTTCATGGTGAACGCGAGGCTCCTCGGGTACGGATTGCATGGGTTGAAAAAAGCAAAACCCCGCCTCGAAAGACTGGATGATCGGGTTGGCGCGGGGCATGGCCATACGGACAGGACGCGGGAGACGCCTGCTGAACGCTGTGGGGCCGGGAGCACCGCGCGCAGCCGTTTCGATCGAGCGGCGAAGGCGGGGTTTCAGGATAGGTCGCGTCTAACCGACGCGTCCTGACCGGACCGACACTACGTCAGCCCGGCGCCGATTGGCAATACCGTCGAGATCAGGCCCGTCGCGCGCGGGCGTCGCGGCCGATCTGCAGGCGCCGCGCATCGCTGGCCGCGCGCCACTCGCGGATTTCGTCGAGGGTGCGGCCGCAGCCCAGGCAGACCTGGGCGTCGTCCAGGCAACATTGGCGCACGCAGGGCGAGGCCGGGCGTCCGTCGGCCCCCAGCGCTGGCGCGCCGGCCAGGGCCTCAGAGCCCATCGAATTCCAGGTTCTCGCCGGTCTGCTCCTGGGTGACCCGGGCGAGCAGTTCGGCCAGCGGCTCCTCGCTGGTGTCGCAGATCCAGCGGGCACTCTCCTCGTCGTAGTCGAAGTGGAAGCCGCCGGAACGCGCCGCCACCCACAACTGCCGCAGCGGCTCCTGGCGGCTGAGGATCACCTGGGTGCCGTTCTCGAACCGCACCGTCAGCACGCCGGCGGCGTTTTCCAAGTCGACGTCCAGGTCGCTGTCGTCGAAGACATCCTCGACTGACTCCTGGACGGCATCGAGCAGGTCGTGGAAACGGGCTTCGCTCAGACTCATGGGGGCACCTCGTGAAAGAAATCGGATCCTGCGCCGCGTGCGGCCCGCCGCACCGGGCGGCAGCCAGCGGGGCGACCGGGTAGGCGCCGCCGCGCGGTCATGACCGGCGATAATGCCGCAGCCCGCACCGGCCTGTCTCCCCGCCATGGCATGCCGGGCCATCGACGACGCCGGAAAAGCCCCAGCCGAGCGCCCGCCGAAAGCCCGGAAAATCCCCGGCGGCGGGGCTCGCGACGGCCTCCGGAGCCCCGCCGGACGGGCACCCCGCGCGCATAGGCAAGGCGCCGGGGGCTGGGTATACTCCGGCCCATTCGATGCTTAGTTCAAGGATTCCGTCATGAAGCGCCTGCTGCTTCCTTTCCTCGCGTTGGCCGTGCTGGCCGGCGCCCTCGCCGGTTGCGGCCAGAAAGGCCCGCTCTATCATCCGGACGACGAAAAAGCCGCCAAAGAACACCGCAAAGACCGCTACGAACTCTGACTGGAGGCATTCCATGGAAGCCTTCAACAACCGCGACGGCTCGCTGTTCGCGGAAGACGTGGCGCTGTCCGCTATCGCCGAGCGTTTCGGCACCCCCACCTACGTGTATTCCCGCGCGCACATCGAGGCCCAGTACCGGGCCTACGCCGACGCGCTGGAAGGCGCGCCGCACCTGATCTGCTTCGCGGTCAAGGCCAACTCCAATCTCGCCGTGCTGAACCTGCTGGCGCGCCTGGGCGCGGGCTTCGACATCGTCTCCCGGGGCGAGCTTGAGCGGGTGCTGGCCGCCGGCGGCGAGGCCGGGCGGGTCGTATTCTCCGGCGTCGGCAAGAGCCGCGAGGACATGCGCCGCGCCCTGGAAGTGGGCGTGCACTGCTTCAACGTCGAGTCCACCGACGAGCTGGAACGCCTGCAGACGGTCGCGGCGGAGCTCGGCAAGACCGCGGCGATCTCCCTGCGGGTCAACCCCGACGTGGACGCCGGCACCCACCCGTACATTTCCACCGGCCTCAAGGAAAACAAATTCGGCATCGACATCGCGCAGGCCGAGGCAACCTACCGCCGCGCGGCGTCCTTGCCCAACCTGCGGATCGTCGGCGTCGATTGCCACATCGGCTCGCAACTCACCAGCCTGCCGCCCTTCCTCGATGCCCTCGACCGCCTGCTGGCGTTGATCGACCGCCTCGCCGGGAGCGGTATCCACATCCGCCACCTGGACCTCGGCGGCGGACTGGGCGTGCGCTACAAGGACGAGACCCCGCCCCCGGCGGCCGACTACATCCGGGCCGTGCGCGAGCGCATCGCCGGGCGCGAGCTGACCCTGGTGTTCGAGCCGGGCCGCTTCATCGTGGCCAACGCCGGCGTGCTGCTGACCCGGGTCGAATACCTCAAGCACACCGAACACAAGAACTTCGCCATCGTCGACGCGGCGATGAACGACCTGATCCGCCCGGCGCTCTACCAGGCCTGGATGGAGGTGGTGCCGGTCGCCCCGCGCGACGCGACGCCGCGCGCCTATGACCTGGTCGGGCCGATCTGCGAGACCGGCGACTTCCTCGCCAGGGGCCGCGAACTGGCCCTCGCCGAGGGCGATCTGCTGGCCGTGCGTTCCGCCGGTGCCTACGGGTTCGTCATGAGTTCCAACTACAACACCCGCGGCCGTGCCGCCGAGGTGCTGGTGGACGGCGAACGCGCGTTCGAGGTGCGCCGCCGCGAACGCCTCGAGGACCTCTACGCCGGCGAAAGCCTGCTGCCAGTGTGAGGGCGCACGCATGTTACTGCGCTTCACCAAAATGCACGGGCTGGGCAACGACTTCATGGTCCTCGACCTGGTCAGCCAGCACGCCCACATCCAGCCCAAGCACGCCAAGCAATGGGGCGACCGCAACACCGGCATCGGCTTCGACCAGTTGCTGATCGTCGAGGCGCCGACCAATCCGGACGTGGACTTCCGCTACCGCATCTTCAATGCCGACGGCTCCGAGGTGGAACAGTGCGGCAACGGCGCGCGCTGCTTCGCCCGGTTCGTGCTGGACAAGCGCCTGACCGTGAAGAAACGCATCCGCGTCGAGACCAAGGGCGGGACCATCGAGCTGGACGTGCGCTCCGACGGGCAGATCGGCGTCGACATGGGCGCGCCGCGCCTGGACCCGCGTGCGATCCCCTTCCAGGCGGACGCCGAGGCGCTGGACTACGAAGTGGAGGTGGACGGCGCCAAGGTGCGCCTGGCCGCGCTGTCCATGGGCAATCCCCATGCGGTGCTGCGCGTCGATGACGTCGACAGCGCCCCGGTGCGCGAGCTCGGCCCCAAGCTGGAACACCACCCGCGCTTCCCGCAGCGGGTCAACGTCGGCTTCCTGCAGGTCCTCGACCGCCACCAGGCGAAACTGCGCGTCTGGGAGCGCGGCGCCGGCGAGACCCGCGCCTGCGGCACCGGCGCCTGCGCCGCCGCGGTCGCGGCGATCCGCCAGGGCTGGATGGAATCGCCCCTGCAACTGGAACTGCCCGGCGGCAAGCTCTCCATCGAGTGGGCAGGCGAGGGGCACCCGGTTATGATGACCGGCCCCGCCGTCCGCGTGTACGAAGGACAGGTTCGTCTATGACCGAGCATCGCCCATGACCGACCAGCGCCAGGACCCGCCCCAGCCTCTGGATTCCGAGGCGGTCGCCGCCTACCTGCGGCAGCACCCGGAATTCTTCGTCGACCACGAAGAACTGATCCCCGAACTGCGCATCCCGCACCTGCCGGGCGCCGCGGTCTCCCTGGTGGAACGCCAGGTCAAGCTGCTGCGCGAGCGCAACATCGACATGCGTCATCGCCTGTCGCAATTGATGGACGTGGCGCGCGACAACGACCGCCTGTTCGACAAAACCCGCCGGCTGGTGCTGGACCTGTTGGATGCCGGCAGCCTGGAAGAGGTAGTCAGCCTCGTCGAGGACAGCCTTCGCCACGAATTCCAGGTGCCCTTCGTCAGCCTGATCCTGTTCAGCGAAAACGCCCTGGGCGTCGGCCGCTCGGTGAGCAGCGCCGAAGCCCATCAGGCGGTGGGCGGGCTGCTGGCGGGGGGCAAGACCATCTGCGGCGTGCTGCGCGCCCACGAGCTGGAGTTTCTCTTCGGCCAGGAGGAACGCGACCAGGTGGGCTCGGCGGCGGTGGTGAGCCTGAGCCACCAGGGCCAGCACGGCCTGCTGGCGATCGGCAGCCCCGACCCGCAGCACTACAAGAGCACCCTCGGCACGCTGTTCCTCGGCTATATCGCCGAAGTGCTCAGCCGCGTCCTGCCGCGCCTCTCCGCGCCCCTGCGCTCGGTGCGCTGACGCCTTCGCTTCCGGATCGCGCGCCGCGGGCGCCGGTCCCTTGCCTGCTCCCAGGGCGATTCACGGAGTTTCCATGCGAACCGAACTGGATGCCTATCTCGAACACCTGCGCCGCGAGCGCCAGGTATCGCCGCACACCCTTGACGGCTATCGCCGCGACCTGCTCAAGGTGTTGGCACTGGCCGAAGGCGCCGGGGTGAGCGAATGGGCGGCGCTGGACGCCCACCACCTGCGCCACTTCGTCGCCCGGCTGCACGAACGCGGGCAGTCCAGCCCCAGCCTGGCGCGCCTGCTGTCCGCCACCCGCGGCCTGTACCGCTACCTGATCCGCGAAAAGCGCTGCCAGCAGGACCCGGCCGCCGGCCTCAGCCCGCCCAAGGGCGCGCGCCGCCTGCCGCGGACGCTGGACGCCGACCGCGCCCAGCAGCTCCTCGACGGCGCCGTGGAAGACGACTTCATCGCCCGCCGCGACCAGGCCCTGCTCGAACTCTTCTACTCCTCCGGGCTGCGCCTGTCCGAACTGGTCGGGCTGGACCTGGAAAGCCTGGACCTCGGCGATGGGCTGGTGCGCGTGCACGGCAAGGGCGGCAAGGTCCGCGAGCTGCCGGTCGGGCGCAAGGCACGCGAGGCGCTGCACGCCTGGCTGCCGCTGCGCGCCCTGGCCGCCAAGGACACGGCGCTGTTCATCGGCCGCCAAGGGCGCCGCCTGGGGCCGCGCGCGGTGCAGCTACGGGTGCGCCAGGCGGGCGTCCGCGAACTCGGCCAGCACCTGCATCCGCACATGCTGCGGCACAGCTTCGCCAGCCACCTGCTGGAGTCGTCCCAGGACTTGCGCGCGGTGCAGGAATTGCTCGGCCATGCCGACATCGCCACCACGCAGGTCTATACCCACCTGGACTTCCAGCACCTGGCCAAGGTGTACGACAGCGCCCACCCACGGGCGCGGCGACGGACGGAAGACAACGAATGAGCGTACGCCTGATCACCTTCGACCTCGACGACACCCTGTGGGACAACCGGCCGGTCATCGAGGGCGCGGAAACCGCCATGCGCGACTGGCTGAACCGCCATGCCGCGGCCCTCGGCGAGGTGCCGGTGGAGTACCTGTGGACGATCCGCAGCGGGCTGCTGGAGCGCCAGCCGGAACTCCGCCACCGCCTCAGCGAACTGCGCCGGCGCACCCTGTTCCTCGCCCTGGGCGAAGTGGGCTATGCCGAGCGGGAAGCCGGCGAGCTGGCCGAGGGCGCGTTCCAGGCAATGCTCGACGCACGTCACCGCATCACCTTCTTCAGCGATACCCTGCCGACCCTGGAACGGCTCGCCAGGCACTACATGCTAGGCGTGATCACCAACGGCAACGCGGACGTGCGCAGGCTCGGCCTCGCCGATCATTTCGCCTTCGCCCTGAGCGCGGAAGAACTGGGCATCGGCAAGCCCGATCCGCATCCGTTCCGCGAGGCCCTGCGGCACGCGGGGGTCGACGCCCCCGAGGCGGTGCACGTGGGCGACCATCCCGGGGACGACATCCTCGGCGCGCAACAGGCCGGCCTGCGCGCGATCTGGTTCAATCCCCTGGGCAAGCCCTGGGAGGCCGCGCATCGCGCCGACGCCGAGATCCGCGCCCTGGCGGAACTGCCGGAACTGCTGCGCGCCTGGTGACGCCGCTCGCGCCAGCGGCATGAAAAAGCCCGCCGAAAGGCGGGCTTTTCAAGCGATGGGGCGCGCTCAGATGGGACGACTGCCGTACTTGCTGTCCGGCTTCTTCGGCGGGTCGGCGACCACGTTGGGCTCGACTTCCTGCACCTTGCCGCCACGGGAGAGGAATTCCTCCATCGCCCGGGCCAGCGCGTCGCGCTCCTTCTGCTTGGCTTCGATGCTCGGCAGCTCCTCGGCGTCTACCGCGGCCTTGGCTTTCTTGCCCTTGCTCGCGGTGCGCTCGCCCTCGCCGGCCTCGCCATCGTCCTCGCCGTCGCTGGTGTCGTCGGCGGCGGCCAGCTCTTCGCCGTCCTCTTCCTCAGCCGTATCCAGATCGTCCTGTTCCAGTTCTTCGTCACTCATTGTTCTACCTCATCGCTTTACCAAAGCAGGTTATTTATAGCCCAGCCGCGCCGGCTTTCTACGCGACCGGGAGAATCAGAAAGGCTCGCCGTGCAGGGTGGCGAGGACCCGGCGCGCGCCGCCCTGGTCGCGGTGCTCGCCCAGGTAGACGCCCTGCCAGGTGCCCAGCGCCAACTGGCCCTGGGTTATCGGCAGGCTCAGCTGGCAGCCCAGCAGGCTGGCCTTGAAATGCGCGGGCAGGTCGTCCGGCCCCTCGTAATCGTGTTCGTAGCCGCCCTCGCCCTGGGGCACCAGGCGCTCGAAGAACCGCTCGAAATCACGGCGGACGGCCGCATCGGCGTTCTCGTTGACGGTCAGCGAGGCGGATGTGTGCTGCAGCCACAGATGCAACAGACCGGTGCGGTATTCGCGCAGTTCCGGCAACTCGGCGAGCACCTCGTCGGTGATCAGGTGAAATCCGCGCGGGCGGGCCCGCAGGGTAATCGAACGCTGTCGCCACATGATCGCCTCCGGCCTCGATTCCATGTCGGCGCGCATTCTAGCGCGGCGACGGAAAAAGCAAAGAGCGCTGGCGCACGCGGGCGGTTTTCCGGGGGCGAATGCCGGACAACGAAAAACGCCCGGGGAATCCCGGGCGTTCCGTCGTGGGTCGAGGGGTTACAGGTTGTAGCCGCGCTCGTTGTGCAGCGCGAGGTCTAGGCCCACGGTCTCTTCCTCGTCGTTGACCCGCAGGCCCATCACCAGGTCGAGCACCTTGAGGATCACGAAGGTGACGATGGCGGTGTAGATCACCGTGAAGGCCACCCCTTTGAACTGGATGAACACCTGGGCCGCGATGTCCTCGACGGTGCCGAAGCCACCCAGGGCCGGCGCGGCGAACACGCCGGTGAGCAAGGCGCCGATGATGCCGCCGATGCCATGCACGCCGAAGGCGTCCAGGGAATCGTCGTAGCCCAGCTTGCGCTTCAGGCTGGTGGCGCAGAAGAAGCACAGGACCCCGGCGACCAAGCCGATCACCAGCGAACCCATGGGGCCGACGGTACCGGCGGCCGGGGTGATGGCCACCAGGCCGGCGACCACGCCGGACGCGATGCCCAGGGCGCTGGGTTTACCGTGGGTGACCCACTCGGCGAACATCCAGCCCAGGGCCGCCGCGGCGGTGGCGATCTGGGTGACCAGCATGGCCATGCCGGCGGTGCCGTTGGCGGCGGCGGCGGAGCCGGCGTTGAAGCCGAACCAGCCGACCCACAGCATGGCGGCGCCCACCAGGGTGTAGCCGAGGTTGTGCGGCGCCATCGGCGTGGTCGGGTAGCCCTTGCGCTTGCCCAGCACCAGGCAGGCGATCAGCCCGGCGACGCCGGCGTTGATGTGCACCACGGTGCCGCCGGCGAAGTCCAGCACGCCCCAGTCCCACAGCAGGCCGCCGTCGCCGCTCCAGACCATGTGCGCGATGGGCGCATAGACCAGGGTGAACCACAGGCCGATGAACACCAGCATCGCGGAGAACTTCATCCGCTCGGCGAAGGCACCGGCGATCAACGCGGGGGTGATGATGGCGAAGGTCATCTGGAAGGTGATGAACACGCTTTCCGGGAACAGCGCCGCGGCGGACGTCAGCCCATCATGGCTGAGGCCAGCGAGGAAGGCCTTGGAAAAACCGCCGACGAAGGAATTGAGGTTGACGACACCCTTCTCCATGCCGGTGACGTCGAACGCCATGCTGTAGCCATAGATCACCCACAGCAGGCTGATCAGGCCGGTGATGGCGAAGCATTGCATCATCACCGAGAGGATGTTCTTCGAGCGCACCATGCCGCCGTAGAACAGCGCCAGGCCGGGAATGGTCATGAACAGCACCAGCGCCGTGGACGTGAGCATCCACGCGGTGTCGCCGGAGTTGAGGGCGGCCTCGTCAGCCATGGCCAGGCCAGGGGTAACGAGGGACAAAAGGGCGCCTAGCCCTGCGAATTTACGCAGAGTCATGTTTTTTCTCCTGGGGCTTCTGGGGCTTGGGGGTGTCGGTGGCTTAGATCGCGTCTGTGTCGGTCTCGCCGGTACGGATACGGATGGCCTGTTCCAGATTCACCACGAAGATCTTGCCGTCGCCGATCTTGCCGGTGTTGGCCGCCTTGGTGATGGCTTCGATGACGCGGTCCAGCTGATCGTCCGCGATGGCGACGTCGATCTTCACCTTGGGCAGGAAATCGACCACGTACTCCGCGCCGCGATACAGCTCGGTGTGACCCTTCTGCCGTCCGAAACCCTTGACTTCGGTGACGGTGATGCCTTGCACGCCGATCTCCGACAACGACTCGCGCACGTCGTCGAGCTTGAACGGTTTGATGATGGCAGTGACTAGCTTCATGAAATCTCTCTCCCGTATTGGTGGACTTGCCCCAGGAAAAACAAACCCGGGCCAAGTCTAAGCGCAGTGTCTGGCTTTTGTAATGCGCCGGCCGCCCTCGCTCGGTCACGACGCCAACCAACCGCTCGCGGCGAGACGACTCCCCGCCTCGCCCGCCGCACCGGAACCGCATCGGTGCAGACTTCATTCGGTCCTTAGCAGAAAGCTTGCCAGCTCACGCAAAGGCTCGGGTTTGAGCGGTCCGAAGGCATCGGCCGGCGGCGAGCGGCGAGCGATGCCGCGGTCGCTCGCCCAACTATGGTGCGAAACCCCCACCGCGGCGGCTCGAAAAGCGTGCACCGGTCGGTGAATCGCCTGGCTCCGACCCCATGGTAGACTGCCGCCTCCCCGACTCCGGATACCGCCCATGCTGCCGCCCAAAGCCCTGCTCGACGCCCTGTCCAAAAACGCCTCGCGCCTGTTCGAGGGCGATCGCCCGCTGCCCCGCGAAGAGTTTCAGACCCAGTTCAAGGCGCTGTTGCAGAGCGCCTTCGGCAAGCTGGACCTGGTCAGCCGCGAGGAATTCGACAGCCAGATGGCCGTGCTGGCGCGCACCCGCGCCCGTCTCGAAGCCCTGGAAGCCAAGGTCGCCGAGCTGGAAGGCGCCACCCCGCAGCAAGCGGTGTCCGTCGATCCCACCTGATCGCCGCGCCGGCGAAGCCTTCGCCACGAGCCGCCGACGTTCGGGCATACCATTCGCACGGTGTTACTGGCACTTTCGTACCATATCGCTAGACTCCTTCGGGCTGTCAGGGAAGACAGCCATGCACGGGCCGATGCCTGCCCCTCTCCTTCCTCCCTGATCGCTTACCCGAGCACGCCGGCTGTCCTGCCGCGGCAGAGCGACTGCTTGCCCGTCATTCAGCAAGGAGTTTGCGATGAGAAACTTCCATGGAGCCCTACTGTTCACCGCTTGCGCGCTGGTCGCCGTCGATATCCAGGCGGCTCCCCCGGTCAAGCCTGAAGCCGCCCTGCTGTATTCCTACCAGGAAATGCAGACCTTCGACCTGGCCGCCTACCTGCGCGAGCATGCCCCCGCGCTATTGCCGCAAGCCGAGGTGATCAGCCACTGGGCGGGTTACAGCAGCATCAGTCCGAAGGTCCTGCTGACCCTGATCGAGATGCACAGCGCGGCCCTCAGCAAGCCGACCGCCTACGCCCTGGCGCACCCCTTCGGGCCGTTGTCCACCGGCAAGGACTTTTCCGCCCAGGTGGAAGAGATCGCTTTGCGGCTGGCCCGCGACTACTACCAGCGCCTCGACGCTCGAACACTCGCACCCTCCAGCCACGCCCTCGCCGGGCTGCTGCCCGCCGCCACCGGCGAGGCCGACTTCGCCGCCACCTACGGCCGCCTGTTCGGCCAGCGGCCGCCGACCCAGGATGCCAAACAGCGCGCCCAGTACTACGCGGCCGAGGTGCCCCCGGCGAACCTGCTGCAACTGCCCTTCCCGGTCGGCCAATCCTGGGGATTCGGCGGCAGCCACACCAACACCGGCAGCGGCAACTTCCCGCTGTCCTCCCTGGATTTCCACGACGGCGGCTACTGGGGGTCGGATACCTCGAACAAATGGGTGGTCGCGGCCGCCGAGGGGCGCGCGATCAGGCATTCGTCCTGCTCGGTGGAGGTGGTGCACAACGGCGGCTGGTCGACCACCTACTATCACCTGGACAACGTGCAGATCCAGACCAACCAGATCGTGCGCAAGAACCAGCGGCTGGCCAACTACGCGGGCAACATCAACCAGGCGCTGTGCAACGGCGGGCACTCCACCGGTCCGCACCAGCACTTCAGCCTGAAGCGCAACGGCGCCTTCCAGCACCTGAATGGCGTGCAGTTGTCTGGCTACCGGATACACACCGGCCGCGACAGCTACGACACCGACTGCAGCTATTTCTGGCTCGACCGCAACGGCCAGCGCTACTGCGTCGGCTATCGCCTGCAGAACCCGGGAACGCCCGTGGGGCGCGGCCAGGCGCGGGAAGTCGAGGCGAACGAAGCGCCGGGGCAGCGGGCGCAGGTCACCAGCGACTACCGCAGCGCGGCGCCCATTGGCGCGACCAACCTGTACATGGGCTTTTCCAGCCGTGACGACGCGCCGCCCTACTCGCTGTCCGCGTCCCGTTCCAGCCTCGACGACTGGGGCTGCCGGCCGTTCGATGCGGCGCACCGGGAGCTGTGCCGCTTCACCCGGCCGGCGACGGGCGCGCCGCTGGTGATGCTGGACGAGGAAACCGAAGCGCCGCTGCCGGGCCTGCTGGAACTCGCGGATTCGCAGCGAGTGGTGTTCTGACCCTAACGTCCGGCCGAAGGGACGCCTTCGGCCGGTCTCGCCTTTCGAAGCGTCCCCGCGCACCACCCGGGCCGGCACGAGCCGTTGGCCCGGCGCTGGACGTCACCCGCCGCCGCTCCTAGACTGCCCCGCGCAACGCCACACGACTCGGCCCCGCGCCGCACGATCAAGGAGCGATCATGTCACTGGCCATCGTCCACAGTCGCGCCCAAGTGGGCGTCGAAGCACCTGCTGTCACCGTCGAAGCGCATCTGGCCAACGGCCTGCCGTCCCTGGCCCTGGTCGGGCTGCCGGAAACCGCGGTCAAGGAAAGCAAGGACCGCGTGCGCAGCGCCATCCTCAACTCGGGTTTCGACTTCCCGCCCCGCCGCATCACCCTCAACCTCGCCCCGGCTGATTTGCCGAAGGACGGCGGGCGCTTCGACCTGGCCATCGCCCTGGGTGTGCTCGCCGCCAGCGGCCAGGTCCCCGCGGATGCACTGGACGGCGTCGAATGCCTTGGCGAACTGGCCCTGTCCGGGAGCCTGCGACCGGTGCAGGGCGTGTTGCCGGCGGCGTTGGCGGCTCGCGCGGCGGGCCGGGCGCTGGTGGTGCCCCGAGCGAATGCCGAGGAAGCCTGCCTGGCCAGCGGCCTGCGCGTCCTGGCCATCGAACACCTGCTGGAGCTGGCCGCCCACTTCAGCGGCCAGACCCCGTTGGCGCCTTATCAGGCCCAAGGCCTGCTGCGGCGCCTGCGGCCCTACCCGGACCTCGCCGACGTACAGGGCCAGCACGCCGCCAAGCGCGCGCTGCTGGTGGCCGCCGCCGGCGCGCACAACCTGCTGTTCTCGGGTCCGCCCGGCACCGGCAAGACCCTGTTGGCCAGCCGCCTGCCGGGCCTGCTGCCGCCGCTGGACGAAGGCGAGGCCCTGGAAGTGGCGGCGATCCATTCGGTGGCCAGCCACGCGCCGCTGGACGCCTGGCCGCAACGCCCGTTCCGCCAGCCCCACCACAGCGCGTCGGGGCCGGCATTGGTGGGCGGCGGCAGTCGGCCGAAACCCGGGGAAATCACCCTGGCCCACCGCGGTGTGCTGTTCCTTGATGAACTGCCGGAGTTCGATCGCAAGGTGCTGGAGGTGTTGCGCGAGCCCTTGGAGAGCGGCGAGATCGTCATCGCCCGGGCCCACGACAAGGTGCGCTTCCCGGCCCGCTTCCAACTGGTCGCGGCGATGAACCCCTGCCCCTGCGGCTACCTGGGCGATCCCAGCGGGCGCTGCCGATGTACGCCGGACCAGATCCAGCGTTATCGCGCCAAGCTGTCCGGGCCCCTGCTCGACCGCATCGACCTGCACCTGCGGGTGGCGCGGGAGGCGACGGCGTTGCAGGTCGAACCCTTGGCGGGATCGAACAGCGCCGAGGGCGCCGCCCAGGTCGCGGCGGCCCGGCAACGGCAACTCGGCCGCCAGGGCCGGGCGAATGCCTTTCTCGATCTCGAAGGGTTGCGTCGCCATTGCGCGTTGAACGACACGGATCGCCACTGGCTGGAAAATGCCTGCGAGCGCCTCGGCCTGTCGTTGCGGGCGGCCCATCGGGTCCTGAAGGTGGCGCGGACCCTGGCCGATCTCGAAGCGTGCGAACGGATCGCCAGGAGCCATCTGGCCGAGGCCCTGCAATACCGCCCGAGCGGGCAGACCTGACCGGCGGGGAAGCTCCCCGCCGGCGCGGTCCGGGGGTTACAGGCGGTCCACGCTGACGTCATCGACGAACAGCGATTGCGCCGGCTGGTCGCCCACCAGGATCAGTTCGACCCGCTTGAGGTTGCCGGCCGGGAGTTGGACCTGCGCCTGCAGGGGCACCCAGGTGTTGCCCGCGGTCTGGCGCAAGCCGAGGGACTGGTAAGTGCCCTGGCCGCGGGCATCCTCCACGTACAGGTAGCCGTACACCGAGCCCCTGACCCGGGCGTCGCGACCCAGCGCCAGGTTGGCGCTGACGCGGTAGGCCCGGCCACCCTCGACGTTGCCCAGCAGGCTGACGCTGGCGCCGCTGCCGGCCGCGCTGCGCCCATAGGCTTCGAGGGCGCCGCGACCGCTCCTGGCGAAGGCGCTGGCGCGCACGTAGCCGTAGAAACCGCTCCAGCCGGCGACCCCGCGCTCGAAATCGAAGGCGATCCGCGCCGGTGCCGGCGGCAACCCCGGCGCGGCGCCGGTCCACTCGCTGAGTTGCACCTCGTCCGCCAGCAGGCTGGCGCCGCTGTCGGTGACCGCCGCGACGTACAGCGCGCGGGTGCCCGCGGCCGGCTTGAAGGTGAAGCGCTTGTCGAAGCGGGTGAACTCGTTGCCGGTGATCGACAGGCTGATGGCCTGCTGGTTCTGGAAGTTCAGGCGCCCGTCGGCACCTTCCTCGAGGACGGCCAGCATCGCGTTCTCGCGCTGGCCCGGGGTCTTCAGCATCAGCTTGCCCTGCAGGCGATACTCGGCGCCGACGCGCAGCCCGCTCACCGGGGTCGCGAGGATGTCGAACGAGCGCGCATCCATCTGTACCACATTGTCGCGGCAACCCTGGCCGACGTTCAGCAGGCTCAGCTCGGCGGCGCCGTAGAGGCTGCGCCAGCCTTCCAGGCCGCGGAACTCGGGATCGGCCAGCAGCCCTTTGAGCTCGGGCTTTTCGCACCAGGGCAGTTGCGGCGTCGGCGGCTGCGGGTTGCCCGGGTCGGGCTGCGCCACCTTGGTCGGCCGGTAGGCGGCGATCTGCACGGCCATCGCGTTCAAGGCGCGCACCGCGTCGGCCTTGCCGGCTTCGCCGCAGGCCTGGTTGGCGCATTCGCCTTGTACCAGCGCCGGGTTGGAAAAGAACGGTGCCTGCACCGTCGCGCCATACACATGGGGGTAAGCCATGATGGTGCTGAACTTGCCGTAGACGCCGTAGCCACGGCTCCACTCGAAGGTGCCGCTGTGGCTGTTGCCGGTGCGGTAGTAGCCCTCGCTCTGATCCTGTTCGTAGGAGTGGCGCAGGCCCATGTTGTGTCCCGCCTCGTGGGCGAAGGTGTTCAGGCCGCAGTCGACGCCCACCAGGTTGAAGGCGACGTCCTTCGACCAGTCGTAGAACTGCCCGCTGTTCTTCGCGCCGCTGCCCATGTAGCCGATGCCGCAGGTGAGGAAACCGCCGCCGGCATCCGCCGACAGGTTGATCAGGCTGACCACGTCGGCGCCGTACTGCTCGCGCAGGCGCAGCACGCCGGCATCGCTCTTGAAGCGATCCAGGTTGGCCGAGGTGACGTCGGGGAGTTGCGCCCAGTCGAGCAACTGCTTGTGTACCAGGCGCATGCGCAGGTCGACGCCGCTCTTTTCGTAGGCGCGGTTGGCGAATTCGATATAGCTGGCGATGCGCGCGTCGATGTCGCGGCCATTGCGGTTGGCCACGGCGTCCGGGGTGTAGAGCACCAGCACATCGACCGTCTGCGGCGCCGCCTGGGCGCCCAGCGCGGCGGCGAGTAGGGCCGGCGCGGCCAGCCATTGCATTCCTTTCATGGGTGTTCTCCTAAGGGTTTCGAGGGATTCGGCGGATTGGCGGCAAGGCGGGGCCCGCCACCACGCGGGTGGAGGCCCGGCCGGCGGGCGTCAGCCTTGTGCGGGAGGAGCCAGGGGCGGCAGGGCCTGCCGCTGGAATTCGACGTGGTCGCTGTTCGGGTCGCTGCGCCGCGCCAGCTCGTTTTCGTCGGTGATCACCGTCTGGCCGCTGGCGTTGTCGACGATCAGCGACAGGCTGCCGCCGAGGGTGGCGACGCTGATATGGGTGTCCAGGCGCCCACGCACCAGGGTCATGCTCTCCATGGGATGCGCATCCAGCAGGCGCGCTTCCCACACCTCCAGGCCATCGGCGTTGTGGGTGGCGGTCAGCTCCGCGCGCAACGGCTCGGCGCGCCCCGGCAGGGGCACCGTCAGGACCTGACCCTCGTGCAGGTCGGCGAGCACCGCCGGCTCGGCCTGCAGGTAATGCACCGGCACGCCATCGGCCTGGCCTTCACGGAAGTCCGCGTGGGGGAACAGCTCGGTTTTCGCAGCCGCGGCGGGAGCGGCGCCCTTGGCCGGCAGGCTGGCAACCGGCGACGGAGCGGGCAGCGCCGGGGCGGTAGTGGGCGGTTGCGCCGCGGACGTGGCCGCGACTATGGCAGCCGGTTCACGGGTGTCGTCGTCGAAGTACATCAGGCTACCGACCGCGGCACCTGCCAGCAGGAGGGCACCTGCGATCACGCCATATTGTGCGGACATTCGCGAACTCCATGGATAAATGAGGCGGCAGTTATAACCAATCAATTATCGATTGAACGAAACACGTCCGGACCAACGACAGGAGAATGTGAAAGCGGTCGGGAAAAATAAGCCACCGTCACGTTCAAACATGAACCAGTTCCAACTTTCGCCGCCGCGCATTAATTACACCGGGTTCACATTTATGCCCGAGCGCAGGCGCCACGCTCTGGAGATCATTCGAATCGAATGCGTATGAAGGCTGTCGATGTGGCAGTATCGGGCCGGTTTCAGTCGCCATCGGATCCCGTTATGCGCAGGCAAATGCTGATGTACACCGCCAGGACGTTTCCGCTCCTGTTGGCGACGCTGCTCGCCGGATGCGTCCATCGCGCCAGCGACTCGGCAGCCATGGAGCGCGACTTCGAGGCTTGCAAGGCTCTCGTCGAAACGGCTGCGACCCGCGACTTCAAGGCCTCGACGGTCGAATACGCGAGCGAGGGTACCTACCGGATCAGCGAAGACGACGAAGCGATCATCGAGATCGACGTCACCCTGCGGGGCAAGTCGCGCGCGCTGCACAAGTCCGCGTTATGCACCTTGCCTTGGTTCGGGAAAGAACAGCTGGTGCTGACGGACCCCGTCCTGAAATGAATATCCGAGAGTGTTGCACGGGTACTCGCATATATATATCGCGCCTATCGAGCGCCGATATCGAATCGCCACTCCAACGGCGACAGGATGAACCGCGAGAGAATAATGAATGGGATAAAGACGGTCGCGCCAAACGTAGGGACAACTATTCAAGGGTGCCTTCCGAATTGAATTACCGGCCATTATCCTTCGCCACATCCTGACTATCGGCGCGCGTTCTCCAGCGCTGTAAAACGGGAGACCCGCTTTACCTACCCTTTACACCCCACTGACCGTCCGCTGCAGTCTAAAACCTTGCCCGAAAGGAATCGGGCTAACGTGTTGGAAGCTCAAACGCTTTCTTGAAGCCCGCCCTGAGCGGGCTTTCTTTTGTCCGCGCGCTGGCGGATCCCATCCCAGGCATGGGCTTTCCCGGTCGGGTCATGGAAAAAAGCGCCGCGACACTGTGACACCCATCACATTCCACTGAAAACCCTCTATAGTGCGCGCCGCCAAAATCCCCTACTCGGTCCGACATGGAGGTCGCCCCGTGCGAGCCATCTTCCTTCCCCTCGCCCTTTCCCTGCTCACCGGTTGCGCCAGTATCGTCAGCGAGAGCAAATACCCGGTCAACATCGTCACTTATCCGGCAGGTGCCCAGGTGGACATCCACGACCGCAACGGCGTCGCCATCTACACCGGCACCACGCCGGCCCTGGTCAACCTGGACTCCGGCGACGGCTATTTCGGCCGCGCGGCCTACACCATCGACCTGAAGAAAGAGGGCTTCGTGCCCGCTCAGGCCCACCTGCGGGCGTCGATGAACGGCTGGTACTGGGGCAACATTTTCTTCGGCGGCCTGATCGGGATGCTGATCGTCGATCCCCTTACCGGCGCCATGTACAAGTTGCCCACCAGCAGCATCAGCCAGCTCGACGCCTTGCCTCCACCGCCAGTCACCCCCATGCCTGCCGCCGGGACGGCGATCCCGGCCTCGAAGACCGAGGAAATCCGCGACCTGCAACAATCCAACCTGCCTTACGAGGAATACCAGCGTCGCTACGAAACCATCCAGGCGAAGTGACAGGCACCGGCGTCGCCGAACTCCCGCTGGCGGCACCCCGGAAACTGTGCGCTGGTCGGCGTTCGGCAGCATGGCCTTCTGCCAAAGCCGGCGCGGCGCCCTAGAATGACCGCGCCACGGAGCGCGTTCACGCTTCGCATCTGGATTCCCCGACACAGGAAGCGTCATTCATGCGCAAACCCGCCTTTCCCGCCCTGCTCACCGCTTGGTTGCTCTCGGCCCCGGCCCATGCGATGTACCTCAATGCCAACGGCGAGGGCCAGGTGCTGTTGTTCCCGCTCTACAGCACCGAGGCCGGCAACGACACCCACCTGCACATCACCAACGGCAGCACCGACTATAAGGCGGTCAAGGTGCGCGTCCTCGAAGGGATGAATTCGCGCACGGTGCTGAGCTTCAACCTGTACCTGCAACCCAACGATGCCTGGACCGGCGCCCTGGTGCGCACGGCCGGCGGGGCCAAGTTGGTCTCCTCGGACAGCTCCTGCACCGTGCCGCGCATCGAGCGCACCAACGGTCTGGAACTCTCCGCCAGTGCCTACCAGGGCAACGACTATGCCGCCGGCCAGGGCGGTCCGCAGGACGAGGCGCGCACGCGGCTCGGGCATATCGAGGTGATCGAGATGGGCGTGCTGCCCGCCGACATGGTGCTCACCGGCCTGGTGACCGGCAGTGCCGCCCAGGTCGCCTCGGCGCTCGACGACGGTGGCCGCTCCGGCGATTGCTCGGAACTGCGCTCGGCCTTCGCGGCAGGCGGCCTCTGGGAGCGCGACCCCGGCGCCGGCGTGCTACCGGCCAGCGGCGGCCTTTACGGCACCTCGACGCTGATCAACGTGGAAAAAGGCAACGAAGATGGCATCGGCGCCCTCGCTTTGGAAGGGTTCTGGCCGGCCAATGCCAGCCAGCACACCCGCCCCGAGGTGGACGCCCCGCGGCTGGACGCCGGCGCCACCGAGGTGATTTTCGCCGACGGCAGCAAGACCACCTTCTCCCGCGGCATCGACGCCGTCAGCGCGTTGCTGATGACCCCCTGGCTGAAGAACGACTACGCCTACGGGGTCGGCTTGAACGCGGAAACCGACTGGGTGGTGACCTACCCCACCAAGGCCTTCTACGTGACCCCGGCCTTGTCCGGCTCCGGCTCTGCCCGCGCACCCTTCAGCCATGCCTGGACCTCCAGCCGCGGCGGCACGGCCTGCGACAGGTTGCCGATCTCCGCTTACGACCGGGTCGGCCATCTCATCGGCAGTTCGGATAACGATCTCTGCTGGGCGACCAACGTCATCAGCCTGAACGACAGCGACATCGTCGGTCACGGCTCGGTCGGTCTGATCCTCAGCGACGCCCGCTACCAGGCCGGCTGGCTGCGCATCGACCAGCCGTCCAAGGATTTCCGCCTGCAATCCGCCAGCGGCCGCAGCGTCTACGGCCTCCCGGCCACCGGCTTCGCCGTGACGCGCATCCAGAACGGCGACGTCGGCGGCCTGCTCTCCAACTACTCGGCGGCCTGGCCCCACAAGGTCTCGCGCAAGCTCAGCAGCAGCGGTGGCGGCAGCGGCAGCGGCAGCGGCAGCGGCAGCGGGACCGGTAACTGAAAACGACCTCTGGACGACGCGACGACCTCCTGGCGGGGCGCGTCTGTGCCTATCGCTTCGGCTCATCCATGTCGGCGATCGCGCGCGGATGCCGCCAGATTGGGCGCCGCGTAGAGGGCACTCATCGAAGCGTCCCACGACGGGCCTTCTTCATTTCATAAGGACAAATGGCATGAATGTTTCTCGCTCCCTCACCCTGGCCGCCGCGCTGTGCCTGTCCTGCGGTGCAGGCGCCGTGGAACTCTCGGTCGGCGGCCAGGGGCAGGCGCTGATCTACCCGATCTACAGTGTGGACTCGGGCAACGACACGGCGATTCACGTCACCAATGGGTCTGCCGAGCCGAGTATCGCCAAGGTACGCATCCTCGAGGGCATGACCGGCAAGGTGGCCCATAGCTTCAATCTCTACCTGGGTGGTCACGATGTCTGGACCGGCGTGCTGACCCGCAGCGGCGATAGAGCGCGCCTGATCAGCGCCGATACCAGCTGCACCCTACCGCGACTGCCGGCCGAAGGTGTGGAACTGGGCACCGGCGCCAATCCAGTCCTGGCGCCGCGCACTCGGGTGGGCGCTGTCGAAGTCATTGAAATGGGAACGCCTGACTTCGCCTTGGAAGACGCCCGGACGCAACTCACGAACTTCTTCAGCGGCAGTTGTGACAGCCTTTACGGCGCGTTCGCCGAAGGAGGTCTATGGGCCCTGGACAGCCGGTATGGACTCAAGCCCCCAAAAGGCCGGCTCTCCGGCAGCGCGACCCTGACCAACGTGATGAATGGTCATCAGATCGGCGTGGATGCCACGGCGTTGGTGAACTTCAGCGTACATGCGCGCCAAACCCGCCCGGAAGATCCCGAGCCGACGCTGGGTCAAAGCGAAACGAGTTACGCGACAATGCGTAGCGCTGTGGTGAAATTCCGCACCGGTGCCGATGCTGTCACGGCCCTGCTGACTCGCCCGAGCGCCGAAGGGGACTTCGCCTATGGCGCGGGGCTGAACGCGGAGACGGACTGGGTCCTCACCTTTCCCACCAAAGCCTATGTCAACGCCCTGACCACGCCGGATATGGAGGGTGAGCGCTACTCGCCCTTCGTAACGACCCCTGGCGCGAACGGCCTGACTTGCGAAGAGGTCGGAGTCGGTTTCGTGAATCGCGACAGCGAGCCACAGCGGGGGTTCGGTGCCACGATAAACCTATGCGCCATCACCAACATCATCGGCCTCGGCGACAGCGATATCCTGGGCGGTCAGTACGTACGCACACAGGTGCCCGCACCCAACACCACCGGCCGGATGAACATCCCGCTGATAGCGTTCGAGTACATTCCAGAGCTGCACATTAAGCGGAATTTGTGGCCGATTTCGCCCACCCCCTTCGACCTCGAAGGGCTGGGAGTGATCGGACTCTCGCTCACCCGAATCCAGAATGGGGACGTAGGCGGGCTGCTGTCGAACTATGTGAGCGTCCAGCGCCTCACGTCGCGAACCGATGCGGTTTCCTTTTAACGCAGCTGTGTTCATAGAGCCCTTTAGGGTGTCATGGTCGAAGCGCCCCATGACGGGCCTTCTTCATTTCACAAGGACAAAAATGACATGAATGTTTCTCGCTCCCTCGCCCTGGCCGCAGCATTGGGCCTGCCCTGCGCAGGCGCCGTGGAACTCTCGGTCGGCGGCCAGGGGCAGGCGTTGATCTACCCGATCTACAGCGTGGAGTCCGGCAACGACACGGCGATTCACGTCACCAACGGGGCGCTTGACCCGAGTATCGTCAAGGTACGCCTTCTCGAGGGCGTGGGCGGCCAGGTGGCCCATAGCTTCAACCTCTACCTGGGTGGTCACGATGTTTGGACCGGTGTGCTGACCCGCAGCGCCGACGGAGTACGTCTGATCACCGCCGATACCAGTTGTACCCTGCCGCGACTGCCGGCCGAAGGCGTGGAACTGGGTGCCGCTGCCGATCCAGCCCTGGCGCCGCGCACGCGAGTGGGCATTGTCGAGGTCATTGAAATGGGTTCACTCGACCCCGCTGTCGAATATTCCGAGTGGAAGCAACTCAATGAGTTCTTCTCCGGCGGCAATTGTGGAGGTCTTTCCGGCGCGTTCGACGCAGGAGGTCCATGGGCCTTGGACCGCCACTACGGACTCAAGCCTCCAAGAGGCCACCTGTCCGGCAGTGTCACCCTGACCAACGTCATGAATGGTCATCAGATCGCTGTGGAAGCCTCGGCGCTGAACGAATTCAGCCAAAATGTCCGGCAGACCCGCCCGGAAGATCCCGAGCCGACGCTGGGCCAGAGCGAAACGAGCTATGCGACCATGCGCGGCACGGTGATACCGTTCCGCAACGGCGTCGAGGCTGTCACGGCCCTGCTGACTCGTCCGAGCGCCGAAGGGGACTTCGCCTATGGCGCCGGCCTGAACGCGGAGACGGACTGGGTCGTCACCTTCCCCACCAAGGCCTACCTCAACGCCCTGACCACGTCGGATATGGCGGGCGAGCGCCACTCGCCGTTCGTAACGACCCCTGACGAGAATGGCCTGACCTGCGAACGGGTCGATACCCTGCTCGCAAGCCGCGAGGGCGAGCGCGAATCCAGCGACAGGATAAATCTCTGTGCCATCACCAATATCATCGGTCTCGGCGACAGCGATATCCTGGGCGGCCAGTACGTTCGCACACGGTTGCCTGCACCCAAATACGATACCGGCTGGTTGGAACTGACACTGTCGGGCTACGACGACACCTCAGAGTGGAGCAGCTACAAGCGGAATCTCATGCCGATCGATCCTCCAGCGCCCTTCGAGCTGAAAGGGTTGGGCATGATCGGGCTCTCGCTCACCCGTATTCAAAACGGGGATGTGGGCGGCCTACTGTCGAACTATATGAGCGCCAAACGCCTCACATCGCCAACCGACCCCTATTAACGCAACAACGTCTCCATGGTGCGCTTGAGGGTGTCCATGGAGAAGGGTTTGCCGAGGACGGTGGCCTTGTCGAGCACATCGCTGCCGGTCTCGAAGATTTCCGTGGCGTAGCCGCTGATGAAGATCACGTTGAGGTCGGGGCGCAGTTTCAGCGCGGGTTCGGCGATTTTCACCCCGGAGACGCCGCCGGGCAGGCGGTAGTCGGTGATCAGCAGGTCCAGGCGTGGCCGGCCGGCGAGGATGAGGAAGGCGGCATCCGCCGAGTCGGCCTGCAGCACGTGATAGCCCTCGCCCGACAGGTAGTCGACGAGCAACATCAGGATCAAGGGTTCGTCCTCGACCACCAGCACCGTTTTCTTCACTGAATGTCCCATCCGCTTTCCACTGGTTCGGCCGATCCGGCCCGTGCAGGCTGCGCCGCGTTAGCGGGCGCTGACATCGTCGCCGAGGCCTGCCCCTTCGACAGCCGCGATCGCCCGGTCGTTCGGCTCGCCCAGGGGCAGGTGGACGCAGAACAGCGAGCCCTCGCCCGGCGCGCTCTGCACGGTGATGCTACCGCCGTGGGCCTTGACGATCTGTTCCGAAATGTAGAGCCCCAGCCCCAGGCCGGCCACGGCGTCGTTGCCCACCCCGCGCTCGAACTGCTGGAAGATCCGCTGCTGGTTTTCCGGCGGGATGCCGATGCCATGGTCGCGCACGTCGATGCGGGCGCCTTCGGCGACCGGGTAGACGCGTACCTCGATGGGTTTCTTCGCCCCGTAGCGCAACGCATTGGTCAGCAGATTGGCGAGGACCTGTTCGATGCGGAACTCGTCCCAGACCCCGACGATGGGGGTATGGCCCAGCACCGATATCTCGTATTCGGCGGTCGCCACCTGGTGGGAGAAGCTTTCCACCACCTGGGTCACCAGGCGGGTCAGGTCGAAGCGCTTGGGCCGGATCGATAGCTTGCCGGTGCGGATGCGCGACACGTCGAGCATGTCTTCGATCAGCCGGATCAAGCTCTGCAACTGGCGCTCGTCGCGGGCGAACATGGCGCTCAGCTTGTCGAGGGTGAAGGCTTCGGCGTTGTTGCGCTCCAATTGCATCTTGCGCAATTGGGTGTCGAGGATCAGCCCGTTGAGCGGCGTGCGCACTTCGTGGGAAACCATGGACATGAAGTCGTCGCGCATGCGCAACGAACGTTGCAGTTCGTCTTGGGTCGAGCGCAGCTCGGCGAGCAGCGCATCCTGCTCCTGGCGGCTGCGTTCCAGCGCCTCGACCTGGCGCATCATCACCTTGCGCTGACGATAAAGGTCGACGAACACGTTGACCTTGCTCTTCACCGCGTGCACGTCGAGGGGCTTCTGCAGGAAGTCCACCGCGCCGCTTTCGTAGCCCTTGAACGCGTAGTTGAGCTCGCGCCCGGCGGCGCTGACGAACACGATGGGGATGTGCTTGGTCTTTTCCGTGCCGCGCATCAGCTCGGCCAGCTCGAAGCCGTTCATCCCAGGCATCTGCACGTCGAGGATGGCCAGGGCGAACTCGTGCTCCAGCAGCAGCGCCAGCGCCTCGTCGGCGGACAACGCCTTGTACACCGCGCGTCCCTCGCGCTTGATCAGCGCCTCGAGGGCCAGCAGGTTTTCCGGCAGGTCGTCGACGATCAGCAGCTTGCTTTCGGTGGCGCTCAGCATGAGGAGGGGTCCAGTTGGGCCAGCACGGCGGGCATCTCGCGCAAGGGAAGTATAAAGTCCGGTCGATGCAGCGCCAGCGCGGCCTGCGGCATGGTGGGCACCTGGGCGTCGACGGGGTCCTGGACCAGGGTCAGGCCGCCGCGGCGCTTGATCATCGCCAGCCCCGCGGCACCGTCGTCGTTGGCGCCGGTGAGCAGCAATCCGGCCAGGTTGACGGTATACACGTCGGCAGCCGACTCGAACAGGATATCGATCGACGGCCGTGAATAATGTCGCGGTTCCTCGCGGCTGAACGAAAAGCTGCGATCCTGCTCGATGGACAGGTGGTAACCCGGCGCGGCGAAATACAGGGTGCCGGCGGCCAGCGGCTCCTTGTCCTCGGCCTCCTTCACCCGCAGCGCCATGCGCGTCTGGAACACCTCCGCCAGGCGGCTGTGGCGTTCCTCCGGCAGGTGCAGCACGGCGACCACCGGCACGCCGTAGTCCGCCGGCAGGCAGGCGAACAGCTCCAGCAGCGCCTGCACGCCGCCGGCGGACGCGCCGACCACCAGCGCATCGATGCGACGGGTTGGCGTCAACGGCGGCACAGGCGTTCACCCCGGGGCTGGTTCATAGTTTGCGGAAGATCCGTTCTTGCCGGACCAGCGGCTCGAAGCTGGTGGCATAGGCGGAGAAGTCCAGGCTTTCCTTGCTGCCCAGGCCGAGGAAGCCGCGATGGCAAAGCGACTCGTGGAACAGCCCGAAAGCCCGGTTCTGCAGCTTCTTGTTGAAATAGATCAGCACGTTGCGGCAGGAGATCAAGTGGGTTTCGGCGAACACGCTGTCAGTCGCCAGGCTGTGGTCGGCGAAGGTCACCCGCTCGCGCAGCGCCTTGTCGAACAACGCGCCGTCGTAGGCGGCGATGTAGTAGTCGGAAAGCGATTGGCGCCCGCCGGCCTTCTGGTAGTTCTCGGTGTAGCCGCGGATGTTGTCCAGGGAAAAGATGCCCTGCCGTGCCCGCTCCAGGGAGTGCGGGTTGATGTCGGTGGCATAGAGGATGCTGCGCTCCAGCAGCCCCTCTTCCTTGAGCAGGATCGCCATGGAATAGACCTCTTCGCCGGTGCTGCAGCCGGCGATCCAGATCTTCAGCGACGGGTAGGTGCGCAGTACCGGGATCACCTGCTGGCGCAGGGCGAGAAAATAGGTCGGATCGCGGAACATCTCGCTCACCGGAATGGTGAGGTATTGCAGCAACTGCATGAAGGTCTGCGGCTCGTGGAGCACGCGCTCCTGCAAGGCCGAGATGGTCTTGCAGTCGAATTGGTTGAGGGCGTGCAGCACCCGGCGCTTGAGCGATGCGCCGGAGTAGTCGCGGAAGTCGTAGCTGTACTTCAGGTAGATCGCTTCGATCAACAGCCGCAGTTCGATTTCGATGTCGCGATCGGACATATCAGATCCGTTCCAGTTTCGGCATCCAGACGCGGATCAGCGAGAACAGCCGATCCAGGTCTATCGGCTTGGCCAGATAATCGTTGGCGCCGGCTTGCAGGCAGCGTTCCTGGTCGTCCTTCATCGCCTTGGCGGTGACGGCGATGATCGGCAGCTTGCGCCAGCGCGGGTCCTTGCGGATTTCGAGGGTCGCCTGGTAGCCGTCCATCTCCGGCATCATCACGTCCATCAGCACCAGGTCGATGTCCTCCACCTGGTTGAGCTTGTCGATGGCTTCCAGGCCGTTGCGCGCCACTTCCACGTCGGCGCCCTTCTGCTCAAGCGCGCTGGTGAGGGCGAAGATGTTACGCACGTCGTCGTCCACCAGGAGGATGCGCCGGCCCTCGAAAACCTTGTCGCGGCTGCGCGCGGTCTTGAGCATGCGCTGGCGATCGCTGGAGAGCTCGGACTCCACCTTGTGCAGGAACAGGGTGACCTCGTCGAGCAGGCGTTCCGGGGAGCGCGCGCCCTTGATGATGATCGAGCGGGAATACTTCATCAGCTCCGCTTCCTCGTCCCGCGATAGGTTGCGCCCGGTGTAGACGATCACCGGCGGGAAGGAGCAGATTTCCTCACTGGCCATGCGCTTGAGCAGTTCATTGCCCTGCATGTCCGGCAGCTTCAGGTCGATGATCATGCAGTCGAAGATCGTCGTGTGGAGTTTCTCCAGGGCTTCGCTGCCCAGCTCGACGGCGGTGATCTCGATGTCGTCGTCGCCGATCAGGCGGGCGATGCTGTCGCGCTGGCGGGCGTCGTCCTCCACCAGCAGGATGTGCTTCACCTTCTGGTCGAGCTTGGCCTCCAGCCGGCCGAACACTTCCTTCAATTGGTCGCGGGTGGTGGGTTTCACCGCGTAGCCGATGGCGCCCAGGTGCAGCGCCGCTTCCATGCGGTCCTCCACGGAAATCACGTGGACCGGGATGTGGCGGATCTTCGGGTCTTCCTTGAGCTGTTGCAGCATCGACAGCCCGGAACCGTCGGGCAGGCGCATATCCAGCAGGATCGCGTCGGGACGGAACTGGCGGACCAGGCGGAGGCCCTCGTCGATGCCATGGGCGACCAGGCAGTTGTAGTCGAGCTCGCGGGCCAGGTCGTAGAGGATCTTGGCGAACTTCGGCTCGTCCTCGATCACCAGCACGGTGCGGCCGGCGAAGGGCGCCTGGTCGCGGTCGTCGGCGAAGCTCGGCAGCGGGACTCGCTCGACCACCGGCGACGGCGCCAGCATGGGCCGCTCGATCAGGCTCGGGGTCGGCGTCAGGGGGAGACTCGGCGAGGGCGCGGGCGATACGTCGAGCAAGGCCTCCTCGTAGGTCTCGGGCAACAGCAGGGTGAAGGTGCTGCCGACCCCCGGCTCGCTGTGCACGCCGATGGAACCGCCGAGCAAATTGGCCAGGTCGCGGGAAATCGACAGGCCCAGCCCGGTGCCGCCATAGCGACGGTTGGTGGTGCCGTCGGCCTGGCGGAAGGCCTCGAAAATGCTTTCCTGCTGATCGTCGCGGATGCCGATGCCGGTGTCGCGCACCGCGAAGGCGATGCCCTTCGGATGCCGGCTCACGCTCAGGCTGACCTGCCCTTTCTCGGTGAACTTGAGGGCGTTGGAGAGCAGGTTCTTGAGGATCTGCTCGACCCGCTGGCGGTCGGTGAACAGCACCTTGGGCGCGGCCTCGTCCAGGTTCACCTCGAAGCTCAAGCGCTTCTGGCTGGCGAGCGGCTGGAACATCGTCTCCAGGGACTCGACCAGCTTGGCCACGCGGGTGCTCTCCGGACGCACGTCCAGCTTGCCCGCCTCGACCTTGGAGATGTCGAGGATGTCGTTGATCAGGTTGAGCAGGTCGTTGCCGGCGGAATAGATGGAGTCGGCGAACTTGACCTGCTCTTCGTTGAGGTTGCCCTGGGCGTTGTCCGCCAGCAGCTTGGCCAGGATCAGCGAGCTGTTCAGCGGGGTGCGCAGCTCGTGGGACATGTTGGCGAGGAATTCGGACTTATAGCGGCTGGCGCGCTGCAGGTCCAGGGCACGCTGCTCGAGCTGCTCCTGGGCATCGTTGAGCGCCGCGTTCTTCTGGTTCAAAACGTCGCGCTGGTCGGCCAGGGCCTGGGCCTGCTCGGCGAGTTGCTCGTTGGTCTGCTCCAGCTCGGCCTGCTGGCTTTCCAGGTGGCTCTGGGATTCCTTGAGGATCCGCGACTGCTCCTCCAGCTCCTCGTTGGCGGTCTTCAGCTCTTCCTGCTGGACCTGCAGTTCTTCGTTGAGCTGCTGGGTTTCGGCCAGCACTTCCTGCAAGCGATGGCGGTAGCGCGCCGCTTCGATCGAGGAGCCGATGTTGCTGGCGATCAGCCTGAGGAACTCGACGTCGCGCTCGCTGGGCTTGCGCAGGAAACCCAGCTCGACCACGCCGTTGACCTTGTCGTCGTCGGTGAAGGGCAGCACCACCACGCTACGCGGCAGGCCCTCGCCCAGGCCCGAGGACACCTTCAGGTAGTTCTCCGGCAGTTCGTCGAGCTGCAGCAGCCGGCGCTCCTGGGCTGCCTGCCCGACCAGGCCCTCGGCGCTGTAGAACGACTGGTCGGCCTTCTCCTGCTCGCGGGAAAAGCCGTAGGACGCGACGCGGGTGAGGCCGCCGTGGTGCTCGCGCACGTACAGCGCGCCCACCGCGATGTCCAAGTAGTGGGCGAGGAATTCCAGCACGCCGCGACCCAGTTGGTTCAGGCCGGGCTGGCCGATCAGGCGTTCCGCCATCTGGGTCTGGCCGCTGCGCAGCCAGGCTTGCTGATGCAAGACCTGGGCATGCTCGTTCTGCTGGCGCAGGGCGTTGTTGTAGGTACTCGACAGGGCCATCAGCTCGCGGCGGCCGAAGTACGCGAGGAACCCGCTCAGGGCCAGGCTCAGGCTCAGGTAGAGGGTCACCAGCCAGAAGGTGCTGGAGTTGGCGGTGTTCTGACGATCGAAGCGCAATCGCTCCTCGGTGGCGATGAAGTCGACGAACTCCTTGCGCACCTCGTCGGTGAGCCGCTTGCCACGCCCGGTGCGGATGATGTCGGCGAGGTCCTGCCCGCCGCGGCGCTTCTCGATCAACTCGCGGGCCACCTCGCCCCACTGGTGCTGCAGGGCGGCGATGCGCTTCAGGCGGTCGATCTGCTGAGGGTTGTCCGCCACCAGTTCCAGCAGGGTTTCGATCTGGGCATCGAACCGCGGCAGCGCCAGTTCGTAGGGATCCAGGAAGCTTTCGTCGGCGGTGATGAGGAAGCCGCGCATGCCGGTCTCCTGATCCACCGCCAGCTTGGCCGCCTCGTTGGCGTTGCCGATCACCCGATCGGTGTGCTCGACCCATTCGAGCACGTTCAGCAGATAGCCGATGAGCACGGCGAAAAACACCGCGCTGAGCAAGCCCACGCCCAATGGCAGGGTCACATTGCGGGCAAGGATACGGCGAAAACGTTGCTCGTCGAGGCTGTTCATCGGGACTTCCGAGTACGAAGGCTGGGTACGGCCGATCAGGGAGAAAGGCAAAGCCCCGGATGGTAATGGGGCCACTGGAAGAGTTCAAACCAGTCGCTGCCGCTTGGCCGGGAAACGCACATCTGCCTATCGACTGCGCCGCCGGCAAAGGGTTCGCACGAAATGGCCCGCCCGCATCGGCCCGGAGACGCCGGAGGAAGACTGAATTTTCCCGGCACACCCCCTTCTAAACCAGCAACCTATCCCGCAACCGCGCCCGGCGGCCCGCCATGGCGAACCAGAATGCTCGCGACACGGACGAGCGACCGTAATCCCCCAGGACGTACCGATGCCGCCTCGACATCCCCATCCCGCGCCGCCCGCCCCTCCCGGCGGCGGCGAACCGCTCATCGGCCGCGGCCCGATGGCGAACCTGATCCGCGCCACCGACTGGAGCACCAGCGGCCTCGGCCCCCTCGACGACTGGTCGCCGATCCTCAAGGCGATCCTCGGCGTCGGCCTCAACTGCAAGTTTCCGGTATGCATCTATTGGGGCAGGGATTTTCACCTGCTCTACAACGATGCCTGGAGCCTGCTGCCCGGGGACAAGCATCCCTGGGTGCTGGGCCGGCCGGCACAGGAAGCCTGGTCGGAGCTCTGGTCGATCCTGCAACCCATGTTCGAGGCGGTGATGACCACCGGCGAGGCCGTGCACACCGAGGACGGCATGCTGCCGATGCAGCGCTTCGGCTACCTCGAGGAGTGCTACTTCAATTACAACGTCAGCCCCATCCCCGATGGCGACGGGCATCCGGTCGGCCTGTACAACACGGTCATCGAGACCACCGCCAAGGTCCTCGACCGGCGCCGCGCCCGGTTGCTCACGGCATTGGCCGAACAGAGCAAGCAGCACGAAACCGTCGAGAACGCCTGCCGGCACGCACAGCGGCTGCTCGCCTCGGCTAGCGCCGACCTGCCCTTCGCCCTGATCTACTTGATCGACCCACAACGCCCGCGCCAGGCACGCCTGATGGCGGCCCAAGGCCTGCCCGCCGACCACGCGCTGGCCCCGGCGCTGATCGGACTCGACGACGCCCAGGCGCCCTGGCCGCTGGGCGAGGTGCGCGACGAAGCGGGACGGGTTTGCGACGACCTGGCAGGCCGCACGCAGGCGCCCCTGGTGCTGGCGCCCTGGCCGGAACCGCTAGGTACGGCGTATATCCAGCGCCTGCACGACCTGCGCCTGGACGACCAGCCGATCGGCTTCCTGGTCTGCGGCATCAGCCCGCGGCGCCGACTGGACGCGGACTACCGGACCTTTCTCTCTCAGGTCGCCGACAGCCTTGCCCTGGACATTTCCCAGGCGCGCGCCCAGGAGGAACGTCGCCTGCGCACGGCCGACCTGGAGCAGCGCATCGAACTGCGCACCCAGGAGCGCGACCGGCTCTGGAGCCTCAGCCAGGACATGCTCTGCGTGGCCGACCTGAACGGGGTGATGCTGAGCGTCAACCCGGCCTGGGAAACCCTCCTCGGCTGGAGCGAGGCGGACCTGCTCGGCAAGACCACCCATTGGCTCGAACACCCGGACGACATCGCCCGCACCGATCAGGAGCGCCAGAACCTGGCGGCCGGGCTGCACACCCTGCACTTCGAGAACCGCTTCCGCCACAAGGACGGCAGCTACCGCTGGTTCGCCTGGCGCGCCACCTCCCAGGGACCCTACGTATACGCCAACGCCCGCGACGTGACCGAGGAAAAGCACACCGCGGAGGCGCTCCGACGCGCCGAGGAAGCGCTGCACCAGGCGCAACGGATGGAGGCGGTGGGGCAGCTCACCGGCGGCATCGCCCACGACTTCAACAACCTACTGGCCGGCATCATCGGCAGCCTGGAACTGATTCGCCGCAAGCTGTCGCCGGACGCGCGCCAGGGCGTCGAGCGCCTGCTGGAGGCCGCCAGCGTCTCCGCCAACCGGGGCGCGGCGCTGACCCAGAACCTGGTGGCCTTCGCCCGCCGCCAGACCCTGGAACTCGCCAGGGTCGACCTCAACGCGCTGGTCCGGGCGCAGCACGACAGCCTGCGCCGCAACCTCGACCCCGATATCCAACTGCACACCCGGCTGGCCCCGGACCTGTGGCCCACCCGCAGCGACCCCCACCAGTTGCAACGGGTGCTCCAGCACCTGGCCAGCAACGCCCGCGACGCCATGCCCGGGGGCGGCGTCCTGCTGTTCGAAACCGGCAACCTGAGCCTCGGCCAGGACGTGTCGACGAGCGAGGATCAGCCGCCTCCGGGCGATTACTTGGTGCTCAAAGTGTGCGACAGTGGCAGCGGCATGAGCGCCGACACCCTCGCCCATGCCTTCGAACCCTTTTTCACCACCAAGACCATCGGCCAGGGAACCGGCCTCGGCCTGTCCATGGTGCATGGCTTCATCAAGCAGACCGGCGGCTACATCCGCATCAACAGCGAGGCGGGACAGGGCACCCACGTCGTCCTCTACCTGCCCAGGGACACCACCATGCAAGAGAGCAACCACCCGTTGGAAACCGCACCCGCCGAGGACACCGCCGGCAAGACCATCCTGGTGGTCGAGGATGCCGATATCGTGCGCATGCTCACCGTCGAAGTGCTGGAAGACCTGGGCTACGCGGTCCTCCAGGCAGCCGATGCCCAGGAGGCACTGCCGATCCTGCAGGGCGGACAGACCCTCGACCTGCTGATGACCGATATCGGCCTGCCCGGCATGAACGGCCAGCAGTTGGCAGAAGAGGCGCGCAAACTACGGCCGCACCTGCCGGTGCTGTTCGCCAGCGGCTACGCGGAGATCGCCGATATCGACGGACAGTTGGTCGGCGGCGGCATGGAAATGATCGCCAAGCCCTTCACCATCGACCTGCTGCGGGAAAAGGTGAGCGGCATCCTGGAGCGCTGAGCGCGGCGCGATGCCCGCAAAGGGCGCAGCCGCGACGCCGGCGCACAGCCCTGACGCGCGCGCCAGCGCACCCCCGTGAACCGCAGAAAACCATCCCGAGGCGGCTGAAATCGGCCGGTTATTGTGGTTACGCGACAGTGCGCTGCGCCGATGCGACAAGATGCCATCATCGCCGCCGCCACCCGCCCAGCCCTGCTTGGCGCCCCACAGAACGCTGTGCTAGCTTGCCCCTCGCCAGGAAGGCCAGTTGCAGACGGAGCGCATTCGAATAAGAAGAGGATCCCCCATGGCCGAGGCCACGCCCGCGCTGGAAATCCGTAACCTGCATAAACGCTATGGCGACCTCGAGGTGCTCAAGGGCATCTCCCTCACCGCGCGCGACGGCGACGTCATCTCCATCCTCGGCTCTTCCGGCTCCGGAAAGTCCACCTTCCTGCGTTGCATCAACCTGCTGGAAAACCCGCACAAGGGCCAGATTTTCGTCGCCGGCGAGGAAATGCAACTGAAGGCCGCGAAGAACGGCGAACTGGTCGCCGGGGACAGCAAGCAGATCAACCGCCTGCGCAGCGAAATCGGTTTCGTTTTCCAGAACTTCAATCTCTGGCCGCACATGACGGTGCTCGACAACATCATCGAAGCGCCGCGCCGTGTGCTCGGCCAGAGCAGGGCCGAGGCCACCGAAGTGGCCGAAGCGCTGCTGGCCAAGGTCGGTATCGGCGACAAGCGCCATGTCTACCCCGCGCAGCTCTCCGGCGGTCAGCAGCAGCGCGCGGCGATCGCCCGCACCCTGGCGATGCAACCCAAGGTGATTCTTTTCGACGAACCCACCTCGGCACTCGATCCGGAAATGGTACAAGAAGTGCTTAACGTGATCCGCGCGCTCGCCGAGGAAGGCCGTACCATGCTCCTGGTCACCCACGAGATGCATTTCGCCCGGCAGGTGTCGAGCGAAGTGGTGTTCCTTCACCAGGGCCTGGTGGAGGAACAGGGGACACCCGAACAGGTGTTCGAACACCCGCTATCGGCGCGCTGCAAACAATTCATGTCCAGCAATCGCTAAACACGGAGCAATAACGCATGAAGAATTACAAGAAGATTCTGCTGGCCGCGGCCGCCACCCTGGCACTCGGTACCTCGGCCTTCGCCGCCGAACAACTGAAGATCGGCACCGAGGGTGCCTACCCGCCCTTCAACCTGATCGACGCCAGCGGCCAGGCCGGCGGCTTCGACATCGAGATCGCCAAGGCCCTCTGCGCCAAGCTGAAAGCCGAGTGCGAAGTGGTCACCTCCGACTGGGACGGCATCATCCCGGCGCTCAACGCGAAGAAATTCGATTTCCTGGCCGCTTCCATGTCGGTCACCGAGGAGCGTAAGCAGGCGGTGGACTTCACCGACGCCTACTACACCAACAAGCTGCAATTCGTCGCGCCCAAGACCAGCGACCTCAAAACCGACAAGGAAAGCCTCAAAGGCAAGTCGATCGGTGCCCAGCGCGCCACCATCGCCGGCACCTGGCTGGAGGACAACCTGGGTGACGTGGTCGACATCAAGCTGTACGACACCCAGGAAAACGCCTACCTCGACCTCGCCTCCGGGCGCGTCGATGGCGTGCTGGCGGACAAGTTCGTCAACTGGGAATGGCTGAAGAGCGCCGCCGGCAAGGACTTCGAGTTCAAGGGCGACCCGGTGTTCGACAACGACAAGATCGCCATCGCCGTGCGTAAGGGCGATCCGCTGCGCGACAGGCTGAACGGCGCACTGAAGGAAATCATCGCCGACGGCACCTACAAGAAGATCAACGACAAGTACTTCCCCTTCAGCATCTATTGATGCCGTCCGGCCGGCCCCGCCCATGCGGAAGCCGGCCGCCGCCCGCACCCTCCAGCAGTAGCCTTCCAGATGACCCTCGATCTCCACGGATTCGGCCCCGCCCTGGCCGCCGGGACGCTCATGACCATCAAGCTGGCGCTGTCCGCGCTCAGCCTGGGTCTGGTGCTCGGCCTGCTCGGCGCGCTGGCCAAGACTTCCCCCCTCAAGCCCTTGCAGTGGCTGGGTGGTGCCTACTCGACCCTGGTTCGCGGCATTCCCGAGCTGCTCTGGGTGCTGTTGATCTACTTCGGCACGGTCAACCTGATGCGCAGTATCGGCGAGGCCATCGGCTACCCGGCGCTGGAGCTGAGCGCCTTTTCCGCCGGCACCATCGCCCTCGGCCTGTGCTTCGGCGCCTACGCCACCGAAGTGTTCCGCGGCGCCATCCTGGCGATCCCCAAGGGTCATCGTGAGGCCGGGCAGGCCCTGGGCATGTCGCCGTCGCGGATCCTCTGGCGGATCATCCTGCCGCAGATGTGGCGCATCGCCCTGCCGGGCCTGGGCAATCTGTTCATGATCCTGATGAAGGACACGGCCCTGGTATCGGTGATCGGCCTCGAAGAAATCATGCGCCGCTCGCAGATCGCCGTGACCGCCAGCAAGGAAGCCTTCACGTTCTATATGGTCGCCGCCTTCATCTACCTGGGCCTGACCGTCTTCGCCATGACCGGCATGTACTTCCTCGAGAGACGGGCCGGACGCGGCTTCGCCAGGAGCGCGGCATGAACTGGGACGTGATCATCAAATGGCTGCCGCGCCTGGCCGATGGCGCCATCCTCACCCTGGAACTGGTGGCCATCGCCGTCGTCGCCGGGCTGATCCTGGCGATCCCCCTGGGCATCGCCCGCTCCTCGCGGCACTGGTACGTGCGCGCCTTGCCTTATACCTACATCTTTTTCCTGCGCGGCACGCCGCTGCTGGTGCAGCTGTTCCTCGTCTACTACGGCCTGGCGCAGTTCGACGCGGTGCGCCACAGCGTGCTCTGGCCCTACCTGCGCAGCCCCTATTGGTGCGCGGTGATCACCATGACCCTGCACACCGCGGCCTACATCGCCGAAATCCTCCGTGGTGCGATCCAGGCCATCCCGCCCGGCGAGATCGAGGCGGCGCGCGCGCTGGGTATGTCCCGTAACCAGGCGCTGGTCTACATCATCCTGCCGCGGGCGGCGCGCATCGGCCTGCCCGCCTACAGCAACGAGGTGATCCTGATGCTCAAGGCCAGCGCGCTGGCCAGCACCATCACCCTGCTGGAGCTCACCGGCATGGCGCGCACCATCATCGCGCGCACCTACCTGCCGGTGGAAATCTTCTTCGCCGCCGGGCTGTTCTACCTGGTGATCGCCTACGTGCTGGTGCGCTGCTTCAAGGCACTGGAGCGCTGGCTGCGGGTCGACGCCTGTCAGGGACGCTAAGTCAGAGACGCTGAGTCAGGGGCGTCGAGCCGCGGCATCGCGGCCCTCCGTCGCCATGACGGGGGCCGCCGGCCCGGGGCTATAATCGCGCTCCCGCTTCCTGCCCGGCGCACACCGTGTCCAGTTCTCCTCCGCTGCAAGGCCCGCATCTCCGCGAGCGTTTCGCCGCGCTCGACGCCTTCCTGCTCGAGCACCAAGACCTCTGGCGCCCGAAGCCCTTCACCGACCTGCATTTGCCTTGGGAGGCACGACATCCCGACCTGTCGGCCTGGTTGCGCAGTCGCACCCTGGAGGCAGCGGAAGCGGCCCATGCCCGACCGAACGACCTGGACGCACCGGCACCTTTCTCGACGCTGGCCGAGCGTTCGCGACAGCTGATCGCCCTGGGCCATTTCGACACCAAGGCCTTGCCCGCCGTGCCGGCGCGCTTCTCCGTGGACGTGCCCGGTCGCAAGTGGCAGCAGATCGAAGCCTTCGCCGGCAGCCTGGACTTCGCCGCCGTCCCGCGCCACTGGTTGGACTGGTGCGCCGGCAAGGGTCACCTGGGGCGTCGGCTGGCCCAGGACGGCAGCCCCTTGAGCTGCCTGGAGCGCGATGCCCACTTGGTCGAAGACGGCCAGGCCCTCAGCGATCGCCTGCACCTGAACGCGCGGCACATCCAGCAGGATGTGATGGCCGAGAGCGTCGCCCGGCACCTCGATGCCCAGCATACGCCCGTCGCCCTGCATGCCTGCGGTGACCTGCACGTTCGCCTGCTCGCGCTGGCCAGCGCGGCCGGCTGCCGGCAACTGGCGCTGGCCCCCTGCTGTTACAACCGCATCGCGGACGACCGCTACCGGCCGCTGTCCCGGACGGCCCGGGCATCGCCCCTGACGCTCGACGCGGACGACCTGCGCCTCTCCATCAGCGAAACCGTTACCGCCGGCGCCCGGGTCAGGCGTCAGCGCGACCGCTCCATGGCGCGCCGCCTGGGCTTCGACCTGCTGCAACGGCACCTGCGCCAATGCGACCACTACCTGCCAACGCCCTCCCTGCCGCCCGCCTGGCTGGACCGTCCGTTCGCCGAACACTGCCAGCGCTTGGCCGGGGAGCGCCTCGCCCTGCCCGCGAGCATCGACTGGGCGCACTGGGAAGCCGCCGGCTGGCGACGCCTCGCGGACGTCCGTAACCTGGAGCTGCTGCGCGGCTTGTTCCGCCGCCCCCTGGAAATCTGGCTGGTCCTCGACCGCGCCCTCTACTTGGAGGAACGGGGCTACCGCGTCCGCCTCGGCCCCTTCTGCGACCCCTGCCTTACCCCGCGCAACCTCCTCCTCCTCGCCGAGCGCTGAGCTGCAAGGGACCGGGAAGCGAACTCGAATCGCTCCGTGGCGACACCGCCCCATCGAGCCGCGCCCGGATCGTCCCCTTTGCGTTAGCCCAAGTAAAAACAACGGCTTGGAACGGCTGCCGAGCCGCAGGGAATCCGAGAGACGAACCCCTGGCCGCCCCCGCCTTCGGCTTCAGCCACCCTCCGACCTTAGCCTGAAGAACCTGCATAAGGGAGTTTACTCGCCGCGCCAGATGGCTATAATGCGTCCCGCAATTGCCGGTATAGCTCAGCTGGTAGAGCAACTGACTTGTAATCAGTAGGTCCCGGGTTCGACTCCTGGTGCCGGCACCAATTAAATCAAGCACTTACGGTGCTTGATAGGCTCGCAGAGCAGCCTACACGTAATAACACACGTAACAGCAGTGTGAAAGCGCCGCAGCATGCGTGGCTCGCCACTCCCCTCCTCCCTGGCAAAGACCCCCGTTTTATGTTCGGCCAAGGGGACTCCGTAACTTTTGTTACCTCCATTTTTTTCTTGCTGAAAATCCTTATAACTCAATGAGTTAGGCATGAGAATTCGCCGTAACTATAGCGTTACTTTATAGTTAAAAAGTTACATTCACTAACGTAACTTTTTACCGAATTAAATTCCTTTAAAATCAGTCACTTGAAAAAAGTTACAGCTGAAGGAACAGAAAGTTACACCCCGCCGTTCTCCCTCTATCCCGCACGCCACTGGGCTCTCAGGCACATGCGGCCTCCCTGGTAACGGAAGTTACAGGTCGGCATACCCCACATAGAAAACAAGGCGGCGGAGGCCATCGCGCCCGCATTTGAAATAAAAGGGCTTGCTGCAGGGATTCGCAGGCTTTTCCGTGACCCACAACCCGCCGCCAGCGCCCAGCCTGGGCCGCTCTCACCACCCTGCAGGGGTGCAGAAAAATCGACCCATTTAGCCCGCAGGCGTGGCGGGGGGACGACTGCGCGCGCCGGGCTCAGACACGCCCGCGCGCAGCTCTCGACTGTTCAAAATTTGTACGATGCTCCTGGCGGTGAAGAGCCCACTGAGGCGGAGGCTGCGCGCAAGCGTGGTGCGCCGAGCCCCTACGTCAGCCGGAATCGGTTGACCTAAGAAACTCGATGGGGCTATGGTTCGCCCGTCGCTGTAAGTCCAGCGGCACGGGATTGGCGTCCCGGTTTACGAGGCGGACACGACCGCCAATAGAGCGGTTTTTTTGTGTCCGCAGCATGGCAAGCCTGTTATGGGCGGGCCGTGTGTGGGTGCCTTCGGGCACGCCGGCCCTCGTACCGGTACGCCAACCCGCACGGTTCCGCTCACCCAAATTGGCGTTTGGGGGCGGGTTGCAAGCCATACGAGGATTCAATCATGTCGACCTTCTCCCGCACCCTCGCTCGCCTTGCCGAGCTGCATGCCCACCTTAGCCCGCTGCGCGGCGCCGATAGCGCCGTGCTCAAGGCCAATCACTTCGACGCCCAGCTCGATGAACTCGCGGCTATCACCGACGACCTCAAGCGACTCAGAGGCATCGGGCTGGAACTGAGCAACGTGCGTGGCGCGGTTGACATGCTGCTGGAGCTGTTGGATGCGGCGCACAACCGGAAATTGGATGGTGGCCATTTGCATTGCCTGCTGAAGCCCCTGGTCGGCAAACTAGGCCAGGCCGAAGACGCGCTGGATGAGATCCTATGAAGGGAAGCCAAAGCATGAACACCGCACCGCAGCTGTTCCCCGTTCCTTTCCACGGGGATACGGTCGTCCTGGTTGGCCAGGACAATGAGCCCTATGTGGCGATGAAGCCAATAGTCAGCAACATGGGGCTTTCGTGGCAGGGCCAGCAGGAAAAACTGACCGAGCGTTTCAACTCAACTATCAGGGAAATCCTGACAGTTGCGGAGGATGGGAAGCAGAGAGGAATGATCTGTTTGCCGCTCAAGAAGCTCCCCGCTTGGCTCTATTCGATCAGCCCCAACAAGGTCGCCCCCGAGCTTCGCGAGAAGATCATCCGGTACCAGGAAGAATGCGACGACGCCCTTTGGAACTACTGGACCCAGGGAGTGGCCGAGCGGCCCGGGGCTTCGACCGCTGCCTCGCGCATCGCCAACCACCGTCTGCGCCTGTCCCTGGCCAAAGAGCTGTACCGCACCCGCGACCAGGAACTGCGGCAGTTGATTCACCAGCAACTGGCCGACGTTTCCAATGCGCTGGGCTTGCCAGTACCGGAGCTGGAGAGCATCGGCCGCGCCGCACCCAAGGCGCCAGACGTGGTTGAACCGTTCTGGAAGGCGTTGGCGTTTCTCGACGGCAAGGGGGTGGACTACAACCACGCGCTGGCCAGCGGCCTGCTGGCGGTGAACCTGCCCGAACTGGCCCGCCTGTTGATCGAGCACGGCCAGCCACTGCGCTTCGACAGCACCCTGCGCCAGGGACTGTGGCAAAGCACCGCCCCGCGCTGCCTGCATAAGAACCGCGTGATACATAGCCGGCTGACGGATAAGGCGATTCGCTGCTGGGTATTCGTGCGGCCATTGGGAAGCTAGCCGTACACATGGCCATGGATGCTCAAGGGAAAATCCTTTCGTAACAGCCTTATATCTATGAAAACTTGGCTTGGAAGGCAGGTCTGAATTAACTAAGGGGCACCTAATTTGAAACCCAAACTACAATCCGACCCTTTAATCCTTAGTAGCTATAAAGAAGCTGTCTTTGACGCCACTCTTATGGAGGCAATAAGTTCAAGAGATATCAAGGAGCCTGGGAGCCTGCGTATACGAGAAATCGACCTAGAAGCGATTTCAGATTATGAGACTTGGTTAAATTCTGAGTATGATTTTGGTTGGGAGCGAGTGCCGAAATGGAAGAGAAGAGATCCTAAGGCGCTAGATATTGCTTTATGGCACGGTGAAAAGCTGGGCGGCCTTTGCTATGCATCACCAAAAGATAGCCGTGAAAAAATGCTAGTTCTGTATCTACAAAGGAACCCTGATAAGTCTCTTCCAACCGCTGGTCATGTCGCGTGGATTTGCCTGACAGCAGTGAGGTTTTACGGTGTACTTTTAGACTTGAAATGGGTAGTAGTCAAAGATCCTCTTCCCGAAGCCCGTCACGTTTATGAGAGACATTATTTCAAAAACGTCCCCGGGGTAGGTCTTGCCTATGATCTAGAGCAGGACTACGCTGACATCGAAAAGGAGGCTGAAAATGAGCGAAAAAACTGATAGAGCTTCGAGAGCAAAACAAGCTAAGGCGCTGGCAGCCGAGCGACTTGAACACTTGCGCTCAGCTACGGCGTATCGCAGCCTTCATACTGCTGATGGTGTGAGAGCTTCTCTTGAGATGGAGGGGTCGGCTTTTGCTGGAAAGCCTAAAAAGCAATCAGGAATCATCTTGAGAGGCTTCTCAACGGTTAAGGCAACCAGCTAACTCTGGAGGCTCTAGTACCATTCAGTACAGACTCCTAAATTTCACCAACTCATCCCCCGCCCACTCGTTCACCTGCTGGAGCCTAGCCTGCACCGGCTCCAGCTCGTTCTGCGCGTACACCTCGGCGGCGTCCCGGATCGAGCCGAACCCGCCGGCGTTCTGCGGGACGATCCCCATCAGCTGCGGCGGTATCCGTAGCGCGGCCAGCAGGTCGTCACGGGACAGGTTCTTGATCGAGGCGAACTCGTCCTTCGCCGCCACCTCCGACACCGGGATGACCTGGATGCCTTCCTTCTTCCCGTTGGGCGCGTAGACGAACAGGTTGCGGAAATTCCCCGGTCCCTTCGCTTCCTTCATCGCCTTGCGCAAATCGTCGATATCGGCCTGGTCCTGGGCCGCGTCGGTCATGTAGAGGATGAAGCCAGCGTGTGAGCCGTTTTCGTAGTATTTCCGCCGGAACAGCGTCGCGGCCTCGTTGAGCAGCGCCGATTGCAGCGCCGACACCCACTCGGGCATGCCGTAGATTTCCTGGTCGATATCGGCCTCGCGCAGCTGGCACACCGTGCCCGGGTCGAACAGGTGCTCGTTCTGCCAGCCGGCCACCTGGTAGAACTCACCCTCCCGCCCGACCCGCATGTACTTCGCCAGCAGCGGCTCGAACCGGATCGGCGAGCCCAGCACCGATCGGCGTTGCTCCAGGTAGCCGTTGCCCGACCACAGCCAGTCCATGGTCAACTGCTCGAACGCGGCGCGGGACAGCCGAGGGTGGGGGACGAAGGTGCGGGCGAGCATGTTGCGCTTGAACGCGAGGCCGGACCCTAGGTGGACCGCCGCACGTGTCGAGCGGGCCAAGCCATCGAGCGACAGGGGCGGTTCGTACCAGCGGCCGTTGAACCAGCACTCCAGGTAGTCGAAGATCCCGCGCCCGCCCAGGACCGGGGTCGGTTCCCCGAAGGTGAACGCCTGCATGCCGCCCGGCTGGGCTACAGCGGGGGGTGTCGCTACCTGGGAATGCACTGCAGCCTGCCGGCCGCGTTTATGCTTGCTCATCAGAAAATCTCCATGCGCCCGGTGTTGGCCGTGGTCGTGCCTTCGAGCGGTTCGTTGTGAAGGGCGTGGAACAGCGCCCAGGCCAGGTCGGCGTGGCCGGTCTCGTCGGTCCGTCCCGCGGTGTAGGTGAATTGGCGACCGCTGGCGGTGACCGTTTTGCGAATCGCCATCAGCGATTGGGCGATGTCAGTCCAGCCGGCATCGAACTCCAGCCGTCCCTTGTGGATGACGTCCCACGCCTTCATCACCAGTCGGGTTTTCACCTCGGGCGAGTAGCTGAAGGTGGTCAGCCCAGGGAAGAACTGGCGGACCAACTGGGCCACGCCGCTGCCCATGCCGGTTGTGTCGATGCCGATATAGGTGACCCAGTAGCGCCTGGTGATCTGGCGGATCATCTCGGCTTGGGCACCGAAATCCATGCCGCGGAACTGGTGACGTTCCAGCACCCGGAATTTCCCACCCGGGACCAGGGGCGGTGCGACCACCACCAGGCCGGCGGAGTCGCCGGTTTCGGCCGGGTCGTAGCCGACCCATACGGCGCGGTCGCCGAATGGGCGCGAAGCAAACGGCTTGTAGTCCTCCCCCCATTCGATCCACGAATCGACCATGCAGGGCTGAAGCATCGCCAGGGGGAAAATGCTCGCGCCATCGTCGACGAAGTCGCACATGAGCAGGTTCGAGAAGGCCAGCGGGCTGTACTCCCGGCGCAGCTCTTCAATGTCGAACAGGTCGCAGCCGCCGCGCTCCGCGTCCAGGATGGTCACGATCTGCCGCCACATCTGGTCTTCACATAGCCGGCCGCCTTGGAGGGCGGAGTGGGAAACGTCGACCTTGAGGTGCTGCGCGGCGGGCTTGCCCTTGTTGAACCGCTCGCCGGTCCAGAACGAATAGGCTTCGTGGGCCATGCTGCTGGGTGTGGAGAAGTAGGTCTTCCGCCATTTCTTGTGCATGGCCATGCCCGAGGCCACTTTGTTCAGTTCCTCGAACTTGAACGTCCAGAAGAATTCGTCGAAGTAGAAATTCCCGTGGTAGCCCTGGGCGGTGCGGGCGTTGGTGCCGAGGAAATACAGCTCAGCCCCATTGGGCAGCACGATGGGATCGCCGGACAGCTCGACGCCGATCACCTCCCGACAAAACGCCTGGATATACCCCCGAAACAGATAGGCCTGGTTCTTCGAGGCGGACAGAAAAATCTGATTCCTTCCCGTCAGCAGGGCGTCTAGAAGCGCCTCGCGGGCGAAATACCAGGTGGCGCCGATCTGGCGGGACTTCAGGATGACCCGGGTGCGTAGGCTCCCCGCGCGATACCAGTCCTTCTGATAGTCGAAACAGCTGTCGAGGAAGGCCTCGTTCAGCAGCTCGATCTGCTCTTCGCTGATATCGTTTTTCGGTGAGCGCTTCTTCGGTCCTTCGTTGCGCTTGGCCAGGTTCGGGTTGAGGTCGGTCTCCGTACCGCCACCCTGGAATCTCTGTATCCGCGCCTGCCGCTCAAGCTGCCGGTGCAGCAGGTCAATTTCCTTGAAGTCGCCGCCGCTCTTCTGCTCCTTCAGGATGAGCTGGACCAGGCGTGCCTCCAGCGCCCCGCCGATCCGCTCCACATTGTCCGCCCGGTCCCACTCGTCGCGGGTCTTCCAGGCGTGCAGGGTTTTCTCCTTCTCGCCCAGATAGTCGGCAATGTCGGTCACCCGCCAGCCAGTCCAGTACAGGAACTTGGCGTGGCGGCGGTTATCCATTGTTGGGCGTTGGGTCTCGTTCATGGCGGCGATGCTGCCGCCCCGGCCGGCCGCCGCCGAGCGGCCCTACTTGTACGCCGTCCCCCTACACACCCCCCTCATTGCTGGGCCGCGCGCGCGTCCCGACCATGCCCCTCATCGCCACGCACCCTGCGTTACCGATTCGAGGACCCCCACGGCATGAGCAAGAATTTCCGCAGCACCTGGTTCCGCGTCGCCGTCGAAGGCGGCACCACCGACAAGCGCAAGATCGAGCGAAAATGGCTGGAACAGGCGGCCAAAAACTTCAACCGCGCCACCTACGGCGCCCGCGTCTGGCTGGAGCACCTGCGCGGCACCATGCCGGACGGTCCGTTCAAGGCCTACGGTGACGTCCTGTCGCTGAAGGCGGAGGAAGTGGATATCGCGGGCACCAAGCGCCTCGGCCTGTTCGCCCAGATCGAGCCCACCGACGACCTGGTCGCCATGAACAAGGCGAAGCAGAAGCTCTACACCTCCATCGAAATCGACCCGAGCTTCGCCGATACCGGCGAGGCCTACATGGTCGGGCTGGGGGTCACCGACTCCCCGGCCAGCCTGGGCACCGACGTGCTGGCCTTCAGCGCGCAGAACCCCGACAGCAGCCCCTTCCGCGACCGCCATTTCTCCGCGGACTCCATGTTCACCGAGGCGCTGGAGACCCGCCTGGAATTCGAGCAGGTGGAGCCCGGCATCGGGGTGCAGTTGCTGGGCAAGGTCCAGGAATTGTTGCGCGGCAAGGCCAAGAGCGAGACCGAGTTCACCGCCGTCAGCGGCGCCGTGGAAGCCCTCGCCGAACACGGCCGGACCCTGGCCGACCAATTCGCCGCCGAGCAGAGCAAAACCCAGGACCTCAGCACCCAGGTCTCGACGCTTCGCACCGAGCTGGCCGACCTGAAAACCAGCCTGGGCAAGATCCAGGACTTCACGCAGACCAAGCGCCCGGTGATTTCGGGCGGCGGCAGTGGCCAGCCAGTGACCGACTGCTGACTCCCGACTACCGAAGAGCCCAAGGAACCACCATGCGCAACGAAACCAGAGTTCTCTTCAACGCCTACCTGCAGCAGCTGGCGCAGCTGCACGGCGTTGCCGACGTCACCACGAAATTCGCCACCGCTCCCAGTGTCACCCAGACCCTGGAAACCCGCATTCAGGAGTCGAGCGACTTCCTCAAGCGGATCAACATCTACGGCGTGACCGAACAGATGGGCGAAAAGATCGGCCTGGGTGTCACCGGGCCGCTGGCCGGTACTACCGACACCGATACCCAGGAGCGCGAAACCCGCGATATCAGCAGCCTCGACAGTCGCGGGTACGCCTGCACCCAGACCAACTACGACACCCACATCAAGTATTCCAAGCTGGATGCCTGGGCGAAATTCCCGGATTTCCAGGCGCGCATTCGTGACGCCATCATCAAGCTGATGGCCCTCAACCGGATCATGATCGGTTGGAACGGCACCAGCCGCGCCAAGACCTCCAATCCCACCACCAACCCTCTGTTGCAGGACGTGAACATCGGCTGGCTGCAGAAAATGCGCAGCGAAAACGCCGCCCGGGTGCTGGATGAAATCAAGCAGGGCAGCGACAAGATCGAGGTGGGTGCGGGTGGCGACTTCGCCAACCTCGACGCCTTGGTGTTCAGCATGGTGTCGGAGCTGATCGAGCCCTGGTATCAGGAGGACTCCGAGCTGGTGGTGATCTGCGGGCGCCACCTGCTGGCGGACAAATACTTCCCGATCATCAACAAGATCCAGGCCCCAACCGAGATGCTCGCGGCTGACATCGTCACCAGCCAGAAGCGCATCGGCAACCTGCCGGCAGTGCGCGTACCGCACTTCCCGCCCAAGGCGCTGATGGTCACCCGACTGGATAACCTCTCGCTCTACTGGCAGGAGGGCACCCGCCGCCGCACCGTTGTGGACAACGCCAAGCGTGACCGCATCGAGAACTACGAGTCGGTGAACGAGGCCTACGTGGTCGAGGACCTGGGCTGCGCGGCGCTGGCTGAAAACATCGAGATCAAGCCATGAACCCTTGCCGCGCTCATTTCCTACGTGTCACCGCCGCCCTGGAGGCGGCGGCCAGCGACCCGGGCACCTCCATGGAAGGCGCCACGTCCTACGAGCTGCAACTGCATCAGCTGATCCAGGATCGTCTGCGCCTGAAGCAGGTGCAGTCGAACCAAGCCAAGGCAGAGCTTAAACGCCAGCTCTTGGTTCACCACGCCGACTATGTGCAGGGCGTGATCGAGGCCGGCCGGGGCGCACAGGACGAAGTGGTCACCACCGTCATGCTCTGGCGCATCGACGCCGGTGACTACCCTGGCGCCCTCGACGTTGTGGCGTATGTGTTGCAACACGGGTTGCCGATGCCGGATCGGTTCAATCGCACCACCGGTTGCCTGGTAGCCGAGGAAATTGCCGAGGCAGCGCTTAAGGCGCAAAAGGCCGGTGACACCTTCCCTCTGGCCATCCTGCACCGCACCGCCGAGCTGACCGAGGGCCAGGACATGCCCGACGAGGTACGCGCCAAGCTGCTGCTCGCCACGGGTCGCGCAACCCTGCAAGGGCTGACCGAGGATGCCCCCGGCCAGCCCGGGCAGATCCAGGCGGGCATCGACCTGCTGAAAAGCGCCATCGATCGCCATAGCACCTGCGGTGGCAAGAAAGACCTGGACGGCGCGGAGCGGTTGCTGAAGAAGCACACCGAGCGCCAGGAAAAAGAACACGCCGCCACTGGCGGCTAACCGAGCGGTCCCCCGCAACCCCGGCGGCTCGGGGCTGATCACGGGTTTACTTCCTTTTCCCTGTGTGACGCCCCGACCACCGCCGACCTATTCGAGCCTGAGCATGAGCGGATTTATCGCTGGCGCCCCCGTGCCCGCCAGCCACATCAACAGCGACCCCTACTGGCCCAGCGTCGACCTGGAGACGGTGCGGGCCGCCCTGCGGATCGACGCCAGCGTGACCGAAGCGCGGCTCGAAACCGCGGTCGTCGCCGCCATGATCGAGGTCAACCGCGGCCTCGCGGAATGGCGCGCCGCCCAGCAGGCCCAGGGCTACGCCAGCCTGGACCAGGTGCCCGCCGAGCCGATCAACGGCATCTCCGGCCTGGTGCACCTGTACCTGCGAGCCGTCCAGGCCGGCGCCGGTGCGGAGATCATCGAACGCTACCGCGGCTACGACACCACCAACAGCGGCGAGCGCAACGCCGAGGCCATCCAGGACCTACGCGACGAATACCGGCGCGACCAGCGCTGGGCGCTCAGCGACCTGGTGGGCCGCCGCCGTATGACCGTGGAGCTGATCTGATGCCCACCCAGGCGCGAGCCCTGCAGGGCGACACCGTGGACCGCCTGTGCTGGCGCCACTACGGCCGCACCGCCGGCATCACCGAGCAGGTGCTCGACGCCAATCCGGGGCTTGCCAGCCTCGGCCCGATCCTGCCCACCGGGCACCCCGTAACCCTGCCAGACGTGCCGACCGCTGCCAGCGCTCCCGAGCGCGCCACCGTCAACCTCTGGGATTAACCACCATGACCAACGGACGCAAGCGCATGCCTGACAAACCCGATACCTGGGCCTGGTTCATCACCTGGCTCGAACACCAATGGCCCGCCATCTACGCGGCCTTCCTGGGCGCCTGCATCGCCGGGCTGCGGGTGATCTCCGGCGGCGGTGGTCTGCGCAAGGCCGCCCTGGAAGCGCCCCTGTGTGGGTTCATCACCCTGTCCGCCAGCTCCGGCCTGGAACTGTTCGGCCTCACCGGCGCCAGTGCCCCGTTCTTCGGTGGCGTTATCGGCCTGCTGGGGGTTGAGGGCGTGCGCGCCCTCGCGCGCCGCTACGTCGAGCGCACTGTGGAGGCCCGGCCATGACCCTGCGACACGGTGACCGCGGCCAGGACGTCCGCACCTTGCAGCTCAACCTGAACCGGGCCGGCGCTCAACTGACGGTGACCGGCAACTACGACGACGCGACCGAGGCGGCGGTGCGCGCGTTTCAGCAGCGCGCCGGCCTGGTGGTGGACGGTGACGCCGGACCCAAGACCCTGTCGGCCCTGGGCGGCGGCCAAACCGCCCACATGCTGCGCCAGGGCGCCCTGCGCGACGCGGCCGAACGCCTCGGTGTGCCGCTGGCTGCGGTGCAGGCGGTCAACGCGGTGGAGAGCAGCGGCGCGGGTTTCGTGCCCAATGGTCGGCCGGCGATCCTGTTCGAGCGCCACGTCATGTACGCCCGCTTGAAGGCAGCGCCTCGCCCTGGCCAGACACCCGCTCAGCGTTTGGCCGAGCTGGAGAACCTGGTGCGCCTCTACCCGAACGTCGTCAACCCGACCCCCGGTGGCTATGTGGGCGGCAACGCCGAGCACCAGCGCCTGGCCACTGCACGGCAGATCGACGACACCATCGGCATCGAGTCGGCCAGCTGGGGCCTGTTCCAGATCATGGGACACCACTGGTCGCGCCTGGGCTACCCCAGCGCCCAGGCCTTCGCCCAGGCCATGGGCGAGGACGAAGGCCAGCAGCTGGAGGCGTTCGTACGGTTCATCGAGACCGACCCCGCGTTGCGCAAAGCGTTGAAGTCCCGGCGCTGGGCCGAGTTCGCCCGGCTCTACAACGGGCCCGCCTACGCCCGCAACCTGTACGACGTGAAGCTCGAACGGGCGTTCGAGCGCTTCAGCCTGGCCGAGGCGGCCGCGTGAACCTGCTGCGCCAGGCCCTGCTCGGGGTGGCGCTGCTCGCTGCCCTGGGGCTGTTCTTCTGGGTCCAGCAGCAACGCCTCGAGGCCGAGCAGGGCGCCGCGGCCCTGGCGAGGGAACAGGCCTCGACCGCCAACGCCGACCGGCAGCGCCAAGTCGCGCAGGTGGCCACCCTCGACGCCGAACTGAAACGCCAGCGCGCCGCCCAACAGACCCTGGGCGAGCAACTGACTACCACCCGCACCCTGCTGGCCCAGCGTCAGCGCACCGTGGAGAACCTGACCCGTGAAAATGCCGCCCTGCGCGCGTGGGCTGCTCAGCCCCTGCCTGCTGCTGCTCGCCAGCTGCGCCGCCGTCCCGCCCTCGTCGGGGCCGACGCTTATCGTCAGTGGCTGTCCGGTGGTGACCCGCTGCAGCCTCAGCCCGACGGACCCGGCCACTAACGGCGACCTGTCCGCCGACGTGGGCCGGATCGAGGGGGACTGGGCCGCGTGCGCGGCCCAGGTCGACATGGTGTACACCCACCAGCAGCAGGCGGCGCCATGAACAAACCCGAATCCCTGCGCGCCCACCTCCTGGCCGCCGTGCCCGAGCTGCGGCACAACCCGGACCGCCTGCTGGTGTTCATCGACCAGGGGAGGGTGCGGTGCACCTCCGCCCCCACGCTGTCGTTCGAGTACGCCTACACCCTGCAGCTGGTGTTCACGGACTACGCCGGGCACCCGGACGCCATCATGCTGCCGCTGCTGGGCTGGCTGCGAGCGAATCAGTCCGAGCTGCTGGCCAACCTGGAGAAGGCCAGCCAGGGGGTGGAGTTCGAGGCCGACATACTCGACAACAGCAAGGTCGACCTGGCCCTGCGGCTGCCGCTCACCGAGCGGGTGGTGGTGGCCCTGCAGCCCGACGGCCGCTACTCGGTCACCCACGCCCCGGAGCCGGCTTATGACGCCTACGAGCCCCCGACCGACGTCGAACTGATCGCCAACGGCGAGCCGCTGTGTGCCTGGCGCTCCGTGGACGCCGGCGACGCCATCGCCCTGGCGATGCCCAACCCGGGGCGGCGTGTTCTATGAGCGATGACCTGATCGCCCTGGAGCAATGGGCCGGCGGCCTGCTGGCCGCCCTGGAGCCGCGCGAGCGGAACGCCCTGGCCCGACGGGTCGCCCAGGATCTGCGCCGGAGCCAGCAGAAACGCATCGCCGCCCAGCTCAACCCGGACGGCACCGCATTCGAGCCCCGCAAGCCGCGGAAATTTCGCGTGAAGAAGGGCCGGGTGAAGATGCTGGCGAAGCTGCGCACCGCGCGCTACCTGAAAGCCCGCGGCGACGCCAGCCAGGCCTCGGTCGAGTTTGCGGGCCGGGTAGCCCGCATCGCCCGGGTCCACCAGTACGGCCTGCGTGACCGCGCCGAACCGGGCGCCCCGGAGGTGCGCTATCCCGAGCGGCAACCGCTGGGGTTCACCGCCGAGGATATCGAGCGGGTCCGCGACAGCCTGCTCGCGCACCTCAACGTGTAGCGACGTTCGCTACAACGTCCACCGGCTGCGGCGCGCGCGCGATGCGTCGACTATCGCCGGCATGGATATCGCCGCGCTCGCCCGCCTCATCGAAAACCTGATCCGCCTCGGCACCGTTGCCGAGGTGCAACACGTGCCGCCCCGGGTCCGGGTGCAGTCGGGCGACATCCTCACCACTTGGCTGCCCTGGATCGCCGCCCGCGCCGGCGCCGACGTGGAGTGGGACCCGCCCACCGTGGGCGAACAGGTGCTGCTGTTCAGCCCCTCGGGCCAGACCGCCAGCGGCGTGGTGTTGGCAGGCCTCTACAGCAACGCGATACCGGCCAACGGCGACCGCGCCGACCTGTTCCGGCGCACGTTCGGCGACGGCGCCGTGATCGAGTACGACCGCGCCGCGCACCACCTGCGCGCCGAGCTGCCCAGCGGCGGCACCACCGAGCTGGTGAGCGACGGCGGCATCCGCATCGTCGGCCCCATCACCCACGAGGGCGACTACACCCACCAGGGCGACTACATCCAGACCGGCAACCAGCAGGTAGCCGGCCTGGTCCAGGTCACCCTGGACGTGCAGGCCGGGCCGGCCCGTACCAGCCTGGTCGGCCACGTCCACGTAGGCACCCAGCCGGGCAACGGCCTGTCCGGGGTGCCGGCATGAACCGCACCACCGGCAGCGCAATCGGCGAGCGCGAGCACCTGAGCCAGAGCGTCGCGGACATTCTCACGACGCCCATTGGCTCGCGGGTGATGCGCCGCGAATACGGCGCCCACCTGTTCGAGCTGATCGACGCCCCGTTCAACCCCTATACCGCGCTGCTGGCCAAGGCGGCGTCGCTGATGGCGATCAACCGCTGGGAACCGCGGCTCAGCCTGTCCCGCATCGACCTGGTGATGGGCGAGCGGCCCGGCGCCGTCATCGTCGAGCTGGAAGGCGTCAGCCTGGCCAGTAACGTGGCTTTCAGTCTGCGCGTGCCGCTGGCGTTCGGGAGCGCATCGTGAACACCCTGCCCGCACCCGATATCGTCGAGGTCCTGGACTTCGAGCAGATCCTCGCCGCCCGCAAAGCCGCCCTGCTGGCCCTGATCCCCGCCGCCGACCGGCAGGCCATCGCGGACCGGCTGGCCCTGGAGTCCGAGCCACTGACCAAGCTCCTGCAGGAGAGCGCCTACCGCGAAATGCTGCTGCGGGCGCGGATCAACGATGCGGCCCGGGCGAACCTGATCATCTACGCCACCGGTCTGGATCTGGACCACATCGGCCAGCTGTTCGGCCTGCCGCGCCAGACGGGGGAGGGCGACGAGCGCTATCGCCAGCGCCTGCTGTTGCGCATCGCCGCCATGGCCGGCAACGGCACCCGCGAACACTACATCGGGGTGGCCATGGCGGTTTCGCCCCAAGTGGTCGCGGCGGCGGTGCTGCAGCCCCTGCCCGGGCGCGTGGACGTGGCGCTCTGGCTCGCCCCCGGGGCGGATGCCGCCGCGCTGCTGGCGGCGGCCTGGGCGGCGTTCGACGCGCCCGGCGTGCGGATGCTGGGGGTCGACCTCAGCGTGCGCCTGGCCATCGCCCGCCCGGTCAACATCGCCGCCCGCCTGTGGCGCGAGGCCTCGGCGCCCACCAACCTGGTGGCGCAGATCGCCGCCGCGTTCCCCCAGCAGTTGGCCACCTATGCCCAGCTGGGCCGCAGCGTCTCCCGGTCCTGGATCATCAGCGCTTTGCACCGTGAGGGCATCGCCCGGGTGGAGCTGGACCTGCCGGCCGATATCACCGTCGCGGCGGACCAGTACGCCACCCTGGGCACCCTGGAGCTGACCGACCGGGGCGTCGCGTGAGCCAGGCGCGCGCCCTGCTGCCCCCCAATGCCACGCCGCTGGAACGTGCCGTGGCCGCGGTCGGCCTGGGTGAGCTGGAAGCCCTCGCCGACCTGCCGGCGGGGGTACAGATCCACCTGCCGGGCGGGTTCGCGCCCGTGCTGGCCGCGCAGTACTTCCTTGCCCAGTTCGCCGGCTACTTCGACACCGCCGAGGATCTGCTGGCCGCCGGCCTGCCCTGGCTGCGCGAGCGCGGCACCGGCGCCGCCGTGGTGCGCGCCCTGTCCTGGATCGGCATCGCGACCGCGGTCGAGGAAGACGGGGCGCTGCTGCACCTGGACCCCGGCACGCCCCGAGCACCTGCCCGGCTCGACGACATTCGGCGCCTGCTGGACGCCAGCATCCCCGCCCACGTGCGGTTCTATCGGCTGTTCCACGGCTACGACCTGCGTCACGCCCGGCTGGACCGCAGCCGCTGGGATGGCTGCCTGCTGGACGACGACTCCGGCGTGGTCATCGACGGCTTGAAAGTGTCGTTTGGCGAGCGTGTCGCCGCCGAGCTGCCCGCGCCGTCTCGCGAGGTGGTCCCAGGCGCGGCCGTGCTCCAGGCGAGCACCCTGCGCCGCGACACCATGTACTGGGATTCCTGGACGCTCGACAGCACCTGGCAGGTGGATCTATTCGGCGGCGTCGGCGTGCTGGTCAGCGCCGTGGTGCCTGACCGGGATCTGCCGGCCCCGTTGTTCGCCCCGGGTCGACTCATCAGCGACACCGCCCCGCGCCTGCTGCCGGCGCCAAGCCCGGCCGCGGCCGAAACCCGCTTCACCCTGGCACCGAGCCGTTACCCCGCCCGCGGCTGGAAAGGGCCGTGGCGCGGGCCGTGGCGCCTCGTCATCCCCTCGAACACCTACCCGGAGACCTGACCCATGGCAGCGCTTCAAGACGACGGGCGCATCGGCGAATGCGCCCTGTTCCTGTCCCTTCCGATCCATTTCGCCTGGGGCCGTGGCAACTCGGCCTGGGACGTGACCCCGGAGCCCGAACCCACCAATGCCACCGCGCTGGTGGACGAGATCGGCCGCCGCACCCTGACTCAGGGGCAATTCGTCACCCCTGACCCAGCCGGCGAAATCGAATTGCCCGGCGGCCAGCGCTACCGGCCCTCCACCACGCCGACCAAATGGGCGCACATCCGCGTGACGTTCGATTTCGAGGACGCCGCCACCGAAACCATTCGCGAAGTCGCGGTGTTCTACGGCACCGTCACCGCGCCCGGGCTACCGGCCGGTCAGCGTTATTTCACCCCGGGCCAGATCGCCGACCGTGGCCGGATGAAAGTCCTGCAACGCCTGCCCAACAAGATCAAACGCGAGTCCGGCACGCGCCAGACCTTCGAATACGTCCTGCCGTTCTGAGGCCTCCATGACCGACTACTACGACCGCCACGACCCGGCGAAACACTACGACCGCATCCTGTTCCGCCCTGACCGAGTGTTGCAGTCCGCCGAGTTCAACGAGCTACAAAGCGGCCTGCGCGACCGCCTCCAGAACGTGGCCGACGCCCTGCTGCGCGACGGCGATATCGTCCGGGACTGCAACATCGTCATCGACCCGGCCACGGGCAATACCAGCCTCGAGAGCGGCGCGCTGTACCTGGCCGGCGCGGTGCGGGGCATCGCGCCGGCGCAGCTGAAAATCGCCTTGACCGGCACCGTGACCGTGGGCGCCTACCTGGTGCAGCGCATCGTCACCGAGCTGCAGGACCCGGCGTTGCTCAACCCGGCCAGCGGCACCCGCGGCTACAACGAACCCGGCGCCCACCGCCTGCAGATCGTCGCCGAGTGGGGCGTTGCCGGGAGCCGTACCGAGGGCGAGTTCTACCCGGTGTATACGGTCGTCGACGGGTTCGTGCGGCCACGGACGACGCCGGTCAGCCTCGATAGCGTGGCCCAGGCCATCGCCCGCTACGACCGGGACTCCACCGGCGGCGGGACCTACGTGGCCGACGGCCTCGGCGTCACCTACGATGGCAGCACCGCGGCCGACGTGCAGACTTGGCTGGTGGCCGCCGGCTCGGCCCACGTCCAGGGTCAGGCGCTGGAGTTCGTCACGTCTCGGCGCCTGACTTACGAGGCCGCCCCGGAAACGCGCCTGGTGAGTAGCGAGGCCCATCTGGTGGCCGGCCCCGCTCGCCAGCGTATCAATGTCAATCGCCCGGCCATCGCGACCCTGGAAACCGTACAGGTCACCCTGGACCGCACCGTCGAAATCACCCACGGCGCGTTCGTCGGCGTCGCCGATGCGCTGCCCGACGACGGCGTCATCGACCTGCTGCAGGTCAAGCAGGGCGCCACCGTCTATGCCAAGGGGGCCGACTACAAGCTGGGCGCCGCCGCGGTGGACTGGTCACCCAGTGGCGCCGAACCGGCCACCGGTTCCACCTATTCGGTGACCTACCGCTACATCAAGGCGGTGTCGCCGATCGAGCCGGACGCGCGGGGTTTCAGCATCGAGGGCGGTGTCGCCAACACCCTGGCCCTGGTGACCTACCGGGCGAAACTGCCGCGCATCGACCGCCTGTGCCTGGATGCCGGCGGCGCCGCCGTGTGGTTGCGCGGCCTGCCGGCCCTGGACAATCCGGCGCCGCCCCCCGTGCCGCCGACCCTGCTGTCCCTCGCCTTGATCCAACAGACCTGGCTGGAGGAGACCCGCCAGGTGGTCCCGGACAGTTACCGGGTGGTGTCCATGTTCGAACTGGCGCGCTACAGCGCCCGCCTGGACGATCTGAGCCGCCTGGTGGCCGAGGGACGCCTGCGCTCCGACGCCAGCATGCGCAACGCCTCGATTAAGCGCGGCCTGTTCGTCGACCCGTTCCTGTCCGACGACCTGCGCGACGTGGGGCTCGAGCAGAGCGCCGCCATCGTCAACGGCGAGCTGACCCTGGCCATCGCCACCACCCTGCACACTGTCACCCAGGACGTGACCCAGCCGACCCTGTGCGAATCCCTAATGGTCACCGAGGTGGCCCAGCAGAAACGCACGGGCTGGATGGCGGTCAACGCCTACGGCTCGCAGCTGCCGGTCCCGGCGTCGGTGACCCTGACCCCGGCTGTGGATCGCTGGACCGAGACCAGCACCGTCTGGGCGAGCCCCATTACCCAGCGCATCCGTAATTACGGGAACATGTGGTACAAGCCGACCGGGCAGACCCGGACCACCCGCGAGGTGTTCGAGCAGACCGCCCGGGAAACCCTCTGGACGCTGCGACAGATCCCGATCAGCTTCGAGGTGCGCGGGTTCGGTCCCTACGAGCGGCTAGCCGCGGTGACCTTCGACGGCGTCAACGTCACCCCCAGCCTGGCACCGTCCGCCGACAACGCCGGCGTGCTCACCGGCGCGTTCACCATCCCCGCCGGCATCCAGGCGGGCAGTAAAAACGTGAAGTTCACTGGCGCCGGCGGCAGCACCGGTGCCGCGGTGTTCTTCGGCGAGGGCACCAAAGAGACGGTCACGAAAACCCAGGTCACCACCATCGAGGACATCGTCGAGCTGGCCGACTACGGCTGGATGGGCAACGCGACCTGCGTCGTCGATCCGCTGGCCCAAACGTTCCGCGTGACCCGGACCTGCCAGCTCGCCCAGGTCAAGCTGCGGGGCAAGCGCTCCGGCGACTCGCCCCTGTTGCTGCACATACGCGAAACCAGCAACGGCCTGCCCACCGGCAAGGTGTTGGCCGAGCAACGGGTATTGTCCAGCGTGTTCCAGGCCGCCGAGTCCATCGCCGTGATCCGTTTCGATCGGCCCCCGGTGCTGTTCGCCGGCACCGAGTACGCCCTGGTGGTGATGACCAACGACACCGCCCAGGAACTGGTCATCGCCGAGCTGGGCAAATACGACGTCGAGTTCGGCGCCTGGGTGGGCTCACAACCCTACGAGGTGGGCGTGCTGCTGTCCTCGGCCAACGCCCAGACCTGGACCGCGCACCAGGACCGCGACCTGTGGTTCGCCATGGACCGCGCGCAGTACGCCCCGGCCAACCGGACCAAGGTCGTCCCGCTGGGCTCCGTCACCGTAGACAACACCACCGACCTCGCGGTGCTGGGCGTCACCAGCGCTCCGGGCGCCGGTGCCGGCGTCGCGTTCCGCCTGACGTTTCCCGATGGCAACGTGGTGGAGACCGCCGCCGAGCAGTACCTGCAGCTCGCCGCCCCGATAACCGGGCAGATCGGGGTGGCCGCGCTCATCACCGCTACCGAAGACCTGTCGGGCATTCTGCTACCCGGCACCACCCTGGTGTCCGGCACCCTGGGCAACAACCAGACCTACATCACCCGCGCGATTCCAGCCGGCAACGCCCAGCGCCTGACGGTGATCTACGACGCGATCCTGCCGCCGGGCTGCAGCGTGGTGGCCCACTACAAAGTGGACTCCGGCCCCTGGGTTGCCTGCAGCGCTCCGACCGCCAGCGCCGCAGACAACGACGCGGTGGAACTGACGTCCGTGACCCCGGGCATCACCGGCGCCAGCGTGCGCGTGCGCCTGACCCTCACCGGCAGCCCGGCCGCACGCCCTCGGGTGCGCGACCTGCGCGTCATCGTTTCGGAGTAACCCATGGCAATCATCGACGAGAAAACCGCGCACGGCCTGCCGCTGCCGCACCCGGAGAACGACACCGGCGACGACGTGCTGCGCCTGCGCGCGGCGCTGGTCCAGTTGGATGCGCTGATAGCCGAGCTGCAGCCGATGAGCACCGCGCTGTCTGCCCTGGGCGCATTGACGCCGGCGGCCAACAAGCTGCCGTTCTTCAGCGGCGCCAACGCCGCCGCGCTGACCACCCTCAGCGCCTGGGTGCGCACCAACCTGCTGACCCTCACCAGTCCCGACGCTGGTCGGTCGGCCCTGGGACTGGGCACTGCGGCGACTCGCACGGTCGGCACCGAAACCGGCAACCTGCTGGAGGTCGGCGCGCTGGGCCTGGGGGCCGCGCTGGTCAGCCGCGGGGCGTTCGACCTGGACAACGCCCCACTGGGCGCCTGGATCGCCGTACACGGCACCCAGGCCGACGCCGCCGCCAACCACTGGCCGCCGGTGGCCGACAGCGCCGCCCGCTGGTGGAACGTCTACACCACCGGCCACGCCAGCCGTGTTACCCAGTTGGCCCTGCACGGCTATGACACCGCCGGCACCCCGCTACTGGCGGTGCGCTTCAAGCAGGACGCTACCTGGTCCGCCTGGGTGTTGAACTGGCACAGCGGGAATTTCAACCCGGCCAGCAAGCTCAACGTCGGCGCCGGCGGGGTCGGCGCCACCCTGGACCTGCGCACTTGGAAGGCGCGCACCCCCGCCAACGTGCCCGAGGGCAGCGTGCGCGGGTTCATGGACGGCGGCCCCAACGGCCTGGCCATCCCCGGCCTCACCGCCACCACCTACGGCGTGGGCTCGTTCGACAAACACTGGCCGGACGTGTCCGGCGCCGGCGCCTGGCAGCGACGGTTCGAGGCGAGGGGGCGGGTATGGGTCTCCCCAGCAGTCGACGACACCACCTGGGGGCCGTGGCAGGAAACCGGCAACGTGCGAGTCCGGCCCCTGGTCGACCTGGGCACCCTGGCCCGCAACACCAGCGAAACCCTCTCGCTGGATATCGGCCTGCGTGAGTTCTTCAGCCTGAAGGTGACCTACGCCACCGGCGCCGTGGGCACGACCACCGTATCGTTCGACAACCTGCCCGACACGGGCGCCGGCATCGTCACCTGGCATGTGGAGATCCAGGGCGGCGGGCAGAAGACGTTCGCCTGGCCGGCCGCGGTGAAATGGACCGGAGGGCTACCGACCCTGAGCGCCGTCAACAAGCGGGATCTGCTCATGTTCTACACGATGGCCGGTCGCTCGAGCATTTACGGGATGCTGATCGACTCGGGGGACCTGTGATGTTCAGCAGCGCGTTCATGCGGCCCAAACCCCTGGGGCTCACACGGGAATTCACCACGTCAGCCGCGGCCGGCAGTTGGGCGCTGCTGCATCCGGGCCAATACGCCGTCACCGCCTCCGGCGCGGGCGGCGGTGGTGGCGGCGGCGATCCGTTCTATACCTCCCTCGAGGGTGAGGCCGGGGCGATCGGCAGCGCGGGATACGGCACCCTGACCATCTGCACCAATGTCGCCATCACGGTCGGCGCCGGTGGGGCCGGCGGTGTATTGGCGAGCAATACAACTGCCAACGGCAGCGCGGGCAGTTCGTCCGGCGTAACGTCCTACAGCACCGCCGTGATGGGCATCGGGGGCGCGGGTGGTCGAGGCGCGTACCAGTCGTACCACGCCACCGCGTTTAACCGAACGCCCATCGGCAACGGTGGGTGGGGCGCGGCGGGGGGCGGGACCGGCTATAACGGCGGCCCAGGCAGCGTCAAATTACGTTTGATCGGATGACCTATGTATATCGACCTGACAACCTCGGAATACCCACTGACCGAGTACCAAGTGCGTGAACGCCTCGCGCCCACCACCCTGGCCAACCCGCTGCCGGACGAGCACGCCGAGTCCCTGGGCTATGCCGCCGTGCAACCCACCGAGCCGCCCATGTTGCCCAATCCCTGGGATAGCGTGCGCGAACTGGCACCGGCTAAGGTCAAGGGTGTTTGGGTGCAGCGCTGGGAAGTGGTGCCGGGCGACGAGCCGCCCACGGATTGGCGCCTGACCCCACTGGCGTTCCTAATGCGCTTCGACCAGGAGCGCCTGGCGATCCGCACCGCGGCGAAAGACGACGTGCGCGTCGAGGATTTCCTCGACCTGGCCGGGCGGGCGCAGTTCGTCGACTTGAGCGCGGATCTGGTCAAAGAGGGCGTGGGCTACCTGGTGGCTCAGCAGTTGGTCAGCCCCGAGCGGGCGACCGAGATTCTGCAAACACCACCAATACACAGTGAAAAATAGCTTACTTACTACTACTCACAACTCTAAATATGTAAACATCCCCCTCTAATCGTGGAGTAGATGCCTGGAGGTTTTTGGTAACTTCAAACTTGTAATTTTCACCTGATCCAGCATTTGCTTCTATTTCTATTATTTCTGCTGCCAAGCAGCGCTGATTTTCAACATCTTTAATTCTAAGGACAGCCGGACTAATAATGAAGTAACTATTATTTATTAATTCCTTTTTTGGACTTTCAATTTCAAAGCTGGCGTCTTCAACCCGATATTCTTCGCCAGCCCATTGAAAAGTCACTTTAGCTTTCTTAAATCCCACTTTTCCCTCCAGTCTTTAATGTAAGGAGTGTTTCTACAAGGTAGAACGATTCATAATATTTTCAAGGCACGACATCCTGCGAACACCCCCACCCGCGCAGGATTGCCCATGACCACCACCTACCACCACGGCGTGCGTGTCCTCGAAATCAACGAAGGCACGCGCACCCTCCGCCCCGTCTCCACCGCCATCATCGGCATGGTCTGCACTGCAGACGATGCGGATGCGGCCGCATTCCCCCTAGATACCCCGGTGCTGCTGACCGACGTGCAACGCGCCATCGACAAGGCGGGCACCAATGGCACGCTGGCCGAGAGCCTGCAGGCCATTGCGGACCAGGCTCAGGCCGTCACCGTCGTGGTGCGCGTGAAAGAGGGCGAGACTGAGGCGGAAACCGTTTCCAACCTGGTCGGCACCACCGCCAGCGGCCGCTATACCGGCATGGAGGCCCTGCTGGCCGCCCGTGGCCAGCTCGGGGTAACGCCGCGCATCCTCGGCGTACCGGGGCTCGATAGCCAGCCGGTAACGGCCGCTCTGGTGGGGGTTGCCCAGCAAATGCGCGCCTTCGCCTACGCCAGTGCCTGGGGCTGCGAGACCAAGGAACAGGCCGTGGCCTACCGCGCCAATTTCGGCGCCCGGGAGCTGATGCTGCTCTGGCCGGACTTTTTGGCTTGGTCGACCCACAGCAACACGACCGCGACCGCCAACGCGACGGCCCGGGCACTGGGCCTGCGCGCCCAACTCGACCAGTCGGTGGGCTGGCACAAGACCCTCTCCAATGCCCCGGTCAACGGCGTGACCGGCATCAGCCGCGACGTGTTCTGGGACCTGCAAAACACCGCCACCGACAGCGACTACCTCAACAGCCACGAGGTGACGACCCTGGTCAACCAGAATGGCTACCGCTTCTGGGGCAGCCGGACCTGTTCGGACGAACCGCTGTTCGCCTTCGAGAACTACACCCGCACCGCTCAGGTGCTGGCGGACACCTTCGCCGAAGGCCAGCTGTGGGCGGTGGACAAGGGGCTGCACCCGTCCCTGGCGCGCGACCTGGTCGAGACCGTCAACGCGCGGTTCCGTGAGCTGGTAACGGCTGGCTACCTGATCGGCGCCGAGTGCTGGTTCGATGACAGCATCAACACCAAGGACACCCTCAAGGCCGGCAAGCTCTACCTCGACTACGACTACACCCCGGTGCCGCCGCTGGAAGACCTGACCCTGCGTCAGCGCATCACCGACCGCTACCTCGCGGACTTCGCCAGCCGCGTCAACGCCTAACCCCACGACATAGGAGCGCCCGACCATGGCGATGCCCCGCAAGCTCAAGAACATGAATATTTTTAACGACGGCCGCTCCTACCAGGGCGTGGCCAAATCGGTCACCCTGCCGCCCCTGGGCCGCAAGATGGAGGCCTTCCGCGGCGCCGGCATGAACGGGCCGGTAAAGGCCGACCTCGGGATGTCGGACGATGGCATCGCCCTGGAGTGGACCTGCGGCGGGTTCGACCTGGCCACCCTTCGCCAATGGGGCGCGGTCAAGGCCGACGGCGTGCTGCTGCGCTTCGCCGGTGCTTACCAGCGCGACGACACGGGCGAAGTGGATTCGGTGGAGATCGTCGTGCGCGGCCGGCACGAGACCATCGAGCCGGGCGACGCCGCGCCGGGCGAGGACACCGAGCAGAAGATCACCACAACGTGCAGCTACTACAAGCTGACCGTGAACGGCCGGACGGAAATCGAAGTCGATCTGCTCAACTTCATCGAAGTGGTCGACGGCGTCGACCTGCTGGCCGAACAGCGCAAGGCCATCGGCATCTGATGGCACTGTGACCAGAGCCACGTCAGTGTGGGAAAAGGGGGGGTATGCTACGCCCCCTTTCAACATGGAGCGTTGACCCATGGCAGACGCCTTGCAGTGCAGCCCCCAGGATTGCAATGAGACCTACACCGTCACGAATGAGGGCGCCATCCACCGCTTCGTCACCCAACTGGCAAATATCTATCGCCTTTCCACCTTGCGGGCTGAAGAGTCGTCCATGTACTGGGCGGATGTCGCCACCCACTCAAAAAGCCCACTTGCTCCCCTCGCGCACGTGCCTGGAGTGTTTGCTGCTTTATGGACACCAGAAGTAGCACCCACCACAGCCGTAACCCTCGGCACCGCCGGATACGGCTTTGTCGGCTTACCCAAAAACCTTATTCATTTCACCACGGAAGCGGGCGCGGCAAGCATCCGGGCCAGCGGTGTCATACGGTCCAGCAAAGTGTTCTCCGACGGGATCACAGGTGCATTCGGTCCGGGTGTTTATATGGCTCGGGTGGGGCATCCGCTGAACGGGATTATCAAAAAAGAGGCCACCGTTCCGATTTTTCTGGAAACACCCAGGGGGACGGTGCGCATTACCCCGTACCTGGTGTACGTTCGCTGGGGCTTTAACGGGGTCAGGATCAGATGAAACGGCGCCTTAAACGGTCGCAAAAATGGACATGGGTCACCGGAATCTTCTGCTGGGCCGGCATCGCGTATGCGGTCTACCAGCGAAATCCGCTGTATTTCTTTCCTACTCTCCTCCCTTACATGATGATCAACTGGTTCTCCGACAAGATCGACGGCGAGTCCTGACGTAGGCGCAACGGCCGCCGGTGTAGCAGCACCAACCACACCGACAAATCACCTCCACGTGCAGCTACTACAAGCTGACCGTGAACGGCCGAGTGGAGGCCGACCTGCTCAACTTCATCGAGATCGTGAACGGGGTGGACCTGCTGGCTGCCCAGCGCAAGGCCATCGGCCTGTGATGGCACTGTGACAAGGGGCACATCGCGGTCAGGAACGGGGGGCTACCCTATGCCCCCTTTCAACATGGAGCGTTGACCCCATGGCAGACGCCTTGCGGTGCAGCCCCCAGGGCTGCAACGAGACCTACACCGTCACCGGCGAAGGTGCCATCCGCAGCTTCGTCTCCCAACTGGCAAATATTTACCGCCTGTCCACCTTGCGGGCTGAAGAGTCGTCCATGTACTGGGCGGATATCGCGAGCAACTCCGAAAGTCCGCTTGCCCCTCTTGCCCATGTACCGGGTGTTTTCGCCGCTCTGTGGACGCCAGAAGTCGCTCCGACCACGGCGGTAACCTTGAGCACGGCAGGATATGGCTTTTTTGGCTTACCCAAGAATTTAATTCACTTCACCACGGAGGCTGGCGCCGCCAGCATCCGGGCCAGTGGGGTCATACGGTCCAGCAAGGTGATTACCGATGGTGCATTCACAGGATTTTATGGGCCAGGTGTGTATATGGCTCAAGTCGGTCGCCCTTTGAATGGAATTATCAAAAAGCAGGCTACGGTGCCGATATTTCTGGAAACCCCTAAGGGGACGGTGCGCATCATCCCCTATATGGTCTACGTACGCTGGGGCTATAACGGAGTCAAGATCAGATGAAACGTCGCCTTAAGCGGTCGGAGAAGTTTAGATGGGTCGCTGGTATTTTTGGCTGGGCCTGCATGGCATACGCCGTCTATAAGCTCAACCCGCTCTATTTCTTCGCGGCGGTGATTCCTTACATGCTGGTCAATTGGTTCTCCGACAAGATCGACGGCGAGTCCTGACGGAGGCGCAACGGCCGCCGGTGTAGCAGCACCAACCACACCGACAAATCACCTCCACGTGCAGCTACTACAAGCTGACCGTGAACGGCCGGACGGAAATCGAAGTCGATCTGCTCAACTTCATCGAAGTGGTCGACGGCGTCGACCTGCTGGCCGAACAGCGCAAGGCCATCGGCATCTGATGGCACTGTGACCAGAGCCACGTCAGTGTGGGAAAAGGGGGGGGGTATGCTACGCCCCCTTTCAACATGGAGCGTTGACCCATGGCAGACGCCTTGCAGTGCAGCCCCCAGGATTGCAATGAGACCTACACCGTCACGAATGAGGGCGCAATCCACCGCTTCGTCGCTCAATTGGCAAATATCTATCGCCTTTCCACCTTGCGGGCTGAAGAGTCGTCCATGTACTGGGCGGATGTCGCCACCCACTCAAAAAGCCCACTTGCTCCCCTCGCGCACGTGCCTGGCGTGTTTGCCGCTTTGTGGACGCCAGAAGTCGCGCCGACCACCGCAGCAATCCTGGGCACAGCAGGGCTCGGCTTTGTTGGCCTGCCTAAGAGTCTGGTTCACTTCACCACTGAGGCCGGCGCTGCCAGCATCCGGGCCAGCGGTGTCATCCGGTCCAGCAATATGTTCACCAACGGAAGCTACACAGGCGTGTTCGGCCCTGGCGTCTACATGGCTCGGGTCGGGCGTCCGTTGAATGGGATTATTAGAAAAGAGGCTACCGTGCCGATATTTCTGGAAACACCCAAAGGCACGGTACGCATCATTCCCTACATGGTTTACGTCCGCTGGGGAACGAACGGAGTGAAGATCAGATGAAACCACCCCTTAAGCGGTCGGAAAAATGGAGATGGGTCGCCGGGCTGTTCTGCTGGGTCGGAATTGCGTATGCGATCTACCAGCGCAACCCGCTTTACTTCTACCCCTTCGTAATTCCCTACATGATGGTCGGCTGGTTCTCCGACAAGATCGACGGCGAGTCCTGACGCAGGCGCAACGGCCGCCGGTGTAGCAGCGCCAACCACACCGACCGCGGCTGTCCTGCGCCGCGCGCGTGCGGCAAGGTTCCAGGGTAATTCCCCCCAACCCTGGAGCCACCCATGACTGACACGACCAGCCCCCTCGCCGACAACACCGTCACCCTCGACCAGCCGATCACCCGCGGCGACCAGGTCATCGAGCAGCTGACGCTGCGCAAGCCAGCCGCTGGCGAGCTGCGCGGCATCGCCCTGGCCGAGCTGCTGCAACTGGACGTGGGCGCCATCATCAAGCTGCTGCCCCGCATCACCACACCCGCCATCACCGAGCACGACGCCCGGCTCATGGACCCCGCCGACCTGCTGGACGCCGGGGGCAAGATCGCCGGTTTTTTGCTGAAGAAGGCGGCCCGGGCGGAACTCTCCCCCATCGCGTAGAAGACGCCATGGCCGACCTGGCCGTGGTGTTTCATTGGGCGCCGGCGGACATGGACCGCCTGGGCCTGCAGGAGCTGATGGAGTGGCGCGAGCGCGCCCGTGTGAGAGCGAACCCCGATGGCCATGAATAAACTGCAGCTGCAGGTGCTGCTGTCCGCCCTGGACAAGGCCAGCGGGCCGCTGAAGAAAATCCAGGGCAGCGGCATCGGCGCGGCCAAGGAACTCAAGGCGGCCCGGGAACGGCTGAAGGAGCTGAACCGTACCCAGGCCGATGTCAGCGCCTGGCGCACCCAGCGCGCCGCCGCTGCGCAGACCGCGGCCGCCCTGCAGGCGGCCCAGGCAAAAGCGGCCGACCTGTCCCGCCAGCTCGCCGCCACCGCCACCCCAACACGCGCCCTGACCCGCAGTTTCCAGGCCGCCGTGCGCGAGGCTCAAGCGCTCAAGCGCACCCACCAACAGCAGGCCGAGGGGTTGCAGCAACTGCGAACTCGACTCGCAGGCGCAGGTATCAACACCCGCGAGCTGGTCAACCATGAGCGCGCCCTGCGTGGCCAGATCACCGCCACCAACGCCAGCATCAAGACCCAGACCGATCGCCTCGCCGCCATAGCCCGGCAGCGGGAGCGGCTCGCCCGCGCGAAGGACGCCTACGCCAAGGGCAAGGAGCGCGCCGGCAGCGTGGCCACCGCCGGCGCAGCCGGAGTGGGCGTGGCCTACGCCGCCAGCAGACCGGTATTGGGCGTGGCGAAATCCTATATTGAGTTCGAGGACGCGATGATGGGCGTGGCCAAGCAGGTCGACGGCGCGCGCGATGACAACGGCAAGCTCACCGCCACTTATTACGACATGGCGGCGGAGATCCGCGCGATGACCGCGCAACTTCCCATCGCCACCACCGAGTTCGCTGCGTTGGTCGAGGCGCAGGCACGCGCCGGCATCCAGGGCAAAGACAACCTGATGAGCATGGCGAAAGTGGCCGCCACCGCGGCCGTGGCGTTCGAGCTGCCGGCCGAGCAGGTTGGCGAGGACCTGGGACGGATAGCCGGCTTGTACAAGGTGCCAATCGCGAACATTGGTCAGCTCGGTGACGCCCTGAACTACCTGGACGACAACACCCGCTCCAAGGGTGGCGACATCATCGAGACCCTGACCCGCATGAGCGATGTGGCCGACAAGCTGGACTACCGCAAGGCCGCGGCGCTGGGCAGCACCTTCCTGTCGCTGGGCTCCGCCCCGGAGACCGCCGCCAGCGCCGCCCGGGCCATGGTGCGCGAACTGTCCATCGCCAGCGCCCAGAGCAAGACCTTCCAGCAGGGCATGAAGATGCTGAAGCTGGACAGCGACTCGGTGCAGAAGAAGATGAGCACCGACGCCATGGGCACCATCCTCTCGGTGCTGCAACGCATCCAGACCCTACCGATGGACAAGCAGACCGAGGTGGCCACCCGCATTTTCGGCAAAGAGTTCGGCAAGGATGCGGCCAAGCTGGTCAACAACATGGACGAGCTGAAACGCCAGCTCGGCCTGGTCAATGACGAGGCGGCGAAAGGCTCTATGTGGCGCGAAATGGACGTGCGCGCCGAAGCCCTCAGTGGCCGCCTGCAGATCCTGCAGAACCGATTCTTCAACTTGGAAATCACCCTGGGCGGCACGCTACGGGCGTCCATGGTGGATCTGCTGGAGTGGATCGGGGGCATCCTGGAGAAGGTCGGCGCCTGGGCGCAGGCCAACCCGGCCCTGGTGTCGGGCATCCTCAAGGTGCTGGCGGTCACGGCCGCGCTGGCGGCGGCCTTCGGTGGGTTGGCGTTGACCCTGGCAAGCTTCCTCGGCCCGTTCGCCATGGTCCGCTACGCCATGACCCTGTTCGGCATCGCCACTACCGCCGCCACCTGGCCGGTGCTCGCGATCATCGCCGCCGTCGCCGCACTGGCGGCCGGTGCGTATCTGCTTTACCGCAACTGGGACAGCGTTTCGGCATTCTTCCAGGGCCTGTGGCTGGAGATCAAAGCGGGCTTTTCCGGGGGCGTGGGCGGCATCCTCAAGGTCCTGGCCAACTTCAGCCCCGTGGGCATGTTCTACCGCGCCTTCGCCCTGGTCATGGGCTACCTGGGCGTGGACCTGCCGGCGAAATTCACCGACGCCGGCGGCATGCTCATCGGCGGCCTGGTGAGCGGCATCAAAGCCAAGCTCGGGGCGGTTAAGGACGCCATCAGCAACGTCGGTGCGGCCACCATCGGCTGGTTCAAGGAAAAGCTCGACATTCACAGCCCGTCGCGGGTGTTCGCCGAGCTGGGTGGCTACACCATGCAAGGCCTCACCGTGGGCCTGGCCAAGGGCGCCGACGGCCCCCTGGCCCAGGTGAACGGCCTGGCTCAGCGCCTGAGCGCCGCCGGCGCGGCCGGCCTGGGCGAGCTGCCGGCGCTGGCGGCCGGCATCCGGTTCGACAGCCGGCCGCCAGTGGGCTCCAGCCAGGCCGCCGCCTACGACAGTCACGACACCTACCACATCCACATCAGCGCCGGTGCTGGCGGCGACCCGCAAGCCATCGCCCGCGCGGTGCAGGCCGAGCTGGCCCGCATCGAGCGCCAGCAGGCGGCACGCCGCCGCGGCCGCATCGGCGACCTGGACTGACCGGAGACCACCCCCATGATGATGGCGCTCGGGCTGTTCGTGTTCAGCCTGCCCACCCTGGCCTACCAGGAACTACAACGTAAGACCGAATACCGGCACGCCAGCAACAGTCGGGTGGGGACCAACCCCGCCCGGCAGTTCCTCGGTATGGGCGAGGACAGCATCACCCTGCCGGGGGTGCTTCTGCCCGAGCTGGCCGGCAGCCCAGCCAGCCTCGACGTGCTGCGCTACATGGCCGGCACCGGCAAGGCCTGGTCGTTGATCGAGGGCAGCGGGCGGATCTACGGCACCTGGGTTATCGAAAACATCAGCGAGACCCGATCGCTGTTTTTCTCCGATGGCACGGCACGGCGCATCGAATTCAGCCTGGAGCTGAAACGGGTCGACGATGGCCGCATCGACCTGCTCGGCAGCATCATCGACGCCGGTACCAACCTGCTGCGGGGGCTGCTGTGATCCGCGAGCTGCTGGACCAGGGCGAGGCCCTGCTGCGCACCACCCTCGACGACCTGGCCGGCGGCGACGCCTACCCGGTGCCGGCCTACCGGGTAATGGTGGACGGCCGGGACATTTCCACCCTCATCACGCCGCGGCTGATCCGCCTGGAACTGACCGATAACCGCGGCATGGACGCGGACCAGTTGAGCCTGAGCCTGGCCGACCATGACGGCCTGCTGGAGATTCCGCCCCGGGGCGCCACCGTGCGCCTGTGGCTGGGCTGGAGCACCACGGGCCTGGTGGACAAGGGCAGCTTCACCGTGGACGAGATCGAGCACGCCGGCGCGCCGGACGTGCTGGAGATCCGCGCGCGCAGCGTGGACCTGCGCAAGGCTCTGAAACGCAAGCGCGAGCGCAGCTTCCATGCCACCACCCTGGGCGCGATCCTGCGCACTATCGCCGAGGCCCACGGCCTGCAGCCGGTGGTGGCCGAGGCACTGGCGGCGCTGCCGGTGGCCCATATGGACCAGGCCAACGAATCGGACGCCAACGTCATCACCCGCCTCGGCGAGGACAACGACGCGGTGGCCACCGTGAAGGCCGGCCGGCTGCTGTTCTTTCCCCGCAGCGGCGGCAAGACGGCCAGCGGCGCGCCCCTGGGGCACGTCTACCTGACCCGCCAGGACGGCGACCAGCACAGCTACCTGGAGGCCGACCGCGACAGCTACGACGGGGTGCGGGCCTACTACTACGACGTGAACAGCGCGAAGAAGCAGGACGTGATCGCCGGCGGCGGCGACAACCTGAAGGAGTTGCGCCACACCTACAGCGACCGGGAGAGCGCCCTGCGGGCGGTGCGGGCGCACTGGCGGCGGCTGCAGCGGGGCACCCGCACCCTGCGCTACACCCTGGCCCTGGGCCGGCCGGAGCTGATCCCGGAAATGACCTACACCCTGAGCGGGGTGAAGGGCGCGATCGACGCCATCGTCTGGCACGGGGGCAACGTGGCACACAGCCTGACCGCGGACGGCGGGCTCACCACCAGCCTGGAGCTGGAGGCGCAATTGCCCGAGGCCGAGGTGGCCGACCTGGCCGACGAGCACACCCAGCACTACACCGGGGTAGTGGCGTGGTACCGAGTAAAGGGGGGCGGGAAGGAAGAAAAGGTCACGGCCGGCGACCAGTCAACGCCGCGGCGCCTGACGCACCTGTACGCCAGCAAGGCAACGGCGAAACGAGCGGTGGAGAGGGAATGGAACCGCCTGAAAAATAAATCACCCTAATAGGTTGATCAGGTACAACCTATTAGGGTAATTTTGATCTATGGAAAAGCGTACTCCTCACTTCAAGCTCGCTCAGGTCAAAGCCGCTATTGTTGCGGAGGACTACCGCTTCACCCGCGTAGCGCGCGAAGGTGGTGCTGCCTTGGGTCTGGATGTTGACGATATGCTCGGCATCATCCAAGCCCTTACAGCTCGCGACTTCTATAAGAGCATGACCACGTACGCTGACCATACCCAATGGCAGGACGTCTATCGTCCCGTTACCCATATCGCCCGCATCTACCTGAAGTTCACCATGTTGGAGGACGTGCTTATCGTGTCCTTCAAGGAGCTATGACTATGAAATGCCCAGTATGCGGCCAGGCCGATCTGGTCCATGACACCCGTGACCTGCCCTACTCGTACAAGGGCAACATCGTCACCATTCCCCATGTTGAGGCCGACTGGTGCGCCGCTTGCGGCGAATCCATCACCGGCCCAGCCGAAACGCGCCGGGTGATGGCGGCGATGGCCGAGGCGCGTCAGCAAGCTAACGCAGCCCAGGGCACGCCTGATCTAATCAGAGCGGTACGCAAGCAGCTAAAGCTCACTCAGGCTCAGGCTGCGCAGTTATTCGGTGGCGGCGCGAATGCTTTTAGCCGGTACGAAAAAGGTGACACGCAGGCACCTACCCCTCTGGTCGTACTGTTCCAACTTATACAGAGGCACCCCGAGCTGGCGGACGAAGTAAAGAGCGTTGCCTGAGCGAGCACACCCGGCTCTACACCGGTGTGGTGGCCTGGTATCGGGTGAAGGGCGGCGGAAGGGAGGAAAAGGTCACCGCCGGCGACCAGGCCACGCCGCGGCGCCTGACGCATTTGTATGCAAGCAAGGCCACGGCGAGGCGAGCAGTGGAGCGGGAATATGCCCGGCTGAAGGCAAGCGCCTGACTGATGGGACGATCAGGCGGCCTCGACTCGCACCACCAAGCGTTGGCCGAGTAGCGACAGCGCGTGCTCGACCTTCTCGATCTTCGAGTTATGCAGGAAGTCGACCAGCCGATCCACCTGCGGCATGTGCTCGCCCAGGCGGCGGGCGAGCTCCGCCTTGCCAACGCCCTGGGCAACCATGGCATTCCATAGCGCCACTTTGGCGACGGTCAGCGCCGGCAGATGCACCAGCTTCTGCCCTGGCTGCAAAGCCGAGGGAGCCGGAATAGCGCGGCGCTCCGACACGTAGATCGAAAAGGCAGACTCGAAGCCGTCCACCGCATTGAGCAGCGTTTCTTCGACGTCGTCGCCTGCGGTGCTGAATTCTGGAATATCCGGGCTATCTGCCCATATACCTTCGCCTACGGAGTGAAAGTTTATTGGATATGCGCTCATGACCGGCTCGTTCAGATATTAACCATAGGCATTCGAATATTCAGCTAAGTTACCAGGCTCCTTTGAACCTCGGTTGACCTGCTGGATAGCGCTATTCAAACCTCACGCCTCTCGGCGTGGAGGGGTGGAACTCTGATGGATAACACCAGGCGGAAGGACCGCTAAGCAACTTGAATATTACTTGGCAAAATAATATCGTCTGAAAAGAAAGCGACTTCCTGCCCCTTCATTTTAGTGCCAGCGCTATATACAAGGTCTACATCTGTAACTCTGTATCTAGAATATAGCTTTCTTATTTCCAAATGGTCATCATATGACAACATCCATGGTGTCTTTATATTACGAACTAGATAGCTAATGCGCTTGTGATCGTCGGGCTCGTAAAAATTATCATAAAGTCGTTTTCCTTTAACATAATAAGGCGGATCGATATATATAAGGGCCTTATCCAAACTCATTCCATCCACATTACAAAGAAAAGTTTCTGCATCTAAATTATATAACGAAATTTGATCAGCCTTCTTTGCTATAGCAGCTATTCGATCAATCAGCGCATCCTTGTTAAATCTAGCATCTATCTTGTAATTTCCCTTTTGATTGTATCCCCCAATGACCCCTCCGTTAATAATTCCTGAACGATTGGTTCGATTCAAATAGAAAAAAGAAAAGCCTATTTCAAGAGAATTATAATCACATGAATTTTGCAGTATTTTCCTTTGGAAATGCCATGTCTCCATATCTAGCTTACAGTCGTAAATCATCCCTACTAAATGCTCGGTATTATTTATTACTGAATCCCAAAAGCTAAAAACTCCTACATTTAAATCATTAATGTGTATGTGCCTAACGTAATCTGTAAGCAACAATTCCAGCGCAATCCCAGCTCCCCCTGCATAAGGTTCAATGTAATGTCCACCCCTCATATTATTCTCAGCCATAATACTGCTAACTAGCCAGCACAGCTTTGATTTTCCACCTGGGTATCGTAGCGGCGTAAAATATCTAATATTGGTCATGGCTATCCCTTAACCTGCTGATTTTTTATAGCTAGCCATAGAACCCTTAAGTATTCTTCGTAACACTTTTCCCAGGATGCTCTTAATGTATCCATAGAATTTTGATATCGCCCATGCAGAAAACTATGCAGAGTTTTCGGGCTAGCAAAACTATTAGGATCTGCTGCTTCCCCATGAACCAAGGTATTTTTCAAGTCCTTAGAAAGCAGATTTTTTTATGCAAATCTTCTGTACATATTTTAATCATATCACCAAAAGAAATCTGCCCAAATTTATTTTTTTACCATCAAATTCTACATTAAATTTGTCTATATAAATCATTGAAGAAATCTCTACTAAAGCGCGAGCCGCGCAAGCAATTACCAAGCCATGCTCGGATAACTTCAGACTATCAATTTGATTATATAGCCTATTACATTTTGACTCATTCTGAGGAATACTTAGCTTGCTTATAAAAAGTTTCTCCCTACTAGATGGATCAGGTTGCCGACGTGGCTTTGGATATAAGCCAGCAAAAATCTCATCATCTCCTGGTGTCTTGGGAGTAGATACGGGGAATTGGGGAGGCGTAGCATGCGGA
>NZ_JANZKU010000013.1 GCF_025642785.1 Pseudomonas sp. RIT-PI-AD
GCACCACTACTCATAATCTCTTAGGGATGAGTCATATTGAGCAGTTGGCCTATATTGAACGTTACTTCAAACTAAAGGCAAGAGAGGTAGGCATTACTACAAACAAATGGTCACTTGAAGACGTTTATTATTCAATCTTCAGCCCTCAAATAATAAAGAAAACACTAGATCAAGCCATTTACAAAGAGGGTGAAAGCAATACTTATAATAAAAACCGATTCCATGATCGCAATAAAGATGGTGTTATAACGAAGCGAGAAATCGCAACCAACATAGTAAGCTTTTACGAAGCCGGCCAGGCTGAGGCTGGATAACTATGAAACAAGGTCTTATTTTTCTTATAATATCCCCCCTAGCCATTGGAGCAAGTTCTTCTGTTTTACTCTCAGCAAAGCTTATACAAGAGCAGCAACCTGAGACACCCTACCTAGAATCCAGTATCTCGGTAGATATCAATCACGACGGCAAACTGGACCGTTTAGACTATGTTTACAATAGCCAAACACCACCAGCGGCTTGTTCGTCAGCCGAGTGCGAAGCACATAATGAAGAACAGCTTTCGCAACCTATACTGACTTTCAGCCTCCTTATAAGAGGGACTTCGATTGCTGTGGATTTTATGTGCGAGAGCATATCTCTTATTGACAAGGGTCCAAATCAAATGTCGGATATCCAATGCGGAAACAACCTAACATTAACATGGAGCGGGCAAACATATCTCGAAAAAATCGACGAGATCGAGAAGTAGCATATTTATTCATTTAATTGACTCTCGAATTAAACGCTGCGCCCGTTCAACACTTAGCGAACCATTAATTTCTTCACATAAACGAGCCGTCGCACGTTCATATTGACAGGCGATGACTGCCTGGACTTGACTAGCAACAATCAATAGGGCGATGAAGCACTGCTGCCCCAAGTCGCCCTCAATTAATTCCTCGTCCCATTTCTCGGCATGACCGAGGTACTCGAAGCGCTTGCCGAAATGGTAGGTCCAGAAGAACGGCACCGCCTCGAAGGCCTGTTGCGCGCCGAGCATGTTGGCAGCTGCCAGACGGCCCTGCTGCTGGGCCAGGCGCCAGTGCTCGATGCGTACCTGCTGCCCCCGGTAGGGATAGCGGACGATATCGCCGCTGGCCCAGAGCCCTTCGGCCAGGCGCATCCGGGTATCGACCCGCAGGCCGCCATCCTCCTCGCGGGCGATGTCCTCGACGAAATCGGTGGCCGGGCTCACGCCGACACCAAGGATCACCAGGTCGGCCGCTAGGCGCTTGCCGTCCTTCAGGACCACCGTGCGCACGCGCCCCTCGCCCTCGAAACGCTCCACCTCGGTTTCGCTGTGGAAGGTCACCCCGTGGGCTTCGTGCAGCGCGCGGAACATCCGCCCCAGGCGCTCGCCGAACGGCTTCGCGAAGGGAATGCCGTGGGGCGCCACGACGCTCACCTCGACCTTGGCCTTGCGCAGGGCGGACGCCGCCTCGAGGCCGATGAAGCTGTTGCCGACGATCACCGCATGCGCGCCGGGGCGCAGGTCGGCGAGGATCGCCGCAGCCTGCGCACGGCTGCGCAGCAGGTGAATGCCCGGCAGATCGTGACCGGGCACTTCCAGGGATTTCGCCTGGCCACCGGTGGCCAGCAGGGCGGCGTCGTAGTTCAGCGTGCGCCCGTCGGCCAGGCGGATTTCCCGGGCCGACGCCTTCAGCCGCACCACTTTGGCAGTGATCCGCTCGACATCCCGACGCTGCCACCAGTCGTCCGGGCGCAAGGGCGGCACGTCCGCCGGCGGCATTTCCCCGGCGATGACGAATTTGCTCAGAGCGGTCCGGTCGTACGGCGCGTCGGGCTCCGCGCCGATCAGCAGCAGGCGCCCGGCGTAGCCCGCGTCCCGCAAGGCGGCGACCGCGGCGGTGCCGGCGGCTCCCGCGCCGATCACCACGAAGGTCCGGGCGTCCTCGCCCCGGGGCGGATGGGCGACATCGATCGCACTGCTGGAGACGTACACATCGCCCTTGTCCACCCGCACCGGGTAGCGGGCCAGGTCGTCCAGGGCCGGGGGTTCGCACAGGCTGCCATCGGCGACGCGGAAATTGGCCTTGTGCCAGGGACAGATGATCCGCCCGGCGCACAGGACGCCCCTTTCCAGGGGCGCCCCGGCGTGAGGGCATGTCGCCTGGTAAGCATGTACCTGCATGCCGTCGCGCACCAGCAGGATGGCAGTGTCGTCCACTTCCACGCGGGTGCCGCGATCCTGCGGTAGATCGGCGAGGGTGGCGACGCGTCTTAATCTGTGCATGGGTCAATCCCCTGAAACAATTTAGGGATTTCGAACCCGGCGACCCGTCCAAGGTTTCAGCCGATCGCGCCAGCGGTCAGGCTTCGACGCAAGCGCCGAGCGCGGTCGATACGGCCTTTCCCCCTCGCGACAAAGCCGGTAACGTCGCGCCGGTGTCCCTTGCGATGGAGTGTCCCATGCTCGCCCCCGCCCTCAGCGGCCCGCAGTACCTCGGCGAAGGCCTGAAACTGATCATGCGTCCCGGCCTGCGCGGGCTCGTGCTGTTGCCGCTGACGCTCAACCTGGTGCTGTTCGTCGGCCTGATACTCGTCGCGGTCCGGGCGTTCGGCGGCTGGGTCGATGCCTTGATGCCGAACCTGCCGGCCTGGCTCGCCTTCCTGCAATACGTCCTCTGGCCGCTGTTCGTGGTGTTGGTGCTGGTCATCCTGTTCTTCACCTTCACCCTGCTGGCCAACATCATCGCCGCGCCCTTCAACGGTTTTCTCGCCGAGAAGGTGGAAGTGGTGGCCCGCGGCCGCGACGACTTCCCGCCTTTCAGTTGGGGCGAACTGCTGGCCATGGTGCCGCGCACCCTGAAGCGCGAGCTGCGCAAGCTGACCTATTACCTGCCGCGGGCCCTGGTCCTGCTGATCCTGACCCTGATCCCGGTGGTGAACCTGGTGGCCACGCCGCTGTGGATCCTGTTCGGGATCTGGATGATGGCGATCCAGTACATCGACTACCCGGCGGACAACCACAAGCTGAGCTGGGACGAGATGCTCGCCTGGCTGCGGGAGAAGCGCTGGCGCAGCCTGGGCTTCGGTGGCGCGGTCTACCTCGCGTTGCTGGTGCCCTTCGTGAACATCCTGATGATGCCGGCCGCCGTAGCCGGCGCCACGCTGTTCTGGGTCCGCGAAGGCGGCGAACGGCGCCTCGCCGCGTCCCGCTGAGCAGCCTCGCGGCGGCCGGGCTCGACCCCGGTCGACGCAGATCGCGAATGATCGCAGGGACATAAAAAAGCCCCGCTGTGCCGGGGCAAAGTGGAACCTGGTCGTTCCGGCGCCGGGCGCCGGAACCGTGTCGCTACACCAGTTGGGTCAGGGCTTCGCGGCTGAACGGCAGGATGTCACCCTGGCGCCCGTCGCGCACCTTGACCGCCCAATCCGGGTCCACCAGCAGGGCGCGCCCCACCGCCACCAGATCGAATTCGTCGCGATTCAAGCGCTCCAGCAGGCCTTCGATGCCGGCGGGCTGGGCGACCTTGTCGGTCTTCACCATGAAGGCGAGGAATTCGTCGTCCAGGCCGACGCTGCCGACGGTGATGGTGGGCTTGCCGGTCAACTTGCGCGTCCAGCCCGCCAGGTTGAGGGCGGAGCCCTCGAATTCCGGCTCCCAGAAACGCCGGGTCGAGCAGTGGAAGATGTCCACGCCGGCGGCGGCCAGGGGCGCGAGGAATTCCCCCAGGGCTTCCGGGGTCTGCACCAGCCGGGCGCTGTAGTCCTGCTGCTTCCACTGGGAGAAACGGAAAATGATCGGGTAATCCGGGCCGACCGCGGCGCGGACGGCCTGCACCAACTCGACGGCGAATCGCGAGCGGCCTGCCAGGTCGCCGCCGTAGGCGTCGCTGCGCTGGTTGCTGCCCTCCCAGAAGAACTGATCGATCAGGTAGCCGTGGGCACCGTGGATTTCCACGCCATCCATGCCGATCGCCTGGGCGTCGCGGGCCGCCTGGGCAAACGCGGCGATCACCTCGGCGATGTCCTGCTCGGTCATGCCGTGCACCACTTCCTGGCCGTCCTTGAGTTTTTCCATCGGACCGTAGCCCGGCACGCTGGCGTCCGGCTCGGTGCCCAGGCGCCGCACGTTGCCGACGTGCCAGAGCTGCGGGACGATCTTGCCGCCCTCGCCATGCACGGCGTCCACCACGCGTTTCCAGCCGGCCAAGGCGTCCTCGCCGTAGAACCGCGGGACGTGGGGATACCCGTTGGCGGCCGCATGGTTCACCGTGGTGCCCTCGGTGACGATCAGGCCGACGCCCGCCGCCGCACGGCGCCGGTAGTACTCGACGACCTGGTCGCCGGGTACCCCGCCCGGCGAGAAGGAGCGGGTCATCGGCGCCATCACGACACGGCTCGACAAGTTCAGGGAGCCGAGCCGGAAGGGTTCGAACAGGGCATCAACGGAAGCGCTCATGGGTGTCCTCTGCCGGCCACGCGGCCGGTCGTCTGTGAAGGTGATGGGAATGTGCGGAATGCCTCATGGCTGCAACAGCCGTTCGAGACGGGCGATGAAGGCCTCGATGGGCGCGGTGTCGCTGCCGGTCTTCAACCGGGTGAGAGCACCCTGCCAGGCATTGGCGATGAACGCGGCCAGGTTGGCGCAATCCTCGTCGGCGGCCAGCTCCCCGGCGGCACGGGCGGCCTCCAGGCAATCGCGCAGGAGGTCCGCGGAACTCTGCAGGATGGCATCCACCCGGCTGCCGATGGCGGGCGACGACTCGGCCATCTCGAAGCCCAGGCTGCCGATGAAACAATGGTAGGCCTGGGGCTGCCGGCCGGCGAAATGCGCCAGCAGGTCGCGGTAGTAGCCGAGGATGCGCGCCCGCGGGCTGTGCCCGGGGTCGGCGAGCGCCTGGGCGTAGCGGCGCAACCGTGGCGCGTAGAGATGATCCAGGGCCTGGAGGGCGAAGTCCTCCTTGCTGCTGAAGTAATGGTAGAAGGAGCCCTTGGGGATACCCGCGGCCTGGACGATCTCCTGCACGCCGGTGCCGTGGTAGCCGCGGCGGATCATCACCTGGGCGCCCCGGGCGAGGATCAGGTCACGTTTGTCGAGTCGTAGGCTTTGCATGCACGGAGCATATGACCGGTCGTCTCGCCCCGCCTAGCACTATTGACCGCACTGATCGGCGATCAGAAACGGCGCCAGTGCGGCATGGCCGGGAGTGATCGGGGCGGCGGGCCCGCCGGGCTGGAAGCGTCGTGTCGACGGAAAACGCGGGAGAGGGGGCGATCGCGGACGGTGGCATCCGCGATTCGAGCGAGGTCAGCCGAGGGCTTTCTCGATCGCCTGGATCAACGCCGGGTCCTCGGGCAGAGTACGCGGCGAGAAACGGGCGAGGACGCGGCCGTCCTGACCCACCAGGAATTTCTCGAAATTCCAGGTGATGTCGCCGGGGAACTCGGCGCCCTCGCCGGCCAGCAGGCGGTAGAGCGGATGGCGGCCGGGGCCGTTGACCTCCAGCTTGCTGCCGAGGGGGAAGCTCACCCCATAGTTCAGCTCGCAGAACTCGCGGATTTCCTCCTCGCTGCCCGGCTCCTGCCCAGCGAACTGGTTGCAGGGCAGCCCGAGCACGCTGAAGCCCCTGTCGCGGTACTGCTGGTAGAGTTTTTCCAACCCGGCGTACTGCGGGGTCAGGCCACACTTGGAGGCCACGTTGACCACCAGCACCACCTGGCCCTTGAGGGGCGCCAGCGGCAATTCCTGGCCGTCCAACGCACGTAGATTGAGGTCGTGAAAGGCACTCATGACTAACTCCTCGATAACACCGCGAATTCCATACGACGGACGAAAAAGGCGCCCGCAGGCGCCTTTTTCGGTTCACTCAGCTTAGCAGCCGGACGCCCCCTTGCGATAACCATAAGTCGTAAGGAGGTGCGGGCAGTCGCGTCGTGTATCAGTGGTGATGGCCGCCTTCGCCATGCACGTGGCCATGGGCGATCTCTTCGGCGCTGGCGTCGCGCACGTCGACCACCTTCACCTTGAAGTTCAGGCGCTGGCCAGCCAGCGGGTGGTTGCCGTCGACGGTGACTTCCTCGCCGTCGATGTCGCGCACGGTGACGATCTGCATGCCGCCGTCCGGACCGGAAGCGTGGAACTGCATGCCGACTTCCAGTTCGTCGACGCCTTCGAACATGGAACGGTCCAGGGTCGCCACCAGCTCGGCGCTGTATTCGCCGTAGGCGTTCTCCGGCTCCACCGCCACGTCCAGCTCGTCGCCGGTCTGCTTGCCTTCCAGGGCTTTCTCCAGGCCGACGATGATGTTGCCGGCCCCCTGCAGATACACCAGCGGCGCGCCGCCGGCGGAGCTGTCGATCACCTCACCGGCGTCGTTGGTCAGGGTATAGTCGATGGAGACAGCCTTATTGGCGGCGATCAGCATGGTGCAAGACCTTTTGCAAAAGATAGAAGAAGGCACAAGTCTACTCGGCGGGGACGCTGAAAGCGACCCGAGCCCTGACGGACGGACGCCCGCCCTTCCCCGCCTGACGGGCTTCCACCGCGACCCCGAGGGGCATTGGGTGGCCGAACTGTCGTGCGGGCATACTCAGCATCTGCGTCACCAGCCGCCGTGGCAGAATCGCGCCTGGGTGCTCGATCCCCGCCGACGCGACGCCCACCTGGGCCAGCCGTTCGCCTGCGGCTGGTGCGCGGCGACGCGCGATGCCGGGGCTCCGAATCGAAACACGTTCAACGAGGAAGACTGATGCCGGCACGGAATATCCTGGTAATCAACTGCGGCAGTTCGTCGATCAAGTTCGCCCTGGTCAACGAGGCCCATTCACAGTTTCCCCTGCACGGCCTGGCCGAGTGCCTGGGCAGCCGCGAGGCGGTGTTGCGCTGGCAACGCGGTGGCGAGCAGGACAGCCTGATGATCCCCAAGGGCGACCACCGCGCGGCGCTGGCGCAATTGCTGCCGCTGGTGCAGGGCGCCGCCGGCGGCAAACTGCACGGGATCGGCCACCGCGTGGTGCACGGCGGCGAACACTTCACCTCGGCGCAACGCCTGGAGCCCTCGGTGATCGCCGCGATCCGCGCCATCGCCCCGCTGGCGCCGTTGCACAACCCGGCGAGCCTGCAGGGCATCGAGGCGGCGCTGAGCCTCTACCCCAACCTGCCGCAGGTCGCGGTCTTCGACACGGCGTTCCACCAGAGCCTGCCGGAGCACGCCTATCGCTACGCGGTGCCGGAAACGCTCTACCGCGAGCATGGCGTGCGCCGCTACGGCTTCCACGGCACCAGCCATCGCTACGTCAGCCGCCGCGCCGCGGAAATGGCCGGCCTGGCGAGCGGCGACAGCAGTTGGCTGATCGCGCACCTGGGCAACGGCTGCTCCACCTGCGCCGTGGTCAACGGCCAGAGCCGCGACACCAGCATGGGGCTGACGCCGCTGGAAGGCCTGGCGATGGGCACCCGCAGCGGCGACGTGGACCCCAACCTGCACGGCCACCTGGCGCGCACCCTCGGCTGGAGCCTGGAGGAGATCGACCGCATGTTGAACAAGGACAGCGGCCTGCTCGGCCTGTCCGGCCTGTCCAACGACATGCGCAGCCTGGAACAGGCACGGGAACAAGGCCACGCCGGCGCGACCCTGGCCATCGAGGTGTTCTGCTACCGCCTGGCCAAGTCCCTGGCGGCGATGAGCTGCGCGTTGCCGCAACTGGATGGCCTGGTGTTCACCGGCGGCATCGGCGAGAACTCGCCGTTGATCCGCAGCAAGACCCTCAGCCATTTGAAACTGTTCAATCTGGCGCTGGACAAAGAAGCCAATGCGCGCTGCATCCGTGGCGTCGCCGGCCCGATCCACGCCTATGGCCACCCGCGCGTGCTGGTGGTGCCGACCAACGAGGAGCGGCAGATCGCCCTGGACACCCTGACCTTGCTCGACCAGTAGCCAGGCGCCGCGCGCGCCTGCCACCGGGCTCGCGCCGGCCTTCCACTGCCTCCATCAGTCCCGGTCCGCCCCGTCGCGCGCGGGCCGCCAGCAGGGCGCGGAACTCGCCCCAAAGGAAGCTCGATGCACACATTCTTCATCGCCCCCACCGGTTTCGGTGTCGGTCTCACCTCCATCAGCCTGGGCCTGGTCCGGGCCCTGGAGCGCGCCGGCCTCAAGGTCGGTTTCTTCAAGCCCATCGCCCAGCCGCATCCCGGCGACGAGGGTCCGGAGCGTTCCACCGAACTGATCGCCCGCACCCATGGGCTGACGCCGCCGAAGCCACTGGCCCTGGCCCACGTCGAGCGCATGCTCGGCGATGGCCAGCTCGACGACCTGCTGGAGGAAATCATCAGCCTCTACCAGCAGGCGGCGGTGGACAAGGACGTGGTGATCGTCGAAGGCATGGTGCCGACCCGCCACGCCAGCTACGCCGCGCGGGTCAACTCGCACCTGGCGAAGAGCCTGGACGCCGAGGTGGTGCTGGTCTCGGCGCCGGAAGAGGAAAGCCTCAGCGAACTGTCCGACCGGGTGGAAATCCAGGCGCAGTCCTTCGGCGGGCCGAAGGATCCCAAGGTGATCGGGCTGATCCTCAACAAGGTGCGCAACGTCGAGTTCGCCGACCAGTTGCGCGCCCATTCCGCGCTGCTGCGCGGCGAGGACTTCCGGCTGCTCGGCTGCATCCCCTGGAACGACGAATTGAACGCCGCGCGCACCCGCGACGTCGCCGACCTGCTCAATGCACGAGTGCTCAACGCCGGCGAGTACGAACAGCGCCGGGTGCAGCAGATCGTCCTGTGCGCCCGCGCCGTGCCGAATACCGTGCCCCTGCTCAAGCCCGGCGTGCTGGTGGTGACCCCGGGCGACCGCGACGACATCATCCTCGCCGCCAGCCTGGCCACCATGAACGGCATGCCGCTGGCCGGCCTGCTGCTGTGCAGCGACTTCCCGCCCGACCCGCGGATCATGGAGCTGTGCAAGGGCGCGCTGCAGGCCGGCCTGCCGGTGCTGACGGTGGCCACCGGCTCCTACGACACGGCGAACAACCTGCAGCGGATGAACAAGGAAATCCCGGTGGACGATCGCGAGCGCGCGGAGAAGGTCACCGATTTCGTCGCCGGCCACCTCGACCACGACTGGCTGCGCGCCCGCTGCGGCACCCCGCGCGAGCTGCGCCTGTCGCCGCCGGCGTTCCGCTATCAACTGGTCAAGCGCGCCCAGTTGGCCAACAAGCGCATCGTCCTGCCCGAGGGCAGCGAGCCGCGCACCGTGCAGGCCGCCGCCATCTGCCAGGCGCGCGGCATCGCCCGCTGCGTGCTGCTGGCAAAACCCGAAGACGTCATGGCGGTCGCCCAGGCCCAGGGGATCGAGCTGCCGCCCGGCCTGGAAATCCTCGATCCGGACCTGATCCGCGGTCGCTACATCGAACCGATGGTGGCCCTGCGCAAGGGCAAGGGCCTGAACGCCCCGATGGCCGAGCAGCAGCTCGAAGACAGCGTGGTCCTCGGCACCATGATGCTCGCCCTGGACGAGGTCGACGGCCTGGTTTCCGGCGCCATCCACACCACCGCCAGCACCATCCGCCCGGCCTTGCAGCTGATCAAGACCGCGCCCGGCTACAACCTGGTGTCCTCGGTGTTCTTCATGCTGCTGCCGGACCAGGTGGTGGTCTACGGCGACTGCGCGGTGAACCCCGACCCCAGCGCCGCCGAGCTGGCGGAAATCGCCCTGCAGAGCGCCACCTCGGCGGCGGCCTTCGGCATCCCGCCGCGGGTGGCGATGATCAGCTACTCCACCGGCGACTCCGGCAGCGGCGAGGAAGTCGAGAAGGTCCGCGAGGCCACCCGCCTGGCGCGGGAACAGCAGCCGCAGCTATTGATCGACGGGCCTTTGCAGTACGATGCCGCCGCCATCGAGAGCGTCGCCCGGCAGAAAGCGCCGAACAGCCCGGTGGCCGGCCGCACCACGGTCTTCGTCTTCCCCGACCTGAACACCGGCAACACCACCTACAAGGCGGTGCAGCGCAGTGCCCAGGTGGTGAGCGTGGGGCCGATGTTGCAAGGCCTGCGCAAGCCGGTGAACGACCTGTCGCGGGGCGCCCTGGTGGACGACATCGTCTACACCATCGCCCTGACCGCGATCCAGGCCGCGGCCAAACCCTGAAGTCGCCGGTCGCCGCGTCCGGCGCGGCGACCGAGGGTCGGTGTCGAGGCTTGCAGTTCAGTGCACGAGCGTTAACCATTGCGCCTTTCCGACCGCCGTGAGGGATTACGGACGGTTCTCCGATTTCATCGGTGCGTCCGCGCACCCCTCTGGAGGCTCGATCCGTCCATGCTGAGTTTTCTGCCTGCCGTGCTGCGCGGCATCCTGGCCAACCTGCTGCTGTTCGCCAACACGCTGTTCTGGTGCTGGCTGCTGTTCATCGCCGCGCTGGTCAAGCTGTGCCTGCCCTTCAAGCCGGTGCGCAAGGCCTGCAACGCCATGCTGAACTGGACCGCGGAATCCTGGATCGCCTGCAACAGCGGCTGGATGTGGCTGACCCAGAAGACCCAGTGGGACCTGCAGGGCCGCGAGCAGTTGAATTACGACGGCTGGTACCTGGTGACCAGCAACCACCAGAGCTGGGTGGACATCCTGGTGCTGCAACACACCCTCAACCGGCGCATGCCCTTCTTCAAGTTCTTCCTCAAGCGCGAGCTGATCTGGGTGCCGGTGATCGGCCTGTGCTGGTGGGCCTTGGATTTCCCCTTCATGAAGCGCTACACCAAGGCCTACCTGGCCAAACACCCGGAGAAACAGGGCGAGGACATGCTCACCACCCGCCGCGCCTGCGAGAAATTCCGCGATGTACCGGTGGCGGTGTTCAACTTCCTCGAAGGCACACGCTTCACCCGCGCCAAGCACGACGAACAGGGCTCGCCGTTCCGCTACCTGCTCAAGCCCAAGGCCGGCGGCATCGCCTTCGTGCTGGACGCCATGGGCCAGCAGCTCAAGTCGATGGTCAACATCACCATTCACTACCCCGACGGCGCGCCGAGCTTCTGGGCCTTCCTCAGCGGCCAGGTACGCCAGGTGGTGGTGCGTTACGAGCAACTGGAGATCCCCACCCCGTTCCTCGGCCGCAACTACAGCACCGACGAAGGCTATCGCCTGGAATTCCAGCAATGGGTCAACCGCCTGTGGCAGGAGAAGGACGAGAAGCTCGCCCGCCTGCACTTGGAATACCCGCCCGCCGCGCCCCGCTGAAATCCGCCGGGACGACGGCGGCGATCAGGGGACGGCGGGCTTGTCCGGCGGCAGCGAGTCCCAGTCCAGCTGCGGCGGGAACTCGTTGGCGTCCTTCAAGGCGAGCCCCGGCGCGACCAGGAAACCCTGCATGATCGAGCAGCGGTGCTCGATCAGCCACTGGCGCTGGGCGTGGGTCTCCACCCCTTCGGCGATCACCTCCAGGCCGAGGTGTCGGCCCAGGTCGATGATGGTGCTGACCACCGCCGCATCGCGGGGCGAATCGAGCATGTTGGCGATGAACAGGCGGTCGATCTTCAGGGTGTCCAGCTCGAAGTGGCGCAGGTAGGCCAGCGACGAGTAGCCGGTGCCGAAATCGTCGATGGCGATCCGCACGCCCAGGGAGCGCAGCTGGCGCAACTGCTCGCGGGTATTGTCGAGGTCCTGCATCAGCGCGCTTTCGGTGACCTCCACCTCCAGTTGCGACGGTTTCAACTGGTTGGACTCCAGCACCTGGCGCAGGTCTTCCACCAGTTGCGGCATGCCGAACTGCACCGGGCTGACGTTGAGGCTCAGCACCAGGTCCTCGCCGAAGCGTTCGCGCCATTCGCAGCACTGCCGCGCGCCCTGGCGGAACACCCAGTCGCCGACCCGGTTGATCAAGCGGGTTTCCTCCAGCAACGGGATGAACACGTTCGGCGCCACGGTGCCGGCCACCCGGTGCTGCCAGCGCAACAGCGCCTCGAAACCGCGGAGCTTGCCGCTGTCGAGGAACACCTGGGGCTGGTAGACCAGGACGAAATCGTCCTGCTCGATGGCGTTGCGCAGGCTTTCCTCGAGCATCAGCCGCGAGCGTGCGCGACCGTTCATTTCCGGCGAGAAGAAGCGGTACTGCTGGCGTCCGGCGCGTTTGGCTTCGTACATCGCCATGTCGGCGGCGCGCAACAGGCCGTCCACCGTCTGGCCGCACTCGGGGAAGCAGGCGATGCCGACGCTGGCGCCGAGGGTGACGTCGATCCCGTCGACCCGGTAACGCACCGAGACCAGCTCGATCAGCTTCTCCGCGACCCGCGCGGCGTCTTCCGGATGGTCCAGGGAGTCCAGCAGGGCGGTGAATTCGTCGCCGCCCATGCGCGCGAGCACGTCGTAGGGACGCATGCAGCTCTTCAGCTGTTCGCCGACCCGGCGCAGCACCTGGTCGCCGGCGTCGTGGCCGAGGGAGTCGTTGATCCGCTTGAAGCCGTCGAGGTCGAGATAGAGCACGGCGATGCGCTTGCCGCTGCGGCCGATGCGCGCCAGGGACGCGTCCACCGCCTGGTGGAAACCGCGGCGGTTGAGCAGCCCGGTGAGGGCGTCGGTGATCGCCTGGGACTCCAGTTGCGCATGCAGCCGGCGCACCACCGACATGTCCAGCGCGAGCACCACCATCGACCGTTGCAGGCGCGGCAGCGGGGAGCTGGACAAGGCCACCGGCAGCAGCTCGCCGTTGAAGGTGCGCAGGTTGGCGTCGTGCAGGCGGTACACCTCGCCGCGCTTCCAATAGCGGTAGAAATCCGAAAGTCGCCAGTCGTCGGGCATGTCGGCCATTTGCAGGCGGGACAACAGCGGCGTGCCTTCCAGGTCGGTGACCGAGCCGTGGAGCATCTGCGCCATGGCCGGGTTGGCGAAGTTGATCAGGCCGTCCTCGCCGACCACCAGGATACCCTCCGCGGCGTTCTCCAGCACCGATGCGTTGAACGCCCGCGCGGTGTCCAGTTGCTGGGTCAGGTGCACCAGGTCGCGGCGGTTGCGCTCGTGGGCCAGCAGCGAATGGATCTTGTGGCGCAGCACCTGGGGATCGAACGGCTTGAGGATGAAATCCACCGCACCACTGGTGTAGCCGCGCAGCACCGCTTCCTGGGTATGCGCGATGGCCGAGACGAAGATGATCGGGGTATAGCGGGTGCGCGGGCTGCCACGCATCAGCCGGGCCACCTCGAAACCGTCCATGTTGGGCATCTGCACGTCGAGCAGGACCAGGCTGATTTCGTCGTCGAGCAACTGCTGGAGCGCCTTTTCGCCGGAATCCACGCAGCGCACCACCCAGTCGCCTTCCTCCAGCAACGCCTCCATGGCGACCAGGTTTTCCGGGCGGTCGTCCACCACCAGCAACACGTTGCGGTCGGGAACGATTCTAAGCTGCGCGTTGGCCATGACACCTTCTCCCCAAACGAATCCCCACCGTTCCCGGCGGCCGGTGGTCTTGCGCGGGATGCAGCCGCCACGACGGCGCGCCCCTCGAGTTCAACTACGGCGCCACAGCCATCCGCGCCTTTCGAGCTCCCTTCGGTTATGACTGCGCCGGCGGCGATTGATCCCCCATCAACACCAGCCAGCGGTATAGCAGGTCGAGCAGGTCCTCGCGCGCCACCGGCTTGGCCAGGTAATCGTCGGCTCCGGCGGTGATGCACTTCTCCCGGTCGCCCTTCATCGCATGGGCGGTCAAGGCGATGATGGGTACGTTGCAGCCGTGCTGCTCCTTGAGCAGGCGGGTGGCGGTGTAGCCGTCCATGGTCGGCATGGCCATGTCCATGAGGATCACGTCGAAGGGCTCGCGCAGGTAACAGTCGATGGCTTCCTGGCCGTCGCGCGCCGTGGTGATGTGCAGCCCCACCTCGTCGAGCAACGCGCTCAGGGCGTAGAGATTGCGAACGTCGTCGTCCACCAGCAGGACCCGGCGCCCTTCCAGGGGTGGCTTTCCGCTCGCCGCGATCGGCTCGCGCACGCTGTCGAGGAAACCCTGTACCGCGGCGCTGAGGCCTTTCAGGTCGGGCCCGGCCTTGCGCACCACCACCGCGGAGTAGCGGCGCAATTGCTGCAAGGCCTGCTGGTTGACGTCGACGCCGGTATTGATCACCACCCGGGTGCCGTTCAGCGGCCGCAGCAGGTGCAGGGCCTCGAGCAGGTCGAAGCCATCCTGGTCGGGCAGGTTAAGATCGATCACCAGGGCGTCGTAATGCCCCTCCCGATACGCGGCGCGGGCGGCCTCGCCGGTGGACAGGGCGGTCACCTCGAAGCCGAGCTGGCGCAGGTGCTCGCCGTAGTGCTCGCGCTCCTGCTTGACGTCTTCCACCAGCAGCAGGCGGTGGGGTTCCGCGCTGACCTTCTGCAAGTCGTGGAACACCTGCTCCAGGTCGGCCCGGCCGATCGGCTTGACCAGGTAGCGGGTGCCGTCCTCGATCCAGTCCAAGGGCTGCGGGACGCAGGAAATGATGTGCACCGGGGTGCTGTGATGGTTGGCCTGGCTGCGCAATTGCCGATAGATCTGCCAGCCGCTGATGTCGGGCAACAGGATGTCGAGGATCACCGCGCTGAAGCGCTCCTCCTGCAACAGCTGGATCGCCTGCTTGCCGCTGCGACAATGCACGGTGGAAAAGCCATGGCTCTGCGCGCTCTCGGCGATCACCGCGGCGAAATTGACGTCGTCCTCGACGATCAGCAGCGGCTCGCCCTTGCCCCCTCGCACCGGCGGCCCGTCCTCCTCGCGCTCCTCGACGATGGCCACGGCCACCGGCAGGCGCACGGTGAAGGTGGTGCCTTCGCCCGGCGCGCTCTCCAGGCTGACGTCGCCGTCCAGCGCCAGCACCAACTGGCGGGTGATCGCCAGGCCCAGGCCGGTGCCGCCGAAGCGCCGGCTGGTGGAACCGTCGATCTGCTGGAAGGCCTGGAAAATCCGCTCGTGCTGGTTCGCGGCGATGCCGATGCCGGTATCGCGGACGATGAACAGCAGCACTTCGTGGTCCTGCTGGCCGCCGTTCGGTTCGACCTCCACCCTCAGCTCCACCTCGCCGTGCTCGGTGAATTTCAGGGCGTTGGACAGCAGGTTGCGCAGGATCTGGTGCAGGCGCACGCGGTCGCTGTGAATCACCCGCGGCACGTCCGGCGCCACGGTGGAGATCAATTGCAGGCCCTTGACCTCCGCCATCGGCCGCAGGCTGCCGTCGATTTCCACCAGCATGTCCTGGACGTTCACCGGCTCCAGCTTGAGCTGCATGCGCCCGGCCTCGACCTTGGCCAGGTCGAGCACGTCGTTGATCAGTTGCAGCAGGTCGTTGCCGGCGCGATAGACGATGTCCGCATGCTTGACCTGTTTCTCGGTGAGGTTGCCGATGAGGTTCTGCCGGAGTTGGTCGCTGAGGATGAGGATGCTGTTCAGCGGCGTGCGCAGCTCGTGGGACATGTTGGCGAGGAATTCCGACTTGTAGCGATTGGCCAGCATCAGTTGCTCGGCCTGGTCGCGCAGGCGCTGCTCGGCGGCCTTGCGCTCGCTGATGTCGATGATCACCGCCTGCACCATGTTTTCCTGGCCGCTGCGGATCGGCGACAGCCCCACTTCCAGCGGGATCATGTGGCCGTCCCGGCGCAGGCCGAAAAGCTCGCGGTTCTTGCCCATCCGCCGCGGCTCGGGGTTGTCCAGGAAGTCCTGGCGCAGCTTGACGTGGCCCTCGCGCAGCGGCATGGGCAGGAGAATCTCCACCGGCTGGCCGATGAGTTCCTGGCGGGTATAGCCGAACATCTGCTCGGCCTGGCGGTTGACCAGCGCCAGGTGGCCTTTGCTGTCCACCAGCACGATGGCATTCGGCGACGCCTCGACCACCAGGCGGAAGCGTTCCTCGGCCATCTTGCGTGCCTGCAGGTCGACCAGGTTGAGCAGATAGCCCGCGCCCCCTTCGTGGCTGAGGATGTTCAGGCTGAGGCTGACCGGAATCACGTCGCCGTTCTCGCGGCGTGCCTGGTACTCGCCCAGCTCGCCGAACGCGCTGTCCTGGGTCAGGCCGTCGATGCCGCCGAGCTCCGGCAGGAACCGGCGCACCCGTTCGCCGAGCAGGGCGTCGGCCGAGCAGCCGAGCAATTCGCCGGCGCTGCGGTTGGCGATCTCGATGCGCCCGTCGAGGCCGCACAACAGCGTGGCCACCGGCAGGCGCTCCAGCAGCAGGCGAAAACGCTCCTCGCGCTCGCGCAACTGCTCCGCGGTCTCCTGGTTGGATTCCAGCTCGCGCTCCCGGGAGTACAGGTAGCCGCCCACCAGGATCGACAGCAGCGCCGCGGCCGCCAACCCCGTCCACAGGCTGAACGCCAGGCGATCGTGGCCCAGGGATGCCTCGTACTGCGGGCGGCTGTGGACGCTCACCTGCCAGGTGCGGCCGTACACCTGGAGGTTTTCCTGCCACTCGAAGCGACTCTTCTCGGAGGCGTCGCGGCCGTTGAGCAACACGGTGTCGGGAGCCTGGAGGTCCTTGAGCTCGACGTGGAACAGCGCGCCCTGCGCGCCGAGGATGCCGTCCATCAGGTCGCGGACGCGGAAAGCCCCCATGACCGTGCCGAACAGCGCGTCGCGTCGCTCGTCCTCGGTGGTGATGGGCGCACCGGGGCGATACACCGGCAGGTAGAACAGCAGACCGCTCTGCATGTCGCGCTCGGTTTCCTGCTTGAGTCGCAGCGGCGCGGTGAGAATCGGCTCGCCGCTCAGGCGCGCACGGTCGATGGCGGCGAAGCGCGTCTCCTCGGTGAGCATGTCGTAGCCCACTACCCGGCGGTTGCGCCAGTCCAGCGGGCTGATGTAGTCCACGGTGAGGTAGTGTTCGCGCGGGCCGGGCGGGAACACATGGAAATCCTGCCGGCCCTGGGCATTCAATTCGTCGAGAAAACCCTGCACCTCGTCGTCGCGCAGGTAACGCGCCCAGGCGACGGCCTGGATGCCCGGATAACGCTCCTGCAATTGCAGTTGCTCGGCGGCCCGCGACCATTCGTCCATGGAGACCTCGCCGGAACCGACCATCACCCCGGCCATGCCGCGCAGGACCATTTCGTAGGATTCCATGCGCGTGCCGATGCGCTTGGCGATCTCCTGCGCCTCCATGTCGAAGCGCTGCTCGTACTCGCGCTGGTTGCGCGCCTCCAGGGTCAACCATTGCCACAGCACCAGCCCGCTCAGGCAGAACAGCAGCACCAGGGTCGCCCCCAGCGGCAGCAGCGTCCTACGTTTAACGGGAATGGGCCTTTCTTCCATGCGACCTCCGCGCGGTCCGTCTTTTTATGCTCGGCGGTAACGGGCTCGGCGAGGCTTTTTGACGCCGAGTTACTGACGAGTTCTCGTCGCAGTCTAGACAGGAATGCGTGGAATGGCCTCATGCCAGCCCACACGCGACGAACGGCGAAGGCAAGAAAGGCCTCGCGAAGAGGCCTTTCTCGAACGGACTCGCGCGCGAGTCAGGGGTACTGCTGGACCGTGCCCGGTTGCGCCGTGCCGGGCTGTTGCTGGACCTGCGCGCCTGGCAGCGGCCGCAGGTTGACCTCCACCCGACGATTCTGCGCGCGACCGCCCTCGTTGGCGTTGCTTGCCACCGGCTGGTCCGGACCCATGCCACGGGTGGTCACCCGTTGTGGGTTGACGCCCTGGGCGAGCAGGTAGTTGGCCACGCTCTGCGCGCGGCGCTGCGACAGGTCCATGTTGTGGGCGTGGGAACCGGTGCTGTCGGTATGGCCGACGATCTCGATGCTGTTCTGGTCGAACTGCTTGAACGAGGTCGCCAGGTTGTTCAGCGGCGTATAGAAGTTGCTGGCGATGTCCGAGGAGTCGGTGGCGAAGGTGATGTTGCCGGGCATGATCAACTGGATGTTGTCGCCCTGGCGCTGCACCTGGACGCCGGTGCCCTCCATGCTCTTGCGCAGCTCCGCTTCCTGGCGGTCGGCGTAGTAGCCGTAGCCCGCGCCCGCCGCGCCGGCCACCGCGGCGCCGATCAGCGCGCCCTTGCCACGGTGGTTGTGATCGATGGCGGCGCCGGCGACGGCGCCGGCCAGCGCGCCCAGGCCGCCGTAGGTGGCGGTCTTGTTACCGCCGCCGCCCTGGTTCTCGTAAGGGTTGTTGGACGCGCAGCCGGCCAGCAGCGCGAGGGTGGTAGCGGCGATGATCGAGCGACTCAGCATTGGCATTCGAAAGGCTCCTGGTACAGGGCGGCCACTTGCGTGGCGATGACCCGGGTTAGAGGGACGGAAATTTCGGAAATTCCCCGAGCCTGGAAAGTCGAGCCGCGCGGGACCGCGGTTCAGGCGCGCACGAAGGGGTTCTCGCGCATTTCGTCGCCCAGGCGCGTGTCCGGGCCATGGCCGGCGACCACGGTGGCGTCCTCGTCCAGGCGATACAGGCGCTGGCGGATCGAGCGGATCAGCGCGCCCTGGTCGCCACCCCACAGGTCGGTCCGGCCGACCCCGCGGCGGAACAGGGTATCCCCGGCGATCAGCAGCTTGGCCTCGGGAAACCAGAAGCTCATGGAGCCCGGCGTATGCCCGGGAGTATGCAGCGCCACCCCGCAGCCACAGGCCAGCGCCTCGTCGTCCGCCAGCCACTGGTCGGGCGCCGGCACCGGCTTGAAGGGCACGCCGAACATCTGGCATTGCATCTCCAGGTTGTCCCAGAGGAAGCGATCCTCCTTATGCAGGTGCAGGGTGGCGCCGGTCGCCTTCTTCAATTCGCCCGAGGCGAGGAAGTGATCCAGGTGCGCATGGGTATGGATGATCGCCACCAGCTTCAACCCATGGGCCGCCAGCCGCGCCACGATCTTCTGATGATCGCCGCCCGGATCGATCACGATGGCGGTCTTGCCGACGGGATCGCCGATCAGCGTGCAATTGCACTGCAAGGGGCCGACGGGAAAGGTTTCGCGGATGAGCGCGGGTTTCTCGGGTTGCATGGAGGTTCCTTGTGAAGCTGTTTGCCGCAATGCATGCGGTGCCGACTGTTTCGCAGACCGCGCCGATGGCGCCTGGCCGGGCATAAGGGTGGCCTCCTGGATCGGCACTTTCAATAACCGCGGGGGCGAGAACAGGTGGAGCGGGCGATGAGCTTCGCCTTCGGGACACTCGATGCCCTTATCATCCCCGGCACAGGCCAGCGGCAGGAGGCCGGTACCCAGCCGATCGCCGCCCTCTGCCGGCTTGCAGCCAGCAGCGGGAGCCCAGGCGTCATCGGCTCCACTTGCACACCCATCCGCTACGGAGAGCACCGCATGCACAACGCTTATTCCCGTCGTTTCGCCCTCGCCGCCGGCGCCCTCGCCTTCATGGGCCTGCCGGCGCTGGCAGACCTGCCCCAGGCGCCCGGCTATGTCGACGATTCGACCGCCCTTCCCGCCGCCAAGGCGCGCATTCTGCCGCCGATGTTCGAGCAGACGCTGAGCAGCACCCGATTCCTGGTCGGTGCCGACCATCCGCTCGCCACCGTCGCCGAGGCCAGCGACTTCCACCGCACCAGCACCTACACGCAGACGCGCGAGTACATGGATAAGCTGGCGGCGGCATCCGAGGGCGCGATCGCCCTGACCTGGATGCCGGAAAAGAGCGGCGAAGGCTATGACATGCTGCTGGCCGTCGCGTCGACCTCAGCGGACAAGAGCGCCGAGGGGTTGAAGGCGTCCGGTAAACCGACGGTTCTGGTCCAGGCCGAGATCCATCCGGGCGAAGCCAACGGCAAGGACGCGATGTTCATGCTGCTGCGCGACATGACCACCGGCAAGAAGCCGCTGGCGGCGCTCCTGGACAAGATCAACATCCTGTTCATCCCGACCCTGAACGTCGACGGCGACATGCGCACCAGCGCCTATGGCCGGATCAATCAGAACGGCCCGGACATCACTGGCTGGCGGGTGAATGGCCAAAATCTGAACCTGAACCGCGACTTCACCAAGCTCGACAGCGCCGAAATCCGCAACGTCGCCTGGGTGTTCAATCACTACGAGCTCAGCTTTTTCGCCGATACCCACTCGACCGATGGCGCCATGTACCCGTACGACAGCTCCTACTGCCACAACGGCGATGGCTGGTCGCCAGCCGCCACGCGCTGGATGGATACGCTGATGCAGCCGCGGGTCTACGAGGAGGTGCGGCGCTACGGCCACCAGATCCACGAGTGCATCAGCCTGAACGACAACCAGGACCCGACCCAGGGCTATTACCCGTACCGCACCGATCTCGCCCGCTTCTCGAACCAGTACGGCGACATCCGCAACGTGCCCTCGGTGCTGATCGAGCAGCACGCGCTGCATCCGTACAGGACTCAGGTGCTCGGCAACTATGTGATGCTCAAAGCCATGTTCGACTCGATCGGCAGCAATGCCGAATCGCTGAAAACCGCCATTGCCGCGGACCGCGCCAAGGCGCTGGCCGACGACAGGGTCACCCTGACCTGGAAGCCGGGCACACCCAAGCCGGTGCGTTTCACCACCGGCGCCTACAGCGAAGCGCTGTCGCCGATCACCGGCCGGAAGACCATCAAGTGGACCAACGAGCCGCTCGAGATGGAGGTGCCGGTCACCGCCAACGACGTGCCGGACCTGAGCGTCGCCCGGCCCGCCGAGTACATCGTGCCGGTGCAATGGGGCGAGGTGATCGACCGCTTGCGGGCCCACGGCATCGCCATGAAGACCCTGGACAAGCCGACGCCGATCGAAGTCACCCTGTACCGCATGGACGACATCGAGCTCGCCGGCGGCTTCGAACCGGACCGGGCGGCCAAGAACCGGATCCCTGGCTATGAAGGCCATCTGCTGGTCAGCGGCACCGCCAAGCCGATCAAGCGCCTGCAAACCTTTCCGGCCGGCTCGGCGGTCATCGACGTCCGGCAACCGCTCGGCGTATTGGCCATGGATCTGCTCGAGCCCGCTAGCCCGGACTCGTTCTGGTCCTGGGGCTTCTTCAACTCGACGCTGGTGGTCGCCGAAGAACCCGAGGAATACGTGATGGAGCCGATGGCGCGGCGCATGCTGGAGCAGGACCCGAAGCTGAAGGCGGAATTCCAGCACAGGCTGGACACCGACGAAGCCTTCGCCAAGGATGCCGATGCTCGTCTGCAATGGTTCTATCAACGCACCCCGTTCTACGACGCCAATGCCTATCTGTACCCGGTCGGCCGGGTCGAGCGCCGCTGAGCCCACCTAGCCGTTCCGCGACATGGATGGCGTATCCGCGCCGTCCCGTCTTCTCTAGCGGTAGAGCATGCGCCGAGAAGACCGGCTCGCGAGTCCGAGGGAAAGCCCCTCGATCGGCCGGGGCGTTCCCGGCATTCGCCGGGCAGACACCGCCATGGGGACGCCCGGCGCCCGGGCGTCCCGGTGCCTCGACCGGGGAATGCGCGGCTACCGCGCATCCGAATGCCGCCCACCAGGGACTCATCGGCGCAAATGACCTGCGAATTGGCGACTGCGACCTGTGCGCATTCCATTTCTCCCGCCATGCTTCAGGCTTCAGGCACACCGGAGCCACGCCCATGGCCAGCACCACCCCGCAAGGCTTGTCGATCCGTCCCCGGCACCTGGCATTCGCCCTGCCCGATCCGCTGCCGCGCCACTGGCACGGCGGCGACGCCTTCAAGACCCACCTGTTCGACGCCATGTCGGTGCTGTTCCCGGATGGCGAGCGCTTTTTCATCGACTCGGTGCGGCAGTTCCGCGAGGCCATCGAGGACCCGGTGCTGAAGGAGCAGATTCGCGGCTTCATCGGCCAGGAAGGTCATCACAGCCGCGAGCATCTGGCCTACAGCCAGCGCCTGCGCGATCTCGGCTACGACATCCAGCCGATGGAGGAACGCGCCCGCCGGCGCATCCGCTTCACCCAGACGAAACTCTCGCCGCACCGTCAGCTGGCGGCCACCGTGGCCCTGGAACACCTCACCGCGATCATGGCCGACGGCCTGCTGAAGAATCCGCGCCACTTGCAAGGCGCCCATCCAGAACTGGTGCGCCTGTGGCGCTGGCATGCGCTGGAGGAAACCGAACACAAGGCGGTGGCGTTCGACGTCTACACCCAGGTCGGCGGCGACCCTGCCATGCTGCGCCGGGCAATGCTCATGGCCTCCTGGTTCTTCATGCGCGACACCCTGCGCGGGCTGGTGCACATGCTGCGCCGCGACGGCCTGCTGTGGAAGCCGCGGATCTGGCGCGACGGCCTGCGCTGGATGTGGGGACGCGGTGGGTTTTTCCGCTCGCTGATCGGCGCCTACCTGGACTTCTTCAAGGCCGGCTTCCATCCCTGGCAGCACGACAACCTGGACCTGCTGGAACGCACCCGCCGCGAATTCGACCAGGGCGCCGCGGCCTGACCGTCGCCGCGCGACACGAACCGGGTTCGCCGGCGCGCCGGTCAGGACAGCAGGCCGAGCGCCTTGGCCCGCGCCACCGCCTGGGTCCGCCGCTCGACGCCGAGCTTGCTGTTGATGTGCCGGGCGTGGGTCTTCACGGTATGCAGGGAAATGAACAGCCGCTCGCTGATTTCCTGGTTCGAGCACCCTTGGGCGATCCATTGAAGCACCGCCAGCTCGCGGCCGCTGAGAGGCTCGGCGAGGGTGGCTTCCGCGGCCGACTCCGCGCGCGGCGGCTCCGGCAGCAACGCCAGCAATTCCCCACGCACCCCGGCGCGGGCGGCGCAGGCCGGCGGTGTCGTCGCCAGCTCGCGCAACCAGCCGGGCTCTTGGCGCAGCAAGGCTTCGAAGGGCAGCAGCGCACCGCCACCGCTCGCGTCGAGGGCCGCGAGCGCCTGCTCGCGCGCCTCCGCCTGGCGCCCGGCACGGTACAGCAGCAGGGCCAGTTGCGCGTGCGCGGTCAGCATCGGCACCTGGCCGCCACGGTTGGCGGCGCGCTGGGCCAGGGCGCGCAGCCGGCTTTCGGCCTCGGCCCCATCGCCTTGCCGACGCGCCAGGGCGGCACGTTGCAGGTCGATGTACAGGGGCAGTTGCGGATGGCTCTCGGGGGCCGCGGCGGGCTGGTCGCCGCCGTAGGTCTCCGCCAGGCGGCCCAGCCAGACCCCGGCCAGTTCCAGTTGTCCCTGGGCCTGCCAGAGTTCGCATTTGCACAGGGTGACCATCGCCAGGTAGTAGATCGGCGGCACGTCCCAGATGTGCATCAGCCGCTCGGCCTCGGCGAGCAGGGCGAACGCGGTGCGGAAGTGACCCAGCCGCCCCTCCAGCCCGGCCAGCACGCAGGAGCCGATCAGCAGGCTGGCGTCGCGGCAGGCGCGCGCCTCGGCGATGCCCGCCTGCAACAGCGCCCGCGCCGCCTCGGGCTGCAACCGCAGCGCATGCAGGTAGCCGTCGTACATGGTCAGGCGCGCGCGCACCGCGTAGAAACGCTGCGCCGGCAGGCCGCGTAGCCGCGCCAGGCCCTCGCGCACCTCGTCCAGCGCCCGGTGCACCTCGCCACGGGCCTGCAATACACGGCTGCGGTCATACAGGCTCAAAGCCTCGAACAGCGGGTTGCCGACCCGTTGCGCCAGCTCCATCGCCTCGCGATTGAGGCCGCGGGCGCGCCACAGGTCGCCGTTGGCCATGGCGATGTTGGCCAGGGTGGACAGGCACAGCAGGCGCTGGCCGAAGCGCTCGCAGGGCAGCACGCCGAGCGCTTCGCCGCAAAAGGACTCGGCCCGCGCCAGGTCGCCCCGGCCCCGGGCGATCACTCCGCTCAGGGCCATCCATTGCGCCAGCAGGCCACGCTGCGCATGAGCGCTCGGCGCCGGCAGGAAACGCGACAGGCGGCCGCTGAGCTCCTCGGCGGCGTCCAGTTGGCAGGCCAGGGCCAGCGCCCAGCCGTAGAGCATGATCAACTGCGGGGTGCTGGCCAGCAGGCTGTCGGGCAGGTCGCGCTTCCAGCGCAGCAGCATGGCCACGTTCTGTTCGGCCAGCAGCTGCTCCTCGGAGAGGTTCTGCACCAAGCTGGCGGCGACGTCCGGCCGGCCGGCGCGCAGGGCGTACTCCACCGCCTCGTCCAGCAGGCCCTGGGCGCTGAACCAGCGGCAGGCGCGCAGGTGCAGGCTCGCCTGGGGCTGCGCCAGGGCCACCGCCGGGCGTGCGCGCAGCAGATCGGAGAACAGATGGTGGTAGCGGAACCACTGGCCCTGCTCGTCCAGCGGCACCAGGAATACCTGGTGCGCTTGCAGGTAGCGCAGGATCGCCGCGCTGTCGTGGGCGTCGCGCACGCTGTCGCAGAGTTCGCCGCAGAAACGCTCCAGGGCGGCGGTTTCGTAGAGAAAGCCCTGGACCTCGGCCGGCTGGCGCTCGATCACCTCTTCCAGCAGGTAGTCGCGAATCAACCCTTCGGCGCCGTTGAGTTCGCGGGCCAGGCCTTCCGGGTCGGGCGCGTCCTGGCTGGCCAGCAGCCACAGGCGCAGGCCGGCGACCCAACCCTCGCTGCGCCGCAGCAGGCGCTCCTGACTCTCGCGGCTCAGTTGCGCGCCCTGGCCCTGCAGCAAGGCCGCGCTTTCCTCGGCGGTCAGGCGCAGGTCCTGCTCCGAGAGCTCCAGCAGGTGCCGGCTGAGGCGCAGGCGCGCCAAGTGCCAATCCGGTCGCTGGCGGCTGGTCACCAGCAGGAGCATGCCCGCCGGGAGGTGGTTGAGGACGAATTGCAGGCAGCGATCGAGCACCGCGCCCTGGGCCAGGTGGTAATCGTCCAGCACCAGCAGCAGGGGCGCGCGGGAGTCGAGGCGGTCGGCGAGCTCTTCGAGCAAGCCGTCCAGCCACTCCTCGAAGGCGAAGGGTTGATGGCGCTGGCGCAGCCGCAGCACGGCCAGGGCGTCCTCGCCGAGCGCTGGGAAGAACTGGCGCAGGCCTTCCAGCAGGCGTTCGAGGAAGCGCCCGGGGTCGTTGTCGCGGGAGGTCAGGCTCAGCCACAGGCTGCGCCAGTGCCCCGGCAACTCCTCGCAGAATTCGATGGCCAGGGAACTCTTGCCGAAGCCCGCCGGCGCGCTGACCAGCAGCAAACGGCCCTCCACGCCCTGGCGCAACCGGGCGCAGAGGCGTGGCCGCGAGACGTGGCCGGCCGGCAGCGGTGGGCGAAAGAAACGGCTGTCGACCGCCGCGGCTTCACCCCTGGCCGGCGGCATCGTGCACGATGGGTCGGTCATGTCCGCCTCTTGTAGTGTTATTGCGCCAGCGGGCGCGAACGACGAGAGACTAGCGGCTTGGGCGGGGCATTAGAAGTGCGCGTGTGCGCGGCGCGCTCGTCGGGCCGGCCGGGAAGGCCCTGGCACGCAGGCGGACGCGGGTTGCGACGGAAGGTCGCGGACGGGCCGACGGACGACCCGCGGACAAAAAGAAGCCGGCGCGGGGCCGGCTTCCGTTACGCGTCGAGGCGCCTCAGCGAACGCCCGCCTGGCGCAGGGCCGCCGGGGTGAAGTCGCTTTCCGAAGCGGAATAGCCGAACTCGTAGGCCTGCTTCTCCTCGTTCTTCATGCCCAGCGCCAGGTAGCGGCCGGACTGCAGGTCGTAGAGGGTTTCCAGGGTGTACCAGGGGACCTGCTTGTCGTAGTAGTACTGGGAGTGGGCTTCCGCCACGCGCCACAGGTTGTCGCGGCCGTCGTAGTGGTCGATCACCGCGGCTTGCCAAGTGTCCTCGTCGATGAAGAAGTCACGCTTGGCATAGATGTGCCGCTCGCCGGACTTCAGGGTCGCGGTCACGTGCCAGACGCGGTGCAGCTCGTAGCGCGCCAGGTCCTGGTTGATGTGGCCGGGCTTGATGATTTCGCTGTACTTCAGGTTCGGCGAATCCAGCTTGTAGCTGTTGTAGGGGATGTACAGCTCCTGCTTGCCCACCAGCTTCCAGTCGTAGCGATCCGGCGCGCCGTTGTACATGTCCAGGTTGTCGGAGGTACGCAGGCCGTCGGCCGCGGTGCCCGGGCCGTCGTAGGAGACCTGGGGCGCACGGCGCACGCGGCGCTGGCCGGCGTTGTAGAGCCAGGCCAGACGCGGTTCCTTGACCTGGTCGAGGGTCTCGTGGACCAGCAGGACGTTGCCGGCCAGCCGCGAGGGCGCGGTCACCCGCTGCTTGAAGTAGAACAGCACGTTGCTCGGTTTGGCCGGGTCGTAGTCCTTGAGCTGGTCGCGGAAGACGAATTCGTCCTGGAAGTACACCAGGCTGTAGGAGCCGTTGGGCTGCGGGGTGGCCTGGGTGACCAGCCGGCGCACGCTGCCGCCGCGGTAGCGGGTGATGTGGTTCCAGATCGCTTCCAGGCCGTTCTGCGGGATCGGGAAGGGGTTGGCGGTGCGGAAATCCTCCAGCCCGTTGCCGCCCTGGATCAGCTTGGTGTGGGAGGCGTTGTACTTCGTCGCCTCGATCACGCTGTCCGGCACGCTGGCGCTGCGGTGGCTGGGGTACACCGGCATGCGGAAGGTTTCCGGATAGCGCTTGAACATCGCCAGTTGGCCGGGACTCAGCTTGGCCTTGTACTGCTCGACGTTCTGCGCGCTGATGGTGAACAGCGGCTTGTCCGCCGCATAAGGGTCGGAGAGGAAGCCCTTGGCGTCCACCGTGCCGGCGTTCTTCGGCAGGCCGCCGGTCCACGCGGGGATCGAGCCGTCGGCGTTGCCGGCCTTTTCCGCGCCCAGGGGGGTCAGGCTGGTGCCGAGGGTGGCCGCCTGCTCCGGCGAGACCGCCGCCATCACACTGCCGGCGAGCAGGGAAAGCGCCAGGGTTTGCAGCAACATTCTTGTTTTAGTCATATGCACAGTCTTCCTCGAGGGTCCTGCCCGCTCTCGCGGGACGAGGACAAAGGTCGTGATGTTCTTTCCACGCCGGCCCTGCGATGGGGCCGGTCAGCGGCACTGCTGGTTAGAAGTTCACTCCGAAACTGAGGGCGACGAAGTCGCGGTCCTCCACCGTGCTGTACTTGCCGTCGAAGAAGTTGGTGTACGACAGGCTGGCGGTGTAGGTGTTCTGGTACTCGGCATCGACCCCGAGGCTGACCGCCTTGCGGCCTTCCTCGAAGTTGGCGCCCGGGCCCGGCGAATAGCCGTCGACGTCGTGGGACCAGGCCACGTTGGGCTTCAGGTTGACCCCGGCGAAGACGTCGTTGTAGTCCCAGATCGCGCGCACGCGGTAGCCCCAGGAGTCGGCGGTGGTGAAGCCGTCCTTCTCGCAGCTGCGGCTGACGTTGGGCACGTTGGTGGCGCCCAGGGTGCTGGCGTTGAGCGCCTCGCAGGTGCGCATGCCGGACAGGCTGCCGGCCAGCGGGCCGGGGCCGAATACCGGGTCGCGGCCATAGCGCGCATCGGAGTTGCTTTCCAGGCCGCCGACGTGGGTCCAGCCCACCTCGCCCACCAGGGTCAGCCGCTCGGCGCCCATCACCTGGTCGAAGAAGTGGGTGAAGGTGGTCTGCAACTGGGTGATTTCCTTGCGCCGGTAACCGTGCAGGTCCTCGCCGGCCAGGCCTTCGAGCACCGAGGCGTTGGAGTATGGGCTGGTGCCGCCGATGCTGATCGGGTTGAGGCCGGCGTAGAGGATGTCCGTGGTGTTCAGTTGCACCGGCGCGTTCGGCCGGTAGCTGATCTCGCCGCTCCAGGCGGTGCCTTCCGGCAGCGTGGTGGAGAAGCTCAGGCCGTACAGGCGGATATCCTCCGGATACTCGACGAAGTAGCTGGAGTTGCCGGCCATGGCGGCGGCGGCCAGGCGGGCCGCGGTGGCCGGCCCGACCAGCCCGGCGGCGGCGGTGGACACCCGGTTGATGGTGTTGGCGGCGGCCACCGAGGCGCCCTGGCCGCTGAAGATCGGCAAGCGGCTGTGGTAGTTCATGAAGTAGCCGCCGAACTCGGTGTTCAGCTCTTCGGCGAAGTAGCGCAGGGCGAAGCCGAACTGGCCGCTGTCGCGGGCGTCGCGGTCGGGCCCGCGGCGTACCACCAGGCCCTCGTTCCAGGGCGAAGGGGTCACGCCGAGGCCGGACGGGCCGAGGATGCCGTTGATCAGGGCGATGGAGGACGGGTCGTTGCTCAGCACCGCGAGGTTCATGTCGCAGCCGTCGGCCACCACGTCGGCCTGGGAGAAGAAGGTGCCGCAGTTGTCGACCACCGTCTGGTCCCACTCCAGTTGGTAGAAGGCTTCGGCGGAGAGGTTGTCGGTGAGGCTCTGCGACACGTAGAACATGTTGACCGGGATCAGGCCTTCCTTGACCTCCGCGCCGGGACGGCGGAAGGCGGAAACGTCCACCGGGTTGACCGAGTTGATGCCGTTCTGGATGAAGGTGCTCTCGCCCCAGCTCACCACCTGCTTGCCCACCCGCACGGAACCCGGCAGGTCGGCGATGTTGTAGTTGTGGTAGATGAAGGCGTCGAGGATCTGCGCGCCGGAGGACTTGGCGCCCTCCTTGCGGTTGTGGTCGTCGATGTCCTTGAACGGCCGGTTCTCGTCCTTCAGCTCGAAGTCGTACCAGTACTTGCCGCGGACGAACACACCGGTGTCGCCGTACTTCAGCTCCAGGTCGTGGATGCCCTTGAAGATCTTCGAGAAGGTCTCGCCACGCTTGAAGTTCAGGTGGCCGTCGTCGGAGGTCTGCGACAACCCCTTGCCGCCGTTGTTGACCCCGATGAGATTCCGGTCGGGTTTCTCGGTGGCCCAGCTGGCGCCGACCGACAGCGAGGAGTCGAACTGCCCCTCGATCTCGCCGATGTTGAACGTCACCGCGGATGCCGGACCGGCGAGGGTGGACGCGAGGCTGACGGCCACTGGCAGTTTGGCCAGGCGCCAGAGCGGTTTTCTTGTGGTCATCGACGAGACTCCATGTGTTTTTTGTTATGGCTGCCGGACTATAGCCAGCGGCTATCGACGCTTGATCCCTCGAAAGTGTGATTTGCAGCGTCGCGCCGGCGTGACCGGGCAGTCTGTTCGACTGCCCTTCTCCCGTGCCGGAAAGTGCCCGCCCGAGCACAGCAATTACCAAGCCAAGCGCTTGCTTGGTCGGGCTCCGCCCTACGGCGGGAAGGGCCCCGCTGGCTCAAAGGGTGGAGAGGAATCCACTCTCCTCGCCTTGCCAGCGGGGCACTTCCAGGCGGATGCGTTTCTTGTCCAGCTTGCCCACGCTGGTCTTGGGAATTTCAGTAACAAGGGCGATCTGGGTAGGTATAGCCCACTTATTGATGTGGCCTTGCTCGACGAAGGGCTTGAGATGCGCTTTCAACGCTTTCACGTCCAGGGACTGTCCCTCGCGCACCACCAGCAGGGCGAACGGTCGCTCCCCCCATTGCGGATCGGGCACCCCCACCACCGCCACTTCACGCACCGCCGGATGCCGGCTGATCAGGTCCTCCAGCTCGAGGGACGAGAGCCACTCGCCGCCGGTCTTGATCACGTCCTTGATGCGGTCGCGAATGTCGATGAAACCCATGTCATCCAGGGTGGCGACGTCGCCGGTGTGCAGCCAGCCGTGTCGCCACAGCTCGGCGCTCTTCTCCGGCTCGCCCAGGTAGCCCTGGGTCAGCCAGGGTGCGCGCAGCACCAGCTCGCCCTGGGCTTCGCCGTCGGCGGGGAGGAAGCGCCCCTCGTCGTCGAGGATCGCCGCCTCCACCAAAGGCACCGGGACGCCGGCCTTGATCCGGTAGGCGACCCGCTCGTCCTCGCTGCCCGCCAGCAGGTTCTGGTTCAGGTGGGCCACGGAGATCAGCGGGCAGGTCTCCGACATGCCGTAGGCCGCGGTGAGCTGGATGCCGCGGGCCAGGGCGGTCTCGTAGAGGCTGCGGGTCAGCGCGCTGCCGCCGATGATCAGCTTCCAGCCGTTGAAATCCAGGCCCTGGGCGCCCTTAGCGTTGAGCACCATCTGCAGGATGGTCGGCACGCAGTGGGAGAAGGTCACCCGCTCGCGGCGCCAGAGGTCCACCAACAGCTCCGGGTCGTAGCGCCCCGGGTAGACCTGCTTCACCCCGAGCATGGTCGCCGCATAGGGCACGCCCCAGGCGTGCACGTGGAACATCGGGGTGATCGGCATGTAGACGTCGCCGCTGCCCATCAGCCGGGTGCTGTCCTGGGCGCTCAGGGCGCTGGCCAGGGACAGGGTGTGCAGCACCAGTTGCCGGTGGGTGAAGTAGACGCCCTTGGGGTTGCCGGTGGTGCCGGTGGTGTAGAAGGTGGTGGCCACCGAGTCTTCGTCGAAATCCGGGAAGGCGTACTGGGGGCTGGCGGCCGCCAGCAGCGCCTCGTATTCGCCGAGCTGGCCCGGCAACTCGACGCCCTCGGCATCGGTGTCGCTGAGCAGGATGGTCCCGCGCACGTCGTTCAACTGCCCGGCGATCCCCTGGTAGAGCGCCGCGAACTCCCGGTTGACCAGCACGAAGCGATCCTCGGCGTGGTTCATGGTGTAGAGGATCTGCTCCGGCGACAGGCGAATGTTGATGGTGTGCAGCACCGCGCCGATCATCGGGATGGCGAACATGCATTCCAAGTAACGATGGCTGTCCCAGTCCATCACCGCCACCGTGTCGCCGGCCTTCACCCCGGCCGCCTCGAGGGCGCCGGCCAGGCGCGCGACGCGCTCGTCGAAGGTGGCGTAGCTGTAGCGCACCCGGTCGCGGTAGACGATCTCGCGGGTCTTCTCGTAGCGGCTGCCGGACAGCAACAGCCGCTTGATCAGCAAGGGATAGCGATATGCGTCCTCGGTCGGCTTGATGACACGGGTCTGCAACATGGAAATACCTGCACGCCTGATTATTGTTATGGAGTCGGGGCACTCTAGAACGGGGCGTCGGCGCATCAATCAGTCAAAAGAATGATTTGCCCGCGAGGGCCTCCCGCAGGCAGCCTTGGCCGCGAGATCCTCGCGCCGATGCCGACCCCGTCACGGAACCTGTCATGAGCGAAATCCTGATCATCAGCGGTGCCCGCACCCCCATCGGCAGTTACAAGGGCGCGCTCGCCGGCCTTTCCGCGGTCGAGCTGGGCACCAGCGTCATCCGCGCCACCCTGGCGCGCGCCGGCATCGCCGCCGCGGAGGTCGACGAAGTGCTGCTCGGCTGCGTGCTGCCGGCCGGCGTCAAGCAGGGCCCGGCCCGCCAGGCGGCGCTCGCCGCGGGCCTGCCGGCCAGCGCGGGCTGCACCACGATCAACAAACTCTGCGGTTCGGGGATGAAGGCCCTGATGCTCGCCCACGACCAGCTCAAGGCCGGCAGCGCGCGGATGGTGATCGCCGGTGGCATGGAGAGCATGTCCAACGCCCCCTACCTGCTGCACAAGGGGGCGAAGGCCGGCGAGCCGCGCCCGCACCTGTTCGTCGACGCCCTGGAAGATCCCGGCAGCGGCCAGGTGGTCGGGGTCTTCGCCCAGGCCACCGCCGACGCCTGCGGCGTCGACCGCGCCGCCATGGACGCCTTCACCCTGGAGTCGCTGCGCCGCGCGCGGGCCGCGATCCAGGCGGGCGCTCTCGACGCGGAAATCGTCCCGCTGCGGGTCGCCACCCGAAAGGGTGAGGTGCTGGTGAGCCAGGACGAACAGCCGCTAGGCGCCCGCGCCGAGCGCATCCACAGCCTGAAGCCGGCGTTCGCCGAGGGCGGCAGCATCACCGCCGCCAGCGCCAGCTCGATCGCCGACGGCGCCAGCGCGCTGCTGCTGACCACCGCCGCGGAAGCCGCCCGGCACGGCGTGCGGCCGCTGGCGCGGATCGTCGCCCACGCCAGCCACAGCCAGGACCCGGCGGACTTCGCCCTGGCGCCCCTCGGCGCGCTGCGCAACCTGTTCCGCAAGACCGGCTGGCGCCCGGACAGCGTCGACCTGTACGAGATCAACGAAACCTTCGCCCTGGTCACCCTGCTGGCGATCGCCGAGTACGGCCTCGATCCGGCGCGGGTGAACATCTACGGCGGCGCCTGCGCCCAGGGCCATCCGGTCGGCTCCACCGGCGCGCGGATCGTCCTCACCCTGATCAACGCCCTGCGCAACACCGGCGGCCGGCGCGGCATGGCGACCCTGTGCCTGGGGGGCGGCGAGGCGACCGCCCTGGCGGTGGAACTGATCCCGGATCAGGCCGCGCTGCGCTGGGCCGAGTAGGCCGGGGTGTGCGGGAAGACCAGCGCGGCGAGGAAGGTCGCCAGGCCGAAACCCGAGAGCAACAGATAGAGCCCGATCAGTCCCTGGCGCGGTTCCATGAAGGCGATCAGCGGGATCGCCACGGCGCTGGCGCCGAAGGACAGGAAATAGCGCAAGGCGAAGACCCGCGACTGCCATTGCGGCGCGACGAAATGCGCGACCATCGAATCGTTCACCGTCACCTGGCCGAACACCGCGAACATGAAGGCCGCGCCCAGCGGGATCACGCTCGCCCCTTCGGCATAGGCCAGGCCGACCAGCAGCGGCGCCTGGCACAGGGTCAACGCCACGAACGGCAGCTTCAGGCTGAAACGGTCCAGCAGGCGCCCGACCAGCAGTTGCGCCACCGCGCCGAAGGCATAGGCCAGGCTGACCACCAGGCCGAGGGTTTCCGGCGAGCCGAGCAGATCGTGCAGGCGCTCCTGGAACAGCTTGGGATAGGTCACCGTGGTGGCGTTGAACACCAGCCCGCTGGTGGCGGTGACCAGCGCGAGGATGCCGAACACCCGGCGCCTGGACACCTGCCCGGCTTCCTGCCCGCGCAAGGGCGCGGCCGACGCCGCCGGCGAGGCTTCGTCCTTCACGCACAGGGCGAACCACAGGCCCAGCGCCAGCGACACCGCGCCCGGCAGGATGAAGGCCGCGCGCCAGCCGAAATGGGCGGTGAGGAAGCCGGTCAGCAGGGCGGCGAAGGCGACGCCGAGGTTGCCCCACATGCCGTTGACGCCGATCGCGTGCCCGCGGTTTTCCGCGTGGGCGACCAGCATGGCGGTGCCCACCGGGTGGTAGATCGCGGCGAAGACGCCGATCAGGGTCAGCCCGCCAACCAGTACCGGCACCGAATCGCTCAACCCGGTGAGGATCGCCGACGCGCCCAGGCCGAGGAAGAACAGCAGCAGCATCTGCCGGCGACTCCAGCGATCGCCCAGCCAGCCGGCGGGCAGCGAGCAGGCGCCGAAGGCGATGAAACCGCCCAGGGACAGCCCGATCAGCTCGGCGTAGCCGAGCCCGAAGGTGGCGGTCATGCCCAGCACGGCGGCGGGGAAAATCAGCATGAACATGTGGTCGAGCACATGGGCGGCGTTGACGAAACGGATCACGGTACGAGGTCGATTCATGGCGAGGGCCACTCTGGCGATGGGGTGCCAGGCCATGCTAGGTTGGCAGCCAATCGCCTATCTGACAGAAAAGTCAGCGAATCCGCCATGCTCTTTCAACCCACCCCGGGCGCCACCTTCGTCGCCCTCGCCCGCGACTACCCCGACGGCGCCCACGTACCGTCCCACCGCCACGCCACCGCGCAACTGCTGTACGCGGCGCGAGGCCTGATGCGCCTGGTCAGTGCCAAGGGCGCCTGGGTGATCCCGCCGACCCGCGCGGTGTGGATACCGCCGCGGGTGGAACACGAGATCTTCATGTCCGGCGCGGTGCAGATGCGCACCCTGTACCTCGCGTCGGCCCCGGCGGGCCTGGAGACCTGCTGCGTGCTGTCGGTGACGCCGCTGCTGCGCGAGCTGATCCTGCGGGCGATCCACCTGGAGCAGCGCCCCGGCGAGGACGCCGTGTCTGCCCTGGTACAGGCGCTGACCCTGCATGAGATCGCCGCCCTCGAACGCATGCCGCTGCACCTGCCGATGCCCGTCGACCGGCGCCTGCAAAGCATCTGCCGGGCCTTGCTGGAAAGCCCCGAGCACCCCTACACCCTGGAGGACTGGGGCCAGCGGGTGGGGGCCAGTTCGCGCACCCTCGCGCGCCTGTTCGCCCAGGAGCTGGGCATGGGGTTCAGCGAATGGCGCCAACAGTTGCGCCTCACCGAGGCGCTGCCGCGCCTGCTCGCCGGCGACAGCGTCCAGCGCGTCGCCCAGGACCTCGGCTACGGCAGCGCCCGCGCCTTCAGCGCCATGTTCCACCGGCTGCTGGGGGAGAACCCCCGCGACTACCTGGCGCGCCTCGGCCGTCTCGCCGAGGTCCGCCCTTAGCCGGGCCCGACCCAGGAAGCGCGAGGGCTCAGCGCAGGCTGGTGAACGCCAGCTTGATGCCCAGCCCGACCAGCACCACGCCCATCAGCCGATCGAACCAGTGCCCCAGGCGGGCGAAGCCGGCCCGCACCCGCGCCTGGCTGAACAGCCGCGCCACCAGACAGAACCACAGCCCGGTGGCCACCGCCAGGTAGAGCCCGTAGCCGGCCTGGATTGCCAGTGGCGTGTGCGGGTCGATGACCACGGTGAACAACGACAGGAAAAACAGCGTGGCCTTGGGGTTCAGGCCATTGGTGACGAACCCGGACACGAAGGCGCCGCGGGCGCTGCGCGGTGGCGCCGGCTCGCTGTCGAGGCTCGCCGGCGGTGCCGGGCGGGCGCGCAGCGCCTTGATCCCGATGTACAGCAGGTAGGCGGCGGCCAGCCATTTCAGCGCGTTGAACAGGCTGATCGACTGCGACACGATCAGGCCGATGCCGAGCAGCGAATAGGTGACGTGGACGAAGATCCCGCAGCCCACGCCGAGGGCCGACCAGGTGCCGGCGCGGCGGCCATGGGTCACGCTCTCGCGGACCACGATGGCGAAGTCCGGGCCGGGACTGGCCACGGCGAGCAGATGGATCAGGGCGACGGTGAGGAATTCGGTCCAGTACATGGCGGCTCCACAGGGGATGGTCGGGCCCGCAAGCTGAGCAGGACCCGGCGGACTTGTCCAGGGCCGCGCCCGACTGGCACCCTTGGCGGATCACCGCTCCCCGCCACAGAAGGTAACCCGATGACCCGCGCCGTGTTTCTCGACCTCAGTTCCCTCGACCTCGGCGACCTCGACCTGACGCCCTTGCGCCAGGCCTTCGACGAATTGCAGGTACACGCCGCCAGCGAGCCCGGCCAGGTCGGCGAGCGCCTGCGCGGCGCGCAGGTGGCGATCGTCAACAAGGTGCGCCTCGACGCCGCGACCCTCGCCGCCTGCCCCGAGCTGAAGCTGGTGCTGGTATCGGCCACCGGCACCAACAACGTCGACCTCGCCGCGGCGGCCGCCCGGGGCGTGACCGTCTGCAATTGCCAGGGCTATGGCACCGCCTCGGTGGCGCAGCACACCCTGGCGCTGCTGCTGGCTCTGGCTACCCGCCTGGACGACTACCAGCAGGCGGTACGTCAGGGCCGCTGGCAGCGCGCCAGCCAGTTCTGCCTGCTCGACTACCCCATCGTCGAGCTGGACGGCAAGGTCCTCGGCCTGCTCGGCCACGGCGAGCTGGGCAGCGCGGTGGCGCGCCTGGCGGAAGCCTTCGGCATGCGCGTGCTGCTCGGCCAGCTGCCTGGGCGCCCGCCGCGCGAGGGCCGCCTGCCCCTGGACGAACTGCTGCCCCAGGTGGATGCGCTGACCCTGCATTGCCCGCTCACCGAACAGACCCGCAACCTGATCGACGCCCGCCGCCTGGCACAGATGAAGCCCGGCGCCTTCCTGATCAATGCCGCGCGCGGCGGCCTGGTGGACGAACAGGCCCTGGCCGATGCGCTGCGCCGCGGCCACCTCGGCGGCGCGGCGACCGACGTGCTCAGCGAGGAACCGCCGACCCGCGGCAACCCGCTGCTGGCGGCGGACATCCCACGCCTGCTGGTGACCCCCCACAGCGCCTGGGGCAGCCGCGAGGCGCGCCAGCGGATCGTCGGCCAACTGGCGGAGAACGCCACGGCGTACTTCGCCGGCGCCCCGCGGCGGGTGGTCGCCGGCTGAAGGCGCGAAGGAAACCGGTGTCCCGGCGCCGCTCTGGTAGAATCGCCGATTTTTCAGGAGGACCCGCATGGATCCCCGCAGTGAAGTCCTGCTCCGCCAGGCGCAACGCTTTCGAGGCCCGGTGCTGCTGGCCGGGTTGCCGGCCGACGACCTGCTCGGCCATCTGCCGGACGCCCTCGGCTGGAGCTGGCAGGCCGGCGACCAGGCCAGCCTGGAGCAGCGTTTTCCCGAGCGCTGCCACTTCGGCATCCGCGCGCCGGCGCTGGAGTGCCGGGTCGCCGTGCTCTTCCTGCCGAAATCCCGCGAGCTCACCGATTACCTGCTGACCGCCCTCGCCGCGCGGGTCGGCCCCGCTGGCGAGGTGTTCCTGGTGGGCGAGAAACGCGCCGGCATCGAACGCGCCGGCAAGCAGCTGGCCGCCTTCGGCGCGCCGCGCAAGCTGGACAGCGCGCGGCATTGCCAGCTGTGGGAAGCGCAGGTGGAAAGGGCGCCGAAAACACCGGACCCGCAGGCCTGGGCCGAACGCTTCAGCCTCGACCTGGTCGACGGCGCCCTGCAGGTGGTGAGCCTGCCCGGGGTGTTCAGCCACGGCCGCCTGGACAAGGGCAGCGCCCTGCTGTTGCAGCACCTCGACGGCCTGCCGCGCGGCCCGTTGCTGGACTTCGGCTGTGGCGCCGGGGTGCTCGGCGCCTGGCTGAAACGGCATTACCCGGACAGCCCGGTGCACCTGCTCGACGTGGACGCCTTCGCCGTCGAGAGCAGCCGCCTGACCCTCGCGGCCAACGGCCTCGACGCCGAGGTGATCGCCGCCGACAGCCTGCAAGCGGTCCCTGGCGAACTGGCGGCGATCGTCAGCAACCCGCCGTTCCACCAGGGCGTACACACCGACTACCAAGCCACCGAGGCCATGCTGCGCGACGCCCGCCGCCACCTGCTGGCGAAGGGCGAGCTGCGCATGGTCGCCAATGCCTTTCTCAAGTATCCGCCCCTGATCGAGGAACACCTCGGCGCTTGCCGGACCCTGGCCGCCACCGACGGCTTCCGCGTCTACCGGGCGAGCCGCCGCTGAACCTTCACCCTTTCAACGCCGCGACGCCTCCTCCCGGACGCGCCGCCTCGCAGCCCCTCGCCGGGGCTTCCCGGAGTTCCGCCCCTTGACCGACCCCATCGCCGCCCCCCGCCCCGAAGGGCTGAAACGCGCGCTCAAGCCGCGCCACCTGAACATGATCGCCATCGGCGGCTCGATCGGCACCGGCCTGTTCGTCGCCTCCGGCGCCACCGTCGCCACCGCCGGGCCCGGCGGCGCGCTGCTGGCCTACCTGCTGATCGGCGTGATGGTCTACTTCCTGATGACCAGCCTGGGCGAGATGGCCGCCTACCTGCCGGTGTCCGGGTCCTTCGCCACCTACGGCAGCCGCTTCGTCGAGGACGGCTTCGGCTTCGCCCTGGGTTGGAACTACTGGTACAACTGGGCGATCACCATCGCCTCGGAGCTGGTGGCGGCGCAGTTGATCATGAGCTTCTGGCTGCCCGACGTGCCCGGCTACCTGTGGAGCGCCGGCTTCCTCGCGATCATCTTCCTGCTCAACGTGTTCTCGGTGCGCGGCTTCGGCGAGAGCGAGTTCTGGTTCGCGCTGATCAAGGTGGCGGCGGTGCTGGTGTTCATCGGCATCGGCCTGGCCACCCTGTTCGGCATCATGAGCGGCATCGAGTCCCCCGGCCTGAGCGTCTTCACCCAGGGCGAGGCGCCCTTCGTCGGTGGTCTGCAAGCAATGGTCGGGGTGATGATGATCGCCGGCTATTCGTTCCAGGGCACCGAGCTGATCGGCATCGCCGCCGGCGAATCGGAAAACCCGAAGAAGAACATCCCGGTGGCGATCCGCCAGGTGTTCTGGCGCATCCTGATGTTCTACATCCTCGCCATCCTGGTGATCGGCATGCTGATCCCCTACACCGACCCGAGCCTGCTGAAGAACGACGCCAGCGACATCAGCGTGTCGCCCTTCACCCTGCTGTTCGAACGCGCCGGCCTGGCCGCCGCGGCCGGGGTGATGAACGCGGTGATCCTCACCGCCGTGCTCTCCGCCGGCAACTCCGGGATGTATGCCTCGACGCGGATGCTCTACAACCTGGCCAGGGACGGCAAGGCGCCGCGCATCTTCGCCCGCCTGGCGCGCAGCGGCGTGCCGCGCAACGCGCTCTACGCCACCACCTTGGTCGGCGCGCTGTGCTTCCTCACCTCGGCCTTCAGCAACCAGGTGGTCTACACCTGGCTGCTCAACACCTCCGGCATGTGCGGCTTCATCGCCTGGCTCGGTATCGCGGTGTCGCACTATCGCTTCCGCAAGGGCTACCTCGCCCAGGGCCGGCGCCTCGAGGACCTGCCCTACCGGGCCAAGCTGTTCCCCCTCGGCCCGCTGTTCGCCTTCGCCCTGTGCCTGTTCATCAGCCTCGGGCAGAACTACGAGGCCTTCATCGGCGAGCGCATCGACTGGCTCGGCCTGACCGCCACCTACGTCAGCCTGCCGCTGTTCCTGCTGATCTGGCTGGGCTACCGGCTCAAGCACGGCAGCCGCCTGGTGCGCTACCAGGAGATGGACGTGCGCGGCACCGACGACTGAAAAGGCTTGTCGGGGCTGCCCCGCTTGGGCAGAATGCGCCCGTCCTAGGGGAGTAGTCTCCCGCGAGCGCCCGCTCGCCAGGCATGCGTCAACATACTTGGTCCACCGACCATGGCGCATGCGACCCGAGGTCTGCGCAGACAGACCCAGGGTTTGACAAGACCTATGACACGCATGACCTGACCCGGGGCGGGCAAGTCGTACGTGTCATGGTGATTAGTCGACCCGCCCCTCCGGAAGTCTGATGTTGGAATCCCTGCTGGTCCCCACCCTGATCGTCGCCCTCGCCGAAATCGGCGACAAGACGCAACTGCTCGCCCTGCTGCTCGCCGCGCGCTTTCGCAAACCGCTGCCGATCATCCTCGGCATCGTCGCGGCCACCCTCGCCAACCACCTGGCCGCCGGCGCCGTCGGCAACTGGGTCGCGGGGTTCTTCTCGCCGATGACCCTGCGCTGGATCCTCGCCGCCTGCTTCGCCGCAGTGGCGCTATGGACCCTGATCCCCGACAAGCTGGACGACGACGAAAGCGCCCGCTTCAAGCGTTTCGGCCCTTTCCTGACTACCCTGATCGCGTTCTTCCTCGCCGAAATGGGCGACAAGACCCAGGTCGCCACGGTGATGCTCGCCGCGCAGTACCCGCACTTCCTGCTGGTGGTGCTGGGCACCACCCTGGGCATGCTGCTGGCCAATGTGCCGGTGGTGCTGGCCGGCAACTTCGCCGCCGAACGCCTGCCATTGACGCTGATCCGCCGCCTGGCCGCCCTGGCCTTCGGCGCCCTGGCGCTCTACGCCGCCTACGAAGCCCTGAAGGTCGGCGGCATGCTCTGACCGCGCGCGGGACTGGACGCGGACCGGAGGGCCGGCTAAAACAGCCTGAACCTCCGGAGAAGCCGATGAACCCGCGCCAAGCCTGTCTCGACCGCCTCGCCCTCTCGCCCGCGGCCCCCTTCGAGGCCGCGTTGTGGGTCGCCGCCGAGCACGACCCGCGGCTGCAGCCGGCGCAAGCCCTGCGCGACATCGCCGGGCTCAGCCAGCAGGTGCTCGCCGGCCTGCCGGAGAAGCCGCCCGCCGAACTGGCGCAACCGCTGTTGCGCCGCCTCAGCGACCTGGACTTCCGCGAGGACGACGACCTGCCCCTGCGCCCGCGCGCGGCGCTGCTGCACCAGGTGCTGGCACGGCGGCGCGGGCAACCCCTGTCGCTGGCGCTGATCGCCCTGGAAGTGGCCCGGCGCCTGGACATTCCCCTGGCCGGAGTGGGTTTTCCCGGGTATTTCCTGCTGCGCGTACCCGGCGCCGACCACCTGCTCGACCCCTGCGGCGGCCGCCGCCTGTACACCGGCGACTGCCGCGAACTGCTGCTGCGCCAGCTCGGCCCGCAGGCGCAGTTGCACGTCAGCCACCTGCAACCGGTCGGCGCCACGCAGATGCTGCAACGCCTGTCGCGCAACCTGCGCACCCTCTACCTGCACGCGGGCGACTGCCTGGAAGCGCTGAAAGACGCCGAACGGGTGGTGCAGCTGGGGCAGCCCAACCTGCTCGACCACCTGTCGCGGGCAGACATCTATCGACACCTGGATTGCCCGCAGGCGGAGCGTTTCGACCTGGAGCACGCGCTGTTGCTCTGCGAGGATCCGGCCCAGCGCCTGCAACTGAGCCAGCGCCTGCATCGCCTGGGAACCGCGCCGGCGCTGCACTGACTGAGGCGCCGACCGCCAAGCAGGGCGATCGGCGGGCTCGGTGACCGGCGTCAGAGCGCGTCGCGGGCGATGCCGTTGCGCACGCGGAGGATGTCGGCGAGCACCGCCAGGGCGATTTCCGCCGGCGTCTTGCTACCCAGGCCCAGGCCGATGGGCGCGATGATCCGGGCGATCTCGGTTTCGTTGAGCCCACCGGAGCGGCGCAGGCGCTCGCGGCGTTTTTCGCTGGTCTGCCGCGAGCCCATCACGCCGATGTAGAACGCCTCGCTGCGCACCGCCTCGATCATCGCCAGGTCGTCGATGCGCGGATCGTGGGTCAGCGCCACCACCGCCGTGTCGGCATGACAGGCGCCGGCGGCGATCACCGCCGAGGGCAATTCGCGGCGAATCTCCACGCCGGGCAGGTCGACGCCGCGCAGCACCTCTTCCCGCGGGTCGCAGAGCAGCACTTCGAAACCCAGGGGCAAGGCATAGCGGGCGCACACTTCGGCCACGCTGGAATAGCCGGCGAGCAACAGGCGCTGGGCGGCACCGATGCGGATCCGCACCTGCCGGGGGTCGCGCTCGACCCGCGGCCCCTGGCCGGAATCGGCGCGCAGGCGGCGCCCGCCCTCCGGCAGGTCGATTTCGCGGACCAGCCGTCGCTGCCCGGCGAGTGCGCTCTCCAGTTCGGCGAGATGGGCCCGGGCCGCGTCATTCGCGGCGAGGTTCTCCACCAGCACTTCCAGCACGCCGCCGCAGGGCAGGCGCACCCGCGCGCGCGGGTCGCTGCCCTCGCCATAGCGCACCAGGGCGACCGGCTCGGCGAAGGCGCCCTCGCCCAGCCGCTCGAGGAAATCCTCTTCGACGCAGCCGCCGGACAGCGAACCTATCCAGTCGCCTTCGTCGTTGGCCGCCAGCAGCGAGCCGGGCGCGCGCGGCGCCGAGCCGAAGGTGGACAGCACGGTACATAGCCAGACGCGGTGGCCGTCGCCTGTCCAGGCGCGGGCGCGCTGGATGACTTGCAGATCGAGATGGTGCATGGCGGGGTCCGGTTGTGCGTTCGACCCGGTTTTGGACCACGGCCGTCGTCGCAAGGTCGACTTTTCAGCGTGACCTTCCGGCGCCCGCGAACCGCGGGAGGGCGCGAAAGGCATTCGGCGCCGCGCCACGCCGTGCTAGGCTGGCGCGCCCGTTAGCTACCTAAGTATCGCCCCATGACCCCACTCCTGTTGCGCCGGCACAAGCCGTTCCTGGCGTTCTGGCTGGCCCGCGTGTGCACCGCCAGCGCCTTCCAGATCATGACCGTGGCCATCGGCTGGCATATCTACCAGTTGACCGGCGACGTCTTCGACCTGGGCCTGGTGGGCCTGGTGGAATTCCTCCCGCGGGTCCTGTTCATGCTGCACACCGGCCACGTCGCCGACCGCTACGACCGGCGCCGGGTCGCCGCGCTGTGCCAGATCGCCCAGGCCTCGGTGGCGCTGATCCTGGTGGTGGCCAGCGCCTTGAACGGCGTGACCCGCGAACTGATCTTCGCCATGGCCTTCCTGCTCGGCAGCGCGCGGGCCTTCGAGATGCCGAGCACCCAGGCGCTGCTGCCGAACATCGTGCCGGCCGCGCTGTTCCCCCGCGCGGTGGCGGCCTCGGCTTCGGCGATGCAGGCGGCGACCATCGCCGCGCCGGCCTTCGGCGGCCTGCTGTTCGCCCTCGGCGAACTCTGGGTGTACGCGCCGACCGCGCTGCTCTACGTCGTGGCCTGCGCCCTCAGCCTGAGCCTGCCGGCACGGGCGGAACCGCTGAAACAGAATCGCGCCTCCTGGCAATCGCTGCTCGCCGGCATTCACTTCATCCGCAGCCGGCGCGACGTGTTCGGCGCCATTTCGCTGGACATGTTCGCCGTGTTGCTCGGCGGCGCCACCGCCCTGCTGCCGGTGTTCGCCAAGGACATCCTGCTCACCGGCCCCTGGGGCCTCGGGCTGCTGCGCTCGGCGCCGGCGGTGGGGGCGCTGCTGATGTCGTTCTGGCTGGCGCGCTTCCCCATCGAACGCAAGGTCGGCCCGGTGATGCTCGCCTCGGTGGCGCTGTTCGGCGTCACCACCATCGCCTTTGGCCTGTCCACGTCCTTCTGGTTCAGCCTGGCGGTGCTGGTGGTGCTCGGCGCGGCGGACATGGTGAGCATGGTGATCCGCGGCGCCTTCGTGCAGTTGGAAACCCCGGACGAAATGCGCGGCCGGGTCAGCGCGGTGAACGGCCTGTTCATCGGCGCCTCCAATCAGCTCGGCGAATTCGAATCCGGCGCCACCGCCGCTTGGCTCGGCACCGTGCCGGCGGTGGTCCTCGGCGGCATCGGGACCCTGGTGGTCAGCGGCCTGTGGATCAAGCTTTTCCCCACCCTCGCCAAACGCGACCACATGCACCAGCCGCCGGCGGATTGAGCGTCGATACGGCCGGGGCCGACCGCGACAGGGTGAAGGCGGGTGCGTCGCCGATGGCGCGTAGTCCTTAGGCACCTGGGTGGATGAGGAAGGCGTCATCCACCCTACGTCGGTGGGCGGGACGTGAGTGAGGCGAGGTCGCTCGCAATACGTCGCTGGCGGCGCGATGGAGGCGGTGAGTGGCGGCCGTGATCGCACCCTGGTGGATGAAGAAGGCGTTATCCACCCTACGGGGCGGTGACGGGCGATGGGTGGGGAGTTTTCGCGGCTGGTGCCGGACAGGGCGAGAGCGGGTTGTTCCGGGCGGAGGCCATCCGCCCGGCGCGCTCACAGCAGCTTGTCGAGGGTGATGGGCAGGTCGCGCACGCGTTTGCCGGTGGCGTGGTAGACGGCGTTGGCGATGGCCGCGGCGACGCCGACGATGCCGATCTCCCCGACCCCCTTGGAGCCCAGCGGGTTGACGATGCGGTCCTGTTCCTCGACGAAGATCACGTCGAGGGCCTGGATATCGGCCTGCACCGGGATGTGGTACTCCGCCAGGCTGTGGTTCATGAAGCGTCCGAGCCGATGGTCCAGTTGCGTTTCCTCATGCAAGGCCATGCCGATGCCCCAGACCACGCCGCCGAGAATCTGGTTCTCCGCGGTCTTCGGGTTGATCACCCGGCCGGCGGCGATGGCGCTGACCACGCGGCTGACCTGCAGGGTACCCAGCGCCTCGTCCACCTTGACCTCGACGAACACCGCGGCATGGCTGCCGGTGGAATACCTGTCCCGCTCCGCGTCCGGCTTGGCGTCCACCTGGGCGTCGAGGCTCGGCGAACCGCTTTTCCGCAGGATTTCGCCATAGGCCATGGCGGTGTGCGGATCGGCCTTGAGGCGCAACTGGCCGTCGACGAACTCGACGTCGGCCGGCTCGGCCTCGGCGAAGGGCGAATGCTCCAGCTTCTGCGCGGTTTCCAGGAGCTTCTCGCCCAGGGCCTCGCAGGCCTGCTTGACCGCGGTGCCCACCGACGACACGGTGAAGGAGCCGCCCTCCAAGGGCGCCTTGGGCAGGCTGGTGTCGCCGAGCTTGAAGGTCACCTTGTCCATCGGCAGGCCCAGGGCCTCGGCGGCGATCTGGGTCATCACCGTGTAGGTGCCGGTGCCGATGTCCGCGGTGGCGCTGGCCACCACCAGGGAGCCGTCGATGGCCAGGGTCGCCTTGGCGCTGGCCGGCATCAGCATGGCCTCCCAGGCACCGCTGGCCATGCCCCAGCCGATCAGTTGCTCGCCTTCGCGCATGGAACGCGGTTCGGGGTTGCGTCGGCTCCAGCCGAAGCGCTCGGCGCCCTGCTCGTAGCAGGCCAGCAGTTGCTTGCTGGAATAGGGCTTGCCCTCGTTCTGGTTGATCGGGCTGAAGTTCTTCACCCGCAACTGCACGGGGTCGATCTTCGCCGCCACCGCCAGTTCGTCCATGGCGCATTCCAGGGCGTAGATGCCGAGCACCGCCCCCGGCGCGCGCATGTCCAGCGGCGTATACAGGTCGAGCGAGGCCAGTTGGTAGTCGAGGCGAACGTTGTCGCAGTGGTAGAGCGCGCCCGACCACTCGGCGACGTGCTCGGTGAAGTCCTCGAAGCGCGAGGTCTCGCCCAGCACCTCGTGGACCACCGCCTTCAGGCTGCCATCCGCCTCGGCGCCCAGCTTGAGGCGCTGCAAGGTGTGCGGCCGGTGGCCGAAGGTGAACATCTGCTGACGGGTCAGGGTGACCCGCACCGACCGCTTCAGGTGCAGCGCCGCCATCACCGCCAGCACCACCTGGTACTGGGGACGCAGGCCGGAACCGAAGGCGCCGCCGACGAAGGGCGACAACACCCGCGCATCGCCGTCCGCCAGACCGAAGATGTGCGAGACGAACTCCAGAGTGTTCAGCGCGCTCTGGGTCTTGTCGTAGATGGTCAGGCCGCCGTCGGGTTGATAGATCACTGTGGAGGCGTGGGGCTCCATGGGGTTGTGGTGCTCCACCGGCGACGAATAGGCCGCCTCGACCCGGACCGGCGCGGCGGCGAAGGCGGCGTCGGCATCGCCGCGCGGCTCGGGCAGTTCGGCCGGAGCCGGGTGAGGGGTTTCCCGCTGGATATCGGTCTGGTGGTGGGCTTCCTCGTATTCCAGGCGCACCAGGGAGGCGGCATAGCGCGCCGCCTCGAAGCTCTCCGCCACCACCAGGGCCAGGGGCTGGCCGCTGTAGAGCACGCGGTCGTTGTACAGGGGACGGAAGGGCGCGCCGTCGGCGGAGTCCATGTCCTCGTAGCTTTCGTCGTAAGCCGCCATGTGCGGGCGGTTCAGGTGGCTGAGCACCGCCACAACGCCCTCCACCGCCAGGGCCGCGTCGGTGTCCAGAGACAGTACGCGGCCCTTGGCGATGGTGCTGTTCACCGCCACGCCGTAGGTCAGGCCCGGAACGTTGAATTCCCCGGCGTATTGCGCGCGGCCGGTCACCTTCAGCGGACCGTCGACGCGGTTGAGGGGCTTGCCCACGTGCATGTTCATACGTTGCCCTCTGCGGCGGCCGCTTGGCTCAGGGCGCGAACGATCGCGCGCCGAGCCAGCTCGATCTTGAAGTGATTGTGGGCATGCCCCCGGGCGCCCCGCAGCAAGGCCTCGGCGGCCCGGCCGAAGGCTTCTTCGTCACAGGTCGCGCCGCGCAGGCTGCGCTCCGCCTCGGGGTCGCGCCAGGGCTTGTGGGCCACCCCGCCGAGGGCGATGCGCGCCTCGAGGATGCGGCCGTCGACATCCAGGTCCAGCGCGGCCGCCACCGAGACCAGGGCGAAGGCGTAGGAGGCGCGGTCACGCACCTTGAGGTAGGCGAAATGCTCGGCGAAACCCCGCGCCGGCAGCGTCACGGCGGTGATCAGTTCGTCGTCGGCCAGGGTGTTGTCCAGGTCCGGACGATCGCCGGGCAGTCGGTGGAAGTCGGCGAAATCGATGCAGCGCTCGCCGCGGTTGCCCGCCACCTGCACCTTGGCCTCCAGCGCCGCCAGCGCCACGCACATGTCCGAGGGGTGCACGGCGATGCACTGGTCGCTGGCGCCAAGGATCGCGTGGATGCGATTGAGCCCGTCCTTGGCCGGGCAGCCGGAGCCGGGACGGCGTTTGTTGCAGGGCACGCCGGCGTCGTAGAAGTAGTAGCAACGGGTGCGTTGCAGCAGGTTGCCGCCGGTGCTGGCCATGTTGCGCAACTGCGGCGAAGCGCCGGCGAGGATCGCTTGGGCCAGCAGCGGGTAGCGCCGCTCGATCAACGGGTGATAGGCCAGGTCGGCATTGCTGACCAAGGCACCGATGCGCAGCCCGCCGTCGGCTTCCGCCTCGACGTCGGTCAGCGGCAGGTTGCTGATGTCGATCAGGGTCGACGGGCGCGTGAGGTTTTCCTTCATCAGGTCGAGCAGGTTGGTGCCGCCGGCGATGAAGCGCGCCCCGGGGTGGGCGGTGTGCAGAGCCAGGGCATCCCGCACGTCGCGGGCCTTGGCGTAGGCGAAGGGGGTCATTGGCCACCTCCCTGGCGCGAGGCCGGGAACTGCACCACCGTCTCCTGGCCGCTCTTCTCGCGGCAGGCGGGCAATGCGTCCTCGATGGCGGCGAGGATATTGGTGTAGGCGCCGCAGCGGCACAGGTTGCCACTCATCGCCTCGCGGATGTCCGCGCGGCTGCGGGCGTGGCCCTCGTTGGCCATGCCGATCGCCGAGCAGATCTGCCCGGAGGTGCAGTAGCCGCACTGGAAGGCGTCGCGATCGATGAAGGCCTGCTGCAAGGGGTGCAGTGCCTCGCCGTCGGCCACCCCTTCGATGGTGGTGATCTCGGCGCCGTCCTGCATGATCGCCAGGCTCAGGCAGGCATTGATGCGCCGGCCGTTCACCAGCACCGTGCAGGCGCCGCATTGGCCGTGGTCGCAGCCTTTCTTGGTGCCGGTCAGGTTCAGGCGTTCGCGCAGCAGGTCCAGCAACGTGGTCCAGGGCTCTACCTGCAAGCGTTGCGGCTGGCCGTTCAGGGTCAAGCTGATGGTATGGAGGGCAATGGCTTGCCCGTCCGCGGTGGGGGTCGCGCTCATCGGGTACCTCAGGGTCATCGGCTAGCGGCGGGCGGACCCGCGTCGGCTATAGGCGTGCGCAGTTCGGTTTACCTGCGTCTATGGGGTACGACTGCCCGCCCGGAGAAAATGTTCAGCCACGCGACGGCCGGCAGGCGCGCGGCGAAGAGGCCCGCCGGACGGGCCGTATGCCGCGTTCCAGAGCGGTCGGCTCGTCCCCCGCCGGCCGCGTGGCGCTTGCCAGGGCGCTGCGGGAAAGCCCTGCCCGGCGCGTCGTCGCCGGCACTGCGCGCGCGCCGGGCGAACTGCTATGATGCGCGCCTTTTCGACCGCGCAGCCCGCGCCGGCCGGCGCTCTCGCGGCCGACCGCCCTCAGCCCGAACAGGGGAAACGACCATGCTGGAACGACTCTTCCACCTCAAGGCGCACGACACCGACGTCCGCACCGAGGTGCTCGCCGGGATCACGACCTTCCTGACCATGGCCTACATCCTGTTCGTCAACCCGAGCATCCTCGGCGAGACCGGCATGGACAAGGGCGCGGTGTTCGTCGCCACCTGCCTGGCGGCGGCCATCGGCTCGAGCATCATGGGGCTGATCGCCAACTACCCCATCGCCCTGGCCCCGGGCATGGGCCTGAACGCCTTTTTCACCTACACCGTGGTGCTGCACATGGGCCATAGCTGGCAGGTGGCGCTGGGCGCGGTGTTCCTCTCCGCGTGCATGTTCTTCCTGCTGTCGATCTTTCGCATCCGCGAATGGATCATCAACAGCATTCCGCTGGCGCTGCGTTCGGCCATCGCCGCCGGCATCGGCCTGTTCCTCGCGCTGATCGCCCTGCAGAAGGCCGGCATCGTCGTACCGCACCCGGCGACCATGCTGACCCTCGGCGACCTCAGCCAGCCGGCGCCGGTGCTCGCGGTGCTGGGCTTCTTCCTGATCGTCGCCCTGGAGGCGCGCAAGGTCACCGGCGCGGTGCTGATCGGCATCCTCGCGGTGACCCTGGCCGGCATCGGCCTGGGCGTGTCCCACTTCGGCGGGGTGTTCTCGATGCCGCCGTCGCTGGCGCCGACCTTCCTCCAGTTGGACATCCGTGGCGCCCTGGACATCGGCCTGGTCAGCGTGATCTTCGCCTTCCTCTTCGTCGACCTGTTCGACAACTCCGGCACCCTCATCGCCGTGGCGAAGAAGGCCGGCCTGATGCGCGCCGACGGCTACATGCCGAAGATGGGCCGCGCGCTGATCGCCGACAGCACCGCGGCCATGGGCGGTTCGCTACTGGGCACCTCGACCACCACCAGCTACATCGAGTCCGCCGCCGGGGTCAGCGCGGGCGGCCGCACCGGCCTGACCGCCCTGGTGGTCGCCGTGCTGTTCCTCCTCGCCCTGTTCCTCTCGCCCCTGGCCGGCAGCGTGCCGGCCTTCGCCACCGCGCCGGCGCTGTTCTTCGTCGCCGTGCTGATGGCCTCCGGACTCGCCGAGATCGACTGGAACGACCTGACCACCGCCGCGCCGGTGCTGGTCACCGCGTTGGCCATGCCCTTCACTTATTCCATCGCCGACGGCATCGCCTTCGGCTTCATCGCCTGGGCCGCGATCAAGACCCTCGCCGGACGCTGGAGCGAACTGAGCCCGGCGCTGGTGATCCTGGCGGTGCTGTTCGTGATCAAGCTCGGCTTCTATCAATAAGCGCCGCCGCTCCAGCCCCACGACGCCCGCCGTCGCCGATGGCGGGCGTCTTCGCTGCGAACCCGCGGCCCCTCGCCGGGGTCCGCGCGGAACCGCCCCAACCTGCCAGACGAGATTCGCCCATGAGCCGCCCTTTCGACCCGGCCACCTATAGCGCGCAACTGGAGGCGAAAAAGACCCGCCTGCAGGAGCTGCTCGCGCCGTTCCAGGCGCCGCCGCCGGACGTCTTCGAGTCGCCCCACGAGCACTACCGGCTGCGCGCCGAGTTCCGCCTGTGGCGGGAGAACGAAGAGCGCTTCTATGCGATGTTCGCCGCCGGCGACAAGCACACGCCGATCCTGATCGACGAATTCCCGGTCGCCAGCCAGCGCATCAATCAACTGATGCCGCGCCTGAAGGCCGGCTGGCAGGCCAGCGGCGCGCTGTCCTTCAAGCTGTTCCAGGCCGAATTCCTCACCACCCTGGCCGGCGACGCGCTGATCACCCTCGCCTACCACCGCCCGCTGGACGCCGCCTGGCAGGACGCCGCCGAGCGCCTGGCCGCCGACCTCGGTGTGAGCCTGGTGGGCCGCGCCCGTGGTCAGCGCATCGTCATCGGTCGCGACTACGTGGAAGAGCGCCTCGAGGTCGCCGGGCGCGAGTTCCGCTACCGCCAGCCGGAAGGCGCCTTCACCCAGCCCAACGGCGAGGTCAACCGAAAGATGCTCGGCTGGGCCTACGAGGCCCTCGGCTCCCGCGACGACGACCTGCTGGAACTGTATTGCGGCAACGGCAACTTCACCCTGCCGCTGGCCACCCGGGTGCGCCGCGTGCTGGCCACCGAGATCAGCAAATCCTCGGTCAATGCCGCCCTGGCCAACCTCGCCGACAACGCCATCGACAACGTCGCCCTGGTGCGCCTGTCCGCCGAGGAACTAACCCAGGCGCTCAACGAGGTTCGGCCGTTCCGCCGGCTGGCCGGCATCGACCTGAAGAGCTATGCCTTCGGCAGTGTGTTCGTCGACCCGCCGCGAGCCGGCATGGATCGCGACACCTGCGAGCTGACCCGGCGCTTCGCGCGCATCCTGTACATTTCCTGCAACCCGGAGACCCTGGCGGCCAACATCGCCCAGTTGCACGACACCCACCGGGTGGCGCGCTGCGCGCTGTTCGATCAGTTCCCCTATACCCATCACATGGAAAGCGGCGTGCTGCTGGAGCGTCGCTGAGCGGGCCCGGACGTGGGCGGGCGGGGAAATTTGCATTCCGCAGTTGAGAATAAGTCTCAACAATTCTAAGCTGCACTCGTCAGGAACGACTCTTTTCCACGGGTGCCCCGCCATGACCAGCAAGACACCGTCTCCGCTGTCCCTTTTCGGCCTTCCAGCCCTCGGGCTGTCCCTCGCCCTGCGCCGCCTGTTCACTGTGCGGCGCCACGCCCCGGCTCGCCCGCAGGATGCGGCCCGGCTCGCCCCGGACGCCAGCGCCTGGCTGGATTCGCTGCGCGGCCTGCCGCGCCGCGTGCAGCGAATCCTGCTGCTCAGCCGGGTGGACGGCCTGTCCTACGCCAGCATCGCCGACCGCGTCGGCGTGCCGCTGCCCACCGTGGAGCGGGATCTGATCCGCGCCCTGCGGCATTGCCAGCGCTACGCCCGGGAGCGGCGATGAGCGAAGCCCCGGGCCCCCGCGAACCCGAGGACCTGGCCAGCGCCTGGTACGTGCGCCTGCAAAGCCCCGAGCTGCCGGCCAGCGAGCGCATCGAATTCCGCCGCTGGCTGGACGCCGATCCGCGTCACTCGCAGGCCTTCAGCGACGTCGAGCGGCTGTGGCAAGGGCTGCGCCAACCCGCGCGCCAACTCGGCGCCAGCGGCTGGTACCGCGCCCCCTCGCGCCTGGCGGGTATGCGCCGCCCGCTCATCGGGGCCCTGCTGCTGGCGCTGCTGATGACACTGTGGAGCGAATCCGCCCGCGCGCCCCACGGCGCGAATCCATCCTCGGCGCACAAGGTGCACAGCGGGCAGCCCTGAGGGGGGCGACGGGCGCCATATCTTTCGGCCCCGGTGCGGCGAGTCGCCCATGGCCACGCGCGCTTGCCGGGACCCCCCTGCGACGTCCCGTAGCACCCTGCCCCTGGAGGTCCGGCGCTATGCTGAAAGCCTCTTTCCTTCGGAGCTATCGCCATGCGCACCCTGCTGCTCGCTTTCGGCCTGCTCGCTGCCGCCACCCAGGCGGCCGAACCCCTCGCCATCGACGTTTACCGCGACCCCGCGTGCGGGTGCTGCAAGGCCTGGATGGGCCACCTGGAAACCCAGGGCTTCAAGGTGATGGATCACCCGGAAAGCGACATGCCGGCCCTGAAGACCCGGCTCGGCGTACCGCCGCGCCTGGGTTCCTGCCATACCGCGGTGATCGACGGAAAATTCGTCGAGGGGCATGTCCCGGCCGCCGAGATCCTCGCCTTGCGCCGCCAGCCGGATCTGCTCGGCATCGCCGTGCCCGGCATGCCGGCCGGCGCACCAGGCATGGACGCGGGCGACTACAAGGTGCCCTATCAAGTGCTTGGCGTCGGCCGCGACGGCAGCGAACGCGTCCTCGCCGACTACCCCTGAGGCTCAGGCGCCCCCGCAGCCGTCGGTCTGCGCCTTGAAGCCGACGTAGCCCTGGCGGGCGTCGTAGAGGAACTGGTACTGACGCAGGAAATGCCGCCCGGTGTTGACGAACGGCGGACGGTTGTCGCTGCTCCAGGGGATCACCTGCAAGGGCGTCACCGGCTGGGTGCCGCCCACCTGATAGCGCACCTGAGCCACCGGCGCGCTGGCATCGGGAATCTTCAGCTCGACCTCGGTGCCCTTGGCCAGCACGCTGATCAACACCTTGCGGGCGCTGGCGTCCGGCTCCTTGGCGGTGCGGTAGCGAATCGCCGTCGGCAGGGTGATGTAGCTCTGCGGCACGCCGGTATCCACCAGCAGGCTGCCGGGGACGCACAGCGGGCCGCTGGCGCTGCGATCGCTCTGCGGGTCGAGGCTCACGCACATCGACGGGGCCTGCCAGTCGCCGTCCCCGCCGCCATAGGGCTGCAACTTGACGAAGCCGAAGCCCTGGGTGTTCTCGGGGGTCAGGCCGAGGGTGATGCCGCCACGGCCGATGATGTAGCCGGGGCTCAGTTGGCCCTCCGCCAGGGCTTTTCCGCCCAGGCTGTCGAGGTGCAGCAGGACGTTCTTGTCAGGCGTGCCCTGGGGCTGGCTGTCCGCCTCGCGGCCGAAGCCGACGCCCATGTAGATCAGATCCTTGGCCGGCGGCAGCGCGTGCTGCTTGCAGGTCGCGTCGCCGCTCACGTAGCCGCGGCAGACGCCGGCGGTCTCCACCCCGAGGACCGGGACCCGGGCGCTCGCCACGGGGCGCCTCTGCGCGTCGAACAAGGTGACCCGCAGCGGTACCCAGGTGCCCACCCAGAGGATCTTGCTGCTGGACAGGAATTGCGTGCCCGGCTTCGCCTCCGGCAGCCTCTTGAGCTGCGCATAGCCGGGTATCCGCGCCGCATCCAGGGCCAGGCCCACCGAGCCGGTGTCCATGGTCACCTCGTGGATCGCCTCCACCGGCGGCGGATTGTCGTCGCGCGGGTCCTGCACGACGAGATTGAGCAGGGGCGCGCCCTCGAACGAAGCGGCCTGCGCCGGATTGGCGTAGGGCAGGCATTGGCTGCGGTCGAAACCGGCATAGTTGGGCGCGCCCTGGCCGGCGGCGCAGGCCCCACCGGCCAGCAGCGCCGAGACCAGCGCCAGGGCATGGGAAGCGAGAGGGTGCGAGTGGACGTGCATGGCGACGCTCCTTGTGAGAACACGTGGTCGATGACACTCCGGGCCGGACGGCGGAAACGCAGGGGCCGCCCGGGTTGTCGGCTCGCCGCATCCACCGGCGAGGTTGCGGGGCGCCGTTATCCGTGGCGCCCCGGAGTTCACGCTAGCCAGCGGCACCGACTTGTCAACGCACGCCGGTGTCGCACCGCGGCCGCTCAGCCCTGGCGCGGGCCTTCGCGTCGGGCACCCGGCGCGAGCACGCCGTCGGCGCGGAACATCCCGCGGATGCCACGCACCGCCTGGCGGATGCGGTCCTGGTTCTCGATCAGGGCGAACCGCACGTGGTCGTCGCCGTAATCGCCGAAGCCGACGCCCGGCGAAACGCACACCTTGGCCTCGGCCAGCAGTTTCTTGGCGAACTCCAGCGAGCCCAATTGCGCGTAGGCCGGGGGAATCTTCGCCCAGACGTACATCGACGCCTTGGGGTTCTCGACCATCCAGCCGATCTCGTGCAGCCCCTTGACCAGCACGTTGCGACGCTGGCGGTATTGCTCGGCGATGTCCAGCACGCACTGCTGGTCGCCCTCCAGCGCGGCGATGGCCGCCACCTGCAAGGGCGTGAAGGTGCCGTAGTCGTGGTAGCTCTTGATCCGCGCCAGGGCGTTGACCAGTTCCGGGTTGCCGACCATGAAGCCGATCCGCCAGCCGGCCATGTTGTAGCTCTTCGACAGGGTGAAGAACTCCACTGCGATGTCCTTGGCGCCGGGCACCTGCATGATCGACGGGGCTTTCCAGCCGTCGTAGACGATGTCGGCGTAGGCCAGGTCGTGGACCACCAGCACGTCGTACTGCTTGGCCAGGGTCACCACCCGCTCGAAGAAGTCCAGTTCCACGCACTGGGCGGTGGGGTTGGAAGGGAAGCCGAGGATCATCATTTTCGGTTTGGGAATGGATTCGCGGATCGCCCGCTCCAGCTCGGCGAAGAAATCCACCCCGGGGATCAGCGGCACCGAGCGCACCTGGGCGCCGGCGATCACCGCGCCGTAGATGTGGATCGGGTAGCTGGGGTTGGGCACCAGCACCGTGTCGCCATGGTCGAGGGTGGCGAGCATCAGGTGCGCCAGGCCCTCCTTGGAACCGATGGTGACGATGGCTTCGCTTTCCGGGTCGATCTCCACCTGGTAGCGCTCGGCGTACCAGCGCGAGATGGCGCGGCGCAGGCGCGGGATGCCCTTGGAGGTGGAATAGCCGTGGGTGTCCTCGCGTTGGGCCACCTGGCAGAGCTTCTCGACGATATGCGGCGGCGTGGGACCGTCCGGGTTGCCCATGCTGAGGTCGATGATGTCCTCGCCACGGCGGCGGGCGGCCATCTTCAGCTCGGCGGTGATGTTGAACACGTAGGGGGGGAGGCGATCGATGCGCGCGAAACGGCGCGGCTTAACCGGGTCGGTCATGCTGTCCTCGAGGATACGTAAGCGCCCGGAACCGTCCGAGCGACGCCGGCCGCTGCGGCGGCCTGGAGCCGGCGCGAGCCGGACCCTGGCGGCGAACATAAAGCCCGTCCGTCGGCCTGTCGAGGATTTTTTTTGCGCAAAACCCGGGGCCTGATCGGTGCGGATGCCTGCCCGGCGCCGCGAACGGGACTCGCGCCACCCGCCGCGTCGCGTTCCTGTGGTAGCTTCGGCGTCCGCCCCCGCTTGCCGGGCACGGAACCGAATCCAGGAAAGGACCAGGACATGGCCGAAGACAAGGCACAGAAAATCATCGCGCTGTGCGAGAAGCACTGGGCCGCCCACAAGCGCGACTGCAGCGGCTTCGTCAAGCGCGTCGCCGACGAACTGGGCATTCCGCTGAGCGGCCAGGCCAACGCCATGGTCGACCAGATCCAGCGGGCGCCGTGGAAACGCCTCGCCAGCGGCCGCGAGGCGAAAGACCACGCGGCCAACGGCGAACTGGTGATCGCCGGGCTCAAGGCCAATCCCAACGGACACGTGGTGATCGTCGTCGACGGCCCGTTGAGCCAGGGCAAATACCCCACCGCCTATTGGGGCAGCCTGGGCGGGGTCGGCAAGAAGAACACCACCCTCAACTGGTCGTGGAACGCCACCGACCGCGACCGCGTGATCTACGCCAGCTGGGCGTGGCAGCAATGACCGGAGGCCGGATGAAACCCAACCGCTTGCACACCCTCTTCGCCCTCGGCGCCCTGCTGCTGGGCGCCAGCCTCGGCGCCTGCGCCGCGGAAACCCCCTCGCTGTCGCCGTCCCGCTGCGACAGCGGGACGCCCCACAGCCTGCGCCAGGTCGACGGCTACCGCGTCCTGCTCTACGAGCCCGACGACCAGGCGGCGCCACAGGCCTGGCAGGGACCGGTGTGCATCGAGGCCGACACCCTGGCCAAGGCCTGCGTGCTCGACCTGTCCCTGGTCAAGGCAGTGGAGCCGGGCCCGCGGCCCGGCACCTTGAGGATCACCACCTTCAGCGGCTCCATGGCCTACCGGCAGGACGTCGATCCGCGCCAATGCCCCTGAGCCCGCGCGGCGTCCGTCCCCGCATCGCCCGGCGCGCGCGGTCCGGACATGAATTTCCGGGGACGAAAAGCGCCGCGCCGGGTCCATAACCAGAAGCCGGTGCCCGCGAGGGCCCGGACGTTTCCGACCCGTGGCCGACCGGCCGCGGGTCATGGCATGACGGCGCCGCGCCGAACGCGGGCGCCCATCCGCCATTCGGCTCGGCACAGCGAACAGGAGAAGTACCATGCAATGGGGCAAAGGGCGGCGCAGCGACAACGTAGTGGATGCACGTGGCAGCGGCGGCGGGCGGCGGATCGGCGGCGGGCTGAGCCTGGGCGGGATCGCCATCGTCGTGCTGTTCGGCGTCATCACCGGGCAGAACCCGCTCGACCTGCTGGCGATGCTCGCCGGCCAGGACACCGGCCCGGCGGTGAGCCAGCAGAGCGAGCAGGCGCCCCCGGCCAACGATACCCAGGCCGATTTCGTCCGGGCCATCCTCGGCGATACCGAGGACACCTGGGGCGCCCTGTTCGCCCAGAGCGGCAAGCAGTACCAGCAGCCCAAGCTGGAACTGTTCAGCGGCGGGGTGAACTCCGCCTGCGGCTTCGCCGACTCGGCGGTGGGCCCCTTCTATTGCCCGGGAGATCGCCAGGTCTACCTGGACATGAGTTTCTTCCGCGACCTGGAAACCCGCTTCGCCGCGTCGGGCGATTTCGCGCGGGCCTACGTGATCGCCCACGAAGTGGGCCACCACGTGCAGACCCTGCTGGGCGTGTCGGCCAAGGTCGATGCGGCGCGCAAGCGCGGCGAACGCCTGGAGGGCGCCAATGGCCTGCTGGTCCGCCAGGAACTGCAAGCCGACTGCTTCGCCGGGGTCTGGGCCTATCACGCGCAGAAGCGCCTGAACTGGCTTGAACCGGGCGACCTGGAGGATGCGCTCAAGGCGGCCAACGCCATTGGCGACGATCGGCTGCAGAAGCAGACCCGCGGCCACGTCATGCCCGACTCCTTCACCCATGGCACCTCGGAACAACGGGTCCGCTGGTTCCGCACCGGGTTCGACCAGGGCGAACTCTCGCGCTGCGACACCTTCGCCACCCGCGGCCTCTGACCCTCGCTACAAACGGCGACCCGCCGAGGCGGGTCGCTCGCCAAGGGACGCGCCACAAGCGCACCCGCCTCAGGGCCGCCGCGCGCGCAGCGTCCCTGGCTCGCCCTCGCCTCTCGCCGATTTTCGGTGCGTAACCGCCCATGTCAGCACGCCACTGAGGCCACCAGGGCGCCATGCGGCTATCATCTCGCCCTTTGCATGAACAGTAGCAGGGTCCCAGCCATGAACACTCCCCCCAGCGAATCCGCCCAGACCGCGCAGATCCGCCGCGCCGGCGTCGATCTCGGCGGCCTGATGTCGGTGCTGAGCAAGCACCTGTACTCGACGCCGATGGTGGCGCTGCGCGAACTGGTGCAGAACGCCCACGACTCCATCGTCCGTCGGCGGATCGAGCAGCCGGACTGGCAAGGCGCGGCGCGTATCGACGTGATCGCCGACAGCGCCGCCAAGACCATCCGCATCGTCGACACCGGCGCCGGCCTGACCGAGCACGAGATCCACGCGTTCCTCGCCACCGTCGGCGTCGGCTACACCCGCACCCTGCGCCAGCAGGACGACGACAGCGGGTTGATCGGCATGTTCGGCCTGGGCTTTCTCTCGGCATTCGTCCTGGCCAAGCGGGTCAGCGTGCGCACCACCTCCTACCAGCAGCCCGACCAGGGCCACTGCTACGTCTCCAGCAGCGCCGAGCAATACAGCGTCAGCCCCATCGCGCCGCGCGAGGTGGGCAGCGAGGTGTTGCTGGAGCTGCACGACGAATTCGCCGCCCTCGCCCATGACGCGCGCCTGCGCGACATCCTCGGCCGCTACTGCGTGCTGCTGCGCGAGCCGATCCACGTGGATGGCGCGGGCGAACCGATCAACCCGGAGCCGCCGCCCTGGCGGCGCGACGATCGCAGTGCCCTGCATCCATTGCAGGCGCGCCGGCGCAAGCTGGAATTCGCCGCCCACTTCGAACACGATTTCGAGCCGATCTGCACCTTCGACCTGCGCCCGGAGGGCGGCAGCGACGCCATCGGCCTGCTGTGGGTCCAGGACGGCGGCACCTATGGCACCAGCGACAACCGCAACCTGTCGATCTTCCTGCGCGGCATGCTCCTCGACGACGACGCCCGCGATTTGCTGCCGCCCTGGGCCGGCTTCATCGGCGGGGTGATCGAATCGAACCGCCTGACCCCCACCGCCAGCCGCGAGGACCTGCAGCGGGACGCCCACTACACGGCGATCCAGCACGCCCTGAGCGAGGCGCTGATCAGCGGCCTCGGCGAGATCGCGCGGAGCCAGCCGGAGGCCTGGCGCCGGGTGCTGCTGCGGCACAACGAAGCGCTGCTCGGCGCCTCGCTGTGCGACGAGCGCCTGTTCGCGCTGATGATGGACAGCGTGCGCATCCCCACCTCCCAGGGCGACCTGGTGGCCCGCGACCTGCAGTCCAAGGGCGCCCTCCACGTGCTGCTGGACAGCGACAGCGGCTTCGAGGAAATGCTGTTCCGCACCCTCGGCGTGCCCGTGGCCCACGGCAACCGCTACGCGGTGGTGCCCTTCCTGCGCCGCTGGACCCAGGCGAAAGGCCTGCGCCTGGTGGAGCTGGGCACCGAACAGGGCAACCGCCAGCTGTTCAACCTGGCCGAACTGCCCGAGGCGGAACAGGCATGGCTGGCGAGCCTGCTGGGGGACGAGGAGAAACTCATCGTCGCCCGCTTCAGCCCGCCGGGCCTGCCCCTGGTGGTGGTGCCGGACCGCGAGGCGGAGCTCAAGCGCCGCCTGGAGGAGGACGACGCGGACAAGCGCATCTCCACCGCCGCGCTGCGCCTGGCCCGGCAGTTCACCGCGAAGATCCAGAGCACCCAGCTCAGCCGCCTGTACATCAACCTGGACAACCCGGCCATCCAGGCCCTGCTCGACGCCCATCGCCAGGGCAACCCGCGCTCCGCCAGCGCCGCGCGCCTGCTGCGGGCGTTCAAGCGGATCATGGCCAGCCATAACGACAAAGAGAACGCCAGCCAACTCGGCAGCGCCCTGGCGGACCTGGCCGTCGCGGTGCACGACCTGCTGGCCGTAGACGCCCGAGATACCTGAGATACCTGAGATACCTGAGATACCTGAGATACCTGAAGTAGAGGAGAGAACATGGACATCTGGCATTGGGTCGGCAAGCTCAACGACGAATTGATCGAGGCCGGTCAGGGCGAAAGCGTGCGCACCCTCGAGACCCTCACCGACCACATCTGCGACCTGGAAATCGAGCAGGCCGACGCGCTGGTGCCGGAAGCCCGCGCCCTGTGCAAGACCCTCGGCAATCCCTGGATGGAGGTCTTCGTCCGTCACTGGGAAATGCGTAACCGCGTCGGCAACAAGCTGGAAGGCGAAAGCGCCCTGGCCGACGCCGTGTCGCTGTTCGAGCTGGCCCACCGCGAGGACACCCTCGAGTGCCCGCAGGCGGTCTGCGTCACCCAGGACCTGGCGTCCTGCTACGCCAACATCGACGGTCCCGGCTGGGTCGCCGAGCGCATCGAGGTGTGCGAGGAAACCCTGGCGCGGATCGATCCGAGCTGGAACTGCTACCAGTGCCTGAGCAACGAACAGGCCGAAGCGCTGCTGGACGACGACCGTCCCCTGGACGCGCTGGCGTTTCTCGAACGCCAGGAGCGCCACATCGAGGCCGCCGGCGAGAGCGCCTACGACAGCGTCCACGAGATGCGCATGAGCATCCTCATCGCCCTCGACCGCGACGCGGAGGCGCTGGCACTGATCGAGGCGATGGAAGCCAAGGTGGAAGGCGCCGAGTGGAAGAACGTCAGCCAGCCGCGCGAGCTGCTCAAGGCCCTGGCCCTGGCCAAGCTGGAGCGCGACGACGAGGCCTGGCCGCTGCTGATGCCCCTCGCCGACGTGGCGCCACGCTACCGCGTCACCTGGATCAAGGCCCTGTATCTCCTGCTGCAACGGATGCCGGCGCGCAACACCTGGACCCTCGGCGGCGAATTGCAGGCCACCCTCGACCACCTGTCGCGGCATGGCGCGCACCGCCACCTGATCACCACCGGGGTGCTCTGCGCGCAACTGGCGCTGCAACGCGGCGCCCTCTGGACCGCCCGCCGCACCCTGGCGCTGGCGCGTCGGCACCAGCCGAAGCTGAACGCCGATCGCGGGGCCGACGACCTGCTCAACGCACTGGAGGCGGCGATCCAGTCCGCTCCCGACGGCAGCCCGCCACCGGTGCCGGCCGAGCAACTGCTGGCCTGGCTGGAAGCGCGCGGCGCGGAAGGCGGCTCGCGCAACCCGGAGACCGAGGCCGAGTGGCTGCTGCACGCGGTGGCCCGGCGCCCCGACGACACCGACCTGCTCGCGGTGGCCGCCTCCGCCCTGCAGGCCTGCGCCGCCCACGACGAGGCCATCGAGCTGCTGTGGCGCTATGCCGAACGCCATGACGACTCCGAACAACCGGTGATCTTCCAGTTGCTGCATGCCCTGCTGGAGCGCGGCGACCAGGCCGGGGTCGAGCGCCTGGCCGCCCTGTTCGAGGCCCGCGCGCCGCAGGTCGCGGCCTGGTGCCAGGCCAAGCTGGCCCAGCGCCTGGGCGACTGGCCGGCGCTGGAGGCCGCCAGCCGCCGGGTGCTCGCCGTCAAGCCGGAGCTGAGCGATGCACACTTCCTGCTGGCTCACGCACTGATGCGCCAGGCGCGCTTCGCCGAGGCCGCCGACTGCTACCTGCACCTGAGCCACAGCGATCACGAGGACACCGCGCGCAGCGCGCTGTGGGATTACATGACCGCCGCCAGCGCCGCGGAGAACTGGGACGCGGTGCGCCAAGGCGCACAACGCATCGGCATGACCCTGAGCAGCGACAGCGGCCCGGTCGAGGAAGAATGGGGCTGGGTCATCATCCGCTACATCGAGAACGGCGAGGCGCTCGACTACTACGCGCAACGCACCGGGCCGGTCACCGCGCGGATCCTGGAAAACGCCGGCGGCGGCCGCGTGCAACACGTCGGCGACCGGGTGGTGTTCGACGCCGCGATGCTGGTCGCGCCGCCGGAAGACCCGGAGCAGCGCGAGCATTTCGTCGCCACCTATGGCCAGGTACACACCCTGAAAACGGGCGAATACGGCGCCAGCTGGTTCTTCGATGGCGTGCATCCCGGCGAAGAGGCCTTCGCCGGCCTGCGCGACGCGCTGGACGCGCGCGGCTGGAACCTCTGGGTGCACAGCGCGCCGGACTACCGGCTGGAGGACAGCGAAGACCCGCGGGACGAACCCCTGCCGGGCGTGTTTTTCACCCTGGCGGCCCCGGAGAGCCTGCCGAGCCTGGCGCTTCACCAGGCCATGGAAGACTTGACCCGCGACTGGCCCCATCGGCTGTGCTGGCTGCGCCTGGCCGAACACTGCGGCGCCGATCCGCAGCCGCACCTGGAGGCCATCGAGCGCTACGGGCTCTGAGCCGGGTCGGGGCGCTCAGGCGCCCCGACCCAGGCATCCGGGCAACGCATTCGAGCGTCGGTAGCCGCCCAGACCCGCGATGGCTGCCAACCAAGCCGGAGCCGATCAGGCGTCGAGGCGCGCCAGCAGCGCGGCGCAATCCGCCGCGTACCAATCGACCAGCTCCGGCCAGGGATTGTTCGGCAGGTTGACCAGGGCGGTGCGGGCACCCGCGGCACGCCCGCATTCCAGGTCGAAGCGGTAGTCGCCGACCATCAGCAGCCGCGTCGGAGGCACTGCCCAGCGCCGCGCCAGTTCCAGCAGGCCGTCCGGGTCCGGCTTCGGCCGGGCCTCGTCGCGGCCGAGCACGTCCGCCGCCTCGAAACAGGTATCCAGGCCGATGGCGGCCAGGGTGATCAGCGCCAGCGCGTGGGCGTTGCGGGTGAGAATGCCGAGGCGCACGCCGCGTCGATGCAGTGCGCGCACCAGTTCCACCGCCCCCGGCGCGGCCCGCGAACCCAGGGCCAGGCCGCGCTCGTGTTCCAACAGCCAGGCGTGCTTGTCCGCCGCCTCTGCCGCCGGCAGCGCCGCCAGGTGATGCAGGATGTCGTCCTCCTGCGGGATCGACAGGGCGCGGCGGATCGCCGCGAAATCGTGCACCGCCACGGTCAGCGTGCCGTCCATGTCGAATACCCAGTGCCGGCAATCCGCCAGATGCATGGAAACCCCTCGCCCTCGTTCAAGACCGCGCCAGCATACGCGAGGCCCGCCGGGGCGGCTCAGTAGTTGATGATCAGGGTGACGTTGTCCAGGTAGACGCCGACCGGCAGATTCGCCTGGGTCGGGTCCACCGTCACCAGGAAATTGAAGTTCTGCAGGTTGCCGGTACCCATCGCCGCCTGGGTTTGCGCGGTGGTCCACACCGTGGTCGTACCGGGGTAATAGATCTGGTACCTGAGGTAAGCGCTGGAATAACGCATCCGCCGCCAGGGCGCCTGGTAGTTCTGGCCGTTGTCGAAGCCCAGCGTATAGCCCTCGGTGTTGGTGCAGATCACCGCCAGGGTCTGGGTCACCGAGCCGAACTGGCTGACCAGGGCTTTGCTGCCGAAATCCACTTGCGGCAGGCTGCTGACCAGGCAGGCCTTGGTCACCACCAGGGTCAGGGTCACCGAGGCCAGGGAGCCGCTGCCCCAGTTGGTCGGCGCGCCGCAGATGCCGGCGGTGCAGCTCTGGGTCAGGCCGGGGCTGCGCTGCCAGGCGCACAGGTTGAGCGCGCCGACGGTGCAGATCGCGTACTGCCAGTTGAGGCTGATGGTGGCGGTATAGGTGCCCGCCGGCACGTTGGCGCCGAGCGAGGTGCGGAAGTACATGGCGATGGCGCTCTGCGAGCCCCCCACGCCGATCAGGCTGATCGCCCCCAGTACCTGCGGCTGCGCGCTTTGCAGCGCCTGGCTGTAGCCGGAGTCGGTGAACAGCTGGAAAGGAATCTGGTTACCCTGGCCGTCGCTGAGCATCGTGCTGGCGCTCGCCAGGGTCACCCGCACGTAGGCCGCGGTGAGCAGGTTGAGCGAACCGTCGCAGGCCAGCCCCCCGCTGGCGGCGGCCTGCTGCGCGGTGGTGCGGATGCTCAGCGAGCTGACCGTTCCCAGCGCCACGTTCGGGTTGCCCACCGCACAGGCCGCCCAGGCACCGACGCTCGCCAGCCAGAGCGCCGCCAGCAGGCCCAGGCGGGCGATGGCGCGGATGGACGCCCTCATCGGCATACCAGCGGGCCCACCAGGGCGAGTTGGTCGCTCTGGGTATCCAGGTCGAAGGCACTGGCGCAGCGCGTGCCGTCGGGAAGCTCCACGTCCAGGCGGTTGTGCGCCTGCAGGTGTTCGAAATACACCAGGCCGTCCCAGCCGACGTAAGCCGTCTGCCGGCTTTCCCGGTCGCGTACCGGAGTGCCGCGGGGCAAGGGCGTGCCGCGGCTGTCGATCAGCACGATGCTCGCCGCCGTCACCGCCTGCAGGGGAAACTTCAACAGCGCGCCCGCGCCCTGGCGCACCGCGAGGAACTGGCTCAGCTCGTCGCTGCGCACGTTGGCCGGCAGGTCGAGCAGGTCCACCTCGTACTGGCCGCGGTAGTAGGACGGCACCCAGGGCACCAGCAGATGGCCGTTCGCATTGGTGGTGCCCAGCGGCTGGTGCTCGAAGCGCACCGGCACCCCGGCGAAACCGGCGGTGTCCACCAGCACGAAGGCGTCGGAGATCCGGTTGCTGGCGAACAGCGCGTCGTTCATCCACACCAGCGAACCGCTGGCCTCGCCCCAATGGGTCGCGCGCCCGGCGTCGGTGTAGGCGCCGCCCTGCAGTTGCACGTAGCGGGTGCGCCAGGTGACGTCCGCCTGGCGATAGCCGCTGCCGGCGTAGCCCAGGTTCCAGCCCAGCCCGCCTTCGCTGGAGACCGAGCGGCTATAGGCCACGCGCTCGGCGAAACCGTCGCGGCGGTTGCGCTCGACGCCGACGTTCAGCGTCGAGTGCAGGTCGAAGGGCACCACGAATTGCATCTGCGCCGAATAGCCCTCGCCGCCCAGCACGCGGTTGAAGGACAGGTAGAAGCTGGCCTGGCGGAACAGGTTCTGCGACCAGGACAGGTTGACCAGACGGGTGCGCGAACCCACCGGGTTGCGTGTCTCGAAGTAGCCCACGCCGAGGGTCCCGAGGTTCAGCTTGCCGAGCTCGCCGGGGCTGTAGGAGAAGGTCGCCTGGTCGCTGCTGCTGGGCAGGTAGCTCGCCCTGGCGCGGCTTTCGCGGGCGCCGATGACCCCCAGGTCGACATAGCCGGGGTCGCGGTCGATGTGCTGCATGGCAATGCCGAAGCGCCGCGAGTAGTAGCTGTAGCCGAGGCTCAGTTGCCGCCCGCTTTCGCCCAGGGAGCGGCTCTGGGTCAGGGAGGTGCCGAACACGCCCCAGCGACCGATGCCGAAGGTGCCGCCGAGACCGGCCAGGGTCAGGTCCTGGCTGTCCTCGACATGGCCTTCCAGGGTCACCCGGTCGTTCAAGCCGTAGCGGGCGGTACCGCTGGCGGCGGCGCTGCCGTAGGTGAAGTTCTCCACGCCATACTCGCGGCGCAGCTTGCCCACCGACAGCGAGTAATCGAACAACCCCTGCTGCAGCAGGGTATCGGTGACGTAGAACGGCACGCGGGTGGACACCCGGCGTCCGAGGGCGTCGGTGGTCACCAGAGTGGCGGTGCCGGCGCCGCTGATGAAGGGCACGTTGTTGACGGTGAAGGGCCCCGGGTTGAGCGTGTCGCTGCTGACCTGGGAGTTGTCGATGAACAGGTCGAGGGTGGTGGGGATCGACGCATCGCCGGAGAAACTCGGCAGCGGGTAGGTGATCAGGTCGGGACGCAGGCCGAAATCCCGGGACACCTGCACCCCGCCCATGCGCACCGAGGTGTTCCAGGTCAGCGCACCGGTGACCAGGTCGCCGAGGGTGTAGGCGGTGAGGTTTTCCTGGTCGTCCTGGCTCCACTGGGTGTCGTAACGAATGTAACCGTCGCCGAAGCCGTTGCCGGAGAAATGCTCGCGGTAGGTGCCGGTGTTGGACAGCACGCCGAAACCGCCGAACACCCGCTGCTCGAGGAACGCGTTGGCGCTCTTCGAACCCCGTTCGGTGCTGCTGTAGTAGAGGTCGTAGTTGAACAGCGCGCCGAGGCTGCTTTGCGCGGGCAGATAGTCGTGTACGCGGCGCCGGCCCAATTCCTGGCGCGGCAGCCAGTCGGCGGGCAGGGTCAGTTCCAGGCGCTGGCTGCTGGCCTCGTAGCGGCTTTGCAGGCCGGGGATCCGGTCCAGCGCCAGCGGGTCCTCGTCCCCGGTCCCCTCCAGGGCGACGCCCACGGCGCGCAGGTCGTCGCGGGCCACGAAGTAACGCCCGCCGCGCGCGCTCACCGCCACCACCCGGCCGGTGGGCATTTGATTGACGACCATTTCCAGGAACAGCTCCATCGGTTCGTTCTCGGGTTCGCCGGCCAGCGCCGTCGTCAGGCAGCAGGACAGCAACGTGGCCAAGCCCAGGCATTTCCAGCGGGGTCGGCCAAACGCGGTCCCGGTCCGGTCGCTCCTGCCCGGCACGTCCGCGCCTCTCAGTCGGCGACCAGAGGCTGAGGTTGCTCCCCGTCGTTGACCCGTGCCTCCAGCACCCCTCCGCCGGCGGGCACCTCGGGCGGCAGCGGCCAGCGCATCTCGACGCCGGGCAGCACATAGCCCAGCAATCCCTCGGACAGGGCGTAGCTGGCGTTTCCCTGGCGCAGCCGCACCGCCGACAGGCGCGCGTGGGCGGTGCCCACATTGCGCAGCAGCAGGTAACGCGCGCCGCCCTCGCCGGCGAAACGGTAATGCAGCTCCGGGCGCAGCAGGCCGGGCTTGCCGGACCCCTGCAAATCGACCTGGGCGCCGCTGCCGACCACGAACAGGGGCACCGAGTAGCGCATCTGGAATTTGATGCCCAGGCGCGGATCCTCGGCGCTCTCGGGGGTGAGCATTTCGTCGACCAGGATCCGATAGGCGCGCTCGCGGCCCGGCTCCACCGGTTGCCGCAGGATCAATCGCACCATCTGCTGCTTGCCCGGTTCCACGCGGGTCACCGGTGGGCTGCCGACCACCCCCTGCTGGGCCGCGAGGACGTCGGCGTACTGGGCCTGGCTCCAATCCAGGATGCGCACTTGCAGGCTGACCGGCTTCTCGCCACGGTTTTCCAGCCAGAGCGCGGCGGCCTTGTGCTCGCCTTCGATGCTGGGGTTGATCGGCCAGATCAGGATCGAACTGGCCGCCACGGCGTCCCGCGCCATCCATGCGAGGACGCCGGCCAGCGCCAGCCACCCCCAGGTCATTCCCTTGAGCCTTGCCTGCAACCCACTCATCCGACGTCCTTGTTCAATAGGAAATGGTCACGGTCACGGTGTCGCTGTAGAGGCCGGCCGAGGGCATCGTGGCGACGGCGAACAAGCGGGCGTAGACGGGGTACGCCAGGGTCCCGCCGCTGGCGGGGAAGGTCAGGCTCATGCTCGTACCGCCGTTGCTGTTGTCGCCCCAGACGGTGCTGTAGGCCGCGTCCTGGAACAGTTGATAGCGCAGCCGCTCGCTGCCCTTGGCCAGGTAGCGGCCGCCGGCGATGGAGCCGCTGGCGTTGAGCCCGGCGTTCAGCGCGATGCTCACCGCCAGGCCGGGCGTGCATTGCATGACGATGGAGCCGCTGCCGAGGGTGCTGCTCAGGGAGACGTCGCTGGGCAGGCTGCTGAATTGGCCGAAGGACAGCGTGCCGAAGGTGGTCGTGTCGCTGGCGCCGCTCCCCAGCAGGCAGCCGGCGACGACGGCGGCGCGCAGCTGGAAGCTCTGGGCCAGGCTCAGCTCGTTGGTCCCGGTGTCGGCCCGGACCGGCACCAGCGCCAGCCCGGCGGCGAGGCCGGCGGCCCAAGGCCACGCGCGTGCCCCGCGGAACCGGGCGGGCGCCCGCGGCTTCGAGCCGGACCTCGCGCGGCGCCTCACCAGACCACCGTGACGGTCAGGGTGTCGGTGTAGATCCCCGGCGTGGGGGTGCTCTGGGCCGGCACCCGGCCATAGATCGGCAACCACTGATTCGCCCCGGTCCCCATCGCGCTGATCCCGGTGACGTTGTCCCAGACCGTGGCATAGCTGGCCGAGGTATAGAGGTTGTAGAGGATGGTCGCGTTGCCCGGACCGACCAGGCTGCGCGCCGTGGTATTGCCGCTGTTGCCCGGGGAGATCAGCACGCGGTACGGAACATTGGCGACGCAATTGATCCGCAGCGCACCGCTGCCGGTTCCGCCGGTGGTCTTGAGCGTGTTGGCCAGGGAAAAATGCGTCCCGAAGTCCAGCGTATCGAACTGCCCGGGGTTGGACGTGCCGGTGCTGCCGGCCACGCAGGAGGGCAGCACCAGCGCGTTGACCCCGAGCGTGGCGCTCTTGTCGACGGCATGGGCCGCGCCCGGCCATCCCAGGCCGGCCAGCAACAACGGCCACATTCCCTTGATCGTCATCGACACCATGGCGCGTCCTGTCTGAAAAAAACGGCGGCCGCGGCCCCGCGCTCCCGAAGGAGGCCGGGCCGAAACCCGCCAAAACCCTTAGCTGTTCCGGGCTACCAGGTGACCGTGACCTGGACCGTGTCCAGGTAGGTCCCCGCCGCGGGCGTGGCCTGCACCGGCACGCGGCCGTAGACCACCACTTCCTGGGCGGCGCCGCTGCCGGTGCCGGACAGCACGCTGCCGCCATTGCTGCCGTTGCCCCAGGGAACGGTGCGCGCGGTGTCCTGGTAGAGGTTGTAGGAGATGTAGGCGCCGCCGTTGCTCATGCGCCGCTGGGTACCCGAGGCATTGAGCCCGGAATCGATGGCGACGCTGTAGTTGGTTCCGGTGCTGCATTGCAGGCCGAAGGAGCTGCCACCGCCGGCGCCGACCGAGCTGCCCTCGACGATGTTGTCGAGGGACGGGTACTCGCCGAAGTTCAGGGTACCGAAGGTGTTGGTGCTGCCGTTGCTGCTGCCGTTGGTGACGGTGCAGCCGCTGCCGATGGTCATCTGGACGTTCATCTGACCCTGGACCTGGCCCGCGGAATGCGCCTGGCCGGCGACGAACAAAAGGCAGAAAGACAAAGTGGTGCGAAGCGTAGTCACGGGAGGCTCCTTTTGTTCGTAACCCTACGGCTTTCACACTAGTTCAAACTGCCATCACACCACTCAGTCAAACCGCCAGCGGCTTTTCCGCGACGCGGCGATCGCCGCCCAAGCCCTTGTCGCCAAAGGCTTTGGCCGATAGTCGTAAGCCAAGCCGACGGCCAGGAAAGGCTTTTGTCCTACAAGAAATACCTGTTTGCACTGTCAGAAAACGCTGACCGATTGCCGCCTGCATCGGGCGGGCTCATTTCCAGTCCTCGCGCAAGCGGATCAGGCCTTCCTGCACGACCGAGGCGACCAGCCTGCCGTCCCGGCTGAAAATGCTCCCGCGGGAAAAGCCCCGGCCGCTGTTGGCCCATGGGCTGTCCATGGCGTACAGCAGCCATTCGTCGGCGCGCAGATCGCCGTGGAACCACAGCGCGTGATCGAGGCTGGCCACCTGCATGAACTTCTGCCAGACGGAAACCCCGTGGGGCAGCAGCGAGGTGGTCAGCAGGTTGAAGTCCGAGGCATAGGCGAGGATGTACTTGTGGATCGCCGGGATGTCCGGCAACGCCCCGTCGGCGCGGAACCAGATGTACCGGGCCGGCTCGGCGATTTCCGGGCCGAACGGGTCCTCGGTTCGCACCGCACGGATCTCGATGGGCTTGTCGCTCACCGCGCGCTCGCGCATCCGCTCCGGCAGGCGGTCCGCCACCGCGCGGGCCAGCTCGGTCTCCGACTTCAGGTTCTCCGGGCCGGGCACGTCGGGCATGGCGATCTGGTGCTGGAAGCCTTCCTCGTGCTGCTGGAAAGAGGCGCTGCAGGTGAAGATCGGCTGGCCCTTCTGGATCGCGGTGACGCGGCGGGTGGTGAAGCTGCCGCCGTCGCGCACCCGGTCGACCTGGTAAACCACCGGCAGGCCGGCGTCGCCGGGGCGGAGGAAATAGCCGTGCAGCGAATGCACCGAGCGGGTCTCCTCCACCGTCTGGCTGGCCGCGGACAGCGACTGGCCGAGCACCTGCCCGCCGAACAGTTGGCGAAACCCCAGGTCCTGGCTGACGCCGCGGAAAAGGTTTTCCTCGATGGCCTCCAGACTCAACAATGCGACCAGATCGTCCAACACGTGACTCATACCGCTCTCCCCATTCAGACGTGACCGCAGCCCCGCTCAGGCGGGCGGCGGCAGGCGCAAGTGTGCGTAGGCCGGCAGGGACGTCAGGCGGGCGTCCCAGACCGCGCGGCCCAGGGTGAAATGGTAAAGGCTTTGCCAGCGGCTGTCGGCCAAACCGAGCAATTCATGCACCGCGTCGTCGAAATAACAGCCGATCCCGGTGCCGGACAGGCCGGCCGCCTCGGCTTCCAGGTAGAGCACCTGGCCGATCTGCCCGCACTCCCAGAATAACCGCGGATAGCGCCAGGCGCCGTCGGCCAGGGCTTCGTCGAAGCGTGCCAGCATCGCCAGCGACAGGCATCCGTCACGGGCGATGGCCTGCCCGCAGGAGAGGAATTCCGCCAGCCCGGCGGCTTCGCCGGCCAGCAGCCGATACAGCGGCAACTCCGCATGGACCCGCTCCCGGGCGAAATCCTCGCGCAGGCCGGTGGGCGGCGCGCCATCGCTGCGTGCCAGCCAATACAAGCCGGGTTCCAGCCCGCGCACCCGGTGGACGAACAGCAGCAGGTCGACCCGCGCCGGCTCGCCAGTGACGGCGAAGGGCACCGGCGCATTCGCCGGCATCGACCGGCGCAACCAGGCGAACAGCAGCTCGGCCTGGATACCGGTCGTCGGGTCCATGGCTTGGGCGCTGCGTCGCCGATGCAGCAGCGGCCGCAGGGGCAGGCCCGGGTTGGCCGGAATCGTCTCGGCCGGCGGCGCCCGCCAATCGGGACGGAGCCCCAGGCGCGGCGCCCGGCACAGGTGCTGGACGCGCTGCAATTCCGGCCAATCGCGATGCGCGGGGGACAATAGGTTCGGCGTGCCCAGGTATTCGAGGGCCGCCAGCGCCGTCCAGAAATCCGCCGGCAGGGCGAACTCGCCGGGTTGCACCGGGCCCAGCCAGAGCAGGCAGTCGACTCGCTCGTCCTCGCCGGCCGCGACGCTGTCCAGCCCCAGCGCGGCGTCCAGTTCGTCGGGCGCCGGTTGGCGCAGCAGGCGGGTTTGCCAGCCCAGGGCCGCGGCGGCGATCGCCAGCGCGGCCAGGGCGTGGCCGAGGTCGTGCTGGCAGTAGCGGTAGGCGCGCTCGCCGTATTTCCAGGCCTCGCGCCAAGCGATGCCGGTCAGCGCCAGCAGGCAGCCGCCGGGCGGCAACGACGCACCCAGGGTGGCACCGAGCGCATCGGGCAGGCGGGCGCGGATTTCCAGGGCATGCAGGTCCGCCGCGTAATGGGCGACGAGCGCGGCCTCGTCCAGCGCGCCGGGCGGCATTAACAGGTAGGCCTCGGTGGGGTGCAGGTTGCCCGAGGAGGGGTTCACCCGCAGGGCCCAGCGACTGCCGCCGGCCTCCTTCCAGGCGGACAGCGCCAGGCTGTCGTAGAGCAGTTGCGAGACGCTGGCGAGGTTCAAGGGCGCGGGAGCGCCGACCGGGCCAGCGAACACCGCGTCGTAAGCCGGCGACTCCTCCAGCGGACGCTGCCACAGCGGCAGGCGCGGCGCGCCGCCATAGCGCCGGAAGGGCGCCGGCTGGTTCGCCCAGTCCAGTTGCCCGGGACCCTCGGCGAAGGCCGCCGGGGCGTGCTTGCTCAGGGCGTGATACGCCCGCACGCGCGCCTCGGCGTCGCTCACCGGGCCACCCACTCATCGCGATACAGGCGATACAACACGTGGCGGCGCAGCCAATGGCCGGCGGGCAGGTCCGGGTGATCGAAGTCATCGGCGGGGTCGCGGTGCATGCCGATGGCCTCCATCACCCGACGCGACGGCGCGTTGTCCACCGCGGTGTAGGCGACGACCTGGGCCAGGCCGAGCCGCTCGAAGCCGCAGGCCAGGGCGGCGCGCGCGGCTTCGCTGGAATAGCCCTGACCCCAATGCGCACGGGCCAGCCGCCAGCCGATTTCCACCGCGGGGCTGAAATGCGCCTCGAAGCCCATGTGGCCGAGGCCGGTGAAACCGATGAAGGCGCCGTCGTCCTTGCGCTCCAGGGCCCAGAGACCGAACCCGTGCTCGGCGAAATGCGCCTGGATCCGCGCATAGGACGCTTCGGTGCGCGCGGCGCTCTGCGGTTCGGGGAAGTAGTGCATCACCTCGGGGTCGGCGGACAGGGCGATGTAGGCGGGCAGGTCCTCCGGGCGCCAGGTGCGCAGCAGCAGGCGCTCGGTATGCAATTCGATGGGTTCGGTCATGGGGCGGTCCTCGAAACTTGAACGGCGTCGCCGGCGGCCGCCATACTCGGGCGATTGCGCTGCCCCGAACGGCGGCCGTGGCCGCCCGGCGAGGCGCTGCGCGGTGGCCGGGGCGCCTAGTGTACGAGGTCGGCCACGGCCTCCGAGTTCGATCCATCGTCGCTCGACGCGACGCCAGCCCCGGCCAACCATGCGCGTACCGCTGATCTACCACGACGACTACAGCCCGCCCTTCCCCGGCGAACACCGCTTCCCCATGGAGAAATTCCGCCTGCTGCGCGACCACCTGGTGGACAGCGGGCTGACCGACGACGCCGCGCTGCGACGCCCGGACCTCTGCCCGCCGGATATCCTCGCCCTGGCCCACCAGCCGGCCTACATCGAACGCTTTCTCGCCGGCGAGCTGGACCGCGAGCAGCAGCGCCGCCTCGGCCTGCCCTGGAGCGCGGCGCTGGCCCGGCGCACGGTGCGCGCGGTGGGCGGCTCGCTGCTGACCGCGCGCCTGGCGCTGCGCCACGGCATCGCCTGCCACCTGGCCGGCGGCACCCACCACGCCGGCTACGACCATCCGGCCGGTTTCTGCATCTTCAACGATTTGGCGGTGGTCAGCCGCTGCCTGCTGGAAAGCGGCGAGGTGCAGCGGGTGCTGATCTTCGACTGCGACGTGCACCAGGGCGACGGCACCGCGCGGTTGCTCGCGGAAGTCCCGGAGGCGATCACCGTCTCGCTGCATTGCGCGACCAACTACCCCGCGCGCAAGGCCGACAGCGACTGGGACATTCCCCTGCCGGCGGGCATGGGCGACGCCGACTACCTGCGGGTGGTGGACGACGCGCTGAACTACCTGCTGCCGCTGTACCAGCCGGACCTGGTGCTCTACGACGCCGGGGTCGACGTACACCGCGACGATGCCCTCGGCTACCTGGCCCTGAGCGATGCCGGCCTGGCCGCGCGCGAACGCAGCGTGCTGCGCCATTGCCTGCAACGCGGCATCCCCGTGGCCGGGCTGATCGGCGGCGGCTACGACCCCGACCGCCAGGCCCTGGCGCGCCGCCATGGCATCCTCCACCACAGCGCGCAACGCGTCTGGGACGAGCTGCACGGGGACGCCGGACGCTGAAGTCCCCTGGCGATGTCCGGCGCTGAACCTCTCGGAAAAACGCGCAGTCACACCCCATGAGGCCGCCGAAAACGGTCTTCCCAGAAGCGAAGACAGGAGGTTCCCATGGAGTTCCGTTGTGTGTTTTCCAATTGTCAGTGGAGCGCGGGAAAGCTCTGTAACCTGGGTGGAGAAGTGATGCTGCACCAGTGTTGCCGGCGCTGCGGCGCGTACCGCTATCGCCCGCCGATGGCCAAGGCGGCCAACGACGCGACGAACGACGCCCACGCGTCCTGAGGGCGCACCTGCCGGCGCGGGTGCCCTCGGCTAGAATGCGCCTCCCTGCCCTCGCCGCCGCCCGCCATGACCACGACCGCTCCGCCCGCCGATCTGCCTTCCGCCACTCCGGCCGCCAACATATACGCCCCTGCGCGGGCGATCCTGATCGGGGGCGGGCCCGCCGGGTTGATGGCCGCCGAAGTGCTGGCCCGGGCCGGGGTCGCCGTGGACCTCTACGACGGCATGCCCTCGGTGGGGCGCAAGTTCCTCCTGGCCGGCGTCGGCGGTATGAACATCACCCACTCCGAACCCCGCGAGCCCTTCCTGTCCCGCTACCGCGAGCGGCGCCAGGAGATGGCCGCCCTGCTCGACGGCTTCGACGCCGACGGCCTGCGCGAATGGGTGCACGCCCTGGGCATCGAGACCTTCGTCGGCAGTTCCGGGCGGGTCTTCCCCCGCGACATGAAGGCCGCGCCGCTGTTGCGCGCCTGGCTGAAACGCCTGCGCGAACTGGGCGTGCGCCTGCACACCCGGCATCGTTGGCTCGGCTGGGACGAGAGCGGAGCGCTGCGCATGGCCACCCCGGAGGGCGAGCGCCGGCTGCGTGCCGACGTGCTGGTGCTGGCCCTCGGTGGCGGCAGTTGGGCACGCCTGGGCTCGGACGGCGCCTGGGTGCCCTGGCTGGCCGCGCGGGGCGTCCCGGTGGCGCCGCTGAAGCCGGCCAACTGCGGCTTCGAGGTGCCCGGCTGGAGCCCGTTCCTGCGCGATCGATTCGCCGGGGCGCCGCTGAAATCGGTGGCCCTGAGCCTGCCTGGCGAACCTCCGCGCCTGGGCGAATGCGTACTCACCCAGTGGGGCCTGGAAGGCAGCCTGGTATACGCCCTGTCCGCGGCGATTCGCACCCGCATAGAGGCCGAGGGCTTCGCCGAACCCACCCTCGACCTGCTGCCCCAGCGCACCCTGGAGCAGGTCCGGACCGCCCTGGCCAAGCCCCGCGGTTCCCACTCCATGGCGAAGCACCTGCATCGCCAGGTGGGCATCGAAGGAGTAAAGGCCGCGCTGTTGCGCGAATTGGCGCCCGCCACGGCGTTCGCGGACCCCTCGCGGCTCGCGCAGGCGCTCAAGGCCCTGCCCGTGCACCTGGTGGCGACGCGACCGCTGGACGAAGCGATCAGCAGCGCCGGCGGCGTGCGCTTCGAGGCGCTCGACCAGGCGTCGATGCTGCGCGACCTGCCGGGCGTCTTCTGCGCTGGGGAAATGCTCGACTGGGAAGCGCCGACCGGCGGCTACCTGCTCACCGGCTGTTTCGCCAGCGGGCGCCGCGCCGGATTGGGCGCCCTGGACTGGCTGCGCCGCACCCGCGAGGCACCCGAGTCGTCGCGGCCCTGATACCGTCCGGCCGCGGGTCGCACGGCGCACTCGACGGCAACGGCTATGCTTGCGCTAAGCTGGCGCGGCGAGTTCGGCCCGCCCGCCGGTGCCAGCCACCAACGTCCGGGCGCAGGCATGCGCCCCCGTCAATCGTTTCCACGAGCATAGGTAGTCCATCAGCCGTGACTCATTTGTTGGTCTGCGACGACTCGAACATGGCGCGCAAGCAATTGATTCGCGCGCTTCCGGCCGAATGGCCGGTGACCATCAGCCAGGCCACCAACGGCCAGGAAGCCCTCGAGGCGATCCGCCAGGGGCTCGGCCAGGTCATGCTGCTCGACCTCACCATGCCGGTGCTGGACGGCTACCAGACCCTCGCCGCACTGCGTGAAGAAGGCTTGCAGACGAAAGTGGTGGTGGTGTCCGGCGACGTCCAGGAAGAAGCGGTGCGCAGGGTCAAGGAACTCGGCGCCCTGGCCTTCCTGAAAAAACCCGCCGACCCGGAAATCCTCCGCGCCACCCTGGTCGAGCTCGGACTGTTCGATCCCAAGGCCGAGGCGCCGCCATCCGCGCCCACGCAGGACCAGGACGCGCTGCTGGACACGCTGAAGGTCAACTTCCGCGATGCCCTGCGCGAGGTCACCAACGTCGCCATGGGCCGCGCCGCCGCGCTGCTGGCCAAGGTGCTCGGGGTGTTCGTGCAGTTGCCGGTGCCGCAGGTGAATATCTTCGAGGTCAGCGAACTGCACATGACCCTCAGCGATGCCCAGCGCGGCCAGCGCCTCAGCGCCGCCTGCCAGGGGTTCATCGGCGACGGGATCGCCGGCGAGGCGCTGCTGCTGTTCCATGACTCCGAGGTGTCGGACATGGCGCGCCTGCTGAAATGGCAGCCCAAGGACGACAACGAGACCTCGGAGATGCTGCTCGACCTGTCGAGCATCCTGATCGGCGCCTGCCTGTCCGGCATCGCCGAGCAGATCGACGTGCGGTTCTCCCAGGGCCATCCGATGCTGCTCGGCCAGCACGCCTCCATCGAGCGGCTGATCCACCTCAACCAGAAGCGCTGGAAGAAGACCCTGGCGGTGGAAATCAGCTACAGCCTCGAGGGCGACCACATCCACTTCGACCTGTTGCTGCTGTTCACCGAGGACTCGATCCGCCGCCTGACCCACAAAATCAATTACCTGCTGAATTAGAGGGTGGCCGCCATGCCCGCGCAGATCGACATCAAAGAAGTCCACTGGCTGCTCGACATCGTGCAGTGCATCGACGTCGGCGTGATCGTGCTGGACCGCCAGTACCGGGTCGAGGTCTGGAACAGCTTCATGGAAAACCATTCCGGGCTGGGACCGGACGACGTGCACGGCAAGAAACTCTTCGAGCTGTTCCCGGAAATCGACGAACAATGGCTGCGGCGCAAGGTGGACACCGTGGTCCAGCTGGGCACCCGCGCCTTCAGCCTGTGGGAACAGCGGCCCTACCTGATGCACTTCAAGAACTACCAGCCGATCACCGGACAGGAGGACTTCATGTACCAGAACGTCACCCTGTTGCCCCTGGCCGCCGCCTCCCAGGGCGAGGTGGAGCACCTGTGCGTGGTGATCTACGACATGACCGCCGCCGCCACCCACAAGAAACAGCTCGCCGCCGCCCAGCAAGGCGCCTGAATCCTCGCTTTAGTCCGTTCGGGTATCTAAATGTGCATGCCCGTACGATTCTGCTATAAAGCTTCGCAGCGTTTACGCTCCTGACACGGGAGCGAAAACGCTGGATGGTCCAGGCCCCATCAGCAGTCCCGCCGCCCACCGTCCCTTGCGCGCCCACCCCGCGCGCAACGAATCGCGGAGGCTGCGTCGTATCCGCTCCCCATGCCCCCATACCCGGCCCAGGCCGGCAGGAGTCGCCATGCGCGCTTACGTCAATCCTCTTCTCGTCGCCTGTACCCTCCCCTTTTTCCCCAGTGCCGAAGCCACCGTGGAATGGCACGTCACCCGCGCCGACGACCACTACGACGGGGTCTGCAACGCCGACTGCTCCCTGCGCGACGCGGTGACCGCCGCCAATCGTGGCAAAGGCGCCCAGCGCATCCTGCTTCCCGCCGGCACCTATGTGCTGAGCCTGCCGGCGGAGGTGGACGAGGAAGGCGCGACCCTCGACGAAGACGCCAACCTGAACGGCGACCTGGACGTGACCGGCGACGTCGCCATCCTCGGCGCGGGCGTCGGACGCAGCGTGATCCGCGGCAGCAGCAGCGCCCACGACCGCCTGCTGGAAGTGCGGCCGGGCGGGCGCCTGCGCCTCGAAGGCCTGAGCCTGGAACAAGGCCATACCTCGTTCTACGGCGGCGCGCTGGAAAATCACGGCGAAGCCTACCTGCGGCTAGTGGACCTGACCGGCAACGTCGGCTCCGCTGCCTTCGAACCGGGCGCCGGCGGCGCCATCGCCAACTTCGGCCACATGGAGATCGACCAGGCGCGCCTGCGTGGCAACCGGGCCTCCGCCGGGGAAGGCTATTTCGGCCACGGCGGCGCCATCTACAACGCCGGCGACCTGCGGGTACGCGACAGTCGCTTCGACCAGAACACCACCTCCGACGACGACGATTCCGGCTTCGGCGGCGCCATCTACAACCGCGGCAAGCTGGAGGTCGCGCGCGTCTCGTTCGTCGGCAACCGGGTGTCGGTCAATGGCCAGGGCGCGGCGATCGCCAACGACAACGGCGCGGTGCTGAGCCTGGCCAACAGCACCCTCAGCGGCAATTTCGGCGACGCCTTGAGCAACGGCCTGCGCTACACCGCGCAGGGCGGCACGGCCCAGGCCACGGTGATCAATACCACCCTGGCGGCCAACGAGGGCTTCGGCGTGCGTAACCGCGGCGTGCTGAACCTGCGCAACAGCCTGATCGCCGGCAACCACGACGAGTCCGGCGAAACCGTGCAGAACTGCCTGAACGAAGGCACCGCCTACAGCTATCGGGCCAGCGGCCTGTTGCTGGGCAGCGGCCCGGGCAACTGCACCGGCGAGATCAACGTCGAGGACCGCCTGACGTTCGTCAGCGTGCTGTACCCGCTGGCCGACAACAACGCGTCGACCCCGACCCACGCCCTGCGTCCGCGCAGCCCGGCGCTGGATGCGGCCATCGGCAATTGCCCGGTGCAGGACCAGCGCGGCAGCATGCGTCCGCGGGATGGCGACGGCGACGGGGTGGCGGTCTGCGACCTGGGCGCCTACGAGCGCGCCAAGCCCTGAGCCACGGCGGCGCAGGGCTTCGGCTCAGGCGCCTTTGCCGCCCGGCTTGCGGCCGAAGGCGGGGGCCTTGCGCACCGCCTTGACCTTGGGTTTCTCGCTGTCGACCCAACTACCCAGGCGGGCGCCGGCCTTGCCGGCCACAGGGTCCTTGGGCTTCTTGGGTTTTTTCGGTTTCTTCAGCACCTGCCCGCTGGCATCGGTCTGCGGGACCCGGTGCTCGGGCTCGAAGCCGGCTTCTTCGTGCCGTCGCAAGGTCTGGCGGATCAACGCCTCGATGGCGGCGAGCAATTGCACTTCGTCGGCGCAGACCAGGGAGATCGCTTCGCCGCTGGCGCCGGCGCGCCCGGTGCGGCCGATGCGATGCACGTAGTCCTCGGCGACGATGGGCAGGTCGAAGTTGACCACCTGGGGCAGGTCGTCGATGTCCAGGCCGCGGGCCGCCACGTCCGTGGCCACCAGGATCCGCACCTCCCCGGCCTTGAATCGCTGCAGGGCGCGCAGGCGTGCCGGCTGCGGCTTGTCGCCGTGGATCGCGTCGGCGGAGAAGCCCGCGGCCTGGAGTTCCTCGACCAATTGATCGACGCCCTTGCGGGTCTTGACGAACACCAGCACCTGCTCCCAGCGCTGGCGCCGCAGCAGGTGCAGGAAGAGTTCGGACTTGCGCTTCTTGTCCACCGGCACCAGCCACTGCTCGACGCTCTTCGCCGCCGCGTTGCGCGGGCTGACCTCCACCGACAGCGGGTCGCGCAGCAGCTCGCCGGCGAGGCTGCGGATGGCCTCGGAGAAGGTCGCGGAGAACAGCAGGGTCTGGCGTTTCTTCGGCAAGGCGCAGAAGAGTTCGTCGAGCTCGCGGGAAAAGCCCAGGTCGAGCATGCGGTCGGCCTCGTCCAGCACCAGCGCCTGCAACTGGCCGAACTTCACCGCGTTCTGCCGGTACAGGTCGAGCAACCGGCCGGGCGTCGCCACCAGCACGTCGATGCCCTTGCGCAGCTTCATCATCTGCGGGTTGATGCTCACCCCGCCATACACCGCATAACTGCGCAGCGGCAGGTTCTGCCCATAGCTGCGAAAGCTCTCGTGGACCTGCTCGGCCAGTTCGCGGGTCGGCACCAGCACCAGCGCCCGCACCGCGTTGCTCGCCACCGGCGGGCCTTCCAGGCTCAGCCGTTGCAGCAACGGCAGGGCGAAGCCGGCAGTCTTGCCGGTGCCGGTCTGCGCCGCGGCCATCAGGTCGCGGCCCTTGAGCACCGCGGGAATGGCCGCCGCCTGCACCGGCGACGGGGTCTGGTAATCGAGCGCGGCGAGCGCGCGCAGCAGGGGATCGATCAGGCCGAGGTCGGCGAAGGTCATGGAAAGGCAACCGGCTGGGAAACGAGCCGCCAGTCTACCTGCTGGCGACGGGTTTTTCCGGCGCCAGGCATTCGCTGGCCGCCGCGCGCTCCAGCGCGGGGATCGCCGGTCCGGCCTTCTCCTCCCGTGCCGACGCGCGCGGGCGCCATTGCGGCAAGCCGATCAACACCACGGCGCTGATGATCACCGCCATCGCCAGCCACTCCTCGGCGCCGATGGTCTCGCCGGCGAAGAAAATGCCCAGCAGCACCGCCACCACCGGGTTGACGTAGGCATAGCTGGTGGCCGCCGCCGGCCGCACGTGCTTGAGCAGGTACATATAGGCGCTGAACGCGATGATCGAACCGAACACCACCAGGTAGGCCAGAGCGCCCCAGCCCGCCGCGGTGGGCATGCCTTGCAGGCGCTCGCCGCTGAGGCCGCTGGCGAGCAACAGGGCGACGCCGCCGACGAGCATTTCCACGGCGCTGGCCATCGGCCCCTTGGGCAACGGCAGGTGTTTGCTCCACATCGAGCCGAACGCCCAGGTGGCCGCGGCGAACAGGATCAGCGCGGCGCCGAGCGGGCTCGCCTGGAGGTTGGAGCCCAGGTTCAGCAGGCCGATGCCGACCAGCCCGAGCACGATCCCCGCCCATTCCAGGCGCGTGTTGCGCAGCCCCCAGAACAGCCCGCACAGCAGGGTGAACAAGGGCACCGTGGCGATCGCCAGGGCGGCCACGCTGGAGGCCACTCCCAGGTGCTCGGCCAGGGTCACGCCGCCATTGCCGCAACTGAGCAACAGGATGCCGACGGCGCCGGCCGCCTTCCATTCGCGCCAGGTCGGCAACGGCGCGCCGCGCCAACGCATCCAGGCGAACAGCAGGCCGCCGGCGATGATGAAGCGGATGCCCGCCATCAACAGCGGCGGCCAGGACTCCACGCCGATGCGGATCGCCAGGTAGGTCGAACCCCAGATCACGTACAGCGAGAAGAACGCACCGAACAACAACAGGGGAGAGCCGCGAGCAGGCATGGGATACTCGATCGAACGAAGAGGGACCTCTATTCTATGCAAGGCATACCCTTAAAAATATGGGAGCAAGCACGCTCATAACCGTATTTTGCCTTTGAAAATATGGAAAAATACCGAGCTTTCCTTTTTTCCTAAAAACCTTTCCGGAGCCTTGAGCGATGGACAAATACGATCGTGCGCTGGTCGAGGCGCTGGTGGAAAACGGCAGGGCGTCGTTCGCCGAACTGGCTCGCCGGGTCAACCTGTCGCCCCCGGCCGTGGCGGACCGGGTCGCCAAGCTGGAGACCAATGGCGTCATCACCGGTTATCACGCCAGCGTCGACCCGGCCAAGGTCGGCCTGCCGATCCAGTGCGTGATCGAGCTGCGCCTGGCCGACCACGACTCCAAGCGAACCCTGGATACCCTGGCGAAGATTCCGCAGCTGTCCCTGTGCCACCGGATCACCGGCGATGCTTGCGTGCTGATGCAGGCGGCGGTCGGCTCGATGCAGGAGTTGCAGGAACTGATCGACGAGTTGAGCCAGTACGGCGCGAGCAAGACCTCGCTGATCCTTTCCACGCCGTTCCAGCGGCGCCTGCCCGCCACCCTGCAGGCCGGCAACGGCCGCCGGGGCTGAGCTCAGCGTTTCAGGTAGCGCACGCCGCCGTCCACCAGGACCTCCGCGCCGCGCATGAAGCTGGATTCGTCGGAAATCAGGAATACCGCGGCCTCGGCGATCTCCTCGGGACGCCCGAGGCGACCGATCGGCACCAGGGCGGCGATGCGCTCGCGCAAGGCGGCGGTCGCCTGCGGACCGGGCGCCACCTTGCCGAGGGCGGCGGTCTCGGTCGGCCCTGGGCTCAAGCCGTTGACCCGGATGCCGCGCCCGGCCAGTTCCGCCGACAGGGTGCGGGCCAGGGACAGCAGGGCCGCCTTGCTCGCCGCGTAGACGCTGCTGTCCGGCAGGCCGATATGGGCGCTGACCGACCCGCAGAGCACCACCGAGGCCGGTTCGGCGAACAACGGCAACAGGCGTTGCAAGAGGAAGAAGGGACCTTTCAGGTTGGTCGCCAGGACCCGGTCGAAGTCGGCTTCGCACCAGGCGTCGAGGGGTTGGTGAGTGACATCGCCGGCGTTGAGGAAAGCGCCGTCGAGGCGCGCCCAGCGCGTCCCCAGGCGCTCGGCCAGTTGGCCTTGCGCGGCGCTGTCGCCGGCCTCCACCGGCAGCGTCCAGAGGGCCTCGCCGAGGAGCCGGCGGGTGCGGGCCAGGGTTTCGGGGTCGCGCCCGGTGATCGCCACTTCGGCGCCTTCGGCGAGAAAGCGTCGCGCGCTGGCCAGGCCGATGCCGGCGCTGCCGCCGGTGACGAGGATGCGTTTACCTGAGAGTCGAGCCATCCGGGTGCTCCGGTCGAGACGGGCACCCAGGTTGCGCACGAAAGTATGCAAAGTATAGTAGGCACCTTATGCATACCCAGGGAGCCAGGAGATACCCATGCCCAACCTCGCGGCTACCAGCCCTACCGACCGCCCGTCGGTGGAGTGCCCGATGCTCAGGTTCATCGACATCATCGCCGGCAAATGGGCGATCCCGATTCTCTACCGCTTGATCGTGCTGGACGATGCGGTGCGCTTCAGCGAATTGCAGCGGGCGATCGGGCGCATCACCCAGAAGGAACTGACCAAGCAGTTGCGCGCCTTCGAGCAACGCGGGCTGGTGTCGCGGCAGGTGTTCGCCCAGGTGCCGCCGCGGGTGGAGTACCGCATCACCGCGCTGGGTGCCACCCTGCGCGAACCCCTGAGCGCGCTGGCCGCCTGGATGGACGCCCACGCGGAAGAACTGCGGGCCACGGGCGGCTAGGGAAGCGCTTGGCGTTCAGTGACGCAGCAACAGTTTGCCTTCGATCGGCTGGTAATGATCGGCGGCGCGCACCAGGGACTGGGCGGTGAGGCCGGGCACGCCGTAGACCCAGGACTCGACCCCGTGGCGCTGGCGGATGCGCTCCAGCAGCAGGTCGAAATCGCCGTCCCCGGAGGCCAGCACCACCGCATCCACCCGCTCCGCCGCCTCCAGCACGTCGAGGGTGATGCCCACGTCCCAGTCGCCCTTGGCCGAACCGTCGGCGCGCTGGATGTAGGGTTTGAGCTTCACCGTGAAGCCCAGGTTGCGCAGGATCTGCTGGAACTGCTGCTGCTTCGGGTCGCCCCGGTCGATGGCATAAGCATAGGCCTCAGCGATCCTGCCGAGCCCCGCCACCTGGGCCCACAGCGCCGCATAGTCGAAGTGACAGCCGTAGGCCTGGCGCACGGTGTAGTAGAGGTTCTGTACGTCGGCGAACAGGGCGATGGATTTCAAGACGGGCTCCGGTGGCCTCGAGGCGGGCGGCGATTATCGCAGCCCACGGCCGCCGAAGCATACGCGCCGGTCAGACGAAGGTGTCGTCGTCGGAGAAAAAGCCCGCGTCGTCGCTGAAGTCGGCGTCGCCGAAGCCCGGGTCGGCGTACCCCGGGTCGGTGTCGTTGACCGGCAGGGCACCGAACTGGTCGGGGGTCATGTGGCTGGTGTCGAGGTCGCTGTCGGCGAGGAAGCTGACGTCCTGGTCGTTGGGTTCGAGGGCGGCCGCCGGCTGGATGATTTCGACGATCTCCTGGGGACTCCCGTGCTGGAACAGGCCGGTGAGCATGTCCGCCAGCATCACCCCGCCCGCCACGCCCGCCGCCGTCTGCAGTGCGCCGCCGAGAAAGCTACCGGCCCGCGAGGGTACATTCGGCGCCGGATAGGCCGCACCGGGCGGCGTCGCCGGGGCGTTCGCCCAGTTGCCGGCGCTGGCCGGTGCCGGTGCCGGTGCCGTATTGCGGCCGCCGACGCCGAACAGGCCGGCGAGGAAGCCGCCGCTGCTCGGCTTGGCGCGGGCCTGGGCGACTTCGGCTTCGAGTTGCTTGACGCGTTGGTCGAGGCGCTTGAGCGCCGCCTCCTGGATCAGGATGACCTGGGCCATGTAGTAAGGCGCCGAGGGCTGTGCGGCGAGGTGGCTGTTGATCTGCGCTTCCGCCTGGGGATCGGGTGCGGCGGCCTGCGCTTCGGCTGTCTTCAAGCGGTTGAACAGGCCATCGATCAGGGTTTGTTCGGTCGGTTCCATGGTCTCGCCTGCGCTGCGAATTGGACACAAGATGGCGGTTTGAGCAAGCTGGCCGGTCCAAGTTCCCCGTGGAGACCGCCATGCACACGCCTGCCGCGCTGCTGATCATCGACCTGCAACAGGGCATGCGCGAAGCGCGCCTGGGGCCGCGCAACAACCCCGGCGCGGAGGAACGCCTGGCCGCCCTGCTGGCCCACTGGCGGGCGCGCGACTGGCCGCGCGTGCATGTCCGTCACATGTCCCTGAGCCCCGCCTCGGTGTTCTTCCCCGGCCAGCCGGGCGCGGAATTCCAGCCCGCGTTCAGGCCCGCCGAGGGCGAGCAGGTGCTGGAAAAGAACGTGCCCGATGCCTTCGCCCTCAGCGGCCTGGAGCGCTGGTTGCGGGTACGCGGCATCCAGCGCCTGGCGATCGCCGGGGTCGCCAGCGAGAACTCGGTGGAAGCCACCGCCCGCAGTGCCGGTTGCCTGGGTTTCCGGACCTGGGTGGTGGCGGACGCCTGCTTTACCTTCGCCAAAGCCGATCACGCCGGCCGGCCGCGCAGCGCCGATGAGGTGCACGACATGGCGATGGCCAACCTGCACGGCGAATACGCCGAGGTGATCGACAGCCAGCGGCTGCTCGCAGCCTGGCCCTGAAGGGCCACACGCATTTGGCCACTCCGGCGGCTTCCGCTACAGTAGCCGCCCGCCTCCGCCGTGACCTTGCCGATGACAGCTTTCAGCGCGCTTCGCGATTCCTGGTATTTCTTCAGCCGCCACCTGCCGGCCATCGCGCTGCTCAGCCTGCCCTTGATCACCCTGGAGGCGCTGCTGGAGGCGTTCATCGAAGCGCATACGGCGAAGGCCGAGCCCTCGCTCTATTCGCTGCTGGCGAACCTGCTGTTCTACCCGCTCTACAGCGCCGCGTTGATCCTGTTCCTCGACGCCCGCAGCCGCGGCGAGCATCCGCACACCCTGGCCCTGTGGAGCGGCGCGCTGCGCCTGTGGCCGCGCTTCGCGTTGCTCACCGGCCTCAACGTGCTGCTGTTCATGCTGGGGTTCGCCGCCTACGTGCTGCCGGGCGTCTGGTTGATGGTGAAGCTCGGCTTTTCCGAATACCTGCTGACCCTGCGCGGCCACTCGCCGCTGACGGCGATCCGCGACAGCTTCCTGCTCAGCCGCGGCCACTTCTGGACCATCGCGCTGTGCATCGCCCTGGCCTTGGCGCCGGTCTGGGCCCTGGACTGGCTGTTCGGCCTGTGGCTGGGCGACGATCCCGCGCCCCTGCTCGCGGTGCTGACCACGGTGATCAGCGGCTTCTTCCAGTTGTTCTCCGGGGTGGTGCTGTTCCGCCTGTTCATGCAACTGGAACGGCCGCCCGCGCCGCCCCATTGAGCCCACCGTGGGCGGCCCGCGCCGGCTCCGCTATGCTCGGGGCACCTCGAGCCACCCGGTGCGTTTCCTCCGATGCCCCGCTTCCTGCGTTCCCTGTCGTTCGGCCTGGCGCTCGTCGTCCTGGCGCTTTCCGCGGTGATCTACTCGCTCACCTGGCACCCCGCGCAGCGCGAGCCGGCGGCGTCGCATTGCGCCGCACCGGCGCCGGCTCTGCGCGCGGGGCAGGCGCTGAAGGTGATGACTTGGAACCTGCAATACCTGGCCGGTAAGGGCTATCTGTTCTGGAACGACCTGGCCGACGGCAGCGGCCCCGACGAACGCCCGACGCCCGCCGACCTGGCCCACACCCTGGACGAAGCGGCGCGGGTGCTGCGCGATGAACGCCCGGACCTGGTCCTGCTCCAGGAACTCCACGACGGCGCCAAGGCCAGCGACTACCAGGATCAACTGGCGCTGCTGGAAGAACGCCTCGCCGACCTCTACCCCTGCACCGCGCAAGCCTTCTACTGGAAGTCCGCCTTCGTGCCGCACCCGCGCATCCTAGGCAGCGTCGGCATGAAGCTCGCCGTGCTCAGTCGCTACCGCATCGACAGCGCCGAGCGGCTGCAACTGCCGCTGGCCCATGGCGATCCCCTGGCCCGCCAGTTCGGCCTGAAGCGGGCGCTGCTGGTGGCGCGCCTGCCCATCGCGGGCGGCGGCTCGCTGGCGGTGCTCGACACCCATCTGGATGCGCCGCTGCCGGGCGACGATACCCTGCCGCGGCAGTTGGCGAAGAGCCTGGAAGCCCTCGGTGAACTGGATGCCGCCGGCACGCCGTGGATCTTCGGCGGCGACTTGGCCGCGGCGCCGCCCGGCCAGGCCGAGCGCCTCGCGGCGATCCTCGGCGGAACGGCGAGCGACGCGCTGGCGCCGCTGTACGGGCGCTACCCGATGATTCCCGCCCTGGAGGAAGCCGACGGGGCCGAACAGGCGCGCTGGCTCACCCACTTCCCCAACGACCCCCGGGTGAGCGCGCCGGATCGCACCTCGGACTACCTGTTCCACAGTCCGGGGCTGACCCGGCTGGACGCGCAGGTCAGGCAACGCGACACCCTGCGCATCTCCACCCATCTGCCGCTGAGCGCGCGCCTGCTGCTGCCCGCCGCGCATCCCTGACGGCCCGCCGGAGCCGCGCTGCTCAGCGCCGCGGCTTGGCCCGCGCGGTGGGTTCGGCGACCAGCGGATCCTCGGGCCAGTAATGCTTGGGATAGCGCCCCTTGAGGTCCTTCTTCACCTCGGCGTAGGTGGTGCGCCAGAAGCTCGCCAGGTCCTGGGTGACCTGCACTGGCCGCCGCGCCGGCGACAGCAGGTGCAGCTTCACCCCCAGGCGTCCGCCGCCGATGCGCGGGGTGTCGGCCAGGCCGAACAGCTCCTGCAACCGCACCGCCAGCACCGGCGGGTCGTCCTGGTAGTCCAGGCGGATGCGAGAGCCGGACGGCACCTCCAGGGTTTTCGGCGCCAGTTCATCGAGGCGCTGCGGCAGCGGCCAGGGCAGCACGCCCTGGAGGATCGCCGAGAGGTCGAGTTGGGCGAAATGACTCAGCCGGGCGACCTTGCCTAGGTAAGGCGCCAGCCAGCTCTCCAGATCCGCGAGCAGCGCCGCATCGCTGACGTCCGGCCACTCGCTGCCGCCCTGCCGCTCCAGGTCGAGCCGACGCAGCAGCGCGACCCGCGCCTGCCACTGACGCAGTTCGGCGGTCCAGGGCAGCAATTCGAGCCCCTTGCGCCGCACCAGGGCCACCAGCGCGCGGCTGCGACTGGCCTCGTCCAGCGCCGCCAAGGGTTCGCGCGCCAGCACCAGCTCGCCCACCCGCCGCTGGCGTTCGGCGCGCAGCACGCCTTCGCGTTCGTCCCAGTCGAGGACGTCCTGGACGGCGACCTGCTCGGCCAGCGGTCCCTCGAACAAGGCCGGGTCCAGTTCGGCGGCCAGGTAGATGCGTTCCTCGCGCTGGCCCTGGCGGCTGCCCAGGTCGGCGATCACCAGCCAGGGTGCCTTCATCAGCGCGTCCGGCTCGCCGAACACCGCGGCGCGGCCATTGGCCAGGCGATAGCCGGCGCCGGCCTCGCGGCGTTGCCGGGCCACCCGGTCGGGGTAGGCGAAGGCCAGCAGGCAGCCGAGCCAGCGCGGGTGTTCGGGGTCGGCCACCGCCCGCTCGACCGGGCCGCGCAGGTAGCTGCGGAACTGCCGGGACAGTTGCCACGCGCGCTGCACGCCGCCCCGGGCGCCACGGGCGGCGTTCGCGCCCTCCAGCAGGAGCAGACGGTTGTGCAGGTCGGCATCGCCCGCGCCGCGCAGGATGTCGCGCTCGCCGAGCAACGCGGCGAGGTCGCAGGCCAGGCCGCCGAGGCCGAGGGCCTGACCGCGCAACAACAGGTGGGCGATGCGCGGGTGGGTCGGCAGGCGGGCCATGGCATGGCCATGGGGGCTCAGGCCGCCCTTGTCGTTCAACGCGCCGAGCCGTGCCAGCAGGTCGCGGGCCTGGGCCAGCGCGGCCGGCGGGGGCGGATCGAGCCAGCGCAGCTCGTCCGCGGCGACGCCCCAGCGCGCCAGTTGCAGGGCCAGGCCGGCGAGGTCGGCCTGGAGGATTTCCGCCGCGCCATGGGCCGGCAGGTGTTCGTGCTGCGCCTGCGACCAGAGCCGGTAGCACACCCCCGGCTCGAGCCGCCCGGCCCGCCCCGCGCGCTGGGTCGCCGAGGCCCGGGCGATACGCTGGGTGTCCAGGCGGGTCATGCCGCTCGCCGGGTCGAAGCGTGGGACCCGCTCCAGGCCGGCATCCACCACCACCCGCACGCCGTCGATGGTCAGGCTGGTTTCGGCGATGTTGGTGGCCAGCACCACCTTGCGCATGCCCGCCGGTGCCGGCTCGATGGCGGCGCGCTGGGCGGCCAGGTCCAGCTCGCCGTGCAGCGGGCAGACCCGCACGTCCGGGCGAGCGGCCAGGGCGTCGTCGAGCAACGCGGCGACGCGGCGGATTTCCGCCTGGCCGGGAAGGAACGCCAGCAGGCTGCCCGGCTCGTCGGCCAGGGCCTGCAGCAGGGTCTGCGCCATCCGCGGTTCGAGGCCCTCGCGCTCGTAGGGGCCGGCGGCCTGCAGCGACCGTCCCCAGCGAATGTCGACCGGGTACATGCGGCCCTCGCTGCGTACCACCGGCGCGTCCTCGAGCAACGACGACAGCCGCTCGCCCTCCAGGGTGGCGGACATCAGCAGCACCTTCAGCGACGGTTCGTCGCGCAGCAAGGCGCGTCCGGCGAGGGTCAGCGCCAGGGCCAGGTCGGCGTCCAGGCTGCGCTCGTGGAATTCATCGAAGATCACCAGGCCGACGCCCTCCAGGGCCGGATCGTCCTGCAAGCGGCGGACGAGAATGCCCTCGGTCACCACTTCGATACGGGTGCGCGGGCCGACCTTGCTTTCCAGGCGGATGCGGTAGCCGACGGTCTCGCCGAGGGCGTCGCCGGATTCGCTGGCCAGGCGCTCGGCAGCGGCGCGGGCGGCCAGCCGGCGCGGCTCCAGCATCAGGATGCGCTGCCCGGCGAGCCAGGGTTCGCCGAGCAGGGCCAGCGGCACGCGGGTGGTCTTGCCCGCCCCGGGGGGCGCTTCCAGTACGGCTTCATCCCGCGCGGCAAGGGCGGCGCGCAGGTCCGGGAGGATGGCGTCGATGGGGAGTTGTTTCATGGAGGGAGCTTCTATTTTGACGAGGCAGTATAAAGCGAGCCGCCTAGACAGATCGCCTAAAAGCATTTCCCCCGAGCGATCCAAGTCAGTTCCTGAAGTGCATGAATGAAGGACTAAACAGCAGTCATTGCGGTCGTCAGGCTCCGAAGCGGACTTGCTAGGCGGCACCTGGTTCCGGGAAGCATTTGGGTAAAACTCGCGTCATGCCATATCCCCTGCGCCTAGCAAGTTGGGTTAGGCGCCCTTGGCTCTATGCTTTATCCAATTGCGCATCCATCAGTGTGGCGATAAAGGGTCGATCGAGGCGCAACCAAAGCAAAACGGGTATCAGTGTCGGTAATAGCAATGTTCCAACCTGATATCCCAGGCCGATCAAGTTGAGCTGCAACATAGAAAACTTCGTGGTGGCCTGGGTCACTTCACGCGCATGGAAAGCAATGGCAACCAGCCAACTGAGACATACGCTCCACGCCTGAAAAGGCACCAACGCCATAAAGCCCAGCAGTACTTTCCACCAGAACCCTCGGCAGCGGGCAGCAAGCAGAAGGGTAATCAGCAGCGGAAGGCCGTAACAGCAAGTCAACAGATGAACCTCAGGCGTCAGTTCGGCCAACCGCCCGCTCGCATGAGGAACCTGTAGTGAAGTCAGCAGCGTCTGACTGACCCCAGTTAGTTCACTGCCCCTTACCCAATCGGAAAAGAACGCGCCCATGGCTTTTTCGGCCAACCAGGCCGCAGGCCGTACCAGCAGTTCGCGTAGCCAGTACCACAGCGCCAGCACGGGCCCGAGCAGCACCAAGGCCCGAAGAAAAAAACAAATGATGGGACTAGGCAGCAGCGACATCGGACATATCCCGAGTGGGCAAGTGGCGAACCCAGATCAACCAGACGACTACTACATCGAGCATGATCAGAATTTGCCATAGATACAGGTGGGCGAACTCGAAAGCAGCCTGATACCAAAGCGAGAGGTAATACAGGCTGATCACACGCAGTACGTTGAGCGCTTGTATAGCGACGAAGCCCAACGGCAGGCCGATTAATTTATGCCGCCAAGGCGCCGGGTAAGCCAGGATCGCAGCCCCTAATAGAATGCAGGCCTCGATGCCGTTACAACCTGCCTCGATCGACACTCCACCACCGCGCGAGAAGCTTTGCAGCACCTTGCCATAGGCCATCACATCGCTATCGAAGATACCTATCAAGCCCGCACAAATGTCGGTCAGCAATCGAGTCCAGGGCAAAACCAGTACATGCTGCGCCGGCGGAGTCAGTTCAAAGGTAAACGATGCCAGAACTAGCACGAGAAAAAATAAGAAAAAACGATTCATTGCTTGAGAGTAAGAACTTAGATAAGACAGGGGCAGCTAAAAAGCATCCCGCCAAAGATTAAATTTAACCTGCTCATTCTTAACCTTAACTCCTTCTAAAGAAAAACCGCGAACCTGTAAAACGCTTACAACATTGGAAAACTGCCAAAGGCAAAATTTATTTAACCCATGATTATTACCTGCCATCACTAAAAACTAGAATCATGTAAAATAGGCAACCACAAATTTACCAACCATTAACTTTGCTTACCAGCAAGAGCAAGCATTTTAAGCCGCACTACTTAAAACAAGAAATCTACACCCAAATAAATTGAGCAAAAAAACCAAGCTATCTATCACCCATTTATCTGACTATTTTTCTGCCAAACTTGATCAAGATGACCAAGCCATTAGTTGCCATGAGCAAACTCGCCGCCAGGATGCCTACCAAAGAGCGTTCTGCCCCCCAAAGAGGTACTAAAACCTCCTGAAAACTCTGGGCATTAAAGGATAAAGCTGTAGAAATAGCCAATAATAGTCCTCCATATATCAACGCCCAAAGCACTGGCGATTGCGGTTCAGCTACAGAACTTCCACACCCATAGAAGGCAGCAACTGGCATTAAGGTAACTACCACTATAGAGGCTAGCAAACTTAATTCCAGCCTCTGAAAGGCGAAACTTAGCACCACTCCACCGAAAGCCGCCATCAGCCAGACGATGGTCAGCACATTATAGGACGCCCTCAATAGCCATCTGACTGCAAGACTACCTAAAGTGGCCGAAAACAAGGCCACAAGAACTGATAACGCTAGAACCTCATCCATATTAACTATCTCGCAAAAATTCTAACCGAACTACTAACGACACCACCACTCAAGAAAGAGAGCCAGGCACCTAAAACCACACCGCCAGCCCCCAAAAACTAACAAGCAGTGCCGCCGACTCTAAAGGCTCCTAATATCCGGCAGCTGAACAACCATTCCCTAAAGCTTGCAACTCCAGAATCATAGTGTTCATGGCTGCCAAAACCACTAAAAAAAGAACAACGCAACAGAAAATTGAAGGGGAAACACTAGCCAATGCAGCGATAAAACCAAACCAAAATTGGTACCATTCGATACTCACCCATCCAGATAATTTCCTCCACTGCAGTGTCCTTCGTGCAGATAAGCAACCCGTACCCGTCTCCAGATTAACCAGAATATAACTATATCTGCCTTTTCATGAAGCGTAGCCTCCTTGCCTAGCACTAAATTCGCTAGCACCTCGCTCCTCACACTACGGCCAAATCGACTATTTGGTTACTATTGCAACGAACGCTATTGAAAACCCGAGTGCAAAATATGGGAACATCCCACGATTCAATATCATTAGCGGCACCATCCTTTTAAAGTAGCGGCGTATACAGCGCTCTTCGATAAAGCCGATGACCAGCCATAACCCTAGCGCGATGACCAGTCCGAACGGGTAACGTTCGATTTCAATTGCCCCCACCATATAAAATATAAGCTTAGAAAAAACCCATGCAACCAAGCACCCAACCCCAACCATCACAAGAATGAGCAAGCGCCCATGGAATGGAACCTCATCAGAATCTGGATCACTCCTCTGAGCCCAATATAAAAAGGAGAGACAAAAAATGGAAATCAGTATTATCCATCCACTACCCAAAGTACCATAAATTTTAATCCATATGAAAATCAAGAGCAGCATTAAAGCTACTAACAGGAAATATAACCACCATAACTTCTGGCTTTTATTCATATATCAAGCTCCGCAATCTCCCGATTCACAAAAGCCAAAAGCATGGTAAGCAAACACCAACCATGATTGCCAATGCAGCCCCTACCACTATACCTGCAGGATTCATAAAAAATGCACCTAAAAACGTTGCTGCCTTCACCGCTATCAGAGTGACCATTAAAGAAGAAAATATCTGAAGGACTTTTTGCGCGGGAGATAGCGAATCATTATTCACAATATCGATAACACCCACAACAAAAATAATCGTACTAGCAACGAAAGCAAGCTTATTAATCCAATAGGATCTTTGCAACTCTTCAAATGGCCCATTGACTGCGTCAGGGTTTCTAGTGAATCGACCAATGACGAAAGCCCGCCGCTCACGAACTCTAGCCGCCCTCCGTTACCCTTTCCTTTATAAGATAAGCCCCAGTGCCCGTTTCAGGGTCAATGATCAAAAAGAGGTACTAAAACCTCCTGAAAACTCTGGGCATTAAAGGATAAGCTGTAGAAATAGCCAATAATAGCCCTCCATATATCAACGCCCAAAGCACTGGTGATTGCGGCTCAGCTACAGAACTTCCACACCCATAGAAGACAGCAATAGGCCTTAAGGTAATTACCAATATAGAAGCGAGCAAATTTAATTCTAGCCTCTGAAAGGATAAATTAGCATCACCCCACCGAAAACCGCCATCAGCCAGACGATGGTCAGCACATTATAGGGCGCCCTCAATAGCCATCCCTAAAGTGGCCGAAAACAAGGCCACAAGAACTGATAACGCTAGAACTTCATCCATATAGCTATCTCGCACAAGCTCTAACCGAACCACTAACGGCACCACCACCCAAGAAAGAAATCCAGGCGCCTAAAGCCGCACCGCCAGCCCAAAAAAACTAACAAGAAAATGCCACCGACTCTAAAGAGCGCTTAATGTCCCAGCAGTTGGGCAGCCACTCCCTAAAGCTTGTCGCTCCAGAATCAGTAGCTAGGACAGCGATAAGGCCAAACTAAAATTTGGTACCATTCGATATGCATCCATCCAGATAACCTCCTCTATTGCCGTGCCCTTTGTGCCGATAAGCGCCCGTACAAAATCGAAGCTTTCTAGCTCCATGCGTATCAAATATTAATCATCCGCCGAGGCCAGCTTGCTTTACGAGTAGTCCAAGCAGAGCCAAACCTACAAAACGCTAGCAAAAACCTGCAAAAAATAAAACTTATATTAATCAACCACCTTAACAAAGAAAGCCACCGCGAATCCTAGCGAAAAAAATGGAAACATTTCACGGTTCAATATAAGAACCAGCTCAAGCCTTTTAAAAAAACGCCGTATGAACAACTTTTCCAAAACCCCCATTGCCACCGCCATACCAACCGCAACAACTAAACCATAGGGAAACACTTTTAATTTGACCGCCCCCACTTTTGCTAAGAAAATTTCCAAAAAAAACCAGCCGCTTAAAAAGCCCAAAGCAATTAATGCCAATATAAATGCGCGACCATATACAGAAACTTTATCATTATCCGGATTTTCTCTCTGCACCCAGTAAAGGAAGGGAAATGAAAGAAGATAAAATGAAATCAACCAATCTCCTATAGGCTTTCTGTAAATTAGTGAAAATATCATAGGAGACAGGAGCAATCCTGCGAGCGCAATGTTTATCAAGCGTGCTTGCTGACGTTTCTTCATATATTACCCTCTGCAATCTCTCGATTCAAATAAGCCAAGAACATCGCAAGCAAAACACCAACCATGACAGCAAGTGCCGCACCCACTACTATACCTGCAGGATTCATAAAAAGCGCGCCTAGATACGCTGCAGCTTCCATCGCCACAAAAGTTATCGTCAAAGACGCCGCTATTTGCTTAGCTTTTTGCATTGGCGATAGCGAATCGTCGTTTAGAATATTTATGACACCCACCAAAAAGACTGCAGCACTAGCAACAAAAGCGATGTGTTTTATCCAGTAGGATCGCTGCAATTCATCCAACGGGCCGTTAACTGAGTTAGGATTCCTTAACTTTTGCGTCAACGCGTCAACTAGCCCAGCTAACCCGCCATTAATCACCTCTAGCTGCCCCCCATTCCCCTTTCCTTCTATAAGATAAGCCCCAGTACCCGTTTCAGGGTCAATGATCAAATAGCCAAAGCCATTCCAGCCATGCGCGGTGATAGCGCGTTCATGGATGGTGACTTCCTTATCGGCATCGATGGCGGCGCGAATTTCTGCAGCTACAGAGCTACTGATATTCAATTTAGATAATGTTGCATGAGCGTTTCGAGAGGTCAAAGTATAAATTTTCTGACCTTCCTGCACAGCGATGGCTAATGCTTTGACCGCACTAACCCCCTCCACACATGGAGCCAGTGCAGGATTCTGAACCTGATTTTCCATGTCACTGTAACGACATTTGCTACGGTCGATCCAGAATTGCTCGGGTGTGCTATGTTCAAAAGAGCTCGCGACTTGCCCACGGATGCGGTTATAGAGAATCCAGGTATTCCGATTGTTGTCTTTGCTCCAGCGGATTGAGCGCAGATGGCCGATATCCATATTCAGCCCTTTGAACTTCACGCCATTGATGATTGTACCCCATAGCTTATTGGGTTGCGCTTGGGCATGAAACAGACCAAAACTCATGCCAGGCAAGTCGATCATTCCAGCCGCTTCGCGTGATACTTCACCATTAGCTTCAACAGCAGCGAAATATCCCCAGAGCGTAGCGGTCAATGCGTCACCTGTTAATTGCTCACCACCAATCTCTTTCCATAGCTCCGGGCCGCCCAGAGCGGATTCAAGCTTTGACTTTGTATTTTTTATACGCCGGTTCAAATTTTCCAGTTGAGCTGCGGAGATACCCTGGATCGAGAGACCGAGAGCTGACTGTTGGCCGACAACCAATTGGTCAGTAGTTTCATCCCACTGACCAAGGTTAGAGTATCGAGTAAAGCCTCCGGCTCCGACCGGCTCCGCCCCTGTACGCATGGCCGGGCTCTCCGCTTTGACTTCTCCCTCAATACGTAATTGCGCCTTGAGCAAAATACTAGCCGGCAAGCCGCTAGGTATGTCCTCGACTTTAAGTGATTGACCGCTCTTGCCAACAGGTAATAATGCCTCAATAGCTTGCTCATTGGCCTCATCCGCAGCAACCCAGGCTATGGTGGCTTTCTTACCAGCAAGCATTACCGTAGGCATTTGAAAATCCAGAACGGGAGCGCCGTCCATCGCGCGCTCGCGGTCACTTTCGAAAATTTGATAACGAAATTTATGCCGAAAGTTTTCTGGGATTTCCGTATATCGTTCAGCCGTCACCTTTACGCTATAGGGCAGGGAGCCCGCAATGAAAGGAAGCGTACTAACACGAGTGTTTTTCTGACCCAACGCATTGACTACAAGAGACTTATTATTGTTTTGAGATTCCAGGTGGCTCTCCAGCTGACGCTGATAGGCTTTCAACTCAGCTTTGATGGCCGGATAGTCAAGGTTCTGGACCCAGCCCTCTTGCTCATTCACCACCGCACCGTTCCGGACGACTTGGGCAAACGAATTACCGTCGAAAGTAATGGCCTTGTCCAAGTCGACGCCTGGTACAAAATCGTATTGTTTAAAACTGGCGTCCATAGGTACCCAGGTATCTCCCTGGTTTTGTCCGCCAATATGCTTGGCCCCGCGGTGAGGCTGGTATTGCACGTAGGCCTCGACCCACACATGTTCCATACGGATCAGTGCGATCCTCCCGCCCGAGGTCACGCCGATATTCGGAATCCCCCCCTGCCCCAGTATTTGTTGAGCCGCTTCAGCGTTTTTAACCCCACCGACCCAGTTCATCACTTGCTCCGCGGGGATATCCACCGTGCCATAGACGTAACGCGCAGGCACACCTGCGCTCCGGAGCAAGGCAATCAACAGGCTGGCTTGGTCAAAGGCATTACCACTCTTTTTATCAAGAGTATCCTGGGCACCCTGGACGCTGCCGTAACTAGGGAAGAAGCGAATATTATCGTGCACCCACTGGTAGATCGTATGTGGATTCTTACCCAACTGCACGGCCAGAGCCTTGATCGCTTCGGTGTGGGGCGCGTCCAGAGTCTGCGCCAATTCTCCAGGAATGGCATTTTTTGCCATCGGCATTGGCACGGTGTTGATTGAGTTCTCAGCAGTCGCTTTTTGGACGTCCGCTCGTCCATTAGCCTCGGTCAACAATCGATTCAACGCTGCTGCGTCGGTCAAGGGAGCCCTCACCCGGTTTTGTTCGACTTGCCATGGAAGGTTGTTCAGGTCGACAGGAAGATGTGTCGGCTCAGCGATTTGTTCTTGGGCGAAGCGCTTCAACTCCGCTTTTCCAGACGCGGTATTCGCTGCCTTCAGGCGATCGCGAAGTGCTCGATGCTGCTCACGGAAACGGACTTCCAGCCGCTCCTGCTCATCGAATACAGCGGACGCCACCCCAGCTTCGCGCCACGTTGCCTTGAGTTGCTTCCATTCGGCCTCCATGTCCTGCTGCAATCGGTCCAGGCTTTCCACATCGCCAGGCCCTTCATGTTTTTGCGACCCCAGTTGGCGAACAGAAGGGTTGCCACCTGCCGACAGCCGATCCTTGAGTTGGGAAAGAAAAGCCCCGTAACGCTCGCCAGCGTCCGGGCTCACGGCAACTTCTTGGTTACGCTGATACTCCAGCGCCTGGGCCAAGGGCAAGCAGGTCATATTGGCGATGCTGAGTACCAGCAAAGCGGACACTTTCCGCAAAAACGGACTGTAGGCACGTCCAGCCGCAGCCTTGGAACGAGCGCGAGGCAGCATCGGCTGCGTTGATACGGACTCACGACTGAACCAACCCTGGGCATGAAATACCCCGCCCACCAGGGCACTCAAGAATGTCCGTTTCATCAGCGTGCGCCCTTGAAATCGTCAGAGATAGTGGAATTACGGCGTTGCGCCCAGAAGCCGATCGTCACCATCAGCAGTGCCAATGCGGCCAGGGCCCACTCACCCAGTGTCGGGATCGATGCGGGAGCGCCCGACGGCGTCCCTTGCACCAAGAAGGTCTGCACGCTCAATGCGCGCCAACTGCCGGCCTCTTCCACCAGCAAGGCAGCAATATAGGTATCGGCCTTCAATGATGTTGTGGCAATCCCCAGCGCCGGCCATTGCTTTTGCGCCCCAGCGGCGATATTCAAGGTCTCTTCCACCCGGCTGATTTCCTGGCTGTCGCTGTCGCGCACCAGCACTCGCGCCACCCGCAGGCTCGACAAGCTCATGCTGCCGTCATTACGCAATTGGTCGATGCGGTGCTGCGGATCACCGGGCTGAACGGTCGTATGCGCCAGATCGACAGAGCCTGACAGCGCATTTTGCAATGGGCCTCGCTGACGAACGACGTGGTACAACGCGCTCGCTTGGGCCAGTACCCGATTGCTCTCATCCACCAACACCGCCTCCACGCGATAACCGCCTAAGGAGGCATTACTCAATCGCTGCGGAATGTCGAATGGTAGGAGCCCGCCAGAAGCGATCTCAGTCAAAGCTTCGGTGTGACTGAACACTCGATTGTTGTCTGGATCATGCACATCAAGTATCAGCTGGGCACGGCTGATGGCACGATTGCTGGCCAAATTGCGCGTCAAGCTTTCCAGCTGGACCCGGTCGTCCGCGAGGTACTCGGCTCGATCGGTCGACAATCTTAGCGCTGCCGCTGGTTGCCCCGGCGCCACGGCCAAGATGCTGAAGTCAGCGTGGGCCTCGGCCACCCGTTGCTCAGTCTGATCGAGCAAACGTCCCACCACCCGATAGTTGCCTGCAGTCACCTGCCCGCTATTCCAGGCCTGGTACTGGCTGCTACTCAAGTTGGAACCCAGGGACCCAAGATCGCGCAGGGGGAAACTCGTCACTTCCTGATTCTGGGCGTCGACAACCGACAGATGCAGCCGCAGGTTCGCGGGGTACTGACCCAGGTTGCGCGCAATGGACTCGAAACGGATTGCCGTTTGGGGCAGGTAAGCCGCCTGGTCGCTCAGCAGGCTGAGGCTAGCCAATCGATTCGCCGCGGCGGGCGAGATGGACTGACTGTTGTTGGCACGATTGCACTCGGCGTTGATACGCGTTTCATCGAGTACCGCACGGACCGGTTCATCGCCGACCAGTTTCACCGAAGCCAGGCTCAGGTCACGGTATTCACCGGTTCTCAAGGCTGGCACAGGCACCTCACCCAGCAGTTGGCCCCCTTGGTAGAAGCGGACCTGGGTGTCGGTGGACAGGCTGCCCGCGTTGCCGACCCGTACGCTCAAGCGCACCGGTTGGCCAGCACCCTGGTCGAGCAATTGCAAGTTGCCCAGGGTCAGGTCGATCGACTGCACCGAATCACCCAGGGCGCGGGCCATGGCCGCAGCTACCTCACCCGAGGTATTGGCAACCGTAACCTTGCCACCGAGCCGGCCGTTGACCGGTTTGGGCCAGGCATTCTCTTCCAGTTCCGGCAGGGAGACACTGCCAACGCCGATCACGTCGATACGATCGACGCCGTTGGCCACCGTCAACGGCAGCTGAGCCTGCGTCGCGGCGATACCTTCCCAATAGCCGTCGCCTACCAGAATCAGGGTCTTGCTGGTGCCCTGGGTACCGAGTCGATTGAGGTACTCGGACAGTTTCAGGGCGCACTTGGGCCCCGAGCTGTAGCCACCCGAATTGCGTTTGGTTTTGAGGTCGCTGATCAAGCCAGGCAGCGTTGCCGGTTCGACCACTTGTGCCTGGTGCAGGGGGGTGAACTGCCGGTCGTTGCCGCCGTAGTACATTTCCCAGTCGGTGCCCAAGGTGAAACGCACCGAGCCGTCATGAGGAATGATATTGGGATTTTCCACCGCCTTGATCACACCGTCCATTTCAAGGTCGTATAGGTGAGCAACACTGCCGGAGGTGTCGATGCACACCGCTACGTCCTGTACCCCACCACCGCCTCCACTGCACGACACCGAGACGCGCAGGGTATTGTTGCCCTCAATGTTCTCGATGACTTCCAGACCACTGTCGATCGTCAGGTAGATAGGCGCATCGCGGAACGGCAGGCGTGCCTGTACGAGATCGAAGTCCAGGGCTTGTTCTTGCTGCTGCAACAAGCCATCGACACGCCTGACGGACAAGGCCTGATCGACGCCCTCGTCCCATAACTGGTTGCCGTTAGTATCTATGAAGGCCGTCACGTTGAAACCAGCGGCATCATAATTACTGTTGTTGCGCACCTGCACGGAGAGCCGGCCGTTGGCGATGAAGGTGTCGGGATCCATCACCAGACTAGAACGGTCGGGATTGGCGAGCATTAGGTCCGGCAAGGCCGCGTTGTAGCTCTTCTTCAGCTTGACGGTACCGAGGTTCTGCGACAGCCCTTTCTCCCGCACGAAGGGCAGTAGGGTCGTGTCGTAACCGGTCATGCGAATCAGCAGGCGCGCATCTTTTTCGGTCAAGTGCTCGAAGAGGAAGTCGCCCTTTTGCAGGCTGGCGGCATTCTGCTGGGCCACCACGGCCGAACCAGGAATGACCTCCTCGAGCAACAGATCGGCACCGGCAATCGGCTCTAGGGAATCGGCGTCTACCAGATTGCCGAATACCTCCCATTGTGCGGTTGCATCCTGCCAGTCCGGGGTAAGCGCCGCGTTGACCTCAAAGGTACCGGTCAAGGTGAACGCGTAGTCGAAGCGCTGGTAACCAGGGTGCTGGATATTCAGCGCCATGGCGCCTTGGGTGACGTCGGCGAAGGCATAGCGGCCTTTGGCATCAGTCACCATAGACGCCCCATGAGCGCCGCTGAGGGTCACGGGGACACCGGCCAGCGGTTGGCGACTGACCGCATCGATGACGTACCCGTACACGCCGGGCTGGGCGTTCTGTTCAGCCAGCAACTCTACGGGCAACTGGTAAGGCTGGCCGGGCTTGACGTCGAATGCGGCGAACACCGATTCGTAGCCAGGTGCATTGATCTGTACCCGCGTTTCGCCCAGGTTGAGTGCATCGACGGAGACCGCGCCGCCCGCATCTGTTCTCACGATCTGCTGATTGCTGCCGCTCAACACCACCTCAGCGCCCACGATCGGCTTGTTGGTCGCTCGGTCCAATACATTTACCGCGAGGCTGGCATTAGGCTGTAGCGCACTCTTGGCTTTGAGCCGCACTTCGAACAGGTTGGTCAGGTTGGCGCCGATGGTGATCGTAGTCGTGAATGTCTCGAAGCCGCCCTTTTCAAACGACACACTCCGGCTGCCGGCCAGGGCGCTACTGGCCAACTCGTATTCACCGCGGGCATCGGTCTGGGTCGACAGGCCAGCGGCGAGAACATTGACCGCTACTGCGGCCAGCGGCATTTGGGTCGCCTGATCAATGACTTTGCCACGTAAAACGGTCTGGTTGCCCTTGACCGCCTTGAGGACCACCGGTATAGCGATGTCTTGGTTCTCGTAGGCCTCGAAGGAGATCAGCACACGCTCATAACCCGATCTCTCGACTTCCAGGGTATTTTTCCCCAGCGCCAAGCCGGTGGTGTAGATGACTTGCCCTTGGGCGTTGGTGTAAGTCGAATAAGCATTGAGCTTGACGTTGGTGGACGCCAGTGGCGCGCCATTCATGGCCTCGGTCACTGTCACCGTGACACGACTGCCCCGGATGGGCGGAGTCGCCTTGAACAGCGGATCGAACGCCACTGCTTGTCCCGCGGGCGCACTCAGCTGCGCCGCAACTAAGGGATAACTGGAGTAACTGGCCTGAACATAGACGGGGCCAGCGGGAATACCTGCCAAGCGGTAGAAGCCGCTGGCATCAGTGCGAGTCTCCAAGGCGCCAACTTTGATCAAGGCACTGCTGGCAGGATAAGAATTGCCGCTGCTGTCGGTGTAACGCGCACTTCCCGAGAGCACCACATCGTTGCCGCCCCCTGAAATCAAGCGCAGGTCACCCAGCGCAAGGTGCTGTCCCCTCTGGATATTCAGGTTGGAATTGAGCGCGCGGTAACCCGTTGCAACGATCTGTACGTCCTCGGCACCGGGTTGTAGATGGGCGAATTCAAAGCTCCCATGCCCATCACTCAAGACTTGACGCTGAGCGCGTTGAAGAACGATACGCGCGCCTGTCACGGGCAAGCCTGAAGTGGCATCGATGATACGTCCGGCCAGGCTAGACAAGTCTGGATTGGGCGAGGGCTGACTGGCTTGGCCGAGCACTCGCAAGGCCAAGGCAGTCAAGTACGCATCGCTGGCCCAGCTCCCGTTGGCGGATTGATCCGACAGCAGACCACTGATCGCGGGCTGAACGCTGCTCACATCGGACAAGCTGGGCAATATCGCCAAAAGGGCCTGTGCGCTCCGCTCGGTACCGGACCACGTGCCGCTGGAGTTGCGTTGGGCAAGCAGCCATTGCCGCGCCTTCTCCAACGGAGCCTGCACTTGGCCCACCTGGCGATGACGCCATAGCGCATCGGTGGCAATAGCGGTGGCCAGCAGATCATCGCTATCGGTCGCCAATGACCAACGCCCGTCGGGGCTTTGGGCAGCCATTAGCCAGGTACGAGCTTTTTTCGCTGGATCACTATCGTTTTGCCTGGAGGCAGCCAACCCCTTGAGTGCCCAAGCGGTGTCCAACACGTTGCTGGCATAACCGGCGGCAGCGCCAAAACCACCGTCGACGTTTTGCAATGTCAATAGAGCAGCCAACACCAGACCGTCATCCAGCTGCGCATCCTGCCGAGCCAAAGCTCTACGTGCCAGCAATTCGGTGTATGACCCGGAGGATGCCTCTAGACGGGTTTGCAGGGAGGCAGGCAACGCCGCACCGAGAGAATTAAGGGTAGCGAGTGTTTCGCCATAGAGCTGGGGAGGCAGCGCCCGCGATTGCGCCTCATTGGCTATGGTGCCATCCGCCTGTACCTGGCCCCGTATCCAGGACAATCCCTTATCGGTGGCGACCTTTAAGGTTTGAGCGGACGACGAGATGGACCAAGACGTCGACACTATCAGCATCAGGCCACAGTACAAGGCACCAGGAGAAAACCTGCGCATCGGCGCTTGAAGAGCCATTACGGCTGAACAAAATCCCACAATATTGAATGAATAAAGAAAATGAAGAATGAAACGGAACTTTTTGGTCATCCCTGATGTCCGGCGCATAAAAGTACGCGCCTTATACACGTTTATTCAAACGCGACCGGGAACCAGTGCATGTCTTGACTAAAAAGCCGCTTTTTTGGGTAAAAGGAACTAAACATAGGACTATCCATCCCAAGCGCCCATTCGCCCTACCTTCCGTTGGATAATTCCGCCCAGATAGCCATGGGCCAGCAAAAGCATCGCACCTTGACGGCTCCCCAACCTAGACGCTGCGGATTACGAGGCCCGGGATGACACCCGGGCACAGGGCGCTCACGCGCGGCGAACCCCGCGGACCCGGTGGCAGTCTGAGTAGCAGCGAAGAACTGTCCCAGGGCCACTGTTATAGTGGCGCCCATTTTCCCAGGAGGTGCTCAATGCGCACAGCTAACCGCGTCGTCGGCGGCGTCCTCGCCGTTGCCCTGCTCACCCAACTCGCCGCTTGCGGCTCGCTGTTCTTCCCCGATCGGCGCGGGCAGATCGAAGGCCGGATCGATCCGCTGGTCGGCGGCCTGGATGCCATCGGCCTGCTGTTCTACGTGCTGCCCGGCCTGATCGCCTTCGCCGTCGACTTCACCACCGGCGCCATCTACCTGCCCGACGGCAAGTATTCGATGGCCCCGGAAACCCTGCACGACGCCATCGGCGCCGATGGCCGGGTGGACAACGCCAAGCTCAAGGCGATCATCCAGCAGGAAACCGGCCACAGCCTGCCGCTGGACGACCCACGCCTGATCCAGCACACCGGCAGCTCGCAGCAACTGGCCGCCTACGGCCTGCGCCCGGCGGCCTGATGCCCGCCCGGGGCGGCGCGGCATGAGCCTGACCAGCGATCCCGGCCGGCTGATGCGCCTGGCCACCCGCGCCGCGCTGGCGGTGGCGCTGGGCCTGGCGCTGGCGAAGGGCATCGCCTGGTGGATGAGCGGCTCGGTGAGCCTGCTGGCCGGGCTCACCGATTCGCTGCTGGATGGCGCCGCCTCCCTGCTCAACCTGCTGGCCGTGCATTACTCCCTGCGCCCGGCGGACCGCGACCACCGCTATGGCCACGGCAAGGCCGAGGCCATGGCCGGCCTGGGCCAGGCACTGTTCATCGGGGTGAGTGCGGTGTTGATCGCCATGCAGGCGGTGGATCGCCTGCTGCATCCGCAGCCGCTGGTGGCGGCCGGCGCGGGTATCGCGGTGATCCTGCTGTCGTTGCTGGCGACCGGCGCGCTGTTGCTGTTCCAGCGCCACGTAGTGCGGGCGACCGGCTCCACTGCGGTACGCGCCGACTCGCTGCACTATCGCTCCGACCTGCTGCTCAACGCCGGCATCCTGCTCGCGCTGTCGCTGGCCGGTTTCGGCTGGCCGCACACCGATGCCTTGTTCGGCCTGGGCATCGCCGGCTACATCCTCTACAGCGCCCTGTCGATCACCCGCGAGTCGTTCTCGGTGCTGATGGACCAGGAACTGCCCACCGACGTCAGCGACGCCATGCTCGCCCTGGCCCGCCAGGTGCCCGGCGTGCTCGGCGCCCACGACCTGCGCACGCGGATGTCCGGTAGCCACTGGTTCGTCCAGCTCCACCTGGAACTGCCGGACGAGATGCCGCTGTTGCAGGCCCACGCCCTCGGCGAACGCGCCGCCGCGGCGATCCGCGCCGCTTACCCGCGCGCGGAAGTCCTGGTACACGCCGATCCGCACGGGGCGGTGCGCCCGGAGCTCCGGGGCTGAGCGCGGCCCGCCCGCGGCGCCTTCAGTGCAGCGACACCAGGGGCGCGTCGGTGGCCGCCGCGCCCTGGCGACCGTAGACCAGGGCGGTGAGCAGGCCCACCGCCCCCATCACCACGCAATAGCCCACGCAGACCCAAGGGCTCCAGGGCATCAGGGCGATCAGCGCCAGCGGCGTGGTGCTCGCCCAGAGCGCGTAGGCGATGTTGTAGGTGAAGGAAATCCCCGAAACGCGCATCTCCGCCGGGAACAGGCCGACCATCACCGAGGGCACCACCCCGACCACGCCACAGGCCAGGCCGGCGACCGCATAGGCGATCCCGAGCCAGGCCGATTCGGCGATCAGGCTGGCGTAGAGCACGGCCACGCCCGGCGCCAGCAACAGGCTGTAGAGCGCCACCGCGCGCCAGGCGCCGATGCGGTCGGCGATATGCCCGGCGATCACGCAGCCGATGTTCAGGAAGACGATGCCCAGGGCACTGAGGCGGAAGGCGCGCTCGGCCGGCAGGCCGAAGCGCTGCTGCATCACCGTGGGCGTCACCACCACCAGCACCACCACCGCCGAGGTCAGCACGCAGGTGAGCAAGGCCGCCGGCAACAGACGGTGACGATGGGCGCGGAGCACCGCCCGCAGGGGGAATTCGGCGACCGCTTCGCGACGGTCGCGCAGGGCGATGAATACCGGGGTTTCGTTCAGCCAGCGGCGCAACCAGACACCGACCACCCCGAACACACCGCCCAGCAGGAAGGGGATGCGCCAGGCATAGTCGAGGATTTCCGCCGGGCTGAACAGGCGCGACAGCAGGGTCGCGGTGAGCGCGCCCAGCAGGTAGCCGAAGGTCAGCCCGGCCTGCAGGACGCCCAGGGCGTAGCCGCGGTGACCGGCCGGCGCGTGCTCGGCGACGAACACCCAGGCGCTGGGCACCTCGCCACCCACCGCCGCGCCTTGCAGGATACGCATGGCCAGCAGCGCCAGCGGCGCCAGGTAGCCGATCTGCGCGTAGGTAGGCATCAGGCCGATCAGTAGGCAGGGCAGCGCCATCAGCAGGATGCTCAGGCTGAACACCCGCTTGCGTCCAAGGCGATCGGCGAAGTGCGCCATGAAGATGCCGCCCAGGGGACGGGCGAGGTAACCGGTGACGAAGATGCCGAAGCTCTGCAACAGGCGCAGCCATTCCGGCATTTCCGGTGGGAAGAACAACTTGCTCAGGGTCAGGGCGAAGAACACGAAGATGATGAAATCGTAGATTTCCAGTGCGCCGCCCAGCGCCGCCAGCCCCAGGGTCTTGTGATCGTCCAGCGCCAGACGGACAGGTCGCGATCGAGTATTTGCAGTCATAAAAGAACCCTAAGCACTCATGGATCGAAGAGTGTGCGCCCGCACGCCACGCATTCGCGGCATGGAACCCTTTCCGCGTACTTGCAAGTTGCTCCTAAACGCGGCCTGGCAGAATAACAAAGGAAAATGCGACGTGTAGGCCGGACGCCTTGGAACAGCCATCTGGGTTGCTTTTTAGTGAAAATCTGTACATTGAGTTTTGTTTGCCAAGGCGAATAATTGGGCCCCTCTCCAAACTCAGGGTTGAGCGCATCATGGAAGAACTTCAAGGCTGTTTCGACGATTTTCGCCATTCCGACGTCGAGGCGATCGCCACCGTCCGCGGTCATGTCCTGCAAGCATTGCAACAGCACCTTCTGCAACGCGGCTTCAAACAGTTGATGCCGATTCTGATGTCGCCCATCACCGATCCGTTGAATCACGCGGTATATCCCGCGGAAATCCACTATGAAGAGCGGCGCCTGAAACTCACCGCCAGCATGATCTTCCATAAACAACTGGCATTGACCGCAAAAGGCCATGAGCGGATTTTTATCGTCGCTCCGAACATTCGCCTGGAAAAAGCCGAGATCAAGGATTCGGAGAACCACTTGCTGGAATTCTCCCAATTCGACTTCGAAGTACGCGACGGCACCATGCATGAAGTCATGGCCCTGATCGAAGGCCTGGTGAAGCACGTGTTCGCCACCGTCGAGCGCGATTGCGCCGCCGAGCTCCAGCAATTGGGCCGCACCCTGCCGCGCTACGACGAGGCCTTCCCGATCTACAGCTCGGACGAGCTGCGCGCCGAGCACGGCGACGACTTCGAGAAGATCATGTCGGCGCAGGCACGCACGCCCTTCTTCGTGACCAACTACCGCCGCGAGTTCTACGACCGTGAGACCCCCGGCCTGCGCGGCGCCTACAACAACTACGACCTGATCTATCCCGAGGGCTACGGCGAGGCGCTGTCGGGGGCGGAGCGGGAATTCGAGTACCAGCAGATCCTCTACCGCATGGACGAGCTGTCGATGGACAAGGCGCCCTTCGCCAACTACCTCGAAGTCGCCCGCCGCGGCCTGCTGCCGGCCAGCGCCGGCGGCGGCCTGGGCATCGAGCGCCTGCTCAAGTTCATCTGCGGCAAACGCCGGATCCGCGACGTCTCCCTGTTCGACCGCAGCGTCGGCACCTCCTTCCTGTTCTGATCGGCCACCCCGTGCCTCTGCCGCGTACCTGCGCGGCGGACGCGCGCCGGAGATATCGCCATGGCAGCCCCCCTGCGCATCCACTGGTGCTCGCCGCTGGACAGCGGCCAGCAGAAAGCATCGGAAAAGTACAACACCGGCGCGCTCGACTTCGCCGGCATCGTCGATTTCGCTCAGGAAGCCGAGGCCCTGGGCATCGATTCGCTGCTGATGGGCATCAGCTACCACATGCCCGACCCGCTGCCGATGATCGGCGCCCTGGTGCGCGAGACCGAGCGGGTCAACTTCATCCTCGCCTACCGCCCCGGCCTGTTGCCGCCCACGCTGTTCACCCAGATCGTCAACACGATTTCCTGGATGTCCGACAAGCGCATCGCGCTGAATCTAGTGGCCGGCATCTCGCCGGACGAGCAGGCCTACTACGGCGATTTCGTTGGCCATGACGGTCGCTACGAACGCACCTCCGAGTTCCTCGACATCCTCCATCGCTTCTGGAAAGGCGAAACGCCGCTGACCCACCACGGTGAGCATTACCGCATCGAGCAGGCGCAACTCGGCCTGCCGTTCAAAGACGGCGGCCGGCCGCGCATCTACCTGAGCGGCGCCTCCGAGATCGCCCAGCGCATCGCCGTGCAGCACAGCGATTGCTGGCTGCGCTACGGCGACACCCCCGAAGGCATCGCCGCCGCCAGCGCCCCGGTGCTCGAAGGCGGCTGCGCGGTGGGCATCCGCATGCACATCCTCGCCCGCGAGACCCGCGAGGAAGCGCTGGCGGACGTCGAGGCGATGATGGAGAACCCGGACGAACAGCACCGCGAGTGGGTGCGCCAGTTCGTCGGCCGCTGCGACTCGGAGGCGGTGAAGACCTCCTTCCGCCTCGCCGACAAGGCCGAGCACGACTGGCTGTCGCCGATGCTCTGGTCCGGCGCGGTGGCCTATCGCGGCGGCCCGGCGCTCTGCGTGGTGGGCAACTATCAGGAAGTCGCCGACTACCTGTTCGCCTACAAGAAGGCCGGGGTCAGCGAGTTCATTTTCTCCGGCTGGCCGACCCGCGACGAAATGCGCCGCTTCTGCCAGCACGTGCTGCCGCGCCTGCGCGCCCTGGAAGCCGCCGAACATGGCTGACGCGCGGGTGTTGCGGCGCTTCGGCGCCGGCCTGCTGTGCGCCCTGCTGGCGGAACAGACGGTGCTGTTCGCGGTACCCCTGATGATCTTCCAGAGCAGCGGCAACGTCAGTTATTCCGGCGTGGCCTTCGCCCTGGAGTGGTTGCCCGCCCTGCTCGCCTATCCCTTCGCCGGGCTGCTCGCCGACCGTTTCGGCGGGCGCCTGTTGTTCCGCCGGGCGAACGCCGCCCGCGCCGCCTGTCTGGCGCTGACCCTGGGAGTCAGCCTGTGGCGCCCGGAATGGACGGTCTACGCGCTGATCGTCAACGCGGTGCTGCTGTCGCTGCTGATGGCGCCGGTGCGCATGGCGGTGGAGAAGAGCGTGCCGCTGATCGCCGGCGCGCAACTGGCGCGCTGCCAGTCCCTGGTGCAGAACATGGAGTTGCTGGCGATGGCCCTGGGCCCGGCGCTGGCGGCCCTGCTCGCGGTGTACACCGGCAAGCTGGCGCTGCTGGGCTTCGCCCTGCTCGCCTTCGCCTCGGCCGCGCTGTGCTGGCGCGGCCTGCCCAACGCACCCTCGACCAGCCGGGCCGCCGGCGTGCTGCACGACCTCGCCCTGGGCTGGCGCCTGCTGCTGGACAACCCGCCGGTGCTGAGCCTGGCGCTGCTCAATTTCACCATCAACCTGGCCTTCGCCGCGGTACTCAGCGCCAACGCCTTCATGATCACCGGCCTGTTCGGCGCCGCCGACGGCGCCTTCGGCCTGATGAACGCCGGTGCCGGCGCCCTCGGCCTGCTGAATTTCATCCTGGTCCCGCGCCTGCTCGCCTGGATGTCGATCTATCGCCTCGGCGCGCTGGGTTTCGGCCTGCTGTGCCTGGGCCTGATCAGCATGGGGCTGGCCAGCGGCGTACTGGCGTATGCGCTGAGTTTCCTGCTGGCGATGGGCGGCGGCGCGCTGTTCAACGTGTTCAACCGCACCCAGCGGATCAAGGCCATCGCCCCGGATCACCTGGGCAAGGTGATGGGCCCCTTCTACCTGGTCAACCTGCTCTCCTATCCGCTCGGCGGCCTGCTCACCGCCAGCATCGGCCACCGCTACGGCGTGCAGCCGCTGGTGCTGAGCCTGGCGCTGTTGCTCACGGTGCCCGGCGCCCTGTTGTTCTGCCTGACCACCCGACGCTTCCGCGTCGCGTTGGATCGTCCTTCCCCGGCTATGGAGATTCCGCAATGACGGTAACGCCCCAGTGTGTGATCGCGACGGTCGAATCCGACTCGCACATGTGGAACCTGGTCTACCTGCAGCTCTGGCTGGCGGAGCACGGCTTCGCGGTGAAGAACCTCGGCAGTTGCACCCCGGTGGACGACGTGCTCGCCGCCCTCGACCGCGGCCGTCCGAACCTGCTGGTGATCAGCAGCGTCAACGGCCACGGCTACGCCCAGGGCAAGGCGCTGATCCGCCAGGTACGCCGACTGCACCCCGACCTGCCCTGCGTGATCGGCGGCAAGCTCACCACCTCCGAGGAAGGCACCCTGGCGGTGCAGCAGGAACTGGTCGCCGCGGGCTTCACCGAGGTGTTCGTCGGGCCCGACGCCATCGAAGCCTTCGGCCGCTTCCTCGACACCCTGCGCGGGGCCCAGGCGCACCCCGCGCTCACCGTCGCCACCGCCCAGACCTGGGGCTGAGCTTCCGCTCGCTCCTCCCCCCTTCGCAAAGGATCGCCTCGATGCATATCGTCATCGTCAATCGCTGGCCGCGCTTCCATGACGGACGCCGCTGGGACAACGAACTGACCCGCTACGAAGACTTCATCGACCACGACCGCCACCGCGTCAGCTACGTGGTCGACGGCCCGGGCGCCGACGGCGTGCTCGCCGCACCGGACCGCATCGCCCATCGGGTGCAAGTCGACGACGTCAACCGCTTCGAGTCGCTGCGCGACGCGGTGGCCGAGATCGTCGAGCGGGTCGGCCCGGTGGATCGCCTGGTCGCGCTGTCGGAATTCACCCTGGAGATCGCCGCGCGGGTCCGTGAGGCGCTGGACATCCCCGGCCATGGCCCGGCGGAGGTGGCGGTCTACCGCGACAAGGCGCGGATGAAGGAAGTGCTCCAGGAACACGGCATCCCGGTGCCGCGCTTCGCCCGCTGCACCTCCGCCGAACAGGGGCTGCGCTTCGCCGAGGAGGTGGGCTACCCGTTGATCGTCAAGCCGGTGGACGGCGCGGCGAGCATCGGCGTGGTGAAGGTGGAAGACGCCGAGGCCCTGGCCCGCCTGCTCGGCGAAGTGGACCTGGCGCGCTACGAAATCGAAGCCTTCATCGAGGGGCAGGTCTACCACATCGATGGTTTCACCGACGCCGAGGGCGAGGTGCCCTTCCAGGTGGTGTCGCGCTACCTGAACAGTTGCCTGGACTTCGCCCGCGCCGAACCCCTGGGCTCGGTGATGCTCCAGGCTTCGCCGCTGCGCGAGCGCATCGAGGCCTTCAGCGAGCGGTGCCTGCGCGCGCTGGCGCTGTGCAATACCGCCTTCCACCTGGAAATCTTCCTGCGCCCGGACGGCTCGCCGGTGTTCCTGGAGATCGGCGCGCGGGTCGGCGGCAGCGAGGTGCCGCACCTGCTGAACAAGGTGTTCGGGGTCAACCTCTACGAACACTGGCTGCGCCGCCTGGCCGGGGAAAACCCGCCGCTGCCGCAACGCCAGGGCGACCCCAGCGGCGGCTGGCTGGTGATCCCGAAACCCGCCCGGTTGCCCTGCCGGGTGCTGGAAGCGCAGTCCCTGCGCGGGCGCCTGCCGACCCTGTGGCGCGAACTGCTGCCGTTGCCCGGGGAGGTCCTCGAGGCCGGCGGCAGCTACGACGCCCTGCACAGCGGGCGTTTCATCTTCGTCGGCGACGAAGCCGACGTCGAACGGGACATCCGCCACGCCATGCACAGCTTCCATTTCAGGGCCGAACCGCTATGAACCTCGCTGCCCCCTCGCCGGCCCGCGCGCCGGATGCCGCACTGCTGGACAGCCTGCGCGCCTACTTCAAACCGGTCGAACTGGACGCCCTGGAGATCCTCGGCGAACGCCTGCTGGCCGCCGCCGGCGGGCTGGAACGCCTGGCCGACTACAAGCTGATGGTGGCCTACGGCGGCGGCAAGGACAGTTCCTACACCGTCGCTTTCATGCGCGCCGTGCAACTGCACCTGGCCGAACGCCACGGCCGCACCTTCCGCCTGCGCATCGCCAACATGCGCCACGCCGGGGTGCCCGACGCGGTGATGGCGAACATCGACCGGGTCTACCGCGCGCTGGCCCTGTACCACGACCCGCGGGTGGAGATGCTGGTGGTGGATCATCGCGAGATCCGCCCGTTCGAGCGTCACCTGCCGTTCCCCGAGGCGGTGCGCGCGATGAACCGCTTCGACGTGCTGATGAACGGCCATCGCACCGCCGGCGATGGCCGGCCGACCTTCTGCAACAGCTGCAACCTGGCGGTAGCCGACTTCTACGGGCGCGCCGCCTGGTGGCAGGGCGGAGTCGACGCGGTGGTCACCGGCGATTCGCGCAAGGAGCAGAAGCACTATTTCACCTGGATCATGCGCCTGGCCCAACGCCTCGGCCTGGACGTCGAGGACTGCCGGCGCCAGGGCTTCCGCGGCCTGCTGCAAGCCCTCGACGGCGTGGCGCAGAGCTACTTCGTCGAACTGTTCGGCGAGGGCTTCGCCGTCGAACGGGCGGAACGCCGCGTCGCCTGCGGCAGCGAGGTCGCCGACCCGGACTTCGTCAGCATCTACGACCTGGTCAGCTATCGGGTCGAGGACCACTGGGAGCTGCTCACCGAGTTCCTCGGCTTCCGCTTCGAGGAACTGGCCTTCAGCTTCACCGAGTCGGATTGCGCCAACCCCATGTTGATGGCGCATTTCCGCGGCCTCAAGGCGCAATACGTGCAGGGCCGGCACTACCACGAGGGCATCCGCGAGTACCTGGAGCTGGCCCTGGCGCTGATGCGCAAGAAGGAAATCCCCCAGCGCCTGATCGACCTGGCGATGGCCGCCTACTCCAGCCCGGCCGGGATCGAGGCGCGCCGCGCCCTGGCCGCAGGCTTCGCCGAAGAGGCCTTCGGCCTGGACGAGATGCAACTGGCCTGCATGCAGTTCGCCCCCTTCGTCGACGCCGGACGCGAACTGTCCGCGTTCCTCGCCGCCTGCCATCCGCAGCGCCTGGCCGACCTGGCGGACCTGCATGCCCTGCTCGCCGGTGCCGACGACCACCCGGCGGCCGCCGCCTGGCTGGCGGACGTCAGCGGGCTGCCGCTGGAGGCCCTGCGCAGCCTGTATGCCCATGAGCGGATCGACTTCGACAGCGACGCCACGCTGATCGCCCGGGTACGCGCCGGCGACCCGCACAAGGGCCGCATCGCCCGCTACGACCCCCGCACCGGCGAAACCCTGGTGGAAATGGTCTCGGGGCGCTAGGCATGCGGACGAGCGATGGCGGCCATTTCCAGCGCTTCATCGAGCGCGCCCGGCTACGCGATGAGTTGGTGGTGCAGCCGCGCATGGGCTTCGGCGCGCTGCCGGCCATGCGCGCGGGACTGGACGCGGTGGCCGCGCTCCCCTGCAAGGCCATCGGCACCATTACCCTGGACAGCTATACCCGCGTCGGCGACTACGCCAGCGCCCTGCGCTGCCTGGCGGAGGGCCAGCCGCTGAATGGCTTCCCGATCGTCAGCCACTCCGTCGAGGCGATCCGCGGGATGCTCGATGGCCTCTACGGCGCGGACTTCCCGATCCAGGTACGCCACGGCACCGCGCAGCCCCAACGGGTGTTCCAGCGCATCGCCGAACTCGGCCTGGACGCCACCGAAGGCGGCCCGGTGTCCTATTGCATGCCTTACAGCCGGCTGCCCCTGGCCCGCGCCGTCGAGGCCTGGGCGGAGAGCTGCCGGCTGTTCGCCGACGCCAGCGCCTCCGCCCACATCGAAAGCTTCGGCGGCTGCCTGCTGGGCCAGCTCTGCCCGCCCTCGCTGCTGATCGCCATGGCGTTGCTGGAAGGGTTGTTCTTCCACCGCTACGGAGTGCGCAGCGTGTCTCTCAGCTACGCCCAGGGCACCTCCATGGCCCAGGACCTGGGCGCGCTGCGCGCCCTGCGCGAACTGGCCGGGGAATACCTGGGCGACGGCCATTGGCACGTGGTGGTGTATTCCTACATGGGCGTGTTCCCCGCCACCCTCCACGGCGCCCGCGCGCTGATCTGCGACAGCGCGCGGCTGGCACGCAAGGCCGGCTGCGAGCGGCTGATCGTCAAGACCATCGCCGAGTCGCGGCAGATCCCCTCGGTGGCGGACAACCTGGAAGCGCTGGAGATGGCCGCGCGGGTCGCCGGCGAAACCGCGCGGGATGCCGAACCCGCCGCGACCGGCTACTACGAGGAGATCCTCTTCGAGGCGCGCCGGCTGGTGGACACCGTCCTCGACCTGCACGCCGACCTCGGCGAGGCCCTGACCCGCGCCTTCGCCCGAGGCCTGCTGGACATCCCCTTCTGCCTGCACGCCGACAACCCCGGCCGCGCCACCACCCGCATCGACGGCGAAGGCGCGCTGCGTTGGGGCAACGTCGGCGGCCTGCCGCTGCCGCGCAGCAGCGGCCTGTCCAGCCAGGGCCCGGGCATCCGCTCGGCGGAACTGTTCCAGATGTTGCACTACACGGTGAGCCGCTATGACCAACCCTTGCACTGAGCCGAACGCCGCCCCGCTGGTGCTGGTGGACGCCTTCTCCACCGGCGCGCTGCTCGCCCAGGCCCTGGCCACGCGCCGCCCGCTGCTGCACGTGCGCTCGCGCGACGACATGCCGGCGGCCTTCGCCGCCAGTTGCCCGCGCCACCTGTTCGCCGCCCACTACACGCTGGCGGACGGCGGCGTGCAGCCGCTGATCGCGCGGCTCGCCGCCCACGCGCCCGCGGCGGTGCTGACCGGCAGCGAATTCGGCGTCGAGCTCGCCGACCGCCTGGCCGCCGGGCTGGGGCTGTTGGGCAACGACCCGGCGCTGTCGACCGCGCGCCGCGACAAGGCGCTGATGGCCGAGCGGGTCGCCGCGGCGGGCCTGCCGGTGGCCGGGCAACTGCGCACCGAGTCGGCCGCCGAGGCCCTCGCCTGGTTCGCCGCGCGCCAGGGCGCCAGGGTGGTGGTCAAGCCGCTGGACAGCGCCGGCTCGGACAACGTGTTCATTTGCCAGGACGCCGCCCAGGTGAAGGCCGCCGTCGAGCGCATCCTCGGCGCCACCAACCTGATGATGCGCGCCAACTCGGCGGTGCTGCTGCAGGACTACCTGGAGGGCGACGAGTACGTGATCAACAGCGTCAGCCATGCCGGCCGGCACTGGATCAGCGACGTCTGGAAGTGCCGCAAGACGCTCAGCGCCGACGGCCGCAAGATCTACGACTACGAGGACCTGCAGCCGGCCGACGCCGCCGAGCTGCCGGCCCTGCTCGACTACGCCGAAGGGGTGCTGGACGCCCTCGGCATCGCCTACGGGCCGGCCCACACCGAGCTGATCCTCACCGCCGCCGGGCCGCGCCTGCTGGAAACCGGCGCGCGCCTGTCCGGGCTGGCCAATCCGGATGCCTTGCAGGCCGCCACCGGCAACGACCAGGTGGCCCTCACCTGCGCCTGCTACCTGGACCCGCCGCGCCTGGAAGCGACGCCCCGTCGCTACCGGGTGCTGCGCCAGGCGCGCTGCCTGAACCTGATCGCCCATCGCGGCGGCGCCTTCCCCCGGGCCGCGGTGAGCGCCCGGCTGGAAAGCCTGGAGAGTTTCCAGAGCGCGCGCTTCCGCCTCGCCGAAGGCGCCGCCGGGGTTCCCACGGTGGACCTGAACAGCTCGCCCGGAGCGGTCTTCCTGGTCCATCCGGACCCTACCCGAATCGCCGCGGACTACCGCGCCTACCGAGACTGGGAGGCCGCCACGCTGTAACGGCGGCGTCCTTCCGAACCCCGCACATGCGGGGCTATCCATCGTCCCGCAGAGGAGCGAAGCCATGAGCGTGCATGCGCGCAACACACGATTGACTGTCCCGCAACTGGTGGCCATGAAAGGCCAGCGCAAGATCGTTTCGCTGACGGCCTACTCCAAACCGATGGCGCAATTGATGGACCCCTTCGTCGACCTGATCATCGTCGGCGACTCCACGGCCATGGTCGCCTATGGGCGGGCCTCCACCCTCGACCTGAGCCTGGAGGAGATGGTCGCCCATACCCGTGCCGTGGTGGACAACACGCGGCTCGCCTGCGTGGTCGCCGACATGCCGTTCGGCAGCTACCAGGAGTCCCCCGAGCTGGCCTACCGGCACTGCGCGCAGATGCTCGCCCGCAGCGGGTGCGACGCGGTCAAGCTGGAGGGCGGCAAGGCCCTGGCGGGTACCGTGCGATTCCTGGTGGAGCGCGGTATTCCGGTGATGGCCCACGTCGGCCTGATGCCGCAGTACCTGAACCTGATGGGTGGCTTCAAGGCCCAGGGCCTGACCGAGGCGGCGGCGCGGACCATCCAGGAGGACGCCCACGCCCACCTCGAGGCCGGGGCCTTCAGCCTGCTCCTGGAAGGGCTGGCCGAACCCCTGGCGCGCGCCCTCACCGCCGCCTCGCCGATGCCCACCATCGGTATCGGCGCCTCGCCGGGCTGCGATGGCCAGGTGCTGGTGACCGAGGACATGCTGGGCCTCGGCGGCGGACACCTGCCGCGCTTCGTCAAGGTCTACGCCGACGTCGCCGCGGTGATCCGCGACGCAGTGGAACGCTATGCCGACGACGTCCGCGAGGGCGCCTTCCCCGAGGCGCGGCATTGCTACGGGCTGCCCTCGCCCGCGCCGGTCAACAGCGAAAAGCGCCCGGCCAAGGCGCGCTGACCGCCGCGTGCCCGCCTCTGCCGAGGTCGCAGGGGCGGACGAACGCGCCGCCCCGGCGGCGCATGCGGGTCGCGGGACGCCTCAGGGCTCCCGCGATTCGTCGGCCAGCGCCTGGGCCATGGCTTGCAGCGCGGCGCGGATGTCCTTGCTCCAGTCGATGGTATAGCTCAGCCGCAGGTGCTGCCGGTAGGAGCCGTCCAAGCTGAAGATTTCCCCCGGGGCGATGACGATGCGCTGCGCCAGCAGCCGCTCGAACACCCGGCGCATGTCCACCGGCCGTATCGCCTCGGCCCAGAAGGTGGCGCCGCCGCGGGGCGTCACCAGGCGCAGTTGGCCCTCGGTGGTCTGCTGCAACAGGCTGCCCATGCGCTGCATGCGCTCCAGCAACATGGCCCGCAGCAGGGCGATGTGCTGGTCGATGCGGCCGGAGGTGAACAGCCGGGCGATGGCTTTCTGGCGGATCGGCGGCAAGCGGAAGGCGCGGCCGAGGAATTGATGGCGGAAGGCGCTGCCGAAGCGCCGGCACAGCAGATAGCCGTAGGGCGCCTCCGAACCGATGATCTTGTCGAAGGTGGAAAACACCAGCAGGCGCTCGGGGTCGGCGTGGTCGCGGTAGCGCGGCGGCGACGGGGTGAAGCAGAACTCGCCGTAGCTGTCGTTCTCGAACAGCCAGATGCCGCGCTCGCCCAGCCAGCGGGCCAGCAGGGCCTTGTCCGCCTCAGGCATCAGGCTGCCGTGGGGCACGCTCACCGCCGAGGACAGCACCGCTAGGCGGATCGGCTCGCGGCGCAGCAGGTCTTCCAGGCGTTGCAGGTCGAACCGGCCGTCGTCGCCCAGGGGCAACTCGATCACCCGGATGCCCACCGCCTGCAGTTGGCGCAGGGTGGCCCAGGAACAGGGCGACTCCACCAGCGCCACGCTGCCCGCCAGGCCGAAGGCGGCGAGGGTGAGCTCCAGCACGCTGCGCAGGTCGGAGCCGATGTAAACGTCTTCGGCCTGCCAGTAGCGCTCGGTGGACAGGGTGTAGCGGTCGGCCAGCACGCCGCGCAGCTCGCTCTCGCCGAACGGCTGGTACAGCGGCGCCTGGGGACGCGGGTACTGCCGCGCCAGCTCCCGCTCCATCATCAGCAGCGGGTTCTCCAGCGACAGCAGCATCGAAGGCGCGTCGCTGCTCAGGGCCAGCATGCCCGGCTGGCGCGCGTTGGCGAACACATCGTCGAGCAGGTCGGGGGAGCCTTCGCTGAGGGCGGGGGTGTTGACGGCCACGGCGAAGTAGCCGGACTTGGGTTTCGCGTAGAGGCGGCCTTCGTCCTCCAGCAGCGAGTAGGCGTACTTCACGGTGGATACCGAGACATTCAGCCGGGTGGCCAGTTGGCGCAAAGAAGGCAACTTCTGCTCGCTGCCCGGCCGGCCCGTCTCGATCAACTCGACGAGATAGCGATACACCGCCTGGTAGGCGAATGCGGCCCCTTCCGTTGTGCCCTTGCTCACTCCGGGAAATCCCCTCTCCGATGATGGCTACCTGCCGAATTTCGGGGAGTTCTACAGGGATGTTCGGCAAAAGAAAAGGCGAGCGGCCGCGCGCCGTCCCCTCGCCCCATCCACGACCGGAGGCTCTGGCGGGGCGACTGGCGCGAACCGGCGCAGTGGGCGGCGACTCTTTTCCTTCAGCGCGGAGGGGCGCCCACGACCCTGGCGACAGCCGCGCGCGAGCGGCGCGGGTCACGCGCGGCCGTGGCCGCACCGCCCGCTGCCTTCCGGTCGTTTCGCGGGCAAAGAAAAAGGGAGGCCAGCGCTGACCTCCCTCGGGAATTTCGTCCGGTACTGACGATCGTGTCGCCGCTTTCGTCGTCCACCTGATTGGGCGGTACGGACCCGGGGGCCTGGCGCGGCCCGGTGGGACCGCCGGCGCCGACGCACCTGATTGGGCGGGTCGGATGGACTCAACGTCCGGGCCATGAAACTGGAAACAAGCTTACCGCCGCCGACCCGACCGATGATTGCTAAAATTGCCCACCAAAGCATCGCTTGCGCAATTTTATCCTATGAATCGATAATCCCCGGCAATGCAACGCCAAAGAAGCCCGCCAGATGGAAAAGCTCGACCGCTATGACCGGCGCATCCTCGCCGAACTGCAGAAGGACGCACGGATTTCCAACCAGGAACTCGCCGAGCGCATCGGCCTGTCGCCCTCGCCCTGCTCGCGTCGCGTGCGGCAACTGGAAGACGACGGCTACATCCTTCGCCAGGTGGCCCTGCTGGACCGAAAGAAGCTCGGCCTGACCCTCACCGCCTACGTGCTGATCGGCATGGACCGGCACACGCCGGACCGCTTCGAGCATTTCCAGTCGGTGATCCAGGCCTGCCCCGAGGTGCTCGAATGCTGCCTGGTGACCGGGATCGACGCCGATTACCAGTTGAAGGTGGTGGTGCCGGACATGGAGCACTACCAGCAGTTCCTGCTCGGCCACCTGACCCGCATCGAGGGCGTCACCAGCGTGCGCTCCAGCTTCGTGCTGAACCAGGTGATCGCCAGCACCGAGCTGCCGCTCACCCACCTGCACGACTGAAGGCCGAAGCGGACCGCGCGGCGACGCATCGCGTATAATCGCCGCCGCCTTGCCGTGCCCCCGCGTGGAACCCCTACAAGAGCCCCGCGCTCGAACAATAAGCGCCCCGTCCACGGCATCTCCGCGTGGCCCGTGCCGGGCCCGAATCGTGCTGTCCCACGAGGTTGACGATGAGTCCCGAGATGTTCGAAGAGTTGATGATGACCGGCCTGATCGCCGGCCTGGTGTTGTTCATGGCGTTCATCGTCTGGGACCTGGCGAAGAAGTCCAACGCCGGCCGTTTCGGCACCATGATTCTGTTTCTCGCCCTCGGCCTGGGGGTGCTCGGCTTCGTCATCAAGTCGCTGGTGATCGGTAGCCTCGAAGGGCTGTAACGCCACACCGCCGACCCGCGTCTCTACTCCGTGCTTTTCCGCGACACCCCTGCGGTGTTTCGCGGGCGGGCCTATTTTCACTCAGGAGATCCACCCCATGAACGCTACCGATCGCGTCATGCAAAGCTATGGACGGTGCTGTGCCAGCCCCGAATTCTTCGATAGCTTCTACCGCCACTTCCTCGCCAGCTCGCCGCTCATCCGTGAGAAATTCCTCAACACCGACATGCAGGCGCAGAAGCTGTTGCTGCGCCAGGGCATCCTCAACCTGGTGATGTACGCCCGCGGCATGCCCGACACCAAGCTGCGCGCCCTGGGTTGCAGCCATGCCCGAGACGCCCTGGACATCCGCCCGGAGCTCTACGACCTGTGGATGGATGCGCTGCTGCTGACCATCGGCGAACACGACAAGCAGTTCGACGGCGACACCCGTGCCGCCTGGCGCGAGGTGCTGGTCAAGGGCATCAACGTGATCAAGGCGTCCTACTGAGGCCCAGGGCGCCGCCGACGCGGCGTCCTTCAGTCGAGCCGGGCCGGCACTTCCCGCCATTCGCCCGGCGCCAGCCCTTCCAGCGCCCAGGGCCCGATGCGCACCCGCACCAGGCGCAGGGTCGGCAAGCCCACCGCGGCGGTCATGCGCCGTACCTGGCGGTTGCGGCCTTCGCGAATGGTCAGTTCCAGCCAGGCGGTGGGCACGCTCTTGCGGAAGCGCACCGGCGGATCGCGCGGCCACAGCGCCGGCTCCTCCAGCCGGCGCACCTCGGCCGGCAGGGTCGGGCCGTCGTTCAGCAGCACGCCGTCGCGCAGCCGTTGCAAGGCCTCGGCGTCCGGCTCGCCCTCCACCTGCACCCAATAGGTCTTCGCCAGCTTGTGCCGGGGGTCGGCGATGCGCGCCTGCAATCGCCCGTCGTCGGTGAGCAGCAGCAGGCCCTCGCTGTCGCGGTCCAGGCGCCCGGCCGGATACACGCCGGCCACCGCGATGAAGTCCTTGAGCGTGGCGCGGCCCTCGCCGCCGCTGAACTGGGTCAGCACGTCGAAGGGTTTGTTGAACACCAGCAGGCGCGGTTCGCGGGGCGCGGCCTGGGCCGGGCGGCGCGACGCGGCGGGCGCGCGTCGCGGAGCGGAGGGACGCGCGGGCGGGCGGGGTGGACGTGACATGGCTGGAAATGGCTTGGCGACGGAACGGCCGGAGGCGGCATGCTAGGGTGTGCGCCATCCCTCCCGCAAGAGAACAGCGCATGTCCCGCGTCCTGCGACCCACCTGGTTGATCGACCTGTTGAACCTGCTCGGCCTGGGGCCCGACGGCTACCAGGGTCCGCCCAGCGATCATTTCGACGGCCGCCGCTTCCACAACCTGCACCCGACGCCCCACAAGGACCTGCGCCAGGTCCTGAAATGGCGGCTGAACCGCGAGAAACAGCAGCCCTGGGCGATCCAGCCGGCGGCAGTGGAACGGGAGATTCCGGCGCGGGTGCCGGGCGACGCCCTGCGCGTCACCTACGTCAACCACGCCACCCTGCTGATCCAGCATCAGGGCCTGAACATCCTCACCGACCCATTGTGGTCGGAACGCGCCAGTCCGTTCGCCTTCCTCGGGCCGAAGCGCTACCACGCACCCGGGGTAAGCCTCGAGCGCCTGCCGGCGATCGACGTCATCCTGGTCAGCCACAACCACTACGACCACCTCGACCTGCCCAGCCTGCGCCGGCTCGCCGAGCGTTTCCCGCTGGCGCAGGTGGTCACCGGCCTGGGCAACGCCGCGCTGATCCGCCAGTGCGGGTTCGCCCGCATCGCCGAGCTGGACTGGTGGCAGGCGCTGCCGCTCAACGGAGCGCTCAGCCTGCACGCGGTGCCGGCCCAGCACTGGTCCTCGCGCACCCGCGGCGACGTCAACCGCAGCCTGTGGCTGGGTTTCGTCCTCGACTCCGCCGCCGGCCCGCTGCTGTTCCCCGGCGACAGCGGCCTGGGCCCGGAATTCGCGCTGATCCGCCAGCGCTTCGGCCCGCTGCGCTTCGCCGCCCTGCCGATCGGCGCCTATGCGCCGCGCTGGTTCATGCGCGACAACCACATGAACCCGGACGACGCGGTGCAGGCGCACCTGCAACTGGAGTCGCGCTGCAGCATGGCGATCCACTTCGGCACCTTCAACCTCGCCGACGAGGACCAGTTCGCCCCGCTCAGCGAGCTGACCGCCGCGCTGCGCGCACGCCAGGTCGAGGAAAGCCGCTTTCGCGTGCCGCAGCCGGGCGACTGCTGGGAGATAGACCCCCTCGTCCGCGCAACCGAGTAGCCGACGCCGGAGCGACGCCTGCGGGCCGAGGGCGGGCGGGCGAGTGGGTGGCTGGCTGGCGACTCGCCGACCCCGCGCGCGCCCGGCGGGGCAAGCCCTAGCGGAACGGCGGCTCGTCGAAGCTGCGCAGCTTGCGCGAATGCAGCGAGTCGAGTTGGGTGCGCAGCAGGTCGAGGGCGGTGATGCCGATGTGCAGGTGCTGGGTCACCGCGCGCTCGTAGAAGGCGCCGGCGGCGCCGGGCAGCTTGATCTCGCTGTGCAGCGGCTTATCCGAGACGCACAGCAGGGTGCCGTAGGGAACCCGCAGCCGATAGCCCTGGGCGGCGATGGTGCCGCTTTCCATGTCCACCGCCACCGCCCGCGCCAGGTTGATCAGCGGGCGTTCCTGGGCCCAGCGCAGCTCCCAGTTGCGGTCGTCGTAGGTGAGCACGGTGCCGGTGCGCAGGCGCCGCTTGAGCGCCTCGCCCTTCTCGCCGGTGACCTGGGCGGCGGCTTCCTGCAATGCCTGCTGCACCTCCGCCAGCGCCGGGATCGGGATGTGCGGCGGCACCACGCGGTCGAGGATGCCGTCGCGGCGCATGTAGGCGTGGGCCAGCACGTAGTCGCCGATGGTCTGCGACTGCCGCAGGCCGCCGCAGTGGCCGATCATCAGCCAGCAGTGCGGGCGCAGCACGGCCAGGTGGTCGGTGATGTTCTTCGCGTTGGACGGACCGACGCCGATGTTCACCAGGGTCACCCCGTGGCCGTCGGCGGCGATCAGGTGATAGGCCGGCATCTGGTAGCGGTGCCAGACCACCGCGTCGGCCACCGCCTGGGCGTCCTCCTCGGGGGTGCCACGCTCGATGATCACGTTGCCCGGCAGCACCATGCGCACGAAGCGCGGGTCGTCGCGCAGTTGCTCCAGGCCGTGGCGGATGAACTGGTCGACGTAGCGGTGGTAGTTGGTCAGCAGGATCCAGGGCTGCACGTGGCGCCAGTCGCTGCCGGTGTAGTGCACCAGGCGGCGCAGGGAGAAATCGACCCGCGCGGCGTCGAACAGCGCCAGCGGCATCGGGTCGGCGTTCTCCCACTCGTAGAGGCCGTCGGCCACCCCGTCGGAGGCGGCGGACAGGTCGGTGCTGGGGAACACCCGCGCCAGCTCGGCGGCGGTCACCCCGGAGCCGGCCAGTTCGTCGCCCTGTTCCACCACGTAGGGATAGGGGATGTTCTGCTCGCTGGGGCCGACCTCCACCCGCAGGGTGAAGTCGCTCATCAGCGGTCGCAGTTGTTCCAGCAGGTAGGGGCGGAAGGCATCCGGATGGGTGACGGTGACGCTGTAGTTGCCCGGCACCTGGATCTTCGCGTAGGCGCGGGTGGTGGTGGGCACTTCGCCCTGCCAGTGGTAACCGATGCGCAGCAGCGGGTAGCGGAACAGCGCGCGTTGTTGCTCGCTGGGAACCACGCGGTCCTTCAGGTAGCGCTTGAGCGCCTGGCTCAGCGCAGCGGTGGCCTGGCGGTGCAATTCGCCGAGGCGGTCGACGGCCTCCTCGGCGCTGGTGGCGACGATGAAGTCGTCGTCGGGGTAGAAACTCATAACGTCATCCTGTCTGGGGGGCCGGTTCATCTTGCCTGCTCGTCGGTGACAAGGGTAGCGCCAGGAAGATCCGCGGGCGGCCAGTGGCGGGCGATGCCGTCCAGCGCGCGCTTGAGGTCGGCCTGGCTGGGCGCCGCGGCCAGGCTGATGCGCACCCCGTCGACGGGCGTGTGGGCCACCGCGAACACTTCGGCCGGAACGCTTTCCACGCCGGCCGCCCGGCAGGCCTCGAACAGCCCCGCGCCGGTCAGCCAAAGGTGCGGCGCCGGGGTTCGCCCGGCGGGCATCCGCGTGCCCAGCGCCGTGCGCGCCAGGCGCCAGCGGCGGGCCAGTTCCTCGCGCTGCCAGGCCAGGCGGCGCAGGGCGACGCCCTCCTCGACCCACTCGCAGCCGATCGCCAGGCACAGCGGCGAGACCGCCCAGTTGGTCGCCTGGGCCTCGCGGTCGATGCGTTCGAGGAGTTCCAGGGGGCCGGCGAGGAAGCCCAGGCGCAGGCTCGGCGCGACGCTTTTCGACAGGCTGGTGACCAGCAGGCAGCGTTCCGGCAGGGCCTCGGCCAGGGGCGGCTGCTCGCCCAGGCCGCCATAGACGTCGTCCTCGATCACCCACAGCCCGTGGCGTCGCGCCACCGCGGCGATCTCGGCGCGGCGCGCGGCGTCCATGCTCGCCCCGGTGGGGTTCTGCAAGCAGGGCGTAAGCACCACCACCCGCGCGGCGGTGGCGCGCGCCAGCCGGTCGAGGGCCTCGGGCAGGATGCCGCGGGCGTCGAGCGGGATGCCGTGCAGCGGCAGGCGCAATTGCCGCGACGCCGCCTTGATCCCCGGCGAGGTGAAGGCTTCCACCAGGACCGGCTCGCCCGCCTCGCAGAGCGCCAGCAACGCGGCGAAGACCCCTTGCTGGGCGCCCGCGCAGAGCCGCACCCGGCTGTGCGCAAGCTCCAGCCCGCGCCCGCGCAACCACTGGCTGCCGGCGAGGCGGCCGCGGGCCACCTGCGCCGCCGAGGCATAGCCTTGCAGGGCGGCCAGCCCGCCGTGCGCGCGCAGGTTCTCCAGGCTGGCGTCGAGGTCGCGGTTAGCGGGGTCCAGCACCGGCACGTTGGTCGACAGGTCGAGGGGCGCATGGCCCGGCAGGTCCGCCGGCGCCTGCTTGAGCAGGAACAGGGTCGCCTCCTGGCTGCCGGCCAGCACGTAGGTGCCGCGGCCCACCTCTCCCGACACCAGGTGCCGGCGCGCCGCCTCGCGGTAGGCCTGCAGCGTGGTGCTCGGGTTGATCCCCAGTCGCCAGGCCAGGCGCCGTTGCGGCGGCAGGCGGTCGCCGGCCTTCAGTTCGCCGCTGCGGATGGCGCGAGCGATCGCCTCGACCAGTGCGAGGTAGGTGGGCAGGCCGCTCTCCGGCAGTTCGGGTATCCACACGGCAAGGCTCCAGGGGCGGGCTCAATCGATATTGCAGGCCATGCAATATAGCGATTTACCCATGCAATGCGCGCCTTTTAGCATCGGTTCATCCCACCTCCGAGGCCACACCGATGTTCGATCTCCCCGCCCTGCGCCGCGCCGCCGACCTGATCCGCCCGACTGTCGCGCCCACCCCGCAACTGGCCTGGCCGCTGCTGGCCGAGCGGCTCGGCTGCGAGGTCTGGGTCAAGCACGAGAACCACACCCCGACCGGTGCTTTCAAGGTCCGCGGCGGGCTGGTCTACCTGGACGAACTGCTGCGCCGCGAACCCTCAGTGCGCGGCCTGGTGACCGCGACCCGCGGCAATCACGGGCAGAGCCTGGCGCTGGCGGCGCGCCGGGCCGGCCTGCCGATCCACATCCTGGTGCCGCAGGGCAACGCGCGGGAGAAGAACGCGGCAATGCGCGCCTTCGGCGCGGAAGTGATCGAGCAGGGCCGCGACTTCGACGAAGTCCGCGAGGCGGCGATACGCCTGGCCGAGGCGCGCGGCCTGCACCTGGTGCCGGCGCTGCACGCGGACCTGGTCCGCGGCGTGGCCACCTATGCCCTGGAGTTGTTCGAGGCGGTGCCCGACCTGCGCCGGGTCTACGTGCCGATCGGCCTCGGCTCGGGGATCTGCGGGCTGATCCGCACCCGCGACCTGCTCGGCCTCGACACCGAGATCGTCGGGGTGGTGGCGCGCGGCGCCGATGCCTACGCACAGAGCTTCGAGCAGGGTCGGGCGGTCTGCACCGACCGCGCGGACACCTTCGCCGACGGCGTGGCCTGTCGGGTTCCCCAGGACGAGGCGCTGGCGCTGATCAGGGACGGCGCGGCGCGCATCCTGCGGGTCGACGACGAGGAGATCCGCCAGGCGATCCGCGTGCTTCACGAGGACACCCACAACCTGGCGGAAGGCGCCGGCGCCGTGGCCCTGGCGGCGCTGATGCAGGAGCGTGGACGGAACGCCGGGGAACGGGTGGCGGTGGTGCTCAGCGGGGCGAACATCGACCGCCAGGCGCTGGCGGCGATCCTCGCCGCCGGGGATTGAGTCAGACGCTGACGGACAGGGTGCTGCCCACCGCCCCCAGGTTGACGCCGACGCCGCCCAGAGCCGCCGCGCCGTCGCCCACCTGCAGGGCGGTGGCCTGGGCTTCGCTCGCCTTCAGCAGGGCATTGACCTGCTTGAGGGTCTTGCGGCTCTCTTCGTCGTCGGGCAGTTGCGCCTTCACCATCGCCAGCAGTTGCCGCAGCTTGCGCACCGCATCCTTGATCAGTTCGCCGTCCTGCTGGCGCTGCGCCTGGCCGCCCGGCGCGGCCGCGAAGGTTGCCGATGCGGAGCCGCCCTCGTCCTTTTCCTGCGCGTCGAGCTGCGCGCCGGCCGCTTCGGCCTCGCCCTGGGCCGCGGCCGCCTCCGCGCCGCCAGCGGCTTCCGCCGGCTCGCTGCCGGTGGGCTCGGTGGCCGCCGCGTCGACCGGCGGCGCGGCCTCGACGACGGGTTCACTCGCCGAAGCCATTCCGCCCTCCGCCAGGCCCGCGGTTCCCGGGCTCGCGGCGCTGGATGAATCCTGCGACCCGAGGTCCGGGGTCGATACGGCGCTTCCACCGGTCGCGCTACCGGAAGACTCCCTCAACACCGACGCGGCCTGGCCGATCTCGTGGGCCAACTGGCGGATCTGGTTGAGCAGGCTCTTGGCCGCCTTCGGCCCCAGCCCCACCGCCAGCTTCTTCAGCAATTCGATGCGTTGCTTCACGTTCTCGATGCGCTGGCGCGCGGCGGCCTTGCGCTCCTCGCCGAGTTGCTCGGTACGGGCCTTCAGGGCAGCGGTGGCGGTCTGGATGGCTTTCATCCGGTCGCGCGCGTATTGGCTGATGGTCACACTGAAGGAAGGCGTTTCGGGGTCGGCCCGGGCGCTGTCGTCGGCGGACGCCGGGGGGGTGGTCCCGCTGACGCGCACCGCCACACGAAGCGCGGCGGAAACGCCGGTGCCGAAAGCTATCGACTGAGTCATGGCATCCGTCCCTGCAAGAAGATGAGTCACAGGCTATCGACCGCAGCCACGGAGAACTTGAGCCGGAGAATCGACGCCCGCGGAGCCGGTGTTTCCCAGGGGTGGGCGTCGGGCTCATCCGCTTGAGCCCGCCCGACGCCGGCCTCGGCACCGCCAACGGGCGGCATTCAGCCTGTCGCCTGCTTCCCGGGGTCAGGAGTCCCGACGTACCCCTTGCGGCAACCGATCCCCCGGCAGCAAGCGACCCTGGGGACGAAAGGCAGAAACCCTTCCCTCTGCGTACCCCCACCGGAAAGCCGGAATCGTAGGGTGGAAGACGCCTTTATCTTCCACCTCGACCGCGCATCGGTGGATGAGAAAAGCGTCATCCACCCTACGTTGGTATGGAGGTCGGCGCGCCCATGCAGCTCTGCGCTCCGGCCTTTGATTCATGACGAAGTCCAGGGCAACGTCGCTCAGCCGTAGGGTGGAAGACGCTCTTTTCTTCCACCTTCCACGCACCGGTGCCTGAAAAGAGCGCCATCCCCCTGCGGACGCGGGGAGCGCATCCGCCCACGGCCACTTCCGGCGCTAGTGCACCTGCGGCGACGCCCGGGTGACCAAGGCTTCGACGTCGAGGCCCCGTGGCAAGGTGCCGAAGGCGTGCCCGCCCGCGCCCAGGCGGCTGGCGATGAAGGCGTCGGACACCGTGGCGTTGCCGGCCTCCAGCAGCAGCTTGGCCTGCAGGGCCAGGGCCACGTCCTCGGTGAGTTGACGCGCGCGGTACTGGATGTCGGCGGTGTCGCGGAACGCGGCCTTGAGGTTGCCGATGTGCGCGGCCAACCGCGCGTCGCCATGCCCGTCGCCCAGCTCGGCGAACAGGGCGTCGAGCACCCCGGGCTCCTTGGACAGCGCACGCAGCACGTCGAGGCATTGCACGTTGCCCGAACCTTCCCAGGTGGAGTTGACCGGCGCCTCGCGGTACAGCCGCGGCAGGATGCCGTCTTCCACGTAGCCGGCGCCGCCGAGGCATTCGGCGGCCTCGTTGATCATCGCCGGCGCGCGCTTGCAGATCCAATACTTGCCGACGGCGGTGACCAGCCGGGCGAACCGGGCTTCCTGCTCGTCATGGGCGCGATCCAGCGCGCGGCCCATGCGCAGCGACAGGGCCAGCGCCGCCTCGCTCTCCAGCGCCAGGTCGGCCAGCACGTTCTGCATCAACGGCTGCTCGGCCAGCACGCGCCCGCCGACCCGCCGGTGGGCGCAATGGTGCGCCGCCTGGGTCAGGGCCTGACGCATCAGCGCACTGGAGCCGATCATGCAATCGAAGCGGGTCAACGCGACCATCTCGATGATGGTCGGCACCCCGCGCCCCTCTTCGCCGACCATCCAGGCCAGGGCGCCGCGGTACTCCACCTCGCTGGAGGCGTTCGACCAATTGCCCAGCTTGTTCTTCAGGCGCTGGATGTAGAAGGCGTTGCGCGTGCCGTCCGGCCGGTGGCGCGGCAGCAGGAAGCAGGTCAGGCCCTTGTCGGTGTAGGCCAGGGTGAGAAAGGCGTCGCACATCGGCGCCGAGCAGAACCATTTGTGGCCGACCAGCTCGTAGGCCTGGCCGGGTCCGGGCTGGCCCACCGGATGGGCACGGGTGGTGTTGGCACGGACGTCGGTGCCGCCCTGTTTCTCGGTCATCGCCATGCCGATGGTGGCGCCGGCCTTTTGCTCGATCGGCAGGTTGCGCGGGTCGTACGCGGTGGCGAGGATCTTCGGCAGCCACTTTTCGGCCACCTCCGGTTGCAGGCGCAGCGCCGGCACGCTGGCGAAGGTCATGGTCAGCGGGCATCCGCTGCCGGCCTCGGCCTGGCTGTGCAGGTAGCTGAGCCCGGCGCGGGCGACGTGGGCGCCGGCGCGCGGGTCGGTCCAGGGCATCGAGGGAATGCCATGCTCGATGGCCGTGCTCATCAGCTGGTGATAGGCCGGATGGAACGTCACCAGGTCGAGCCGGTGGCCGTAGCGATCGTGGCTGTGGAACACCGGCTTGTTCTCGTTGGCGAGAAAGCCCGCGGCCATCAAGGGGCCGCCCGCCAGCGCGCCGTACCGGTCGAGGCGATCCTCGGCCCAGCCGCCGTCGAAGCGACGCAGCCACTCCTGCAAGGGCAGGTCGAGGCGGTACAGGTTGGCGCCGTCGAGGGGCGGCACCTGGTTGGTGACTTCGTGGGTTTCGGCCAGGACGGCGGGCGTCTCGGCGAAGGCGGACGGGTTCATGGCGAGGTCTCCGGTGCGAGTGGACGGGCGCCGACGGCGCGCAGGCAAAAGGTGACGAGCGCGGCGCTGACGCTTTCCAGCGTCGGCGCGGAGCAGGGGGCATCGGCCGAGGCGCGCGCCGGCGGCGACAGCGGCCCGACCAGGGCTTCGGCGATGGCGCCCACCAGGCAGGCGGCCACCAGCGGGATCGGCCCGGGATCGAACACGCCCTGGGCGCGGCCCTCCTCGAGCAACTCGACGAACAATCCGGCATAGGCTTCGCGGTAGCGTAGGCGCTGCTCGTCGACTTCCGGGTCGACCGGCTCGGCGATCAGCGCGAACGCCAGGCGCCGGCGATGCCAGGCACGCCCGGCGAACTGCGCCAGGCCGGATGCCAGGCGCGCCCGGGGATCGCCCGGCGCCCCCAGGCAGGCCGCCAAGGCCTCGACCTCGCGCTGGCTGGCGCGGGCGAAGACTTCCGCCGCCAACGCGCCCTTGCCGGCGAAATGGCGATACAGGCTGCCGGTGGCGATGCCGGCGGCTTCCGCCAGCCCCTGCATGGTCAGCGCGGCGAAGCCGCCCTCGCCGACCCGCTGCGCCGCGCACGCCAGAATCCGCTCGCGCTGGGCCTGGTCGCGGTCGAGACGTTCGGCGGTGATCCGATAAGCCATGGCTGAATCCCGATTCATTGCTTGCAGCAGTGAACCAGCATTCAGACCTTGGCGAAAGCGACGGATCGGTCAAAGGCCGGGGCGATCGCGCGCCACCCTCGGGCACGCACGCAGGCCACCCACCGGGGAAGGCCCCGACGCGGCAGAGGGTCGCGGGCCATGCCGGCTCGCGCCAGGAGCAAGGACGCCCCACCGAAGGCGGCGGTGACGCGGACGCCGGCCAGGGACGTCCGAGCCGCCGCCCGCGACGCCCCGGACGGCTGCGCCGCGACGAATAAATGGTAAGCTCGCCGCCCATGAATACACCAAGCTCCCGTCCCGTAGTGCTTTGCCTGTCCGGCCACGACCCCAGCGGCGGCGCCGGGCTGCAAGCGGATATCGAAGCCCTGCTCGCCCAGGGTTGCCACGCGGCGCCGGCGATCACCGCCCTCACCGTGCAGGACACCGTCGACGTCAGCGACTTCCGCGTGCTCGACCGCGACTGGGTGCTCGCCCAGGCCCATGCGATCATCGCCGACCTGCCGGTCGCCGCGGTCAAGCTGGGCATGCTCGGCTCGGTGGAAATGGTCGATACCGTCCTCGAGATCATGGCGCTGTTGCCCGGCGTGCCCTTGGTCTGCGACCCGGTGCTGCGCGCCGGGGGCGGCGGCGCCTTGGGCAAGAACGAGGTGGGCTACGCCATGCGCGAGCGCCTGTTGCCGCGCGCCACCCTGGCCACACCGAACCTGCCGGAAGCGCGCCTGCTGGCCGAACTGCCCGAAGGCAGCGCCGACCAGTGCGCGGAGAAGCTGCTGCCGTTCGTCGAGCACCTGCTGATCACCGGCGGCCACGGCGACGAGGCGGAAGTCCACAACCGCCTGTACAGCCGCGACGGCGCACGTCAGGTCTTCACCTGCCAGCGCCTGCCGGGCAGCTACCACGGCTCCGGCTGCACCCTGGCGAGCACCTTGGCCGGCCGCCTGGCCCTGGGCGAGCGCCTGGACAGCGCGGTGCGCAGCGCCCTCGACTACACCTGGCGCACCCTGCGCGACGCCGAACGGCCCGGCCGCGGCCAGTTCGTCCCACGGCGCCTGCCGCTGGATTTCTGCGCGTGAGCGGTCGCCGATGAAGTTGCGCGGCCTCTACGCGATCACCGACAGCCTGTTGCTCGCCGACGGCCGCCTGCTGCCCTACGTCGAGGCGGCGCTGCGCGGCGGGGCGCGCCTCGTGCAATACCGCGACAAGAGCCACGACGACGCGCGTCGCCTGCGCGAAGCCGAAGCCCTGCGCGAACGCTGCGAGCGTCACGGGGCGCAACTGATCATCAACGACGACGCCGAGTTGGCCGCGCGCCTGGGCGTCGGCGTGCACCTGGGCCAGAGCGACGGCTCGCTGGCCGCGGCACGCGCGCTGCTCGGCCGCAAGGCGATCATCGGCGCCACCTGCCATGCCCAGCCGGGCCTGGCCGAGCAGGCGATCCGCGAGGGCGCCAGCTACATCGCCTTCGGCCGCTTCTTCGATTCCGCGACCAAGCCCGGCGCGCCGGCGGCGACCCTCGAACTGCTGGAGGAAGCGCGGGCGCGCTTCGCCCTGCCGATCGTCGCCATCGGCGGCGTGACCCTGGACACCGCGCCCGGCTTGATCGCCCGCGGCGCCAGCCTGGTGGCGGTGGTCCACGCGCTGTTCTCCGCCGCCGACGCCGATGAGGTCGAACGCCGCGCCCACGCGTTCAGCGCCCTGTTCGAAACACCCTGAATCCATGGGCGGCCGACCCGCCCGACCCGCCAGTCCGAGGACGAACCGCTTCGTCCCACCGTTACGAGAGGCCGCCATGTCCCGTTCCGAAACCCTATTCGCCAATGCCCAGAAACACATCCCCGGCGGCGTCAACTCGCCGGTTCGCGCCTTCAAGAGCGTCGGCGGCACGCCGCTGTTCTTCAAGCATGCCGCCGGCGCCTACGTGGTCGACGAAGACGACAAGCGCTACGTCGACTACGTCGGGTCCTGGGGCCCGATGATCCTTGGCCACAGCCACCCCGACGTCATCGACGCGGTGCGCCGGCAGCTCGAGCACGGCCTTTCCTACGGTGCGCCGACCGAAATGGAAACGCGGATGGCCGAGCGCGTCTGCGCGATCGTGCCGTCGATGGAGATGGTGCGCATGGTCAGCTCCGGCACCGAGGCGACCATGAGCGCGATTCGCCTGGCGCGCGGCTACACCGGCCGCGACAGCATCATCAAGTTCGAGGGCTGCTACCACGGTCACTCGGACAGCCTGCTGGTGAAAGCCGGCTCCGGCGCCCTGACCCTGGGCGTGCCCAGCTCCCCCGGCGTGCCGGAAGCCTTCGCCAAGCACACCCTGACCCTGCCGTTCAACGACAGCGAAGCCGTGGCCCACCTGCTCGATCAGGTCGGCCAGGACGTCGCCTGCATCATCGTCGAGCCGGTGGCCGGCAACATGAACTGCGTGCCGCCGGCGCCCGGCTTCCTCGAAGGCCTGCGCGCCCAGTGCGACAAGCACGGCGTGGTGCTGATCTTCGACGAGGTGATGACCGGCTTCCGCGTCGCCCTCGGCGGCGCCCAGGCGCATTACGGCGTGACGCCGGACCTGTCGACCTTCGGCAAGATCATCGGCGGCGGCATGCCGGTCGGCTGCTTCGGCGGCAAGCGCGAAATCATGGCGTGCATCGCCCCACTCGGGCCGGTCTACCAGGCCGGCACCCTGTCGGGCAACCCGCTGGCCATGGCCGCCGGCCTGGCCACCCTGGAGCTGATCGGCCGTCCGGGCTTCCACGCCGAACTGAGCGACTTCACCACGCGCCTGCTGCAAGGCCTGCAGGACCGCGCCGATGCCGCCGGCGTGCCCTTCGTCACCACCCAGGCCGGGGGCATGTTCGGCCTCTACTTCAGCGGCGCCGACGATATCGTCACCTTCCAGGACGTGATGGCCAGCGACGCGGAGCGCTTCAAGCGCTTCTTCCACCTGATGCTGGAAGGCGGCGTGTACCTGGCGCCGAGCGCCTTCGAGGCGGGTTTCACCTCCATCGCCCACGGCGAGAAAGAGCTGGAGATCACCTTCAAGGCCGCCGAGCGCGCCTTCGCCGCCCTCGCGGCCTGAGCCTGAGGCCATGGGACGCCCTGCTCCGGCGGGCGTTCCGCCTCTGGAAAAACCTTTGCCAGGCACCGTCCGTCTCATCGGCGGAAACCTCGGCAGCCGCATGGGCCTCCCAATAGAGAGAGGCCGGCGGGGCACCTGGAAAAAAGTTTCGTGATACCACGTAAAGTTTTTGAAAGGCCGCGCCGGCTTGACCCATAATTGAACGTCGGCTTTTTCTCGCCGGCCGGGTTCTCCGAACCCGCCTCGTTCTGGAGGCGCTTCATGCACCGCGCTGGTCGAATCCTCTGCGCAACCTTTCTCCTGCTGCCGCTGGTCGCCCTGGCGGGCGGCAATTCGCTGCTCATCCCCTCGACCGGCCGCTGCACGTTGAATACCCAGCCCGAGGACCTGCCCGACGCGCTTTCCGCCTGCCAGCAAGCCGCCCACGCCGGCGACAGCGAAGCGCAGTTCGAACTGGGCCAGTTCTTCTACGAGGGCAAGCTCATTCCGCGCGACCTGCAGCAGGCGCTCAACTGGTTCGAGCAGGCCTCGTTGCAGGGCCATGCCGATGCGCAGCAGCGCCTGGGCAACATGTTCTTTCGCGGCGAGGGCGTACCGGCCAACAACGTGCAGGCGTACATCGTGCTGAAGATGGCCGCGGTGAACGGCTCGGAAGACGCGATGGATACCGCGGACTTGGTCGCCGCGCAGATGCGTCGCGATGAGCTGGAAATCGCCACCCAGGTGCTGGGGCAGATTTTCCGCAACTACCTGCTGGACTTGCAGACCGCCGACGGCGGCTCGCCTTTCGCTCCGCTGCCCTGAGCGGGCAAACCGCCCGCCGCGTGCCATCGCCGGAATCGCTCGAACTCATCCTGGACCAACGCTTGACCGGCGAGCTTGGAACGTCGGCGCACCCATGTCGACAGAATCGAACCGGCGACGCGGGGCGTGCACGGGAGGCGGACGCTCACTCCGCCACAACCGGCGCCGCCGCCCCGACCGACCCGACGGGTCGAACCCGAAACCCGCGCCCTTACTTCTCCGGCATCGGCATGGGGAAGGGCATCACGTTGCTGCCGCCGCCCTTGGCTTCGCTGATCTTCGGGATACCCAAGCGCTCCACTTCGTCGATGCGGATGATCGCGTGCATCGGCACGAAGCTGCGCACCACGCCTTCGAACTGGGCCTTGAGCTTTTCCTCGCTGGGATCGACCACCACCTGGGTGCGTTCGCCGAAGACGAACTCCTCCACCTCGAGGAAACCCCACAGATCGCTTTGGTAGATCTGCTTGGCGTACATCTCGTACACCTGGCCCTGGTTGAGAAAAATCACCTTGTAGATCGGGGCTTCGCGCTTGCTCATGAACGGCCGGTGGGGTTGTCTGGAAAAGAAGGGCGCGAAGCATAGCACGGCCTTCGAAAGACGGGATTCGCCCGGTCGGGACGCGGGTGCCGCCCTTGGCCGGTCCGGGCGCCGCGCGGGTCGATCGAAGGCACCGACGGGTGCCCGAAGCGCTTTTCCCGCACCGCCTAACGCCCTATAATCCCCGGTCATTTTTTAACCAGCCCGACGTACCCATGTCCAAGAAGCTCTACATCGAAACCCACGGCTGCCAGATGAACGAGTACGACTCGTCGCGCATGGTCGATCTGCTCGGCGAGCACGAGGCGTTGGAGGTCACGGAAAATCCGGCCGAAGCCGACGTGATCCTGCTGAATACCTGCTCGATCCGCGAGAAGGCCCAGGACAAGGTGTTTTCGCAACTGGGCCGCTGGCGCGAGCTGAAGCTGTCCAACCCTGGCCTGGTGATCGGCGTCGGCGGCTGCGTGGCGAGCCAGGAAGGCGCCGCCATCCGCGACCGCGCACCCTACGTGGACGTGGTGTTCGGGCCGCAGACCCTGCACCGCCTGCCGGAAATGATCGATGCCGCACGGGCCACCGGCGCGCCCCAGGTGGACATTTCCTTCCCCGAGATCGAGAAGTTCGACCGCCTGCCGGAGCCGCGGGTCGACGGCCCCAGCGCCTTCGTGTCGGTGATGGAAGGCTGCAGCAAATATTGCAGCTTCTGCGTGGTGCCCTACACCCGCGGCGAGGAAGTCAGCCGCCCGTTCGACGACGTGCTCGCCGAGGTGATCCACCTGGCCGACCACGGCGTGCGCGAAGTGACCCTGCTCGGGCAGAACGTCAACGGCTACCGCGGCGTCACCCATGACGGCCGCATCGCCGACTTCGCCGAGCTGATCCGGGTGGTCGCCGCGGTGGAGGGCATCGACCGCATCCGCTACACCACCTCGCACCCGCTGGAATTCTCCGACGCCCTGATCGCCGCCCATGCCGAGGTGCCGGAACTGGTGAAGTTCGTCCATCTGCCGGTGCAGGCCGGCTCGGACCGCATCCTCGCGGCGATGAAGCGCAACCACACGGCGCTGGAATACAAGTCGCGGATCCGCAAGCTGCGCGCCGCGGTGCCGGACATCTGCATCAGCTCGGACTTCATCGTCGGCTTCCCCGGCGAGACCGAGAAGGATTTCGAGCAGACCATGAAGCTGGTGGAGGACGTCGGCTTCGACTTCTCCTACTCCTTCGTCTACAGCGCCCGCCCGGGCACCCCGGCGGCCGACCTGCCCGACGAGATGAGCGACGAGCAGAAGAAGCAGCGCCTGCAGATCCTCCAGGCGCGCATCCATCAGCAAGGCTTCGAGATCAGCCGACGGATGGTCGGCAGCACCCAGCGCATCCTGGTGAGCGACTTCTCCAAGAAGGACCCGGGCATGCTCCAGGGCCGCACCGAGAACAACCGCATCGTCAATTTCCACAGCGCCAATCCGCGGCTGATCGGCCAGTTCGTCGACGTGCACATCGACGCTGCGCTGCCCCACTCCTTGCGTGGCACGCTGATCGAAGCGACGCTGCACTGAACCGCCGCGGGCACCGCCGACGGGCCGCGCCGCGCGCGGCTTGTCGCTGGCGCCCCCGAGCATGTAGCCTGTCCCCCTCGAACGGATATTTCCTACGACATTGAACGCACCCTCAGACCTCCATCGCTTCACCCTCGAACCCTTCGAAGCGCAGCGCTTCGCCAACCTCAGCGGGCAACTCGACGCGCACCTGCGCCTCATCGAGCAACGCCTGGCCATCGAAATCCGCAACCGTGGCAACCAGTTCGAACTGGTCGGCGACGCGGCGCGCACCCTGGCCGCGGAAAACCTGCTGCGACGCCTGTACCGTGAAACCGAGGCCACCGAGCTGACGCCCGACCTGGTGCACCTGTTCCTGCAGGAATCCGGCATGGAAGACCTGGTCGCGGCGCAAACCGAGGTGGGCATCGGCCTGCGCACGCGCAAGGGCATGATCCGGCCGCGCGGCGCCAATCAGCAGCGCTACGTGAAGTCGATCTTCGACCACGACATCAATTTCGGCATCGGCCCGGCCGGCACCGGCAAGACCTACCTGGCGGTGGCCTGCGCGGTGGACGCGCTGGAACGCGAACAGGTGCGGCGCATCCTGCTGGTGCGCCCGGCGGTGGAAGCGGGCGAGAAGCTCGGCTTCCTCCCCGGCGACCTGTCGCAGAAGATCGACCCCTACCTGCGCCCGCTCTACGACGCCCTCTACGAAATGCTCGGCTTCGAGCAGGTGGCCAAGCTGATCGAACGCCAGGTCATCGAAGTGGCGCCCCTCGCCTACATGCGCGGACGCACCCTGAACAACAGCTTCATCATTCTCGACGAGAGCCAGAACACCACCCTCGAACAGATGAAGATGTTCCTCACCCGCATCGGCTTCGGTTCCACGGCGGTGATCACCGGGGACATCACCCAGGTCGACCTGCCGCGCGGCACCAAGTCCGGCCTCACCCACGTGATCGACGTGCTCAAGGACGTGCCGGGCATCGGCTTCACCCACTTCCTCTCGAAGGACGTGGTGCGCCATCCCCTGGTGCAGCGCATCGTCGAGGCCTATGACCGCTTCGAGGCGCGCCAGCAGGCGCAGACCGCTCCCAAGGCGCGGCCCGCGGACAACGACCCCGGTGCGCTCGACGACGATGCTTGAACTCGACCTGCAGAACGCCAGCCAGGCCAGCGACCTGCCTGGCGAAGAGGATTTCCGGCGCTGGTGCGAGCTGGCGCTGCGTCAGCGCAGCGCCGATTCCGAGCTGACCATCCGCCTGGTGGACGAAGAGGAAGGCCGTTCCCTGAATCACACCTGGCGGCACAAGGATTACGCCACTAACGTGCTGTCCTTTCCCGCCGATATCCCGGACGGGCCGAACGGCGAGCCGTTGCTGGACATCCCCTTGCTCGGCGACCTGGTGATCTGCGCCCCGGTGGTGGTCCGCGAGGCCGAGGAACAGGGCAAGCCGGTGCAGGCGCACTGGGCGCACCTGGTGATCCACGGCTGCCTGCACCTGCTCGGCTACGACCACCTGGAAGACGCCGAGGCCGAGGAAATGGAAGAACTGGAACGACAATTGCTCGCCGAACTGGGCCATCCCGATCCCTACTGACCACGATCAGGTTTTCTTCCGGACAGCCGGCGGTGCCACCGCCCGCGCTTCCGACCCGATACACACACGCAAAGGAACATCGAGTAACAAGCATGAGCGAAGATCGATCGAGCAGCGGGCAGAAGTCCTGGCTGGGCAAACTCACCCAGGCCTTCGCCCACGAGCCGAAGAACCGCCAGGAACTGCTGGAGCTGCTCCGCGAAGCGCACCAGAACAAACTGCTCGACAGCGAGGCGCTGGCCATCGTCGAGGGCGCCATCCAGGTCGCCGACCTGCAGGTGCGCGACATCATGGTGCCCCGCTCGCAACTGATCAGCATCAAGGCCTGCCAGACACCCCAGGAATTCCTGCCGGCGATCATCGACGCCGCCCACTCGCGCTACCCGGTGGTCGGCGAAAGCCTGGACGACGTGATCGGCGTACTGCTGGCCAAGGACCTGCTGCCGCTGCTGCTCAAGCAGCATGACGAGGCGGTTTTCAACCTCAAGGACATGCTGCGCCCGGCCACCTTCGTGCCCGAATCGAAACGCCTGAACGTGCTGCTGCGGGAATTCCGCGCCAACCACAACCACATGGCCATCGTCATCGACGAATACGGCGGCGTCGCCGGCCTGGTGACCATTGAGGACGTGCTCGAGCAGATCGTCGGTGACATCGAGGACGAGCACGACGTCGAGGAAGACAGCTACATCAAGCCGCTGCCCAGCGGCGACTTCATCGTCAAGGCGCTGACCCCGGTGGACGCCTTCAACGAATTCTTCGAGACCCACTTCTCCGAAGACGATTTCGACACCGTCGGCGGCCTGGTGATGGGCTCCTTCGGCCACCTGCCGAAACGCAACGAGACCACCGAAATCGGCGACTTCCGCTTCCGCGTGCTCAACGCCGACAGCCGCCGCGTGCACCTGCTGCGCCTCACCCCGCTCTCGCGCTGACCGCCCGCATCGGTCCGCCCGGCAAGCCGCCGCGCCGGGCGACCGGCGCTCGCGCGTGTGGCGCGCCGCCGCGGGCTCCCTGTACCCTTGCCGACGCCTTTTCCCCTCCGAGGACTTTCGATGCGCTGGATCACCCGTCCAGGCTGGCCGGGCAACCTGATTGCCCTGTTCGCCGGTGCCCTGACCCCCTTGACGCTGGCGCCCTTCGACGTCTGGCCCCTGGCACTGGTGTCGCTGGCGCTGTTCTATCTCGGCCTGCGCGAACTGGCGCCCCGGGGCGCCCTGGCCCGAGGCTGGTGCTACGGCTTCGGCCTGTTCATCGCCGGCACCAGCTGGATCTACGTCAGCATCCACGACTACGGTGCGGCACCGGTTCCCCTGGCGGCGTTCCTCACCGGCGGGTTCTGCGCCGGGGTCGCGCTGTTCTTCGCCCTGCCCGCCTGGCTCTGGGCGCGCTGGCTGCGCCGCAGCGAGGCGCCGCTCGCCGACGCCCTGGCCTTCGCCGCGCTGTGGCTGTTGCAGGAGGCCTTCCGCGGTTGGTTCCTCACCGGTTTCCCCTGGCTCTACGCCGGCTACAGCCAGCAACAAGGGCCGCTGGCCGGGCTTGTGCCGCTGGGTGGGGTCTGGCTGGTGTCCTTCGCCCTGGCGTCGAGCGCCGCGCTGCTGGTCAACCTGCCGCGGCTGCGCGCGCGCAAGGCATTCCTGGGGCTGGCGATCCTATTGCTGGCCGCGCCCTGGATCGCCGGCCCGCTGCTGCGGGGACACGCCTGGACCCAGCCGAAGGGCGAGACCCTGCGCGTCGCGGCCATCCAGGGCAACGTCGCCCAGCAGATGAAATGGGACCCCGAGCACCTCAACGCACAACTGGCGCTGTACCGCGACATGACCCGTTCGAGCCGCCCGGCCGACCTGATCGTCTGGCCGGAAACCGCGGTGCCGATCCTCAAGGATTTTGCCGAACCCTACCTGCGGGAAATGGATGCCTTCGCCAAGGACCGCCAGGCGGCGCTGATCACCGGGGTGCCGGTGCGCCAGATCCAGGCCAACGGCGAGAAACGCTATTACAACGGCATCACCGTGGTCGGCCGGGGCAGCGGCGACTACCTGAAACAGAAGCTGGTGCCGTTCGGCGAATACGTGCCCTTGCAGGACCTGCTGCGCGGCCTGATCGCCTTCTTCGACCTGCCCATGTCGGACTTCGCCCGCGGGCCGGCGGATCAGCCGCTACTCGAGGCGCGGGGTTACAAGCTGGCACCCTACATCTGCTACGAGGTGGTCTACCCGGAGTTCGCCGCGTCCCTGGCGGCGCAGAGCGACATGCTGCTGACGATCAGCAACGACACCTGGTTCGGCACCTCCATCGGCCCCTTGCAGCACCTGCAAATGGCCCAGATGCGCGCCCTGGAAGCCGGCCGCTGGATGATCCGCGCGACCAACAACGGCGTCACCGCGCTGATCGATCCCCAGGGCCGCATCACCGCGCAGATTCCGCAGTTCCAGCCGGCCGTGCTGTACGGCGAGGTGCAGCCCATGCAAGGGCTGACGCCCTACCTGCACTGGCGCTCCTGGCCCCTGGCGATTCTCTGCGCCGTGCTGCTGCTCTGGGCGCGGCTGGCCAGCCGCTTCAGCAAGATGATCTGAACCCAGGAGCCTCGGGCCTCAAGGATAGATCAGCGGATAGAGCAGCAGGCCGGCCGCCTCGTTGAGCAGCACACCGTTTTGCCACATGGCGCGGCTTTCCGGCAGCCAGCCGCCCAAGGGCCGCGCGGTGGCGAGGCCGAGCGCGCCGACCGGGGCGCCGACCACCTGCAAGCCCTGTTGCTCGAAGCACCAGCGGGCGCGCGGCATGTGCCAGGCCTGGGTGACCAGCACCACCCGGGTCACCCCCTCGGCGGCGAGCAGCCGCGCCGAGTCCACGGCATTTTCCCAGGTCGTGCGGCTGTGGCCTTCCTGCCAGCGCACCGCCACCCCATAGTCGTCCCGCAGGCTGTCGGCCATGATCGCCGCCTCGCTGGGCGGCTGGCCGTAGTGCAAGCCACCCGAAGTCAACAGCGGAAGGCCGCTGGCCCGGGCCAGGCGCGCGGCGTAGCGCAGCCGTTCGTTGGCCATCAGGCCGGGCTGTGGCGTATCCCAGGCGGCGTCTCGCTCACGGCCGGCGCCGAGCACCACGATGGCCTGCGCACGTTCGGACAACCGCCCCAGTTCCGCGCTGGCCAGTGCGGGCTCGCGTTCCAGGGCGCGCGCCGCGTGCTCGACCACCGCGGGCAGGCTCATCAGCAACAACCCGGCGAAACCGACGACGAAGCAGCCGGCGGCCAGCCGGGGCCGCCGCCGGTGCCACCAGCAGGCGAGCAGCAGAAGCAGCAACAGGCAGCCGGGCGGCATCAATAGTTGTTTGAAGATATAGCGAAACGGCATGGTGGCACCTCCGGACGTGCCCGCAGCCTAAGGCAGCGGCAGGCCACGGACAACCAGACATGCAGCATCGGGATCGCGCATCCCTGCGCGGGGAAGAGGGCTCAGCGAGACCGGGGTGACGCGACCGGGCGCAGCACCGGCAGGGCCAGCCGCGCCGCGTTCGGCGAGGGAGACTTTCGGGAGTCGCCACGGGCGGTTGCCTCGGCCGCATCCTGCCAGCCCCGCAACCAGCTCGTGTCCTGCTTCAGATAGGCGCGAATCAGGCCGAGCTCGGCCAGGCTGAGTCCCTTGAGTTCCAGTTCGGCGGGGTGCTCGTCGCGCAACCACCCCGCCGTGTCCGCCTCGTCGAGGGCGAGGACCACCCGCCGCAACAGCCGTTCGTACAAACCCGTTCCCGCTCCCGCACAACGCGAGTCATTCATCGGTCACCTCGGTCGGCCCCGGATCGGCCGGATGCGGAAAGCTTAGCGTCCCCTCGCCGCCGGACCTGACGGCCGCGACAAACGGCGTTCGCCGCGCGGGCGCCGGACAATCAGGGTTTCCCTCAGCGGAGGGGGGTCATGTATGCTACGGCGCTTCCCGTAAGCCCTCATTTTCCAGCGCCAGTAGCCATGCACGAACAGTATCAGCCCCGCGAAATCGAAGCCGCCGCGCAATCCTTCTGGGAGCGGAACCAGTCCTTCCTGGCCACCATGAAACCCGGCAAGGAAAAGTTCTACTGCCTGTCGATGTTCCCCTATCCCAGCGGCAAGCTGCACATGGGGCACGTGCGCAACTACACCATCGGCGACGTCATCGCCCGCTACCAGCGCATGCTCGGCAAGAACGTGCTGCAACCCATGGGCTGGGACGCGTTCGGCATGCCGGCGGAAAACGCCGCGATGAAGAACAAGGTCGCACCGGCGAAGTGGACCTACGAAAACATCGAGTACATGAAGAACCAGTTGAAGAGCCTCGGCCTGGCCATCGACTGGACGCGCGAAGTCACCACCTGCAAGCCGGACTACTATCGCTGGGAGCAGTGGCTGTTCACCCAGCTGTTCGAGAAAGGCATCATCTACCGCAAGAACGGCACGGTTAACTGGGACCCGGTGGACCAGACCGTGCTGGCCAACGAGCAGGTCATCGACGGCCGCGGCTGGCGCTCCGGCGCGCTGATCGAGAAGCGCGAAATCCCCATGTACTACTTCAAGATCACCGCCTACGCGGAAGAGCTCTTGAGTAGCCTCGACAACCTGCCCGGCTGGCCCGAGCAGGTGAAGACCATGCAGCGCAACTGGATCGGCAAATCGCGCGGCATGGAAGTCAGTTTCCCCTACGACGTCGCCAGCATCGGCGAGGCCGGCGCGCTGAAGGTCTTCACCACCCGCCCCGACACCCTGATGGGCGCCACCTACGTCGCGGTGGCCGCCGAGCACCCGCTGGCGACCCTCGCGGCGAAGAGCGACGCCCGCCTGCAGGCCTTCATCGACGAATGCAAGCGCGGCGGCGTCGCCGAGGCGGACATCGCCACCCAGGAAAAGAAAGGCATCCCCACCGCGCTGAAGGTCGAGCACCCGCTGACCGGCGAGAAACTGCCGGTGTGGGTCGCCAACTACGTGCTGATGCACTACGGCGACGGCGCGGTCATGGCGGTCCCCGCCCACGACGCCCGCGACTTCGAGTTCGCGCTCAAGTACGACCTGCCGGTCAAGCCGGTGGTACGCACCTCCGCCGGCGACGAGACGCCCGCGCCCTGGATGGACGTCTACGGCGAGCACGGCACCCTGATCAACTCGGGCGAGTTCGACGGGCTGGACTTCGCCGGCGCCTTCGACGCCATCGAAGTCGCCCTGCTGAAGAAAGGCCTCGGCAAATCGCGCATCCAGTTCCGCCTGCGCGACTGGGGCATCAGCCGCCAGCGCTACTGGGGCTGCCCGATCCCGATCATCCACAGCGAAGACGGCGACGACATCCCGGTCCCCGCCGACCTGCTGCCGGTGATCCTGCCGGAAGACGTGGTGCCGGACGGCGCCGGCAGCCCGCTGGCCCGCCTGCCCTCGTTCTACGAGACCACCGACCCGCGCACCGGCAAGCCGGCGCGTCGCGAAACCGACACCATGGACACCTTCGTCGAGTCCTCCTGGTATTTCGCCCGCTACGCCTCGCCGAACTTCACCGGCGGCATGCTGAACAAGGAAGAGGCCAACTACTGGCTGCCGGTGGACCAGTACATCGGCGGCATCGAGCACGCCATCCTCCACCTGCTCTACGCGCGCTTCTTCCACAAGCTGATGCGCGACCAGGGCCTGATCGACTCCGACGAGCCTTTCGACAACCTGCTGACCCAGGGCATGGTGGTAGCCGAGACCTACTACCGCACCCAGCCCAACGGCAGCAAGGACTGGTTCAACCCGGCCGACGTCGAGATCGAGCGGGACGCCAAGGCCAAGGTGATCGGCGCGCGCCTCAAGGCCGATGGCCTGCCGGTGGAAATCGGCGGCATCGAGAAGATGTCCAAGTCGAAGAACAACGGGGTCGATCCCCAGGCGATGATCGACCAGTACGGCGCCGACACCTGCCGCCTGTTCATGATGTTCGCCTCGCCGCCGGACATGAGCCTGGAATGGTCCGACTCCGGCGTCGAGGGCGCCAGCCGCTTCCTCCGCCGCGTCTGGCGCCTGGCCCACAGCCACGTCAGCGGCGGCCTGCCGCAGACGCGCATGCTCAGCGAAGAACAGAAGGCCGGCCTCAGCGATGCCCAGAAGGACGTGCGCCGCGCGATCCACCTAGCGATCCGCCAGGCCAGCCAGGATATCGGCCTGCACCACAAGTTCAACACCGCCATCGCCCAGGTGATGACCCTGATGAACGTGCTGGAAAAAGCCCCGCAGGACAGCGCGCTGGACCGCGTGCTGCTGCAGGAAGGCCTGGAGACCGTGAGCCTGCTGCTCGCGCCGATCACCCCCCACATCAGCCACAGCCTGTGGGAGCGCCTCGGCCACACCGGCACGGTGATCGACGCCCACTGGCCGACGGTGGACGAGTCCGCGCTGGTCCAGGACAGCCTGCGCCTGGTGGTCCAGGTCAACGGCAAGCTGCGCGGGCACATCGATGTGCCGGCCGACGCCAGCCGCGAAGCGGTGGAGGCCACCGCGCGGGAAAACGAGAACGTGCTGCGCTTCACCGAAGGCCTGAGCATCCGCAAGGTGATCGTGGTACCGGGCAAGCTGGTCAACATAGTCGCAAACTGACACTGCGGCCGGCCGCCACCGGCCGGCGAATCTTCGCGCGGCGCGGGCTCCCGGCCCGTGCCCGAGTGGCTTTGAGGGGATAACGAACATGATGAAACGGAATCTGCTGGTCATGGGCCTGGCCATTCTGCTGAGCGCCTGCGGCTTCCAGTTGCGCGGCACCGGCGACGTGGACTTCGCGCTGAAGGAAATCGACCTGGAGGCGCGCAACGCCTACGGCGACACCGTGCGCCAGCTGCGCCACCTGCTGAAGAGCAACCACGTCAAGGTGCACGCCGGCGCGCCCTACAAACTGCTGCTGGTCCGCGAGCAGGAAACCCGCCGCACCGCCAGCTACACCGGTGCTGCCCGTAGCGCCGAGTACGAGCTGAACACCAAGCTGAACTACGAGATCCGCAGCAGCGACAACCTGTTGCTGATGCAGGACCAGGTCGACGTGCAGAAGGTCTACGTCCACGACGAGAACAACCTGATCGGTTCCGACCAGGAAGCCGCCCAGCTTCGCGAGGAAATGCGTCGCGACTTGGTGCAGCAGATGGTCCTGCGCCTGCAACTGATCACGCCGGAGCAACTGGAAGAACGCCAGCGCACCGCGGAAGCCAAGGCGAAGGCCGAGGCCGATGCCCTCGAAGCGCAGCGCCGCAGCCAGGAAGAACAGCCGCAGCAGCCGCCGCTCAAACTGCCGCTGAAGATTCAGTGAGCCCACGGGGCCGGGCGACCGGCCCCCGCGCTTCCCGCCGATGAAACTCTCCCCCGCCCAACTGGCCAAGCACCTCCAGGGCAGTCTCGCGCCGGTGTATGCGGTCAGCGGCGACGATCCGCTGCTCTGCCAGGAAGCCTGCGACGCCATCCGCGCCGCCGCCCGCGCCCAGGCCTTCGGCGAACGCCAGGTGTTCAGCGCCGAGGCCAATTTCGACTGGGGCCAATTGCACGAGGCCGGCGCCAGCCTGTCGCTGTTCGCCGACAAGCGCCTGCTGGAACTGCGCCTGCCCTCCGGCAAGCCCGGCGACAAGGGCTCGGCGGCGCTCCTCGAATACCTGGCCCGGCCGCCGGAAGATACCCTGCTGCTGCTGAGCCTGCCGAAGCTGGACGGCAGCACCCAGAAGACCAAATGGGCCAAGGCGCTCATCGACGGCAACCAGGCGCAGTTCATCCAGATCTGGCCGGTGGATGCCGTCCAACTCCCCCAATGGATTCGCCAGCGCCTGGCCCAGGCCGGGCTTGCCGCGAGCCCGGAGGCGGTGGACCTGATCGCCGCGCGGGTGGAGGGCAACTTGCTGGCGGCCGCCCAGGAAATCGAAAAACTCAAGCTGCTCGCCAGCGGCGACCAGATCGACGTCACCACCGTGCAGGCGGCGGTGGCCGACAGCGCGCGCTTCGACGTCTTCGGCCTGATCGATTCCGTGCTCAACGGCGAGGCGGCCCATGCCCTGCGCATGCTCGAAGGCCTGCGCGGCGAGGGCGTGGAAACCCCGGTGATCCTCTGGGCCCTCGCCCGGGAACTGCGCCTGCTGGCCTCGCTGGCGCAACAGTTCGCCCACGGCGTGCCCTTGGAAAAGGCCTTCTCGGCGGCCCGCCCGCCGGTCTGGGACAAGCGCCGGCCGTTGATGAGCCGTGCCTTGCAACGTCATCCCGCCTCCCGCTGGAACCAACTGCTGATGGACGCCCAGCGCATCGACGCACAGATCAAGGGCCAGGCTCCCGGCTCCGCCTGGACGTCGCTGGCACGCCTTTGCCTGCTCGCTGCCGGCCAGCGCCTCTCGTTGCCGGCGGAAAGCTGAAGATCGCCGGCCAGGCTCTCGACAGCGCCGGGCTTTTGCTCGAAGATTCGCCCTCCTCAACCCCACTCGAGGCAGGTCCATGGCCAAATCCACGAAAAAAGGCCCGAACAAGGCCAAATCCCTGATCGCCCAACCGCTGTTCCGCTGCCGACGGGAAAAGCCCCGAAAAGGCAAAGGCAGCTACCGCCGAGAAGCCTCCCCGTCCTCCAACTGGGAGGCTTCGGTCGTTCTGGCCGCCTAAGAAAGGCCCTGCCGTGATAAGGTCTCGGTCTGTTCGCCAGAGACATCCGTCATGTTCGACGTTGAAATACCCGGCCTGGCCCTGCGTGGGTTGATCGCCGGTTCCACCCTGTTGTTGAG
>NZ_JANZKU010000014.1 GCF_025642785.1 Pseudomonas sp. RIT-PI-AD
GCTGTGGATGCGCTCGACGAAGTGGTTGAAGGCCCGCGCCAGCTCGCCGAACTCGTCCTGGGATTGCACGTCCAGCCGCTTGGTCAGGTCGCCGTCGCCCTGGGCGATGTCCTTCATCGCCGCCCCCATGTGGGTCAGCGGCAACAGCAGCACGCGGATCAGCATGCCCAGCAGGAAGATGATCAGCACCACGGCGATCACCGTGGCCAGGATCGCCGAGGTGCGGAACTCGCTGAGCATGGCGTAGGCCTTGTCCTTATCGATGGACAGGCCGACGTACCACTGCACCGAGGGCAACCCGTTGACCGGGCTGAAAGTAACGATGCGGGTCGCACCCTCCAGGTTCTTGACCTCGGAGAGCGAGTCGCTGATCGGCGGCGCGCCGGCGGGGAAAATTTCCTTGAGGTTCTTCAGAACCTTGTTCTGGTCCGGGTGGACCAGCACCGTGCCGTCGGCGCTGACCAGGAAGGCGTAGCCCATGCCGCCGAAATTCAGCGAGTTGACGATGCGCGCGATGGTTTCCAACTTGAGGTCGCCGGCGGCCACGCCACGCAGATTGGCGCCGCTACCCACCGCCCGCGCGATAGTGATGAGCAGCCCGTTGCTGCTGTCGGCATCCATGTACGGCGGCGTGAGGGTGGTGGTGGAAGCCGTCGCGGCGCCCTGGTACCACGGCCGCGGCCTGGGATCGTAGTCGGCGGGCAATTGCGTGTCCGGGGATTGCTGGTAGCCACCGTCGTTGTGCCCGTAGTAGGCGTAGAGGAAGGTGGATTTCATCGAGTCATGCTGCAAGGCGGCCAGGATCGCTTCCGGTCGCTCGTCGCTGGCGATGGCCTGGGCCAGGTTTTCCACCAGCAGGATCCGCCCGCTGAGCCAGTTCTGGATGTTACTGGCGGTCACCTGCCCCATTTCCTTCAGGTAGCTGTTCAGGTTGTTGCGAATCGCATTGCGCTGAAGGTAATCGTTGTACAGGGTGAAGCAGGTAAAGGCGGCAATCACCACCAAGGATGCCGCCAACAGAATCTTGTGGCTGAACCGTAGATTTTTCATAGTTCTCCATCCTCTGATAGCCGTGTCTCACGGCCACTTCATTAGTCCACTTACTCGCATGCTCGAAAGATTTTCGACGATGCAAACCATACTGCGACCGAAGAACGCACGCGGGCAACGGCCCTTTCGTCGCAGCCAAACAAATCACGAACCGGCCTTCAGGCTCAGGCGTGCCGCCACCCGTCCCTCCTCTGCTCGGTCGAGGCCCGCCTCCTGGATGCTCACCCCCTGTTCTTGCAACTGTAGGAACCAACGCAGCAATTGCGGGAAAGGAGCGGGCTGCAGGCTGACCTGGACCCCGGCCTCGCCTTCGTTGTCCAGGCGCTCGACTGCCAGCCCCTGCTCGGCCGCCGTCGAAGTGACCACGCCTTGCAAGCGTGCGGGATCGACGCTGGCCTGGGCCGGACGGTCCTGGAGCCCGCGCACTTCGGGCGCGCGGGATTGCAGGTAGAGATTCAAGGCGCGTTGTTGTTCGAAATAGGTTTTAGCCTGCTCGACTCGCCGTTCGGCGGGCAGCCAGAGCCCCAGGTAGAGCACCACCAGCAGCATGAACAGCGCCAGCAGGGTGATGGCCAGGCGATCCCGGGAAGGCATCGCCTGCCAGCGCTGGGCCAGCAGGGCGCGCTGGCCGGGAAAAGGTAACGTCATGTCGAACCGCATTCAGCCTCCTATCACCAAACGCGCGCTCACGCCGCCCGCCTCGCGGCTGGCGGAGCCCAGTTGCACCGCCAGCCCGGCGGCGATCAAGCGCTCGCGCAGTTGTTCCAGTTCCTCGAACCCGGGAGCCTGCACCTGAAGCGCCAGGTCCCCGCGGTTATCGCTGAAATCCAGTTGCTGCACCTGTAGCTGGGCACTGCCCGCGCTCAATGCCGTGGCCGCCTGATCGAGCAGGGCGAGCAGGTGCCCCTGGCCGACCGTGCTGGTCGCCTCCAGGTGCTGGTCGAATTGTGCGCGCAGGTTGATCAGCTTGCTGTCCTGGGGGAACAGCTCGTGGTAAAGCGCAGCGCTGGCCTGGGCGTAGGCATCGCCGCGACGCTCCAGTTGCCAGGCCTGCGCCAGGTTGAAGCCCCACTGCAGGACCAGCCAGAGGCCCAACACCCCCAGCAGCGGCCGCCATTGCCGCCAGCGCTGGTCCCGCTCGCGCATGTCGAAATCGGCCTGGGCCAGATCGCAGGCCGCGCCGTGGGCCTGGGATACCAGCCACAGGTGCGGTTCCTCGGGCGATTGCCAGTCGTCCACCGCGTCCAGGACCTGCCGTTCCGCTGGCGCATATCCGGTTACCGGGGTCGGGCAAAGGGTGGCGAGATCGGCCCAGTCCGCATCCTGCAGACTCATGCGCGTGGCCATCTCCCCACCCAGCAACCAGCGTCCGTCGAGCCACGCCAGTTGCGTGCCTGCGGCCGGCAGCAGGTCGGCATCCACGTGGATGGCCCGCGGCCGGCTGCCCTGCTCCGCCGCGAGCGCCAGCCAGGCCGCCAGCCAGCTACGCCGAAGCGCATAGACCCGGTGGCGACCGTCCGCCAGCGAGGCGCCCAGCGCCAGGTGCATGCCCTCCACTTCCTCGGCGAGCAGCTCCTCGACCGCGAAGGGCAATGCCTGGCGCAGCCAGCGGGTCTTTTGCGTGGGCAGTTGCACGGTACAGGCGGTGACCACCTCCACGGGGAGCACCAGCCGCCAGCTCGGCCCCGCCTCGACCACCGCCTCGGCGAACCCCTGCCGCTGGACCACGCCATCCTTGACCAGCAGCACCGGACGCTCCGCGTCGGCTCCGCCACTGGCCTCGGGCGGCAAGAAAATGAACGCCTGACTCATCCTTTCGGCTCCTCGACGGGCACGGACGGCAATCCGTCCTGCCCCAGATCACGGGACAGCACCTGCACCCGGCCATCGCTGCCGCGCTGCAGGATGCTGACCAGCACCAGACGGCGCTCGGCGAGGCGTACCTCGCTGACCACCTGAAAATATTGGCTGCGCACCGACAGCTCCATCCCGTCCAGCTCGCCCAACCCGGCCAGCACCGGCAACGAGGTGAAGGCATCGACGCTGGCGAAACCGGCGCGCCCGCGCAGCACCGTCACCGCCTGGGCCAGGCTCGGTTCGAACGTCTCGGCAAGGCTGGACAGCACCGGCGCGCTGGCGGTGTTCACATTAAGACTGGCATCCGCCGGCAGCGCACTGATGTACGGCATGAGACGGCGAAAATCGGTTTCTTTCATATCCAGCAGCAGGCGCAATTCCGAAGGGTCCTTGATCGGCCGATTGGCGGCGCGGTAAGGCGGTTTGAGCAACAGGTACTGGTCGTCCTCGGCGCCGTTCACCCCGGTCATCTCTTTATTCGGGTCGAGCCAGTCGAGCAAGCGCTGGGGATAGACGGAGGCGTCGATGCCCAGGCGGGTCAGCAGCAGCCGGAACTGCTTGATGGCCTTCTGATCGGCTTGCGCCGCGCCGGTTTCCTCGTTCTGCCCGGCCTGCCGCAGCAGCGCGTTGAGGTTGAACCGCCCGTTCAGGTCCTCGATACGGATTTCCAGCTCGCCGCCGTCGTCCAGCGGGAATCGGGTGGGTTGCGCCCAGGCTTCGCCCAGGTGATCGATCTGCTGGGCCGGGTTGCCCAGGCGGAAATCCCGCCGCAGGATCGCCCGCGCCAGGGTTTCGCCCCCCAGCGCGTATTGCCAGGCCTGCCGGGTATGCAACTGATTGGCGCTGGCGCGAATCGCCAATTGTTGCCGGGCGATCAGGCCCGCGCAGACCACCGTGACCACCGCCACCACCAGGAGCACGGTGAGCAGGGCCACGCCCCGTTGTGGCCGGTTCATGGCGCCGTGTCCGGCAAGGGTGGCGTGCCGCCGGGTATCTCGTCGTTTCCGCCGTCGCCAGCGCCGAGGCCCCCCGGGGCTTCCTTCTTCTGCCCGTCCACCAGGCGCACGATGCGCCGCAGCTCGCCGTAGCGGCGATGGGTCAGGACCAGCTCGACCGCTCGCGGCAAGCGCTCCAGGCGCTCCGAGGAGTCGTCTTCCTCGGTTGGCCAGCGGGTCTGCCAGTTGCCGTCCTTGTCCAGGTAGCGCAGGTGCAGGCCGGTGACGCCGTCCAGCGCCTGCTGGATCTTGGGCGAGCTGTCCTGGGCACGATCCAGCACCGTCCAGTAGCGTCGCTCCCATTGCTCGCCGGAGCGTTGCCAGCGGATGCGCTGGACCCGCGAACGCAGGCCGCCGGTGGGATTGCGCCAGCCGAGCCGGCTGAATTCGATGGCCGCGCTGTCCTCCTCTTCACCGATCAGCGCGGGCAAAGGCTCGCCGTAGCCATCGCGCACCGGACGGGCCACGGCCTGCTGCAAATCCCTTTCGAACGCCGCCAGGGCGCGCGTCACCTCGCGCAGTTGGCGCTCCTGCTCCCGGGTGCTGGTATCGGTACGCAACACGCTGTCGAGCATGCGATAGGTGGCGACGCCCAGCAGCGCGAAGATGCCGATGGCGATCAGCAGTTCCAGCAGGGTGAAGCCGCGCGACCGCTTCATGGCTGCCCCCCGATGAATCCGACCAGGCGCACCAGGGCGCGGTCCTCCAGGCCACCGCCGGTGCGCCCGCGTACCGGACGCAAGGCCACCCACACCTGGACCCGGCGCATGTCCGGGTCGCTGGTGGCTTCGGTCTGGGTCTGCCACTGCCAGCGCCGGCCGGCATAGTCCAGCTCACCCTGCTCGCGCCCGTCGCCGGGGGGCGGATCGGCCAGTTGCATTTCGCTCAATTGGTTGTCGGCCACCCACATGGCCAGGGTCTTGTCCTCCAGGCGCGCGGCGTTCTTCAGGCTGCTGGTGCTGGCGGTAAGCACGCTGGCGGCGACCAGGGCGAAGATCGCCAAGGCCACCAGCACCTCCAGCAAGGTGAAACCGCGCGACGCCTTCATCCGCGCCCCGCTCCGCTTTCCACCTTCGGCAAGCGGAAGCCATCGCTGGACAAGGCCAGGCGCACTCCGTCCGCGCGGCGCTCGCTCAATTGCAGACGGAACGGGGTGAACTCGCCACTGGAAAGGATCAGCAGTTGCGGCACGTCGGACGCCTTGCCCTTGCCTTTCCCCTTGCCCTGTTCCTCGCCTTCCGGAGTAGGCAGTATCAGGGCCTCGCCGTCCAGCTCGAAGTGCATTTCGGCCCACTCGGGCAAGCGGTGCGCCTGCTCGCCCAGGGGCGTCCAGCGCCCGCTGCGCTCGTCGAAACGCATCACCTGGTAGCGATCACGCTCCAGGCGCACGCCGTACTCGCGGTTATCCAGCACCGCTTCGTCGGCCAGTACGCCGATCAAGCCGGACAAGCGCTCGGCCTCGTTGCGCAACTCGCGCCCCGGCCCGGCGATGCCGGTGCTCAGGGTGGTCAATGCGACCAGCGTGCCGATGATCACCAGCACCACCAGCAGCTCGATGAGGGTGAAGCCCCGCGCCCCGCTATCCATGCCGATCCCGCGTGCCCGGGCGAAACGCCAGGGCAACGGCGACAGCAGGCGCCGGACCCGGCATCACTTGTCCCAGTTACCGATGTCGGCGTCATTGTCGCTGCCGCCTTCCTTGCCATCGGCGCCGAAGGAATACAGGTCGTAGGCGCTCTTGGTGCCCGGCGCCAGGTATTGGTAGGGATTGCCCCAGGGATCGATGGGCAGCTTGCTCAGGTAGCCGTCCTTGTTCCAGTTCTTCGGCTGGGGATTCCCGGTGGGCTTCTTCACCAGCGCCTCCAGACCCTGCTGGGTGCTCGGATAGGCGAAGTTGTCCAATTTGTACATGTCCAGCGCCGCGGAAATCGCCTTGATGTCGCCACGGGCGACGGTCACCTTGGCCTGGTCGGGCCGGTTCATGACCTGGGGTACGACCAAGGCAGCGAGGATCCCGAGGATCACCACCACCACCATGATTTCGATCAGGGTAAAACCGGTTTGCTTGCGCACTTGCTCGCTCCTTAACTCACGAGTTGGTTCAACGAAAGAATCGGCAGCAGGATCGCCAGTACGATCACCAGCACCACGGCGCCCATGAACACCAGCATGAAGGGTTCGAACAGCCCGACCAGCAGCGCGATCTGCGCGCTGAGGTCGTTTTCCTGGTTGCGCGCCGTGCGCGTGAGCATCTTGTCCAGTTCGCCGGAGCGTTCGCCGCTGGCGATCATGTGCAGCATCATCGGCGGGAATTGCCCGCTGGCCTCCAGGGCGCGGGTGAGGCTACCGCCCTCGCGCACCTTCTGCGCCGCCATCACCACGTCGCCGCGGATCACCCGGTTGGCGATCACCTCCGCGGCGATGCCCAGCGCCTCCACCAGCGGTACGCCGCTCTGGGTGAGGATCGCCAGGGTCGAGGCGAAGCGCGCGGTGTCGGTGGAACGGGCGAGACGGCCCACCAATGGAATGCGCAGCATCGACGCGTGCCAGCGCCGCTTGACGGTTTCGTCGCGCAGGGCCACGCGGGCCGCCACCAGCGCCGCGACAGCGAGCAGCACGCCCAGCCAGCCCCAGTGCTTGACCAGTTCGCTCACCGCGATCAGGCCACGGGTCAAGGCCGGCAAGGCCTGCCCCGAATCGACGAACACCCGCACCACGTCGGGCACCACGTAGCCGAGCAGGAAACCCACGATACCCAGGGAGGCGCACATCAGGATCACCGGGTAAAGCAGCGCCAGCTGGACCTTCTGCCGGGATTGCTGGCGCTGCTCGGTGTAATCGGCGAGTTGCTCCAGCACCGGCCCGAGGTGGCCGGCATGCTCGCCGGCGGCCACGGTGGCGCGATAGAGGTCAGGGAAAGCCGCGGGGAATTCCTTCAGGCTGCCGGCCAGGCTATGCCCTTCGAGCACCCGCGCCCGCACCGCCAGCAACATGGATTGGATGCGTGCCGCGCTGGCCTGGGCGGCAGCCGCGCCCAACGCTTCCTCGATGGGCAAGGCGGCCTGCACCAGGGTCGCCAATTGACGGGTCACCAGGGCCAGGTCGCGCGCCGACAAGCCGCGCGACAGGCTGAAACGGCCACCACTGGCGGCCTGTTCGCGGGTCCGGGTGGCCTTGACTTCGAGGGGCGCCAATTGCCGCTCGCGCAGTAACTGGCGGACCTGCCGGGCGCTGTCGGCCTCCAGCACGCCTTTCTGCTGGCGACCCTTGGGGTCCAGGGCGAGGTATTCGAAGGCGGCCATTATTCTTCCCGCGTGACGCGCAGGACTTCCTCGACCGTGGTCACCCCTTCGAGCACCTTGCGCCGGCCGTCGTCGCGGATGCTCGGGCCAAGCGTGCGGGCGTGACGGGTCATTTCCTGCTCGCCGGCGGCGCGGTGGATCAGGGTGCGCATGTGATCGTCGAACACCACCAACTCATAGATGCCGGTACGCCCGCGATAGCCGTGCTGGTGGCATTCGAGACAGCCGGCGGCGCGGTACAGGGTGGGCGCGCGATCCGCCGGCACGCCGAGCAAGGCGCACTCCGACTCGTCGGCGACGTAGGTTTCCTTGCAATGCGGGCACAGCACCCGCACCAGGCGCTGGGCCAGTACGCCGAGCAGCGAGGAAGACAGCAGGAACGGTTCGACGCCCATGTCCACCAGGCGAGTGATGGCGCCGATGGCACTGTTGGTGTGCAGGGTGGACAACACCAGGTGGCCGGTGAGGGAGGCCTGCACCGCGATCTCGGCGGTTTCCTGGTCGCGGATCTCGCCGACCATCACCACGTCGGGGTCCTGACGCAGGATCGCGCGCAGGCCGCGGGCGAAGGTCATGTCGACCTTCGGGTTGACCTGGGTCTGGCCGATGCCCTCCAAGTGGTATTCGATGGGGTCCTCCACCGTGAGGATATTGCGCGTGCGGTCGTTGAGGGTGACCAGGCTGGCGTACAGCGTGGTGGTCTTCCCGGAGCCGGTGGGGCCGGTGACCAGCAGGATGCCGTGGGGCTTGCGCACCGTCTCGTCCATCAATTGCCGGTCGCGCGCGCTCATGCCCAGGTGCTGCAGGGTGAGGCGGCCGGCCTGCTTGTCGAGCAACCGCAGCACCACCCGCTCGCCGTTCGCCGAAGGCAGGGTCGAGACGCGGATGTCCACCTCGCGCCCGGCCACCCGCAGGGAAATCCGCCCGTCCTGGGGCACGCGCTTCTCGGCGATGTCCATGCGCGCCATCACCTTGATCCGCGACACCAGCAAGGCCGCGAGTTCGCGCTTGGGCTCCAGCACCTCGCGAAGCATGCCGTCGACGCGAAAGCGCACGACGAGGCGTTTCTCGAAGGTTTCCAAGTGGATGTCGGAAGCGTTTTCCTTGATCGCTTCGCCGAGCACCGCGTTGATCAGGCGGATGATCGGCGCGTCGTCCTCCTGCTCCAGCAGGTCCTCGGTTTCCGGGATCTGCTCGGCCAGGGCGGCCAGATCGAGGCTGCCGCCGAGATCCTCGGCGAGTTGCATGGTGGCGGACGAATCATGTTGATAGGCCATCGCCAGGGCATGTTCGAAGGCATCCGGCGCGAGCGCCTTCAACGGCAAGTAGCGTCCGGCGAAGCGCCGGGCTTCGCTCAATGCGACCAGCTCGACGCCCGGGCGGTGGACCAGGCAGGGCGCACCGCCGTCCTGCAGCAGTACGCCGTGGCGCTTGGCGAAACCAAAGGGCAAACGGCGCATCGGCGCTTCGGCAAGTGGTGCATTCATCCGTGGCGTGCCTTCAAGCAGGAGAACCCTGAAATCCATATCGCGAGCCTGGCTCGCCGTGGCGCGACAGGGTATACATTTTTTCGTATCGAACGAGGTATTGGCGCACGTCCGCAAGGAATTTTTTTGGACGAGGCCGGCGTTAGCGCCGTTATGTGTAGCACATCATTTTTCCTGCCGCACACACTTCCACACCCCCTGGCGCCTTTCGCGCGAGCTGATATGATCCGCCGCGATCTACCGGAAAATAAGATCGATAAGCTATTCAGGGAGTGATAGACGCCTTGCCCCCATCCAGTGCCCCGTCCTGGCCGCTCCGTCACCTGCCGCTCCTGATCGGCATCGTGCTGATGATCGCCATGAGCGTCAGCCTGGCCTGGCAAACCCTCGCCTGGCTGCGCCAATTGCGCGAGCCGGCCGGCAATGCCGCCAGCGCCGCCGCCGCACCCGCCAGCCCTCCCAGCCTGGACAACATGCAGCGCCTGTTCGGCACGCCCGGCAGCACCGCCGACGGGCCGCCCCCGGCCACCAACCTACGCCTGACCCTGCACGGCAGCTTCGTGCATAACGACCCCGCCCGCTCCAGCGCGATCATCCAGCGCGAAGGCAGCAAGCCACAGCGTTTCGGCCTTGGCCAGGAACTCGACGCTGGCGTAAAACTGCATGCGGTCTATCGTGATCGCGTCGAACTGGAGCGCAACGGACGTCTGGAGAGCCTGCCGTTCCCCAGCAGCCGCGCGAGCTCCAGCGACAGCGGTGCCGAGGACGGCGGCGGCTACGGCGCGCCGCCCACGGACGATGCGATCCAGCCGCCGGTGGATAACAACGATCCCCTCAGTGGTTTACAGGAAGAGAATGCGGAGATGCTGCGCCAACGCATGGAAGCCCTGCGCCAACAGATGGAAGCGGCCGGCAATCTGCCCCCGCCCGAGACGCCCACCGAACAGCCCATGGAAAGCGACTGAACCGATGTTTCCGACACTCTCTCGCCTCACGCTCGCCCTGCTCGCCGCCCACCTCGCCTTCGTCTCCCTGCCCTCGCTGGCCGCCGAACCCGGACAGAACCGTCCGGCGCAGACCAGCGCGACCGGCACGCAGCAGGACAGCTGGACCATCAACCTCAAGGACGCCGACATCCGCGAGTTCATCGACCAGGTCGCCGACATCACCGGCGAGACCTTCATCGTCGATCCACGGGTGAAGGGCCAGGTCAGCGTGGTGTCCAAATCGCCCCTGGGCCTGAGCGAGGTCTATCAGCTGTTCCTCTCGGTGATGGCGACCCACGGCTTCAGCGTAATCACCCAGGGCGACCAGGCCCGCATCATCCCCAACGCCGAGGCCAAGGCCGAGGCGGACAATGGCCGCAGCGCCCCGGACAGCCTGGAAACCCGGGTCATCCAGGTCCAGCACTCGCCGGTGGCGGAGCTGATCCCACTGGTGCGCCCCCTGGTGCCGCAATATGGCCACCTGGCGGCGGTGACCTCGTCCAATGCGCTGATCATCAGCGACCGCAGCGCCAACATCGCGCGCATCGAGGACCTGATCCGCCAGCTCGACCAGGCTGGCGACCGCGATTACAGCGTCCTCAACCTGCAGTACGCCTGGGTGATGGATGCCGCCGAAGTGCTCAACAACAGCATCGCGCGGGGCCAGGCCAAGGGCACCAGCGGCACCCAGGTGATCGCCGATGGCCGCACCAACCGGCTGATCCTCCTCGGCCCACCGGCCGCGCGGGCGAAGCTCGCGGCGATGGCCAAGTCCCTGGACACCCCGACCACCCGCTCGGCCAATACCCGGGTCATCCGCTTGCGGCATAACGATGCGAAGAGCCTGGCGGAAACCCTCGGCGAGATTTCCGAAGGCCTGAAGACCCCCGAGGGGGCGGCCGCGGCCGGCACCGCCGCGGCGGCCTCCACCGGCAAGCCGCAGAACATCCTCATCCGCGCGGACGAGAGCCTCAACGCCCTGGTGCTGCTGGCCGAGCCCGATACGGTCAACGCCCTCGAGGATATCGTCCGGCAACTGGACGTGCCGCGGGCACAGGTGATGGTCGAAGCGGCCATCGTCGAGATCTCCGGGGACATCAACGATGCCCTCGGCGTGCAATGGGCGGTGGACGCACGGGGTGGCCGGGGCGGCGCCGGCGGCGTCAACTTCAGCAACACCGGCCTTTCGGTCGGTACCCTGCTCACCGCGCTGCGCGACAAGAAGCCCCCGGAGAACCTGCCGGACGGCGCAATCATCGGCCTCGGCAGCGACAACTTCGGTGCCCTGGTCACCGCGCTGTCGGCGAACAGCAACAGCAATCTGCTGTCGACGCCCAGCCTGCTCACCCTGGACAACCAGAAGGCGGAAATCCTGGTGGGCCAGAACGTGCCCTTCCAGACGGGCTCCTACACCACCAACACCTCCGGCTCGAACAACCCCTTCACCACGGTGGATCGCAAGGACATCGGCGTCACCCTCAAGGTGACCCCGCACATCAACGAAGGCGCCACCCTACGCCTGGAAATCGAGCAGGAAATCTCCTCCATCGCACCGAGCACCACCCTCACCGCCAAGGCGGTCGACCTGATCACCAACAAGCGCTCGATCAAGAGCACCATCCTCGCCGAAGACGGCCAGGTGATCGTGCTCGGCGGGCTGATCCAGGACGACGTCACCCAGTCCGACTCCAAGGTGCCGCTGCTCGGCGACATCCCGTTCCTCGGCCGGCTGTTCCGCTCGACCAAGAACGGCCATGTGAAGCGCAACCTGATGGTATTCCTGCGCCCCACCGTGGTCCGCGACGGCGCCGGCCTGGCCGCGCTATCCGGGAAGAAATACAGCGATATCCGCGTCCTCGGTGACCAACCGACCGAGCGCCAGCGCAACCTGTTGCCCAGCGAGCCGCGCCTGCTGTTCGACGGCCAGGGCGTGCCCGCCGTGGACTTGCGCCAGCCAGGCACCCGGTGAATCCGCGTCGCTGAAAAAGCGACGGGCCGCTCTTCTCGGGCGGCCCGTCCAGTGTCCCTACCGCACGGCGGCGGTCAATCGCGATAGATCATCTTGCGGGTCATGCCGCCGTCGACGATGAATTCCTGGCCGGTGACGAACCCGGCGTCCTCGGAAACCAGCCAGGCCACCAACGAGGCGACGTCCTCGACGTCGCCGACCCTTCCGGCCGGATGTTGCCGGTGGTCTTCGGCATCCAGCGGTGCGCCGCGCCTGGCTCCCGGGTCGCGCGCATCGATCCAGCCCGGGCTCACCGCGTTGACGCGGATATCCGGCCCCAGGCTGACGGCCAGCGCATGGGTGAGCGAGAGCAGGCCGCCCTTGCTCGCCGCATAGGCTTCGCCGTTCGGTTCGGATTGCCGCGCGCGGGTCGAGGTCAGGTTGACGATCGCCCCCTTGTGGGCCCGCAGATACTCCGCGCAATGCTTGGCGAGCAGCAAAGGCCCGCCGAGGTTGGTGGCGAGCACGCGGTTCCACTCGGATAACGGCAACTGGTGCAACGGCGTGTTGTAGGGATCGGTCAGAGCCGCGTTGTTGATCAGCGCATCGAGGCGGCCGAACTGGCCCAGTACCTCGGCGACGCTGGTCACCACCTGATTCTCCTGGCTGACATCCAGGGCCACGAACCAGGCGTTGCCGCCCAGTGCCTTGGCCACCTTGGAGCCACGCAGCCTATCGGTATCGGCGAGTACCACCTTCCAGCCCTCGGCGATCAGCCAGGCGGAAATCCCCAGTCCGATACCCCGCGCGGCACCGGTGACCAGTGCCACCCTGCCATGGCTCGGGGCGGCCGTTTCGAGGGTCCAGTCCAGCGTCGCCGGCTCGCTCACAGGGCGGCGATCCCCAGGGCCAGGTCCGCCTGGATGTCGGCGACGTCTTCCAGGCCGACGGCCACGCGGATCAGGTTATCGCCGATGCCGGCGTTGGCGCGCTCCTGAGGCGACAGGCGCCCATGGGAAGTGGACGCCGGGTGGGCGATGGTGGTCTTGGTGTCGCCGAGATTGGTGGTGATGGAAATCATCCGAGTGGCATCGATGAACCGCCAGGCCGCGGCCTGGCCACCGGCGACCTCGAAACTCACCACCGCGCCGAAGCCGCTCTGCTGACGCTTGGCCAGCTCGTGCTGGGGATGGCTCGGCAGGCCGGCGTAGTAGACCCGCTCGACGCCCGGTTGACCTTCGAGCCATTCCGCCAGGCGCTGCGCGCTCTGGCAGTGGGCCTGCATGCGGATGCGCAGGGTTTCCAGCCCCTTGAGGAAAATCCAGGCATTGAACGGGCTGAGGGTCGGGCCCGCCGTGCGCAGAAAGCCCAGCACTTCCTTCATCAGCTCGCCGCGCCCGGCGGCCACGCCACCCATGCTGCGGCCCTGGCCGTCGATGTACTTGGTCGCCGAATGGACGACGACGTCGGCGCCCAGGGCCAGCGGCCGTTGCAGGGCCGGGGTGCAGAAGCAGTTGTCCACCACCAGCAGCGCGCCACGCCCATGGGCGATCTCGGCAAGGGCGGCGATGTCCACCAGCTCCGCCAGGGGATTCGACGGCGACTCGACGAACAGCAGGCGCGTGTTCGGCTTGAACGCCGCTTCCCAGGCGCCCAGGTCGGCCAACGGCGGGTAATCCACCTGGATGCCGAAGCGCTTGAGGTATTTCTCGAACAGGCTGATGGTCGAACCGAACACGCTGCGCGACACCAGCACATGGTCGCCGGCGCTGCACAGGCTCATCACCACGCCCATGATCGCCGACATGCCGGACGCGGTGGCGACCGCCTGCTCGGCGCCTTCCAGGGCGGCGATGCGCTCCTCGAAGGTCCGCACCGTGGGGTTGGTGTAGCGCGAATAAACGTTGCCGGGCACGTCACCGGCGAAGCGCGCGGCGGCGTCCGCGGCGCTGCGAAACACATAGCTCGAGGTGGGGAACAGCGCTTCGCCGTGCTCCCCTTCCGGCCCGCGGCGCTGGCCGGCCCGTACCGCCAGGGTGTCGAATGCCGCGCCGTCGAGGTCGCTGTCGAGCCGTCCCGCATCCCATTCGTTCGTCATGTCGGATTCCCGCTATCGCGAGCCATGGCCGGCGCCTGCCGGCCGCTCGCTCAGTTGTTGTACAGGTCGATGATCGCGCTGACCGCCTGGGTCTTGACCTTGGAGGCGTCGTTGCGCGCCTGCTCGATCTTGTTCAGGTAGGCCTCGTTGATGTCGCCGGTGATGTACTCGCCGGTGAACACCGCGTCGTCGAACTCGGTGATCTCGGGATTGCCCTCGCGCACCGCGTCCTCCAGGTCCTTGAGGTCCTGGTAGATCAGCCAATCGGCGCCGATCAGCTCGGCCACCTCTTCGGTGTTGCGGTTGTGCGCGATCAGCTCGTGCGGGCTCGGCATGTCGATGCCGTAGACGTTGGGGTAGCGCACCGCGGGCGCGGCGGAACAGAAATAGACGTTCTTCGCCCCCGCCTCGCGGGCCATCTGGATGATCTGCTTGCAGGTGGTGCCGCGGACGATGGAGTCGTCCACCAGCATCACGTTCTTGCCGCGGAACTCCAGCTCGATGGCGTTGAGCTTCTGCCGCACCGACTTCTTCCGTGCCGCCTGGCCCGGCATGATGAAGGTCCGGCCGATGTAGCGGTTCTTCACGAAGCCTTCGCGGAACTTGACCCCGAGGTGGTTGGCCAATTCCAGCGCGGCGGTGCGGCTGGTATCGGGGATCGGGATGATCACGTCGATATCGTGCTCCGGACGCTCGCGCAGGATCTTCTCGGCCAGCTTCTCGCCCATGCGCAAGCGCGCCTTGTAGACCGAGATGCCGTCCATGATGGAATCCGGACGCGCCAGGTAGACGTGCTCGAAGATGCAGGGGGCGTAGTGCGGGTTCTTCGCGCACTGGCGGGTGTAGAGCTTGCCGCCCTCGGTGATCCATACGGCCTCGCCCGGGGCGAGGTCGCGGATCAGAGTGAACCCGAGCACGTCCAGGGATACGCTCTCCGAGGCGATCATGTACTCCACGCCCTCGTCAGTATGGCGCTGGCCGAACACGATCGGCCGGATCGCGTTGGGATCGCGGAAGCCGACGATGCCGTAACCGAGGATCATCGCGACCACCGCGTAGCCGCCACGGCAGCGCTCATGGACTTCGGAGACGGCGGCGAAGATGTCGTCCTCGGTGGGTTGCAGCTTGTTGCGCACCGCCAGCTCATGGGCGAACACGTTGAGCAGCACTTCCGAATCGGAATTGGTGTTCACGTGGCGCAGGTCGGACTCGTAGATTTCCTGGGACAACTGCTCGACGTTGGTCAGGTTGCCGTTGTGCGCCAGGGTGATGCCGTAGGGCGAGTTGACGTAGAACGGCTGGGCCTCCGCCGAGCTGGAGCTGCCGGCGGTGGGGTAACGCACGTGGCCGATGCCCATGTGGCCGACCAGGCGCTGCATGTGGCGCTGCTGGAAAACGTCCCGTACCAGGCCGTTGTCCTTGCGCAGAAACAACCGGCCGTCATGGCTGGTCACGATACCGGCAGCGTCCTGGCCGCGGTGCTGGAGGACGGTGAGCGCGTCATACAGCGCCTGATTGACGTTCGACTTACCGACGATACCGACGATGCCGCACATGTGTCGCAACCCCTGCTAGTAGTTCAGGCTATTCTGGCCGCCTCGGCCCGGGTGGGGGCTGGCGGCGGCCTTGTATCGGCAGCTCAGCTGGGTGTGCCGAGGCTGCCGGCGAGCCACTGACTGGTGAGCCCCAAGATGAGGTTTTTCGACCAATCCGCGACCATCAGGAAATGGGGCAACAGGCTCGACTGCTGCCACCAGGGATCTTGTTGAACCGGCGCCAGGCTCAGCAGGCCTACCGCGATCACCACCAGCAGGCCGCCCCGCGCCGCGCCGAATACCATGCCGAGGAAGCGGTCGGTTCCCGACAGGCCGGTGACCCGTACCAGTTCGCCGATGAGAAAGTTGATCATCGCCCCCACCAGGAGGGTGGCGACGAACAGGATGACACAAGCGGCGATGACCCGCGCCGATGGCGTCTGGATGTATTCGGCCAGGTACTGCGACAAGGCGCCACCGAACATCCAGGCCACCACGCCCGCGATGATCCAGGTCAGCAGCGAAAGCGCTTCCTTGACGAAACCACGCTTGAGGCTGATCAGGCTGGAAACGGCGATGATGGCGATGATCGCCCAGTCGACCCAGGTGAATGTCACGATACAGCCCATGAACGAAGAGGCGCTGCATTTTAACAGAGCCCTTCCCCTCGGGTAAGCCGCAGATCGGTCGCCTTGTGGCGATCAACCGCGTTCGGGCTGGAAACGTACGAGGAAACCGTTGAGATTCTGCTGCTTGCCCAGCTGATCGCGCAGCTTGTTGGCCTCGGCCCGCTCGATCACCGGCCCGACGAACACCCGATTCATTCCATCGATGCTGCGGATATAGGCGTTGTAGCCCTGGTTGCGCAGCTTCTTCTGCAAGGCTTCCGCGCTGGCGCGGTTGGACAGGCTCGCCAGTTGCACCGACCAACTGATCGGCAGGCCGTTCTCGTCCAGACGACTCTCGGGGTCGCCGGCGACCGGCGTTTCCGCAGGCGCTGCAGGCGTCGCGACGGGCGTCGGGGTCGGCACCGCCTTGGGCGGAGGCGGCTGTTTCGCGGTGGCCACGGGTGTCGGGGCCGGCTCTACCGGGGTCGGCTCGACGGCCGGCGGCAGCGGCTGGATCGGCTCCGAAGCGGCAACCTCCGCGCCGGGAATCGGCTCGGTCGGTGGCAAGGGGTCTTCCTGCGTCGCAACGGGCTCCGGTACATCCACCGGGTCCATTTCGATTTTCGGTATGCCCGGCGATTGCGGCATGGCCGGCGCGTCGACGGTGACGTGGCGCCGCTCGTCCTCGCGGGAAAACAGCATCGGCAGGAATACCACCGCCAATGCCAGCAGCACCAGCGCCCCGACGATGCGTTGTCTCAGCACTTTATCCAGCACGGCCATCTTCCGTTTCCCCCTGGGCATGCCCGGTCAGCCATTGCAGCGCCTCGGCCACGCAATAAAAAGATCCGAAGACCAGAATTTCGTCGCCCGCCCGCGCCGCTTCGCACTGTGCTTCCAGCGCCGAGTCGATGTCGGCGTGGACGCTGACCTGCGCACCGCGTGCCAGCAGCGCGGCTTGCAGCGCTTCGGCGGGCCGCGTCCGGGCAGTCGGCAAAGGCGCTACCGCCCAATGGTCGAGCACCCCGAGCAGCGGCTCCAGCACCCCGTCCAGGTCCTTGTCGGCGAGCAGACCGAACACCGCCCGCCGCGTACCGCCCGCTGCGCGCGCGCGCAGGCGCTGGGCCAGGTACTCGGCGGCATGGGGATTATGCCCAACATCCAGCAGTAATGTGAGTCGCTTGCTGCGCCAGAGCAGATGCCGCCGCTCGAAGCGGCCCGCCAGGCGGGTGCTGAGCAAGGTCATCGCCATGGACCTGGGTTGCCAGGGCAACCCCAGCAACGCATAGGCCTGGAGCGCCAGCGCGGCGTTCTCCATGGGCAGGTCCAGGATCGGCAGGTCGTGCAACTCGAGGAGGCGACCCGCGGAGTCCAGGCCACGCCAGTGCCATCCCTGCTCGCCTATCGCCAGGTCGTAGTCCCGGCCCCGCAGGTAAAACGGCGCATCCAGCCGCTGCACGCTCTGCAACAGCGAGTCCGGCGGGTCCAGGTCGCCACACAGCGCGGGTATGTGCGGCCTGAAGATGCCGGCCTTCTCGTAGGCCACGCTTTCGCGGGTTTCGCCCAGCCAGTCGGCATGGTCCAGGCCGATGCTGGTCACCAGTGTCAGGTCAGCATCGATCAGGTTCACCGCATCCAGGCGCCCGCCGAGGCCTACCTCGAGGACGGCGACATCGAGCGCCGCGCGCTCGAACAACCAGAACGCCGCCAGGGTGCCCATTTCGAAATAGGTCAGCGTGATCTCGCCACGCGCCTGCTCCACCGCAGCGAACGCCTCGCAGAGCCGCGCATCTTCGGCGAGGCGGCCGTCGATCTGGACGCGTTCGTTATAGACCAGCAGGTGCGGCGAACTGTAGACGCCGACCCTCAGGCCCTGGGCCTTGAGCAGGCTGGCGAGGAACGCGCAGGTCGAACCTTTGCCGTTGGTGCCCGTGACGGTGACCACACGCGGCGCCGGCCTGCGCAGGCCGAGCCGCTCGGCAACGTCGCGACACCGGTCGAGTCCCAGGTCGATGGCATTGGGATGCAACCGTTCGAGATAGGTCAGCCACTCGCCGAGGGTGGTTGGAGTCATGCGATCGCCGAAAGCAACGCAGGCGCCTTGGCATGGGTGAGCTGCGCCAGCAACCGGGCCAGGCGCGGACGCAATTCCTGCCGGTGGACGATCATGTCGATGGCGCCATGGTCCAGCAGGAATTCGCTGCGCTGGAACCCTTCCGGCAGCTTCTCGCGCACGGTTTGCTCGATGACCCGCGGGCCGGCGAAGCCGATCAGCGCCTTGGGTTCCGCGACGATCACGTCGCCCAGCATCGCCAGACTGGCGGAGACGCCGCCATAGACGGGGTCGGTCAATACCGAGACGAAGGGAATGCCTTCTTCGCGCAGACGCGCCAGGACCGCGGAGGTCTTGGCCATCTGCATCAGCGAAATCAGCGCTTCCTGCATGCGCGCGCCGCCGGACGCGGCGAAGCAGACGAAGGGGCAGCGCTGCTCGAGGGCGATGTTCGCCGCGCGCACGAAGCGCTCGCCGACCACGGCGCCCATCGAGCCGCCCATGAAGCTGAATTCGAAAGCCACCGCCACCACCGGCATTTGCAGCAGGCTGCCGCGCATGGCGATCAGCGCGTCCTTTTCGCCGGTGCTTTTCTGCGCGGCGACGAGACGGTCCTTGTATTTCTTGCTGTCGCGGAATTTGAGCCGGTCAACGGGCTCCAGCTCCGCGCCGATTTCCTCACGCCCTTCGGGATCGAGAAAGATATCCAGACGCGCCCGTGCATCGATGCGCATGTGGTGATTGCATTTGGGGCAGACATCCAGGGTTTTTTCCAGCTCGGGCTTGTACAGCACCGCCTCGCAGGACGGGCATTTGTGCCAGAGCCCTTCCGGCACCGAGCTTTTCTTCACCTCGGATCGCATGATCGAGGGAATCAGTTTATCTACCAGCCAGTTGCTCATGCTCTCGTTCTCCCAAAGCTTCAGGCCCGGACGCCAGCGATCCATAGCTGGACGGCCCCGGGCGAATTCATCGATGCGACCGACGCGATACGGCGTCCGCCAGGGCCTGGCTACCGTATCGGGGAACCGCTCGCTCGAGCGCCGGCCCTCCAAGGACCGCCGCGAAATGCCAGATGTTCCGCCCATGCGCGAGACGCCACCGGTGCTTCGATCCGCCCCGGCGGAGGATCGACGCGTGCCCGGAGCGCGCGACGGTCGCGCGCAAAGCGGATTGGGGTATGGACGGCGGGCGGCCGAAAGCCGTCACATGGCGCGGCGGTGCATGCCGGTACGGCGAAAGCCCGGGGACGCGGTTGATGGCGAGCGATGTATCGCCCGTATGCCCGCCCGGGACGCCCACGAACCCTTCAGGCAAGCCGGACCTCGCGCAGGAATGCCCGGACCTTGTCGCCGTCCTTGATCCCCTTGCCGACCTCGACGCCGCCGCTGACATCCACCGCGTAAGGCCGCACCTGGCGGATTGCGGTTGCGACGTTCTCCGGAGTGAGACCCCCCGCCAGGATCACCGGCTTGGACAGGCGCCCGGGAACCAGCGACCAGTCGAACGCCTGCCCGGTACCGCCCGGCACACCGGCGACGTAGGCATCGAGCAGAATGCCGGAAGCACCGCGATAGGCCTGGGCGTAGGCCTCTATATCTTCGCCCGCGCGGACCCGCAGCGCCTTGATGTACGGACGCCCGTGTCCCTCGCACTGCTCTGGACTCTCGTCGCCATGGAACTGCAGCAGGTCGAGCGGAACCGCATCGAGAATCTCGCCCAGCGCGCAGCGGCTGGCATCGACGAAAAGTCCGACGGTGGTCACGAAGGGCGGCAGCGCCGCGATGATCGCGCGGGCCTGTGCCAGGCTCACGGCGCGCGGGCTGGCGGGATAGAACACCAAGCCGATGGCGTCCGCGCCGGCCGCGGCCGCGGCAAGCGCGTCTTCGATGCGGGTAATGCCACAGATTTTGCTGCGAACGGCGGTCAACGGACGATACCTGGCAGGAAAAGGCCGATGGTAACAGAGCGGCCGCCAGCTGCAAGCCGCCTCGCCCCGCGCCTATAGCCTTCTCAGTCGGGCAACCCGGACAGGAAATGTGGCCCCAGGTAGCGTCGCGGCAAGTCGAATCGTTCCGGGTATTCGACCTGTACCAGGTACAGGCCATAGGGGTGAGCGGTTACCCCGCCGGTACGGCGGACCCGACTCTCCAGGACTTCAGCCGCCCACTCCACTGGCCTCTCGCCCGCGCCGATGGTCATCAGGACACCGGCGAAATTGCGCACCATGTGATGGAGGAAAGCATTGGCGCGGATGTCCAGGACCAGAAAACGCCCGTGCTCGATCAACCGCAGGTGGTGCACGGTCTTGATGGGGGACTTGGCCTGGCACTGGCGCGCCCGGAATGCGCTGAAGTCGTGGGTGCCGATGAAGGCTTCGGCCGCGGCGCGCATCCGCTGCGCATCCAGCGGGCGGTGATTCCAGGTGACCTCCTCGGCCATGTGCGCGGGCCGGATGGGGTCGTTGTAGATCACGTAGCGATAGCGACGCGCCATGGCGCTGAAGCGCGCGTCGAACTCGGGCGGCATCACTTTCGCCCAGGTCACGCTGATATCCGGCGGCAGGTTCAGGTTGGCGCCCATGATCCAGGCATGCAGGCTGCGAGGTACCCGGGTGTCGAAATGCACCACCTGCCCGCTGGCGTGTACCAGGGCGTCGGTGCGTCCCGCGCAACTGAGGGTGACCGGCGCGCCGCCGGCAACTTTGGAAAGGGCTTTTTCCAGGGATTCCTGAATCGTCGGCACCCCGGCGCGCTGGCGTTGAAACCCGCGGTAGCGGGTTCCTTTGTACTCGACGCCCAGGGCGATCCTGGAAATGCCAGCGGCAGCCTCATCGGCTGCCGCTGAAGGTACTGCTTCTGACATGTATCAAACCAGTTTGGCGATCAACTCACGCGCTTCCTGCTGTTGGGCCTCGCTGCCTTCGGCGACCACCTCGTCGAGGATGTCGCGGGCGCCTTCGCTATCGCCCATGTCGATATAGGCGCGGGCCAGGTCCAGCTTGGTCGCGGTCTCGTCGGTACCGGAAAGGAAGTCGAAGTCGTCCTCGCCTTCCAGCTCCGCCGCAGCGGGCACGCCAGCCGCCGGCTCGTCGAAGTCGTTCGCGTCCAGCTCGACGTTCGTACTGGCGTTCTCGAGATGGGCAGCGAAATCGTCGGCCGGGGCCTGCGGCTGCTCCTCCGGCAACGACAGATCGAAATCCGCCGGAAGCTCGAAGTCGGTGCCGGGAGTTTCAGTGGCGGCCGGTTGCTCATCGAGATCGAGCAGAAATTCGTCGGCGACGGGCTTCGCAGTCCGGTCCGCAGGATCGAGATCCATGCTGAAGTCGGCGAGATCGTCGCTCAGGTCGAAGTCGTCCTTCCCGGCTGCCTTCTCTTCGGGAAGGTCAAGGGCGAAGTCCAGATCCTCGAGTGCCGCATTGCGCGCATCGGACTTCTGTCCGAGGTCGAGCTCGTCGTCCAGGGTGAAATCATTGCCGATGGCGCCGCTGCCCTGACGATCGCGATCCAGGTCCGCCTCCAGCTCGTCCAGGCTCAAGTCGAACGCAGCGTCCTGGGAGCCGGACAGGCTACCGCTGGAGGCGGCGTTCGGCTCGTCCAGGGTGAGGTCGTCCAGGTTGAATTCCTCCAGGTCGTCCTCGGCCATGGCTCCAGCCGCCAGGCCACCGGCCGCCGCAGCGAACGCCATGGCCGGATAGCGGGACCGGAGCTGCTCGATCTGGGAGTGCGCCCCACCGATTTCGCGAAGCTCGTTCTCCTGGCGGGCAAACCCTTCGCGGTCGCCCAGCTCGGCATAGACTTCCATCAGCTTCAGACGAAGGTCGGCGCGCTGCGGCTCTTCGTCGATGGCGCCGTGCAACAGCTCGGCCGCCTGATTGAAACGCCCGTAGGCGATATAGATATCGGCTTCGCCAATGGGGTCGGTGGTTTGCGCCGCGACCCGCTCGGGCACCACGGGCGCCATGGCTGCCACGGGCTCTTCGTGCAAATCGTCGAAGCCATCGTTGGCCAGGGCGAGATCGTTATCGAAAGCGGGATGATCGTCCTGGGCAGAGAGGGTGGTTTGCAGCTCGGCTTCCTTCATCGCATTGCGGCGCGAAAGCACCATCAGGCCGACCAGCAGGAGGAGCAAGGCCGCCCCTCCCAGCAGGCCCAGCAGCAGCGGGTTGCCGAAGAGGTCGTCGAGGAAACTGGTGTTTTCGGACTCCACGGGCGCCGGGGCGGTGTCCGCCGGCGCCGGTGTATTCGGCACGGCCGGAGGCGGAGCGGGCGTGGGCTCGACCGGAGCGGCCGCGGGCGGCACGGCAGCCGCCGGGTCCTGCTGATAGTTATAGTCGGGCGTGGCAGCGGGCTGGGCGGGATCGACCGGCGTCGCGCCAGCCGGCGGGGTGTCGGCGGCCGGCGCGGGCACCGGGACCGGGGTTACCGCGGGTTGCGGCTCTTGCGGTACCGGGGCCGCCGCGGGGACTACGGGAGCCGGCGTAGCCGCCGCTGCGTCCGGCTGGGCCTTGCCCTGTTCGGCGAGGTTGGCTTGCAACTTGGCCAATTGATCGTCTTTCAACTGGACCAGTTTCTGCAACTTGTCCAACTGGCTTTGAAGATCGGTCATCCGGCTCTTCAATTCTTCGTTTTCACGGCGTGTCGAATCCAGACTTTCCTGGGTGACCGCCAGCTTGTTGCCGAGCGCTTTGCTGTCGCCCTTCCCGCCCTTGTCGCTACCTGCGGTGGACTTGCCTTCGTCGGCACCGACGAGCTTCAAGCTGTCCTTGTTCTCGGTAGTGGCCGGTGCGGCACCCACGCCGCTGCGCTTGGTCGCGTCGACCTGACGCGCGCCGGTGGATGCGACTGCGGAACCGTTGCGCCAGGCGTTGTTCTGCGCGGCGACCTGGGCGAGCGCCTCGGCCTGGGAGCGGCTTTTGATCTGCTGGTCGTCGGGGAGGCGCAGCACCTGGCCTTTCTTCAAGCGATTGATGTTGCCGTCGACGAAGGCGTCCGGGTTGAGGTCCTGGATGGCCAGCATGGACTGATGGACCGAACCGCCGGCCCGGGTGCGCTCGGCGATTTCCCAAAGGGTGTCGCTGGCCGTGGTGCGGTACTCGTTGCCCGCAGTGCGTGGAGCGCTGGGCGCGGTGCTCGGAGCACTGGCGCGTGGGGCGCTGGCCGGGGCTGCCGGGCGCGGCGCCTGGGTGACCGCGGGACGCGGCGAGGGCTTGGCGATGGGGAGCTGGGGAGCGGCGGCCACGGTGGTCTGCGGCGAGTAGAGCGGCGGATCGAGCAACAGGGTGTATTCGCGCAGCAGCCGTCCGTTCGGCCAAAGCACTTCCACCAGGAAGTTCAGATAGGGTTCGCGCACCGGCTTGCTGGAGGTGACGCGGATGACGCTCTTGCCGTTGGGTTTGAGCACCGGGGTGAATTTCAGGTCGTTCAAGAAGAATTGGCGATCGACGCCAGCCTTGTTGAATTCCTCCGGTGTCGCCAGGGCCGGGATGACCTCGGTGGAGCCCAGGTCCCGCACTTCGAGCAACTCGATTTCAGCATCCAGAGGCTGGTTCAGCGCAGACTTGAGGGTAACTTCCCCAAGACCCAGCGCATGCGCCATACCGGAAGACAGCGCCGAAGCAGCCGCAATTGCCAGCACAAGTTTGCGAACCCGAACCATAGCGTATCCCTTGATTTATCTTTTTTCTCGACCCCGGAAGGAGTCCAGTTATTGCTGCCCTTGCGACCTGCTCGGTCGCTCCCCGTCAGCAAACAGCCAGAGCAGTATCGTCATGCTCGAAAAAATCTTCAAATTTCCGGTAAGTATCTTTTACAGATAGTGTTTTATCAACAACTCTGCCGACTGCACGGCGTTCAATGCCGCGCCTTTTCGCACATTATCAGAAGCAATCCACAAATTGAGTTCGCGTGGGTCGGTAAAACCGCCGCGTAAACGACCGACATAGATCGCGTCCTGGCCGACCGCGTCGCCGACCACCGTCGGATAATCGCCCTCTTCCACCCGTTCGATGCCATCGGCGGCATCCAGGGCGGCGCGAATCGCCGGTAGATCGACCGGCGACTCCGCCAGCAGCGATACGCTCAAGCTGTCACCGAAGAACACCGGCACCTGGATGCAGGTCACCGCGATCTCCAGGTCCGGCGCGTTCAACAGGACCCGCAGTTCGTCGTGCAGGCGTCTTTCCAATTGCCCGTGGCCGGCCGGATCGGCGTCATCCACCTCGGCGAGCAGGTTGAACGCCATTTGCCGGCCGAACAGCCGGGGTTCCAGGGGGCGGACATTGAGCAGCTCGGCGGTCTGCCGGGCCAGCTCGCTCACCCCTTCGCGGCCGCGGCTGGATACCGCGAGGCAAGCGGTCAGGGTGAGGCGGCGAATGCTCAGCGAGTCGCGCAAGGGCGCCAGCACCGCGGAGAGCAGGATGGCCGGCGCGCAGGGATTGCGCAGTCGATAAGGCGCGGCGAGGGCCGCCAGCCGTTCGCCGTTCGCTTCCGCTACCAGGGGCGAAGCGAGCGCGGCATCGAGCCCGGCAGACAGGTCGATCAGGCTGCAACCCGCTGCCCCGGCACGCTCGGCATAGGCCTGGGCGAGGGCCGGGTCCTCGGCGAAGAACACCAGCCGGACCTGGGAAAAATCGAAGGAAGCGGTATCGCGCACCCGCAGGTTCTTGCCCTTGAACGGCACCGAATGTCCCACCGCCTCGCCTTCGGCGAGCACATGCAGGGTCCCGACGGGAAAGTCGCGCTCATCGAGCAGTTCGACCAGGAGTTCGCCGACCAGGCCGGTGGCGCCGATCACGGCAACGTCGAAAAGGGGATTCACGGGTCGGCCTCTGCTGCAAAAGGAGAGGCACTGTATATATGAAGGGGATGAATGACCAGCGAGCGACGCGGCAGCCGACCCGCGGCGGGGTCGGCCATGGCCGGCGGCGGGTCAGCGCTCCAGCAGGATGCGCAGCATGCGCCGCAGCGGCTCGGCGGCGCCCCAGAGCAATTGGTCGCCGACGGTGAAGGCGCCCAGGTACTGCGAGCCCATGTTGAGCTTGCGCAGGCGCCCAACGGGCACGCTGAGGGTGCCGGTAACCGCCGTCGGAGTCAGTTCGCGCATGCTGATCTCGCGCTGGTTGGGCACCAGCTTCACCCAGGGGTTGTGCTGGGCGATCATGCCTTCGATGTCGGCGATCGGCACGTCCTTGTTCAGCTTCAGAGTCAGCGCCTGGCTGTGGCAGCGCATGGCACCGATGCGCACGCAGATGCCGTCGACCGGGATCGGGCTCTTGAAGCGGCCGAGGATCTTGTTGGTCTCGGCCTGGGCCTTCCACTCCTCGCGGCTCTGGCCGTTGGGCAGTTCCTTGTCGATCCAGGGAATCAGGCTGCCGGCCAGGGGCACGCCGAAGTGCTCCGTCGGATAGGCTTCGCCGCGCATCGCCTCGGCGACCTTGCGGTCGATGTCGAGGATGGCGCTGGCCGGGTTGGCCAACTCGTCGGCCACCGCGCCATGGGTAGCGCCCATCTGCCGGATCAGCTCGCGCATGTTCTGCGCACCGGCGCCGGAGGCGGCCTGGTAGGTCATGGCGCTCATCCACTCCACCAGCCCGGCCTCGAACAGGCCGCCCAGGCCCATCAGCATCAGGCTGACGGTGCAGTTGCCGCCGATGTAGTTCTTGGTGCCGGCGTCCAGTTGCTGGTCGATCACCTTGCGGTTCACCGGGTCCAGCACGATCACCGCGTCGTCCTGCATGCGCAGGCTGGAGGCGGCGTCGATCCAGTAGCCCTGCCAGCCGGCCTCGCGCAGCTTGGGGAAGACTTCGCTGGTGTAGTCGCCGCCCTGGCAGGTCAGGATCGCGTCCAGGCCCTTGAGTTCGTCGAGGTCGTAGGCATCCTTCAGCGGCGCGATCTCCTTGCCGACGTCCGGGCCTTGGCCACCGACGTTGGAGGTGGTGAAGAACACCGGCTCGATCAGGTCGAAGTCCCGCTCCTCCAGCATTCGCTGCATGAGCACGGACCCCACCATGCCGCGCCAACCGATCAGACCTACTCGTTTCATCGCACTACACCTTCATGACTGCCACGGAAACGGCGCTGCATCGCGACGATGCTACCCGCGCTTACCCGGCGAACCCCATTGGACTGTCCCGCCCGCGCCAGCCGCCGCTCGTTTCCCTCTGGGAAAGCGCCGTGTCCGGTAGACCCGGATCGGCGGAGCGCCTGCTCGTCGCGACTGAAACCGCGTGGAAAAGCGAGCCGCCGGCGAACCCGGCGGACCCGACAGATTACAGATTACCCAGGGCGGCGACTACCGCGTCGCCCATCTCGGCGGTGCCTACCTTGCGGGTGCCCGCGGAGAAGATATCGCCGGTGCGCAGACCCTGGTCGAGCACGCGGCTGACCGCCCGCTCGATGGCATCGGCGGCGTCGCCGCGGTTGAAGCTGTAGCGCAGCATCATCGACACGGAGAGGATGGTCGCCAGCGGATTGGCGATGCCCTGCCCGGCGATGTCCGGCGCGGAGCCGTGGCAAGGCTCGTACATGCCCTTGTTGTGCGCATCCAGGGAGGCCGAGGGCAGCATGCCGATGGAGCCGGTGAGCATGGAGGCCTCGTCGGAGAGGATGTCGCCGAACAGGTTGTCGGTGACGATCACGTCGAACTGCTTGGGCGCGCGGACCAGTTGCATCGCGGCGTTGTCGACGTACATGTGCGACAGCGCCACGTCGGCGTAGTCCTTGGCCACTTCCTCGACCACTTCGCGCCACAGCTGGCTGGAAGCCAGCACGTTGGCCTTGTCCACCGAGCACAGCTTGCCGCCGCGGACCCGCGCCATGTCGAAGCCGACCCGAGCGATGCGGCGGATCTCGCTCTCGCTGTAGGGCAGCGTGTCGTACGCCTTGCGCTCGCCGTCGGCCTGCGTCTCGAGGCCGCGCGGGGCGCCGAAGTAGATGCCGCCGGTCAGCTCGCGGACGATGAGGATATCCAGCCCCGCCACCACCTCGGGCCGCAACGAGGAGGCATCGGCCAGTTGCGGGTAGAGGATCGCCGGACGCAGGTTGGCGAACAGGCCCAGTTGCGAGCGGATCTTCAGCAGGCCGCGCTCCGGGCGGATGTCGCGCTCGATCTTGTCCCACTTGGGTCCGCCGACGGCGCCGAGCAGCACCGCGTCGGCCTGGCGCGCGCGCGCCAGGGTCTCGTCGGCCAGCGGCACGCCATGCTTGTCGATGGCGGCGCCACCGATGACGTCCTCGATCAGCTCGAGCCCCAGGTCGTACCTGTCGTTGGCCAGGTCCAGCACCTTGATCGCTTCGGCCATGATTTCCGGGCCGATACCGTCGCCGGGGAGAATCAGAATCTGCTTGCTCATAACATCCTCTAAAGCTGCGGCGCGAAGCCCGGACGCGCGGCGCGAGAGGCGACCGCGGCGCTCCGGGCGCCGGCCCGGTGTGGTGATTCTTGGTCGATGCGCGGCGCGCGCCTCAGGCGCGATCGGCCCAAAGCACCAGGACATCGGTGCTGAAGGAGCCGTCGGCGCCGATCTGGAAATAACGCCGGACTTCCTCGCCCATCGCCGCCTGCAACGCCAGGATGGCATCGCGCAGCAGGGGCGGCGTGCGCATCCGCTCGATCCAGGAAGCGAACTCCAGGCGCAATCGCTGGACCTTGTGGCTGCCGACGTGCAAGCCGGCCTCGCCGACCCGTTGCAGCCATTCCGCGGCGGTGTAGTCGCGCACGTGGCTGGTGTCGCGCAGCACTTCCACCGCTTGCAGGTAAGTGTCCAGCAGCGGCGTGCCAGGCGCGATGACGTCGATGAAGGCGGCGCGGCCACCCGGCTTCAACACCCGGCGCACCTCACGCAGGGCCTGGCCAAGATCGCTCCAGTGGTGCGCCGAATAGCGGCTGAACACGAAATCGAAGCTGGCGTCGGCGAACGGCAGACGCTCGGCGGCGCCCCGCTCGGTGCGCACGTTGCCCAAGCCACGCTCGCGGGCGGCGCTGGCCACCACGTCGAGCATGTTCTCGGAAAGGTCGTAGGCCACCACCTCGGCCACCGCCGGTGCCACGTGGAAAGCCACGTGCCCCGCGCCGCAGCCCAGGTCCAGCAGGCGAGCCCCGGGATGCCCGGCGACGCAGGCCTGGAGCAGGGCGAACTCCTCGCCCTGGGCATGCACCGCGCTCTTCAGATAGGCATCCGCCCGTTCGCCGAACTGCCGCTGTACCGCCTGCTGGTGCCCACTCATCGAACAATCCTCTGCAGGTCGCCGCCCTGGGCTAGCGACCGTAGGTCGGGACGCCCGGATCGCATTGATCCTTGCGCCATTTGCCGGTCAGTTCGCCGGTCTGGTTCATCGAACCGCCGCTCATCGTGTAGCGGCCGTGGTAGGCGGTCGGGCTGTCCAGCTGCATGTCGAAGGTGCCCTTGCCCTGGCTGCAGATCAGGTTGCCGGTGGCACGGTTGCCGACGCGCTTGTAGTTCTGGATCGAGCAGCCGTTCTGCCCTTTGAAATTCGCCACCGCATTGTCCAGGGACGCCTGCTCGGGCGCGATGCATTGGCCGCTGGTCATGCTCTGCCCGCCGACCGGCACCTGGATGCCCAATTGCTTCATCTGCGCCACCTGGGCGGGCGTCAGCTGGGGCATGCCGGCGATGTTCATCTTCAGGGTCAAGTCCCACTGGCCGGGGCGGATCTGGCCCGGCTCGGCGGCCAGGGCGGACAGGCTCAGCAGGGCGCAGCCACTCACTATCAGCGCGGTAAGGCGCATATGCATTCCTCTTGTCGACGATGGAAAGCCGCGCGGCCGAACCCTCGCCCTGAGGGCGGGTCAGCCGTCGCGGAACAACCAGGGCTGCCGCTGCCGGTGGCCGGCCTCGAACTGCCTGATCGCCTCGGCATCCTGCAGGGTCAGGCCGATGTCGTCGAGCCCGTTCAGCAGGCAGTGCTTGCGGAAGGCATCGACGTCGAAGGCATAACGCTTGCCGTCCGGCCGGATCACCGCCTGGGTGTGCAGGTCGACGGTGAGGCGATAACCCTCTTGGGCTTCGACTTCGCGAAACAGTTCGTCCACTTCGGCTTCGGCGAGGATGATCGGCAGCAGGCCGTTCTTGAAACTGTTGTTGAAGAAGATGTCGGCGTAACTCGGCGCGATCACCGCACGAAAGCCGTACTCCTCGAGCGCCCAGGGCGCGTGCTCGCGGGATGAGCCGCAGCCGAAGTTCTCCCGCGCCAGCAACACGCTGGCGCCCTGGTAGCGCGGGAAATTCAGCACGAACTCGGGGTTGATCGGGCGGCGGCTGTTGTCCTGGTTGGGCTGGCCGACGTCCAGGTAGCGCCACTCGTCGAACAGGTTGGGGCCGAAGCCGGTGCGCTTGATCGACTTGAGGAATTGCTTGGGAATGATCTGGTCGGTGTCGACGTTGGCGCGGTCGAGCGGCGCGACCAGACCGGTGTGCTGGGTGAAGGCTCTCATGGCGTGCTCCTCAGGCCTGGATCAATTGGCGAACGTCGATGAAATGCCCGGTCACCGCGGCGGCGGCGGCCATCGCCGGGCTGACCAGGTGGGTACGCCCGCCTGCGCCCTGGCGGCCCTCGAAGTTACGGTTGGAAGTGGACGCGCAATGCTCGCCGCTGCCCAGCTTGTCCGGGTTCATCGCCAGGCACATGGAGCACCCGGGCTCGCGCCACTCGAAACCGGCCTCGATGAAAATCTTGTCCAGGCCTTCGCGCTCGGCCTGCTGCTTGACCAGGCCGGAGCCTGGCACCACCAGCGCCTGCTTGACGCTGCCGGCCACCTTGCGGCCCTTGGCGACTTCCGCCGCGGCGCGCAGGTCCTCGATCCGCGAATTGGTGCAGGAGCCGATGAACACGCGGTCCAGGCGGATCTCGGTGATCGGCTGGTTGGCGTTCAGGCCCATGTACTTCAAGGCGCGGGTGATCGAATCGCGCTTCACCGGGTCGCTCTCCCGCGCCGGGTCCGGCACGTTCTGGTCGACCGCCAGGACCATTTCCGGCGACGTCCCCCAGCTCACCTGCGGCTTGATGTCCTCGGCGCGCATCTCCACCAGGGTGTCGAAGTGGGCGTCCTCGTCGGAAACCAAGTCGCTCCAGACGCTCACCGCCTGCTCCCAGTCGGCCTCGGCCGGGGCGTAGGGGCGGCCCTTCACGTAGGCCAGGGTCTTGTCGTCCACCGCCACCAGGCCGACGCGGGCGCCCGCCTCGATGGACATGTTGCAGATGGTCATGCGCCCTTCCATGGACAGCCCACGGATGGCGCTGCCGGCGAACTCCAGGGCGTGGCCGTTGCCGCCGGCGGTGCCGATCTTGCCGATCACCGCGAGGACGATGTCCTTGGCGGTGACGCCGAAGGGCAATTCGCCCTCGACGCGCACCTGCATGTTCTTCATCTTCTTCGCCACCAGACACTGGGTGGCCAGCACGTGCTCGACCTCGGAGGTGCCGATGCCGTGGGCCAGGGCGCCGAAGGCCCCGTGGGTGGAGGTGTGGGAGTCGCCGCAGACCACGGTCATGCCCGGCAGGGTCGCGCCCTGCTCCGGGCCGATGACGTGCACGATGCCCTGGCGGATGTCGTTCATCTTGAATTCGAGGATGCCGAAGGCGTCGCAGTTCTCGTCCAGGGTCAGCACCTGGAGCCGGGAGACTTCGTCGGCGATGGCCTCGATACCGCCCTGGCGCTCGGTGCGGGTGGTCGGCACGTTGTGGTCGGGGGTGGCGATGTTGGCGTCGATGCGCCAGGGCTTGCGGCCGGCCAGGCGCAGGCCTTCGAAGGCTTGCGGCGAGGTCACTTCGTGGAGGATGTGGCGATCGATATAGATCAGCGAGGAACCGTCGTCGCGACGTTTCACCTCATGGGCTTCCCAGAGCTTGTCGTAGAGCGTTTTGCCGGCCATCGGAGCGTCCTCATCGGGTCTTTCTATGCCGCATGGGGATCGAATCAATAGCCCCTCGGCTTGTAGGGTCGATCCTAGGGCCTGATGTCGAATAACTCAAATTCATATTTTTCATCTATTGAATAACCATTTGGAATGCGAGAGGCTGCGCAGCTCCCGCAGTGGTACTGCGCCTCTCCTTTTGCAGACCGGACGAACCCCATGGATCTCGGCAGCCTCAACGCCTTCATCGCCATCGCCGAGAGCGGCAGCTTTTCCACCGCCGGCGAACGCCTGCACCTGACCCAGCCGGCGGTGAGCAAACGCATCGCCGCCCTGGAGCAGCAGTTGAACATGCGCCTGTTCGACCGGCTCGGCCGCGAGGTCAGCCTGACCGAATCGGGGCGGGCCCTGCTGCCCCGCGCCTACCAGATCCTCAACGTGCTGGACGACACCCGCCGCGCCCTGAACAACCTCAATGGCGACGTCGGCGGCCGCCTCACCCTGGCCACCAGCCACCACATCGGCCTGCATCGGCTGCCGCCGCTGCTGCGCGCCTTCACCCGTGCCTATCCCCAGGTGGCGCTGGACATCCGCTTCCTCGACTCGGAAGTGGCCTACGAGGACATCCTCCACGGCCGCGCCGAGCTGGCGGTGATCACCCTGGCGCCGCATACCGCCGCGCCGGTGCGCGCCGTGCCGGTGTGGGACGACCCGCTGGACTTCGTCGCCGCGCCCGAGCATCCGTTGGCCTGCAACGGCCCGGTGGACCTCGCCGCCATCGCCCGGCATCCGGCGGTGTTCCCCGGCGACAACACCTTCACCCACCATATCGTCCGGCGCCTGTTCGAGGCCGAGCGCCTGACCCCCAACATCGCCATGAGCACCAACTATTTAGAAACCATCAAGATGATGGTTTCCATCGGCATCGCCTGGAGCGTACTGCCGCGCACCATGCTCGACGAACAGGTGGCGCGCCTGCCGCTGCCGGCGGTGCAACTGCGCCGTCAGCTGGGCTATATCCTGCATACCGACCGCACCCTGTCCAACGCCGCGCGGGCGTTCATGGAACTGCTCGACGCCCAGCGCGAAAACCTTGCCTAGTGGCCTGAGCTGTGTCTAACGTGACGGCACGACGACAACCAGGTTTGCGCATGCCCTTGCAACCCGTTTCCCCACCGACGACCGCCCCCGCGCGCATGCGCCCCACGCCGCTCGGCGAAACCGCCGAACGCCTCAGCCGCCTCCCCTCTTCCCAAGGATGGACCCCCGATGGCCCAGTCCGCTGACCAGACGCCCCTGCCCTTCATCCCCGCCCTCGACCCGGCGGAATTCGAGAAGACCTGGCAAGACAGCCAACTGCTCTTGGCCGCGCTCAACGCCGCGCAACTGGGCGCCTGGTACTGGGAAATCGACAGCGGCCAGGTGAACTGGTCGCGCGGCGCCCAGGCGCTGTTCGGCCTCGACCCCCACCAGCCGCTGCACAGCCCGGTGGACTACATGGGGCTGATCCCGGAGAGCGACCGCGGCGAAGTGCTGCGGCTGTTCCGCAACGTGCTGGAAGGCGCGCCCTCGCCCCGCGCCTTCCGCCACCGGATACGCTGGCCCGACGGCAGCCTGCACTGGCTGGAGATCAGCGGCAGCCCGCAAGTCGGCGCGGACGGCAAGCGACGCATGCTCGGCATGATCCGCGACATCACCGTGCAGCAGAACCGCGCGGAAGCCCTGCTCAGTTCGGAACGGCGCTTTTCCAGCCTGTTCCAGATGAGCCCCGACGTGATCCTGCTGCTGCACTTCGACGACAGCGTGATCATCGAGGCCAACCCCCATTTCGGCAGCCTGCTCGGCTGGCCGCCCTGCGAGGTCACCGGACGCTCCACCTCCCAACTCAACCTCTGGGTCGATCCCCGGCAACACGCGGAGCTGCTGAGGCGCGCGCCGCTGACCGAGGACCCCGTCGTCCAGGAGGTGCAGTGGCGCACCCGGGACGGCCGCATCCTCGACGGCATGCTGTCCAGCCAGTACCTGCTGCTGGAAGGCGAACCGCACCTGTTGAGCACCTTCCTCGACACCAGCGAACGCAAGCGCGGCGAGGCGGCGCTGCGGGCCAGCGAGGAAAAGTTCGCCAAGGCCTTCCAGACCACTTCGGACACCGTGGTGATCACCGACAAGGCGGAGGGCCGCTTCATCGAGGTGAACGCCAGTTTCGAACGCCAGTTCGGCTGGAGCGCCACCGAGGCGATCGGCCGGACCTCCCTGGAACTGGGACTCTGGACCCACGAGGAAGACCGCCGGCGGATGATCGCCGCGCTGAACCGGGAGGGTGGCCTGGAGCAGTTGGAGACCCCCCTGTCGAGGCGTACCGGCGAGGTCAGCATCAACCTGATCAATGGCGGCGAGATCGAGCTCGATGGCCGCGCCTGCCTGGTGCTAACGGTACGCGACATCACCGGCCAGCGGCGCCAGGAACAGGCGCTGCTGGAAAGCCAGGAGCGCCTGACCATGGCCCTGGACTCCGCCGACCTCGGCACCTGGGACTGGCACATCCCCAGCGGCACCCTCTACGGCTCGCCACGCGCCTCGGCCCTGCATGGCCTGCCCGCCGACCCCTACCACGGCGATTTCAAGCACTTCTTCCTCTGCGTGCCGCCGGAAGACCAGGCGGCCATGCGACAGACCTTCCACGACCTGCTGGCCGGGCGCCGCAAGGACTACCAGGTCACCTATCGGGCACGCTTCGCCAATGGCGACGTCCATTACCTGGAAAGCACCGCGCGGCTGTATTTCGACGAACAGGGCCAGCCCCTGCGGATGACCGGCGTGCTGATGAACATCAGCGAACGGGTGCAGCGGGAACAGCGCCTGGCGGCCTCCGAGGAAAAATTCGTCACCCTGTTCCAGGCCAGTCCCGAGCCGATCTGCGTGTCGCGCGTCCGCGACGGCGCCTTCACCGAGATCAACCCCAGCTTCAGCGAGACCTTCGGCTGGTTGCCCGAGGAGATCGTCGGGCGCAGCACCAGCGAAATCGGCTTCTGGGTCGACCCCGAACAGCGCCAGAGCCTCTACGAGAAGCTCAACCGCGACCAGGGCCTCAGCGGCGAAGTCGCCCGCTACCGGACCAAGGACGGCCGGGAGCTGACCTGCGTGGTCTCCAGCCGCTTCATCCGCGTCGAGCGCCAGCTATGCATCACCACCACCTTCCGCGACATCACCGAGCGCCAGCACGCCGAGGCGGCGCTGAAGGCGAGCCAGGAAAAGTTCGCCAAGGCGTTCCACTCCAGCCCGGACGCCATCACCATCACCGAGCGCGAAAGCGGTCGCTACATCGAGGTCAACGAGGGCTTCTACCGGCTCACCGGCTACCGCCCCCACGAAGTGATCGGGCGTACCGTGCATGAACTCCACGTGTGGGCCGACGAGGGCGCCGGCGCCACCCTGATGGAACGGCTGCAACGGGATGGGCGCGTCCACCACCTGGAAATGCGCGGCCAGCACCGGGACGGCAGCGACCGGATCGTCGAGGTCTCGGTGGAGCCCATCGAACTCAACGAGGTCGCCTGCCTGCTGCTCACCGCCCGCGACATCAGCGAACTGAAGAGCGCCCAGGCCCAGGTCCGGCACCTGGCCTACCACGACCCCCTGACCAACCTGCCCAACCGCGCGCTGCTGATGGATCGGCTCACCCAGCAGATCGCCCTGCTCAAGCGCCACGACCTGCGCGGCGCGCTGCTGTTCCTCGACCTGGACCACTTCAAGCACATCAACGACTCCCTCGGCCATCCGGTGGGCGATGCGGTGTTGAAGATGGTCACCGCGCGCCTGGAGGCCAGCGTCCGCCTGGAGGATACCGTGGCGCGCCTGGGCGGCGACGAGTTCGTGGTGCTGCTGTCCGGCCTCGCCGGCAAGCGCCTGGAGGTGACCCGCCAAGTGCGGCAGATCGCCGAGAAGCTGCGCAAGATCATCGCCGAGCCGATGCTGCTGGACGGGCATCGTCTGCAGGTGACGCCGAGCATGGGCATCGCGCTGATCCCCGACCATGGGCAGAACCCCGCCGACCTGCTCAAGCGCGCCGACATCGCCCTCTACCGGGCCAAGGATTCCGGACGCAATACCCTGCAACTGTTCCGCAGCACCATGCAGGAGGCCGCCAGCGAGCGCCTGCGCCTGGAAAACGACCTGCGCCTGGCGCTGGTACGGGGTGAGTTCGAACTGTATTTCCAGCCCCAGGTGGACGCCCGCGACAACCGCGTGGTGGGCGCCGAGGCGCTGCTGCGCTGGCTGCATCCGAGCCGCGGCGTGCAATCGCCGGCCCTGTTCATCCAGGTCCTGGAGGAAAGCGGCCTGATCCTGGAGGTGGGCGGCTGGGTGATCGCCGAAGCCTGCCACGCCTGCGAGCAGTTGCTCGCCGAGGGCCTGATCGAACCGGAGCATTTCAGCCTGTGCGTGAACATCAGCCCCCGGCAGTTCCGCCAGAACGACTTCGTCGAGCGCATCGAGAGCAGCCTGCGCAAGACCGGCATGCCCCACACCATGCTCAAGCTGGAGATCACCGAAGGCATCGTGATCCAGAACATGGACGACACCATCGGCAAGATGCGCCGGCTGAAACGCCTCGGCGTCAGCTTCGCCATGGACGATTTCGGCACCGGCTACAGCTCCCTGACCTACCTCAAGCGCCTGCCGGTGGATGCCCTGAAGATCGATCAGTCCTTCGTCCGCGACGCCACCCACGACCCGAACGACGCGGAAATCGTCCGCGCCATCGTCGCCATGGGCCGCAGCCTCGGCCTGCAACTGATCGCCGAGGGTGTGGAGGAGCCGGAACAACTGCGCTTCCTGGAGCAGCAGGGCTGCCACCTGTACCAGGGCTATCTGTACAGCGTGCCGCTGCCGCTGCCGGAGTTCCGCGCCCTGCTGGCGCACAACCGCGACCGCCTCGACCTCTGAGCGAGGCAAAAAAAAGCCCGGCTCAACGCCGGGCTTTTTTCAGGGACGCCAGTGCCCACGTTCAGGCCGGCTCGATCGGCCGAACCCCCACCGGGCGGACCGCGTCGACCCGCGCCGCCTCGGACGCCAGCGCAACGCGGCGGGCAGCGGAGCATTTCAGGCGATAGCAGGCGAGCATCACCAGCAGCCACACCGGGATGGCATAGACCGATACGCGGATGCCGGGCGTGAGCAGCATCACGCCGAGGATCAGCAGCATGAATGCCAGGCACAGGTAGTTGGCGAAGGGCGACCAGAAGGCCTTGAACAGCGGCTGCACGCCTTCCCGCGCGAGGTGCGCGCGGAATTTCAGATGGGTCAGGCTGATCAGCGCCCAGTTGATCACCAGCGCCGCCACCACCAGGGACATCAGCAGCTCGAGGGCATTCTTCGGCAACACGTAGTTGACCACCACGCAGAGGCAGGTCACCAGCGCCGAGGCGCCCAGGGCCACGTAGGGCACGCCGCGCGCGTTCACCTTTTGCAGAACCTTCGGCGCATCGCCCTGCTCAGCCAGGCCGTAGAGCATCCGGCTGTTGCAGTAGACGCCGCCGTTGTAGACCGACAGCGCCGCGGTGAGCACCACGAAGTTCAACAGATGGGCGGCGGTGTCGCTGCCGATCAGCGCGAAGATCTTCACGAACGGGCTGCCGCTGTAGGCGTCGCCGGCGGCGTTGATGCTGTTCAGCAGGTCATCCCACGGCGACAGCGCCAGCAGCACCGCCAGGGCACCGATGTAGAAGATCAGGATGCGATAGATCACCTGGTTGATCGCCTTGGGGATGACCCGCTTCGGCTGATCCGCCTCGGCGGCGGTGAAACCGAGCATTTCCAGGCCACCGAAGGAGAACATGATGATCGCCATGGCCATCACCAGGCCGGTGATGCCGTTGGGGAAGAAGCCGCCGTGGCTCCACAGGTTGCTCACCGCCGCCTGCTCGCCGCCGTTGCCGCTGAACAGCAGGTAGCAGCCCAGCAGGATCATCCCGACGATCGCCGCCACCTTGATGATGGCGAACCAGAATTCGGCCTCGCCGAACAGCTTCACGTTGGTCATGTTGATCGCATTGACCAGCACGAAGAACACCGCGGCGCTGGCCCAGGTGGGTACTTCCGGCCACCAGAAGTGGATGTACTTGCCGACCGCGGTCAACTCCGACATGCCCACCAGGATGTACAGCACCCAGCAGTTCCAGCCGGAGAGGAAGCCGGCGAAACCGCCCCAGTATTTATGCGCGAAGTGGCTGAAGGAACCGGCGACCGGCTCTTCGACGATCATCTCGCCGAGCTGGCGCATGATCAGGAAGGCGATGAAGCCGGCGATGGCATAGCCGAGGATCATCGAGGGTCCGGCGGACTTGAGCACACCCGCGGAGCCGAGGAACAACCCGGTGCCGATGGCACCGCCCAGGGCGATCAACTGGATATGCCGGTTCTTCAGGCCGCGTTTGAGTTCGCCTGCGGGCTGTGTGTCACTCATCATGTGCGTCACCTTTTGTTTTTGTCTGTGACGGGAGCAGAACCGCCTCGCTCGTGGCGGGGCGAATGGTTACGGCACTGTGCGGGTCCGCTCAGGGAGGCGTGGTGCGCGCCGGGCACGCAAGCTGAGGTGCGCATTCGCTTTCCCTGTCAGGCGGCCGGACCTGCGGCCGTTCCGTCGGCGGGTAGCCGGCGGAGGCGTATCAATGGGCGTCGGGCTGTACCTCCGGAATGACGGTTCTGAAAACATCCAGGGATTCGCAGCGCGCGACCGGCGCAAGGATACCGGGGTATGCCTCGAGGTCACAGTCGAAATGCTGCGGGTCGTGGATCTGCCCTGCGCGAATGCGCCGTCCGCGCTCAGGGCTCATAGCGCTCGGCGATCCGGTCGATGGCGCCGAAGAGGCTGTCGAAGGCCGTAACCGTCGCGGCCTTGGTCCAATGAAGCGAGTTTCATGCAGCGATCCTTCCAGCGTCTATAGGATGTGCCCGCCAGGCGACAGCGATGCCCCGCGCGGCGCTCGATCCACTTTCCCTGCTTCCAGTCCAGGCGGACGCGCGGAGGGCACCAAGGGGGCGGCTGGACCGCCCTCCGGACACACGACGACTCGCCCGGGCTCACCATGGACGTCACCGACCAAGGCGCCCTCGAAGCCGCCCCGGGGCGCACGTGCGCGCCGGGGGATGCGCCCGTCCGGCGGCTCAGTCCGCGGAAATCACGCCACGGCGGATCTGGTCTTCCTCGATGGATTCGAACAGGGCCTTGAAGTTGCCTTCGCCGAATCCCTGGTTGCCCTTGCGCTGGATGATCTCGAAGAAGATCGGGCCGATCACGGTATTGGTGAAGATCTGCAGCAGGATGCCGTCGTCGCCCGGCGCGCCGTCGATCAGCAGGCTCAGCTCGCGCAGCTCTTCCAGCGGCTCGCCGTGGCCCTGCACGCGACTGTCGACTTTCTCGTAGTAGGTGTCCGGGGTGGACATGAAATCCACACCGTTGGCGCGCAGCTTGCGCACGGTGCTGTAGATGTCGTCGGTGGTCAGGGCAATGTGCTGGATGCCTTCGCCCTGGTACTCGCGGATGAACTCTTCGATCTGCGAACTGGCGTCGGCCGATTCGTTGATCGGGATGCGGATCTTCCCGCAAGGGGCGGTCATCGCGCGGGAGAACAGGCCGGTGAGCTTGCCTTCGATGTCGAAGTAGCGGATTTCGCGGAAGTTCGCGATGCGCTCGTAGAAACCGGACCACACGTCCATCTGCCCCCGGCGAACGTTGTGGGTCAGGTGGTCGATGGCGGTCAGGCCGACGGCGTTGTCGTTGGCGCTGCGGCCGGGGATGAACTCGAAGTCGACGTCATAGATGCTTTTCGCGCCGTAACGGTCGACGAGGTACAGCAGCGAACCGCCGATACCCTCGACGCAGGGGATGTTCAGCTCGCCGAAGTTGGCGTGGCTGCCCACCAGTTTCGCGCCCTGGGATTCCACGTAGGCGGCGGCCTGGCTGGCGTTCTTCACCCGGAAGGCCATGGCGCAGGCGCTCGGCCCGTGCTGCTCGGCGAAGGCGCGGACGTGGCCGGTGGGGCTGCCGTTGAGGACGATGTTGATGTCGTTCTGCTGGAACAGGAAGACTTCCTTGGAACGATGCTTGGCGGTCTCGGTGAAACCCATCATGCCGAACAACTGGCGGAGTTGTTCGATGCCTTCGGCGTTGGGCGCGGTGAATTCGACGAATTCGAAACCGTCGGTACCGATGGGGTTGTGTTGCTCGATCTTGGTCACGGCGTTCATCTCGCCTCCTCGTTGTTGTTATCGGCGCACCGCCGGTGGCGGCGGGGATGCCCCATGACACCCTGTGGCGGGGCGGCGAACAAGGGAGACCAGGCGATGCGTCGGGATGTCGCAGCCCTGACTGTGGCAGCTTTTCCTTACAGGCTCCAGGCTCCCTGTCAAAGCGCCCCAGGCGCCTTTCAGTCTGTAAATAAACCCTTACGACACGGTTCAGGAAGTTGCCGACCCCTGTGGAAGTGCTATCGCCAACCCCTCTATCACAGGCCTTTCGGGGCGAATGCCGAGCAGGGGGATTCGCCTGCGACTTGCGGGTCGATCCCCTGCCCTCGAACAACTGGACGGCCAGAGAACGGATCGATGAATGACGCGCCCATCTCCCAGGCTCAGGTGCGGCGCCGGAACAACGGCCGCGGCTCGATGGCGGAACGCCCGTAGAGCACGCTCATGCCCGCCAGGCCGTGGAGCGCATCTTCCACGTCCTTGTCCTCGCGCACGGCGAAGCCGTCGAAGCCGCATTGGCGCATATGGCTGAGTTGGTCGCGCAACACATCGCCGATGGCGCGCAATTCGCCGCGCCAGCCGAGACGGGTGCGCAACAGATAGGCCTGGCTGTAGCCGCGGCCGTCGCGAAAGCTGGGGAAATCCACGGCGATCAGCGGCACCGTCGCCAGGCAGTCGGCCAGGGTCTCCACCTCGTCCTCGGGTCCCAGCCAGAAGCCGTGAGGCCAGGACGCCCCGGCATCGCCGCGACCTTCGCGCCAGACGCCCAAGGGCAGCAACAGCGGGCCGTCGGGCAGGATCTCCGGCACCTCGCGGAGCAGTCGCCAGGGGTCGTCGGCGACGATCCGCGCCACCCCATCCCGCCACAGGATCAGGTTGTTCAAGGGCGGACCTCCGCGCGCTCGTAGACCCGCGCCTTGAAGGGCTCGAGGCCGATCCGGGCGAAGGTCTCGACGAAGCGTTCACCGCCCTGGCGATGGAGCAGGAAGGTTTCCACCACGCGCTCGATCACCGCGGGAATCTCGTCTGCCTCGAACGAGGGCCCGATCACTTTGCCCAGCGCCGCCTGCACGCCCTGGGCGCCGCCGAGGGTGACCTGGTACCACTCGCTGCCGTTCTTGTCGACGCCGAGGATGCCGATGTTGCCAATGTGGTGGTGGCCACAGGCATTCATGCAGCCGGAGATGTTCAGGCTCAGTTCGCCGATGTCGTGGAGATGATCGAGGTCGTCGAAACGTTGCTGGATCGCCTGGGCGACGGGGATCGACTTGGCGTTGGCCAGGGAACAGTAGTCGCCCCCGGGGCAGGCGATGATGTCGTTGAGCAGGCCGACGTTGGGGGTCGCCAGGCCGGCAGCCTCGGCGCGCAGCCAGAGATCGTGCAGGTCGCGCTGACGCACGTCGGGCAGCACCAGATTCTGTTCGTGGGCGATACGGATTTCGCCGAAGCCGAAACGCTCGGCCCATTCCGCCACCTGCTCCATCTGGCTGGCGGTGACGTCTCCCGGCGGCGCGCTGGCGCCCGGTTTGGTCGACAGCACCACGCTGGCATAACCGGGCACCTTGTGCGGGTGCAGGTTACGCGACGCCCAGTGGGCGAAACGGGCGTCGCGCTCGCGCCAGCGGCCATAGTCCAGGTCGAAGGCGTCCAGCCGCTCGTAGGGCGGCGCGGCGAAGGAGGACGCCACGCGGCGGTACTCGTCCTCGGTCAGCTCGGCCGGCCCTTCCTTGATCTGCGCCCACTCCGCCTCGACCTCCGCGGCGAAGGCCTCGATACCCAGGGCCTTGACCAGAATCTTGATCCGCGCCTTGTACTTGTTGTCGCGGCGGCCGTGGCGGTTGTAGACCCGCAGCACCGCTTCGACATAGGACAGCAGATGCTGCCAGGGCAGGTCCTCGCGGATCTGCAGGCCGAGGATCGGCGTGCGCCCCAGCCCGCCGCCCACCAGCACCCGCAGGCGCAGCTCACCGGCCGGATCGCGATACAGGTACAGGCCGATGTCGTGCATGCGCAGGGCGGCGCGGTCCTGTTCGGCGGCGCAGAGGGCGATCTTGAATTTGCGCGGCAGGAAGAGGAATTCCGGGTTGATCGTCGACCACTGGCGGAGGATTTCCGCGAGGGGCCGCGGGTCCAGCAGTTCGTCGGCGGCGACCCCGGCGAACGCTTCGGTGGTGATGTTGCGCACGCAGTTGCCGGACGTCTGGATGGCGTGCATGTCCACGTCGGCGAGGCGCTGGAGGATGTCCGCCACGCGCTCCAGCTCGATCCAGTTGAACTGGATGTTCTGCCGGGTGGTGAAGTGGCCATAGCCGCGATCGAAATCCCGGGCGATGCCGGCCAGGGTGCGCAATTGGGTCGCCGACAGGGTGCCGTAGGGAATCGCCACCCGCAGCATGTAGGCATGCTTTTGCAGGTAGAGCCCGTTCTGCAGGCGCAGGGGCAGGAACTCCTCTTCGCTCAAGGCGCCGGACAGGCGCCGCTGCACCTGGTCACGGAATTGCGCCACCCGCTCGTGCACCAGGGCGCGGTCGTAGTCGTCGTATTGGTACATGCCGGGGCCTCATCAGTGTTCGCCCTCTCTCACGGGGCGATTCACTGAAGGACTATGCGCGCGCCCTGCGCCGGGTTACAGGTTCAGGTCGCGGCAAAAAAACCGGCTCAGGCGCGCGCCGGCGACTCCACCTCGATCGGGCCGACCGCCAAGGATGCGAGAAGCCCTGCACCGGCGCCCCGCCTCGTCGAGGCCCGTAACCCGGCCCAGCCCGGCGCCTACGCCGATAGGCCAGGCAACGAGCCGGGCGCCGGGCCGGATCACCGTTCGCAGAAGCGCCTAGCGCGGACGACACGTCCATCGGCCCGGAGGGGATTCGCCTCTCCAGGCGGATACGACCGGGAAGCCCATGACCAAGACCCGTCGGAGAAATCGCTGGCGCGTGCGCAACTGATCCGCATGGTGCGCCCGCTGGCACTCCGCCCGAGCCCTAAGCCCGCGAACGACGCGGCCTCGGCCCTTGCGAAAGGCGGCGCGGATCGCCTGCGACCATCCGCCGCAGCGCCTGCAAAACCCCATCTGATCCGCTTTTTATCGTCGGACCTGAGCCTGTTATCGATACAGCGCGAGTCCCATAGTGCGCGCAGCCTGATACGCCTCGAAGGGGTCCCACCGTGACCGAACGCATTCCCACCCGCCTCATCGAAACCCTCTCCCCCACCCCGCTGCGCCTGACGCCCTCGCAGGCCGGCGGCGCCATCCACACCCGCAGTTTCAGCGGGCGCTTCCGCAACCTGCGCCTGTACGGCGCGGGCTTCCTGTTCCTGCTGTTCTTCGGCACCGCCTGGCTGGACTGGGGCGGACGCCAGGCGGTGCTCTGGGACCTCTCGGCGCACCGCTTCTACATCTTCGGCGCGACCTTCTGGCCGCAGGACTTCATCCTGCTCTCGGCGCTGCTGATCATCTGCGCCTTCGGCCTGTTCGCCATCACCGTGGTCGCCGGGCGCATCTGGTGCGGCTACACCTGCCCGCAGAGCGTCTGGACCTGGGTGTTCATGTGGGCCGAGAAGACCCTGGAGGGCGACCGCAACCAGCGCATCAAGCTGGACGCGGCGCCCTGGAACGCCGACAAGCTGCTGCGGCGCGGCGCCAAGCACGGGCTGTGGCTGGCGGTGAGCCTGCTCACCGCGCTGACCTTCGTCGGCTACTTCACCCCGATCCGTCCGCTGGCCACCGAGCTGTTCAGCCTGCGCCTGGAGGGCGTGGCGGGCTTCTGGATCGCCTTCTTCGCCCTGGCCACCTACCTCAACGCCGGCTGGATGCGCGAGAAGGTCTGCGTGCACATGTGCCCCTACGCGCGCTTCCAGAGCGTGATGTTCGACGACAACACCCTGCTGGTGGCCTATGACGCCGCCCGCGGCGAAGGCCGCGGTCCGCGGCGCAAGGGCAGCGACCCGCGTGCCCAGGGGCTCGGCGACTGCATCGACTGCACGCTGTGCGTGCAGGTCTGCCCCACCGGCATCGACATCCGCGACGGCCTGCAGATCGACTGCATCGGCTGCGCCGCCTGCGTCGACGCCTGCGACACGGTGATGGACAAGATGGGCTACGCCCGCGGCCTGGTCGGCTACCGCTCGCAACGGCAACTGGAGGGCGGCCGCACCCGCCTGCTGCGGCCGCGCCTGGTGGGCTACGCCGGGGTACTGCTGGTGATGATCGGCGCCTTCGTCTGGGCCTTGCAGATCCGCCCCCTGGTGTCGCTGGACGTGAGCAAGGACCGCGGGCTGTTCCGCGAGAACGCGATCGGCCAGGTCGAAAACATCTACACCCTCAAGATCATCAACAAGACCCAGCAGGCGCGGCGCTATCGGCTGGCCCTGGCCGAACCCGGCCCCTTCGAGCTGCATGCGCCGCGGGAACTGGCGCTGGCACCGGGGGAAATCCTCGACCTGCCGGTGTCGGTGGCGCTCACCGACGCAGCGCCCGCCAGCAGTTCGCAGGGGCTGCGCTTCGCGGTCACCGCGCTGGACGACCCGGGCCTGCGCAGCGAGGCGGGCAGCACCTTCACCGCCCCACTGCAGCGCTGAAGCAACCCTCCGCGGGGCCGGCAGGCCCCGCACCCAAGGAGATCGAGATCGCATGAGCGCATCGACACCCGTAGAGTACGCCGACCCTCCCATCGTCCGAGCGGACAAGATGAAACGCTACGAACGCTTCGCCGAGCAGATCGCCGAGCTGATCCGCTCCGGCGTGCTCGCCCCCGGCGAGAAAGTCCCCTCGGTGCGCCACGCCAGCCGCACCTATGGGGTCAGCCCGTCCACCGTGTTCCAGGCGTACTACCTGCTGGAGGATCGCGGCCTGATCAGCGCGCGGGCACGCTCGGGGTATTTCGTCCGCGAACATGCGCAACGTCCGCTGCACGAACCGGACATCGGCCCGCGCCAGGCGCACACCACCGAGGTGGACGTCAGCGAACTGGTGTTCTCGGTGCTCGACTCCATCAAGGATCCGCTCACCGTGCCGTTCGGCTCGGCCTTCCCCAGCCCGCACCTGTTCCCGCTGCCGCGCCTGGCGCGCTCCATGTCCCAGGCGCTGCGCGAGCTGTCGCCCCATGCGGTGGTGGCGGACATGACCGCCGGCAATCCCGACCTGCGCCGGCAGATCGCCCTGCGCTACATGGTCAGCGGCGTGCGCCTCGCCCTGGACGAGCTGGTGATCAGCAACGGTGCCCTGGAGGCGCTCAACCTGTGCCTGCAAACGGTGACCGCGCCGGGCGACCTGGTGGCCATCGAGGCACCGGCCTTCTACGCCACCCTGCAGGTGCTGGAGCGGCTCAAGCTGAAGGCCGTGGAGATTCCCATGCACCCGCGCGAGGGCATCGACCTGGACAGCCTGGCCGACAGCCTGCAACGCCTGCCGGTGAAAGCCTGCTGGTTCATGAGCGGGCTGCAGAACCCGCTCGGCGCGAGCATGAGCGACGACAAGAAGCGGGCGCTCTACGAGCTGCTGCAACGGCACCAGGTGCCCTTGATCGAGGACGACGTCTACGCCGAGCTGCACTACGGGCCGAGCCCGGCCAAGCCGGTGAAGAGCTTCGACCGCGACGGCCTGGTGATGCACTGCGGCTCCTTCTCCAAGAGCCTGGCGCCGGGCTACCGGGTCGGGTGGGTCGCCGGCGGGCGCTATGCCGAACGCATCCAGCGGCTCAAGCTGATGACCACCCTGTCGCCCTCGGTGCCCGCCCAGGCGGCCATCGCCGACTACCTGCAACACGGCGGCTACGACCGCCACCTGCGCAAGCTGCGCTATGCCCTGGAAACCCAGCAGGGGGCGATGCTCGCCTCGGCCGCGCGGCACTTTCCCGCGGAAACCCGGGTGACGCGGCCCCTCGGCGGCTATTTCCTCTGGTTCGAGTTCCCCGAACGGGTGGACTCGTTGCACCTTTTCCAACTGGCCCTGGCCCAGGGCATCAGCCTGGCTCCGGGGCCGATCTTTTCCGCTACCCGGCGCTTCCAGAACTGCGCCCGCCTCAACCATGGCTACCCGTGGGACGCCCAGAGCGAACGGGCCATGGAGACCCTCGGGCGGATTCTCGCGACCTTCTGACGCAGGCCCGGCGACGCCCGGCCTGATCCGCAAAAACCCCGCCGTTCTGAGTCTGTCGGACCCCGCCCGCTGTTCCTAGAGTGACGCCACCCGCCGCACCGCCAGCCGGTCGCGGCCCGTCCCCTCCCCGGAAAGGTCACCCATGGACACTACGCTTCCCTCCCCCGTCTACAACTACAAGGTGGTCCGCCAGTTCGCCCTCATGACCGTCGTCTGGGGCGTGATCGGCATGGGCCTGGGCGTGTTCATCGCCTCGCAACTGGTCTGGCCGGCACTGAACTTCGACCTGCCCTGGCTGAGCTTCGGCCGCCTGCGCCCGCTGCACACCAACCTGGTGATCTTCGCCTTCGGCGGCTCGGCGCTGTTCGCCACCAGCTATTACACGGTGCAGCGCACCTGCCAGGCGCCGCTGATCTCCGACAAGCTGGCGGCCTTCACCTTCTGGGGCTGGCAGGCGATGGTGGCGATGCTGCTGATCACCCTGCCCCAGGGCCTGACCACCACCAAGGAATACGCCGAGCTGGAGTTCAGCGGCGCGATCTGGCTGGCCATCGTCTGGGTGGCCTATGCGGTGGTGTTCTTCGGCACCATCGTCAAGCGCAAGGCCCGGCACATCTACGTCGGCAACTGGTTCTTCGGTGCCTTCATCGTGGTCACCGCGATGCTCCACGTGGTCAACCACGCGGCCATCCCGGTGAGCGCGTTCAAGTCCTACCCGGTCTACTCCGGCGCCACCGACGCCATGGTGCAGTGGTGGTATGGCCACAACGCCGTGGGCTTCTTCCTCACCACCGGTTTCCTCGGGATGATGTACTACTTCGTGCCCAAGCAGGCCGGGCGCCCGGTGTATTCCTACCGCTTGTCCATCGTGCACTTCTGGGCGCTGATCACCCTGTACATCTGGGCCGGCCCGCACCACCTGCACTACACCGCCCTGCCCGACTGGGCCCAGTCCCTCGGTATGGCCATGTCGCTGATCCTCCTCGCGCCCAGCTGGGGCGGCATGATCAACGGCATGATGACCCTCTCCGGCGCCTGGCATAAGCTGCGCACCGATCCGATCCTGCGCTTCCTGGTGGTGTCCCTGGCCTTCTACGGCATGTCCACCTTCGAAGGCCCGATGATGGCGATCAAGACCGTCAACGCCCTTTCCCATTACACCGACTGGACCATCGGCCACGTCCATGCAGGCGCCCTCGGCTGGGTAGCGATGATCACCTTCGGTTCGCTGTACCACCTGATCCCCAAGGTGTATGGCCGCGAACGGATGCACAGCATCGGGCTGATCAACGCGCACTTCTGGCTGGCCACCATCGGCACCGTGCTCTACATCGCCTCGATGTGGGTCAACGGCATCACCCAGGGCCTGATGTGGCGCGCGGTGAACCAGGACGGCACCTTGACCTACTCCTTCGTCGAAGCGCTGGATGCCAGCCACCCCGGCTTCGTCGTGCGCCTGATCGGCGGCGTCTTCTTCCTCACCGGCATGCTGCTGATGGCCTACAACGTCTGGCGCACCGTACGCCTGGCCGACCCCGTGGCGTACCACGCCGCCGCCAGCCTGGCGGAGCGCTGAGATGCCCAGCGAATTCTGGTTGGTGATGGCCGTGCTGGTGTTCTACCTGGCGTTGCAACGCAGCCTCGGCGAGCGGGGCGGCGAGGGGCTCGACGAAGCGGCGATGCTGCCCTTCGCCGACGACGAGGAGGTGGCGCGGCGCATGGAGCAGGCCACCGGCCGCAGCCGGACCGGCTGCGCCTGCCCGGGCACCTGCGACGGCCGCTGCCGCAACAGCGGCGAGCTGTCGGCCTGAGCGGCGCGCTTCAGCCTTGCTGCAAGTGGCCGTAGAGCTTGGCGTACAGGCCGCCCTCGGCGATCAGTTGATGGTGGCCGCCCTGCTCGGCGATGCGCCCACCGTCGAACACCAGCACCCGGTCGGCCTGCTTAACCGCGCTCAACCGGTGGGCGATGATCAGCGTGGTGCGGCCCTCGAGGAACTGCCCGAGGGCCTGGTGCAAGGCGTACTCGGTGGCGGCGTCGAGGGCCGAGGTGGCCTCGTCGAGGATCACCACCTTGGGCTCGGCGAGCACCATCCGGGCGATCGCCAGGCGTTGCCGCTGGCCGCCGGACAGGCGCACGCCGGAACGCCCGACCACGCTGTCCAGGCCCTGCGGCAGGCTGCGCACGGTATCCGCCAGTTGGGCGATCTCCAGCGCCTGCCAGCACATCGCATCGCTGCGCTCGCGGCCCAGGGTGAGGTTGGCGCGCACCCTGTCGTTGAACAGCGCCGGGTGCTGCAATACCACCGCGACCTCCTCGCGCACCCGCTCCAGGCCGATCTCCTCCAGGCTCGCGCCGCCGAAGCGGATGCTGCCCGCCTGCGCCTGATACAGGCCCAGCAGCAACTGCACCAGGGTGCTCTTGCCGCCGCCGCTGGCACCGACGATGGCGACCTTCTCGCCGGGGGCGATGTCCAGGTCCAGCCCGTCCAGCACCACCTCGTCGGCATAGGCGAAATCCAGGCCGCGCACCTGGATGCCCACCGTCTGCCGGCCGGCGAAGGGGTCGCTGCCGCCGGGGTACTGCGGCTCGTCGGCCCGCGCCAGCAGTTCGTTGATCCGCTGCAGGGCGGCGCCGGCCCCGTAATAGGCGTATTGCAGGCTGAGCAACTGCTCCACCGGGCCGATCATGAACCACAGGTAGCTGAACACCGCGAGCATCTGCCCGATGGACAGGTCGGAGAACAGCACGGTGAGCATGGTCGCGGCGCGGAACACGTCGATGCCGAACTGGAACAGCAGGCCGCTGGCGCGGCTCGACGCATCGCTCTTCCACATCGACGCCACCGCGTAGTCGCGCACTTCGCGGGCGCGCAGGCCGAGGTTGCCGAAGAAATGGCCCTGGCGGTTGCCGGCGCGGATCTCCTGGATCGCCTCCAGGGTCTCGGTGAGCGCCTGGGTGAAGCGCGAGGTGCTGTCGTTCTCCAGCTTCTTCAGGTGCTTGACGCGCTTGCCCAGTTGCACCGTGGCGTAGATCACCAGCGGGTTGAACAGCAGGATCAGCAGCGCCAGCTTCCAATGCATCCACATCAGGATGGCGGCGGTGCCGGTCAGGGTCAGCATGGCCACCAGGAAGCGACTGAGGGTCTCGCCGACGAATTTGTCCAGGGTGTCCAGGTCGGTCACCAGGTGCGCGCTGACCGTGCCGCCCCCGAGGTTCTCGTATTCGCCGAGGGAGATCCGCTTGAGCCGCTCGATCAGGCGCACCCGCAGGCGATACACGATGTCCTTCGACAACCGCGCGAACAGGCGCGCCTGCAGGACGTTGAAGGTCAACGCGAAGCTGCGCAGCAGCAGGGTGGCGACCAGCATCAGGCCGATGTAGCCCACCGGCTGCTCCCAGGCCGCCGGCAGCAAGCGGTCCATGAAGCGCAGCGCGGCATCGCCCTTGCCGAGCAACACTTCGTCCACCAGCAAGGGCAATAGCAAGGGAATCGGCACGCTGCACAGGGTGGCGAGCACCGCGATGCCGTTGGCCAGCCAGAGGGATTTGCGGTGACGCAGGATCAAACGGCGGATTTCCGCCCAACTCAGGCGATCAGGCATGCGCGCCGCGCTCCAGCCAACGGGTCAGCAGCGGCGCCAGTTCCTCCAGCGGTCGGTAGCCGTTGGTCAACAGCGCCAGTTGCCCGTCGCGCTCGGCCAGCAGCGTGGGGAACCCGGCGATGCCCAAGTCCTGCACCCAGGCGTAGTCGGCGGCCGTCGCCTCGCGCGCGGGGATGCCATCGAAAGCCTCGGCGAATTCGATGCGCGGGACGCCGGCACGCTCGGCCAGCTCCACCAGCACCCGCGCCTGGGTCACGTCGCGACCCTCGCAATAGAAGGCCTCCTGGATCAGGCGGTTCAGCGGCCAGACGCTCTGCGGGTCCAGCGCTCGCACCGTGACCAGGGCACGCCCGGCCGGCTCGGTGTCGTAGACGAAACCTTCCGGCAGGCCCTCGGCGTAGTTGAACAGTTGCCCGGTGGTGGCGTTCACCGCCTGCCAGTAGGCCAGGATGCGCACGCGCCCGGCCGGGTCGAGGGCCGCGCGTTCGCGACGCAGGCTGCCGACCACCAGGTGCAGCGGCACCCCGGCGGCCTCCGCCTGGCGCCCCAGGGCCTCGAGGACCGGGGCGAAGCCCCAGCACCAGGAACACAGCGGGTCCATCACATACAGCAGGCGGGCGGGCATGGCGGTTCCTCTTCTAAAGGGCGCGCCACGCGCACCGGGGAGGGTCGGACGGGGCGCCGGCGACGCCCGTCCGGGTCACGGGTCCAGCGGTTGCCGCGGGTCGCGCCCCAGCGGATGGGGCTGGTTGCGCGCCTTGGCCAGTTCGATCTGCTTCTGCCGTTCGCGGGCGCCGGCCCGGGTCTTCTCGCTCAGGGAATCCCAGCAATGCGGGCAGCTGATGCCCGGCGCATAGTGTTCGGACTGGCGATCCTCCAGCGAGATCGGGTTGCGGCAGGCATGGCATTGATCGTAGTCGCCGGCGGTCAGGTCGTGACGCACCGTGACCCGGTTGTCGAAGACGAAGCAGTCGCCGCGCCAGCGGCTTTCCTCCTCGGGCACCTCTTCCAGGTACTTGAGGATACCGCCCTTGAGGTGGAAGACCTCCTCGAAGCCGGCGCCGAGCATGTAGCTGGAGGCCTTCTCGCAACGGATGCCGCCGGTGCAGAACATCGCCACCTTCTTGTGCCGGGTCGGGTCGTAGTGCGCCTTGATGTACTCGGGGAATTCGCGGAACGACTTGGTCTTGGGATCGACCGCGCCTTCGAAGGTGCCGATGGCCACCTCGTAGTCGTTGCGCGTGTCGATCAGCAGCACCTCGGGGTCCTCGATCAGCGCGTTCCAGTCCTTGGGCGCCACGTAGGTGCCGACCCGCAGGTTGGGGTTCACGCCCGGCACGCCGAGGGTGACGATCTCTTTCTTCAGCTTGACCTTGGTGCGATAGAACGGCTGCTCGTCGCAATAGGACTCCTTGTGGTCGACGTCGGCCAGGCGCGGATCGCGCTTGAGCCAGTCGAGCAAGGCGTCGATGCCCGCTCGGCTGCCGGAGACGGTGCCGTTGAGGCCTTCCTCGGCGAGCAGCAGGGTGCCCTTGATGCCGTTGTCGAGCAGGGTTTGCAGCAGGGGTTCGCGCAACGCGACGTAGTCGTCCAGGGTGACGAACTTGTACAGCGCCGCCACGACGATGTTCGGGGAGCGGGTCATGTGGTTTTCTCCAGTGGTCGCCCTCGCAAAGGGCGGACCTTTTCATCGAATCGCCCCGCCGACGCGGCCGGCGGGGCGACTTCTACAGCATCCGGGCGCACCGGCCGGGACCGGGCGCGCGGATCGGCGAGCGTCTCAGGTGTCGTGCTTGCTGCCGCCGCGACAGGTCGGCGAGTCCGGCGCGGCGCCCTGGGCGGCCCATTCCTCGGGGGTGTAGGTGTGCAGCGCCAACGCGTGGAAACGCCCCATGAGGTCGCCGAGGGTGGCGTAGACCTTCTGGTGGCGCTTGACCGCGTTCAGCCCGGCGAACGCCGGGCTGACCACCACCGCCTTGAAATGGGTCTCCAGGCCGCGGCTGTGCATGTGGCTTTCGTCCTGCACGTCCAGATGCTGCGGCTCGAGGGCATCCAGGGCCCGGCCGATGGCGTCGCGCATGCTCATGCTCAGGGCTTCTTGGCCGGCTCGGCGGCTTTCTTGGCAGGCTCGGCGGCCTGTTTCGGCGAGAGTTCGCCGGTCATGTCTTCCAGCAGCTTGTTCACCACCGGCACCGCGGGCTCCAGCTTGGCCTGGGTCAGGCGCGCGGCCTCGTTACCCAGCTGCGGCATCTTTTCCATCATTTTCTTGCCGGTGGGCGACTGGTAGAAGGCGATCATGTCCTTCAACTCGGTTTCGCTGAAATTGCTCACGTACAGCTTGACCAGATCGGGCTTGAGCTTGTCCCAGCCGACCGCCTTGTCCAGGGCTGCGTTGGCCTTGGCGGTGTAGGTCTCCAGGGTGGCTTTCTTGGTCGCCGGCGCCTGCAGTTGCTCGAAGCGCTGGTTGAACATCTGCTGCACCTGCCCGTAGAGCGCCACGGTGCCCTGATCCGCATGCATGAGCTTGAGGAAGCTTTCGGCGCTGGCGGCATGGCTGGAAGCGTCGGCCAGGACCTGGCTGCTGGCGCAGGCCAGCAGAGCGGCAGTGCAGAGTACGCGAAGCTTGGTCATGAGTATCCTTTGAGTTGAACGGGGCAGGTAGGCCCGGGGGCGGCCATTCTGCGCCCAAGCGGCGGCGACGCTCAAGCCGTCGAGACGTATGGCGGCACCTGGCCAGGCGCCATTAGGCGGGCCGGCGGGGCGAAGGAACCACCTCCGGCCGATGCAGCCTAAACTGCGGATTCCAATCAGCAGGAGTGAGCGCATGAGCCGCATCGAAACCGACAGCCTGGGCCCGGTGGAAGTCGCCGAAGAGGCCTACTGGGGCGCCCAGACCCAACGGTCGCTGATCAATTTCGCCATCGGCAACGAACGCATGCCGCTGCCCGTGCTGCACGCCCTGGCGCTGATCAAGAAAGCCGCGGCGCGCGTCAACGACCGCATCGGCGACCTGCCGCCGGATATCGCCCGGCTGATCGAGCAGGCCGCCGACGAAGTGCTCGCCGGGCAGCACGACGACCAATTCCCGCTGGTGGTCTGGCAGACCGGCAGCGGCACCCAGAGCAACATGAACGTTAACGAGGTGATCGCCGGCCGCGCCAACGAACTGGCCGGCGTCAAGCGCGGCGGCAAGAGCCCGGTGCACCCCAACGACCACGTGAACCGCGCGCAAAGCTCCAACGACGCCTTCCCCACCGCCATGCACATCGCCGTGGCCATCGCCGTGCACCAGCAACTGCTGCCGGCCATCGCCGAACTCTCCGGCGGCCTCGCCGAGCAAGCGGCCCGCCACGGCAAGCTGGTGAAGACCGGGCGCACCCATTTGATGGATGCCACGCCGATCACCTTCGGCCAGGAGCTGTCGGCGTTCGTCGCCCAGCTCGACTACGCCGAGCGGGCGATCCGCGCCGCGCTGCCGGCGGTCTACGAGCTGGCCCAGGGCGGCACCGCGGTGGGCACCGGACTGAACGCCCCCCAGGGCTTCGCCGAAGCCATGGCCGCCGAACTGGGCGCCCTCGCCGGCCTGCCTTTCGTCACCGCGCCGAACAAGTTCGCCGCGCTGGCCGGGCATGAGCCGCTGGTGCACCTGTCCGGGGCGCTGAAAACCCTCGCGGTATGCCTGATGAAGATCGCCAACGACCTGCGCCTGCTCGGCTCCGGGCCGCGCGCCGGCTTCGCCGAGGTCAAGCTGCCGGCCAACGAACCGGGCAGCTCGATCATGCCCGGCAAGGTCAACCCGACCCAGTGCGAGGCGCTGTCGATGATCGCCTGCCAGGTGCTCGGCAACGACGCCACGGTGTCCTTCGCCGCCAGCCAGGGCCACCTGCAATTGAACGTGTTCAAGCCGGTGATCGTGCACAACCTGCTGCAAGCCATCGGCCTGCTCGCCGACGGCTGCCGCAACTTCCAGCAGCATTGCGTGGCCGGGCTGGAACCGGATGCCGCGCGCATGGCCGAGCACCTGGAAAACGGCTTGATGCTGGTGACCGCGCTCAACCCGCACATCGGCTACGACAAGTCGGCGGAAATCGCCAAGAAAGCCTACGCCGAAGGCACCACCCTGCGGGCCGCCGCGCTGCAACTGGGCTACCTCGACGAGCAGCAGTTCGACCAATGGGTGCGCCCGGAAAGCATGCTCGAGGCCGGCAAGCATGAGTGACGCCGCCAAGAGCGGCGCCACGCCGCTGGAGGGCGATGGCAAACGCATCCTGCTGGTGTTCGGCAACCCTAAGTCCAGCAGCCTCTGCCAGGCCCTGGGCGAGGCCTATACCCAGGGCGCCCGCGGCCGCGGCCACGTGGTGCGCCAGTTGAAGCTGGGCGAAATGCACTTCGACCCGATCCTGCGCGAAGGCTACGACCAGAGCCAGGAGCTGGAGCCGGACCTGCTCGAGGCGCAGCGGCAGATCCACTGGGCGCAGCACCTGGTGTTCGTCTATCCGGTCTGGTGGGGCGGACCGCCGGCGCTGCTGAAGGGCTTCTTCGACCGGGTGCTGCTGCCCGGCTTCGCCTTCGGGTACCGGGCGCGTTCGTCGCTGTGGGACAAGTTGCTCGCCGGGCGCACCGCCGACCTGCTGGTGACCCTGGACACGCCGAGCTGGTACTTCCGCTGGATTTACGGCGCCCCCGCCCATCGCCAGATGGTGCGCACCATCCTCGGCTTCTGCGGGGTGAAAACCCGGCGCCTTGTGGAGTTCTCGCCGGTGCGCCCGGCCCGCGAGGAACAGCGCCAGCGCTGGCTGCACAAGGCCGAGCGACTCGGCAAGGGCGCCTGATCAGGTCGGCGGAAGCTCTCGGCGCAGGCGCCGGGCGCGGTAGCCGCGGACCAGCGAGGGCCCCAGGGCGGTCAGGGCCGACCCCAACACCACCAGTAGCGCGCCGCCGTAGCCGATCAGGTTGATCTGCTCCGGCTGCACGTGCTCGGGCCACAGCCAGGCGGCCAGCGCCACCGCCAGGAAGGTCACCAGGGGCGTGATCGCCAACGCCGCGCTGACCCGCGAGGCCTCCCAATGGGCCAGGGCCTCGGCGAAGGCCCCGTAGGCCACCAGGGTGTTCAGGCAGCAGGCCAACAGCAGCCACGCCTGGCCGGCGCTCAGGTTCACCAGATCCAGGGGGTGGACGAAGGGGGTCAGCAAGAGGGCGCAGCACAGGTAGATCACCATCATCACCTGCACCGAGGTCCACACCGTCAGCAGTTGCTTCTGCGCCAGCCCATAGAAGGTCCAGACGCAGGCCGCGCCGAGGACGATCAGCACGCCGGTGGTGTAGCTCGACAGGGAGCCGAGCAACTCGTCCAGGCGCTGGTTGAAGAAGAGGCCGAAGCCCAGCAGCATCACCCCCAGGCCGACGGCCTGCCCCACCCCGAAGCTTTCCTTGAAGATGAACAGGCTACCGATCAGCAGCAGGATCGGCGCCACCTGGATCACCAGTTGCGCGGTGCCCGGGCTGAGCAGGCGCAGGCCGATCAGGTAGAGCACGTAGTTGCCGAGCAGGCCGCCCACCGCGGCGAGCAGGAGCCAGGCGCCCTTGCGGCCTAGGGGACGAAAGGCGGGCAGGCGGCGCTTGGCGATCAGCCAGAGCAGCAGCAGCGAGCCAGACACCATCAGTCGGTACCAGGTGACCGTGAGCGGGTCCATGCCCCGCAGGACTTCCTTGAGCTTGATCGGCAGGATGCCCCAGAGCACCGCGGTGACCAGGGTCAGGAACAGGCCGTGTAGCCAGCGGCCGGAGGAAATATGCATGACAGCCTCGAAAGCACGGCCCGGACGACGGGGACGGACCAGCCCGGCATTCTAGGCCGCATGGAGGCCATCCCGACAGGTACAGTTGCCATCCCTTGCCGGACTCGGCTCCTCGACCGCGCTGGAACCGGTGTCCGGCGCGTTCCGCGCGGCAATGAAAAGCGCGCCGGAGCGCGCTCGATGGTACCGGACGAACTCAGCGCACGGCTTCGAACAACCCGGTGGCGCCCATCCCGCCGCCGACGCACATGGTCACCACCCCGTAGCGCAGGTCGCGGCGTTGCAGCTCGCGGATCAGGTGGCCGACCTGGCGCGAGCCGGTCATGCCGAAGGGGTGGCCGATGGAAATCGAACCGCCGTTGACGTTGTATTTCTCCGGGTCGATGCCCAGGCGGTCGCGGCAGTAGAGGCACTGCGAGGCGAAGGCCTCGTTCAGTTCCCAAAGGTCGATGTCCTCCACCTTCAGGCCCTTGGCGCCGAGCAGGCGCGGCACCGAGAACACCGGGCCGATGCCCATCTCGTCCGGCTCGCAACCGGCGACGGCGAAGCCGCGGAAGAACGCCTTGGGCTCGAGGCCGAGTTCGAGCGCCTTGTCCAGGCTCATCAGCAGGGTCATGGAAGCACCGTCGGACAACTGCGAGGCATTGCCGGCGGTGACCGAGCCGTCCTCGGCGAACACCGGTTTGAGCGCGGCCAGGCTTTCCAGGCTGGTCTCGGGGCGGTTGCAGTCGTCGCGCTCGACCACGCCGTCGAGGATGCGCGTCTCGCCGCTGGCCTTGTCCTCGACCTGGTAACGGACCTCCATCGGCACGATCTCGTCGTCGAACAGGCCGTCGCGCTGGGCCCGGGCGGTTCGCAGCTGGCTCTGCAGGGCATAGGCGTCCTGCTGCTCGCGGGTCACCCCGTAGCGCCGGGCGACGATCTCGGCGGTCTGCCCCATGGGGTAATAGATGCCCGGCAGGCTCGCCTGGATCAGCGGGTTGTAGAGGTGATCGGTGTTGACGCTCTTCAACGTCAGGCTGATGGACTCGACGCCGCCGGCGACGATGATCTCGCTGCACCCCGAGGCGATTTGGTTGGCGGCGATGGCGATGGCCTGCAGCCCGGAGGAGCAGTAGCGGTTGAGGGTCATCCCGGCGACGTCCTTGCCGAGCCTCGACAGCACCGCGACGTTGCGCCCGATATTGTAGCCCTGGGCGCCCTCGTTGGAGGCGGCGCCGACGATGCAGTCCTCCACCCGTTGCGGGTCGAGGCCGGTGCGGGCCAGCAAGGCGTTCACGCAGTGGGCGGCCATGTCGTCGGGCCGGGTCAGGTTGAACTTGCCGCGGAAGGATTTGGCCAGGCCGGTCCTCACGCTGTCGACGATCACCACTTCACGCATGCCGCACCTCGGTTCTTGTTGGAATGGACGAGGCGCTGAGGATAGGGCCGGGCGCTCGGGTCCGGCGACGATCATTCACTCGGCGTATGCGCGGTCATCCCCGGCGCCGGGCGGCTCAGGCGTTGCGCTCCAGGGCCCGCTCCAGGGCATCGTTCAGCGTGCGCAGCACCTTGACCCGGGCGAAGCGCTTGTCGTTGGCCTCCACCAGGGTCCAGGGCGCGATCTCGGTGCTGGTGCGGTCGACCATGTCGCCCACCGCGTCGACGTACTGGTCCCACTTGTCGCGGTTGCGCCAGTCCTCCTCGGTGATCTTGTAGCGCTTGAAGGCGATGGTCTCGCGCTCCTTGAAGCGGCTCATCTGGGTCTGCTGGTCGATCGCCAGCCAGAATTTCACCAGCACGATGCCGTGGGCGTCGAGTTGCTCCTCGAACGCGTTGATCTCGCTGTAGGCGCGCAGCCAATCGGCCTCGGAGCAGAACCCCTCGACCCGCTCCACCAGCACCCGGCCGTACCAGGAGCGGTCGAAGATGGTCAGCATGCGGCGCTGCGGGACGTGCCGCCAGAACCGCCAGAGATAGGGCTGGGCGCGCTCCTCCTCGGTGGGCGCGGCGATCGGCACCACGTGGTACTGGCGCGGGTCGAGGGCCGCGGTGACCCGGCGGATCGCACCGCCCTTGCCCGCCGCGTCGTTACCTTCGAACACCGCCATCACCGCGTGCCGGCGGTAGCGCTTGTCGCGCACCAGCCCGGCCAGGCGCGCCTGCTCGAAGGCGATCTGCGCGTGGTAGTCGTCTTTCTCCAGTTTCTGCCCGAGGTCGAGGCTGTCGAGCAGCGCGCGATTGTCCAGGCTCGACATCAGCGGCGCGGTGTGGGGCCGGCGCTTGGGTTCGGCGCTGTCCTTCAGCGCTGCCTGCAGGCCTTCGAGGATGATCCGCCCGACGCTGAGGCTGCGGTAATAGGGATCGACGCCCTCGATCACGTACCAGGGCGCGTAGTCGTGGCTGGTACGGCGCAGCACGCGCTCGCCGAAGCGCACGTACTTGTCGTAGACCTTGCTCTGCTTCCAATCCAGGTCGCTGATCTGCCAACTGCGCTGGGGGTCCTTCTCCAGGGCCTTGAGGCGGTGGCGCAACTGCTTCTTCGACAGGTGGAACCAGAATTTGAAGATCAGCGCACCCTCGTCGCAGAGCATTCGCTCCAGGCGCTCGGCGGAATCGATGGCTTGGTCCAGGCGCGCGTCCTTGATGTCGCCGTCGACCCGCGCATGCAGCATCTGGCTGTACCAGTTGCCGAAGAAGATCCCGGTCCGCCCCTTGGGCGGCAGGCGGCGCCAGAAGCGCCATTGCGCGGGGCGCGCCAGTTCCTCGTCGGTGGGCAGCATGAAGCTCTCCACCTGGATCAGCCGCGGGTCCATCCACTCGTTGAGCAGCTTAACGGTTTCGCCCTTACCGGCGCCCTCGATGCCGTTGATCAGGATCAGCAGCGGGAAGCGCGCCTGCTGTTTCAATTCGAACTGCGCGTCCAGCAAGGCCTCGCGCAGCTCGGCGACGGCGGACTCGTAGGTGTCCTTGTCGATGGAATGACCGATTTCGGCGGACTCGAACATGCATGATCTCCTGGCTGTGTCGCTTCAAGGTAGCGGATCGCGCCGCGGCTGTCTGCGCGACGAATCGGCTACTATCCGCACCTTTCCGTTGCCATGGGCCGTCCATGACCGATGATCGCCACGCCCAGCTCGACTGGGACGAAACCGGCCAGCCACGCTCGCGGCTGTTCGGCGACGTGTATTTCTCCCAGGCCTCCGGGCTCGACGAAACCCGCCACGTGTTCCTCGCCAACAACCATCTGCCGGAGCGTTTCGCCGCGCTGCCCGCCGGCGGGCGGCTGACCATCGGCGAGACCGGCTTCGGCACCGGGCTGAATTTCCTCGCTGCCTGGGCACTGTTCGAGGCGAGCGCGCCCGCCGACGCCCGGCTGCATTTCGTCAGCGTGGAGAAGTACCCGCTGCGCCGCGACGACCTGCAACGCGCCCTCGCCCTCTGGCCGCAGCTGGAACCCCAGTCCGCCGCGTTGCTGCGGCAATACGTCGGCGTGCATCCCGGCTTTCAGCGCCTGGTGTTCGCGGCCGGCCGGGTCACCCTGACCCTGCTGGTGGGCGATGCCCTGGACATGCTGCCGCAGCTGGACGCGCGCATCGACGCCTGGTTCCTCGACGGTTTTTCGCCGGCGAAGAACCCGCAGATGTGGACCCCGGCGCTTTTCGCCGAGCTGGCGCGTCTGTCGGCGCCGCAGGCGACCCTGGGCACCTTCACCAGCGCCGGCTTCGTGCGTCGCGGGCTGATCGCGGCCGGCTTCGCCATGCAGCGCACGCCCGGCCAGGGGCGCAAGCGCGAGGTGCTCAAGGGGGTGTTCGCCGGGGCGCCGCCCACGGACACCGCCACGCCGCCCGCCAAGGCCTGGTACGCCCGCCCGCCGGCCCCTCGCGGGCATCGCGAAGCCCTGGTGATCGGCGCCGGATTGGCCGGCTGCGCCAGCGCCGCCAGCCTCGCCGCCCGCGGCTGGCGGGTGACCGTGCTGGAGCGCCGCGACGACGTCGCGCGCGAGGCCTCGGGCAACCCCCAGGGTGTGCTCTACCTGAAACTGTCGGCCCACGGCACCGCGCTGTCGCGCTTGGTCCTCTCCGGCTTCGGGCATACCCGGCGCCTGCTGGAAAGCCTGCTCCGGGAGCGCGACTGGGCGCCCTGCGGCGTGCTGCAACTGGCCTTCGACGCCGCCGAGGCCACCCGCCAGGCGGAACTCGCCGCGGCTTTCGGCGAGGACCTGCTGCAACCCCTCGACCGCCACCAGGCCGAAGCCCTGGCGGGCGTCGCCCTGGCCAGCGGCGGCCTGTTCTTCCCGGAAGCCGGCTGGGTCCATCCGCCGGCGTTGTGCCGCAGCCTGCTGGCCCATCCGGCGATCCGCTTGCTGCCGCACCGGGAGGCCCTGGCGTTGCGCCGCGAAGACGGCGAGTGGCTGGCCTGCGCCGGCGACGAAGTCCTCGCCCGCGCGCCGGTGGCGGTCCTGGCGGGCGCCGCCGAGGTGCTGCGCTTCGAGGAAACCCGCGACCTGCGCCTCAAGCGCATCCGCGGACAGATCACCCGCGTCCCCTGCACGCCGGCCAGCGCGGCCCTGCGCACCGTGCTCTGCGCCGAAGGCTACGTGGCGCCGGCGCGCGAGGGCGAACACACCCTCGGCGCCAGCTTCGATTTCCAGCGCCAGGACGACACGCCCAGCGCCGCCGAGCACGCCGGCAACCTCGAGTTGCTGCGGCAGATTTCCGCCGACCTCGGCCAGCGCCTGGCGGTGGACCGGTTATCCGCCGACGTCCTGGACGGGCGCGTGGGCTTTCGCTGCACCACCCCGGACTACCTGCCGGTGGTAGGCCCCCTGGCCGACAGCGCGCGGTTCGCCGAAGCCTATGGCGTACTGGCACGGGATGCCCGGCAACTGCCGCAGACGCCCTGCCCCTGGCTCGACGGGCTCTACGTCAACAGCGGCCACGGCTCCCGGGGGCTGATCAGCGCGCCGCTGGCGGCGGAGTTGCTGGCAGCCTGGCTGGAGGACGAGCCCCTGCCGCTGCCCCGCGAAGTCGCCGAAGCCTGCCATCCGAACCGGTTCCCCCTGCGCCGGCTGATCCGCGGCCGCTGAAGGACCTCGCACTTCCGGGGCCGACACCAGCAATGAAACCGGAGCCGTCCGGACGCGTCCCGGCCAAGGCGCAAGCACCCGGCAGGCACCTTTTTCTTATAACCGAACAATATAAAACTCATCCTAGATCTACCGGTCGGACCTTTAGCACGTCTCGAACGTGCCTCCCCAACGGCAACACCGGTAAGGACTTATGTGCGGTATTTCTGGAGAACTACGTTTCGATGATCGACCGGCCGACTTGGCCGCGCTCGAGCGCATCACCCATCACCTCGCCCCGCGCGGCCCCGACGCCTGGGGCTTCCACAGCCAGGGCCCGGTCGCCCTGGGACACCGGCGGCTGAAGATCATGGACCTGTCGGACGCCTCGGCGCAGCCGATGGTGGACAGCGACCTGGGCCTCGCCCTCAGCTTCAACGGCGCGATCTACAACTACCCCGAACTGCGCGGCGAGCTGGAAGGCCTCGGCTATCGCTTCCACTCCGGCGGCGACACCGAGGTGCTGCTCAAGGGCTACCACGCCTGGGGCGAGGCGCTGTTGCCGAAACTCAACGGCATGTTCGCCTTCGCCATCTGGGAACGCGACCGGCAGAGCCTGTTCATCGCCCGCGACCGCCTCGGGGTCAAGCCCCTGTACCTGTCGCAGACCGCCCAGCGCCTGCGCTTCGCCTCGACGCTGCCGGCCCTGCTGAAGGGCGGCGACATCGCCGGCACCCTGGACCCGGTGGCGCTCAACCACTATCTGAATTTCCACGCGGTGGTGCCCGCGCCGCGCACCCTGATCGCCGGCGTGGAGAAACTGCCGCCGGCCAGTTGGCTGCGGATCGACGCCCAGGGCCGCTGCGAGCGGAAAACCTGGTGGCAGTTGGATTACGGCCCGCGTGAAGACGAACTGAACCTGGGCCTGGAAGACTGGCGCGACCGCCTGCTGGACGGCCTGCGCGACGCCGTGGGCATCCGCCAGCGGGCCGCCCGCGAAGTGGGCGTGTTGCTCTCCGGCGGGGTGGACTCCAGCCTGCTGGTGGGCCTGCTGGCCGAGGCCGGCGTCGACGACCTGCTGACCTTCTCCATCGGGTTCCAGGACGCCGGTGGCGAGCGCGGCGACGAATTCGAATTTTCCGACCTGATCGCGCGGCGCTACGGCACCCGTCACCACCAATTGCGCATCGACGAGCATGAAGTGATCGAGCAGTTGCCGGCGGCTTTCCGCGCCATGAGCGAACCGATGGTCAGCCACGACTGCATCGCCTTCTACCTGCTCTCCCGCGAGGTTTCCAAGCACTGCAAGGTGGTGCAGAGCGGCCAGGGCGCCGACGAACTGTTCGGCGGCTATCACTGGTACCCGCCACTGGTCGGCAGCGACGATCCCTTCGCCAGCTACCGGGCGGCGTTCTTCGACCGCAGCCATGCCGAGTACACCGCCACGGTGCACCCGGACTGGCTCGCCCATGACGCCGCGGGCGAGTACGTCCGCGCCCACTTCCAACAACCCGGCGCGCTCGATCCGGTGGACAAGGCGCTGCGCCTGGACAGCACGGTAATGCTGGTGGACGACCCGGTGAAACGGGTCGACAACATGACCATGGCCTGGGGCCTGGAAGCCCGGGTGCCGTTCCTCGACTACCGCGTGGCCGAGCTGTCGGCGCGCATTCCTTCGCGCTTCAAGCTGGGCGACGGCGGCAAGCAGGTGCTCAAGGAAGCGGCACGGCTGGTGATCCCCCACGAGGTGATCGACCGCAAGAAGGGCTATTTCCCGGTACCCGGCCTCAAGCACCTGCAGGGCAAGACCCGCGACTGGGTGCGCGAGCTGCTGCTCGATCCCAGCCAGAACCGCGGCTATTTCCAGGTGGACATGCTCGACCGCCTGCTCAGCGACCCGTCCCAGGACCTGACCCCGCTACGCGGCTCGAAGCTCTGGCAGCTCGCCACCCTCAACCTGTGGCTGAACGAACAGGGCCTCTAGGAGAACACGCACCATGAAAGGACAGGCCAGCCCGTCCCACCTCCACAGCCAGCGCCTGTTGCGCGGCCAGGCGCCGACCTACGAGCGCCTGCAAGCCCGGCTGGCGGAAGATCACCAGGCCAAGCCCAGCCAGCCGCAATACCTGCATTGCGGCTGGGGTCGCCTGTTGCTCGGGCACACCTACCCCGATGCCGCCGGCCTCGCCGAGGAACTGCTCGCGGAAAACCCCGGCGAGCGCGACATCGCCCTCTATGTGGCGGCGCCCCAGCAAGTGCTGGCGCAAGCGCCGCAACAGCTGTTCCTCGACCCTTCCGACACCCTGCGCCTGTGGTTCAGCGACTACCGACCGGCGCGTCGGGCATTCCGCGGTTTTCGCATCCGCCGCGCCCACAGCGACGACGACTGGACCGCGATCAACCAGCTCTACCGCGGGCGCGGCATGCTGCCGGTGCAGCCGCAGCGGATCACCCCGCGACACAAGGGCGGGCCGGTCTACTGGCTGGCCGAGGACAGCGCCAGCGGCGAGGTGGTCGGCAGCGTCATGGGCCTCAACCATGCCCGCGCCTTCGACGACCCCGAGGGCGGTTCGAGCCTCTGGTGCCTGGCGGTGTCCCCGGTGTGCAGCCGGCCCGGCGTCGGCGAGGCCCTGGTGCGCCACCTGATCGAGCATTTCATGAGCCGCGAGCTCAGCTACCTCGACCTCTCGGTGCTGCACAACAACAAGCAGGCCAAGGCGCTCTATAGCAAGCTGGGCTTCCGCGACCTGGCCACCTTCGCCATCAAGCGCAAGAACGGCATCAACCAGCAGCTCTACCTCGGCCCCAGCCCCGAAGAAGACCTCAACCCCTACGCGCGGATCATCGTCGACGAGGCGCACCGGCGCGGCATCGAAGTCCGCGTGGACGACGCCGAGGCCGGCCTCTTCACCCTCAACCATGGCGGCCGGCGGGTACGCTGCCGCGAGTCGCTGTGCGACCTCACCAGCGCGGTGAGCATGACCCTCTGCCAGGACAAGACCCTCACCCACCGCGTACTCCGCCAGGCCGGCATCAGCCTGCCGGCGCAGCGGCGCGCAGGCAGCCCGGAAGAGAACGCGCTGTTCCTCGCCGAACACGGCAGCGTGGTGGTCAAGCCGGTGGACGGCGAGCAGGGCAAGGGCGTGGCGGTGGACCTGCGCAGCGACGAGGAGGTCGCCAAGGCGATCAAGGCCGCCCAGCGTTTCGACGCCAACGTGCTGTTGGAAAGCTTCCACGCCGGGCTCGACCTGCGCATCGTGGTGATCGGCTATGAGGTGGTGGCCGCGGCGATCCGCCGCCCGGCGGAAGTGGTCGGCGACGGCCAGCACAGCATCCGCGCGCTGATCGAGGCCCAGAGCCGGCGACGCCAGGCCGCCACCGGCGGCGAGAGCCGGATTCCGCTGGATGCCGAAACCGAACGCACCCTGAAGGCGGCCGGATACGGCTACTCCAGCGTGCTCCCCGCCGGCACCCGCCTGGCCGTGCGGCGCACCGCCAACCTGCACACCGGCGGCACCCTGGAGGACGTCACCGACAGCCTGCATCCGCACCTGGCGGATGCCGCGATCCGGGCCGCCCGGGCGCTGGAAATCCCGGTGGTGGGCCTCGACCTGCTGGTACCCGCCGCGGACGCCGCCGAATACGTGATGATCGAAGCCAACGAACGCGTCGGCCTCGCCAATCACCAGCCACGCCCGACGGCCGAGCGTTTCATCGATCTGCTCTTCCCGCTCAGTCAAGCCCCCGCCTGAACCCGGTGCCATCCGCCTCGCCGGCGGATGGCACCCGCCCCGAGGTGAACCATGGCCAAGCCACTCCCCGATCCCGACCTGCATTACCTGCAAAAAGTGTTGCTGGAAATGCTCGCCATCCCCAGCCCCACCGGCTTCACCGACACCATCGTGCGCTACGTCGCCGAGCGCCTCGAGGAGCTCGGCATCCCCTTCGAGCTGACCCGTCGCGGAACCATCCGCGCGACCCTCAAGGGCCGTCGCAGCAGCCCGGACCGTGCGGTCTCCGCCCACCTCGACACCATCGGCGCGATCGTCCGCGAGTTGAAAAGCGATGGCCGCCTGGCCCTGGCACCGGTGGGCTGCTGGTCGAGCCGCTTCGCCGAGGGCAGCCGCGTCAGCGTGTTCACCGACGATGCCGTGCTACGCGGCAGTGTGCTGCCGTTGCTGGCATCCGGGCATGCCTTCAATACCGAAGTGGACAGCATGCCGATCAGTTGGGACCACGTCGAAGTCCGCCTCGACGCGCGTAGCGCCAGCCGCGCCGAATGCGAGGCACAGGGCGTGCGGGTCGGCGATTTCGTCGCCTTCGATCCCTTGCCGGAGTTCACCGACAGCGGCCATATCAGCGCCCGCCACCTGGACGACAAGGCCGGCGTCGCCGCGCTGCTGACGGCGTTGAAGGCGGTGGTGGAAAGCGGCTGCGAACCGCTGATCGACTGTCATCCGCTGTTCACCATCACCGAAGAGATCGGCTCCGGCTCGGCGGCGGCGCTGCCCTGGGACGTCAGCGAATTCGTCGGCATCGATATCGCCCCGGTCGCCATCGGCCAGCAATCCAGCGAACACGCGGTCACCGTCGCCCTGCAGGACTCGGGCGGGCCCTACGACTATCACCTGTCGCGCCACCTGCTGCGGCTGGCCGACGGCCACGACATCCCGGTGCGTCGCGACCTGTTCCGCTACTACCACAGCGATGCGCAATCGGCGATCGCCGCCGGCCACGACATCCGCACCGCCCTGCTGGCCTTCGGTTGCGACGCCACCCATGGCTACGAACGCACCCACCTGGACAGCCTGCAGGCCCTGAGCCGGCTGCTCGGCGTCTACATCCTCAGCCCGCCGGTGTTCGCCAGCGACGCGCAACCCGCCCAGGAATCCCTGGAGCCCTTCAGCCATCAGCTGGAACACACTGCGCAGATGGCCAGCGATACCCGCGTACCCAGCGTGGACAGCCTGGTGGGACCGCGCGAGGACGAGCCGGAATGAGTCGCCCCAGCCGCTCCGGCTGATCGCCCATCACCGCCGACGTGCGGTCCACGCCGGCGCAGTCCCCGCGGCGCCCGCTGCCCGCCGCGTCCGGCGGGTGCCGGACGCGTTTCAAGTGCCCCTGCTTGTATAAGGCCACCCTTGCTGGCCCCTGGCCTTCCGGGCAAAGTGCGCCCCTGGAACCGTCCGCCGTCGCAGGCCGCGGTAAAAGAACAAAGAGGTTCGTGGATGCCTCGCCTGGCGTTGTCGTTATTGCTGTGGGTTTTCTGCGCCCCGCTGTGGGCCTTCGAGAGCGTGCCGCTGGCCCAGGACGACCTGCGCCTGCCCCTCGGCCACGCCATGGGCTACCTGGAGGACCCCGCTGGCCACTTGAGCTTCGAACAGGTGCGCGCGCTGCCGGACGACGCCTTCCAGCCGGTCAAGGCGGAACACGCCAACCTCGGCAAGAACAAATCGGCCTGGTGGTTCAAGTTGCGCCTGGACAATCGCCTGGTCCACCCGCTGGAAGGCTACCTGGAGATCAACTATCCGCTGCTGGACCTGCTCGACCTGTACCTGATCGGTCCGGACGGCGAAGTGGTGGCGCAACGCAGCGGCGACCGCTTCGCCTTCGCCCAGCGCAGCGTGCAGGTGCGCAACTTCTGGTTCCCCAGCCGCCTCGAGCCCGGCGAGACCACGGTGCTGCTGCGGGTGGAAAGCTCCAGCACCATCTTCGTGCCGATTTTTTTCAGCACCTATAACGCCAGCGCCGCCGCCCAGGAAAACCTGATGGGCTTCAACGGCGCTTTCTATGGCGTGCTGTTCGCGATGTTCTGCTACAACCTGTTCCTCTACCTGTCGCTGCGCGAGTCGGCCTACCTGTGGTACCTGGCGTACAACCTCAACGTCGGGCTGTTCGCCGCCTGCTTCGACGGCATGCTGTTCAAGCTGTTGCCGGAAAACGTCGGGTTGCAGTCGGTGGCCATCTACATCCTGATGTTCATGCACTGCCTGACGGCGATCCAGTTCAGCCGGCATTTCCTCCACGCCAAGCAGTTCTTCCCGCGCCTCGACCTGGCCTTGCGCGGCCTGATGCTGTTCACCGCCGCCTGCCTGCTGTCGGCGCCGCTGATCGGCCTGCACGCCTGGAACATCCTCGCCAGCCTGACCGTGCTGGGGGTTTCCTTCGTGCTCCTGCTGTCCGGCGCCTATATCTGGCGCCGGGGCCTGCGCTTCGGCTCCTACTACATCCTCGCCTGGGGCATCCTGCTGTTCGCCTTCATCCAGGCCACCACCGGCTCTCTGGGCATGGAGATCTTCGGCATCTTCGGCGCCACCATCGTGAAGATCGGCGTCACCATCGAGCTCATCACCCTCTCCATCGGGCTCGCCGACCGCATCAACATGCTCAAGGAAGAAGGCTTCCGCTCGCGCCAGGCGGCGGAGCAGGCGCATATCGAGAGCCAGGCCAAGAGCCGCTTCCTGGCCAAGATGAGCCATGAGATCCGCACCCCGCTGAACGGTGTGCTGGGCATGCTGCAATTGCTGCGGGAAACCTCGCTGGACCGCAGCCAACGCTTCTACGTGGACACCATCTCCAGTTCCGGCAGCGCCTTGATGTCGGTGATCAACGACATCCTCGACTACGCGCGCATCGAGTCCGGCAAGCTCAGCCTGGAGGAAATCGAGTTCGACCTGGAGCAGTTGATTTCCGACACCCTCGCCCTGTTCACCGCCCAGGCCCTGGAAAAGCGCCTGCGCCTGTACGTCAGCCTGGACGACGGCGTGCCGCGGCGCATCGTCGGCGACCCGACCCGGCTCAAGCAGGTGCTGATGAACCTCTTGAGCAATGCCCTGAAGTTCACCGGCGACGGGCACGTGGCGCTGAACCTGTGCCGGCGCGACGATTCCTTCGGGACGGCGCACCTGGTCATCGCGGTGAGCGACAGCGGCATCGGCATTCGCCCGGAAGCCCTCGGACAATTGTTCGACTCCTTCGCCCAGGGCGACTCCAGCACCACCCGGCGTTACGGCGGCAGCGGGCTGGGCCTGGCGATCAGCAAGGAGTTGGTGGAAATGATGGGAGGACGCATCGAAGTGCAAAGCACCTTAGGCCAGGGTACCCGTTTCGCTTTCGATATCCCGCTCAAGGGGCCGGGCATCCAGGACGATGACCTGCGCCACCTGCTGCAGGGGCGCACCGCGCTGCTCGCCTCGCTGGACGGCATCGGCCTGGACGCCTTGAGCCGCCTGCTGAGCCGCTGGGGCATGCGCACCGAGCGCTGCCAGTCGCCGGAACGGCTGCTGGAAGCCCTGGACGATTTCGCCGTAGCGCCGCTGCTGGTACTGATGTCGCCCTGGCCCGGCCAGGCGGCCTATTGGCTGGATATCCTGCGGCCGCACCTGAAAGAGGATCAGCCGGTGCTGCTGCTCTGCCCGCCCGAGCAGTGCCAGCACCTGCCGGTCCACGACGACCTGCGCCTGCTCGGCCTGGCCCAGCCGCTGGCGGTCACGCCCTTGCGCGAGACCCTGCGCGAACTCTATCGGGAGCGCCCGGCGCCCCTGCCGGTCGCTCCCCGCCCGCCGCGCAGCATCGGCGAGGCGGCGCCCTGCATCCTGGTCGCCGAGGACAACCCGGTGAACCAGATGGTGGTGCAAGGGTTCCTGAAGAAGCGCGGCTATGGCGTACGCCTGGTGGGCGACGGTCGCGCGGCGGTGGAGGAGTACCGGCGCGATCCGACCGCCATTCAGTTGATCCTGATGGACTGCGAGATGCCGGAAATGGACGGCTTCGAGGCGACCCGCAGCATCCGCCGCGAGGAGCGCGAGCGGCGCTGGCCGGCCATTCCCATCGTCGCCCTCACCGCGCACATCTTCGATGAACACCGCGAGGCCGGCGCGGCCGCGGGCATGGACGGGTTCCTCGGCAAGCCCCTGGACAGCGTCCAGCTCTACGCCACGCTGGAGCGTTTCATCGCCTGGGGCAAGCGGGAAGGCGCCTGATGGCTGGCCTCGCGCCGGCCCAGGCGCTAGCATCGCCTGCATTGCCCAGAGGCGGACCATGCTGATTCCACACGCGTTACTAGAAGCCGACACCCTGACCCGGCTGATCGAGGATTTCGTCACCCGCGACGGCACCGACAACGGCGACGAAACGCCCCTCCACACCCGCGTCGAACGCGCCCGCCACGCCCTGGTGAAAGGCCAGGCGGTGATCGTCTTCGAGCCAGAGAGCCAGCAGTGTCAGTTGATGCTCAAGCGCGACGTGCCCAAGGAATGGCTGGACAGCGAATGAGCGCCGCCTTCAGGCCGGGTTGAAGCGCGGCCCCCACAGCACGATACCCGCCCCCAGCACGCACAGGCCGGCGCCCAGCCAGTCGCTGGCCAGGGGCCGACTGCGCTCCACCAGCGCCAGCCACAGCAGCGAGGCGACGATGTAGATGCCGCCGTAGGCGGCATAGGCGCGCCCGGCGTAGGCCGCCTCGACCCGGGTCAGCAGCAGGGCGAACAGTGTCAGGCTGAGCAGCCCCGGCACCGCCCAGGCCGCGCCGCGGTCCATGCGCAGCCACAGCCAGAAGGCATAGCAGCCGAAGATCTCGAACAGCGCGGCGAGAAAGAACCACAGGTAATTGAGCATGGCGTCTCCAGGATGGCGGGGGCGCTACAGGGTAATCGACGGAAGGTCGCGACGCAGCGCCGTCACGCGCCGAGCCCGCTCTCCCGCTCCCAGGCGCAGCGCACGCGCAGAGCGTCGCTGGAAGGCGCGTGGAAGCCCTGGTCGCTCTCCCAGCGGAAGGTGTGGGTGCCGCTCGACTCGGTTTCCAGGTGCACCACCACGCTGGTCCAGTAGAGCCGCTTGAGCAACGCCTCGAACTGGTTCACCCAGAGCGTCCACTCGTACTCCACCGCACGATAGCTGGCGCCGAAATGGATCACCTGACTCTGGTACAACCCTTCGCCCTGCTGGCGGCAGCAGGAGAACATCTCGCGGCCGAGGAACGGCCAGCCCTCGCCGCCGGGCAGGCGTTCCAGCACACGACGGTTCAGCGCGCGCCGCAGGCGACTCTCGCCAGCCTCCGCCGACCAGTCGCGGATACGGCCATAGACGATGGATTCAGACTCCACGCGGGACTCCTGCTGAATGGGTGCAGCCTTCTAACACGCCGACCGGCCCGGCGAAAGTCGCGCGAGCGGGGACGCGACGCCGGTCTCACTCGGGGTGCCGGGCGCTCTCCGACGCGGCGGCGCGGCGCGGCGGGCGCAGCGCCCTGGCCACTATCGTCATGCCCAGGGCGAGCGCCGTGAGCACCATGAAGGGCAATTGGTAGGTGCCGGAAAAATCCCGGCCGACGCCCGCCAGGATCGGCGTCAGGCAGCCCATGCCGTAGCCGGCGCAGAGCATCATCGCGGTCCAGCGGCTGACCTGCAGCGGGCTGTGGGCCTCGTACAGCGGCAACACCAGGGAGAGGGAAAACGAGCCGCTGAGGGCGAAGCCCAGGAGGGTCGCCCACAGCTCCGGATAGAGGGTCGGGGCGAAGGTCAGCATGCCGAGGCAAAGGCTGACCATCAGCCCGCAGCCCAGCAGCAGGTGATGGCGGTTGTCGAAGCGCTGGGCCAGCCAGGGCAGCAGGAACGCACTGGGCAGGCCGACCAGCATGAAGGTGCTGAACAACCCGGCGGCGCGCAACTCGTTCAGCCCCGCCTCGTGGTAACGCGCCACCAGCCAGGTGGCCAAGGTGTAGAAGAGGCCGGCCTGGATCGCGAAGAAGGCGGTCACCAGCCAGGCGCGCGGTTCGCGCCAAGGCAACCCGGCCCCGCCGCTGGGCGCATTCGCCGCCTCGCGCTGGCCGGGCAGGAACAGCCAGAACGCCAGCCCGATGAAGGCCGGCAGCGCCCAGACCGCCAGGCCGTAGGACCAGTCGTCGCCGAGCAGGCGGGTCGCCGGCATGCTGAACACCGCGCCGCTGGCACCGCCGATGGACATGCTGAAGGAATACCAGCCGACCACCCGGCCGACGTGTTCGAAATGGCGCTTGATGAAGCCGGACAGGAGCGGGCCGGCCACAGCGATCCCGGTGCCGAGCACCACCGCGCTGCCGATCAGCACGCCGCCCAGGTGACTGGCGAGGCGCAGCAGCAGCGCGCTGCCGATCAGCCCGAGGCAGCAGGCGATGGTGCGTTCCAGGCCGAAGCGCGCGGCCAGGCGTGGCGCCAGGGGTGCCAGCAGGCCCATGCACAGGACCGGCAAAGCGGTGGTGAGGCTGATCAGGCCGCGACTCAGGTCGAGGTCGGCGGCGATGCGTTCGATCAGGGGCGCGAGGGAGGTGATGCCGGGGCGAAGATTGATCGCCGCCAGCACCAGGGCCAACATCAACATGGCCCGGGATACGGGTTTCACAAGCAGTCCATCGGTCAACGGCGGCAGGCCGGGCCGCCAACCCTACCCCGCGCACCCTCGAGGGGCAACCCTGGGCAGGAAAATTGACCGAATGGACAGGAAATCAGTCGACCTGGCGCGCCTTGGCGCGCATTTTCTCGGACATCGCGGCCATCTCGTCATAGAGCAGTTGTGGATTGCGCTGCTTGAGCTGCCAGGCGGCGCGCCCTTGTTCGTGGGGCAGGATCATGAAGGCGCCCTGGGCGACTTCCTGGTAGATGTACTCGGCGATCTCGCGGGCACTGATCGGCGAACTCTCGAGCAATTTGCCGACCTGTTGCTTCATGGCGGGGGTCGGTCCGCGGAAGGAGTCCAGCAGGTTGGTCTGGAAGAACGACGGGCAGACCACGTGGACGGCCACGCCATCCTGCTTCAATTCCGCCAGCAGGCTTTCCGACAATGCCAGCACACCCGCCTTGGCGACGTTGTAGTTGCTCATCGCCGGCCCTTGCATCAAGGCCGCCATGGACGCGATGTTGATGATCGTGCCCTGGCTGCGCAGCAGCAGCGGCAGGAACGCCTTGCAGCCCTTCACCACGCCCATCAGGTTGATCGCGATCTGCCAGTCCCAGTCCTCCAGGGACAGCTCGCCGAAGAACCCGCCGGAGGCCACCCCGGCGTTATTGACGATGATGTCGATGCCGTCGAATTTTTCCTCGCAGGCCTGGGCCAGGGCCGTCAGCTGGCTGTAGTCGCGCACGTCGCAGCGTTGGGTGAAACCGTCGCCGCCCGCGTCGCGCACCGCTTTCAGGGTTTCCGCCAGGCCGGCCTCGTTGACGTCCGAGAGCGCCAGGCGCCAGCCTTCGCGCGCCCAGCGCAAGGCGATTTCGCGGCCGAGGCCGGAACCGGCGCCGGTGATCATGATGCGATTCTGCATGGTGAGCTGCCTTCCTGATGGGGCGGTGGGAATGCCGGCAGTGTAGCCAAGGCGATCGCCACTCCGGCGCTTCATCAGGTCGCTGAATGATGGGTGCAAAAGCCCCCTCCATGGGGCAGGCGAAACCACCGGGTCGGTCGACCCAGGCGAGAGGACAGCGCTTTGGGGGCGAGGCAGAGGGGGTCGCCGACCGCATGGCGGAGCAACCCTCGAGGCGCGTTCACCCGGAGGCCGCGCGCCGTACCCCTGAGGTCCGAGCGCCTTCGGCGAAGGCGCGGTCGGCTAACGGCAAAACGATGTACCCGGGTTCCAGGCGCGACCGGATCGGCCTCGGCCAGGCTCGGCGGAGGCCGCGCGCGCGGGAAACCGAGGCGCTTGTCCAGGCGCCGGTGTCAGGTCCAGCGGGTCGGCGGCGCCGGCGACTCGAACACCGGGCGGAAGAAACTGCGCTCGTAGCTGAGGATGCAGCGGGTCTGTTCCGCATAGGCGAACGCCGCCTGGCACTCGGGATCCTCCAGGGAGCGCTCCCGGTATTGCTCGTATTCCGCCAGACTGGGGAAGGTGAACAACGCCAGGGCCACGTCATTGGCGCCCTCGGAAGGCAGGAAATAGCCGTGATGGCGCCCGCCGAAACGCTCGACCAGGGGGATCCAGAGTTTTCCGTAGTGCTCGAATTCCTTCAGCTTGTACGGGTCGATGAGGTAGCGCAGGTAACAGGTGACCATGAGAAGAGGCTCCGTCGCAGGGAAAGGTGATCGCTATAGGCAGTCGGCCAATGCCCGCGCCAGCCCTTGGGCGCGCGGGTCCATCAACACGTAGGGTCCGAGGGTGTTGGTCACGAAGCCGAAGGCCAGGTCCCGCTCGGGATCGGCGAATCCGATGGAGCCGCCGGCGCCGGGATGGCCAAATGCCCGCGGCCCCAGGCCATAGGTGGCGTTGGCCACGCCGGGCTGGTCGAGCATGCAACCGAGCCCGAAGCGCGTGCGGGTCAGCAGGGTCTTGTCCTCGCCCACGCCGTGTTCGCGGGTCAGCTCGGCGAGCCTCTCGGCGTCCAGCAGGCTGCCGTCCAGCAGGCCGGCATAGAACCCGGCGAGGCTGCGCGCGTTGCCGTGGCCATTGGCCGCCGGTTGCTGCATCCGCCGCCATTCCGGCTTGTTGGTGCTGGTCAGCACCGACGGCGGGTTGGCGAAGGCGCGACTGGGCATGGAATTGGGTTCGCCCATGGTGGTTCTGAGCAGACGCTGCGCCGCCGCGTCGCCGGAGTTGCCCTTGGCCCGCGACACGTGCGCGACACGGTGGAACTCCGCGTCGTCCAGGCCGATGTGGAAGTCCAGCCCCAACGGGGCGGCGACCCGGGCCACGATCGCGTCGCCGGGCTCGCGCCCGCTGGCGCGCCGGATCATTTCGCCGACCAGCCAACCGTAGGTGATGGGCGCATAGCCCTGGCCCTCGCCGGGCGTCCACCAGGGTGCCTGTTCCTCCAGTGCCCGGGTCATGGCGTCCCAATCGTAGAGCGCTTCGGCGGGCAGCGGCTGGGCGATCGCCGGCAGTCCGGCCTGATGGCACAACACCTGGCGCAGCGTGATCCCCCCCTTACCGGCGGCGGCGAAGGCCGGCCACAGGTCGGCCATGGGCGCGTCGAGCGCGAGCTTGCCTTCCGCCACCAGTTGCAGCGCGGCGACCGCGGCGAAGGTCTTGGTGCAGGAAAACAAATTGACCAGTGTGTCGCTGTGCCAAGCCTGCTGGCCCTCCCGGTCCGCCACCCCGGCCCAGAGATCGACCAGAGTCTCGCCGCCGCGTTGGACGCACAATGCCGCGCCGCGGGCCTGGGGGTCCTCGAACAACGCCGCGAACGCGTCTTTCAAGGGTTCGAACTGGAGATCGAAATAACCCTGTATCTGCACCGGTAGTTCCTTCAGCCAATGGAGAGTGGATGGGGCGGACGCGGAAGCGCGAGGCGCTTCCGCGCGTCAGGCTAGGGGGCCTTCTTCTCGCCCGGGGCCGGAGCGGCGGGCGCCGGTTCGGACGGAGTCTCGTCCGTTGCCGCGGGTGTCGGAGTCGCGGGCTGGCCGCTCTCCTTCGCCTCGGGCGCCTCCACCGGGGCCTCGGTGGCCGCCGGCGTATCGCCTTTCGCGGGAGCCGGCGCCTTGTCGGCCGCCGGCGGGTTCGCCGGACCGCTGGCGGGTTGCGCCGCGCTGGCCGGCACCGGGTTGCCGCGGATCGCCTTCGGCACCTGAAGGTTGGCCTTGCGTACGGCGTCGACGAACCCCTGCCAGGGGCGATCGGTGATCCCCACCAGACCGAAGTGGCCGTTCTCGCCATCCAGCAGGCGGCCGGTCACCGGCTGATCCAGGTATTGGAACCAGTGGATGCCGACGATCTGCGGCTCCGCCAGGGCCTGTTCGAGGAAATGCGCATAGGCCGGGCCACGGTCCTCTTCCCGCGGGACTTCGGCGACGCCGCCCCAGAACGGGCCGCGATCGCGCGAACCGAAGTGGAATTCGCTGACCAGCAGTGGCTTGTCGAGCGCGCGCAGGGTCGCGAAGTCGTAACCATGCTGCGGTTCGCGGGTATAGAAGTTGAAGCTCAGCACATCGCAGTACTGGGCGCAGGCCTCGATCGCCTCGGGGATGCTGTTGGCGAAACGCCCGCCGAGGAGCATGTGGTTGGGCGCGTGCCAGTCCAGGGAATCGGCGATGGTCTTGAAATAGGTATCGGCGTAGAGGCGCTGGAAGCGCTTCAAGTCTTCCTCGATGGCCGGGTGCTCGGGGCTCGGCAGCGGAGCCTCGAAGCCGGGGTCCTCCATCAGCTCCCAGGCCGACAACTCGATGCCCCAGGCGGCAGAGAGCCCGCTCTGGTTGCGGTACTTGTCGCGCAGTTGCTTGAGGAACGCGCGCTTGGCCGGGACGTCGGTGGTCAGGCGCAGCGTGGCGTAGGCCAGTGCGTAGCGCCAGTGCGGGTCTTCCGGCCGGCCGGCCCAGGCCAGCTCGTTGTCGGCGAAGAAGCCGATCAGCCAGGGGTCGTCGCGGTGATCGCGGGCGGCGATGGCGATGGAGCGCTCGGCCGCCATGGCGAAACGCGGGTCGAAGGGGTCCGGCATGCCGCCCCACCAGTCCAGCCCGGTGCTGATGGTGGCGAAGTCCCCATGGATCGACAGCGGCAGCGTGTAGGGCAGTTGCTGGCTGGTGGAGAAGCCCTCGTCGCTCCAGTTGCCGACGGTATTGAACCCCCAGGCCTGTAGGCGCTGGGTGGCCAGCTTGCGCCATTCGGCGGCGTCGAAGGTGCCGTTCAGGCGCGCCTGGTTGGCGGCGTAGAAGTCGTACCAGCGTCCTTGGGCGTACGCCCTGCCCTTGTTCGCGCCGATCTCGTTGCGGGCGTCCTGGCGGCCGTAATGGGCGGCGAGCGGTTCGCCCTCCTGGGGCAGGCCCTCGAACATCGCCTCGCGGCCCTCGACGAAGGTCTGGCTCTGTTCGGTGTTGATCGCGTTCACCCCGAGGGAATAGAACGGATTGCCCTCCGGCGTGACCAGGTACCAGCGGCCGTCGCGTTTCTCGGTGCGGAAGAATCCGGATGGCTCGAAGCGCTGGCCGCCGAGCCAGCCGCCGAAGCGATCCTGCTCGGGGCGCTGGGCGAGCTGTTCGTCGAGGCGCTGGCGCTCCTGTTGGGCGGCGCTCTTCAACTGGTCGTCGTTCTTGATCTTCTCCGGCCAGTCGCCGCGGGTGAACTGCCCATAGGTGTCCACCAGGCCCTTGTAGGCCTCGCCACGGACGTCCTCGCCCTGGGTGCCGAAGCGCCCCAGAAGGATGTTCTGCGCGACGTCCGGCTTGTCCAGGGCGATCACCACTTCCTTGACCTGGGCGGCGTCCAGTTCGCCCTCGACGCTCTCCGCCAGCAGCACGCGCTTGCCGTCGCGGTTCCAAGGCATCGGCGGGCCGGCACGCATGCCCTGGTCTTTCGGCGAGGTGGCCTTGAGCGGCACCAGCAGGGTCTGCGCGGGACCCGCGGGAAGGGCGATGCGGCTGTGCAAGGCCTTGCCGTCGGCGCCGACGATCTTCACGTCGAGGGTCAACGCCCAGTCCATGGCGTTCTGGATGCGCAGGCTCATGGCGCCGCTCTGGCTCCAGTCCCAGGTCCCGGTCTGCGGGGTGAGGCGCAGGCTCGGCTGGTCGCCGGCATTGAAGGTGAGGCGGCGGAGGATCTCCCCCTCCGCAGTAGTCTCGGCGGTGACGCTCGGCAGGCTGGCGTTCTCGGTGATCACCTGCACCGCATCCAGCGGCCGCACGAAGTTGAACAGGCTCTGCCCCTCGGCCGCCAGGGCCGGGCCGGCGACACCCAGCAGCATGGCTACCAGCAGCTTGTTCAACGCACTACTTCGACGCATAGGTATTCCTCTCAAGGCAGCGATGGGATGACGCGATCGGCGTCCACTGCATAAAAATTCGTTTCCGGCAGGAAAAACGACGGCGGCTGGCTATCGTTCTTCAGACTGCATCAAGCCGGAGAGTCTCGCATGGATATCAATAGCCTGTTCGAACAGTTACATACTCTACCCAGCATTCCCAAGGTGGCACAGGACCTGATCCTGCAATTCGACAACCCCCACACCAACCTGGACAGCGTAGCGCGCAACATCGCCCTCGATCCGGTGATCGCGGCGAAGGTGCTGCGGCTCGCCAACTCCGCGCGTTTCCGCGGCGCCCGCGAGGCCACCAGCATCGAGGACGCGGCCATGCGCCTGGGCTTCAACACCCTGCGCACCCTGGTATTGGCCTCGGCGGTGACCGGCGCCTTCAAGGCGGACAGCAGCTTCGATCTCAAGGGGTTCTGGACCCACAGCTTCCAGGTCGCCAGCATCGCCCGCCTGCTGGCCAAGCAACGCGGCGTGGCCGCGGAAACCGCATTCACCTGCGGCATGATGCACAACATCGGCGAATTGCTGATCCAGACGGCCGGCACCGAGTTGGTGAACGCGCTCAACCGGACCAAGACCGATGCCGCCGGGCGCGTCGCTGTTGAGACGTTGCAGCTCGGTTTCGGGTTCCCCGAGGTCGGCGCCGAGCTGGCCAAGCGTTGGCAACTGCCGGTGCTGATCCAGCAGGCCATCGCTTACCAGGCCCGCCCGCTGCAAGCGCCGGTGGACTTGCCGCTGCCGCGCTTGGTCGCCCAGGCGGTGCTGATCGCCGAGGCGTTGCGCCAGCATGGCGGCGCCAACGCGCCGGCCCAGGAGTCCCTGGAAGGCCCGCTGTTCGATGGGCTGGACCTGGATGCGCTGTTCGCCGAGCTGCCGACGGTGTTGGAAGCGGACAAGGTCTTCGCCGAACTGCTGAACTGAGCCCCGCCGCCACGGCATCGACCCGCCGGGCATTACGGGTCGGTCGCCGCGTCAGCCGATCTCCCGCCGGAACGGCGGCAACGCATTGAGAATCGCCTTACCGTAGCGCTGGGTGATCACTCTCCGGTCGAGCAGCGTGATGGTGCCGCGATCCTGCTCGGTGCGCAGCAGTCGCCCGCAGGCCTGCACCAGGCGCAACGACGCATCCGGCACGGCGATTTCCATGAAGGGGTTGCCTCCGCGCGCTTCGATCCATTCGGCGAGGGCGGCCTCCACCGGATCGTCCGGCACCGCGAAAGGAATCTTGGCGATCACCACGTGCTCGCAATAGGCTCCCGGCAAGTCCACCCCTTCGGCGAAACTGGCCAGCCCGAAGAGGACGCTGGACGTGCCCTCGTCGACCCGCGCCTTGTGCTTGTTCAGGGTTTCCTGCTTGGACAGGTTGCCCTGGATCAGCACGCAGCGTCGCCACTCCCGCTCCAGGCCGTCGAACACGTCCTGCATCTGCCGCCGCGAGGAAAACAGCACCAGGCTGCCCCGCGAGCCTTCCACCAGGGCGGGCAACTCGCGGACGATGGCGGCCGTGTGGGCCGGTGCATCCCGTGGGTCGGCCTTCAGGTCCGGCACCCGCAGCACCCCGGCATCGGCATGGTGGAACGGGCTCGGCACCACGGCGGTGACCGCTGCGCGGGGCAGGCCGGCACGCATCCGATAGCGATCGAAGGTGCCCAGTGCGGTCAGAGTGGCGGACGTCACCAGGGCGCCGTAGGCGACGTTCCACAGGTTACGCCGCAGGGTCTCGGCGGCGAGGATCGGGCTGGCGTTGACTTCTATGTCGTACAGCGATCCGCTTTCCGCCAGGGTCAGCCAGCGCGCCATCGGCGGGCTGTCCTGGGGGTCCTCGGCGGTGAACGCGGTCCACAGTTCCCAGTTGCCCTGGGCCCGGGCCAGCAGGCTGCCGAACAGCGGATACCACTCCTCGGCCTGGTGGCTGGCGATGCCGACGGTGGCCTCGCCGTCCATGGCTTCCTTCAGCAATTCGGTGAGACGGGTGAACAGGTCGTTGAGGATCGCGAAGCCTTTCTTCAACTCGACGCCCAGCGCCAACAAGTGCTCGGGCACCACGCCGGCCGGGAACCGGTGCCGCGGCCGCTCGCGGCCCTCCATGTCCTCGCCGGCGCGGAAGTCCGCCAGTTCCTCGCACGCGGTGAACATGAACTGCTGTTGGGTGCGCAGCTCCCGGGCCAGTTCCGGCACCTGCTCGATCAGGCGGCCGAGGTCGCCCGGCAGCGGGTGCTGGGCCAGCAGCTTGCTGAGATTCTTGGCGATCTGCTCGAGCCAGTCGGCGGTGGAACGCAGCCGGGTGAAGTGGGCGAAGTGGCCGATGGCCTTGTCCGGCAGGTGATGGCCTTCGTCGAAGACGTACAGGGTGTCGCGCGGGTCCGGCAGGATGGCGCCGCCGCCGAGGGCCAGGTCGGCCAGCACCATGTCGTGGTTGGTCACGATGACATCGACCTTGGTCATGCCTTCGCGCGCGCGATAGAAAGCGCATTGCTGGAAGTTCGGGCAGTGGCGGTTGGTGCACTGGCTGTGGTCGGTGGTGACCCGCGCCCAATCGGCGTCCTCGATGGCCTCGGGCCAGGCGTCGCGATCACCGTCCCAGCGATTGCCGGCGAGTTTCTCGATCATCTGGCCGAGCAGTTTCTGGCTGCGCTCGTCCACGTCGATCTTGAAGCCCTCCTCCTCGAACAACTGCGCCGTGGCGCTCTGCGCCTCGCCTTCCTGCAGCAGCATGTCGAGCTTGGACAGGCACAGGTAGCGGCCGCGGCCCTTGGCCAGGGCGAAGCTGAAGTTCAGGCCGCTGTTGCGCATCAGGTCGGGCAGGTCCTTGTGGACGATCTGCTCCTGCAGGGCGACGGTGGCGGTGGCAATCACCAGGCGCTTGCCCGCCGCCTTCGCCACCGGGATCGCCGCCAAGCTGTAGGCGACCGTCTTGCCGGTCCCGGTACCCGCCTCCACCGCCACCACCGCGGGCTCGCCGCTGCGATGGCCTTCGTCGTCGACCTGGATGGTGCCAAGCACCTTGGCCACCTCGGCGATCATCAGGCGCTGGCCATAGCGGGCCTTGAGCCCTTTGGCTTCGAGGAAACGCGTGTAGGCGCCCTGGATCTGGGACTTGAGTTCGGTACTGAGCATGGGCGCGGAGGGCTGGATAAATTTTCAGTGTTTCGGAGAGGCCGCTATGATAACGCGCGTTTCGCTGACCGCCACCGGAGATTGCCCAATGACCGTCCATGCCCTCCTCTATAGCCTGCATGTCCTCGCCGCCCTGGTCTGGGTCGGCGGCATGTTCTTCGCCTGGCTGGTGCTTCGCCCCGCCGCCGTGGTCGCCTTGGAGGGCCCGGCACGCCTGGGGCTTTGGGTGGAGGTGCTGCGGCGCTTCTTCCGCTGGGTGTGGGCCTCAGTGGTGCTCTTGCCGCTCAGCGGAATCGGCCTGCTGGACCTGGGTTTCGCCGGCCTCGACGGCGCCCCGCGCTACGTTCAGGCAATGATCGGCCTGTACATCGCGATGGTCGCGCTGTTCCTGCGCATCCTCGCGTTGCAGTTTCCGCAGCTGCGACGTGCGGTGGATGCCGGCGACTGGGCCGCCGGCGCCGCTGCGTTGGGACAGATTCGCCGCCTGGTCGGCTTCAACCTGCTACTGGGCCTGACGGTAGTGGTTCTCGCCACCGCGCGACCCGGCTTCTGATCGCGCCCGGCGGAACCCGCGACTCAAAAGCGCACGACGTCCACGGCGCCCGGAATGCCCGGCAGGCCGGGCTTGCCCGGATTGCCGGTACGCCCGTCGCGTCCGGCGTCGGTGCGATACAGCCAGCAGCCCTTGGAGGCGCCGCCCTTGCCGCCACTGCCGCCCTCGCCGGCCGGCCCGCCGGCACCGCCGTCGACGTCGGCGTGCAGGCTCTCGGCGGGGAAGTTCAGGGGAATCTCGACGCGAACCTGGCCTCCCGGGCCTCCGTTACGCCCATCGCCGCCATCCTGACCGTCGTGGCCGCGGCTGGCGCGGCCCCACAGGCAGCCTCCCGGCTGTCCGTAGGCGCCGCCGAGCCCCGCGTAGCCCGGCGAGCCCTGGCCGCCACGCACGTCCAGGGTCAGATCGGCGACGGTCACCCGTTGCAGGCGCAGCGTGAGGGTACGCCCGGCGCCGGCGTAACGCTGCATGTTCCCCGACACGCCACGGGCCGCGATACGGCTGCCGGGGCCGATGTCGCCCTGGCGGACGTCGAGCAGGAATGCCTGCTCGCTGGGCGCCACGCCGATGTAGGCGTTTTCGCCCAGGCGCAACTCCTCGACATGCAGTTCACGCACCGTGGCCGGTATCAGCAGGCTCGCCTGATCCGCCACCTCCAGCCGCTCCAGCACCAGGATCTCGGCGTTTCCGGCCAGTCGCAGCAGGTTGTGCGGCTCGACACTGACCCGGCCATCCGCCAGTACACAAGGTGCGAGCAAGACCATCGACAGGGCTACCTTACGCATGCGCCTGCTCCTTCCGGGATTGCACGGCGAGCAGATGGAAGACCCCGAACAGCAAGACCTGCAGGCGCTGGCGCCCCGGCGATTGCAACTGGCGCAGCTGCGCGCGGAACACCGCCAGTTCGATCAGGTGCATGCCCAGCACCAGCCCGCCGGCGAGCGACAACAGCAGGTCGATCGGATGGGCGAAGGGTACGACCAGATTCGTCACCACCGCCGCCCAGAAAAGCAAAGCGAACGCCTTGCCGATACCCCAAATACTTTTCATGCGGCCCCTGCCCCTTCGAGAAAGTTGGATCGATCGCGCCCGCTCATGAGGTCGGGCGATTCTTATGTCGGCGAACCTTAGCGTCCCCGAGGTGAGGCGCCAAGCGGGAAATGAGTCGCGCGGCCTTTTGCCGGGGATTCGCCGGCAAAACCCCGGCATGAACGAAAAGCGGACAAGAAAACGCCCCGAACCGGTCGGGGCGTCCATATGGCTCGGAAAGGGGGTTCGCGTCGCCGCGAACCCCGGCCGGCTATCAGTGTTCCAGCGCGGCGCGTTGCTCACCGCCGATGGGAATGCGCTTGGCCTTGGCTTCTTCCGGCACGCTGCGCAACAGATCGATGTGCAACAGGCCGTTCTGCAAGGCCGCCGCCTGGACCTCGATGTGGTCGGCGAGGCGGAACGACAGCTTGAAGGCACGCTGGGCGATGCCCTGGTGCAGGAAGGTGACGCCTTCCGCAGTCTTCTCGCGCCGGCCGCCGCTGACGGTCAGCACGCCGCGCTCGACTTGCAACTCCAGGTCTTCTTCCTGGAAGCCGGCGGCCGCGATGACGATACGGTACTGGTCGTCACCGTGCTTCTCGACGTTGTAGGGCGGGTAGGAACTGCCTGTCTCGTTGCGCAGCGCGGATTCGAACAGGTCGTTGAACCGGTCGAAGCCGACGGAATGGCGGAACAGAGGGGCAAGGGAAAATGCTGTGCTCATGACAATCTCCTGATATTTCAGCGAGTGAAAAGTGGTTCAGGGACCCGCTAGCGGCGTCCCACAGTCACTGAAATAGGGATGGTCATCGGACTTTCAAGCGTCCTCGGGAAAATTTTTTCAGGCGATCCGCGCCAGCAGTTCGCGCGCCTCCCGGCGCTCCCGATCGTCGCCCTCGCTGATGGCCTCGTTGAGGATGAGGCAGGCGCTTTCCAGGTCGCCCTGATCGATGTAGGCCAGGGCCTGGTTGAGCCGGGTGAGGTTTTCCCGGCTACCCGCCAGGTGGTCCAGATCGGCGTCCAGCGGATCATCGAGGGGCGGCAGGTCTTCGACCTGATCGAGAAACAACGTGGGCGCTTCCTGCGGGGGCATCCCCAGCTCGGCGAAACGCCCGAAATCGTCGGCATGCTGGTCGGCGCTGAGTTCCTGGACTTCCGGCAGCTGCCGCAGGTTGGAACGGAATTCCGCGTCGAAAGCGGCGGCCTGCTCTGCGGCGGCGGCCTTGGCGCTGACCTTGCGGGGCGGCGTGGCCGGCTCGAACGGGCTGACCAAGTCCCAATCGGCATCCAGCGGGAGGTCGTCGAGGTTGAGCTGGAAATCCTCACCGTCGGGCTCGATCCCTTCCACCGTGGGCAACGGGGCCGGCTCTTCGGCGATGTCGTCCAGCTCCAGGGTGATGCCTTCGAAGGGATCGTCGGCGGCCACGGTGGGCGGACTTGGCCGGGCATAGCGGGCCTTGATGCGCTCCAGGGTCTGCGGGTCTCCGCCGCGCTCGCGCAGCGCCGCTTCCTCGCGGGCGAATCCGGCGAGGTCGCCCTGCTCGCCCAGCACTTCGAGCAGGCGGAAGCGCAGGTCGAGGCGCCGGGGCTCCTTGTCGATCGCCGTGAGCAGCGCCAGGCGCGCCTCGTTGAAACGCCCGTAGGCGATGTAGATGTTCGCACCCTCCAGGGCATCGCTGGAAAGGTTCGACCCGCGGACCGGCGGCAGCGGGTCGGGGCCGACCAGGGGCGCGAGCGCCGCCGTTTCGGGTTCGGGCCGCGGCACGGGCACGGCGACCAATGCCGGCGGCACCGCAGCGGCCGCCGGTGCCTCGGTGAGCGGCATGCGCAGCGGGCGCTTACGCCGCTTCAGGAACAGGCCCAGCGCGGCCAGGAAGATCAGCAGCAGGACCAAGGCCAGCAGGAGCAGGCCGTAACCCAGCAGTTCCGGCTCTTCTTCGTCGACCGGGGCGGAAACCGGCGTCGGCGCTGGCGTCTCGACCGCCGGGGTTTGCGCGCGGGACGAGGAGGTCGGCGCCGCGACCGGCGCGTTCTCCGCCAGGCGCGCCTGGAGCTCGCCCACTTCGCGATCCTTGCTGGTCACCTGTTGTTGCAGGTGCTCGAGCTTGAGTTGCAGGTCGAGGATGTCCTTGCGCAGTTGCAGGCGTTCGTTCTCGCTGTCCGCCAGTTGCTGGTCGACGCGCTTCTGCACCTCGGCGAGCTGCGCGGCGCTCAGGGCCGCCGTCGATGCCGGTGCCGAGGGCGCGCTGGCAACCACGGGAAGGGCGGGCGCGGGCGTGGAGGTCCGCTCCACGGTATTGGCGCCGGATGGCGCGGCGCTGTCCGGCAACAGCAGACGCTCGCCGACGCGAAGGCGATGGCTGTCGCCGCCGACGAATGCCCGTGGGTTGAGGGCCTGGATGCCCTCCATCAATTGCCGCTGGGCCGCGGGGCTGGACGAACCGGCGAAGCGTCGGGCGATGACCCAGAGGCTGTCGCCGGGTGCGACGTCGTAGGTCCGACCGAGCGTCGCCGGCGGAACCGTCCCGGGTTCGCGAGCGCTTCGCGCGGGCTGCGCGCTGGCGGAGGCTTGGTCTCGCTGGGCGACCGGCTGCGTCGGTGCGGCGGCACGGGCGGTGCGGGAAGCCGAAGGTATATCCACGGGATCGAGGAGGACGGTGTATTCGCGCAACAACCGCCCGCTGGGCCGCAGCACCTCGATGATGAAGTTGAGGTAGGGCTCGCGCACCGGTCGACTGGACACCACGTGGATGCGGTTGTCGCCCTTGCGCAGAAGCGGGGTGAAACGCAGATCGTTGAGAAACGCCAGGCGCTCGACCCCGGAACGCTCGAAGACATCGCCGGGGGCCAGGCCGACCTTGATGTCGCTGCCGTCCAGGTCGCCCACTTCGAGCAGGCGGATGTCGGCGTCCAGGGGCTGGTTGAGCGCGGAATGCAGTTCGATGTCACCGACACCCAGCGCCCAAGCCATGCCTGGAAACAGAGCGGCGGTCGCCAATGTGAGCAGGAATGTGCGAACTCGAGCCATGGTGTTCCTCTTCATGCCGGCTCATACGTCATGACCCCCGATCCTCGTGGAGGATGCGTCCTTGGTGGGGGATCGATGCAGACGTAGGCAGAAACGTCAGTCGGTAACAGTCCGTTGAAGGACCGGCTGACGCTGAGTATGGCTGCTTAGGGAAAGTTTGCCCGCGGCGGGCCGTGCCGGCGCTGCGTGGAGCGCGCCTAGCATACCTCAAGACTCCGGAAGAAGTTGAATCCTTGACTTTTGCGGAAGGCGTCACGAAATAAGCGTCAAGTTTTCGTCTGGATGAGGCCGATGGCCTGCCCCATCATGCCTGAACGCGCCTAGGCAGCGGATCGGTGCGAAGGAATCCAAAGAAATGCCAGTGCCACATGGACGGCATCGACGCGACTATGCGCGCCCAATCGGAGGGACGCGTGGTCGGTGCCCACGGGTGGGCGAAGGGCCGCGCGCGCCTTCGCCCACAGTCTGGAGCGGGACCCGCGTCTTAGCGCTTTTCCAGGTTGCTGAGGATGCGGGCGTGGACCTGCTGGCAGCGTCGCAACTCTTCCTCGTCGATGCCTTCGAAGAGTTCAGCTCGCAGTTGGTTGGACAAGGCCTCTATCCGCTCGATCAGCGGACGCGCCTGAGGACACAGCATCACTTTCTTCGCGCGGCGGTCCTCGAGCACCGCCTGGCGGCTCACCAGCCCCTGGGATTCCAGGCTGTCCAGCAGGCGCGCCAGGGTGGGACCCTCGATGCCGACGCTCTGCGCCAGTTCGCGCTGGGTGGGCAATTCCTCGAAACGGGCCAGGTGCAGCAGCACCAGCCAACGGGCCTGGGACAGGCCGAGGTCGGCGAGACGCCGATCCAATTCGCCGCGCCAGCCACGGGAAAGCTGGGCCAACTGCATGGCGAAACGGTGTTCATCGGAATAAGACATGAAAGGATCCAGACGCTCGATCTAATTATTAGGCAGCTAATCATAGCCAATTGGCGGTGGGCAAGCGCTGCGGCATATCCACACACCCCGTGTTCCACGCGCCCCGACCTTCGCCGAATGGACCGCGGCCGCCGAGCCCCGCTTGCCGAAGGGCGCGAACCGGTCTCCGGTCAGGCCTCCAGTTCCGCCTGCAACGCCGCCCGCACGCAATGCAGGACCCCATCCGGCACGCGTCCGGCGAACTGGCCGGCGATGGACGCCACCGGCGGCAACTCACCCTCGCCGTCGAGGAACGCATCCTGGATTTCGCCGAACAGCTCTTCCGGCAGATCGAGGGCCTGGTCCAGACTCAACTGCTGTCGGCCGATGGCCTCGGCCAGCAGGCTGTAGACGTTCTTCTCGCTGCAGGAAAGCTGCCCGGCGATCTGCGCGGGGGTCATCCCGGCGCGGGCCAGGCTGACCAGTTCGTGGCGCAGGTCGCTGACCACCCGCGGCGCCTCGACCGCCGCGGACTCGCCGTTGAGCACTGCGAGGAAGGCCTCGCCATAGCGCTCCAGCTTGCGTGCGCCGACGCCGCTGACCCGCGCCATCTCGCTGAGGGACGACGGCTGGCTGCGCAGCATTTCCAGCAGGGTGGCGTCGGGGAATATCACGTAGGGCGGCACGCTGTGCTCTTCCGCCAGTTTGCGACGCAGCGCACGCAGCGCCTCCCACTGCACTTTCTCGTCGCTGCGGACCAACTGGCTGGCCGCGCTGGCGGCCGGCTTGGAAACCTTGGACACCAGTTCCCGGCGCAACTCCAGGCGCACTTCGCCGCGCAGCAGCGGCCGGCAGCTTTCCGACAGGCGCAGGCCGCCGAAGCCCTCCAGGTCGACGTCGGCCAGGCCACGGGAAACCAACTGACGGAACAGCGAACGCCACTCGGCCTCGCTATGCCCCTTGCCCACGCCGAACACCGACAGGTGCTGGTGTCCGGGCGCGCGAATCTTCTCGTTGTCGCGGCCGAGCAGGATGTCCACCAGGTGCCCCACGCCGTAACGCTGGCCACTGCGATAGATGGCGGAAAGCGCCTGGCGCGCGGCCTCGGTGGCGTCCCAGGTCTGCACGCCGTCGACGCAGTTGTCGCAATGGCCGCAGGGCTGCGGCAACACCTCGTCGAAGTAGGCGAGCAGGGTCTGCCGACGGCAGCGAATCTCCTCACAGAGGGCGAGCATGGCATCGAGCTTGTGCTGCTCGATGCGCTTGTGGCGCTCGTCGCCCTCGGAGTTGCTGAGCATCTGCTTGAGGAAGATCACGTCCTGCAGGCCGTAGGCCATCCAGGCATCCGCCGGCAGGCCGTCGCGGCCAGCCCGGCCGGTTTCCTGGTAGTAGGCTTCCAGGGACTTGGGCAGGTCGAGGTGGGCGACGAAGCGCACGTTGGGCTTGTCGATGCCCATGCCGAACGCGATGGTCGCCACCATGATCAGCCCTTCCTCGTTGAGGAAACGCTTCTGGTGCAGGGCGCGCACGTCGTTGGGCAGGCCGGCGTGATAGGGCAACGCGGGGAAGCCCTGTTCGGAAAGAAAGGCGGCGACGTCGTCGACCTTCTTGCGCGACATGCAGTAGACGATGCCAGCGTCGCCCTTGCGCACCCCGAGGAACGCCAGCAACTGCTTGCGCGGCTGCTCCTTGGGCACGATGCGGTAGAAGATGTTCGGCCGGTCGAAACTGGAGAGGAACCGCTCGGCGTTCTGCAGATGCAGGCGCTGGACGATCTCTTCGCGGGTACGCATGTCGGCGGTGGCGGTCAGGGCGATGCGCGGCACCTCGGGGAAGGTTTCCGCCAACTGGCCCAGTTGCAGGTACTCCGGACGGAAGTCGTGGCCCCATTGCGATACGCAGTGCGCTTCGTCGATGGCGAACAGGGCGATCGGCAAGCGTTGCAGGAAGGCCAGCATGCGCGGCTGCACCAGGCGTTCGGGGGCCAGGTAGAGCATCTTGATTTCGCCGCGGCGAACCCGCTCGGCGATCTCGCGCTGCTCGTCGGGCCCCTGGGTGGAATTCAGCGCGACCGCCGCGACGCCCAGCTCGGCAAGGGTGGCGACCTGGTCGTCCATCAGCGCGATGAGCGGCGACACCACCACCGCCAGGCCTTCGCGCATGAGGGCCGGCACCTGGAAGCACAGCGACTTGCCGCCGCCGGTGGGCATCAGCACCAGCGCGTCGCCGCCGGCGGCCACGCGCTCGATGATCGCCGCCTGGTTACCGCGAAACGCGTCGTAACCGAAAACGTCCTTGAGGATGCCTAGAGCCTGGTCGAGCATGCCGTTCTCCGAAAATCGAGTCGGGGAGTATACGCGACCCGTCCCGCGCCTCGAGACTCGCTGCATGCGAGCCGATGGCCTGTCCGCGGTAGCCTGCGACACGGCGCTGGACTAGAATCCAGGCCTGTTTCTTCCCCAAGGTAGTTCCACGATGTCCTTCGCCGAGCAATTGTCCCGCCTGCAAGCCTTCCTCGATGCCGATGATCTGCACGAAGAAGCCCTGGACTACGTGGCCGCTCATGGCTACCTGACCGCCCTGGCGATCTGCCCCGAGCCGGTGCCGGAGCGCGAGTGGATCGACGCCCTGTTCGCCGAGCCGCCGCACTACCGCAACGACGACGAGCACGCCGACATCGAAAGCGCGCTGGTGCAGCTCAAGGCGCACATCGCCCGGCAACTGGCGAGCGACGACGAGCCGGAGGTGCCCTGCGAGCTGGACCTCGGCGAGGAACCGGACGACTCCGACCTGCGCGGCTGGTGCATCGGTTTCATGGAAGGCGTGTTCCTTCGCGAATCGATCTGGTTCGAGGATGCCGAGGACGAAGTCAGCGAACTGCTGCTGCCGATCATGGTTGGCTCCGGCCTGTTCGACGAGCAAGCGGAGTTCGCCGAGATCGCCCAGGACCGCGACCTGGTCGACAGCATGGTCGAGCAGATCCCGGAACTGCTCACCGCGTTGTTCCTGCTCTGTCAGGCGCCGGACGAGAAACCCGCGCTGCTGAAACCCCGCCCCCACTGAGCCACGCCGTGGCGCATCGCGACATCCCCCAGAGCCGCCATCGCAGCGTGCGCTACGCCTTGCTGGCGATCGGCTGGCTCAGCGTGGTCCTGGGGGTGATCGGGATCTTCCTGCCGGTGCTGCCGACCACGCCCTTCCTGCTGCTCGCCGCTGCCTGCTTCGCGCGCAGTTCGAAGCGCTTCTACGCGTGGCTGGTCGAGCACCCGCGGCTCGGCCCCTGGATCCGCGACTACCTGGACGGCAACGGCATACCGCTCAAGGGCAAGGTCTATGCCCTGCTGCTCATGTGGGCCAGCATCGGCTTTTCCTGCTACCTGGTGCCACGCCCCTGGGCGCGCGGTTTCATGCTCACCAGCGCGGTCTGCGTCAGCGTCTACATCCTGCGGCAGAAGACCCTGCCCAGCCGTCGCGGCGGCGCCGACCTCGGATAAGCCGACCCGCCCGCTCGCCCCCCTTCCCTGGCCGTACTACAGATCCCGCTCACTCCCGCTGGTGGTTGCGCCGGTAGGTTTCCGCGCCCATGGCCGCCACCTGGCCCTCGATCAAGGCGTCGAAGGGCCGTAGCAGCGCGCCGAAACGCGCCGGCGCCTCGAGGATGTCCAGCGCCTGGACGATGGCTTCGAGGGTGGACAAGGCCCCGGCCATCGGCGCCTTGCGCAGGCGGTAGCGGGACGCCGGCCCGGGCGGCAAGGTGACCCGTGGCAAGGCCGCCAGCGCCGGGTTGAGGTGCAGCAGCTTGCGCGCCTTGCGCCAGGTGCCGTCGGGCACCACCAACAGCAGCGGGTCTTCGGAACCGGCGGCGAACGCCTCCAGCGGCAAGGCCTCGTCCCCCGGGAACAGCAGGCAGGCGCGCCGCGCCGGTCGCTCCAACCCGTCTTCGAGCGCGTCGAAACGCTCGCCCACCCGTAACTCGGCCTGCACCAGGCCAAGGGCCGCCAGGCGCGCGGTGTTCAGGGCATGGGACGTCTCGCTGGGGTGCTGCAGGATCAGCAACTGGGTGCGGCTGTCCAGGCGCGGGATCAACGCGCACAGGCAATGCGCGGAAGGCCGCTGGCAACGCGGGCAGCGCGCGCGCTTGCCCGTGGACGCCGCAGCGGAAGGCGCGCCCTCGGCCGGTTCAACGGGCATTCAGCTGGGTCCTCAACAGGTCGCGAAAAGTCTGCAGCAGGGGTTCGCGGGAACGCCCACGGCGCAGGATCAGGGAGAACGGCGCCTGGTAGCCGAAGGTGGCCGGCAGCAGGACCCGCAGGCGCCCCTGGTCGACCCAGGACTGGGCGTAGTGCTCCGGCAGGTAACCCACGTAGGCGCCGGACAAGACCAAAATCAGTTGCGCCTCCATGCTCTCCACAGTGGCCGCGCTGTGCTTGAAGCCATGGCGGGCCAATTCCGCCTGGCTCCAGTAGCCGCGGCCGACCATGCGTTGCTGGGTGATCAGTTCGGCGGGAATGCGTCGCTCGGCGAACAACGGGTGGCGATCGCTGCAATACAGCCAGTGCTGCTCGCGGTACAGGGGCTGGTAGACCAACCCGTTCATCCGCGTGGAAAAGGCGCCGATGGCCAGGTCGAGGCGATTCTCCAGCACCCCCAACTGCAATTCGTAGGGGCTCATCACCGCCAGGCGCAGGTGCACTGCCGCATGTTCCCGGCTGTAGGCACCGATGGCGTCCGGCAACGGCAGCGCCGGGTCGCCGACGGTGGAGTCGAGCACGCCGAGGTTGAGGGTTCCGCGCAGTTCGCCGGTGAGGGCCGAGGCATAGCGCTGGAAGCTCTCCAGTTCGCCGAGCAGGCGCAGGGTCTCCTGGTAGAACAGCTCGCCCTTGCTGGTCAGGCTGAAGCCACCGCGGCCGCGATGGCACAGGCTCAGGCCGAGCTGCGCCTCCAACTGGCTCATGTAGGTACTGATCGCCGATGTGGACAGGTTGAGCTCCTGCTGGGCGGCGGCGAACCCCTGGTGGCGCACCACGCTGGCGAAGATGCGCAGGAGCTTCAGGTCGGGCATGGCGGTGGACATAGGCGCTCCCGGCGTGGACAGGCGAGACGCGGGCCGCCACGGCAGCGTCGGCGCCCTCTCGCGGCGCAGTTTACCCGCAACGGATAGTTCAGGAATCTCTGAACTGATTATTTGCCCTCAGCGATTTTCCGCGCCGGCGGTGGCCAGCAGAATCCGGCTCGACCCCTATTACAACTAGAAAACCCGAGGCCTTCCCGTGGACAAGATCCTTCATCAGCCGCTGGGCGGCAATGAGATGCCCCGCTTCGGCGGCATCGCCAGCATGCTCCGCCTGCCCCACCTCGCCTCCGCCGCCGGGCTGGACGCCGCCTTCGTCGGCGTGCCCCTCGACATCGGCACCTCGCTGCGCTCGGGCACGCGCTTCGGCCCACGGGAAATCCGCGCCGAATCGGTGATGATCCGCCCCTACAACATGGCCACCGGCGCGGCGCCCTTCGACTCGCTGTCGGTGGCGGACATCGGCGACGTGGCGATCAACACCTTCAACCTGCTCGACGCCGTGCGCCGGATCGAGGAGGCCTACGACCGCATCCTCGAACATGACGTGATCCCGCTGACCCTGGGCGGCGACCACACCATCACCCTGCCGATCCTCCGCGCGATCCACAAGAAGCATGGCAAGGTCGGGCTGGTCCACGTGGATGCCCACGCCGACGTCAACGATCACATGTTCGGCGAGAAGATCGCCCACGGCACCACCTTCCGCCGCGCCGTGGAAGAAGGCCTGCTGGATTGCGACCGGGTGGTGCAGATCGGTCTGCGCGCCCAAGGCTATACCGCCGAGGATTTCAACTGGTGCCGCAAGCAGGGCTTCCGCGTGGTACAGGCCGAAGAATGCTGGCACAAGTCGCTGGCGCCGCTGATGGCCGAAGTGCGCGAGAAGGTCGACGGCGGCCCGGTCTACCTGTCTTTCGACATCGATGGCATCGACCCGGCCTGGGCGCCGGGCACCGGCACCCCGGAGGTCGGCGGGCTGACCACCATCCAGGCCCTGGAGATCGTCCGCGGCTGCCAGGGCCTGAAGCTGGTCGGCTGCGACCTGGTGGAAGTCTCGCCCCCCTACGACACCACCGGCAACACCTCCCTGCTGGGCGCCAACCTGCTCTACGAAATGCTTTGTGTGCTGCCCGGCGTAGTGCATCGCTGAGGCCATGGACGTGTCGTCCCTCGAGCAGTTGCGTGAGGCCGTGCGGCCACGGACGGCGGCGTTCGCCGCCAACGATGGCGCGACCCACTCCCCGGCCTTCAGCGAGGATGCCCGCTTCACCGTCCAAGCCTCGCCCTCGCGAGCGGGCTGGCAGGGCCGGCACGAGCGGGATGTGAAGGTACCGGGCCGCGGGCGCCCCGCCCGGTGCAGCACCCTGCACGGCGATGGCACATCCCTCGCCCTCCGCCGCCCACGACGAGAAGACCATCGGTTGGCCTGTCGCACGCCGCTGCCGGCCCTGCCGAAGCTTCCGCCAAGGACCCGCTAACCAAGCGCCGACCTGGGAGAACGCCATGCCTAACAACAAGAATGCACAGCCCGCCACCCGCCTCGACCCCTCCGGCTTCGAAGGGATTCCCGACGGCGGCCGTCACACCACGTCCCGCCAGCCGCTACGGCTGTGCTGCGGGCATACCCACGCTTTCGCCACCGTGGTGCCGGCCAGCTTCAAGGGGCCTCACCGGGCTGGCGTTCCACCGCGGACGACCGCCGTCGCACCAGAGGACATCGCCACCCAACCCTGAGCGGGGCCGGAACCACCCTGCCGCCCGACCTTGGCGTACCGCACCGAAAAACCCCAGGCCTCGCGGCCTGCACAACAACAATCAAGAGAACTGAAAGATGGCCCTGGATATCTTCGTCGTCACCATCTACGCCGCCGGCATGCTCCTGCTGGGTTGGTCCGGCATGCGCCGCGCCCGCAACCACGAGGAGTTCCTGGTCGCCGGGCGCAACCTCGGCCCGGCCTTCTACATGGGCACCATGGCCGCCACCGTGCTCGGCGGCGCCTCCACCGTCGGCACCGTGCGCCTGGGCTACGTCCATGGCATTTCCGGCTTCTGGCTGTGCGCGGCCCTGGGCGCCGGCATCGTCGTGCTCAACCTGTTCCTCGCCAAGCCGCTGCTCAAGCTGCGCATCTTCACCGTCACGCAAATCCTCGAGCGCCGCTACACGCCGATGGCGCGCCAGGCCAGCGCGGCGATCATGTTCGCCTATGCGCTGATGATCGGCGTGGTGTCGATCCTCGCCATCGGCACGGTGATGCAGGTGCTGTTCGGCCTGCCGTTCTGGATTTCCGTGCTGCTCGGCGGCGGCGTGGTGGTGATCTACTCCACCCTCGGCGGCATGTGGTCGCTGACCCTGACCGACATCGTGCAATTCATCATCAAGACCGTCGGCCTGATGTTCCTGCTGCTGCCGATCTGCCTGTACCGCGTGGGCGGCTGGGAACAACTGGTGGCCAAGCTGCCGGCCAGCGCCTTCAGCTTCACCGCCATCGGCTACGACACCATCCTCACCTACTTCCTGATCTACTTCTTCGGCATTCTCATCGGCCAGGACATCTGGCAGCGGGTATTCACCGCGCGCAGCGAGGGCGTGGCGAAGTACGCCGGCAGCCTCGCCGGCGTCTATTGCGTGTTCTACGGCCTGGTCGGCGCGCTGATCGGCATGTGCGCCAAGGTGCTGCTGCCGGAGCTGGACAACGTCAACAACGCCTTCGCCGCGATCGTTCAGGCGTCGCTGCCGGACGGCATCCGCGGCCTGGTGATCGCCGCCGCCCTGGCGGCGATGATGTCAACCGCCAGCGCCGGCTTGCTTGCCGCGTCCACCACCCTTACCGAGGACCTGTTGCCAGGGCTGGGCGGCGGCCCACGCCGCACTCTGGCCCGCAGCCGGCTGTTCACCCTGCTCACCGGCCTCGCCGTGCTGGCCATCGCGCTGATCGTCAACGACGTGCTCGGCGCGCTGACCCTGGCCTACAACCTGTTGGTGGGCGGCATGCTGATCCCGCTGCTGGGGGCCATCTACTGGAAACGCGCGACCACCGCCGGAGCCATCGCCAGCATGTCGCTGGGTTGCCTGACCGCGCTGGCGTTCATGCTCAAGGACGGCCTGGAAGCCAACACGCCGATCTACTACAGCCTGGCGATCGCGCTGGCGAGCTTCGTGCTGGTCAGCCTGCTGTCGCGCCGCCCGCTGGCCAGCGGGCGCCTGGCCTGAAGCACGGCCCCGCGGGCCTTCATGGTCGCGGGGCTGCGGCCCGGCCCGACCGGCGATCATCCGCCCCTTCCCACAGGACAGCCCCATGACCAGCTGCGGCGAATTCCTCCTGCACCAATTACGCGCCTGGGACGTCGACACCGTCTTCGGCATCCCCGGCGTGCACACCGTGGAACTCTACCGTGGCCTGCCGCGCAGCGGCCTGCGCCATGTCACCCCGCGCCACGAACAGGGCGCCGGCTTCATGGCCGACGGCTATGCGCGGGTGACCGGCAAGCCGGGGGTCTGCCTGATCATCACCGGCCCCGGCATGACCAATATCCTCACCGCCATGGGCCAGGCCTACGCCGACTCGATCCCGATGCTGGTGATTTCCAGCGTCAACCAACGCGCGCGCCTCGGCCTGGGCAATGGCTACCTGCACGAACTGCCGGACCAGCGCGCCCTGGTGGCCGGGGTCAGCGCCTTCAGCCACACCCTGATGAGCCTGGACGAGCTGCCGGAGGTGTTGGATCGCGCCTTCGCGGTGTTCGACGGGCAGCGCCCGCGGCCGGTGCACATCGAGCTGCCGCTGGACCTGATCGCCGCCGACGCCGGACACCTGCCGATCCGTCCGCGTCGCGCCGTCGCGCCGCCGATTCCGGCCGCCGCACTGTTGGACGACGCCGCGCGGCGCCTTGGGGCGGCCCGGCAACCGCTGCTCTTGCTCGGCGGCGGCTGCCGCGCGGCGCAGGCGGAAGCACGGGCCCTGGCGGTGGCGCTGGACGCGCCGACGGCGCTGACCATCAACGCCAAGGGGCTGCTGCCGCCGGGCCACCCGCTGTTGCTGGGCAGCAACCAATCGCTGCCGCCGGTGCGGGCGCTGGCGGCCGGCGCCGATTGCGTGCTGGCCATCGGCACCGAGCTGGGCGAAACCGATTACGACGTGGTGTTCGATGGCGGTTTCCACCTCGGCGGCGAGCTGATCCGCATCGATATCGACCCGCTGCAGTTGCAACGCAACCAGCGACCCGCCCTGGCGATCCAGGGTGACGCGCGCCTGGCCATGCAGGGCCTGTTGGAACGGCTGGCGCCGCGCCAGGCCGACACCGGCAGCCCCGGCGCCCAACGTGCCGCCGAGGCACGGCGGCGCCTGGACCGGGACTTCGCCGGCTGGGCGCATTACCGACGGCTGTTCGACGACCTCCTCGCCGTGCTGCCCGAGGCGCGTTTCGTCGGCGACTCGACGCAGACCGTGTACAGCGGCAATCACGTGGTGGAGTTGGATGGCGCTCGCCGCTGGTTCAACTCGTCCACCGGCTACGGCACTCTCGGCTATGGCCTGCCGGCGGCCATCGGCGCTCACCTGGCGGACCCCACGCGGCCCACGGTCTGCCTGATCGGCGACGGCGGCCTGCAATTCACCCTGCCGGAACTAGCCAGCGCGGTGGAAGCGCGGGTGGGCATCCTGGTGCTGCTGTGGAACAACGGCGGTTACGGGGAGATCAAGCGTTACATGGAAAGCCGCGACATCGAGCCCATCGGCGTGGATATCCACACGCCGGACTTCGTCGCCCTGGCCCGGGCCTTCGGCTGTCGCGCGGAACGCGCCCGGGATCGCCAGCATCTGCGCCAACTCTTGGGCGAGGTGCCGGCCGACCGGCCGCTGCTCATCGAACTGCTCGAGGCGCCGCCCTTCGCGCCGTCACGTTAGCCCGCGAGGAGGGGGCGGCCAGGCGAGAAACCAGCGGCGCGGAAACGAGACGCCCCGGCAACCGGGCCGGGGCGTCGTGTCTTCAGCGGCGAGGGGCGCGCGTCGGGCGACGCGCTTCGGCGGGAATCGGAATGGGTTGCAGGCGCGGGGGTTCGATGAGCCCCAGGGCGACGGATACCTGCCAGGCGAGACGGCTGAACCAAGCTTTCATGATCACTCCTTCTAACTGCGATGATCGGACGGCCTTGGGATCGGAAGCATCCGGACATGCCGGAGGTAGCCTCTTCAGGTCTCCGTTTCCCTAGACTAGCCCTCCGGGGGGCCGGGCGGCGCGGATTGACGCCTTGCAACGCCATTCAGCCGACGAAGTGCACATCGCTCGTCGTCGGATTCGACTATGCCGCCCTGACACCATACCCGGTACGGCATCAGGGTTTGGCCTGTACTTGCCAGATTTTGTTACTGGCGTCGTCCGCCACCAGCAGCGCCCCACTCGGCAGGACCGCGATGCCCACCGGGCGGCCGTGCACCTCGCCCTTGTGCGCGTCGGCGATGAAGCCGCCGAGGAAGTCCTCCGGCGGCCCGGTGGGCTTGCCGTTGCGGAAGGGCACGAAGGTCACCTTGTAGCCGGCCAGTTGGCTACGGTTCCAGGAACCGTGCTGGCCGACGAACGCGCCGCCCTGGTATTTCTCCGGGAAGCTCTGCTGGTTGTAGAACGCCAGTCCGAGGGACGCGGTGTGGGCGCCCAGCGGAACGTCGGGAACGATGGTCTTGGCCACCAGGTCGGGGCGCTTGCCGGCCATGCGCGGGTCCTCGTGGGGACCAAAGTAGGCGTAGGGCCAGCCGTAGAAGCCGTCGGGCTCGACATGGGTCAGGTAATCCGGCACCAGATCCTCGCCGAGGTTGTCGCGCTCGTTGACCGCGGTCCACAGGGTACGGGTGCCCGGGCCCCAGGCCATGCCCACCGGGTTGCGCAGGCCGCTGGCGTAGAGCCGTTCGCCGCTGCCGTCGGGGTTGATCTCGAGAATCGCCGCGCGGCGCACTTCGTTGTCCATGCCGTGCTCGCCCACGTTGCTGCCCGAGCCGACCGACACGTAGAGCTTGCTGCCGTCGACGTTGGCCAGCAGGTTGCGCGTCCAGTGGTTGTTGTAGCCGCCGGCGGGCAATTCGAGAATCTTCTGCCCCTTGCCGCTCAGGTGGGTGTCGCCGGCCTTGTAGGGGTAGCGCCAGACCGCGTCGGTGTTGGCGACGTAGAACCAGTCGCCGATCACCTGCATGCCCAGGGGCTTCTTTAGGCCCTTGTCGAGGAAGACTTCGCGCATGTCCGCGCGGCCATCGCCGTCGGTATCGCGGAACAGGGTGATGCGATCGGCGCTGAGCATCGAGGTACTGGACTCCGCCACCAACAGATCGCCGTTGGGCGTTACCAGCATCCAGCGCGGGCTCTTCAGGTCGCCGGCGTACTCGCTGACGGTGAAGCCGGGCGGCGCGATGGGCGTCTGCCCGTCGGCCCAGCCGATCACCTCGCTGCGGCGCTCCACGTCATGCTCGGGATTCGGCGCCGGCAGCTCGACCTCGCCCACCGCGGTGCGCACCTTGGTCGCGTTCTCCGGCGCGGCCAGCGCGGGGCCGAGCGCCAGGGCCGCCAGCAGCCCGGCGAGGGGGGAAAGGGAATACCGGTTGCGCAGGTCCTGGGCCATGGGTGGAATCCTTGAAAAAGAGGTCACGCAAAAGTCGACCGGCGGGTTTCGGCTTTAGTTCAGGCGGGTTGCCGCCTCGCCCGGGCACCGCCTGGTCGGCGGCGCGAGCGGCGGCGGGCCCGGCGACGCCGTCAGAATTCCGCGCGCACGCCCACGTAGAGGGTGCGTCCGGGGCCCGGCTCGAAGTAGCGGCGGTTGGCGTCGTTGATCCGCACGTTGTCGGTGTAGCGACGGTCGAGCAGGTTGTCGATGCCCAGGTAGGGCTCCAGGGTCTGGTCGGCGAACCGCAGGCGCTGGCCGATGCGCGCATTGAACAAAGCGTACCCCGGCACCCGCTCGGCATTGCCGTCGTCGGCGTAGAGGCGGTCGAAGGCGTTCAGGTTCAGCCGCGCGTAGCCGTCGCCGCGCTGGTAGGCCATCTCGGCGAACAGGGACTGCCGGGGGATGCCGGCCAGGGCGTTGCCGTCGTAGTCGGCGTTGGCCTGGCGATAGCGCTCGAAGCGGAAGTCGTTGTAGGTGTAGGCACCGGACAGGCGCCAGTGCTCGGCGAAGCGCCAGTCGCCCCCCAGCTCGACGCCATCGCGGCGGGACTTTCCGGCGTTCCGGTAAAAGTTGCGCCCTGGTTGCTCGGGCAGGCTGTAGGGCACCAGTTCGTCGTCGATCAGCAAGCTGAACAGCGCCGCCTCGTAGCGCAGGTCGCTCCATTCGCCCTTGAGCCCCACTTCGCGGTTCAGCGCCCGCGCGGGCCCGAGGGCAGCGTTGAAGCCGCCGCCGGCTGGATTGGCCAGCTCGTTCACCGTCGGCGTCTCGAAGGAGGTCCCGACCCGCCCGTACAGTTGCCGGTGCTCATCCAGCCGGTAACTCAAGCCGGTGCTGTAGTTCCAGTCGTGCAGGGTGCGCGAACCGCTGTCGTCGCCGTCGGCCCGGTAGCGGTCGTCCACCGCCAGGCGCACCTGGTCGTAGCGCCCGCCCAGGCTCAGCAGCCAATCCTCGCCCAGGGCGATTTCATCCTCGAGGAAGGCGCCGACGCTTTCCGCGCGCTCGGTCTGCCGCAGGCTGGACGCGCCACGCGAGCCGAGCAGGTTGTCGTAGCGGCGGCGATCGTCGCGCTGATTTTCCAGGTCCATGCCGAGGGTGATTTTCTGCGCCAGGCCCAGCCACTCGGCGCGATGGCTGTAATGCCCGCCGAAGCCGGCGAACTCGCGGTCGAAGGCGCCCTGCCCGCCCGCGCTGAACGGCAGGCGGTTGGCGAAGCTGCGATGGCCCAGGTAGCTGCGCAACTGGTACTCGTCGGCCCCCGGCCCCTTGCCGTCCCAGACCAGCGCCAGGCGTTGCTGGCGGATGCGCTCGTCGGCCTCGAAGCGCAGGTTGTTCGGCGCCGCCTGGCGGCGCTGGACGCCGACCTGGGCGGCGGTCAGGCCGCCGGGGTCTTCGGCGCGGTTGTCGATGGCATTGAAGGTCAGGCCGAGGGTACCGGCGTCGGCGTACCAGCCGAGCTTGCCGGTCAGGCTGTTGGTTTCCGCCCGGTCGTGGTCGCGATAGCCGTCCAGTTGCGTGGCGTTGAACGCCAGCAGCCCGGCCAGTTGCCCTTCGCCGCCACCGGTCTCGGCGCGCAGACGGCGATAGCCCAGGTCGCCGCCGCTGGCGTCCAGGCTGGCGTAGGGCTCGACGCTCGGCTCGCGGGTATCGATGGAGAGCACGCCGCCGGCCGCATTGCCGTAGAGGCTGGACGCCGGTCCGCGGATCACCTCGACGCGCTCCACCAGGCCCATGTCCAGGCCGTCCATTTCGGTCTGGCCATCGGGCATGGTCAGCGGCACGCCGTCGACCCGCACGCGCACGCCGCGCACGCCGAAATTGGCGCGGGCGCCGAAGCCGCGAATCGACAGGCGCATGCCCTGGGCGAAGTTGTAGCGATCCAGGGTGAACACCCCGGGAATCGGGGCCAGCAGGCGGTCGAGGGTCAGGGTCTGCTCGCCGGGCTGGTCGTCGCGATCGACCCGGCCCACCGCGGCGGGCGTCTGCAACCAACCGGCCGCGCCGCGCTGGGAGGTGATCACCAGAGGCGCCAGCTCGCGGGCCGGCTCGGCGGCGGCCAGCGGCGCGAGCCAGGCGCAGCCGAGCAGCGCGAGCCAGCCACGGGGGCGGCGCTGGATGGGCATCGGGGTCATCGGGGGTCCTTGTCCGCTGCGGCCCGGAAATCGCCGCGGCGCAGAAGGTGCCACAGCCCGGCCCCGGCTAAAAGCCCTAGGCGCCCGGCAGCGCCTTTCCGCGAGCGCGGAGGTTGGAGTGGTGGATGCTGTCGCGCGGCGCTTCGCCGCCGTCGCGCAGCAAGCCGAGCCAGGTGGCGGTATCCAGCACCGAGGCGAAACCGGTGTGCATCACCAGGGTGAACACCCGATGGATTTCCTCGGCGCTGGCCTGGCCCAGCGCATTGGTGTAGGGAACCGCGCCGGTGGCGTCGTGCAGCAGCTCCACCGCCCAGCCCTCGTGCCAGGCCTGGCGCACGGTGGAATCATCGCAGTTATGGGTCATGTAGCCGACCACGCTGAGGGTATCGATCTGCCGCTCGCGCAACCAGGCGCCCAGCCCGGTGCCGGCGAAGGCGCTGGCCATCTGCTTTTCCACCAGCAGGTCGCGGGGCCGCGCGGCGACCTCGGGATGCAGGGCCGCGCCGTCGCTGCCACGGGCGAACAGCGCGGAGCCTTCGGCGGACAGGTGTTGCAGCACCACCACCGGAATAGCGGCGGCTTGGGCGGCGTCCATGGCGCGCAGAATGTTGGCCAGGGAGCCCTGTACCTCCGGGTACTCGATGGGCAGGTCGCCGGTGAAATATTCGTTCTGTACGTCGATGACGATGAGGGCACGGCGTGGGGACTGGGACATGGTCGAACTCCGAGGGAAGAAGGTGAAAACGGATTCTTGCCGACCGCCCGCGCCACAGGTGAGTGGCCCGAATGCCATACTCCGCTATGATCGGGCCAACGGTGTTCGCCCGCCTCCAACGGGCGAAGCTTCGCGCCCTCCTCCCGACCGGAAACCCAAAATGCCGCACACCCGCATGGCCATCGTCGCCTTCGACCGGATCAGCCCCTTCCACCTTTCGGTGCCTTGCCTGGTGTTCGGCGAGCCGCGCCCCGGCATCCCGCCCTACGAACTGACCGTATGCGCCGTCGAGCCGGGCCGATTGCGCAGCAGCGCGGGCTTCGACCTGCACGTGGAGCACGGCCTGGAGGCGCTGGCCGAGGCGCAGACGGTCATCGTGCCGAGCTGGCACGATTCCACCGAGCCGGCGCCCCAGGCACTGCTGGACGCCCTGGTCGCCGCCCACGAGCGGGGCGCCCGCCTGGTCGGCCTTTGCCTCGGCGCCTTCCTGCTGGCGGAAGCCGGGCTGCTCGACGGCCGCCGCGCCACCACCCACTGGGCCTGTGCCCACGCCTTCGCCGAACGCTTCCCGGCAGTGCGCCTGGAGCCCGAGGTGCTCTACGTGGAGGACGGGCCCCTGCTCACCTCGGCCGGAACCGCGGCGGGCCTGGACTGCTGCCTGCACCTGTTGCGCCTGCATTGCGGCAGCGAGGCGGCGAATCAGGTGGCGCGGAGCCTGGTGGTCGCACCGCACCGCCAGGGCGGCCAGGCCCAGTTCATTCCGCAACCCTTGCCCGCCGGCACCCGCGACGACCGCCTCGCCGGCCTGCTCGACCAGGTTCGCGCCCACTTGGACCAGCCCCACAGCCTCGACGAATTGGCGAACCGCGCACTGATGAGCCGGCGCACCTTCACCCGGCGCTTCCGCTCGCTCACCGGCAGCACCTTCGGCACCTGGCTGCTGGCCGAACGCCTGGCGCTGAGCCAGCGCCTGCTGGAAAGCACGGACCGCTCGGTGGACAGCATCGCCGGCCTGGCCGGGTTCGGCTCCAGCGCCGCCCTGCGCCAGCATTTCAGCCGCGCCTTCGGTCTTTCGCCGAGCGCCTACCGGCTGAGCTTTCAGGGGCGCTGAGCGGGCAACCCCAGGTCGATCCAGGCGCGCAGGTTGGCGCCGAGCATGCCCTTGCGCCACATCAGCCAGGTGGTGGCCCGGTCGAAGGGTGCGGCCAGGCGATGCCGTGCCACGGCTTCGCGTCCCGGCAGACTGTCGAGCATCGACGCGGGCATCAGGGCGACCCCCGAGCCGGCGATCACGCAGGCCAGCATGCTGTGGTACGACTCGATTTCCATGAGCGGCCCCATCGCCACCCGCGCCTCGGCGAACCAGGCCTCCAGCAGCCGTCGGTAGGAACAGCGCGGGCGAAAGGTGAAGACCGCGCGCCCGGCCACGTCCCGGGCCGAACGTACCGGCGGGTGTCCGAGTTCGGTGATCAGCAGCATGTCCTCGTCGAACAGCGGCATGCCCTCCAGTTCCGGGTAGTCCCCGGAACCGTTCAACAGGGCCGCGTCCAGGCGCCCACCGATCAACCCGTCGAGCAATTCGCCGCTGGGGCAAGTCCGCACCTGCAGGTTCACCCCGGGATAGGCATGGTGATAACGCGCCAGCAGCGCCGGCAGGTGGATGGCGGCGGTGCTGTACATCGAACCGAGCACGAACACGCCCCCGGGCTCGTCGCCCTTGAGCGCCGCCTCGGCCTCGCCCTGCAGGGCGAACAGGCGCTCGGCGTAGCGCTGCAGGACCCTGCCGGCGGGGGTCAGTTGCAGGCGCTGACGCTCGCGGTGGAACAACTCGACGCCCAGTTGCGCCTCCAGTTGGCGCAGCCGCGTGGACAGGTTCGACGGTACCCGGCTGAGGCGCAGCGCCGCCTTGGCGATCGAACCCTCTTCGGCGACGGCCTGGAAAATACGCAACTGGCTGAATTCCATGGCGGCTTTCATCTCCAATAAAGAATAAGTCGTTCACTATTATTCGGTATTGCAGAACAAGGCAAGCATCCTACCCTGCGGGACCTCCTGGCTCTGGAGAGCCCATGTCCCCGCTCCTGCACCTGTTCGCCTGCCTGCTGACGCTATTCGTGGCCATGGGCGTCGGCCGCTTCACCCTGACACCGCAATTGCCGCACCTGATCGCCGAAGGCCAGGTCGACCTCACCGGCGCCGGGTTGCTGGCGGCCGCCAATTACCTCGGCTATCTGCTCGGCGCCCTCGATGCGCTGCGCGCCGACACCCCTGCCCGGGCCGGACGGCGCCTGTTCGCCGGGCTCTGGGGCTGCGTGGCGCTGAGTTTCCTCTCGACCTGGGCCGAGGGGCTTTGGGCCCACGGGCTGCTGCGCTTCGCCAGCGGCGTGGCCAGCGCCTGGGCCCTGGTGGTGGCCGCCGGGATCAGCCAGCAAGTCGCGCTGCAAGCCGGCCAGCCGCGGCGGGGTGCGCTGGTCTTCACCGGACCGAGCCTGGGGGTGCTGGTCACCGGCCTGATCGCCTTGGCGCTGAATCACTATCGGCTGGGTTCCGCCGCCGCCTGGACCTTCTACGGCTGCGCGGGCCTGGCGGCGGCGCTGCTGGCCCATCCACTGCTGCCGCGCCCGCGGGCACGTCCGCACCCGCCTCGGACGGCCCGGTCGCTGCCGCCGGGTCTGCGCGGGCTGCTGGGCGCCTATGGCTTGTCCGGCCTGGGCTACATCATTCCCGCCACCTTCCTCTCGCAGCTCGCCGCGTCGCGTTTCCACGGGGCCTGGCAAGCCGACCTGTTCTGGCCCTGCTTCGGCCTGGCGGCTTTCCTCGGCGTGCTCCTCGCCAGCCTGCGCCGGCCGACACCCGGCGGCACCCTGCGCTGGCTGGTCTGCACGCTCTGGTTGCAGGCGGCCGGGGCGCTGGCCTGCCTGCTGCCCGGCACCTTCGGCCTGGCACTGGGGGTAGCGCTCAGCGGCGGGCCCTTCCTGGCCGGCACCCAGCTGACCCTGCAATACGCGCGCGAACTCGACCCGGACGGGCATACCCGGAACATCGGCCTGCTCACCGCCGCCTTCGCCCTCGGTCAGCTCTGCGGTCCGCTGCTGGCGGCGTGCAGCAGTCGCTTCACCGGCGGCCTGGACCTGGCGCTCTGGGTGGCGGGCGCGGTATTGCTGGTCGCCAGCCTGCTGGTGCGACGACCGGGCGCCGCGTCGCGTGCCGAGGCCGTGCAAGGCTGAGCCGGCGGCCAGAGGAAGGGAAAAGAGACTGGATGCGCGAAGAAGGTTCGGGAGCGCGGCCGCCGCGAACCCGCGGGTCGGCGGCCTCCGGGTCACTGGATGGGGTCGGGGCGGCTCTTGCGTCGGTAGGGGAAGACGTCGATCACCTTGCCGTCGCGGATCGCCGCCTGCAGCCCTTGCCAGTAGGCGGCGTCGTAGAGCTCGCCGTGCAACTGGTTGAACAGCCGGCGCTGGCCCAGGTCGGCGAACAGGAAGCGCGGGAACTCCTCGGGGAAGACGTCGTTGGGCGCCACCGAGTACCAGGGCTCCAGGGCCATCTCGTCTTCGGGATAGCGCGGCGGCGGGATGCGACGGAAATTCACTTCGGTGAGGAAGCTGATTTCGTCGTAGTCGTAGAACACCACCCGGCCATGGCGGGTGACGCCGAAGTTCTTCAGCAGCATGTCGCCGGGGAAGATGTTCGCCGCCGCCAGTTGCTTGATCGCCAGGCCGTAGTCGTCCAGCGCCTCGTGCACCTGGGTTTCGCTGGCGCTTTCCAGGTAGATGTTCAGCGGGGTCATGCGCCGCTCGGTCCAGCAGTGGCGGATCAGCACCTTGTCGCCCTCCACCGCCACGGTCGACGGCGCCACTTCCAGCAGCTCGGCCAGGCACTCGGGGTCGAACTTGTTCAGCGGAAAGCGGAAATCGGCGAACTCCTGGGTATCGGCCATGCGTCCGACCCGGTCGACCCGCTTCACCAGGCGGTACTTCTCGATCACCGTGGCGTGGTCGACGTTCTTCGAGGGCGAGAAGCGGTCCTTGATGATCTTGAACACGGTGTTGAAGCCCGGCAGGGTGAACACGCTCATCACCATGCCGCGCACGCCCGGCGCCATCACGAAGCGGTCGTCGGTATTCGACAGGTGGTTGATCAGCGCCCGGTAGAACTCCGACTTGCCGTGTTTGTAGAAACCGATCGAGGTGTACAGCTCGGCGATGTGCTTGCCCGGCAGGATGCGCTTGAGGAAGCCGACGAACTCCGCGGGGACGGGTACGTCCACCATGAAGTAGGAGCGGGTGAAGGAGAAGATGATCGAGACTTCCGCCTCGTCGGTGATCAGCGCATCCACCTGGATGCCGCGCCCCTCGCGGTGCAACAGCGGAATCACCAGTGGCCACTGCTCGTCGAGGGTGTAGATGCGCCCCACCAGGTAGGCGCCCTTGTTGCGGTAGAGGGTCGAGGAAAACAGTTCGATGGTCAGCGCCGGGTCCTTGCACACCCAGTCCGGCAGGTTCTCGCGCAACTGGGCTTCCAGGCGTTGCAGGTCCCGCGACAGGTCCTCGTAGGCGACGCCGAAGCGGTAATCCTCGAGCACCTTCTCCAGCGCCGCGGCCAGGTTGCCTTCCGGCCGGTAGGCGCGGGTCTGCGGCATCCGCTCGTGGGCGCGCAGGGACGGCCGGGTGGTATGGATGAACATGCAGCCGTCGCTGATCAGGTCGTGGCTGAACAGGTCGCAGAAGATCGAGTTGAACCAGGTTTCTGAGAGCTCGTCGTCGAGGCGCACGTCGATCAGGTTGATGTAGGCGCTTTTCACCAGGGGCCAGAGGTGCACGTCGAGCAGTACCGCGTCGTCGAACGCCGCGCGCAGGCGCTGGCTCACCTGCGCGACCATTTCCTCGTACAGCGAGATGCGCGCCGCCGCCGCGCTCTGGATCTCCTGCCACTGGGCCCGCTCGAAGCGGGCGCGGGCGCCATCGGTAATCTGGCGGAAGTGTTCGCGGTAGTCGTCGAACCCGTCGAGGATCCGCCGAGCCATATCCGCGGCCGGCCATTGCTGCGCCATAAAAAGCATCCCGCTTGATCGAAGGAATGGCGAGCTTAGCCATTCGCCGGTGGAAGGAAAAGGCGCGCGCCCGTCTCTACCGGCAATCGACGCGAAGGACGCGCCCGTCGCGGGCCTGGCGTACTTGGCAGCCGCGCGTGCCAGCGGGCAGCGGTCGGCTCAGGACGAGACCGCTGTCCACATAGCGACACCCCATCCAGCCCGGCGCCGGGTCCTTTCCGAAGTCCCATGCGGCCCGCCTTCGCCGCCCTCCTCGACCTCGCGGAGCGGAGCCAGGGAGGCCTCTCCGGTCGGATCGCCGTTATAGAAGCCCACGCTCTCCAGATAACGAGGCCGCGAAGCCCCGCGCCCCTGCCACTCCGCGGGTGGCGCCGCAGCCAGGCCTTCCTCGGGGTCAGCGTTTCGGGGCAATCGATGCGCGCGGCACCGGGCGAAGCCAGCGCCCAGAGCAGGCTCAAGCAGCCGAAACACACCTGGGTCATGCCGCTTATTCCCTTCATGGCGTTATCCCCTGGCGAAGACCCGCTGCCTGGCGAGCAGGCGGTACCGCCTCAATCCTGGCTCACCGCACCGATGCGATGGATCGACAGGTCCGCGCCGTAATATTCCTGCTCCTGGGTCAGGCGCAGGCCAATCAGTTTCTTCAGCGCGCCATAGACGACGAACCCGCCCACCAGCGCCACCAGCACGCCGAGCAGGGTGCCGATCAGTTGGCTGGCCAGGCTGACGCCGCCAAGGCCGCCGAGCGCGGCCTGGCCGAACAGGCCGCAGGCGATGCCGCCCCAGGCGCCACACAGCCCGTGCAAGGGCCAGACGCCGAGGACATCGTCGATCTTCCATTTGACCTGGGTCGCGGTGAAGGCCCAGACGAACAGTGCCCCGGCCACCGCGCCGGTGGCCAGCGCGCCGACCGGATGCATCAGGTCGGAGCCGGCGCAAACGGCCACCAGCCCGGCCAGCGGGCCGTTGTGCAGGAAGCCCGGGTCGTTGCGCCCCACCAGCAGCGCCGCCACGGTTCCGCCGACCATGGCCATCAGCGAATTCACCGCGACCAACCCGCTGAGCCCTTGCAAGGTCTGCGCGCTCATCACGTTGAAGCCGAACCAGCCGACGATGAGGATCCAGGACCCCAGGGCCAGGAACGGAATGTTCGAGGGCGCGAACGCCACCAGCCGGCCTTCGCGATACCGCCCGTCGCGACGCCCCAGCAGCAAGACCGCGCCGAACGCCAGCCAACCGCCCATGGCATGCACCACCACCGACCCGGCGAAGTCATGGAAGCTACTGCCGAAACGCGCCGCCAACCAGGCTTGCAGGCCGAGGTTGCCGTTCCAGACCATTCCTTCGAAGAAGGGATAGACGAAGGCCACGATCAGCACGGTGGCGAACAGCTGCGGGACGAAGCGCGCCCGTTCGGCGATGCCGCCGGAAATGATCGCCGGAATCGCCCCCGCGAAGGTCAGCAGGAAGAAGAACTTCACCAGCCCGTAGCCCTGCTCCCGGGCGAGTTGCGCGGCGGGTTGCAGGAAGGTCACGCCATAGGCTACCCAGTAACCGACGAAAAAATAGGCGAGGGTCGACACGGCGAAATCCGAGAGGATTTTCGACAGGGCGTTGACCTGGTTCTTCTGGCGCACCGTACCCACCTCCAGGAACGCGAAGCCGGCATGCATGGCCAGCACCATGACCGCGCCCATCAGCAGAAACAAGGTATTCGAGCCATGCACCAGGGTGGCTACGGCGCTATCGGGGTTATCCATCGCACAAAGACTCCGGCAGGAAAAAGCACCGAAAAGCGGCATCGTCGCCGAATGCGCACCAGGGAGACGCACCGGACCACCGCAGAGTGGGCCGCGCACGTCCGAAAAAGGGGCACGGACATTCAGCGTAAATCCGCTTCGATATTTTTTTCTATTGTTTATCAGTAGGTTGTCGAACAGACACGAGGTCAGGCGCTGCCCATTAAGGCTCTTTTAAGGGGCGATTCCCGAGGAGAGCGCCCCAGGTTGTTGCAAGCGCTATACCAGCGATATTAGAAGGAACCTTCCCGACGAACGGGAACTCATACCCAACAGACCCCATCAAGGAGATACACCATGTCGATCAAGAACACCGCCAAGCAGGATGATCTGGTTACCGAGTTCCAATCCCTGGTGCGCGATACCGAGAAACTCCTGGAAAGCACCGCGAACCTGGCCGGCGACCAAGCCGCTGAGTTGCGCCTGCAGGTCAACGAAAACCTGGTACGCGCCCGCGAAACCCTGAGCGGCGTCCAGGAAAGCCTGCGCGAAAAAAGCAAAGTGGCCGTGCAAACCGCCGAAGAGTACGTCTTGGACAAGCCCTGGCAGGCAGTCGGCGTAGCCGTCGGTATCGGTTTCGTGCTCGGCCTGATCACAGCGCGGCGCTGATCATGAAGCCGGGAATGGAAGCCGGCCCACTGCCGGCCAGCCATGGCCCGTCGCCACGCCGCCTGGGCGCGGCGGCGTTAGGCCTGCTGCACAGTCATCTGGAATTACTGGGCATCGAATTGCAGGAGCAGAAGGGGCGCACCCTCAACCTGCTGCTGTTCGCCGGATTGGGCTTGTTGTTCGCCCTCCTCCTTCTGCTGGGCCTGTCCACGCTGGTGATGGTCATCGTCTGGGACAGCTATCGCCTGACCGGGATCATCGGGCTCTGCATCGTCTATACGATCGCGGCGGTTCTGTGCGGATTGCGTTTGCGTGCGCAGTTGCATGACGAATCCACCCCCTTCAGCGCCACCCTGGCCGAATTGAAGAAAGATCGGGAGCAACTCTTGCCATGAGCGACGTACAGCTACCTGAATTCTCCTCCCGGCGAGAACTGCGTAAAGCCGTGGTGCGCCTGCGCATGGAACTGCACCGGCAGCAGCTCCAGCACGAAGCCCTGTTGCTGACCCAGCCGCTGCGTCGAGCCAAGGGAATCACCCATAGCCTGCAGGACTCGCTCAACGTGAGTAATGCGCCGTTGTGGGGCATGGCCGGCATGTCGCTGCTGAGCTTTCTGTTCGGCAAACGCCGCGGCCTGGCCAGTTTGTTCAAGCTGGGCACCAGCCTGCTGCCACTGCTCAAGCTCACCAGGCACAAGCCCTCGCGCCCGCCGGTGGCGCCCGTCTCGACCTACTATCCGCCGAAAGAACCGCTGCGAAGACGCAAAGAGGGCCCTCCTTTCCGCTGAATGGCTGCTAATTTGCTACGGCTGCTTATCGTTTTAGGCGCGGGTGTAGTCTTCTTGCCGCGTCGACTAAGGAGTTGTCGTGATAGATGGGCTACCGATCGCATGTTTTCAGCCGTTCATCGATACCGCCACCGGCCTGATCGCAGGGGTTGAAGCACTTGGACGCCTGCGCCAGGCCGATGGTCGGCTGGTCTCCGTCGGCCCGTTGTTCTTCGACCCCAAGGTGTCCGGTACCGCCTTGCGTCGCCTCGACCGGGCGATCCGCGAAAATGCGTTGCAGCGCTTGCACGAAGCGCCGGACGACTGGTTCCTCAGCCTGAACATCTCCCCTCGCTGGATCGGCCGCCTGCATCCCGGCCAGGCCTTGCCCAGCCTCAAGCAACTCCTCCTGGCCGGCATTCCGGCCCATCGCATCGTGTTCGAGATCACCGAACTGGGCGCCAGCCGTCGTCTCCCCGAAGTGGTCGCGCGCTATCGCGAAGCCGGCGCGCGGATCGCCATCGACGATTTCGGCGCGGGCTACTCCCAACTCGACCGCGTCCTCGCCCTTGAGCCCGATATCCTCAAGCTGGACATGCGCCTGTTCCAGGAAGCGGCTCGCGGCGGCGCCAGCGGCGAGGTGGTCAAGGCCCTGGCGCAGATGGCGGAAAAGACCGGCTGCTGGATCATCGCCGAAGGCGTCGAGACCGAAGCGGAAATGGACTTCGCCCTGGAGTGCGGCGCCCGCTACGTGCAGGGCTACCTTTTCGCCCGCGCCGAAGAGCACTTCTTCGCCAGCGACGCCTTCGTCGGCCGCTTCGCGACCTTGCGCGACCGCTATGTGCGGCAGAAGCTCGCCGAACGCGGGCGCCTGATGATCCTGAGGCAACAGGTGAACGCGCTGATGGCCATGCTGCGCGACTGGGCGGCGACCGGCGCGCCCGCCTCGCAACTGCCGGCGCCCAGCGACTATCCCTGGTTGCTGCGCCTCTACCAATGCGACCGGCATGGCACCCAGCTGACGCCCAACCTCGAATGGCGCGACGGCAAGTGGCACGAGGACCCGCGTTACCTGGGACACAACTGGTCGTGGCGGCCCTACTTCTACCAGTTGCTCGCCGAGGGCTGGGAGGAGCGCCGCCTGACCCTGTCCAGCACCTACCGCGACGCCACCAGCAACCAGTACTGCCTCACCGCCGGGCAATTCGTCGACGACGGCATGCGGCTCCTGCTGGTGGACATCGACGCCGCCGGTTTCTGATCCCCACCGGGATGGCCCTGGGCGCGGCAGGCGCGTCCTTCCTTGCCGGCTGCTGCATCTTCACCTGAGCCGGCCCGTTCGGGCCAAGCGTCCCGGACAGCCGGGCGCGGGCGCTTCGGAAGCGCCACGCCGACACGTTCAATGGGCCACGTGCCCGATGGTCGAACTGTCCCGCGCGGTGGGTTTGACCTCGATCTGGTAGCGGCTGAAGATCCGCTCCAGGCGGCCGTCGGCGCGCAGCCGGTCGAGCAAGGCCGAGAACGCGTTCGCGTCGATGGGCGCGCCGGGCCGCAGCAGCGCGTAGTGTCGGTAGACCTGATCCACCCGCTGCGAGGGCAGGAAGAACTCGCGCTGCTCGGGATGGGCTTCCAGGTAGGCTCCGAAATAGGAACGGGTGACCAGTGCGACTTCGGCGCGGCCGCGCATCACCATCATCAGGTTGCTGTCGTGGGAGTAGGTGCTGACCGTGTTGAACTCGCGAGCGAGGAACGCGGGGTCCGAATTGAAATCGGCGAAGCCGTAGTGATAGCCGGAATAGAGCGCAAGCCGCTTGCTCTTCAGCTCATCGAAATAGCGCTCGTCGCGCCCTTCGCTGGCCTGGGCCACGTAGATCTCGGCGTCTTCCAGGCCCATGTCGATGCGCGAGCCTTCGATGCCGTCCCAGCCCCAGCCGGGATTCTCGAACATCGCCAGGTCGATCCGGCCCTGCTGGAAATCACGGAAGCGCCGGGGAATGGCGGTGGGCACCAGGACGAACCGGTAATCCGACTGGGCCGCGTTGAACACCCCGATCAGTTCGGGCAGCAACCCACCGGCCTCGTTTCCTTCCGGCTTGATCACATAGGGCGGAAAGTGCGCACCGCCGATGTGCACTTCCTGCGCGGCGGCCACCGCTCCGGAAACGCCAAGGCATGCGGCGCAAACAAACACCCATGTAGAAATTCGCATTTCGATCCGTCGACCCGGCTTTTCCCCAGTCGCAGCAGCCTACCCGAATTGAATTGAGCTTCCCACTGCGCCTAGCGCCGCTCGGGGGGCAACGGGCTCAGGGGCAAATGATAGCTTTCCAGCAGGGACGCCAGCCGGTTGTCCGCCAGCAATTGCCGCCAGAGCGCGGCGAGCCCTTCCTTGCTCAAGGGCGAGCGAGGCCGCAACAGCGCCTGCAAGCGGTAGGTCTGGTCGGTACGGCGCGACACCAGGAAGGCGTCCGCCAGCTCCGGGTTGTGCTCCAGATAAAGCTGCAGATAGGAACGGGTGACCACCGCCACGTCCACCCGTCCGTGCAGCACCATCAGCAGGTTGCTTTCATGGGAGTAGGTCAGCGTCGCCTGGAAGCGCTCGGCCAGCCGGGCCGGGTCGGCGTCGAGGCCGGCGAAGCCATAGTGATAGCCGTTGCGCAGTGCCAGCCGTTTGTCGCTCAACCGGTCGAAATAGGCCTGGTCACGTCCCGGGGTCGCCCGCGCCACGAACACCTCGGCATCCTCGATGCCCAGGTCGAGGGCATCCGCCTCGATGCCACCCCATCCCCAGGCCGCCGCCTCGAAGAACATCAGGTCGAACCGGCCCTGGGCGAAGTCGCGGTAGCGCCGTACGTTGGAGGTGGGCACCAGGACGAAGCGGTAGCGGGACTGCCCGGCGTTGAGCAGCGCCAGCAGGTCGGGCAGCACGCCGCGGGCCTGGTGCTCGGGTTTCACCGCATAGGGTGGGAAATCGTAGGCACCGACCCGGATCTCCAACGCGTCCGCGACCACCATGTCGGCCGACAGGCAGCACAGGAGCGGCAGGAGGAACATCGCTAACACGCGCCAAACGGCTGACATAGAGGCCTCGTCCAATCATCGCGGACAAGCCAAGCCTAGCCCAGCCAGCCTCACTCGTCCTTGAGGACCAGCGAGAGCGCTTGTTCCGCCAATTGGTCCAGGTCCATCGGCCCGTCCGAGCGGAACCAAGTGGTGGTCCAGCTCAGCGCGCCGGTGAGGAAGCGCCGCAGCACGAAGGGGTCGGCCTTCACGTAGCCGGCTTCCTGGGCCTCGGCGAGCACCCCGAGCCAGAGGCTCTCGTAGGTGTCGCGCAGGCCGAGGATGTAGGTGCGGCCCTCCTCGGAGAGGGAGCGCCACTCGTAGACCAACACCCCCATGGCCTCGCCGGTGCCGCCCATGATCGACTGCAGCTCGCAGCGGATCAGCGCCAGTACCCGCTCGCGCAGGTCGCTGGCCTCGGCCAGGGCGGCGCGCATCAGCGCGGTGTTGTAGAGGATGGTCTCCTCCATCACCGAGCGGAGGATTTCGTCCTTGCTCTTGAAGTGATGGAAGATGCTGCCGGACTGGATGCCCACGGCACCGGCCAGGTCGCGCACCGTGGTGCGCTCGTAGCCTTTGCTGCGGAACAGATGGGCCGCGGTTTGCAGCAACTTGCCGCGGGCGCTCTGCGGGTCGGTGAGGCAGCCTTCCGCGACCAACTCGCGCATCACCGCCTGGGCCTGGAGTTCATCCGGATTCATGCTTTTCGCCTTTCCTCGCCGGCCGCCTGGGACCTGCAGCCATGGGCAAGTGGTTGTCTCGGTTGGCGAAATCTATGCTGTCGAGGGCTGGCCAAGCAAGCGCTTGGGCAAAAACATAGGCTTCCGACTTTTCAACCAAGCGCTTGCTTGGTAATGTCCTGCCCATTGCATACACCCCTGGACCTTCGACATGACCGATAGCCTGCGAATCGGGTGCGCCTCCGCATTCTGGGGCGACACCTCCACCGCCGCCGCGCAACTGATCCGCGGCGGCGAGCTGGACTACCTGGTGTTCGACTACCTGGCCGAGGTCACCCTGTCGGTCATGGCGGGCGCGCGGCTGAAGAATCCCCGCCTCGGCTACGCCACCGATTTCGTCGACGTGCTCGCGCCACTGCTGGGCGAGATCGCCGAACGCCGCATCCGGGTGATCGCCAACGCCGGCGGGGTCAACCCCCAGGCCTGCGCGGAGGCCCTGGCGAGCGCCTGCGAGCGCGCCGGGGTGGACCTGAAGATCGCCGTGCTGCATGGCGACGACCTGCTCGACCGGCAACCGGCGCTGGCCGCCGCCGGCACGCTGGAAATGTTCAGCGGCGCGCCCTTCCCCGACGCCTGCGTATCGCTCAACGCCTATCTCGGCGCACCGGGGATCGTCGAGGCGTTGCGCCTGGGCGCCGACCTGGTGATCACCGGGCGGGTGGTGGACAGCGCCCTGGTCAGCGCGCCGCTGGTCCACGCATTCGGCTGGGCCTGGGACGACTACGACAAGCTGGCCCAGGCGGCGCTCGCCGGTCACCTGATCGAATGCGGCGCGCAATGCACCGGCGGCAACTTCACCGACTGGCAACGCGTGCCGGACTACGAACACATCGGCTTCCCGCTGGTGGAGGTGCAGGCGGACGGCCGCTTCGTGGTGACCAAGCCGGCCGGCAGCGGCGGCCTGGTCACGCCCTTCACCGTGGGCGAACAGCTGCTCTACGAAATCGGCGACCCGCGCGCCTACCAATTACCCGACGTGATCTGCGACTTCACCCGGGTCAGCCTGCAACAGGCCGGCCCCGACCGCGTCGCCGTCAGCGGTGCCAGCGGTCTGCCGCCCACCGACCGCTACAAGGCCAGCGCCACCTACCTCGACGGCTATCGCTGCAGCGCCAGCTTCCTCATCGCCGGCATCGACGCGGTGAAGAAAGCCCGGCGCGTCGGCCGCGCGATCTTCGCCAAGACCGCCGAGCTGTTCGACGCGCGCGGCTGGGAACCCTATGCCGAAACCCATCTGGAACTGCTCGGCAGCGAGGCCACCTACGGCCCCCATGGCCAGCGTCAGGACACCCGCGAGGTGGTGGTCAAGCTGGGCGTGCGCCACGCCCGCCGCGAGGCCCTGCTGCTGTTCTCCCGGGAAATCGCCCAGGCGGCCACCGGCATGGCGCCGGGCCTCACCGGCATCGTCGGCGGCCGGCCGACGGTGTACCCGCTGATCCGCCTGTTTTCCTGCCTGGTGGAGAAGGACGACAGCCGGCTGGCGGTGCAAATCGGCGACCGACGCCATCCGGTCGGCCTGCCGCGATTGGAACGTCTGCTCCCGGAAAGCCTGGTCGAAGCGGCCGAGACGCCATCGCCCCAGGGCGAGGCCGATACCAGCGTGCCGCTGGTGGCCCTGGCGGTGGCGCGCTCCGGCGACAAGGGCAACCACGCCAACATCGGCGTGATGGCCCGCAAACCCGAGTACCTGCCGTGGATCGCCGAAGCCCTGGGCATCGAGGCGGTGGTGGACTGGATGAGCCATGTGCTCGACCCGCAGGTCGGCCGGGTGGCGCGCTGGTACCTGCCGGGCACCCACAGCCTCAATTTCGTCCTGGAGAACGCCCTCGGCGGCGGGGGCGTCGCCAGCCTGCGCAGCGACCCGCAAGGCAAGGCCTTCGCCCAGCAGCTGCTGGAATTCCCGGTGCCGGTCCCGCGCGCGCTGGCGGACAGTTTGCCGGGTGCCCACGGCGCGCCTTACCTGGCGGACGCCGAGGACCCCGAGCCGTCGGCGGACAGCGACAGGCGAAGCCCCTGAACCGACGCCCGGCGAACCCAGGCCGCCGTACGGCGCGAGCGGCCGACGAGAACAACAACGTTAACGGAGCGGCCATGCCCTACGAATCCATCTTCAAACCGGCGCTGTTCGCCGGGCAGACCGCCCTGGTCACCGGCGGCGGCAGTGGCATAGGCCGTTGCACCGCCCACGAATTGGCGGCCCTGGGCGCCCACGTGGTGCTGGTCGGACGGACGCCGGAGCGCCTCGAACGGACGGCCACGGAAATCCGCGAGGACGGGGGCGAAGCGAGCTGGCACGCCTGCGACATCCGCGACGAAACGGCGGTGAAGGCGCTGGTCGCCCAGGTGCTCGCCGCCCACGGAACCCTCCACCACCTGGTCAACAACGCCGGCGGCCAGTACCCGGCGCCCCTCGCCTCGATCAGCCAGAAAGGCTTCGAGACGGTGGTACGCACCAACCTGGTGGGCGGCTTCCTGATGGCCCGCGAGGTGTTCAACCAAGGCATGAGCCGCAGTGGCGGTGCCATCGTCAACATGCTCGCGGACATGTGGGGCGGCATGCCGGGCATGGGCCATTCCGGCGCCGCCCGCGCGGGGATGGAGAACTTCACCAAGACCGCCGCCGTCGAGTGGGGCCATGCCGGCGTGCGGGTCAACGCGGTGGCGCCCGGCTGGATCGCGTCCAGCGGCCTGGACACCTACCCCGAGGCGATGAAGCGGCTGATCCGCTCGCTCAAGAACCAGGTCCCGCTGCAACGCATCGGCAGCGAGGCGGAAGTGGCCGCCGCCATCGTCTTCCTGCTTTCCCCGGCGGCGGCCTTCATCAGCGGCGCCAGCCTGCGTATCGACGGCGCCGCCAGCCAGGGCAGCCGCGCCTGGCCCCTCAGCCCCGCGCTGCCGGGGCGCAACCCGGTCTACGCCGGCTTCCCTCGTGCTCGCACGCCCGCCGTGCTGAAGGACCAGGAGTAACCCATGCCGGTCATCCGTTCGCAACTCGACCCCCAAGGCGAGGCCTTCGCCGCCGACCGCGCGGCCATGCTGGCGGCCCTGGAGGCCTTCCGCCAAATCGAACGCCTGGGCCGCGACCAGGCCGCCGCGGCCAAGCCGAAGTTCGAGAAGCGCGGCCAACTGTTGCCGCGGGAACGCCTGGACCTGCTGCTCGATCCCGGTGCGCCCTTCCTCGAGCTGGCATCCCTGGCGGGCTACCGGTTGCACGACGACAAGGACGGCAGCCAGGCCGGCGGCGGCATCATCGCCGGGATCGGCCAGGTCTCCGGGGTACGCTGCCTGGTCAGCGCCAGCAACAGCGCGATCAAGGGCGGCACCATTTCGCCGACCGGGCTGCAGAAAACCCTGCGCCTGCAACGGATCGCCATGGAGAACAAATTGCCCCTGGTGGCCCTGACCGAAAGCGGCGGCGCCAACCTCAATTACGCCGCGGAAATCTTCGTCGAGGGCGCGCGCGGCTTCGCCAACCAGGCGCGGATGTCCGCCCTGGGCATCCCGCAGATCACCGTGGTGCACGGCTCTTCCACCGCCGGCGGCGCCTATCAGCCGGGGCTTTCGGATTACGTGGTGGTGGTGCGCGGCAAGGCCCGCCTGTTCCTCGCCGGGCCGCCGCTGCTCAAGGCCGCCACCGGGGAGATCGCCAGCGAGGAGGCCCTCGGCGGCGCGGAAATGCACGCCCAGGTCGCCGGCACCGCCGAGTACCTGGCGGAGGACGACGCCGACGGCCTGCGCATCGCCCGCGAGATCCTCGCCATGCTGCCGTGGAACGCCCGCCTGCCGCGGCAGGCGCCGCCCGCCTATGCGGAGCCGCTGTACGCCGCCGAGGACTTGCTGGGGGTGGTGCCGGCCGATCCGAAGAAGCCCTACGACGCCCGCGAGATCGTCGCGCGGATCGCCGACGGCTCCGAGTTCCTCGACTTCAAGGCGGAATACGACGCCCAGACCCTCTGCGGCCACCTGCGGATCCAGGGCCGCGCCTGCGGGCTGATCGGCAACAACGGCCCGATCACCCCCCAGGGGGCGGCGAAGGCGGCGCAGTTCATCCAGCTCTGCGACCAGAGCGGCACGCCGCTGTTGTTCCTGCACAACACCACCGGCTTCATGGTCGGCACCGAGGCCGAGCGCGCCGGGGTGATCAAGCACGGCTCGAAACTGATCCAGGCGGTGGCCAACGCCCGCGTGCCCAAGCTGACCCTGGTGGTCGGCGGCTCCTACGGCGCCGGCAACTACGCCATGTGCGGGCGCGGCCTCGACCCGCGCTTCATCTTCGCCTGGCCCAACAGCCGCACCGCGGTGATGGGCGGCGCCCAGGCCGGCAAGGTGCTGCGCATCCTCACCGAGGACAAGCACGCCAGGGAGGGCAAGCAGGCCGACCCGCAGATGCTCGACCTGCTCGAACGGGCCACCGCGCAGAAGCTCGACAGCCAGTCCACCGCGCTCTACGGCACCGCCAACCTGTGGGACGACGGCCTGATCGATCCGCGGGATACACGAGTGCTGCTCGGCTACCTGCTGGATATCTGCGCCGAAGCCGAGGCCCGCACCCTACAACCCAACAGTTTCGGCGTGGCCCGGTTCTGAGCCCCGGCGACCGCCCTCACCCCCATCGCGCGATCAACCAGGAGCACCGCAGATGATCTTCACCGAGGAACACGAAGCGCTACGCCGGACCGTCCGCCAGTTCGTCGACAAGGAGATCAACCCCCACGTCGACGAATGGGAACGGGCCGGGCGCTTCCCGATCCACGACATCTTCCGCAAGGCCGGCGCCCTCGGCCTGCTGGGCATCTCCAAGCCGGAAGCGTTCGGCGGCCTCGGCCTGGACTACAGCTACTCGGTGGTCGCCGCCGAAGAGTTCGGCCGCATCCACTGCGGCGGCGTGCCCATGTCCATCGGCGTGCAGACCGACATGTGCACCCCGGCGCTGGCGCGCTTCGGCTCCGATGCGTTGCGCGAGGAGTTCCTCCGCCCGGCCATCGCCGGCGAACGGGTCGGCTGCATCGGCGTCTCCGAGGTCGGCGCCGGCTCCGACGTCGCCGGGTTGAAGACCCGCGCCCGCAAGGACGGCGACGACTACCTGATCGACGGCAGCAAGATGTGGATCACCAACTCGCCCAGCGCCGACTTCATCTGCCTGCTGGCGAACACCTCGGACGACAAGCCCCACGCCAACAAGTCGCTGATCATGGTGCCGATGGACAGCCCCGGCATCAGCCTCGGCCCGCACCTGGACAAGCTCGGCATGCGCAGCTCGGAGACCGCCCAGGTGTTCTTCGACGGTGTGCGGGTGCCGCAGCGCAACCGCATCGGCGCGGAAGGCACCGGCTTCATGATGCAGATGCTGCAATTCCAGGAGGAGCGCCTGTTCGGTGCCGCCAACATGATCAAGGGCCTGGAGCACTGCCTGGACGTGACCATCGACTATTGCAAGGAACGCCGCACCTTCGGCGCACCGTTGATCGACAACCAGGTCATCCATTTCCGCCTCGCCGAATTGCAGACCGAGATCGAGGCGCTGCGCGCCCTGGTCTACCAGGCCACCGAGCAGTACGTGCACGGCGCCGACGTCACCCGCCTCGCCTCCATGGCCAAGCTCAAGGCCGGCCGCCTCGGCCGCGAAGTCACCGACGCCTGCCTGCAGTACTGGGGCGGCATGGGCTATATGTGGGACAACCCCGTGGCCCGTGCCTACCGCGACGTGCGCCTGGTGTCCATCGGCGGCGGCGCCGACGAGATCATGCTGGGCATCCTGTGCAAGACCATGGGCATCCTGCCCGGCAAGAAAAGAGACTGATGGGACCGCCGGCCGCCGGGGTTTCCCCCGCGGCCACCCCGCCGCCCGATGGAGACCGAGGATGACCGCCGAGCCGAATACCCTGCCGACCTGCGCCACCCTGCTGCTCGAACGCCACGCCGGCGTATTGCGCATCACCCTGAACCGCCCCGGCCAGCGCAACGCCATGAACCGGGCGATGCTGGAGGAACTGCGCGCCGTGCTGGCCGCCGTGCGCGCGGACCGCGGGGTCCGCGCGCTGGTGCTGAGCGGCGCCGACGGGCATTTCTGTGCGGGCGGCGATATCCAGGACATGGCGGCGGCGCGGGCCGCCGACGCCCAGGCGCGGGCCGAATCGAACCGCGCTTTCGGGCGCTTGCTGGAGGACGTGCAGGGCCTGCCGCAGGTGGTGATCGCCGTGCTGCAAGGCGCGGTCCTCGGTGGCGGCCTCGGCCTCGCCTGCGTTGCCGACGTGGCCATCGCCCGGCGCGATGCCCGTTTCGGCCTCCCGGAAACCACCCTCGGCGTACTGCCGGCGCAGATCGCCCCCTTCGTGGTCGCGCGCATCGGCCTCACCCAGGCGCGGCGCCTGGCGCTCACCGGGGCGCGCTTCGAGGGCGCGGAAGCCCTGCGCCTGGGGCTGGTGCACCACTGCGAAGAGGATGACCCGGCGCTGCAACGACGCCTGCAGGACACCTTGAACCAAGTCCGTCAATGCGCACCGGACGCCAATGCCCGGACCAAGGCCCTGCTGCTGGCCGCCACCCTGCAACCCACCGGCGCATTGCTCGACGAAGCGGCCCGGCACTTCGCCGAAGCGGTCGGCGGCGCGGAAGGCGCCGAAGGCACCCTGGCGTTCGTGCAGAAACGCCCGCCCGCCTGGGCGCGCTGACGCCGCCCGCCCACCGACCCGTCCCTCCCCCAGGAAGCCCGTCATGCCCGCCTTCGACAAGATACTGGTCGCCAACCGTGGTGAGATCGCCTGCCGCATCCTGCGTACCGCCCATGCCCTGGGTTACCGCACCGTCGCCGTGTACAGCGAGGCGGACGCCGGCGCGCGGCATGTGCAAATGGCCGACGAAGCGGTCTGCCTGGGTCCGGCGGCGGCCGCGCAGTCCTACCTGAACATCGACGCCCTGCTCGAGGCGGCACGCCGCACCGGCGCCGAGGCCGTGCATCCCGGCTACGGCTTCCTCTCGGAAAACGCCGGGTTCGCCCAAGCCTGCGAAGCGGCGGGCCTGGTCTTCATCGGCCCGGACGTCGAGGCCATCCGCCTGATGGGCAGCAAGCGCCTGGCCAAGGCCGCCATGCTCGCCGCCGGGGTGCCCTGCATCCCCGGCTACCAGGGCGCCGAGCAGGACGACGCCTGCCTGGCCCGCGAGGCCGCGCGCATCGGCTACCCGCTGATGATCAAGGCCAGCGCCGGCGGCGGCGGACGCGGCATGCGCCTGGTGGAGAGCGCCGCCGCCTTGCCCGAGAGCCTGCACGGCGCACGCTCGGAGGCGCGCAACGCCTTCGGCAGCGACGAACTGATCCTGGAGAAGGCCCTGACGACTGCGCGCCACGTGGAAGTCCAGGTATTCGGCGACCGCCACGGCAACCGGGTGCACCTGGGCGAACGGGATTGCTCGGTGCAACGCCGGCACCAGAAGGTCATCGAGGAAGCGCCCTGCCCGGTGCTGAGCGCCGAGCAGCGCCAGGCCATGGGCGCGGCGGCGGTGAAGGCCGCGGCGTCGGTCGGCTACGTCGGCGCCGGCACCGTGGAATTCCTCCTCGACGAAGACGGCGCCTTCTACTTCCTGGAGATGAACACCCGCCTGCAGGTCGAGCACCCGGTCACCGAGGCGATCACCGGCCAGGACCTGGTGGCCTGGCAGTTGCGCGTGGCCGAAGGCCTGCCGCTGCCGCTGCGCCAGGAACACATCCGCTTCGAGGGGCACGCCATCGAGGTGCGCCTCTACGCCGAAGACAGCCGCCGCGACTTCCTTCCGCAGACCGGTCTCGTGCACCGCTGGGAACCCGCCGTGGTGGAAGGCGTGCGCATCGACCACGGCCTGCGCGAGGGGCAGCCAGTGACCGCGTTCTACGACCCCCTGCTGGCCAAGCTGGTCGCCCACGGCGCCACCCGTGACGAAGCGCGGCGCAAGCTGATCCGCGCGGTGGAAGACTGCGTGCTGCTCGGCGTCCAGGCCAACCAGCGCTTCCTCGCCGACCTGCTGCGCCACCCGCGATTCGCCAGCGGCCAGGCGACCACCGCGTTCATCGAATCCGACTTCCCGAGCAACTCCGCCGAGGAGCCCCCCTCGGCGACCGAACGGGCCATCGCGGCCGCCCTGCTCTTTCACACGGCAGCCGTGCGCGAAGGCGCCAGGCCTGGCCTCGCCGGCTGGAGCAACGGCGAGCCCACGCCCGAACGCCTGTCCCTGCGCCAGGGCGAGCAGCGCTTCGATCTGCAGTTGGAGATCCGGGCCGCCGGCGCGCAACCGCGGCTAAGCGTCCGCGACGGAGAAGGACATACCGCGCTGCAGGTGCTGGAAGCCGATGGCCGCTGGGCGACCCTGGAAATCGACGGGGTGCGCCGTCGCCTGGCGTACCATCAGGTGGCCGATCACCTGTGGCTGTACGGCCGGAGCGGTGCGCTGGAATTCATCGACATCACCCGCCAGCCCGTCGATGGGCGACGCAGCGTCGGCTCCGGCACGCTGACGGCGCCCATGGACGGCGCCATCGTCGAGGTCCGGGTGAGCGAAGGCGCCCAGGTGACACAAGGTGAGCTGCTGTTGGTGCTCGAAGCGATGAAGATGGAGCACCCGCTGAAGGCCGGGCTCGATGGCATCGTCCGCCGGGTCGCGGTGAAGGCCGGCGACCAGGTCAAGGGCCGCCAGGTGCTGCTGGAAGTGGAACCGCTGGAAACCTGAAACCCTCTACGCTCCGCCAGCCGGGATGCCGCCCGTGGACGGGGCGCACCCGGTGCTCCAGGCCATACCGCCGGCGTGGGGCGCTCGGGCGGGGTGGCGAGGCCAGGGGGCGAGAGACATCGCAGCCGTAGTCCCCGACGGCATTCAACCCGGTCTCGTCGAGGCCGGGGACTTCCGCGCCCCCCTAGCGCTTGAATTCGAAGCGCAACTCGGCGCCTTCGATGGCGTCCTCCCGCTCCTTGGTGATCAGGCGTCCGTTGAGCTGGAACGGCGCGGCGGCCTGGCGCTCTTCGAACATCGGCGGCAACAAGGGCTCTTCCTTGTTACGCGCGGTGTCCGGCACCAGCTTTTCCACCGCTTCCTTGGGCAGGTGCAGGTCCAGCTTGGGCTTGGGCAAAGCCTTGCCGAGCTCTTTGCCCGGGGCGGGAGGGTTGGCCTTGCGCACGGCGTCGGCGACCTTCTTCGGCGGCTTGTCCTCGTCCTTCGACTCACTGGTTGCCTCGGCGGGAGCAGCGACGCTGGCCACCTTCGCCGCCTGTTGC
>NZ_JANZKU010000015.1 GCF_025642785.1 Pseudomonas sp. RIT-PI-AD
AACGCCACCGATCGACCTCGACGCGTTACGCAAGGCCCACGCCGAGCGCGTGCTGGCGCGCCTGGATGCCGCGGTCGCCTTCGCCAAGTCCCGCCAGGCCACCCGCACCGTGCTGCTCGGCCACGGCAGCGGCGCCTACTGGGCTGCCCGCTACCTCGGCGAGCGCAAGCCGGCGGGGCTCACGGACCTCCTGCTGGTCGCCGCGGCGACGCCACCCGGCTTCGCCCCGGTGCTGGAAGACTTCGTGGTAGACCCCAAGCTGGCCATCGGCGACTTCTACTACAAGGACGTGCCCACGGACCGGGACAGCGCGCTCAAGCGCATGCAGACCAGCAAGCGGGAAAAGCACCCGGTCTATGTACAGGTGGCGCTGAAGGCGCTGCCAGGAAACCGGGACATCGAGCAGGAGCAACTGTTTAGACGCATCAAGGGCTGGTTGAACCCCACGCCCCAGGCCCCCGGACAGCCCTAGGCTTTGTGCGGACGGGCCTGTGCTGGCGATGGCGATGGCGCGTCAAGAACAGGCTCGGCCTGCTCATTGACAGCAGGTAAACGCCGCTTCTTCGCTGCCTGGCTTGGCCCGCCCCGGTGACTGTTCGCACAGGCCTTGGATTCCGATTCGGAGGTTGTCTGTCCCCGAGGCATGCGGACTCCCCGCTCGCGGATGCGCCACGCGTGCCCCTCGATCCTTGTCTCACTCGAGGACTTCGTAGAATCGCCGCGACGGGTACTCGACCCGGGCTCAGCGGAAGCCGCGCCGTTGGCGGACCAGGTCGTAGGCGGATTGCAGCTCGCGGGTCTTGTCGGTGGCCTCGCGCACCCGCGCTGGGCTGGCGCCGCTGCCGGCCAACTTATCTGGATGGTGCTGGCTGAGCAGGCGTCGATAGGCCTGCTTGATGGCCGCCGGCTCGCTGTCGGCGGCGACGTTCAGCAGCTTCAGGGCGGCTTGATAGGCGCCGCTGCTCGGCATGGCCGGGGCCTTGCGCGGCTCGACGCTCTCGCCCAACGCCTCGACGTCGGCCGGCGTCTGCCCGAGCCACTTGCCCCAGAGCAGGATCAGTTCGCGCTCGCGCAAGCCGATGTAGCCGTCCACCGCCGCCATCCGCCAGCAACTGCGCAGGATCGCCTGGGCCTGAGTGGCGTCATGGCGCAGACGGCGCAGGGGGATGCGCACGCCGACGCTGTCCTCCTTGCCGCGACCGAAGGCCTCGATGGCGCGGCGCTGCTCCGCCTCGTCGAGGTGCAGGCGCTGCATCTCGCTGCGCGCCTGGCGGATGTGCACGTCCAGCACCCGGCCCTCGCTTTTCGCCAGCCGCCCGAGCAGGACGAAGAGCAGCTCGTCGCGGGCCGGCAAGCCCTGGCCGGTCATCAGCGCGCGCAGGCTCGCCCAGGAATCCAGCTTCAACCGGCGATCCAGCACCTGCCCCAGCACACCGCCGAGCAGTGCGCCGGGAATGCTCGCCAAGGCCAGCCCCGCCAGGGCGCCGAGCAAGGTCACCGGCCAGTACACCTCAGGCTCCCGCCTGCAACAGGCGCTCGACTTCGGCCAGGCGCTCTAGGGTGCCTACGTCGATCCAGCGGCCTGCGAAGCGCTCGCCGCTCACCTGCCCGTCGGCCATCGCGCGCAGCAACAGGGGCGCCAGCTTGAACGCTTGCGGCCGGCAGCCGGCGAACAGCCGCGGGTCGAGTACCGAGATGCCGCTGTAAGTGAGGCGCTCGCCCGCCGAGCCGGGCGCGGCGAGTCGTCCGTCGTCCAGGTGGAAATCCCCGCCGGGATGGTGCGCCGGGTTGTCCACCATCACCAGGTGCGCCAAGCCCTGCAACGGTCGGCGCAGGGCGGCGAAGGGATAGTCGGTCCAAATGTCGCCGTTGATCACCAGGAAAGGCGCGGCGCCGAGCAGGGGCAAGGCGCGGAACAGGCCGCCGCCGGTTTCCAGCGCCTCGCCCTCCGCGGAATAGCGAATGCTCAGGCCGAAGCGCTCGCCGGCGCCGAGGTAGGCCTCGATTTGTTCGCCGAGCCAGGCGTGGTTGATCACCACCTCGCGAAAGCCGGCGCTGGACAGCGCCCGCAGGTGGTATTCGATCAGCGGCACGCCGCCGGCGCGGATCAGCGGCTTGGGCGTGTGCAGGGTGAGCGGGCGCATGCGCTCGCCCTTCCCCGCCGCCAGGATCATGGCCTTCATGGTCGCTCCGGCTCCGCCTGCGGCAGGCCCCGGAGCAGGCCCGCCAGGGCACGCAGTTCCGGCCGCCGCGCGAGCACCGCGTCTATATAGGTGAAGAAACGCGGCACGTCCGCCAGGTAGCGAGGCTTGCCGTCGCGATGGCAGATGCGCGCGAAGATCCCGATGACCTTCAGGTGGCGTTGCACGCCCATCAGGTCACTGGCCCGCAGAAACTCCTCGAAATCCTCCTGCACCGCAATCCCCTTTTCCCGCGCCAGGCTCCAGTAGGTTTCGAGCCAGTCGCGCACCCGCGGTTCAGGCCAACTGACGAAGGCGTCCTTGAACAGGCAGGTGACGTCGTAGGTGACGGGGCCGTAGACCGCGTCCTGGAAATCCAGCACGCCGGGATTGGGCGTGCTGTGCATCAGGTTGCGGGGCATGAAATCGCGGTGCACGAATACCTTCGGCTGGGCCAGGGCGCTGTCCACCAGCAGGTCGCAGGTCTCGTTCCAGGCGGCGAGGCGCTCGCCCTCCAGCTCGAGGCCCAGGTGGCATTGCAGGTACCACTCGGCGAACAGGTGCAGCTCGCGCCGCAACAAGACGTCGTCGTAAGCCGGCAGCGGCGCCTCCAGGGGCATGCATTGGATCGCCAGCAAAGCCTGGAAGGCCTGCTCGAACAGCGCGTCGGCGTTGTCCGTATCGAGCACCTCCAGGTAGGTCTGCCGGCCCAGGTCGTCCAGCAGCAGGAAGCCGCGCTCCACGTCTGCGGCAAGAATCCTCGGGACGTGCACGCCCGCCTCGGCGAGCAGTCCGGCCACCTTGACGAAGGGGCGGCAATCCTCCCGGGGCGGCGGCGCGTCCATCAGGATCAGGCTGCGGCCCTCGCCCTCCCAGCGAAAATAACGGCGGAAGCTGGCGTCGCTGCTGGCCGGCGTCATCCGCCCGGTCGGCGGCGAACCCCAGCCCTCGCGGGCATACAACTCGGGCAGGGCTTGCGCCAGCCAGTGGCTCAGGTGCTGCAGACGTACATCGTGCTCGGGCATTACATGGGTCTCCGACGGCGCTAGCCGTTGCGCGGGTCATGCTTTATTATCCAGCATCTTTTTCAGCCCATCGAGAGGCGTGCGGCCCCTGCGGGGCGATGGCGCGCAGGAAGCCCGGACTAACAAGATGGCAGTGAAATCTCCCGCGTTTCGTAGAAAATTCCCCCTGCTGGTCACCGGCAGCCTGTTGGCCCTGCAACCGTTCGCTACTCCGTTCGCTCTCGCGGCCGACCAGTTCGACTGCCAGGCCGCCGCTACCGGCGGCTGGGCGTGCGCGCCCAAGGATAACGCCAAGCCGTTGCCGCCGCGTCCGCAGCACAGCGAAAGCGCCGTCAGCTCCAGCGGTACCGGCAGCGTGCCGGGCGAGAGCGCCCAGGCCGGCCCGGTGCTGGTCACCGAGAGCGGTGGCAAGGCATTGAAATCCCGCAGCGCGGACTACAGTCACCTCGACTGGGTGCCGCGCGGCAAGCTCAACCCCGCGCAACTGGCGGAAATTGGCCCCTACTGCGCCGGTACCTACGTCGAACCCTGGCGTCCCGGCATGGACGACAAGACCCCGAAGAACCAGGCGCCGCTTTACGTTTCCGCCAAGGCCTCGCGCTACGAGCAGGAAGAACAGGTCGCGACCCTGGCCGGCGACGTGGTATTGCGCCAGGGCAGCATGCAGGTGGAAGCCAACGAGGCGAACCTGCGGCAGAGCGAGAACAAGGGTGACCTGGTCGGCAACGTGCGCTTGCGCGACAACGGTGCCCTGGTGGTCGGCGACCGCGCCGAGCTGCAACTGGACAACGGCGAGGCGAAGATCGACAACGCCGAGTACGTGTTGCACCAGAGCCAGGTGCGCGGGAGCGCGCTGTACGCACGCCGCCAGGAGGATGCCATCATCCGCCTGAAGGACGGCACCTACACCCGCTGCGAACCGGGCAGCAACGCCTGGAGCCTGAAAGGCAACAACATCAACCTGAACCCGGCCACCGGGTTCGGTACTGCGACCAACGTCACGCTGCGGGTCAAGGACGTACCGGTGTTCTACACCCCGTACATCTATTTCCCCATCGACGACCGTCGCCAGTCCGGCTTCCTGGTGCCCACCCTGGGTTCCAGCAGCGATACCGGCGTCATGCTGGTCACGCCCTACTACTTCAACCTGGCTCCCAACTTCGACGCCACCCTCTATCCGCGCTACATGAGCAAGCGCGGGTTGATGATGGAAGGCGAATTCCGCTACCTGACCCGGAGCAGCGAAGGCCAGTTCGGCGCGGCCTACCTCAACGACGATGACGACAAGCGCAAGCAGCAGTCGGAGTACGAGGAACAGCGCTGGATGTACAGCTGGCAACACAAGGGTGGACTGGACTCGCGTCTGATGACCGAGGTCGACTACACCCGGATCAGCGACCCCTATTACTTCCAGGATCTGGACACCGACCTGGGCATCGACACGCCCAGCTACGTCAACCAGCGTGGCACCCTGACCTACCGTGGCGACTCCTACGTCGCCCAGCTCAACGCCCACGCCTACGAGATGGCCACCATCTCCGACGTGACGCCGTACGACCGCCTGCCCCAGGTCACCCTGGACGGCACGCTGCCGTTCCAGCCGGGCGGGGTGAACTTCACCTACGGCACCGAGTACGTGCGTTTCGACCGCGACCTGCGCACCGGCGACTTCATCAACGAAGACGGCATCCCCACCGCCTGGTACGACAACAACATCACCGGCCTGGCCCGCTCCAACGGTGACCGCGTGCACGTGGAGCCGGGCGTCAGCCTGCCGCTGAACTGGACCTGGGGCTACCTCAAGCCCAGCGCCAAGTACATGTACACCCGCTACGACCTGACCCTCGACGGCCGCGGCAAGCGCACCCTCGACCCGGGCCAGAGCTTCGACAGCGAACAGGACCGCAGCGTCCCGGTGGTCAGCGTCGACAGCGGCCTGTACTTCGACCGCGACACCCAATGGTTCGGCAAGAACTACCGGCAGACCCTCGAACCGCGCCTGTTCTATCTCTACGTGCCGGAGAAGGACCAGGACGACATCCCGGTGTTCGACACCACCGAGAGCACCTTCAACTATTCCTCGCTGTTCCGCGAGAACCGCTTCTCCGGCAAGGATCGCATCGGCGACGCCAACCAGATTTCCCTGGGCGTGACCAATCGCTGGATCGAGAGCAACGGCTTCGAGCGTCAGCGCTTCAGCATCGGCCAGGCGTTCTATTTCGAGGATCGCCGGGTGCAGTTGCCGGGTATCGACTGGCGCGAAAGCGATTCCGCCCAGGCCGACACCTCGCCCTACGCGCTGGAGTACATGTACCGCTTCAACCGCGACTGGCGCGTGAACGCCGACTTCAACTGGGACCCCGAGACCCACAGCACCCGGTCCGGCAGCACCATGTTCCACTACCAGCCGGAAGACAACCCGAACAAGGTCCTCAACCTGGGTTACCGCTACCGCAACGACACCAACCGCTTCAACCCGTCCACCGGGCGCTGGGAGTTCGGCGGTGGCGACTACGTGGACCCGCGCACCGGCAAGGTGATCAAGGACTACTACAAGATCCAGCAGCACGACTTCTCGACCATCTGGCCGATCGTGCCGCAGTGGAGCGCCATCGCGCGCTGGCAATACGACTACAACCGCAGCCGTACGCTGGAAGCGTTCGGTGGTTTCGAATACGACAGCTGCTGCTGGAAGCTGCGTCTGATCAACCGCTACTGGGTCGACTACGACGAGTTCGATCTGAACCCGAGCGACAAGGCCGACCGTGGCATCTTCCTGCAGATCGTGCTGAAAGGCCTGGGCGGCCTCGTCGGCGGCAAGGTAGACGGCTTCCTCGACCAAGGCATTCAAGGTTATCGTGAACGTGAAGACCAAGCTTTCTGATCGTCTGCGCCCCCTGCTGGTGGGCGCGTTTTTCCTCGGTACGCTGGCTCACGCCGAAGTACGTCCGCTGGACCGCGTGGTGGCCATCGTCGATAACGACGTGATCATGCGCAGCCAGCTCGACCAGCGCCTGCACGAGGTCGAGCAGACCATCGCCAAGCGTGGCGCCGCGGCGCCGCCGGAGCATGTGCTGAGCCAACAGGTACTGGAACGCCTGATCACCGAGAACCTGCAGTTGCAGATCGGCGAGCGCTCCGGCATCCGCATCGGCGACGAAGAACTGAACCAGGCGGTGCAGACCATCGCCCAGCGCAACGGCATGAGCCTCGAGCAGTTCCGCGCCGCCCTCGGCCAGGACGGCTTGTCGTTCGACGATGCGCGCGAGCAGGTCCGTCGCGAGATGGTCATCAGCCGGGTTCGCCAGCGCCGGGTCGCCGAACGCATCCAGGTCAGCGAACAGGAGGTGCGCAACTTCCTCGCCTCCGACCTGGGCAAGCTGCAACTATCGGAAGAATTCCACCTGGCCAACATCCTGATCCCGGTGGCCGACGGCGCTTCGCCTTCGGCCATCCAGGCGGCCGAACGCCAGGTGCAGGACGTCCACCAGCAACTGCGCCAGGGCGCCGACTTCGCGCAGATGGCGATCTCCCGCTCCGCCGGCGAAAGCGCGCTGGAAGGCGGCGAGATCGGCTGGCGCAAGGCCGCTCAACTGCCCTCGCCCTTCGATAGCATGGTCGGCGCGCTGTCCCCCGGGCAGATCACTGAACCGGTTCGCACACCCAGCGGCTTCATCATCATCAAGCTGCTGGAAAAGCGCGGTGGCGAAGCCCAGGTGCGCGACGAGGTTCATGTCCGCCATATCCTGATCAAGCCCAGCGAGATCCGCAGCGAAGCCGATACCGAACGCCTCGCGCAACGCCTTTACGAACGCATTTCCGCCGGCGAGGATTTCGCCGAGCTGGCGAAAAGCTTCTCCGAGGACCCCGGTTCGGCGCTCAACGGCGGCGATCTCAACTGGATCGACCCGAATGCGCTGGTCCCGGAATTCCGCGAGGTGATGGCCAATACGCCCACCGGCGAACTGTCCAAGCCGTTCAAGAGCCAATATGGCTGGCACGTGCTGGAAGTGCTCGGCCGGCGCGCCACCGACAGCAGCGAGAAGCTTCGCGAGCAACAGGCGGCGAACCTGCTGCGTAACCGCAAGTACGACGAAGAACTGCAATCCTGGCTGCGTCAGATCCGCGACGAGGCCTACGTAGAAATCAAGCTGTGAGTCCGCGGCGCTTCGCGCTGACGCCCGGCGAGCCCGCCGGCATAGGTCCCGACCTGTGCCTGCTGCTCGCCGGCGGCAGCCAGCCGCACCTCCTCGTCGTCATCGCCAGCCGCGACCTGCTCGCCGAGCGCGCCGCCCAGCTCGGCCTGTCCGTGCAATTGCTCTGCGTATCCCCCGCCGCCTGGCCGGACGCGCCCTGCCCCGCCGGCAGCCTGTATGTCTGGGATACGCCGCTGCGGACCGCGGTCGCGCCCGGCCAACTCGATCGACGCAATGCCGCTTACGTGCTGGAGACCCTTACCCGTGCCGGACAGGGCTGCCTGCGCGGCGATTTCGCCGGCATGATCACCGCCCCGGTGCACAAGGGCGTGATCAACGAAGCCGGCATCGCCTTCTCCGGCCACACCGAATTCCTCGCCGACCTGACGGGCACCCCGCAAGTGGTCATGATGCTGGCGACCCCCGGCTTGCGCGTCGCCCTGGTGACCACCCACCTGCCGCTCAAGGAGGTGGCCGCGGCCATCACTCCCGAGCGCCTGGAACGGGTCGCGCGGATCCTGCACCGCGATCTGCTGGAGAAGTTCGGCATCGCCCGCCCGCGCATCCTGGTTTGCGGCCTCAACCCCCATGCCGGCGAAGGCGGCCACCTGGGACGCGAGGAAATCGAGGTGATCGAGCCGACGCTGGCACGCTTGCGCCAGGATGGCCTGGACCTGGTCGGTCCCTTGCCCGCCGATACCCTGTTCACCCCCAAGCACCTGGAGCATTGCGACGCGGTCCTCGCCATGTACCACGACCAGGGCTTGCCGGTGCTGAAATACAAAGGCTTCGGCGCCGCGGTCAATGTGACCCTGGGCATGCCGATCGTGCGCACCTCGGTGGACCACGGCACGGCCCTGGACCTCGCCGGCACCGGGCGCATCGACTGCGGCAGCCTGCGCGTCGCCCTAGACACCGCCTACCAGATGACCGCCGGCGTGCGGTCGCGGCCCGCCTAGCCACCGTCCGCCCGGGCGAAGCTGGTAAACTCGCCGCTTTTCCGTTTTCCGCCCACGCCGTCGCGCGCCGGGCCTGGAGTTGCCCACCGATGTCCGATCCGTACCAGCACCGCGCGCGCAAGCGCTTCGGCCAGAACTTCCTGCACGACGCCGGCGTGATCCATCGCATCCTGCGGGCGATCCACGCGCGCGAAGGCGAGCGCCTGCTGGAGATCGGCCCGGGCCAGGGCGCGCTCACCGAGGGGTTGCTGGCCAGCGGCGCGCAACTGGACGTCATCGAGCTGGACCTGGACCTGATCCCGATCCTGCAACAACGCTTCGGCCAGGAGCCGCGCTTCCGCCTCAACCAGGGCGACGCGTTGAAATTCGACTTCGCCCGGCTCCAGGCCGAGCCTCGCAGCCTGCGGGTGGTGGGCAACCTGCCCTATAACATCTCGACGCCGCTGATCTTCCACCTGCTGAACAATGCCGGGCTGATCCGCGACATGCACTTCATGTTGCAGAAGGAAGTGGTGGAACGCCTCGCGGCCGAGCCCGGCGGCGGTGATTGGGGACGCCTGTCGATCATGGTGCAATACCACTGCGCCGTGGAGCACCTGTTCAACGTCGGCCCGGGGGCGTTCAACCCAGCGCCCAAGGTCGACTCGGCCATCGTCCGCCTGGTGCCCCACGCGCAACCGCCCCACCCGGCCAAGGATCCGCGCCAACTGGAGCGGGTCGTGCGCGAAGCCTTCAACCAACGTCGCAAGACCTTGCGCAACACCCTCAAGGGGTTGCTCGACGCCCAGGACATCGAGGCGGCCGGGGTGGATGGCAGCCTGCGCCCGGAGCAACTGGACCTGGCCGCCTTCGTCCGCCTGGCCGACCGCCTCGCCGAACGGACGGCCGGGCAGACAAGCGACGCCTGAAACCCTAGACTGGCTCTTTGCCCAGCCAGAGAGACAACGCGTGCCCGATCCTCGCTATCAGGTCGACGTCAGCGTCGCCACCCGTTTCCTCCCGGAGCAGTCGCAGCCGGAGCAGCAACGTTTCGCCTTTTCCTACACCGTGACCCTGCACAACGCCGGCCAGCTGCCGGCGAAGCTGCTGACCCGCCACTGGCTGATCACCGACGGCGACGGGCAGGTGCAGGAAGTCCGCGGCGCCGGGGTGGTCGGCCAGCAGCCGTTGCTGGAGCCGGGCGCCAGCCATACCTACACCAGCGGCACGGTTCTCGCCACGCGGGTGGGTTTCATGCAGGGCAGCTACCAGATGGAAGCGGGCGACGGCCACCGTTTCGACGCGCCCATCGAGCCTTTCCGCCTGGTCGTGCCGGGCGCGCTGCATTGAAGGAGCTGCCATGACGGTCTACGCGGTGGGCGACCTGCAAGGTTGCCTCGATCCCCTCAGATGCCTGCTACAGCACGTCGCCTTCGATCCGGCGCGCGACCGTCTGTGGCTGGTCGGCGACCTGGTCAACCGCGGACCGCAGTCCCTGGAAACCCTGCGGTTTCTCTACGGCATGCGCGATGCCCTGACCTGCGTGCTGGGCAACCACGACCTGCACCTGCTGGCGGTGGCGCACAACGCCGAGCGCCTGAAGAAGAACGACACCCTGCGCGACATCCTCGACGCCCCGGACCGCCAGGTCCTGCTCGACTGGCTGCGCGCGCAGAAACTGCTGCATTACGACGAGCAGCGCGACATCGCCATGGTGCACGCGGGCATCCCGCCCCAGTGGACCCTGCGCAAGGCGTTGCAGCGCGCGGCGGAAGTGGAAGAGGTGCTGCGCGACGACGCGCGCCTGCCGTTCTTCCTCGACGGCATGTACGGCAACGAACCGGCGAAGTGGGACAAGTCACTGAGCGGCGTCGCCCGCCTGCGGGTGATCACCAACTATTTCACCCGCATGCGTTTCTGCACCGCCGAAGGCCTTCTCGACCTCAAGAGCTCCGAGGGCATCGACAGCGCGCCGCAGGGCTATGCGCCCTGGTTCGCCCACCCGCAACGCAAGACCCGCGGGCAGAAGATCGTCTTCGGCCACTGGGCGGCGCTGGAAGGACGCTGCGACGAGCCCGGGGTCTACGCACTGGATACCGGCTGCGTCTGGGGCAACGCGATGACCCTGCTGAACCTCGACAGCGGCGAGCGCCACCGCTGCGACTGCAACGACCGGGGTCGCCCTGAAGCACGCCGGGCGGAGACACTGGCCGTCGGCCGGTAGCCACGCCCTCAACGTTCCACCTGGACCGAGCATTCCCATGACCGACTTCAAACGCATTCCCCCCGAAACCGCGCACCGGTTGCGCGAGCAAGGCGCCGTGGTGGTGGACATCCGCGACCCGCAGAGCTTTTCCGCCGGGCACATCAGCGGCTCGCGGCACCTGGACAACCACTCCCTGGCCGATTTCATCGCCCAGGCGGACCTGGACAAGCCCCTGGTCGTCACCTGCTACCACGGCAACTCCAGCCAGGGCGCCGCGGCCTACCTGGTGGGGCAAGGTTTCAGCGAGGTGTACAGCCTGGACGGCGGCTTCGAAGCCTGGCGCGGGTTGTTCCCCGGCGAGATCGAGCAAGACCCCGCCGAATAAAATTTTTTGCTCGCCGCCAGACCGCGCCCCGTCTGGCTTCGCGCCCCGCACGAGGCAACCGGGTTATATCCATAGGGTGCCTCGTTCCTTGACCTCGGCGATTACCAACTACTCTTACCCCTAGGCCATCCACAACTGCGGAGAGCCGGCACACCGGTTCCCGGCCAACGGCGGCGGCGACCTGACTTGTTCGGGGTATGCGTTCCTGGGGGATTCACATCGACCGACAGGTCGGTCGACCCGCACCCGCTGACCGGGCCTAGCCGACTCCGAGTATCGAGCGAGGTGACGTCATGAGTATTTTCAGCCACTTCCAACAACGCTTCGAAGCGACCCGCCAGGAGGAACTGTCCCTTCAGGAATACCTGGACCTGTGCAAACAGGACCGTAGCGCCTATGCCACTGCGCCCGAGCGCATGCTGATGGCCATCGGCGAACCCGAGCTGCTGGACACGTCCGTCAACTCGCGGTTGTCACGCATCTTTTCCAACAAGGTGATCCGTCGCTACCCGGCGTTCGCCGACTTCCACGGCATGGAAGAGTGCATCGACCAGATCGTGTCCTACTTCCGTCACGCCGCCCAAGGCCTGGAGGAAAAGAAACAGATTCTTTACCTGCTCGGCCCGGTGGGCGGCGGTAAGTCCTCCCTGGCGGAAAAACTCAAGCAACTGATCGAGAAGGTCCCCTTCTACGCGATCAAGGGCTCCCCGGTCTTCGAATCCCCCCTGGGACTGTTCAACCCGACCGAAGACGGCGAGATTCTCGAGGAGGACTACGGCATCCCGCGTCGCTACCTCTCCACCATCATGTCGCCCTGGGCGACCAAGCGCCTGGCGGAGTTCGGCGGCGACATCAGCCAGTTCCGCGTGGTGAAGCTGTACCCCTCGATCCTCAACCAGATCGCCGTGGCCAAGACCGAGCCGGGCGACGAGAACAACCAGGACATCTCCGCCCTGGTGGGCAAGGTGGATATCCGCAAGCTCGAGGAATTCCCGCAGAACGACGCCGACGCCTACAGCTATTCCGGCGCGCTGTGTCGGGCCAACCAGGGCCTGATGGAATTCGTCGAGATGTTCAAGGCGCCGATCAAGGTACTCCACCCCTTGCTCACGGCCACCCAGGAAGGCAACTACAACAGCACCGAAGGCCTGGGCGCGATCCCGTTCAACGGCATCCTGCTCGCCCACTCCAACGAATCGGAATGGCACACCTTCCGCAACAACAAGAACAACGAGGCGTTCATCGACCGGATCTACATCGTCAAGGTGCCTTACTGCCTGCGCGTGTCCGACGAAATCCGCATCTACGACAAGTTGCTGATCAACAGCTCCCTGGCCAACGCCCACTGCGCGCCCGATACCCTGAAGATGCTGGCGCAGTTCTCCGCACTGTCCCGTCTGAAGGAGCCGGAGAACTCCAACATCTACTCGAAAATGCGCGTCTACGATGGCGAGAACCTCAAGGATACCGACCCCAAGGCCAAGTCGATCCAGGAATACCGGGACACCGCCGGCGTGGACGAAGGCATGAACGGCCTCTCCACCCGCTTCGCGTTCAAGATCCTCTCCAAGGTGTTCAACTTCGATCCCCACGAAGTGGCCGCCAACCCCGTGCACCTGCTCTACGTGCTCGAGCAACAGATCGAGCAGGAGCAGTTCCCCGCCGAGGTGCGCGAGCGCTACCTGCGCTACATCAAGGAATACCTGGCGCCGCGCTACATCGAGTTCATCGGCAAGGAAATCCAGACCGCCTACCTCGAGTCCTACAGCGAGTACGGGCAGAACATCTTCGATCGCTACGTGTTGTACGCCGACTTCTGGATCCAGGATCAGGAATACCGCGACCCGGAAACCGGCGAGATCCTCAACCGCGTGGCCCTCAACGAGGAACTGGAGAAGATCGAGAAACCGGCCGGCATCAGCAATCCGAAGGATTTCCGCAACGAGATCGTCAACTTCGTGTTGCGCGCCCGCGCCAACAACAACGGCAAGAACCCCACCTGGCTCAGCTACGAGAAGCTGCGCGTCGTGATCGAAAAGAAAATGTTCTCCAACACGGAAGACCTGCTGCCGGTCATCAGCTTCAACGCCAAGGGCAGCAAGGACGAGCAACAGAAACACAACGACTTCGTCCGGCGCATGGTCGAGCGCGGCTACACCGAGAAGCAGGTCCGCCTGCTGTCCGAGTGGTACCTGCGGGTGCGCAAATCGCAATAAAGCGGGTCAGGGTTCCGGCCCGGGCGTGACCTCGCGTCACGTCCGCCGGCTGGCCGCGACTGCAGCCTGAAGCCTGCCCGGAGGGCGCGTATGAGTTATGTCATCGACCGGCGTTTGAACGGCAAGAACAAGAGCACGGTGAACCGCCAGCGCTTCCTGCGGCGGTACCGCGATCACATCAAGAAGGCGGTGGAGGAAGCCGTCAGCCGGCGCTCCATCACCGACATGGAGCATGGCGAACAGATCAGCATTCCCGGCCGCGATATCGACGAGCCGGTCCTGCACCACGGCCGCGGCGGCAAACAGACCGTGGTCCACCCCGGCAACAAGGAGTTCACCGCGGGGGAAAGCATTCCCCGTCCCCAGGGCGGGGGCGGCGGCAAGGGCAGCGGCAAGGCGAGCAACTCCGGCGAGGGGATGGATGAATTCGTCTTCCAGATCACCCAGGAGGAATTCCTCGACTTCATGTTCGAGGATTTGGAACTGCCCAACCTGGTGAAGCGTCACCTGACCGGCAGCGACACCTTCAAGACGGTACGCGCCGGGATCAGCAACGAAGGCAATCCCTCACGGATCAACATCATCCGCACCCTGCGCTCGGCCCATGCGCGGCGCATCGCGCTGTCCGGCAGCAGCCGCGCCAAACTGCGCGCCGCCGAAGCCGAACTGGAGCGACTGCGGCGCGAGGAGCCGGACAATTTCGGCGATATCCAGGCGATCGAGGCGGATATCGTCAAGTTGCGCGGACGCATCAAGCGGGTGCCGTTCCTCGACACCTTCGACCTGAAGTACAACCTGCTGGTGAAACAACCCAACCCCAGTTCCAAGGCGGTGATGTTCTGCCTGATGGACGTCTCCGGCTCCATGACCCAGGCGACCAAGGACATCGCCAAGCGCTTCTTCATCCTGCTCTACCTGTTCCTCAAGCGGAACTACGACAAGATCGAAGTGGTGTTCATCCGCCACCACACCAGCGCCCGCGAAGTGGACGAGGAAGAATTCTTCTACTCCCGCGAAACCGGGGGCACTATCGTGTCCAGCGCGCTCAAGCTGATGCAGGAGATCATGGCCGAGCGCTATCCGCTCAACGAGTGGAACATCTACGCGGCCCAGGCCTCCGACGGCGACAACTGGAACGACGACTCGCCCATCTGCCGGGACATCCTGATCAAGCAGATCATGCCGTTCGTGCAGTACTACACCTATGTCGAAATCACCCCGCGGGAACACCAGGCGCTCTGGTTCGAGTACGAGCAGGTGAGCGAAGCCTTCTCCGAGACCTTCGCCCAGCAGCAACTGGTCTCGGCGGGAGACATCTACCCGGTATTCCGCGAACTCTTCCAGCGCAGGCTCGTAACATGACTTCCCAGACCGCGACGCCCCGTGACACGAAGCGCCAGCCGCTTTCCACCGGCTCGGAGTGGACCTTCGAGCTGATCCAGGCCTACGACCGCGAGATCGGCCGGATCGCCGAACGCTACGCGCTGGATACCTACCCCAACCAGATCGAGGTGATCACCGCCGAGCAGATGATGGACGCCTACGCGTCCGTGGGCATGCCGCTGGGCTACCACCACTGGTCCTACGGCAAGCATTTCCTCAGCACGGAAAAGTCCTACACCCGCGGGCAGATGGGCCTGGCCTACGAGATCGTGATCAATTCCGATCCCTGCATCGCCTACCTCATGGAAGAGAACACCATGTGCATGCAGGCGCTGGTGGTGGCCCATGCCAGCTACGGGCACAACAGCTTCTTCAAGGGTAACTACCTGTTCCGCACCTGGACCGACGCCAGCTCGATCATCGACTACCTGGTGTTCGCCAAGCAGTACATCATGCAATGCGAGGAGCGCCACGGCATCGACGCGGTGGAGAACCTGCTGGACTCCTGCCATGCCCTGATGAACTACGGGGTGGACCGCTACAAGCGGCCCTACCCGATTTCGGCGGAGGAAGAACGGCAGCGGCAGAAGGATCGAGAGGAACACCTGCAACGGCAGATCAACGACCTCTGGCGCACCATCCCGAAGAGCGCCGACCGCCGCGACGAGAGGAACGCCAAGCGCTTCCCCGCCGAACCCCAGGAGAACATCCTCTACTTCATCGAGAAGCACGCGCCGCTGCTGGAGCCCTGGCAGCGCGAGGTGGTGCGCATCGTGCGCAAGATCGCGCAGTACTTCTATCCGCAACGCCAGACCCAGGTGATGAACGAGGGCTGGGCGACCTTCTGGCACTACACCCTGATGAACGACCTGTACGACGAGGGCCTGGTCACCGACGGCTTCATGCTCGAATTCCTCCAGTCCCACACCAGCGTGATCTACCAGCCGGGCTTCGACAGCCCGTACTACAGCGGCATCAACCCCTATACCCTGGGGTTCGCCATGTACGGCGACATCCGCCGCATCTGCGAGAAGCCCACCGAGGAAGACAGGCGCTGGTTCCCGGACATCGCCGGCAGCGATTGGTTGTCCACCCTGAAATTCGCCATGAGCAGCTTCAAGGATGAGAGTTTCATCCTGCAATTCCTCTCGCCCAAGGTGATCCGCGACCTCAAGTTGTTCAGCATCCTCGACGACGACCAGAAGGATAACCTGCTGGTACCGGCCATCCACGACGAAGAGGGTTACCGGGTCATCCGCGAGCTGCTCGCGGCGCAATACAACCTCGGCAATCGCGAGCCCAACGTGCAGATCTGGAACGTGGATCGTCGCGGCGACCGCTCGCTGACCCTGCGTCACCAGCAGCACGACCGCAAGCCGCTGGGCGAATCCACCGAGGAGGTGCTGAAACATCTGCATCGGCTATGGGGGTTCGACATCCACCTGGAGGTGGTGCAGGGCGACACCCTCATCGGCGCGCATCATGTCCCGCCTCGGGGCGAGCGCGGCGAAGACGGCGAGTACCCCCGCCTGGACCTGGTGATCCCGCCCATCTGACGAGCCGGTCGCCGGCCTGGACGCTTCCGGGTCGCGACCGCACGGGTTGGATGGGCCGCGCCCTGGCACAGCCGCCACGCTTTGCACGGCCTGGCGATCGGCCCAAGACGACCTCCACCATTCGTATCCATGCCCCATGAGGGAAGAACCCAGGCGCTTTCCGCTGATTCGGATGGCCAGCGGGCGCGGCAAGCCCGCAGCGGATACCTCTCGATCCGGTCGGCGAGCGGTGGCCCGGCGGTGATTGGCCGGGGGCAGCCGGTCCAGCAGCACCGCCAAGGCCGGCTCGCCTGGAGCCGATCCCGACGTTATGCTCCGCCCCATGAAAAACCATCTGCATGTCTACAAGGTCGGCGGCGCCGTGCGTGATCGCCTGCTGGGTCGTCCGGTCAGCGAAACCGATTGGGTGGTGGTCGGGAGCACCGCGGAGCAGATGCTCGCGCTGGGTTTCCGTCCGGTGGGGGCCGACTTCCCGGTCTTCCTGCACCCCGAAACGGGCGAGGAATACGCCCTGGCCCGCACCGAACGCAAGAGCGGGCGCGGTTACGGCGGCTTCGTCTTCCATGCCTCGCCCGAGGTCACCCTGGAAGAAGACCTGATCCGCCGCGACCTGACCATCAATGCCATCGCCGAAGCCGAAGACGGCCAGTTGATCGACCCCTATGGCGGCCGGGAGGACTTGCGCGGGCGCTGGCTGCGCCACGTCTCCCCCGCCTTCGCCGAGGATCCGCTACGGGTGTTGCGGGTGGCGCGCTTCGCGGCGCGCTATGCGCCCCTGGGGTTTCGGGTCGCCGACGAAACCCGGGCGCTGATGCGGCAGATCGCCGAATCCGGCGAACTGGACGCCCTGACCCCGGAGCGCAGTTGGAAGGAGGTCTCCCGCGCCCTGATGGAGCCCCGCCCGGATGTCTTCATCCGGACCCTGCGCGACTGCGGCGCATTGGCCGCCTGGCTGCCTGAAGTGGACGCCCTGTTCGGCGCTTCGCGATCGCCCGCTGCCGAGGGGGACGCCGGCGAGTCCCTGTTGGCGGTGCTGCGTCGGTGCGCCGAACGGGAGCAGCCGCTGAACGTGCGCTGGGCCTGCTTGCTGCACGACCTCGGCCAGGGCTCGAACCCCGGGGAAGCCTCCGCGCGGCATCAAGAGCGCGAGGCGACGGGAGTCGCCCTGGTGCGGGCGGTCAACGCCCGCTGCAAGGTGCCGAGGGAATGCCAGGAACTCTCCACGCTGATGGCCGAATATCACGCCCGCGCCCATCGGGCCTTCGAACTGGAGGCCAGCACGCTGCTGGACATGCTGCAGCGGTTCGATGTGTACCGACGACCGCAGCGTTTCGCCGAATTCGCCGCCGCCTGCGAGATGACCGCCCACGCTCAGCCCGGCGGTGATGGGCAACCTGCCTATCCGCAGGCAGCCTACTTGCTGGGTGCCGCCGCGGCGGCGCGCGCGGTGGCGGTGAAACCCCTGGTGGAACAGGGCCATACCGGCGCGCAGTTGGGCGAGGCGTTGCGCCTGGAGCGGCTGAAGGCGCTCGAACGCTATCGGGAAGAGGCGACTACGGGCTAGGCAAGCCCTGGCGCAAGGCCTCCGGGGTGAGGTCGCGGTCTTGCCAGTGGAAGGAAACCGGCCACAGGCGCTGTTCGATCCGGGCTTCGCGCCACAGCGCCTCGAACGGTCGGCCTTCGAGGGGATGGTCGAGGGTCGGCGCCAGCAGCGACAAGGGCCAGAGCACGAAGGCATTACGCAGAATTTCCGCGCGCGGCAGGATCAGACCGTCGAAATTGCCCACCTGATCGCCGTACAGGAGGACGTCGATGTCCAGCGGCAGCCCCTTGCGCTGCGGCGCATAGCGGCCGTTGTCCGCCTCGATACCCTTCAGCCGGCGATCCAGCGCCGCCAGCGGCAAGTCGGTCAGGGCGGTCACCACCAGATTGTAGAAGGGTCCGCTCTTGATCCCCACCGGCTCGCTCTCGAACACCGGCGAGCAGCGCATCTCCAGAAGGAAATCGTCCAGCGCATCGAGCCCGGCGCACAGGTGCGCGTCGCGCTCGGTATTGCTGCCGAGGCCGAGGTAAATCCTGATCAACGGCATCCGCGCTCGATCTCCACGCCGACGCCATGGGCAGCCGGCACGGCGCCTGGCTTGGTGACCCTCAGGCGCAGCCAGGTAATCCCCTGCTCGGCCATCAGCACCGCGGCCAGGCGCTCGGCGAACGTCTCCACCAGCAGGAAGCGCGCCTCGGCGGCGAAGGTCTGGATACGCGCGCTCAGCTTCGCGTAATCCAGGGCCCGCTCCAGGTCGTCCTGTTCCGCCGCCGCGCGGTTGTCCCACGCCATCCGCAGGTCCAGGCTCAGGCACTGGCGGATGCCGCGCTCCCAGTCATAGGCACCGATGAGGGTGTCGACCTCCAGTCCCTCGATGAAAACCATGTCCACGTCGATCTCGTCCCCCGGCTCGCGGCACGACCCGCGCAACCGCAAGCAACGGTTTACACGGGCACGCCGACCAAGCCTAAAATCGGGGCTCCCTCGCCCCGGAAATGGATGCCATGTTCTGGCTGCTGGCGATTCTCGCCTATTTGCTCGGCTCTCTGTCCTTCGCCATCCTGCTCAGCCATCTGTTCGGCACCGCCGATCCGCGCGCCCAGGGGTCCGGCAACCCCGGCGCCACCAACATGCTGCGCCTCGCCGGCCGGAAGCTGGCGATCCTCACCTTGCTCGGCGATCTGCTCAAGGGCCTGCTGCCGGTGCTGATCGCCTACCTGCTGGGCATGGACCTGCAACGCCAAGCCTGGGTGGGCCTCGCCGCGGTGCTCGGCCATCTGTATCCGCTGTATTTCCGCTTCCGCGGCGGCAAGGGCGTGGCCACCGCCGCCGGGATGCTGCTGGGCCTCTATCCGCCGGCCGCCCTGCTGGCGGCGTGCGCCTGGGCGCTGACCTTCCTGCTCACCCGGACCAGTTCGCTGGCATCGCTGATCGCGACGCCGCTGACCCTGCCGCTGCTGGCTTGGCAGCGCCCGGAAGCGCTGCTGCCGATGAGCGTGCTGACCGCCCTGATCGTCTGGCGGCACCGCGGCAATCTACGCGACCTGTTCGCCGGACGCGAACGGCATTTCTGAATCGCCCGCGTGAATCGCGCTCATGCCATACCGCCTCAGACGGGGGGCAGGCGCTCCATTGGCCAGCGGGCCTGCACGCTGATCGCCGGGCCCTCGTGCTGGCCGGCCAGCAGGCGCTGGCAGCCGGCATAGGCGATCATCGCGCCGTTGTCGGTGCAGAAGCGCGGCCGGGCGTAGAACACCTGGCCCTGGAACTCCCCGAGCATCTTGCCGAGGGCTTCGCGCAGCGACCGGTTGGCGCTCACGCCGCCGGCGATCACCAGGCGGTTCAACCCGGTCTGTTTCAGCGCGCGCCGGCATTTAAGGGTGAGCGTCTCGACCACCGCCCGCTCAAAGGCCAGGGCGATGTCGCAACGGGTCTGCTCGCCGTCGTCGCCCGCCTCGCGGCACTGTTGCCAGGTGTTCAAGGTGAAGGTCTTGAGCCCGCTGAAGCTGAAATCCAGGCCGGGCCGGTCGGTCATCGGCCGTGGGAAGACGAAGCGCCCCGGCGTGCCGGTTTGCGCCAGCCGGGCGATTTCCGGGCCGCCCGGGTAGTCCAGCCCGAGCAGCTTGGCGGTCTTGTCGAAGGCTTCGCCGGCCGCGTCGTCGAGTGACTCGCCCAGCAGGTGGTAACGGCCAATGCCATCCACCCGCACCAACTGGGTATGTCCACCGGACACCAGCAGGGCGACGAAGGGAAATGCCGGCGGCTGTGCCTCCAGCATCGGCGCCAGTAGATGGCCTTCCATATGGTGCACGCCAAGCGCCGGCACGCCCCAGGCGAACGCCAGCGCCTGGGCACAGGAAGCGCCCACCAGCAGCGCGCCGACCAGGCCGGGGCCGGCGGTATAGGCGACCGCCTCGATCTGCGCGGACGTCACCCCGGCATCGCCCATGACCTGGCGAATCAACGGCAGCATGCGCTTGACGTGATCGCGTGAGGCCAGTTCGGGCACCACGCCGCCGTAGATGCGATGCAGATCGATCTGACTGAACAGCGCATCGGCCAGCAGGCCGCGCGCGCTGTCGTAGAGTGCGACACCGGTCTCGTCGCAGGAAGTTTCCAAGCCCAGCACTAGCATGGGTCGAGCCTTTTCGGCCTAGCCAATTGAGAAGGCGCGCATCATAATCGCCACCCCTCGCCCGGGCCAGCGCTTTTCGATTGAAGGCTTTGCATTCCAAGGCTCAAGGCGTTAACATCCGCAACCCTTAAAAAGCGACGTTCTCCCGCACCGATTGCCTGGAGACGTTCACCCCCGGTAATTAGTGAAGGTACGACCTGGATGCCAGCCGTCAAAGTTAAAGAGAACGAACCCTTCGACGTAGCCCTGCGTCGCTTCAAGCGCTCCTGCGAAAAAGCCGGTGTACTTGCCGAAGTCCGCAGCCGCGAGTTCTACGAGAAACCCACCACCGAGCGCAAGCGCAAGGCAGCCGCCGCAGTCAAGCGCCACGCCAAGAAAGTCCAGCGCGAACAGCGTCGCCGCGAGCGCATGTACTGAGTTACACGTCGCTTCGCTGACACGCTAACGCCCGGCCTCGGCCGGGCGTCGCTTTTCGGGCATCACCTCCACTCCGCTTCGCCGCACGGCGAATGGCCGGAGTTTTCTGTTTTCCCGCGCGTACCACGGCAGTATCCTGACGCCCTTATGGCTGGACTGATCCCGCAATCCTTCATCGACGACCTGTTGAACCGCACCGACATCGTCGAAGTGGTGAGTTCGCGCATCCAACTGAAGCGGGCCGGCAAGAACTACACCGCGCTCTGCCCGTTCCACAAGGAAAAATCGCCCTCCTTCAGCGTCAGCGCGGACAAACAGTTCTACTACTGCTTTGGCTGCGGCGCCGGCGGCAACGCCCTCGGCTTCGTGATGGACCACGACCACCTGGATTTCCCCCAGGCGGTCGAGGAGCTGGCCAAGCGCGCCGGGCTGGACGTGCCACGGGAAGAGGGCGGACGCGGCGGGAAGCCGCGCCAACCGACCGATTCGCCGCTCTACCCATTGCTGGGGGCGGCTGCCGATTACTATCGCCAGTCGCTGAAGAGCCATCCCAGCCGCAAGGCGGCGGTGGACTACCTGAAAGGCCGCGGCCTTTCAGGCGAGATCGCCCGCGACTTCGGCCTCGGCTTCGCCCCGCCCGGCTGGGATCACCTGCTCAAACACCTGGGCGGGGATACGCTGCAGCAGAAGAGCCTGATCGACGCCGGCCTGCTGATCGAGAACGCCGAGACCGGCAAGCGCTATGATCGCTTTCGCGACCGCGTGATGTTTCCCATCCGCGACAGTCGCGGCCGGGTGATCGCCTTTGGTGGCCGGGTTCTGGGCGACGACAAGCCCAAGTACCTGAACTCCCCGGAAACCCCGGTCTTCCACAAGGGACAGGAGCTCTACGGCCTGTTCGAGGCGCGCAAGCACAACCGCGACCTCGACGAGATCATGGTGGTCGAGGGCTACATGGACGTCATCGCCCTGGCCCAGCAAGGCCTGCGCAACGCCGTCGCCACTCTAGGCACCGCCACCAGCGAAGAACACATCAAGCGCCTGTTCCGCATCGTGCCGAGCATCCTGTTCTGCTTCGACGGCGACCAGGCCGGGCGTAAGGCCGCTTGGCGAGCCCTGGAGTCGGCGCTGCCGAGCTTGCAGGACGGGCGCCGCGCCCGCTTTCTGTTCCTACCCGAAGGCGAGGATCCGGACAGCCTGGTCCGCGCCGAGGGCACCGACGCGTTCCGCGCGCGCATCAGCCAACAGGCGCAACCCCTGGCGGATTATTTCTTCCAGCAACTCACCTTGGAAGCCGATCCCGCCTCGCTGGAAGGCAAGGCCCACCTGGCGATGCTGGCCAACCCGCTGATCGACCGCATTCCCGGTGCCAACCTGCGCGCCCTGATGCGCCAGCACTTGCAGGAAATCACCGGATTGTCCGGCGAGGCGCTCACCCAATTCTCCACGCCGCAGCGCAGCAGCCCGGCGGAAGCACCGGATGCGGCGGAATATGGCTATTACGATGCCGCGCCGAGCCAGGGCTTCCACGACGAGCACCCGGCCGCGCAATTCGCCCGGCAGGAGGAATGGAAGCCCAGCGGCGGCAAGCGCAAGGACGGCAAGAAATGGAATGGCAAGAAAGGCGAGGACTTCGCGCCGCGCGGTCCACGCACGGTGGTGCATGTCGAATCGCCCAATCTCAGCGCGTTGAGAACCTTGCTGCACCACCCCGAGCTTGCTCAGAAAGTCGAAGATGCCAGCCATTTCGCGGCAGAAAACGACACCTACGCCCAGTTGATGGTGGCGCTGCTGGAAGCCCTGCAGAAAAACCCCAAGCTGCGCTCGCTGCAACTGATCGCCCGCTGGCACGGCACCGACCAGGGCCGGCTGCTGCGGGCCTTGGCGGAAAAGGAATGGCTGATTTCCAGCGACAACCTTGAACAACAGTTTTTCGACACTATAACTACGTTAGCGGCCCGCCAACGCGAGCGCAGCCTTGAACATCTCCTTCGCAAGGCCCGTCAAAGCGAGCTGAGCGCCGAAGAAAAAGACCGACTGCGCGATCTGCTCAGTCGTGATACTCCCCGCATCGTCCCGACCTCAACTGGCGCGTGAGGTCAATGCTCGGCTATAATGCTCAGCTTGTTTTCAGCCCGCCAAGACCTTCAGTGGATAGGGTGTTATGTCCGGAAAAGCGCAACAGCAGTCTCGCCTCAAAGAGTTGATCAGCCGTGGGCGTGAGCAGGGTTACCTGACTTACGCTGAGGTCAACGACCACCTGCCGGAGGATATTTCCGATCCGGAACAGGTGGAAGACATCATCCGCATGATCAACGACATGGGGATCAACGTATTCGAGAGCGCCCCGGATGCGGACGCCCTGCTCCTGGCCGAAGCGGACACCGACGAGGCCGCCGCCGAGGAAGCCGCTGCCGCGCTCGCCGCGGTCGAAACCGACATTGGCCGGACCACCGACCCGGTGCGCATGTACATGCGCGAAATGGGTACGGTCGAATTGCTGACCCGCGAAGGCGAGATCGAAATCGCCAAACGCATCGAGGAAGGCATTCGCGAGGTCATGGGCGCCATCGCCCATTTCCCGGGCACGGTCGACAGCATTCTCTCCGAGTACCAGCGCGTCACCACCGAGGGCGGTCGCCTCTCCGACGTGCTCAGCGGCTACATCGATCCGGACGACGGCTCGGTACCCGCCGAGGTCGAGCCAGTCGAGCTGAAGGTGGATAACGCCGCAGCCGCCGACAAGGACGAAGAAGAGGAAGAGGAAAGCGACAGCGACGACGAGGAGGAAGGCGACGGCGGTCCCGACCCCGAGGAAGCCCTACGCCGCTTCACCGCGGTGGCCGAGCACCTGGAAAAAGCCAAGAAAGCGCTGAAGAAACACGGACGCGCGAGCAAGCAGGCGATCGCCGAGCTGCAAGCGCTGGCCGAGTTGTTCATGCCGATCAAGCTGGTGCCGAAGCAATTCGAAGCCCTGGTCGAGCGCGTTCGCGGTGCCCTGGAGCGTGTCCGTGGCCAGGAACGCGCCATCATGCAGCTGTGCGTCCGCGACGCCCGCATGCCCCGCGCTGATTTCCTCCGCCTGTTCCCGGGCAATGAGATCGACCTCGGCTGGAGCGACGGCCTGGCCAAGGGCAAGGCTAAATACGCCGAAGCCATCGGCAAGCTGCAGGACGACATCAAGCGCAACCAGCAGAAACTGATCGACCTGCAGCAGGAAGTCGACCTCACCATCAGTGAGATCAAGGACATCAACCGCCGCATGTCCATTGGCGAAGCCAAGGCGCGCCGGGCGAAGAAAGAGATGGTCGAGGCGAACCTGCGCCTGGTGATCTCCATCGCCAAGAAGTACACCAACCGCGGCCTGCAATTCCTCGACCTGATCCAGGAAGGCAACATCGGCCTGATGAAGGCGGTGGACAAGTTCGAATACCGCCGCGGCTACAAGTTCTCGACCTACGCCACCTGGTGGATTCGCCAGGCGATCACCCGCTCCATCGCGGACCAGGCACGCACCATCCGTATTCCGGTGCACATGATCGAGACGATCAACAAGCTCAACCGTATCTCCCGGCAGATGCTGCAGGAAATGGGTCGCGAACCCACGCCGGAAGAGCTGGGCGAGCGCATGGAGATGCCCGAGGACAAGATCCGCAAGGTGTTGAAGATCGCCAAAGAGCCGATCTCCATGGAAACCCCGATCGGCGACGACGAAGACTCGCACCTGGGCGATTTCATCGAGGACTCGACCATGCAATCGCCGATCGACGTGGCGACCGTGGAAAGCCTCAAGGAAGCCACCCGCGAAGTGCTGGCCGGCCTCACCGCCCGGGAAGCCAAGGTGCTGCGCATGCGCTTCGGCATCGACATGAATACCGACCACACCCTCGAGGAAGTCGGTAAGCAGTTCGACGTGACGCGCGAGCGGATTCGCCAGATCGAAGCCAAGGCCCTGCGCAAACTCCGGCACCCTTCGAGAAGCGAGCACCTGCGCTCCTTCCTCGACGAGTGACGAACGAAACCCCCGGTCCTGCCGGGGGTTTTGCTGTGTGCTGTCGACGACTCGGTTTCACCGCTACACTCCCCTCACCGCCCTTGAATATGACGAGATCGTCATGGTGCGCTTTCCGGCCATTCTCCTGTTGTGTCTGGCCGCCTGGACCCTGCCCGCGCTCGGGCTGGAGCTGACCCAGGCGGAGCGTGATTGGCTCGATTCGCACCCGGGTTTGCGCCTCGGTATCGATCCGTCCTGGCCACCCTTCGAATTCCGCGACGAACAGGGCGCCTACCGGGGCCTCGCCGCCGACTACATCGCGCTGATCGAACAGGAACTCGACGTCAAGTTGCACCTGCATCAGCCTGGCACCTGGAGCGCGGCCCTCGAGCAGGCCGGCCAGGGCAAGCTGGACCTGCTCGCCGGAATCATGTCGACCCCCGAGCGGCAGCGTTACCTGGCCTTCACCCGTCCTTACCTCGACTTTCCCATCGTCATCATGGCCCGCTCGAACGGGCCTCAGCCGCATGACCTCGGCGACCTCTATGGCTTGAAAGTCGCAGTGGTGACCGACTACGCGCCGCACGAACTGCTTCGCAACAGCCACCCCGACCTCAGCCTCATGCCGTTGCCGAGCGTGGCGGCGGCGCTCCAGGCGCTGGCCACCGGGCAAGCCGACGCCTTCGTGGGCGATCTCGCCTCCAGCGTCTGGAGCCTGCGCAGCCTCAAGCTGGAAGGGGTATACATCAGCGGCGATACGCCCTATCGCTACCAGTTGGCGATGGCCGCCCCGAAGGACCCGGACCACGCGCCGCTCATCGGGCTGCTCGACCGGCTGCTCGCCGAACTGGACCCCGCCCGGGTGGAAGCCGTTCGCGAGCGGTGGGTCGGCGGCGTGATCGACCATCGCTCGGCCTGGCGCCCGGTGCTGCTGTATGGTCTGCCCGCGCTGCTGGCGCTCCTGGCGGTGCTCGCGGCCATGTTGCGCATCAACCGGCGCCTGCACAGGGAAATGGCCAGCCGTGTCGCGCTGGAAATAGCCCTCCGGCATAGCGAGCGGCACTACCGGGGCCTGGTGGAAAACCTCAATGCGATCGCCTGGGAAATGCGCCCGTCGGACCGCGGTTTCACCTACGTATCGCCCCAGGCCGAAGCGCTCCTCGGGTACCCGCTGGAGGATTGGCTGAAGCCGGGCTTCCGCGAGCGCGTGCTGCATCCCGACGACCGGGAAAGGGTTCTGGGCCAGCCGCAGAAAACGCCTCCCGGCGGCGGCGATCAGGACTTGGAATACCGCATGCTCGCCGCGGACGGCCGTGTCCTGTGGATTCGCGACATCGCGACCTTGAACCCCCTGGGCAAGGACGCTCCGATTCGCGGCCTGATGATCGACGTCAGCCTGGCGAAGAACACCGAGCAGGCGCTCTGCCTGTCCGAGCAGAAGTTCGCCTCGGTGTTCCAGCACGGTCCGGACATCCTGGTCATCGCGCGCCGCGAGGATGGCCGCCTGCTGGCGGTGAACCACGCCTTCGAACGGCAGACCGGTTTCCTCTGCGCCGAAGCGCTCGGCAAGACGCCTTCCGAACTGGGCCTCTGGGGTGACGCGGACATCGCGCCGGATCTGCTGCAACGGTTGCGACACGAAGACCTGCAAAACCTGGAGATTCAATTCCGCAGCCGCCAGGTCGAGGCCTTCACCGGGCTGGTCTCGGCACGCCGGATCGAACTCGGCGAGGTGTCCGCCATCGTGGTGGCGGTCCGGGATATCAGCGCCTTGAAAGAAGCCCAGCGGCGCTTGCAAGTCTCGGACGAGAAGTTCGCCAAGGCCTTCCACGCCTCGCCGGACGGCCTGCTCATGACGCGCCTGCGGGATGGCCAGCTCATCGAAGCCAACGAAGGCTTCCAGCGCATCACCGGGATCGGCCTGGCCCAGCTCTCCAGCCGCTCGACCCTCGACCTGGACCTCTGGGTCAACCCGGCGGATCGCGCACGCCTGGTACGCCTGATCCAGGAACAGGGCAGAGTGGAACACTTCACCGTGCCCATCCGCCATCGCGAAGGGCACATCCGCCTGTGCGAACTGTCCGCGCAGTCCCTGCTGATCGGCGAAGAGCCGTTCCTCCTGACCATCGCCCGCGACGTCACCGAGCGCCACCAGATGCAGGAACGCCTGAAGCAGGCCGCGACGGTGTTCCAGAGCACCGCGGAAGGCGTGATGATCACCGACACGCTCCAACGCATCAGCGCGGTGAACCCGGCGTTCAGCGAGATCACCGGCTATGCCGAGGCCGAAGTCCTGGGCCAGTCCCCCGCGCTGCTGGCCTCGGGTCGTCACGATCCGGAATTCTATCGGGCCATGTGGAGCCAGCTCGCCGAAACCGGACACTGGCAGGGCGAGCTCTGGAACCGCCGCAAGAACGGCGAGATCTATCCCGAATGGCTGACGATCAACTCGGTGCGCGATGACTCCGGGCTGATCACCCACTACGTCGCTGTCTTCGCCGACATATCGCCCCTGAAGCAGGCGGAAGCCCGGCTCGACCACCAGGCCCACCACGATCCGCTCACTGGCCTGCCGAACCGCCTGCTCTTCGAGGAACGCCTGAAAGCCGCGCTGCAACCCGCCCTGCCGATGAGCAAGGGCGCGGTTCTGTTCCTCGACCTGGATCGCTTCAAGCACATCAACGACAGCCTGGGCCACCCGGTGGGCGACGCCTTGCTACGCAGCATCGCCACCCGCCTCTCCACGCAATTACAGGAAGCGGATACCCTGGCACGGCTCGGCGGCGATGAATTCATCATCCTGTTGCCGGGCGTGCACCAGCCGTCCAAGGTGCAGCAGGTGACGAATTCCCTGCTGGCATGCTTCGGCGCCCCGTTCGAGGTGGAACAGCACGACTTCTTCATCAGCGCCAGCATCGGCATCAGCCTGTTTCCCGAACATGGCCGGGACGTCGCCACCCTCGTGAAGAATGCCGATGCCGCGATGTATCGGGCCAAGGCCAAGGGTCGCAATCGGGCGGAGTTCTACACGCGCGAGCTGACCTTCATCGCCACCGAACGCATGGCCCTGGAAAACGAATTGCGCCGGGCGCTGGAACGCGACGAACTCTGCCTCTACTACCAGCCCAAGCGCTGCCTGACCCGGGGCTGCCTGGTGGGCGCGGAAGCGCTGGTGCGCTGGCGCCATCCGGTGCTCGGGGACATTCCGCCGGATCGCTTCATTCCCATCGCCGAAGACAGCGGGTTGATCCTCGCCCTGGGCGACTGGGTCTTGCAGGAAGCCTGCAAGCAAATGCGCGCCTGGCAGGATCGCCATGCGCCCTTCGGCCCCCTGTCGGTCAACCTGGCTGGCGCGCAACTGGGCCAGGCGCACATCGTCGAGCGCGTCGATCACCTGCTGAAGGCCTATGGGTTGGAAGCCCAGCGCCTGCAACTGGAGATCACCGAGGGCTTCATCATGACCCAGGCGGAAGACGCCCTGGCGACGCTGTACGCCCTCAAGGCTCTGGGCGTGCAACTGGCCATCGACGATTTCGGCACCGGCTATTCCTCGCTGAGCTACCTCAAGCGCCTGCCCCTGGACACCCTGAAGGTCGACCAGTCCTTCGTCCGCGGCCTGCCGGACGACCCCCACGACATCGCCATCACCCGCGCGATCATCGCCCTCGCCCACAGCCTGCAACTGACCGTCATCGCCGAAGGCGTCGAGACCGAGGCCCAAGAACGCTTCCTCGCCCAGCTGGGCTGCCAGCACATCCAGGGTTACGTCATCAGCCGCCCGATCCCCGCCGAAGCCTTCGCCAGCCGCTTCCTCTCGCCCCTCGAGGCGATTGGCGCTTCCCTGAAGGCGCCGGTATAATCCGCCGGCCTTCTGGGGGCCTATAGCTCAGTTGGTTAGAGCAGAGGACTCATAATCCTTTGGTCCACGGTTCGAGTCCGTGTGGGCCCACCACCAATCTTCATCCGAACGCATGCACGAATCGCCGTGACGAAATCCGATGATCCGGCGGCTACTCGCCCATGGCCATGTGCATGGCCCGCGGTCAGGGATGCTGGATTCGATAGGATATCCAATCGTGAAATACCAATGGCTCCAGGCAGCTCGGGGAATTGCGGTCATCGGTGTTTTGCTGTTCCATGTTTCGTCCTATTGGGAAGACATGGATATAGCGCGCCGCATCACCGGCCCCTTTCATTGGGGATTCCTCGGAGTCGATCTTTTCTTCGTATTGAGCGGTTTCGTGATTTCCGCTTCGATCGAAAGGAAAAGCGGCGGCAATCATGCCCTGCACTTCATCTGCCTGCGCTTCGCGCGTATCTATCTGGGTTACTGGCCGGCCCTGGCGCTCTTCTGTTTCGTCGCCTATCTACAGGGCGTTTCATTACCCACGGGCAATGCGCTGACCAGCATTTTCCTACTGTCTGGCAAGATTCCGGATCATTGGCTCGCCATTAGCTGGAGTTTATTCTTCGAGCTCTATTTCTATGGCCTCGCCGCCCTGGTCATAGCGGTCGTGCCGATGAAGCAACGCAAGCGCTGGATCACCTTGTTCATGGCGTTGATAGCGAGTTGGAACGCCGGTTGGCTCATCACGGCAGCCGATGAGGTGATGGCGGGCTTGCAACCCCGCAGGACCCTTCTTTCAGGTCTTATCCTGGAATTCCTGCTTGGCTGCCTGTTGTACGAAATGCGTAGCCTGTTTTCCTATTCGTTCGGCAAGGTGGCGAACCTCGCCAGCCTGGCGATGGTGACGTTCGCCATCGGAACCTTCAGCCATTGGTTCGACAAGATCGAACTGCTCAGGGTCGGTACGTTCGGCCTCTCGGCAGCCGCGATAATCGCCATGGCGCTCTGCATGGAGCATTCGCCCTACAAGCCCGCGAAGTGGCTGACCTTCACCGGCGACTGTTCCTATTCCATCTACCTGACCCATATCGTGGTACTGGATATCGCGGCAACGCTGGGCAGGCTCCTACTGCCGGCCGACTCTTGGATGTTCCTGCTCAACTCGTTGCTCGTCCCGGCCTATGCCTGGCTGTTCGGCGCCTTGTGGTATCGCTGCCTAGAACATCCGCTCTATATGAGCAGCAAGCGACTGATCGGCAACCTGTTGAGCCCGAGACACACGAGAATCCCCGCCAAAGCCCAGGAAACTCCGGTGCCCTGACACCCTAGGCGCGATGTGCTGAGCGCGTCCGGTATCGACGGTGTCCGCATGGGTCGCTGGCCTTCCGTGTTCCATGCAACCTTGAATCCGCAATGCTTGCGCTTCGCTCCGCCACAGATTTCCAGAATGGATTCGCGAAAGCTAAGCGGCTTAAACTCGCCGGAAAGGACGGCGTTGTGGATTCGCTTGGCCTCCCGACCGTCCGGGTCAGCGACTTCACCGGTATCGTGGATACCGACCCGACGCAGTCATTCGCCAATAGGAACAGGCATCATGGCGGTACCCACCTACGACCAGTTCATTGAACCCATCCTCCGCTTTCTCGCGAAACGCCCCGAGGGCGCAATCACTCGCTAAGCTCAGGAGGCAGCTGCCTCGGCCTTGGCGTTGAGCGAAGAACAGCGGCAGGAAGTCATCAACAGCGGGCAGTCGACCTATAAGAATCGCGCGGGCTGGGCTCACGACCGGCTAAAACGCGCGGGGTTGTCCAGCAGCGCGAAACGGGGTTATTGGAAACTCACCGATAAGGGCATGCAGTACGCCCTCGCGCACCCAGCCCCTTTGCCGGCCGCTGAAGTGGAGCGCCTGGCCATCGGCTTCATGGACGTGAAACTGAAGACTTCCAGCGACGCCATTCCACTGGATGATGAAACCCCGGTCATTTCCGCCGCTTCGCCACGGCCAGTCCTGACGATCGCCTGGAGCAAGCGCTCAAAGAGATCCGCGAGGCTATCGCTGCCGATCTGCTGGACAGCCTGCTGCAAGTATCCCCGGGTCGCTTCGAAGTCATCGTACTGGATGTCCTCCATCGTCTCGGATACGGCGCCAGCCGCAACGACCTACAGCGCGTGGGGGGTTCGGGCGATGCCGGGATCGACGGTGTGATATCGATAAGCTCGGTCTGGAGAAGGTGTACGTGCAGGCCAAACGCTGGCAGGGCACCGTTGGCAGGCCCGAACTGCAAGCCTTCTATGGCGCCCTGGCGGGCCAGAAAGCCAAGCGGGGCGTGTTCATGACCACATCGGGATTCACCGCCCAAGCCATCGACTTCGCCAGATCGGTGGAAGGTATCGTGCTGGTCGACGGTTCCAGGCTGGTACATCTGATGATGGATCACGAAGTGGGTGTGTCGTGGCGCATCGTCAAGCTTCCGAAGCTGGACAGCGATTACTTCGACGAAGAAACCCATTAGGCCCAGCCGTGAACGGACTCCACGTACTGGGTGAAGAGAACCCCGGCACTCGGCCCCCATGGCTTGATTGACTGGCAGGCGAAACCAAGAAGCGGCAGCCAACCGGGATTGGCTGCCGCTTCGATCAACGGCGGGCGTTGCGGTCGTGACGGCCTGGCGTCGTGGTGCGGGTATGGAAGCAGCTAGCCAGCCGGTCGATCACGTGCAGGGTCGCCAAGACTTCGCCGCGCGGCGCGCGTTTATCGGCGCGGGCGCGGAGTTCGCTGTCTTCGGCCTCGAGTTGCAGATGGGGATCGTATACGTCCAGATAGATCGCCTTGAAAGTGCCCATGGCATTTCTCCTTGCCGGTCGGTGACCGGTATAGAACGGTAGCAGGTGCGCAAACAGTGCGTAGCAAGGACCAAAGGTCGTAACGATATTGTTGTGAAGCGTGCGGATGCGGGTCCGCACGGCAGGCGTTCACTCTCCCCCCGTCGCGCCCGAGCGTCAACGGACCCATTGTCGCAGGGCGACCGGCGGGAGACTGCCCGACCTTCTCGGCAATCCTTAGCTAAAAAAGAACGCAAAAAACCGCCCCGGAGGGCGGTCGAGGACAACTTGCGGGGTTAGGTCAGGCTGGCGTGGGGCCCGGTGAGGTAGTCGAGCAGGCGGAACAGCGTGGGCGCCATCGAGCCGCAATGGGGCATGCCATCGCGGATGCTGGCGCGATCCTGTACCGCACCCTGGCGCTGCATGTCCTCGGGACAAGCGTCGAGCAGTTGCTCCAGGCTTTCGGGCGTGCTTTCCAGATGGCACTGCAAGCCCACCGCCCGCTCGCTCCAGACGAACCCCTGGTTAACGCAGGCCTCCGAGCCGAACAAGGGAATCGCGTGGGCCGGCAGGTCGAAGGTTTCGCCGTGCCAGTGCAGGGCCATCAAGCGCTGCGGCAGCATGCGCCCAAGCGGCGAACCTGCGGCCTCGGGGCGTTTCTCCAGCGGCCACCAGCCGATTTCCGCCTGTTCGGCGACTTGCACCTGCGCGCCCAGCGCCTCGGCGAGCAACTGGCCGCCGAGGCAGATCCCGAGCAGGCGCTTGCGAGCCATCAACGCCTGGTGGATCAGGCGTTTTTCCGCCGACATCCAGGGCCACTCCACTTCGTCGTGGACGCTCATGGGCCCACCCAGAACGATCAGCAGGTCGAACTCGTCGAGGGCGGGCAGTTCCGGGTCGGCGTACAGCGGGTAGAGCCGCGCCTGTACCGGACGCAGTTCCAGCCATTGGGCGATGCGCCCGGGCCCCTCGAACGGGACGTGCTGGAGAATGGCGACACGCATGTTCAGTCCTCCTCCGCGGCCAGTCGTCGGCAGCGGGCAAATGCGCGGGCGAGGCGCTTGAGCATTTCGTCGATATTGCCGTGGCTGATGGTCAGCGCCGGCGTGAAGCGCAGGCAGCCCGCCTGCGGAGCATCGATCAACAGCCCTTCCTCGAGCGCGGTGCGGACCACCGCCGCGGCGGATAGGCGGATCAGTGGCAAGCCCAACAGCAGGCCATGTCCACGCAAGGGACCATGACCCTCGCGGCGGGCGATGCGGGCCAGGCCTTCGCGCAAATGTTCGCTGACCTCGCGGACGTGGTCGAGAAACCCAGGCTCCAGCACGGTGTCGAGCACCGCCAGGCCGGCGGCGCTCATCAGGGCGTTGCCGCCATGGTGGGCCCCGCCCTGCTCGCCTGGCTCCAGGCAGCAGGCGTTGCCGCGGGCCAGCAGCGCCGCAAGCGGTACGCCGCCGCCCAGGCCCTTGCCGAGGCTGAGGATGTCGGCACGCACCCCGTAGAGGTCCTCGGCGAGCAGCGCGCCGCAACGGCCGATGCCCGTCTGCATTTCGTCGAGGATGAACAGCACGCCGCGCTCGCGGCACGCCCGCGCGGCGCCTTGCAGGTACTCCAGGGTCGCCGGGATCACCCCGGCATCGCCCTGGACCGGTTCCAGCATCACCGCCACGGTCTCCGGGCCGATGGCCGCCCGCAGGGCCTCGAGGTCGTTGTAGGGCACGCTGTCCATCCCGGTGGCCACGGGCATCGGGGGCGATGGTGGAACCTGGGCGTCGAACGCCGTCGGCAGGTGTTCGTGGTCGCTGCGCCGGGCGGTGACTATACGCCAGGCCCCGCCCCGGTGCAGGCGACCCCATTTGCGCGCCAGGCGGATCGCCGCCTGGTTGGCCTCGGCACCGCTGTTGAGGAAATGCACCTGCTGGCTGCCCGTGGCCTGGCACAGCCGGGCGGCCAGGTCCAGCACGCAGCGGTTATAGAACGCGGGGCCGGGATCGATCAGATACTCGGCCTGATGCTTCAGCGCATCGACCAACACCGAAGGGCTGTGACCCAGGCTGTTGACCGCCCACCCCTGGCTGAAATCCAGGTAGGCACGACCTTCGACATCCCACAGCCAGGAGCCCTGGCCGCGGACGAACAGCTGCGATGGACGTTCCAGGGTATGCATCAGGCGCCGATTGGCGAGGGGATCACGCATGGTCCGGCACCTGTTCGTGGCGATACTCGATGCCCAGCAAGCGCAAGCCGTCGGGTCCCTGTTCGAGGATGCGGCGCAGCTCGCGGCGCCGTTCGATGTGCAGGTCGAAGCCGTCTTCCAGCGGGAAACGCTGGCGCATTTCCCGGCAGACTTCCACGTAGCGCGCGCTGCTCACGCTCAACTCGGCGAACACCTGGCCATTGCGATCGAGGACGATCCGGTAGTCGCTCATGCTCGCTTGCCTTCCAGTGGCAGACCGCCGAGCCGCGCGCTCCAGTCCTCCACTTGGTGGCTGGCCAGGCGGCGCTTCGCGGTTTCACGCCAGCGCGTGGACAGTGCCGCGCAGTCGCGCAATTGTTGCAGCCCGACGCGCTCCAGCGGGTAGTGATAATAGTGGCGCAGCGCCTGGGCCACGCTGAGGCCGGGGTAGCTGCGCTGGACCAGCTCGAACGGCTCCGCATAGCTGACGAAGCCGGGCTTGATGACCCGGTAGAACCAGCCGCAACGCCCGGCGTCCTGCACCTCCCGCGGCAAATCGAGCAGGGTCCAGTGACGGTTCAAGCGGTAACAGGGCGAACGCGGCTGGCTGACCTGAAGCAGGGCGCCGCCCCAACGGAACAGATCGCCGATACAAACGTGGTCCTCGGTGAGGCCAAGGGTCGACAGGTTCTCGCCGAAGGCCGGTGCGTCCCAGGCCACCTGCGGGTAGCGCCGGCGCCAGTAGGCATAGTGCTCGGCCGGATAATGATGCAAGGCCCGCTCGGGGCCGCCGTGGAAGCGTGGATCGCCTTGCTCGTCACCCCCCAGGCCCTGAGGCCACAACCATAGGCGATGCTCGACCCGCCGCTTATCCATGGCGCTGCACAGGCCTCCGCCGAGTTCTTCGGCTTTTCCTATGAATACGCCCTGCACTTGCACCCCGCCCATTTCGCTTTCCTCGCTGAAAGCCACGCCGATGAGCGCTAGACTAGGGGCGCTTCGTGAGCCCGGCCATTTCGATTTTCCAGTTTTTTCGATAAGGCTGACTTATGGATTGCCACGTGATTCCCGCCATAACGTAAAAGGTCGCCATGGATTTCCGCCAGCTGCGCTATTTCGTCGCGCTCTACGAAGAAGGTCACGTGGGCCGCGCGGCCGAGCGCCTGTCCCTGTCGCAACCCGCGCTGTCGCAGCAGATTCGCCAGTTGGAGCAGAAGCTCGACGTCAGCCTGTTCCAGCGTACCGGCAAGCGCCTGTTGCCGACCCTGGCGGCCCAAACCCTGTACAACCACGCGCTGCCGCTGCTGGACGGCCTGGAGCGCGCCCAGGACGCCATGCGTAGCTTTCGTGGGCAAACACCGCGGCACCTCGCCATCGGCGTCCTGCAAACCGTCAATGCGAGCATCGTGCCGTTGCTGCTGGAGCGCCTGCGCGAGGCGCTGCCGCAGTTGATCGTGCGCATCTATGAGCTGTCGGGTATCGAAATCGAACGGCGCCTGCTCACCGGCGACCTGGATGTCGGCATCGGCTTCCTGCCGCCTCGCCAGCCGGGCCTGCACAGCCAGGTCCTCTACGAGGACGAACTGCAACTGGTGATCGCCCCGGAACACCCGCTGAAGGACTTCAAGAAAGTCTCCCTCGCCCAGGCCGCCGAATTGCCGATGCTGCTGCTCGGGGAGGAGTTCCGCGTGCGGCAGATCTGGCAGGAGCAGTTGGCATTGCTGGGGCGCAGGCCGCAGGTACGCGCCGAGCTCAATCACATGGCGGGGATTCTCGACAGCCTGCCCCACAGCGAACTGGCGACCGTCCTGCCGGGGCGCGCGCGCCAGTTGCACGCCAACCAGGGGCTCCTGTGGAAACCGTTGAGCGAGCCGCGAATTCCGTTGAAGGTCGGCCTGGTATTTCGCGATGCGCAGCGCCAGCAAGCGACCCTCGAATTACTGCGTTCCCTGCTGGAAGGCGTGAATGCCGCTCCGCGGGATACGGGCTGGGCGCCGGCGTATTGAGGCTGCCGGCAGCGTGGAGGCTGGTCCGGTTTCCGCCATCGGGCCTGCAAGCGGCAGAAAAAAGAAAACCCCGCCGAGGCGGGGTTTTGCAGACTGTGTCCTGACCATCCATGATCGATCCGCCATCCTAGCGGATATCCAACGTATCCCTTTTCTACAGTGCGCTTCCTGCGCGACGTCCTTATGGGAAGAGAGAGTACGCGTGCCCCCTTAGGGGCGATAGCGGCGATTGGCAGCAGGTTTTGTAAGCATAAACTTACATAGCGAAAAATGAGGCGCAGTCGTGGTTTCGATGAGGTGCAGCTCGCGTCGCCGGGCCACGCAGTCGGGCCCGGCGGGACGGATGCCGGCGCCGGCCTTTCCTCAAAACTGCGCGGCATCCAGCAGATAGAGCGGCTCGCTGCCGGCCTTCACCGACGCGGTCAGCGAATGAATGCGCGGCAGAATGCGGGCGAAGTAGAAGCGCGCGGTACCCAGCTTGGCCGCGTAGAAATCGTCCTCACCCTCCTTGCCCAGTGCGGTACGCGCCATCAGCGCCCACATGTAGGCGTAGGCGGTGTAACCGAACACGTGCAGGTACTCCACCGAGGCCGAGCCGATCTCGTTGGGATTGCTCTTGGCCCGCTCGAGTACACCGGCGGTGAGCGCGTCCAGGTTTTCCAGGGCGACCTTCAGCGGTTCGACGAATTCGGCCAGTTCGGGGGCGGCGCCTTCGATGAAGGCCTTCACTTCGCTGGAGAAACGCCCGTAGAACTTGCCCGCGCTGCCGACGATCTTGCGGCCCACCAAGTCCAGGGCCTGGATGCCGTTGGTGCCTTCGTAGATCTGGGTAATCCGGCAATCACGCACCAGTTGTTCCTGACCCCACTCGCGGATGTAACCATGGCCGCCGAAAATCTGCTGGCCATGAAGGGTGGCTTCCAGCCCCATGTCGGTGAGGAAGGCCTTGGCCACGGGCGTCAGCAGGGCGACCTTCTCCTCGGCCGCGACACGCACCTCGGCATCCTCGCTGAACTTGGCGTTATCCAGTTGCAGCGCGACGTAGCTGGAAAAGGCACGACCGCCCTCGTTGAGCGACTTCATGGTCAGCAGCATGCGGCGCACGTCCGGATGCACGATGATCGGGTCGGCGCTCTTTTCCTTGGCTTGCGGGCCGGTGGGCGCGCGGCTCTGCAAGCGCTCGCGGGCGTATTCCACCGCGCTCTGGTAGGAACGCTCGCCGGTGGACAGGCCCTGAATGCCGACGCCCAGGCGTTCGTAATTCATCATGGTGAACATAGCCGCCAGGCCTTTGTTGACTTCGCCCACCAGCCACCCGGTAGCGCCGTCGAAGTTCATCACGCAGGTGGCCGAGGCCTTGATCCCCATCTTGTGCTCGATGGAACCGCAGGCCAGGGCGTTGCGCGCGCCCAGGGAGCCATCGGCCTGCGGCAGGAACTTCGGCACCAGGAACAGGGAAATGCCCTTGGGCCCGGGAGGCGCGTCCGGCAGCTTGGCCAGCACCAGATGGATGATGTTCTCGGTCAGGTCGTGTTCGCCGCCGGTGATGAAGATCTTGCTGCCGCTGACCTTGTAGCTGCCGTCGGCCTGGGGCTCGGCCTTGGTGCGGATGATCCCCAGGTCGGTGCCGGCGTGGGCTTCGGTCAGGCACATGGAGCCCGCCCAGACCCCGCTGTACATGTTCGGCAGGTAACGCTGCTTGAGTTCTTCGCTGGCGTGGGCGTTGAGCGCCAAGCAGGCGCCAGCGGTGAGCATGGGATAGAGGCCGAAGGACAGGTTGGCCGAGTTGACCATCTCCTCCACCTGGGCCGAGATCGCCTTGGGCATGCCCATGCCGCCGTAGACAGGATCGCCGCCGACACCCACCCAGCCACCCTCGGAATAGGTCTTGTAGGCCTCAGGGAAGCCGCTGGGCGTGTTGACCACGCTGTCGTGCCAGCGACAGCCTTCCTCATCGCCGCTGCGGTTCAGCGGGGCCACGGTCCGGCCGGTGACCTTGCCGGCTTCTTCCAGGATGGCGTCGGCGGTATCGACGTCGACCACCTCGGCGAGGCGTGGCAGGCCGGCCCACATGGCAGGCGCGTCGAAGACTTCATTGAGGACGAAGCGCATGTCGCGCAGGGGTGCTTTGTAGTCGGCCATGTGGATTCCTCGTGCGAATCGTTTGGAAGGGCCCGAAGGCCTGTCTCACTTAGGCTTGGAGTTTACCCGAACAACTTTTAAGACACATAGGGTCGCGTTGTGACTAAATGGGAATTACGGTCACGAATTGCAACAGAGAAAGTCGACTGGATCGCTGCCTCACGGCGCCAGTCGCTCCCCCTGCGAGCCGATCACCGGCTGAAGCACCGGCCGGGGCTCAGCCCGCCGGGCTCCTCAAGCGCACTGCGCCCCGAGCGTGCTGGCCGTGGGCCGACAGGCGATTGCGGCCGGCGTTCTTCGCCGCGTACAGCGCTCTGTCGGCCGCCTTGATCACCTCGTCCGGGCTGCGCTGGCCGGCATCGCGCTCGGCGGCGCCGATGCTCACGGTGACCGACACCCCCAGGCCGGCGGTGCCGGCGCGCAGGTGGCGGCCCTGCTGGTCGTCCTTCGGACGGCTGTGCTTGTCGCGCAATTGCAGGCTGTAGCGCTCCACCGACAGGCGCACCGCCTCCAGATGAGGGCGGCAGTCGTCGAGGCTGGCGCCGGCGAACACCAGGGTGAATTCCTCGCCGCCGTAACGATAGGCCTTGCCGCCCCCGCCCACCCTGCGCAGGCGCCCGGCGACCATGCGCAATACCTGGTCGCCGACGTCGTGACCGTGGCGATCGTTGAAGCGTTTGAAGTGGTCGACGTCCACCATCGCCAGAACATAGTTGCGGCCCAGGCGTTGCAGTCGCTCGTTAAGCGCACGCCGTCCGGGCAGGCCGGTGAGTTCGTCACGGTAGGCCATCTGATAGGCCTCGTGCACCACCGAGGCGGTCAACGCGAGCATCACCAGGCTGCTCATGGCGTGCAGCGCATGGGGCAGGACGAACACCTTGGGCAGCATCCACAGCGCGCCCAGCAGGCCGAGCAACTGGGCGGCATGCTGCGGCCGGGGCCGGCGCAGGTAGTAGGTCAGCAGCGCCAGCCCGGCCAGCAGGAAAACCGGGTAGGCCAGCTGGATCAGGCTGCTTTGCCAGGTCGGCCAGTAGACCCGCGAGAGGCCGGCGAGCAGCGCCTCGGGAAAGCGTTGCGCCAGGCCGACGCCGATGCCCAGCACCGCCAGCAGCACGCCGCTACGTGCCAGCAGGTCGCGCAACAGATGGGTACGCTCCTGCCAGCAGCCGTACAGCCCGTAGAGCAGCGGCAACAACAGGCTGCACAGATGAAATACCAGGGCCGCGTCGTCGCGGGGCACCCCCTCGGTCAGGTAGTGATCGACCTGGGTATCCAACTGGTAATAGGCCAGGTAGACCACCAGCAGCAGGAACACCTGGCGCAGCCGCCCGTACGTCGCGCAGAAGGCGCCGCCCAGGAGCAGCACCAGGGTCGGCATGACGTTGAACAGGGACACGAAGAAACTGCTCATCTCCGTAACCGAGCCGGCCACCCCACCGCCCAGCAGAAGCAGGGCCGGAGGCAGAAAATGACCGATTCGATAGGGCGGCAGAGTCCGCACAGTGATTCCTGAGCAAGGCGGTGAAGAAGCGGGAGGCCATCATGTCACCCCAACCGGGGCTTGGCATCAGCCGTCCGGCATCTGCCCTCCGCCCGGAACCTGAGCGCCAGGCATGAAAAAGCCCGCCGGAGGGCGGGCTTTTCAAGGCTTCGACTCAGTAACCGAGGGCGAAGTCTTCCACGGCCATGTCCATCAGGTTGGAAGCACCCGAGAGCATGGTGGCGACGTGGGTACGGGTACGCGGCAGGATGCGCGCGTAGTAGAAGCGCGCGGTCTGCAGCTTGGCCTTGTAGAAGGCTTCGTCGCCACCGCCGGCGGCCAGCTTCTCCGCGGCGACACGCGCCATGTCGGCCCAGAAGTACGCCAGGCAGACATAGCCGGAGTACATCAGGTAATCCACCGACGCGGCGCCCACCTCTTCACGGTCCTTCATCGCGGCCATGCCGACCTTCATGGTCAGCTCGCCCCACTCCTTGTTCAACTGCGCCAGCGGCTCGGCGAATTCCTTCACCGCTTCGTTGCCTTCGTTGGCCTGGCAGAACTTGTGGACGATCTTGGTGAAGCCCTTGAGCGCCTCGCCCTGGGTCATCAGCACCTTGCGGCCGAGCAGGTCGAGGGCCTGGATGCCGGTGGTGCCTTCGTAGAGGCAGGAAATGCGGCTATCGCGCACGTTCTGCTCCATGCCCCACTCGGCGATGAAGCCGTGGCCGCCGTAGATCTGCACGCCATGGTTGGCCGACTCGAAACCGACTTCGGTCATGAATGCCTTGGCGATCGGGGTGAGGAACGCGAGCATGGCGTCGGCCTGCTTCTTCTGGTCCTCGTCCTGGCTGCGCTGGACGATGTCCACTTGCTTCGCCGCGTAGTACAGCATGGCCCGGTTGCCTTCGGCGAAGGCTTTCATGGTCAGCAGCATGCGGCGCACGTCAGGGTGCACGATGATCGGGTCGGCCGCCTTGTCGGGCGCCTTGGGACCGGTCAGCGAACGCATCTGCAGGCGATCGCGGGCGTACTGAAGCCCGCCCTGGAAGCCGACTTCGGCGTGGGCCAGGCCTTGCAGCGCGGTCCCCAGGCGGGCGGTGTTCATGAAGGTGAACATGCAGTTCAGGCCTTTGTTCGGCGGACCGATCAGGAAGCCCGTGGCGCCGTCGAAGTTCATCACGCAGGTGGCGTTGCCGTGGATGCCCATCTTGTGCTCGATGGAACCGCAGCTGACCGCGTTGCGCTCGCCGACGCCGCCCTCTGCGCTGGGCAAGAACTTCGGCACGATGAACAGGGAAATGCCCTTGGTGCCGGCCGGGGCATCCGGCAGGCGAGCCAGCACGATGTGGACGATGTTGTCGGCCATGTCGTGCTCGCCGGCGGAGATGAAGATCTTCGTGCCGGAAATGCCGTAGGTGCCGTCGGCGCGGGGCTCGGCCTTGGTGCGCAGCATGCCCAGGTCGGTGCCGCAGTGGGACTCGGTCAGGCACATGGTGCCGGTCCATTCGCCCGAGACCAGCTTGGTCAGGTAGGTGGCCTGCTGCTCGGGAGTGCCGTGGGCGTGCAGGGTATTCATCGCGCCATGGGAGAGGCCGGGGTACATGCCCCAGGACCAGTTGGCCTGGCCGACCATCTCGCTGACCGCGAGGCCGAGGGATTCCGGCAGGCCTTGGCCGCCGTGCTCCACGTCGTGGGCCAGGCTGGGCCAGCCGCCCTCGACGAACTGCTGGTAGGCCTCCTTGAAGCCGCTCGGAGTCTTCACCCCGGTTTCGCTCCAGGTACAGCCTTCGATGTCGCCCACGCGATTCAGCGGCGCGATCACCTGCTCGCAGAACTTGGCACCTTCCTCGAGGATGGCGTTGACCATGTCCGGGGTGGCGTCTTCACAACCCGGAAGGCTCTGGTAATGCGCGTCGTAGCCGAGCAGTTCGTCGCGTACGAAACGGATATCGCGCAAGGGGGCCTTGTAATCAGGCATAGCGGTAAACCTCTGCGGTGGGTTCCTGAGTAGGGTGACCGGTGCGCCGGTCTCTTACGGCTTACGTTGTCACCGCGCGGCGCAAGCGTACGCCCCAGCGGTCAAACAGGTGTTTGAAACTTACGTTTACACGCCGGCCTTGTCAAGCGCCCGCCCATCGGGCTCAGGCGCTGAGGTCCAAGGCGGAAGAAGCGTCTTCCACACGCGAAACCCGCCGGTAGGTTTCGACGCCGTCGCCCCCGGCGGTTCGGCCGGCAGCTTCGGATTGCTGCGAGGCCAGCTCCATCCGGGCACGGGCGGCCTGGGCACTGGCCCGCGCGGCGACACTCAGGTCCTGGCTGGACGGATCGGCCGGCGCCAGGGCGGCCGCCTGGACCGAGATCATCTTGCGCAGCGTCGTCTCAGGATCGTCGGCGCTGGCGCCGACATTAATGCTCACTTCGCCGCCGACGGCGTAGGTGCGGCCATCGGGCCCGCGCTCGTAGGTATAGGAAGGTGCGCCCGCGTAAGCGCCGCCGACGGCCGCGTGGGCCTGCTCGTGATTGCGTACGTCGCGGTCGCGATTCGCCAGTTCGGCGATCTGCTGCTGTTCGAGACGCACGCGTTCGGCGTCGTCGCGCTGCGCCTTGGCGCTGTCCGCCGAAGCGTCGCTGTCGGCGAAGCCTGGGCCGGACGAAGGCTGCACGGGCGGTACGGGGGATGGGTTGGCGCGAGCCAGATCGGCGGAGCTATCGGGCGAGACGGGGCGCGCCGGCAAGGAATACGGCAGGGACGCGACATGAATCATGGCGCTGCCGATCTGCATGAAAGAATCCTTGCCCCCTCGTCATCATGACCGCCGGGCGTGGCGAAACACTCAGGCGCGAATGTCGATCAGGGTGCCGAGCACTTCGTCGGCGGTTTCCACCACGCGGGCACCGGCTTGGGCCTCGTACTTCCCGCTGTTCAGCTCCACCATGTCGCTGGCCACGTCGGCGCTGTCCGTCCGCGCCTGGCTGTTGCCCAAGGCCTGCGCGGTACGGTCCACGCCGGCACCGGCGATATTCGAGGCCGCCTGGTCGATGCGTCGCTGCCCGGACTGAATGCCGCCAAGGCCGACGTTGAAGGCGCTTCCGGAGATTTGCATACGGACTCCTACATCTCGAAAGAGACGAATGCCCACATTGAAGCAGATAATGCTCGAAAAATGTACAAACGAAAGGCTATCGCCGAGCAATTGCTTATAGCGATCCCAGCAATGCCGCCATGTCGAGGCAATCCGCGACGGCCGCGGGCGACGGCGGGATCAGGTGCGGTACCCGCCCCAGGCAAGGCGCGGGCAGGCGCTCGACCAGGGTCGCGAGGTTGTCCTCCAGCCTCGAAACGGTCGGGTCGATCAAGTTGGCGACCCAGCCCGCCAGGCGCAGGCCGTCGCGAGCGATGGCCTCGGCGCTGAGCATGGCGTGGTTGATGCAGCCCAGGCGCACGCCCACCACGAGAATCACCGGCAGGTCGAGGGCGACCGCCAGGTCCGACAGGTTCTCCGCGCCGGACAGCGGCACACGCCAGCCCCCCGCGCCTTCCACCAGGGTGAAGTCCGCGCCCTTGGCCAGGACAGTCCGCACCGGTTCGAGCAACCGCGCCACGCTCAACTCCAGCCCGGCCTCGCGCGCCGCCAGATGAGGCGCGATCGCCGGGGCGAAGGCCAGTGGATTCACTTCCTCGTAGCGCAGCGCCAGGCTGCATTCGCCGAGCAACGCCAGGGCGTCGTCGTTGCGCAAGCCGTCGGCGCCGGGCCGGCACCCGGACGCCACCGGCTTGGCTGCGGCGGTGGACAAGCCCGCGCGCCGCGCGGCATGCAGCAGGCCGGCGGCGATGGTGGTCTTGCCGATTTCGGTATCGGTTCCGCTGACGAAGTAGGCGTGGGTCATGGCGAAGGCGTTCCGGTTGTTTGCGGTCGAAGTCACTCCCATTCAGCTCGTGGGAGCGGCTTCAGCCGCGAAAGGAATGAAGGAAAGAATCAAGGCCGCCGCAGCACGCCATAGACCACCTGGTAGGTGACCGGCAATCCCGCGGCCTCGCGTTGGCGCTCGTAGGCATCGTTGAGCGCGCGTATCCGCGCCGGCCCGGTCAGGCCGCCGGGGCGACCGGGATTGAGGTTGTGCGCGCCGAGGGCCTTGAGTTCATGGGTCAGTTGGCGCAGATCGGCGACGTGCAGGCGTTCGGCGCGGCGTTGCAGGTGCAGCACCTGCAAACCGCTGGCGGCGCAGTGTCGCTGGTACGCCTCGAAACGGCGGAAGCGGTTGACGTGGACGAAACCGTCCACCGCCTCCCAGCTGTCGCGCAACTCCTGCAGGGTGCCGACGCAGAGGCTGGAAAACGCCAGTCGGCCGCCGGGCCGTAGCACGCGGCGCGCCTCGTCGAGCACGGTGGCGAAATCGGCGCACCACTGCAGCGCCAAACTGCTGAACAGCAGGTCGACGCTGGCCTCGCGCAGGGGCAGGCATTCCGCATCGCCGGCGACGAAATGCGCCGCGCCACCCAGCGGGCGGGCATGCCGCAGCATGCCCTCGGCGATATCCAGCGCCAGCCCTTCGGCGCGGGGGAAGCGTGCCCCCAGGGCCCGGGTGAAATAGCCGGTACCGCAGCCCAGGTCGAGCCAGCGCTGCGGCGCGCCTTCGTCCGGCAGGCATTCGAGCAGCGTTTCGCCCACCCGTCGCTGCAAGCCGGCGACACTGTCATAGCTGCCCGCGGCGCGGGAGAAGGACGCCGCTACCTGGCGCTTGTCCGGCAACGGCGAATCGATGGGAAAACGGCGCTCAGTCATGCTCGCCTCCGTCGATGAATCGCAGCAGCGCCTCGGCGACGCGGTCCGGATACTCAAGGGGCAGGCCGTGGCTGGCGTCGAACGTCTCCACCTCCAGGTCGGGCAGCCAGGCCAGCAATGCCTCGGCGGCCGCCGCCGGCACCAGGGCATCCTGGCGACCGAACAGGTGCAGTTGCGGTCCGGCATAGCCGCGCAGGGCGAGGCGCCCGTCGAGGTCGGCGAGCAGGCGCAGGCCGGCCGCCAGGGCGTCGACGGCGATGCGCGGCTGGGTCACCTGCAACTGCCGGGCGAGCGTGCGCGGATCGAAGGCGCCGCGGCTGGCCAGCAGGCTGAAACGCTTCAGGGTCTGCTCGGCGTCCAGGGCGAAGGCTTCGCAGAAGGTTTCGAAGACCGGCGCCGGCATTGCCGTCGGCCAGTCCGCGCGGCGGGCAAAGCAAGCGTTGCTGGCGAAGGTGATCAGCCCCGGGCAGGCATCGCCACGACGCGCGGCGAGCTGGGTCGCCAGCATGCCGCCGAGGGACCAGCCGGCGAGCCAGGCGCCTGTCGGCAGGCGGGCGTCGAGCTCGTCGAGCCAGGCGTCGGCATCGCTGCGTTGCGGCAGTTCGGCGAGGTCCACTCGCAGGTGCCGCGCGCGCGACAGGAGCGCCTCTTGCAGCGGTTGCAGGGCGGCGGCGCCGAAGCTCCAGCCGGGCAGCAGAACCAGGCGATCACGCATCTTCGCCAGGCTCCCGGTTCAATTCTTCCCAGCCGTCGGCGAGGGCTTCCAGCAGGCGCTCGACCTGGGCCTCGCTGTGGGCGGCGCTGAAGGTCACCCGCAGCCGCGCACTGCCGGCCGGCACCGTGGGCGGGCGGATCGCACCGACCAACAGGCCGCGTCGGCGCAACAGGCTCGACAGGCGCAGCGCGCGGGCGCTGTCGCCCACCAGGATCGGCTGGATCGGCGTCGGGCTGTCCATCAACGTCAGGCCCATGGCTTCGGCACCCTGGCGGAAACGCGCGACCAGGCGGTTCAGGTGCTCGCGGCGCCAGTGTTCGCGACGCACCAACTCCAGGCTCTTCAGCGTCGCGCAGGCCACCGCCGGCGGCTGGCTGGTGGTGTAGATGTAGGGGCGGGCGAACTGGATCAGCGTCTCGATCAGTTCCTCGCTGCCGGCGACGAAGGCGCCGGCGGTGCCAAAGGCCTTGCCGAGGGTGCCGACCAGCACCGGGACGTCCTCGAGGCCCAGGCCGAAATGCTCGACGATGCCGCCGCCGGTGGCACCCAGCGGGCCGACGCCATGGGCGTCGTCGACCATCATCCAGGCGCCTTGACGGCGTGCCCGGGCGCACAGGGCCGGCAGGTCGGCGAGGTCGCCGTCCATGCTGAACACGCCGTCGCTGACCACCAGGGTATTGCCGCTGGCCTTCTCAAGGCGCTTGGCGAGGCTATCGGCGTCGTTATGCAGGTAGCGCGAGAAGCGCGCGCCGGAAAGCAGACCGGCATCGAGTAGGGAAGCGTGGTTGAGGCGGTCTTCCAGCACCGTGTCGCCCTGGCCGACCAGCGCGGTGACCGCCGCCAGGTTGGCCATGTAGCCGGTGGAGAACAGCAGCGCGCGCGGTCGCCCGGTGAAGTCGGCGAGGGCCAGCTCCAGTTCGTGGTGCGGGCCGCTGTGGCCGATCACCAGGTGCGAGGCGCCACCGCCGACGCCCCAGCGCGCGGCGCCGTCGCGCAGCGCGCGGATCACCTCGGGATGATTGGCCAAGCCGAGGTAATCGTTGGAGCAGAACGCCAGCAGCTCCTCGCCGTCGACACGGGCGAGCGGCGCCTGGGGACTTTCCAGCAGCGGCCGCTGGCGATGGAGGTGCGCGGCGCGGCGCTCGGCGAGGCGGGCGGAAAGGTCGAAGGTCATGGACGACACCAGTAGCCGGTGGATGACCGCAAGCGGGTCATCCACCCACCAGCACGTCAGGTTCTGCGTAGGGTGGCTGACGCGAAGCTCAGCCACCGCGCACAAGGTCAGGCCGAGGCGGCGTTGTAGAACAGCTTGGAATCGCGTTGCTCCACCAGGGCTTGCTCGATGGCGGCCTGGTGCACCTCGTCGGGGTGCTCGTGGCGTGCCTCCGGCTGAATGCCGAGGCGGGCGAACAGCTGCATGTCCTTGCCCGCCTGCGGGTTGGCGGTGGTCAGCAGTTTCTCGCCGTAGAAGATCGAGTTGGCGCCGGCGAAGAACGCCAAGGCCTGCATCTGGTCGTTCATCTGCTCGCGACCGGCGGACAGGCGCACGTGGGACTTCGGCATCATGATCCGCGCCACCGCCAGGGTACGGATGAAGTCGAACGGGTCGACGTCCTTTTCCTCCGCCAGGGGCGTGCCCTTGACCTTCACCAGCATGTTGATCGGCACCGACTCGGGGTGCTCGGGCAGGTTCGCCAGCTGGATCAGCAACCCGGCGCGGTCGTCCAGGGACTCGCCCATGCCGAGGATGCCGCCGGAGCAGATCTTCATCCCCGCCTCGCGCACGTAGGCCAGGGTCTGCAGACGCTCGGAATAGGTGCGGGTGGTGATGATGTTGCCGTAGAACTCCGGCGAGGTGTCCAGGTTGTGGTTGTAGTAGTCGAGGCCGGCATCGGCCAGGGCCTGGGTCTGCTCGCGGTCGAGCTTGCCGAGGGTCATGCAGGTTTCCAGGCCGAGGGCCTTGACGCCTTCGACCATCTTCAGCACGTAGGGCATGTCCTTGGCCGAGGGGTGTTTCCAGGCGGCGCCCATGCAGAAACGCGTCGAGCCGATGGCCTTGGCTTCGGCGGCAGCCTCCAGCACCTTCTGCACCTCCATCAGCTTCTGCTTGTCCAGGCCGGTGTTGTAATGGCCGGATTGCGGGCAATATTTGCAGTCTTCCGGGCAGGCGCCGGTCTTGATCGAGAGCAGCGTGGAGACCTGTACGCGATTGGGGTCGAAGTGCGTCCGGTGCAGGGTCTGGGCCTGGAACAGCAGGTCGTTGAACGGCTGCTCGAACAACGCCCTGACTTCGGCGAGGGTCCAGTCGTGACGGGTGTTCAGGTGGGCGGTGGCACTCATGGGACTCCTCGCGGCGCTCAGGCGGCGTCTTGGTCGGGGCATGGACGGTAGATGCCCACCGGCGTGGCGGCGGGGCTCAGGCTCAAGGCATGATAAGAGCCCATAGGATGCTGTCAACCGCGCCCGAGACACAGGTTTACACCTGGTCATTTATCAACCTACACGGATGAGCGAACCCGAGCCGGGCTTCCCCACTCCAAGCTGCATCCCCTTGCGAGACCATACGATGCGCGTAGAAAACTTCTTCGACTGGCTGGGCCATGCCATGGGCAAGGCGATCCGCTTCATCGTCGACCTGCTGTCCGGCGTGCTCGGCGCGGTCTGGGGGGCGATGGACGATTTCCTCCACGGCATGGCGCGCGCCATCGGCATGGACGTGTCGATCTTCAGCTTCATCCTGCTGATCGTCGGGCTGTTGTTGCTGTACAGCGGCGTCCGCGCGCTGATGCGCCGCTCGATCATCGGCGGAGTGATCTGGATCTTCCTCGGGCTCATCGTGATGAGCTGGCTGATCCACTGACACCCCGCTCCACCGGCCCAGGGAGGGGCCGTACATGGCCCTATCCTTCGCCTCGCTCGACCGCTGGCGCCCGTCCTGGACCCGCCCGCGCCTCGCCTGCCAGCTCTGCGGCGCCCAGGCCGATCATCCTCGAGCGCCGATCTGCAACGGCTGCCAGGCCGACCTGCCCTGGCTTCGCGCGTCCTGCCAAGTCTGCGCGCTACCCCTGCCCGTGGCCGGGCAGACCTGTGGCGCCTGCCTGAAGCGACCGCCGGCGTTCGCCCGGGTCGAGGCGCCCTGGCGCTACGGTTTCCCCCTGGACAGCCTGATCACCCGGTTCAAGCACCAGGCCGACTGGCCCCACGGGCGCCTGCTCGGCGAGCTGCTGGCGGAGCACCTGCGCCACGCCTTCGACGAACACCTGCCGCGCCCGGATCTGCTGCTGCCGGTGCCGCTGGCGGCCGGCCGGCTGCGCCAGCGCGGCTTCAACCAGGCGGAGATGCTGGCCGGCTGGCTCGCCCGCGAGCTGGCGCTGCCGGTGGAACGCCAGTGGCTGCACCGCGAGCGGGAGACGCCCGCGCAACAGGGACTCGACGGCGCGGCGCGGCGGCGCAACCTGCGCCAGGCCTTCGCCCTGTCCGCCCGGGCGGCCGCGGCGGGGCGCCACCTGGCCCTGGTGGACGACGTACTCACCACCGGCGCCACCGCCGAGGCCCTGGCCCGCCTGTTGCGCCGCGCCGGCGCCGCGCGGGTGGACGTCTACTGCCTGGCGCGCACACCGAAACCCGGCGACTGAGGCCTGGCCGCACCGTTGACCCGTCCCTGGGGATCGCGCATGGTGGGCCCTCTCCGAACCACCCGCGTCGCCCTCGATGAATCCGTCCAGTCCGCTCGCCGACCGCCTCGCCCGCCGCCCGCAACGCCTCGCACTGCTGGCGCAGGTCGCCGCGCAGGGCTCGATCACCCGCGCGGCGAAAGCGGTGGGGCTGAGCTACAAGGCCGCCTGGGACGCCATCGACGAATTGAACAACCTGGCCGACGCGCCGCTGGTGGAGCGCAGCGTCGGCGGCCGCGGCGGGGGCGGCGCCCGGCTGACCGCGGAAGGCGAACGGGTACTGGCGCTGTACCAGCGCCTCGAACAGGTGCAGGCGCGCATGCTGGAGAGCGCCGGCCAGGAACGCGACCTCGAATTGCTCGGCCGCCTGCTGCTGCGCACCAGCGCCCGCAACCAATTGGGCGGCCGCGTGCGGGCCATCCATCCCCAGGGCCGCAACGACCTGATCGAGATCGAGCTCAACGGCGGTGCGCGCATCCGTGCCCGGATCACCCGCGCCAGCACGGAAAACCTCGGGCTGGAAAACGGCAGCAGGGTGATCGCCCTGATGAAGGCCGGCGGGCTCGAGGTGCAGCCGCCGGCCAGCCCGGTGGCGCCGGACGGCAACGCCCTCGACGGTCGCATCGAACGCCTGCTGGCGGCCGACGAGGGCCCCTGGGAAGTGCGCATCGGCCTGCCCGGCGGGCAAACTCTCTGCGCACTGTGCGAGGCGCGACGCCTGCGCGAGCAGGCGCTGGACGAGGGTTCGCCGGTGCGCGTGACCTTCGCCGCCGCCCAGGTATTGCTGGGCACGCCGCTGTAGCGCCACGCGAGCGACGCACAGGCGCTACACTGAGCCTCCCGACACCGGATGCGCAGCATGTCTCACCCCTTCGCCACCCTCACCCCCGATCTGGTCCTCGACGCTGTGGAAAGCCTCGGGTATCTCAGCGACGCCCGCGTGCTGGCGCTGAACAGCTACGAAAACCGCGTCTATCAGGTGGGCATCGAGGACGAACAGCCGCTGATCGCCAAGTTCTACCGGCCGGCTCGCTGGAGCGACGCGGCGATCCGCGAGGAGCACGCGTTCAGCGCCGAGCTGGCGGAGCGCGACGTACCGGTGGTGGCGCCGCTGGAGCGCGACGGCGAGACCCTGTTCGAGCATGCCGGCTTCCGTTTCGCCCTGTTTCCCCGGCGGGGCGGCCGCGCCCCGGAGCCCGGCAACCTGGACCAGTTGTACCGCCTTGGCCAATTGCTCGGGCGCCTGCACGGCGTGGGGGCGATGCATCCCTTCGCCCACCGCGAGAGCCTGGAAGTGCGCAACTTCGGCCACGACTCCCTGGCCACCCTGCTGGAGGGCGGCTTCATTCCCCGTGCCCTGCTGCCGGCCTACGAGTCGGTGGCGCGCGACCTGCTCGGGCGCCTCGACCGGCTGTTCGCCGAGACCCGCTACACGCCGATCCGCCTGCACGGCGACTGCCACCCCGGCAACCTGCTCTGCCGCGACGACGCCTTCCACATCGTCGACCTCGACGATTGCCGCATGGGCCCGGCGTTGCAGGACGTCTGGATGATGCTCGCCGGCGATCGCCACGAACGCCTCGGGCAACTCTCCGAGCTGGTGGACGGCTACCAGGAATTCCACGACTTCGACACCCGCGAACTGCCCCTGGTGGAAGGCCTCCGCGCCCTCCGGCTGATGCACTACAGCGCCTGGCTGGCGCGGCGCTGGGACGACCCCGCCTTCCCCCACAGCTTTCCCTGGTTCGGCAGCGAGCGCTATTGGGGCGAACAGGTGCTGGCCCTGCGCGAGCAGTGCGCCGCCCTCGACGAACCGCCGCTGCGGCTGTTCTGAGCGGCGAAGTGGCTTTTCCTGCAGGAAAAAACCTGGCCGCGCAGACAAGCGCGCGAACGACCCCCTAGAATGGCGCGCTCATCCGCTGTCTGAACAAGGACCTGCAATGGGCACCGCCAACCCTCGCCGCGGCTACATCCTCGGCCTCGCCGCCTACATCATGTGGGGTCTGTTCCCGCTCTACTTCAAAGCCATCGAAGCGGTGCCGCCGCTGGAGATCGTGGTCCACCGGGTGCTCTGGTCGGCCCTGTTCGGCCTGTTGCTGCTGCTGGCGTGGAAGCACCCGGGCTGGTGGCGCGACCTCTGCGCCCATCCCCGGCGCTTCGCCATCCTGACCCTGAGCGGCGCGCTGATCGCCAGCAACTGGCTGGTCTACGTCTGGGCGGTGAACAACGGCCGCATGCTCGAAGCCAGCCTCGGCTACTACATCAATCCCCTGGTGAACGTCCTGCTCGGCATGTTGCTGCTGGGCGAACGCCTGCGCCGCCTGCAATGGCTGGCGGTGTCCCTGGCGGCCCTGGGCGTGGCGCAGCAGGTGTGGCAGGTCGGCAGCCTGCCCTGGGTGTCCCTGGTGCTGGCGCTGACCTTCGCCTTCTACGGCCTGATCCGCAAGCAGGCGCCGGTGGCGGCGCTGCCCGGGCTGGTGGTGGAAACCTGGTTGCTGGTGCCGCTGGCCCTCGGCTGGCTGATCTTCAACCCGGCCGCGCTCACCGAGCAGGCGAGCTTCTGGAGCACGTCCGACGCCTGGTGGCTGGCCGCCGCCGGGCCGATCACCCTGTTCCCGCTGATCTGTTTCAACGCCGCCGCCCGCCACCTGCCCTATACCGCCCTGGGCTTCCTGCAATACGTGGCGCCGACCCTGGTGTTGCTGCTGGCGATCTTCGTCTTCGGCGAACATTTCGATCCGGCGCGGTTGCTGGCCTTCGTCTGCATCTGGGCGGGCCTGGCGATCTACAGCCTGGATGCCGTGCTGGCGCTGCGGCGCAACCGCCTGGAAACGGCGGCGTCCTGAGCCCGTCGCCGCGCCAGGCCCGAGGCGGGCGCGGAACTCGAACCCGCCGTCGTCACGGCTCGCGCAGGGCGCGGCCGACGGCGCCGGTCAGCGGACCAGGCGCTCCCAGGTTTCGAACACGTGGGCGGGCGCGTCCTGCGCCGCGGCGTGGGCCTCGCGGGCCGTGAGGCGCCACTCGGTCTCGTCGACGCGGGGGAAATAGGCGTCGCCCTCGGGGGACAGGGCGATCCGCGTCAGGTACAGGCGCTCGGCCCGCGCCAGGGCCTGCCCATAGAGTTGCGCGCCCCCGATCAGCATCAGCTCTTCGGCGCCCTCCGCGTCGGCCCAGGCGTCGGCGCGGGCCAGGGCGGCGTCCAGGGACGCGAACACCTCGGCGCCCTCCAGGCGCAGATCCGCCTGCCGGCTGACCACCAGGTTGAGCCGGCCCGGCAGCGGCCTGCCGAGGGAATCCCAGGTCTTGCGCCCCATGACGATCGGCTTGCCGAGGGTCAGCGCCTTGAAGTGCTTGAGGTCCGCCGGCAGGTGCCAGGGCATGCGGTTGTCGCGGCCGATCACGCGATTGTCGGCGAAGGCGGCGATCAGGCAGAGGGGGCGAGTACTGTTCATGGCGGCGAGGATAGCGGCAAACCGCCACTGGGCGGAAGTCAGGGGTGCCCGGGGAGCGGGCGAACGGGTAAGCTGCCCCGCCTATCGCGCCCGCCTTCACGGAAGAACCATGGCCACGCTCCTGCCGACGCTGAACACCTGCCTGCCCCGCATGACCTCCGGCGAACGCCGCTTCGCCCGCTGCCTGGAAAGCAAGCTGGAAGAGGATTACCTCTGCTGGTACGACGTGCCCCTGGGCCCGCGGCGCCTGCATCCGGACTTCGCCATCCTGCACCCGCGCCGCGGCCTGCTGATCCTTGAGGTCAAGGACTGGAAACTGGACACCATCCAGTCCCTGGACCCCGACCGCGCCACCCTCCTGACCGCCCAGGGGCAGGTCCGCGTGCCCAACCCGCTGGAGCAGGCGCGGCAGTATTGCCATGTGCTGGTCGGGCTGCTGCAACGGGACCCGGCGCTCCTCCAGGACAGCGGTCCCTACCAGGGCAAGCTGCGTTTCGCCTGGGGCTACGGCGTGGTGCTCGCCAACATCACCCGGCAGCAGTTCGAGCGTACCGACCTGTCCCAGGTGCTGCCCGCCAATCGGGTGATCTGCAAAGACGAGATGCAGGAGAACAGCGACGCGGAGGCATTCCAGCAACGCCTGTGGGACATGTTCAGCGTGCGTTTCGACCGCTTGATGAGCATGCCGGAGGTCGAGCGCGTGCGCTGGCACCTGTTCCCGGAACTGCGCCTGGAGCCGACCCAGACCTCGCTGTTCGCCGAGAGCGATTCACCCGCCGACCTGCTCGCCGCCCTCCCCGACCTGGTCCGCGTCATGGACCTGCAGCAGGAGCAATTGGCGCGCAGTCTCGGCGACGGTCACCGGATCATCCACGGCGTGGCCGGGTCGGGTAAGACCATGATCCTCGGCTACCGCTGCCTGAAACTGGCCCAGGCGCTGCACAAGCCGATCCTGGCGCTGTGTTACAACCGGACCCTGGCGGCCAAGCTGGCGCACATGATCGTCCTGCACGGCCTGGCCGAAAAGGTGAGCGTGCAGCACTTCCATGGCTGGTGCGCCGAGCAATTGCGCCTGTACCAGGTCGCCGCGCCGAGCTTCGGGCCGCATTACTGGAAGGACCTGGCCAACCGCGTGCTGGGCGGCCTGGACAGCGGGCAGATTCCCAGCGGCCAGTACGGCGCCATCCTGATCGACGAGGGCCACGACTTCGAACCCGACTGGTTGCGCCTGGTGGTGCGGATGGTCGATCCGTCCACCGAATCGCTGCTGGTGCTCTATGACGACGCCCAGGCGATCTACGGCAACCGGCGGCAATTCAGCTTTTCCAGCGTCGGCATCCAGGCCCGCGGGCGTACCACCATCCTGCGCCTGAACTACCGCAATACGGCGCAGGTGCTGCAGGTGGCTCTGGATTTCGCCCGCGAATGGCTGTCGCCCCAGGAAGCGGAGGACGACGGCGTCCCGCTGATTCCACCGGAGAGCGCCGGACGCCATGGCCCCGCGCCGCGCTGGCAGGACTGCCTCGACGAGGCCGAGGAGTACCGGCGGATCGGCGAATTCCTCGAGGAGCGCCAGCGCCGCGAGATCGCCTGGAACGAAATGGCCGTGCTCTGCCGGACCAACCAGGAACGGGAAAACGTCGCCCGTCGCCTGCAGACCATGGGCATTCCCGTGGAATTGGCCGGCAAGGATACGAAACGGGCCTTCGACCCCGCCGCCGACTCGGTGAAGATCGTCACCCTGCACGCCAGCAAAGGCCTCGAATTCAAGGTGATCGCGATTCCCGGCATCGGCCGTTTGCCGCTGGCCCAGGCCGACAGCGAAGCGGACGAGGCGCGCCTGCTCTACGTGGGCATGACCCGGGCCATGGACCACCTGCTGCTGACCGCCAGCGCCGATTCGGTGTTCGCCCGGCGCCTGCGGCAGATCGCCCAGGGTGCGCCCCAGGCGGCGGGCTGAGGGCCTGTCGCCGAAACGTCACGCGCAAGGCGCATGCTGGGGGCACTGTCCCACGGAAAGGAAGCCCTCCATGCGTCGCCCCAGCCCGTTTTTCCGCCGCCTCGGTGCCGCCCTGCTGCTCCTGCCCTTGCACGGCCTGGCCCTCGCTGCCCAGCCCGAAGCCGTCGGGACAGCGCCGGCCAGCACCTCCTTGTACGAACAGCGGCCCCTGGTGATCGGCCATCGCGGTGCCAGCGGCTACGTGCCGGAACACACCCTGGCGTCCTACGCGCTGGCGGTGCTGCAAGGCGCCGACTACGTCGAGCCGGACCTGGTGATGACCCGCGACGGGCACCTGATCGCCCGCCACGACAACGAGCTGGGGGCTGACCACGGACGTCGCCGCGCATCCCGAATTCGCCGCGCGCCGACGCACCCAGAAGGTGGATGGGGTGGTCACCGAGGGCTGGTTCAGCGAAGACTTCAGCCTGGCCGAGATCAAGCGCCTGCGCGCCATCGAGCGGATTCCCCAGCTGCGCCCGGGCAACGCACGGCTGGACGGCGCCTTCGCCGTGCCGACCCTGGAGGAAATCATCGACCTGGTGAAGTCCCTGCAAATCAGCCAGGGACGGCGTATCGGCCTCTACCTGGAGACCAAGCATCCCAGCCATTTCCAGGCCCTCGGCCTGGACCTGGAACGCCCGCTGGTGCGCACCCTGCAACGCAACGGGTACCTCGGCCGGCAGGCGCCGGTGTACATCCAGTCCTTCGAGGTGGACAACCTCAAGAGCCTGTCGCGGCTCACCTCGATCCGCCTGGTGCAACTGCTGGGCAGCGGCCAGCCCGACGACCAGCGCCGCGCCGGCAAGCCCCTGACCTATGCGCAGATGGCCACGCCGGCCGGTCTGGCCGCCATCGCCCGCTACGCCAGCGCGGTGGGCCCGGACAAGGGCTACGTGATCCCCCGCGACAGCGCGGGCCGGCTCGGCGTGCCGACGACCTTCGTCGCCGACGCCCATGCCGCCGGCCTGCGCGTGCATCCCTACAGCTTCCGCGCGGAGAACGCCTTCCTGCCGCTGGAGCTGCGCAACAGCGCCGACCCGCAGGCGCGCGGCGACATCCGCGCCGAACTCCAGGCATTCCTCGCGACCGGTATCGATGGCCTGTTCATCGATCAGCCGGACATCGCGGTGGGGCTGCGGGAAAACCGCTGACGCCGGCGGGCGTCAGTCGCAGCGCAGGTTGGCGCCCGCTGCGCTGCCCTTCTCCGTCAGCGCCGCCTTCATCCGCTTGCAATGCCGGGACGCGCGCTCCGCGGCGTGGTCCAGGCTCGGATCGCCGGTCGGCTCGGGGTGTTCTTCATCGGCGAAACGGATCTGCACCCAGGGCGCTTCCGGCTGCACCGGGAAACGGCTCGGCGTAGGCACCTCGCGCCTCGTCTGGGTCCCCGCCGCGCTCGCCGGCAGTTCGGGACGCAACTGCTCGGCGTTCACGCCGTAACGCTGCGACAGGATGCTTTCGTGGTTTTCCGTGGCGTCGGCGAAGCCGGCGAGGCTCGCCAGCAGGCCGCAAAGCCCCAAGGTTCCATAGATGCTCATGTCGTTCCTCCTGTTGCTGGGTGGCCGACGTTCCCCCCGCGGAAGAACGCCCGGCCAGACTGGCCGGGCGCGTTGTCCGCCACACCCTCCGATGAGGGCCTGAAGACAGGCGGGCCCGCTACCCCGGCGAAAAAAAGGCGCGATGATACCCGCTATGCCGGGCGAACGTCGCGCGGCGGGTTTTGCTATGGTGCGCGGAATCCGACTACCCGGCGGCTGCGGACCCTGGCCGTGCGCCGCCCGCCCGACCCACTGGAGGCGATGTGAAACGTTCGACCGACCCCGGCCTGGATGCCTACTGGCTGGCCGAAGCGGTACGCCTGCGCGAAGAGCAGGGCGGCCCCCTGGAAGACAGCGAAGCCCGCCGCCAGGCCATCGCCGGCGGCGGCGACCTGGAAACCCGGATCCTCGCCCGCGCCCACTGGCTCGGGCGCCGCGAGGGCCTGCTGGACGCACAACGCCTCTGGCGCCAGGGCGCTACCCTGGCGCTGATCCTGCTGGCCCTGCTGGCGGCGTTCAGCGGCGCCGGCCTGGCCGTCGCCGCGCTCGGCGACGGCAGCCGCCCGGTCAACGTGTTCTGGGCCCTGGCCGGGCTGCTCGGCCTGCATCTGTTGAGCCTGTCGGGCTGGGCGCTGGCGTTCGTCGCCGGGGGCGACGCCGCCGGTGCCCTCGGCCGCCTTTGGCTGTGGCTGAGCGGCCGCCTGGCGCGGGACGCCCGCGCCGCCCACCTGGCCCCGGCCCTGCTGGTGCTGCTCGGGCGGGCGCGACTGACCCGCTGGGCGCTGGGGTCGCTGGTGCACGGCCTGTGGTCCCTGGCGCTGCTGGCGGCCCTGGCCGTGCTGCTGGGCCTGCTTGCCACCCGGCGCTACGGCTTCGTCTGGGAAACCACCCTGCTCGACAGCGACACCTTCATCGGCCTGACCCAGGCCCTCGGCGCCTTGCCGGCGCTGCTGGGCTTCCCCCAGCCGGACGCCGAGACCATCCGCGCCAGCGGCGACCAGGCTCTCGGCGGCGAAGCGGCGCGGCACGCCTGGGCCGGCTGGTTGGTAGGGGTCCTGACGGTCTACGGGGTGCTGCCGCGCCTGCTGCTCGGCGGCCTGTGCCTGCTGCGTGGGCGCCAGGCCCGCGCGCGTCTCGCCCTGGACCTGCAAGAACCCGGTTATAGCCTGTTGCGCGAGCGCCTGATGCCCGCCAGCGAACGGCTCGGCATCCGCGACCCGGCCCCCGAACGCCTCAGCGAACCCCCGGCTCCGGCGTCGGGCGCGGGCAGCGCCGGCGCCTTGCTGGTGGCGGTGGAGCTGGATGATCGCCGTGCCTGGCCACCACCGCTGCCCGACGGGGTAGCCGACGCCGGGGTCCTCGACGACGGTACCCAGCGCCGCCGCCTGCTGGAGCAGCTCACCCGTTACCCGCCGGCGCGCCTGGTGATCGCCTGCGACCCACGGCGCTCGCCCGACCGCGGCACCCTGGCGCTGCTCGGCGAACTGGCCCGCTGCGCCGGGGCCACCCGCGTCTGGTTGCTGCAACCGCCGCCCGGCGAGGCGCTCGACAGCCAGCGCCTGGGCGACTGGCACCTCGCCCTGGAGCGCCTCGGCCTGGCCCATGCCACGCCATCGCCGCTGGACTGGCTGGAGCGCGGCCATGACTGAAGCCCTGACCCTGGCGGTGGTCGGCCACACCAACGTCGGCAAGACCTCACTGTTGCGCACCCTCACCCGCGACCGCGGCTTCGGCGAGGTGTCCCATCGCCCCAGCACCACACGCCACGTCGAGGGCGCGCGGCTGTCGGTGGACGGTGAGGCGCTGCTGGAGCTGTACGACACGCCCGGCCTGGAGGACGCCATCGCCCTGCGCGACCACCTCGACGCCCTGGAACGCCCCGGCGAGCGCCTCGACGGCCCGTCCAGGCTGGCACGCCTGCTGGAGGGCAACGAAGCCCGCGGCCGTTTCGAGCAGGAGGCCAAGGTGATCCGCCAGTTGCTCGCCTCCGACGCCGGCCTCTACGTCATCGACGCCCGCGAGCCGGTGCTGGCCAAGTACCGCGACGAGCTGGCGGTGCTGGCGATGTGCGGCCGGCCGCTGCTGCCGGTGCTGAACTTCGTCGCCGCCGCGTCCCACCGCGAGGCGGACTGGCGCGAAGCCCTGGCCCGTCTCGGCCTGCACGCCCTGGTGAAGTTCGACAGCGTGGCGCCGCCGCTGGACGGTGAGCGGCGGCTCTACGAGAGCCTCGCCCTGCTGCTGGAAAAGGCTCGCCCGCAACTGGAGCGCCTGATCGCCGACCACGAGGCGCAACAGGTCTCGCGCCGCCAGGCCGGCGCGCGGCTGATCGCCGACCTGCTACTGGACGCCGCGGCCTGTCGCCGCAGCGTCGTCGCCCAACCGGACCTCGAACGCGCCGCCGTGCGCGACCTGCACCGGCGGGTGCGCCAGCGCGAACAGCGCTGCGTCGAGGCGCTGTTGCAGCTCTACGCCTTTCGCGCCGACGACGCCGAGGCCGGCGACCTGCCGTTGCTCGACGGCCGCTGGGGCGACGACCTGTTCAACCCGGAAACCCTGCGTCGGCTCGGCGTGCAACTGGGCGGCGGTGTAGCGGCCGGCGCGGCGGCCGGTGTCGGGATCGACCTGCTGGTGGGCGGCCTCACGCTGGGCGCCGCGACACTGATCGGCGCGCTCGCCGGCGGCGGCGCGCAAACCGCCCGGCACTACGGCAATCGCCTGCTGGGCAAGCTCAAGGGCCAGCGCGAGCTGACCCTGGACGATGCGGTGCTGCGCCTGCTGGCGCTGCGCCAGGGCCAATTGCTACAGGCCCTGGCGGCTCGCGGTCACGCCGCCTTCGAGGCCGTGCGGCTGACCTTGCCGCAGGAAGAGGGCTGGCGCAGCGGTCGCCTGCCGGATGCCCTGCGCAATGCGCGCGCGCATCCGGAGTGGTCGTCCCTCAACCCCGGCGCGAAGCCCGAGCAACCCGAGCGGCGGACACACCTGGAGGCGCTGGCGGCCAGCCTGCTGGTCGAGACCGGGCCACCGGCCCCCTGAGCGCCGCTCAACCGGCCTCCAGCGCCACCGCCCGGCGGCGCCAGCGGGGTGCCAGGGTCGCCCACAGGGTGGCGATCAGGATCAGCGCGCCGCCGATCCAACCCTGCGGGGTCAGCCGCTCGCCCAGCCACCAGGCGGCGAACAGCGCGCCGAACAGCGGCTCCGAGCCCATCAGCAGGCCCACCCGGGTGGCGCTGGAATGGCGCAGGGCATGGTTCTGGACGAAGAACGCGAAAAGGGTGGCGAACAGTATCAGGTACAGGGTTCCGCCCCAGAATGCCGGCCCCGTCGGCAGGGCTGGCCAGGGGCCCGGCGCGACGAGCGCCAGCGCCAGGCAACCGCTGGCCACCGCGCCGCTCTGCACGGCGGTCAAGGCCAGCGCCGGCACCGCGCGGGTCAGGTTCATCCGGCGGATGAGGCAGACCTGCAGGGCGCGCAGCACCGCGGCCCCGAGCATCAACCCATCGCCCAGACCGAAATGCAGCGTCAGCCCCCCGGTAAGCAGCCAGACCCCGAGGAGGCACAGGGCGCTGGCCAGCAGGATGACCGGCGACGGCCGCTGGTCCAACAACCCCCACTCGACGAAGGGGGTGAACAGCACGCACAGGCTGATGAGGAAGGCGGCGTTGCTGGCGCTGGTGAGCGCCACGCCGAAGGTCTCGCAAAGGTAGATCGCCAGCAGCATGCCGCCGGTGGGCAGCCCGGCGAGCCAGGCGCGCCGGCCGACGCCGCGCAACTGCGGCAGCAACAGGAGGAAGGTCAGGCCGAAGCGTACCGCAAGGAACCCCAGCACTGGGTAGAACAGCAGCGCCTGCTTGGCCACGCCGTAGCTGCTGCCCCAGATCGCCGCCACCGCCAGCAGCGCCAGGTCCGCTTTCCATATGTCTTTCATCGTCAGTCCGCCTGGGATTCGCCGCGAGGAGCGGCCGGATGCGCATTGTCGATTGATTCACCCCCCGCGATAATCCAGCGACACCGCACAGGACCTGTTCCCCATGGGCACGAATATCCCGATGAGCCTGCTGCCGCTGCTGGCGACCTTCGTCAGGGTGGTGGATGCCGGCAGCTTTTCCGCCGCCGCGCGCCAGGCCGGCAGCACCGCGTCGGCGACGAGCCGGCAGGTGGCGCGGCTGGAGCGCCTGCTGGAGCTGCGCCTGCTCGAACGCACCACCCGCCGCTTGCGCCTGACCCAGGCCGGCGAGGAAATCGTCGCCCACGGCCGGCACATGCTCGACGCCGCCCAGGCCGCGCTGGACATCGGCGAGCGGCTGCAAGGCACGCCCCGCGGCAGCATACGGATGAGCGTGCCCAAGGCGCTCGGGCGCTTCGTGATCAACCCGCTGGTGCCGGAATTCCTCCGCCGCTACCCGCAGATCGACCTCAAGCTGCGCTTGGACGATCGCCACCCGAACCTGATCGAGGACGGCTTCGACCTTTGCCTGCAGGTCACCGAGCGGCCGCCGGAAGGCCTGGCCGGCCGCCCCCTGCTGCAAGTGCGCCAGTCGCTTTGCGCCAGCCCCGACTACCTGCGCCGGGCGGGCATGCCGAAGCACCCGCAAGACCTCGCGCGCCACAGTTGCATGGCCCTGGACGAACGGGCCGACGATCGCTTCTGGCATTTCAGCCGCGGCGACGAACAGGAGGGGGTGGCGATCGGCGGGCGCTACGCCAGCAACCACAGCGAGGCGCGGCTGCTGCTGGCCGAGGAGGGTTTCGGCCTAACCTGCCTGCCCGACTTCACCGCCGCCGCGGCCCTGGCCGCCGGCCGGCTGGTCGAGGTGCTGCCGGACTGGCGCTACCGCGGCTCCTACCAAGGCGCCGCCTGGCTGCTCTGGCGCCCGAACCGGCACCTGCCGCCAAAGCTACGGGTGCTGATCGACTACCTCGGCGAGCGCCTGTCGAGTTGAAGGCGTCGGGTTCGCGGGAAGCGGCCGGTTCAGACCGCGACCGGCGCCTTGATGTGCGGATGGGCCTCGTAGCCGACCAGCTCGAAGTCCTCGAAGCGGAAGTCGAACAGATCCTTCACCGCGGGGTTGAGCCGCATGGTCGGCAGTGGCAGCGGTTCGCGGCTCAGTTGCAGGTCGGCCTGCTCCAGGTGGTTGGCGTACAGGTGACAGTCACCGCCGGTCCAGATGAAATCCCCCGGCGCCAGGTCGCAGACCTGGGCCAGCATCAGGGTCAACAAGGCGTAGCTGGCGATGTTGAAGGGCACGCCGAGGAAGATGTCCGCCGAGCGCTGGTAGAGCTGGCAACTGAGCTTGCCGTCGGCGACGTAGAACTGGAACAGCGCGTGGCATGGCGGCAAGGCCATGTCGTCCACCAGCGCCGGGTTCCAGGCGGACACGATCAACCGGCGCGAGTCCGGATTGGCCTTGAGCATCTGCACCAGCTTGGCGATCTGGTCGATCGAGCCGCCGTTGGGGGCCGGCCAGTTGCGCCACTGGTAGCCGTAGACCGGCCCGAGGTCGCCGTTTTCGTCGGCCCACTCGTCCCAGATGCGCACGCCGTTGTCCTGCAGGTACTTGACGTTGGTGTCGCCCTTCAGGAACCACAACAGCTCGTGGATGATGGATTTGAGGTGGCATTTCTTGGTGGTCACCAGCGGGAAGCCGGCGCCCAGGTCGAAGCGCATCTGGTAGCCGAACACGCTCCAGGTGCCGGTGCCGGTGCGGTCGCTCTTGAAGGTGCCGTGCTCGCGCACGTGGCGCATCAGGTCGAGGTACTGTTTCATCGAAGACTCGGGGTGGCGCCGCGGAGGCGGGCGGCGGAATGCGTGCCATGGTAAGAGCCGCCCCGGCCTCGGCTCAAGCGGAGGCGCCGCCTGGCGACGAAGCGCCCGCCGCCCGAAGGCGCCGGGCGGCGGCGATACTCCGCCTCAGGCGACCGAGGCGTTCGGCGCGCGGCGGTAGGCCAGGGCGATGAGCGCCAGGCCGCCGAGGACCATCGGCAGGCACAGCACCTGGCCCATGGTCAGCCAGCCGAAGGCCAGGTAGCCGAGCTGGGCGTCCGGGACGCGGACGAACTCGACGATGAAGCGGAACAGGCCGTAGCACAGGGCGAACATGCCGGACACCGCCATGGTCGGCCGCGGCTTGCGCGAGTAGAACCAGAGGATGGCGAACAGCGCCACGCCCTCCAGGGCGAACTGGTAGAGCTGCGACGGATGTCGCGGCAACTGCGCGGGATCGCTGAACGGCGGGAAGATCATCGCCCAGGGCAGGTCGGTGGGCTTGCCCCAGAGCTCGGCGTTGATGAAGTTGCCGATGCGCCCGGCGCCCAGGCCGATCGGCACCAGCGGCGCGATGAAGTCCATCAGCTCGAAGAAGCTCTTGCCGTTGCGCCGGCCGAACCACCAGGTGGCCAGCATCACGCCGATCAACCCGCCGTGGAAGGACATGCCGCCCTTCCAGACCTCCAGGATCAGCATCGGGTTGGCCAGGTAGGCCGGCAGGTCGTAGAACAGCACGTAGCCGAGGCGGCCGCCGACGATCACGCCCATCGCCACCCAGAACACCAGGTCGGAGAGCTTTTCCTTGGTCCAGGTCGGGTCGAAGCGGTGCAGCCGGCGCGAAGCCAGCCACCAGGCGCCGCCGATGCCGATCAGGTACATCAGCCCGTACCAATGGATTTTCACTGGACCCAGGGCAAGCGCCACCGGGTCGATCTGGGGATAAGCCAGCATCACGACTCCTTAAACGAGAAAACTCAAGCCCACGCCGAACAGCAGCAGGGCGAACAGGCGCTTCAGCACCCGTGGCGGCAACCTGTGGGCCAGGCGCGCGCCGAAGCGGGCGAAGAACATGCTGGTGAGGGCGATACCCGCCATCGCCGGTAGATAGACGAAGCCCAGGCTCCAGCTCGGCAGGCGCGGCTCATGCCAGCCGATGACCATGAAACTGATCGCGCTGGACACCGCGATGGGCAGGCCGCAGGCGGAGGAAGTCGCCACCGCCTGTTGGATCGGCACGCTGCGCCAGGTGAGGAAGGGCACGGTGAGCGAGCCGCCGCCGATACCGAAGATCGCCGAGGCCCAGCCGATCACCCCGCCGGCCGCGATCAGACCGGGCTTGCCAGGGACCTGGCGGCTGGCCTTGGGCTTGATGTCCAGGGCCATCTGGCAGGCGATCAGGATGGCGAACACACCGATGATCTTTTGCAGCAGCGGCCCCTGGATGGCCGCCGCGGTGAGTCCGCCGAGCCAGGCGCCGACCAGGATGCCACCGGTCATCCAGGCGAAGACCGGCCAGCGAACGGCGCCCTTGCGCTGGTGCTCCATGACCGAGTTGATCGAAGTGAAGATGATGGTGGCGAGGGAGGTGCCCACCGCCAGGTGGGTGAGGATGTCCGGATCGAAGCCCTGCGCGGTGAAGCTGTAGACGAGGACCGGCACGATGATCAGGCCGCCGCCCACGCCGAACAGCCCGGCCAGCACGCCGGCACAGGCACCCAGCACCATGTAGAGCAGGAATTCCATCGTCCACCCCCGAAAACAAAGCGGCATGGTAGCGGAAAACGTCGGCGAGGCCACAGCCACAGGTGGATGCCCGAATGGGGCACAGATGAGCGGGTCGAGGGGACAATAGTGGCCAATCGACAGTCCACGCGGCCGGACTTATAGCGAATGGCTTGTGCCTTATGCAGCAAACTCATAGCCTGTGGGCTGTCGCATATTCAAGGAAGTCCTATGTGCCTGATTCTCCTCGCCTGGCGTCCCGGCCATGCGCACCCGCTGGTGATGGCCGCCAACCGTGACGAATTCTACGACCGCCCCACCCTCCCCCTGCACGCCTGGAAGGACGTCCCCGGCCTCTATGCCGGCCGCGACGAACTCGCCGGCGGCACCTGGCTCGGTGTCGGCCCCGACGGCCGTTTCGCCGCCCTGACCAACATCCGCGATCCCCGCCAGCCGCCCTTCGGCCGCTCCCGTGGCGAGCTGTCGGTGCAGTTCCTCGCCGACCCACGCCCCCCGGCGGCCTTCCTCGACGAACTGGCCAACCGCGCCGGCGACTACTCGGGCTTCAACCTGCTGCTGGGCGATAGCCGGGAGCTCTGGTTCTTCAGCTCCCGCGAAGGTCAGCCGCGCCAGTTGCCGGCGGGCCTCTACGCGCTGTCCAACGCCGACCTGGACACGCCCTGGCCGAAGTCGTTGCGCGGCAAGGCGGCCCTGGAAAGCACCCTGGCGGCGCCGGATGCGGAGCAATTGCTGGCGCTGCTGCACGACTCCGAGCAGGCCGCGGAGGCGCTGCTGCCGGACACCGGCATCGGTTCCACCACCGAGCGCCTGCTGTCGAGCATCTTCATCGCCTCGCGCAACTACGGCACCCGCGCCAGTACCTCGCTGATCGTCGATGCCGACGGCACCCGCGAACTGGTGGAGCGCAGCTACGGGCCCTACGGTTCGCTGCTGGGTGAGGTACGCCTGAATCCCTGAAACGGAAAGCCCCCGCGTCGCGGGGGCTGTCGCCTAGGCCTGGACGATGGCCGCCGGGTTGATCACCCGACCCAGGCCGAGGTTGCGCAGGGCCAGGTTCAGCGCGCTGTGGATGACCTGGGGATGGTCGATCGTCAGCAATTGGTCGAGCAGCTCGCGGGCCTTGCTCAGGGTGACCTGGCGCAACAGCCATTTCACCTTGGGCAGGTTGGTGGCGTTCATCGACAGGCTGTCGAACCCCATCGCCAGCAGCAGCACCGCCGCCGCCGGATCGCCGGCCATCTCGCCGCAGATACTCGCCGGCTTGCCCTCGGCATGGGCGTCCTCGACCACTCGCTTGAGCGCTTGCAGCACCGCCGGGTGCAGGTAGTCGTAGAGATCGGCCACCCGCGGGTTGTTGCGGTCCACCGCCAGCAGGTACTGGGTCAGGTCGTTGGAGCCCACCGAGACGAAATCCACCTGCCGCGCCAGTTCCCGGGTCTGGTAGACCGCCGCGGGAATCTCGATCATCACCCCCACCGGCGGCATCGGGATGTCCACGCCCTCGTCGCGCACCTCGCCCCAGGCGCGGTGGATCAGGTGCAGGGACTCCTCCAGCTCCTGCACGCCGGAAATCATCGGCAGCAGGATGCGCAGGTTGTTCAGGCCCTCGCTGGCCTTGAGCATGGCGCGCACCTGGACCAGGAAGATTTCCGGGTGGTCGAGGGTCACGCGGATGCCGCGCCAGCCGAGGAAAGGGTTGTCTTCCTTGATCGGGAAGTAGGACAGCGACTTGTCGCCGCCGATGTCGAGGGTGCGCATGGTCACCGGCAGCGGGTGGAAAGCCGCCAGTTGCTCGCGGTAGATCGACAGTTGCTCCTTCTCGCTGGGAAAGCGCTCGTTGATCATGAACGGCACTTCGGTGCGGTACAGGCCGACGCCCTCGGCACCGCGCTCCTGGGCACGGGTCACATCGGCCAGCAGGCCGGTGTTGACCCACAGTGGCATGCGCCGGCCGTCGAGGGTTTCGCAGGGCAGCAGGCGCAGGGCATCGAGCCCCTGGGACAGTTGCCGTTCCTCTTCCACCAACTCGGCGTACTGCTGGCGCAGCACGTCGCTGGGATTGGTGAACACCTCGCCGTGGTAGCCGTCGACGATCAGGTCGATACCGTCCATCTTCGAGTAGGGCAGGTCGACCAGCCCCATCACCGTGGGGATGCCCATGGCGCGGGCGAGGATCGCCACGTGGGAGTTGCCCGAGCCGAGCACCGAGACCAGGCCCACCAGCTTGCCCTCGGGCACTTCTCCGAGCATCGCCGGGGACAATTCCTCGCTGACCAGGATGGTGTTGTCCTGGTAGACCAGGTTCTGCTTGCGCTCTTCCTGCAGGTAGGCGAGCAGGCGCCGGCCGAGGTCCTTGACGTCGGAGGCACGCTCGCGCAGGTAGGCGTCGTCCATCAGTTCGAAGCGCTTGACGTGCTCCATCACCACCTGGCGCAGCGCGCCCTGGGCCCACTGCCCGCCGCGGATCACCCGCTTGACCTCCAGGCCGATGGAGGCGTCGTCGAGCATCATCAGGTAGACGTCGAACAGTGCGCGCTCTTCCGGACGCAACTGGCTGGCGAGCTTGCTCGACAGCGAGCGCATGTCGGCGCGCACCGATTCCAGCGCCTGCTTGAAGCGCTCGACCTCGGCGTCGATGTCGTCCACCGGTTTGTCCGGCACCACTTCCAGGTCGGCCGGCGGCAGGACCACCACCGCTTTGCCCACCGCCGCGCCGGGCGCGCCGGGCACGCCGACGAAACGGGTCTCCTGGATGCCCTTGCCCTGCTTGCCCAAGCCCCGGATCGAGCCGGTGGCCTCGGCATGGGCGATCACCCCGGCGAGCTGGGCGCTCATGGTGACCAGGAAGGCTTCCTCGCCCTCGTCGAACTGGCGGCGCTCCTTCTGTTGCACCACCAACACGCCCATCACCCGCCGATGGTGGATGATCGGCGCGCCGAGAAAGGAGGCGTAGCGTTCCTCCCCGGTCTCGGCGAAATAGCGGTAGCGCGGGTGGTCGGCGGCGTTCTCCAGGTTGAGCGGCTCCTCGCGGGTGCCGACCAGGCCGACCAGGCCTTCGTTGGGCGCCATGCTGACCTTGCCGATCGAGCGCTTGTTCAAGCCCTCGGTGGCCATCAGCACGAAACGGTTGGTCTCCGGGTCCAGCAGGTAGACCGAGCAGACCTGGCTGCCCATGGACTCCCGCACCCGCTGCACGATGATCGTCAGCGCCGCCTTCAGATCCTTGGCGGAGTTCACTTCCTGGACGATCTTGCGCAGCGTGTTGAGCATGCTGACTCCGGTCAGTCGTGCGCCAAGAGGCGCGGAGCGAGTTCCTTGAGGGCGCGGCGGTAGACCTCGCGTTTGAAGGTCACCACCTGTCCCAACGGATACCAGTAGCTGACCCAGCGCCAGCCGTCGAATTCCGGCTTGCCGGTCACATCCATCCGGACCCGATCCTCGGCGGATTGCAACCGCAGGAGGAACCACTTCTGTTTTTGCCCGATGCACAGCGGTTGGCTATGGGTGCGCACCAGGCGTTGCGGCAGACGATAACGCAACCAGCCCCGGGTGCACGCGAGAATTTTCACATCCTGCTGTTCCAGGCCCACTTCTTCGTTCAATTCGCGGTACAGGGCCTCTTCCGGCGTTTCCCGTGGATTGATGCCGCCCTGGGGGAATTGCCAAGCGTCCTGATTGATACGGCGAGCCCACATCACCTGGCCAACCTCATTGGCGAGAATGATGCCGACATTCGGGCGAAAACCATCGGAATCGATCACGGCGGACAACCTCGCAAACGCATGTTCCCGCATTGTTCCACAAAACGAAGGGGCGCCGGAAGCGCCCCCGCATGCGCCCGCCGGGTATCCGGCACGGAGCTTGCTGCGGTGGCCGGATAGGCGGTGGGGCTTTATGCTGGGCGCTTTTCCGCGTTTGCGAGGTACACCGTGCGTCTGGCTCTCTTCGATCTCGACAATACCCTGCTGGCGGGCGACAGCGACCACGCCTGGGGCGACTGGCTGTGCGCCCGCGGCATCCTCGACGGCGTCACCTACAAGGCGCGCAACGATGCCTTCTACCAGGACTACCTGGACGGCCGCCTGAACATCGCCGACTACCTGAATTTCAGCCTGGAGATCCTCGGCCGTACCGAGAGGGCCCAGCTCGACCGCTGGCACGCCGAGTTCATGGCCGAGTGCATCGAGCCGATCATCCTGGCCAAGGGCGTGGAGCTGTTGGCACGCCACCGCGACGCCGGCGAGCGGGTGGTGATCATCACCGCCACCAACCGCTTCGTCACCGAGCCGATCGCCCGCCGCCTGGGGGTGGAAACCCTGCTCGCCACCGAATGCGAAATGGCCGACGGACGCTACACCGGGCGCACCGTCGACGTGCCCTGCTTCCGCGAGGGCAAGGTCACCCGGCTCGAACGCTGGTTGCGGGAAAACGACCTCGACCTGAAGGACAGCGCCTTCTACAGCGACTCGATGAACGACCTGCCGCTGCTGGAGCGGGTGACCCGCCCGGTGGCGGTGGACCCCGACCCGACCCTGCGCGCCGAGGCCGAGCGCCGCGGCTGGCCGATCATTTCCCTGCGCTGAGGCGCGGGACGTCAGAGCGGCTTGGCCACCATCAGGAAGAAGATCGCGACGAAGGCGACGAAGGCCGGCCAGCCGAGGACGAACCAGACCTTCATGTAGCGCTGGGCGCGCGGCGCGATCGGCGTGCCCTCGCGCAGCGCCGTTTCCGCCATGTCGCGCACGCGCACCTGCAGCCACAGCACCGGCAGCCAGCAGAGCCCGGCGAAGACGAACAGGCCGAGGCTGCACAGCAACCAGAACTGGTTCAGCGGCCAGCCCGCCACTTTTGCCAGGCCCAGACCGCTGAGCGGCTGGAACACCGCGGTGGTGGCGATGAACAGCCAGTCGGCGGTGACCAGGTGGCGGAAGGTGGTGGCGATCACCTGCACCTGACCGCTGCGCCAGGCCCGCAGGGCGTAGTAGGCCGAGCCCAGGCCGGTGCCGAACAGCAGCGTCGAGGAGAGGATGTGCAGGGTTTTCAGAAACAGGTACAGGCTCATTTCGGGGTGTTCCGTGCGGAGGGCTCCAGCCCGTACAGCCAGGCGCTGGCGGCCAGCAGCACCAGGTTCTTGCCGACCGCCATGTAAGGGTCGAACCAGTAATGCGGCAGCAGGATGCCGATCGCCAGGGTATAGCCGAGCATCAGCGCCATCTGTGCGAGCAGCACCGGCCGCCGCCAACGGCGCAGCAACATCCCGACGCCGAGCAGCCCATCCAGCACCGCGCCGGCGATCACCGCCCATGCTCCCGGGCCGGCGGCCACGCCCAGCTCGGCCATGATGCGCACGCCCCATTCGCGCCCGGGCCCGAGGCAGACCAGCGCGGTGCCCAGCCAGACCGCCGCCAGGCTGCCCAGCAGCAGGGGTCGCCCGACGGCGGCCAGGCTGTCGGCGCGCTTCGGCCAGTCGCGCAGGCGGCTGCTGAGGAAGGCCGCGCGATAGCCGCAGGCCTTGCCCAGGGGCTCGGCGGAGGCCAGGTTGTCGGTGCGCGCCAGGCGCAGCAACTGACTGTTCAAGGCGCGCCAGCCGCAACGGTCGCCGAGCCAGGCGCCCAGGCGGGCCAGCGGCGCCGGCACCTGCAGGTAACGACCCGGCGCCCAGCCCTGGGCGACGCGCAGGCGGTCGAGCAGATCGCCCTGGGTCATGGATTCGGCGCCCACCAGAGGCAGCACGCCGCTATCCGGCCAGTGCCGCAACAAGGCCAGCACGGCGGCGGCGAGGTCGGCCACGTGCAACGGGCGGGTCCGCGCCTGGCGATCCAGCAGCGGGATCAGCGGCCAGGGCGACAGCCGCGTCAGCCAGACGCTGCTGGCGCCACCGGGGCCGATCACCAGCGACGGGCGCAGCACCACGGCGGGGATGCCCAGGCCGAGCAGGTAATCGTCGGCGGCCGCCTTGCTGGCGAGGAAGGGCACCTCGGGCTGGCTGCCGGCGCCCAGCGCGGAAATCTGCAACACGCCGGCGCCGTGCAGGGCGGCGCGCTTGAACAGTGCCCGCGGGCCGCGATCCTGGGCGCGCGCCATCGCCTCGGCATCGGCGCTGAACAGGCCGGTGGCATTGATCACCAGGTCTACCGCGTCCGGCCAGGCGAAATAGTCCGGCTCGTCCGCCAGCCGCGCCAGGTCCAGGGGCAGCCATTCCACCTCCGGCAGCAACGGGCCCCAGCCACTGCGCGATGTGGCGATCACGCGGTGGCCGGCAGCGCTGAGGGCTTCGAGCAGGTGGCTGCCGATGAAACCGCTGGCGCCTACCAGCAGGATGTTCAACTGGCTCAGAAGAGTGACTCCCCTAGGCGGCCCGCCGCGGGCGTGCGGATCGAGCCCGGACGGGAATGAATGCGCATGGGCACCTCGCCCCGTCAGCCGAGGAACAGCCGATAGGCCGGGTTATCGGTTTCGTCCCAGTAGGGGTAGCCGATCTTCTCCAGCGCCGCGGGCACCAGATGACGCTCGTCTTCCGGCACCTGCAGGCCGGCCACCACGCGGCCGTCGGCGGCGCCGTGGTTGCGGTAGTGGAACAGGGTGATGTTCCAGCGCCCGCCGAGCTTGTCGAGAAAGTTGAACAGCGCGCCGGGCCGCTCGGGGAATTCGAAGCGCAGGACCATCTCGTCGCTCACCCGCGCCGCGTGGCCGCCGACCATGTGACGGATGTGCAGCTTGGCCAGCTCGTTGTCGGTCAGGTCGAGCACCGGGAAGCCCTGGCCGCGCAGGCTTTCCACCAGCGCCAGGCGCGGGTCGTGCTCGGGGTGGGTCTGCACGCCGACGAAGATGTGCGCCTGCTTGTCGGCGTGGTAGCGGTAGTTGAATTCGGTGATCTGGCGCTTGCCGATGGCCTCGCAGAAGGCCTTGAAGCTGCCGGGACGCTCGGGGATGGTCACGGCGATGATCGCCTCGCGCTTCTCGCCCAGCTCGGCCCGCTCGGCCACGTGGCGCAGGCGGTCGAAGTTCACGTTGGCGCCGGAATCGATGGCCACCAGGGTCTGCGCGGCGACGCCCTCGCGCTCCACGTATTTCTTGATCCCGGCCACCGCCAGAGCGCCGGCGGGCTCGGTGATGGAGCGGGTGTCGTCGTAGATGTCCTTGATCGCCGCGCAGATTTCGTCGGTGCTGACGGTGATCACCTCGTCGACGTAGTGACGGCAGATCTCGAAGGGGTGGTGGCCGATCTGCGCCACCGCGACGCCGTCGGCGAACAGCCCGACCTGCGGCAGCACCACCCGCTCGCCGGCGGCCAGGGCCTGTTGCAGGCAGTTGGAGTCGTCCGGCTCGACGCCGATCACCTGGGTGCCGGGGCGCAGGTACTTCACGTAGGCGGCGATGCCGGCGATCAGCCCGCCGCCGCCCACCGGGACGAAGATCGCGTCCAGCGAGCCCTGGTGCTGGCGGAGGATCTCCATGGCCACGGTGCCCTGGCCGGCGATCACGTAGGGGTCGTCGTAGGGGTGGATGTAGGCGTAGCCCTTCTCTTCCACCAGTTTCAGCGAATGGGCCAGGGCCTCGGGGAAGGCGTCGCCGTGCAATACCACTTTGCCGCCGCGGGCCCGCACGCCCTGGACCTTCAGTTCCGGCGTGGTGCGCGGCATCACGATGGTGGCCTTGATCCCCAGTTCCCGCGCCGCCAGGGCCAGGCCCTGGGCGTGGTTGCCGGCAGAGGCGGTGACCACGCCGCGGCCGAGTTCCTCGGCGGTCAACTGCGCCAGCTTGTTGTAGGCGCCGCGGACCTTGAAGGAGAACACCGGCTGCAGGTCCTCGCGCTTGAGCAAGATCTGGTTGCCCAGCCGCTCGGACAGCCGGCGGGCCGGCTGCAAGGGAGTTTCCACCGCCACGTCGTAGACGCGCGAGGTGAGGATCATCTTGACGTACTGTTCGAGCATCGGGCTGATCGCTGGCGGCTGGGTGGAAGCCGGGAGTTTACCCCGCCGCCTCGGCCCCGGGCCACCGCATACGGCCGCGCGCCGATACGCCGACCGCCGTGGATTCATCGGCCGCCGATCCGCCCGGGCCACGCGCCGGTATACTGGGCGCTTTTCCAGCAGGCGGACCGCCATGACCCAGGATCAGCTCAAACAGGCGGTGGCCCAGGCCGCCGTCGACCACATCCGCCCGCGCCTCGATGCGAAGAGCATCGTCGGCGTCGGCACCGGCTCCACGGCGAACTTCTTCATCGACGCCCTGGCCCGCCACAAGATCGAGTTCGACGGCGCGGTGGCCAGCTCGGAAGCCACCGCCCAGCGTCTGAAGGCCCACGGCATCCCGGTCTACGACCTCAACGGCGTCGGCGAACTGGAGTTCTACGTGGACGGCGCCGACGAAAGCGACGAGCGCCTGCACCTGATCAAGGGCGGCGGCGCCGCGCTGACCCGCGAGAAGATCGTCGCCGCGGTGGCGCGGACCTTCGTCTGCATCGCCGACGCCAGCAAGCTGGTACCGGTGCTCGGCGGCTTCCCGCTGCCGGTGGAAGTGATCCCCATGGCACGCAGCCACGTCGCCCGGCAACTGGTGAAGCTGGGCGGCGACCCGGTGTACCGCGAGGGTGTGTTGACCGACAACGGCAACGTCATCCTCGACGTGCACAACCTGAACATCGTCGATCCCCAGGGGCTGGAAGCGCAGATCAACGCGATCGTCGGGGTGGTCACCAATGGCCTGTTCGCCGCGCGCCCGGCCGATCTGCTGCTGCTGGGCACCGCCGACGGCGTGCGCAGCCTGACGCGCTGACCCCCGCCCGCCCATCGCCGCGACCGCTGCAGGCCATCCGCCGCGGCGGATGGGCGCCCCCTTTTGCGGCGCCGTCCCGGCGCGCGTCACCTTTTGGAACAAGCGTACGGTCTTTCGCCGCGCGAACGCCGCGCGAGCCGATAAGTATCGGCCCGGGGCCCACGCTTCTTACATCCTCGCGACCCACGCTTAAGCCCAGGCGTCACTCCACGCCGCCGGAGTCGGTGACGGTCCGTATCCTGCACACGGCTGCGCCTTGGTGAACGAACCGAACTCAAGGAGAGTGTGAGTGATAAAGCCTTTAGCCATCGCCATCAGCCTCGGCAGCGCGCTGCTGTCCGCCCCGGGCTTCGCCTACGATTATGGCGAGCACGCCGGGACCACCCTGGACCGGCTGATCAACGATTACCCCGGGCGTTATCGCGGCACGGCCAACTTCGCCGGCGCGGCAGACCTGATGCAGGCGCAGATGGGCAACGGCTATGCCTTCGCCCGCCAGGACTTCAACTGGACCGCCAGCAATGGCGAGCGCCGCGCGGCGCAGAACGTCCTGGCCTATGCGCCCGGCACCAGCGACCAGTACCTGGTGGTGGGCGCGCACTTCGACACCTACTACGGCCGCCCCGCCCTGCAAGGGCTGGACGACAACGGCTCGGGCGCCGCGGTGCTCACCGAGATCGCCCGTAACCTGAGCGGGATCAAGCTGGAGCACGGCCTGTCGGTGGTCGGCTTCGGTGCCGAGGAGGAGGGCCTGCGCGGTTCGCAGGCCTACGTCGCCTCCCTCAACGACAGCCAGCGCGCCAACCTGCTGGGCATGATCAACCTGGACAGCCTGATCACCGGCGACATGATGTACGCCCACGCCGGGCAGAACAGCGTCGCCAACCCGGCCCTGGCCGCCCTGCGCGAGCACACCTTCAGCCTGGCGCGGGAGCTGGGCATCGACCTGCACACCAACCCCGGCCTCAACGAAGAGTACCCGGCCGGCACCGGTTGCTGCAGCGACGGCTCGTCCTTCGAGAACCTCAACGTCCCGGTGCTGTTCGTCGAAGCGACCAACTGGGAACTGGGCGAGCTGGACGGCTACGAGCAGACCGACAACCCGGCGATCCCCGGCGGCGCCACTTGGCACGATCCGGACAAGGACAACCAGGCGGTCCTGACCAACGCCTTCGGCCAGGAACGCATCGACCAGCGCCTGCGCGACTACTCGCTGCTGCTCACCCGCCTGGTGCTGGAGCTGACCAACGCCGACCTGCTCGCCTCCACCGCCTCCGGCGGCGCCCTGGCGCGGGATCTGCAGGACAACCTGCAACGCCAGCACCTGGCCCTGACCCGCCTGCACGACCGCCGCTGGCTGACCCTGCAAGCCGCCAGCCGCGAGGTCGGCCGCTTCGACGGCGAGATCGGCGTGGACGGCGAGTACGCCCCGGACAACGGTTTCGACACCGAGGCCAGCCCCGAGGCGCGCCGCTACGGCCTGCACGCGCTGGGCGACTACCAGCTCACGTCCAGCCTGGCGCTCGGCGGCAGCCTCAGCTACCTGAACGGCCGCGATCGCCTCGAGCATGGCGGCAAGGTGGACAGCGACACCTGGCAGGCCGCGGTCTATGCCCTGCTCAACGACGGCGGCCCGCAATGGCTGGCCGGCGAGGCGAGCATCGGCCACACCGGTTTCGACACCAAGCGCGCCCTGCAACTGCGCGCCAACGGCGGCCCGCTGCTGCTCGACCAGCGCTTCGAGGGCGACACCGATGCCTTCACCTGGGGCGCCCGAGTGCTGGGTGGCTACGACTTCAGCTTCGGCGAACTGAAAAGCGGCCCCTTCGCCAGCCTGGACTACAGCCACTACCGCATCGACGGCTTCCATGAAGACGAACGGCGGCGTACCGCCCTGGGCTACGAGGCGCAACGCTTCGACTCCCTGGAAGCGAGCCTCGGCTGGCGTATCCGCGGCGCCCTGGCGCTGCCCAATGCCATGAGCCTGCAACCCTACGGCAACCTGCGCTGGGTCAAGGAACTGGGCGACGGCCGCCTGGACGACCTGGACCTCACCAGCCGCGCCGACGACCGCGCGCGGGTCGCCGACCTCGGCGGCGTCGACAAGAGCTTCGGCCGCGCCCAGCTCGGTGCGCTGCTGGCGATCACCCCGCAGCTCGGCGTGTTCGTCGAGGCCAACAGCCGCTTCGCCCACGACGAGGGCAGCCAGGCCGCCTACTCCCTGGGCGCGCAGTGGCAGTTCTGAAGCACCACCCGCGTCCCTAGGGGACGCGGCGGCGGCCCGCGCCGAAAGGCCGGGCCGTTGCGTTCCTTCCAGCCCGGTCTCCACGCATCCTCGACGGCCAGCGGCGCTGCCCGCAACGGATGCGCGCCCCTCGGCGGTGCCGCGCAGGTGCCGGCTCAGTCGCCCGGCTTGCGAAACACATAGAACAGGTTCGGCTCGCTGACCAGGTAGAGCGTGCCCTCGTCGTCCATCGCCATGCCCTCGGCCTGGGGCACGCTGCGCCGCAGGCCCTGCATGCCGCGCAGCAGCGACAGGCTGCTGACCGGACGGCCCTTGGCGTTCAGTTCCAGGATCAGCCGCGACTCGTCCGACAGCGCCAGCAGGTGGCCGCTGCGCGCGTCGTAGTCCAGGCTGGACAGGTCGCGCACGAACAGCCGCGCGTCGCGTTTCGGATCGTCCAGCACCTTCACCGAATAAGGCTGCTGCGCAGTGCTGGGAAACCCTTGGATCTCGTAGATGCGCACCGGGTCGCGCTCCTTGGCGACGAACAGCCGCTGGCCGGCAGCATCGTAGGCCAGCCCCTCGAAGCCCTTGTTGCCGTTGCGGTCGATGCCCAACGACAACTGCTCCCCGGCCGCCGCATCCAGGCGCGTGGTGGCATCGTCCAGGTGCACCTTTATCAGCCGTTGCTGGCGCTCGTCGGTGATCACGTAGACGCCCGGGGCGATGTACTCGACGGCTTCCGGGTCGCCGAAGCCCACCAGCTCGATGCGCCGTAGCAGGCGGCCGTCGAGGGACAGCTCCAGCAGTTCCGGGCGCCGGTTGGTCACGCTGAACAGGCTGCGCCGCTGCGGATCGTAGGTCAGCGCCGAGATGTCCGCGTCCAGGCCGACGATCTCCCGGGCCTCCACCGTCACTCGGTAATCCGGCAGCCACACCGAACGCTCGCGCCACTCGCCGGCATGGCGCCATTCTTGCAAAACGAACCAGCCACGCTCGTACAGGCGGAAATGCTGGGCGGCCACCGCCGCCAGCAGCACGCAGGCCATCACCAGCGTCAAAGACAGGATTTTCAGCGTAAGGAATCGGCGCATGCGACAGGCTCGGGAACACGAAGGCCGCCAGAAATAGCACGATTTCGCTGAATCCAGGCTTAATGCTCCCGGTCGGCAGGCGAGTCGGGCGCGCACCTCGCGGCGCGGCTGACGCCCAGGCCCCACCGCGGAGCCGGTCGAACAGGGTGAACGCGCCGGTTCCCCGCAGCGGATCGCTGCCGTCGCGAGCTCGCGGACGTCCAGGCGCGTTACCAAAGGGGACGCTCCATGGATCAGGCCACGCTACCGGAAGAACGCAGGCTCACCACCTTGCACACCGTCGCCCTGGCGATGGACACCCTCGCCGCCCGCGGCGTGCCCTACGAACGCCTGCTGGCCGACAGCGGCCTGGCCCGCGCCGACCTGGACACCCCGGACAAGCTCATCCGCCACACCCAGGAACTGCGCGTCTTCGCCAACGCCCTGGAGTGCACCCGCGACCCGGCTCTCGGGCTGTCCCTCGGCCTGGGCATGCACGTCTCGGCCCAAGGCATCCTCGGCCACACCTTGCTCGCCAGCCGCACCCTGCGCGACGCCCTGTGCCTGGCGCTGGCGCGCCCGGCGCTGCTCGGCAGCTCTTTCCACCTGGCCCTGGAACGCCACGGCGACGAAGCGCGGCTGGTCGCCAGCCGCTACCGCGACGCCCCCGCGCTGGCCGTCTTCACCACCGAACTCTGCCTGACCGCGCTGCTCACCCTGGTCCGCGACCTGCTCGGCGAAGCGGTCAAGCCGTGTCGCCTGCTGCTGCCCTTCGCCGCGCCCGGGCACGCCAGCCTCTATGCCGAGAAGCTTGGCTGCCCGGTGGTTTTCGAGGCGCCGGCCGCGGCCCTCTGCTTCGATGCCGCGCTGCTCGAACGACCTTTGCCCCTGGCCGATCCGCTCACCTGCCACTCTGGCCCGCGGCAATGCCTGGAGCTGGATGCGCGGCTGTCCGGCAAGCACGACATGCTCGAACAGATTCGCCGCCATCTCGACGGCCACCTGCGCGAATCCAGCGCCCTGCATTGCGTCGCGCGACGCCTGCATCGCTCCGAGCGCACCCTGCGCCGACACCTGCAACGGCTCGACACCAGCTACCAGCGCCTGCTCGACGAAGTCCGCTACGACAAGGCACGGCGCCTGCTGGCGGATACCGACCTGCCGATCTACCTGATCGCCGAGCAACTCGGCTACAGCGAAACCGCCAGCTTCCGCCATGCCTTCCGGCGCTGGAGCGGCCAGTCGCCGAGCCTGTACCGGCGCTGACGCGCGCCAGGCCCTCCCCCGCGGCTCGACGCCGGCCGCGCGCGCCTCTCCGCCCGAAGCCCCGTGCTTGAGCGCCTCGTCCGCTCGGCACGACGCCTGTCCGTCGGTCGGACGGCACCGCGACGCGTTTGGCAAATCCCGAGGATGCGCATTGCGGCGCCTCCAGGCTTTGTGAAGGATGCGCAGCCGGAACGGAAAGGCGGGCACCGGCACCGTTTCGCTCAACGCCGCCACCACGAAGGAACGACAGAAGATGGCTCCAGGGACAGCGGGCACAGGGGGAAGCCAGGGTACCAAGCGCAAGGCGGACGGCGACGGCGGCAAACCCGGCGGCAACAAACGCCCCGCAGGCAAGACGCCGGCGAACACCGCGGTCTTTTTCTACCTGGACACGCCCGCCAAGCAGGTGCCGTGCAAGAAAGACATCGAGCGCATCCAGCACGCCTGCGACACCCCGCAGGGCAAGCAGGACGGCGCGGACTCCCTCAAGGACGCCAAGCTCAATCGCCAGCAAAACCAGCCGGGCAGCGCCATGCTCGGGCTGGAGGGCACGTTCAAGTCGGCCATCACCGCGATCGACGGCGTGGGCCGGTCCCGCGGCAGCTACAAGGCCAATGCGTCCAACCAGTGGATGAGCGACCACTGCACCGGGCTATGGATCAAGCCCGGCGGCAAGCGCAAGGACGGCACAACCAACACCGAGGATTTCAAGCAGCAGATCCAGTCCCAGGTGGACGCCCTGATCGGCGAACAGGACGGCTTGCTGAACAAAAGCCTCGCCGAGATGAAGACCTTCGCCGACGACTACGTGAAGCGGCATGGGCAGGCCACCCTGGACAATGCCGCGGAAAAGGCGGCCCAGCGCACCGCTGCCTCGCGCTTCCCGGTGCTGGCGAGCGTCCTCGGGCGCATGAGCCTCTACCAGGGCCTGGGCAAGGTGCTCGGTCAGGTCGCCGCGGCGGCCATCACCGGCGACCTGGCCCAACGTTTCGCGCGACTGGAAAAAGCCCTCGCGGTCATCCAGGGCAGGCTCGACGAATTGAAGAAAATCCTCAGCCCCGGCGGCCTCGAGGACGCCATGGCCAGCGCCCAGGCCGCCATCGCCTTCGCCAACCCCTGCCTGCGGGCGCGCAAATGCATGCTCATTCCCTACAAGGACAGCGACAAGAGCGCCAAGGGCAATGGCTGCTGCCCCGGCCAGACCGGTCACCACCTGCTCCCGGACGCGATGTTCCACGAGTACGTGTCGCAGACCCACCCCAAGACCGGCAAGGAAGAGATGAAGCAGGGCGGCAACCGCGCCTGCTGGGAGAAGTACAAGCACGGCGACGCGCCCACCATCTGCCTCGAAGGCACCACCAACCGGGCCTCCAACGGCAGCCACGGGATGGCCCACAAGGGCACCGAGGTGGCGCTCAACGAGTACCTCGGCAAGTCCGACATGCCCTACACCCAGGCCCGGGACAAGCTGTCCCAGTTGATCGCCACCGCTTTCCACTGCGACGCCGACTGCCTGAAGGCCCAACTGAACGAATACTACGGAAAGGTTCATAAGTGTGGGCCGCTCGATACCGCCGAGGTGACGCCGCATTCCGGAAACCCCGGACAGGGCCCCGACGTATCCGATACGAGCGATACACCGATGTAAGGAGATTCGCGATGGCAAACGTCTTCGACAAAGCGACATGGGAACACTTCGTACGCGGCTTCACGCTCTACGACTGCGCCATCTACCGGAGCAAGGGCTACGGTTTCGTCCTGGTGGAAGAACAGGACTCGCGGGATTCGCGGCCGCGCACGCGCTTCATCACGATGGCCACCGACGCGCCGATGGAGAAACGCTTCGGCGTGTTCACCAGCGGCAACTTCGGCTTCACCTCCATCGCCTGCAGCACTTCGCCGGCGGAGTATGTGGCGGTCGATACCCGTAACACTGTCTATTCGGCCAACGCCAGGCAGAAAGGCGTGGAAAGCCCCCTGGATACCCAGGCGGACACCGCCTCGCCGAGCGGTGGCCGCATCGTCGTCCAGAAGCTGGTGCGCGCGGCCGGCACGCTGTATGGGCTGGGCACCTACCGGAGTCTCTACCGGCGCGAAGGCTTCGAACGCTGGACCCGGTTGAATGCGGACGGCTCGGGCCTCGAATTACCCGCCGATGCCGCCGACAACGACGATTACTGGATGACCCTGGGCTTCAAGGACCTGTCCGCCTTCGCCGCCGACGACCTGTACGCCGTCGGAGGGTCCGGCGACGTCTGGCGCTTCGACGGTAAGCGCTGGCAGAACTGCCCGTTCCCGACCAACGCCCAGCTGGAAACCGTCTGTTGCGCCGGCGACGGCAAGGTGTACATCAGCGATGCCAAAGGCTGCGTCTGGGCCGGCCGGGAAAGCCGCTGGCAGAAAGTCGCACAAGCCGACCTCGCCTGGGGCCATCAACCGGTCGACGCCGCCTGGTTCAAGGGCCGGCTGTACCTGGGCGCGCAGGAAGGCCTGTATACCCTGAGCGGCAAGGAACTGGTGCCCCTGGGCGAGGTGGATACCCAGGCGCCCAGCGCCATGGTCAGCGGACGCCTGGACGTCAGCCCGGACGGCGAGCACCTGTTGACCGCCGGCCCCCATGGCGCCTGCCTGTTCGATGGCCAGGACTGGACGCGCCTGTTCAGCACCTACGACTTCGTCTGACCTGGCCGCCCGGGCGGGCGGGCGCGGGAAGCCGCGCCTCCGCGGGTCCGGAAGCGCACCCGCCAGGCGGTGCAGCTCGTCGGCCACACCGGCGAGGGTGCGGCTAATGGACTTGGCGGTCGCGGAGATTTCGCTGATGTGGGTGGCGCCGCCATGGATTTTGGCAATATGGCGATTGATCTCCTCGGCCACCCGATGCTGTTCCTCGGCGGCGGTGGCGATCGGGTTGTTCATGTCCCTGATCACCGTGACCGCCTCGTGGATGCCGGCGGACGCTTCGCGCACCTCGCCGGTGTCGCGCACCGACGCCTCGGACTGCGCCAGGCTCTGCTGCATTTCGCCGGCCGCCTGCAGGGCACTGCTGGTCGGCTTGCCGAGCAAGGCGTCGATCTCCGCGGTGGATTCGGCGGTGCGCTGGGCCAGCGCGCACCTCGTCGGCCACCACCGCGAAGCCGCGGCCCCGGTCGCCGACGCCGGGCCGGCTCAGCCGGCGGGGACCACGGCCAGTTTGTCGGCCGCCGTGGTGTTCGCCGGGGAGTCCTTGCGGAACACGTAGAACAGGTTCGGCTCGCTGACCATGTAGATGTCGCCGGCCTCGTCCATGGCCACGCCCTCGGCGCGCGGGATGCCCTGGCGCAGGCCGTTGAGGCCGCCGATCAGGCTGATGAAGCTGACCGGATCGCCGCGCTCGTCCAGCTCCAGCAGCAGGTTCGACTGCGCCGAGAGCACCAGGGTGTGGCGGGTCCGCGGGTCGATGCTCATGGCCGAGACGTTGCGCATCTGCAAACCGCCGCTGGGCAGCTCGCGCATGTTGCCGAACACCTGGCCACGGCCATCGCTGTCCCAGCTGTAGAGCGCCCGTGGCTCGCGCTCCTTGCCCAGCAGCAGGCGACCCTGTGCGGGGTCCCAGGCGATCGCCTCGAAGCCCTTGTTGCGGGACTCGGGGAATCCCAGGTCGTACTCGGTGGCGTCGGCGGCGTTGATTTCCGTGGTTAGCGCATTCACCCGCACCAGCGACAGGGTGCGCCGGCGCTCGTCGGTGATCGCCAGGTTGCCGTCCTCCATCATCGCCACCCCTTCCGGGTTGGAAAAGCCGATCAGCGGAATGCTGCGCAGCACTTCGCCCTCGCGGGACAGCTCCACCAGCAGCGGCTTCTTGCCGGTGACGGTGTACAGCGTGCCGCTGAGGGGGTTGTAGGTGAGGTCGGAGGTCTCGTCGTGTTCCAGGCCGCTCAGCGACTTGCCCTGGATCACGGCGTGATAGCCCGGCAGCCAGATACTGGCGTCCCGCTGCCCCTGGGTGAGGCTGTTTTCCTTGATCAGGAACAGCAGGCGGTCATCCAGGTGCTGCGACTTGACCACCCCGGCGGTGAGGGCCAGGGCGAAACCCGCTACCAGCCAGCGGGCACGGGGTAGAGAGAAAGGCAGGCGCATCGGGCGTCTCCCGGGAGCGAAGCCCCCAGCCTACCTATGCCGGCGGGAGGTGCCAAGGTAAATAACCGCGGTCGCGGGCTCAGAGGACGCGGCTGTCGAAGCGCGAGTGACCGACCAGTTCCAGCGACAATTCGTCGCCGACCCGCAGCGGGCCGACCCCGGACGGAGTTCCGGTGAGGAGCACGTCGCCCGGTTGCAGGCTGAAATGCCCGCAGATGTGTCGGACCAGCGGCAGGATCGGGTTGAGCATGTCGCGGCTGTTGCCGTCCTGGCGGACCTCGCCAGCGATGCTCAGGCGGATGCCGATGTCGCCCAGGTCGGCCACCGCGTCGCCGGGCACGAAGGGGGCGAGCACGCAGGCGCCGTCGAAGGATTTGGCGATTTCCCAGGGCAGGCCCTTTTCCTTGAGCCGGGCCTGCACGTCGCGCAGGGTCAGGTCGAGGGCCGGAGCGAAGCCGGAAATCGCGTCTCGGATTTCCTCGTCGCCCGGCTCGCGGGACAGCGGCTTGCCGATCAGCACGGCGATTTCCGCCTCGTAGTGCACCGAGCCGCGATCCCGGGGAATGGCGAAACCGCCTTCCAGGGGCACCGCGCAACTGCCGGGTTTGATGAACAGCAGCGGCTCGCTCGGCACCGGGTTGTTCAGTTCCCTGGCGTGCTCGGCGTAGTTGCGGCCGATGCACACCACCTTGCCCAGGGGGAAATGGATGGGGGTGCCGTCGGTGTATTGGTGCTGGTAGCTCATGGCGACTCCTGGAGCGAAATGACGCGACAGTGAAGCGAGGCGGCCGAGGGCGCCCGGCCCGCGAAGAAGCGGGCGCCCGGGCTCAGACGGCGAAGATCTTGCCGGGGTTCATGATGCCGTTGGGGTCGAACACCGCCTTCAGCGCCTTCATGTAGCCGATCTCGGCCGCCGAACGGCTATAGCCGAGGTAATCGCGCTTGGTCATGCCGACACCGTGCTCGGCGGAAATCGAGCCCTCGTACTTCTCCACCGTCTCGAACACCCATTTGTTCACCGTGGCGCACTTGGCGAAGAACTCATCCTTCGACAAGTCGTCCGGCTTGAGGATGTTCAGGTGCAGGTTGCCGTCGCCGATGTGGCCGAACCAGACCACTTCGAAGTCCGGGTAGTTGGCCGCGACGATGGCGTCGATGTCCTTGAGGAACGCCGGCACCCGCGACACGGTGACCGAGATGTCGTTCTTGTAGGGCGTCCAGTGGGAGATGGTCTCGGAGATGTACTCGCGCAGCTTCCACAGGTTCTGCAACTGCTGCTCGCTCTGGCTCATCACCCCGTCGAGCACCCAGCCCTGTTCCACGCAATGCTCGAAGGTGGCCAGCGCCTCGTTGGCCACCTCCTCGGTGCTGGCCTCGAACTCCAGCAGCGCATAGAAGGGGCACTGGGTGTCGAAGGGCGTCGGCACGTCGCCGCGCGCCAGCACCTTGGCCAGCGCCTTGTCCGAGAAGAACTCGAAGGCGGTCAGGTCGAGCTTGCCCTGGAAGGCGTGCAGCACCGGCATGATGGCGTCGAAGTCCGGGGTGCCGAGGACCATCGCGGTGAGGTTCTTCGGCGCGCGATCCAGGCGCATGGTGGCTTCGACGACGAAGCCCAGGGTGCCCTCGGCGCCGATGAACAACTGGCGCATGTCGTAGCCGGTGGCGTTCTTGATCAGGTCCTTGTTCAGTTCCAGCAGGTCGCCCTGGCCGGTGACCACCTTCAGCCCGGCGACCCAGTTGCGGGTCATGCCGTAGCGGATCACCTTGATCCCGCCGGCGTTGGTGCCGATGTTGCCGCCGAGCTGGCTGGAGCCGGAGGACGCGAAGTCCACCGGGTAGTACAGGCCGTGCTCTTCGGCGAAGTTCTGCAACTGCTTGGTTACCACCCCGGCCTGGCAGCGCGCGGTGCGGTCGAAGGCGTTGAACTCGAGGATGCGGTTCATGTAGTCGAAGGCCACCACCACCTCGCCGTTGGCCGCCACCGCTGCGGCGGACAGCCCGGTACGGCCGCCGGAGGGCACCAGCGCGACCTTGCGCTGGTTGGCCCAGCGCACGATGGCCTGGACCTGCTCGATGCTCCTGGGAAAGGCGATGGCCAGCGGCGCGGGGGCGAAATGCTTGGTCCAGTCCTTGCCATAGGCGTCCAGCGAAGCGGCGTCGGTGAGGACTTTCCCCGGCTCCAGCAGGGTCTGCAGCTCTTCGATCAGGGCGATGTCGGTCATCTGTAGAACTCTCGAAACATTCATGGTCGCCCTGAGAACGCTTCAGGTCGCAACCGAGCATGGAAAAAGGAGAACATGCTAGCATAACGCCCCCCCGCGAATCGCGCGTCCGCCCGATCCGGGAGCCGGCCCACGCCGGCCCGGGCAGCCTCCCGCGCTGCCCATCGCCCTGCCATTTCTATTGGGATCACAGGTACGCAGATGAGCAAGACGTCTCTCGACAAGAGCAAGATCAAGTTCCTTCTTCTGGAAGGCGTCCATCAGAACGCCGTGGACACCATCAAGGCCGCCGGCTACTCCAACATCGAGTACCTGACCGGCTCGCTGCCCGAAGACCAGCTCAAGGAAAAGATCGCCGAAGCCCATTTCATCGGCATCCGCTCCCGCACCCAGCTGACCGAGGACGTCTTCAACAGCGCGAAGAAACTGGTCGCGGTGGGCTGTTTCTGCATCGGCACCAACCAGGTCGACCTGGGCGCCGCCCGCGAGCGCGGCATCGCGGTGTTCAACGCCCCCTATTCCAATACCCGCTCGGTGGCCGAGCTTGTGCTCGCCGAAGCCATCCTGCTGCTGCGCGGCATCCCCGAGAAGAACGCCTCCTGCCACCGTGGCGGCTGGATCAAGAGCGCGGCCAACTCCTTCGAGATCCGCGGCAAGAAGCTCGGCATCGTCGGCTACGGCTCGATCGGTACCCAGTTGTCGGTGCTGGCCGAGGGCCTCGGCATGCAGGTGTTCTTCTACGACCCGCTGACCAAGCTGCCGCTGGGCAACGCCACCCAGGTCACCACCCTGAAAGAGCTGCTCGGCCTGGCCGACATCGTGTCGCTGCACGTCCCCGAGCTGCCCTCCACCCAGTGGATGATCGGCGAAGCCGAAATCCGTGCGATGAAGAAGGGCGGCATCCTGATCAACGCCGCCCGCGGTACCGTGGTGCGCCTGGACGCCCTGGCCGAGGCGATCAAGGACAAGCACCTGATCGGCGCCGCCATCGATGTGTTTCCGGTGGAGCCGCGCTCCAACGACGAGGAATTCGAGAGCCCGCTGCGTGGCCTGGACAACGTGATCCTCACCCCGCACATCGGCGGCTCGACCGCCGAGGCCCAGGCCAACATCGGCCTGGAGGTCGCCGAGAAGCTGGTCAAGTACAGCGACAACGGCACCTCGGTGTCCTCGGTCAACTTCCCCGAAGTGGCGCTGCCGGCGCACCCGGGCAAGCACCGTCTGCTGCACATCCACCGGAACATTCCCGGCGTGATGAGCGAGATCAACAAGGTCTTCGCGGAGAACGGCATCAACATCTCCGGCCAGTTCCTGCAGACCAGCGAGAACGTCGGCTACGTGGTGATCGACGTGGACGCCGAGTACTCCGACCTGGCGCTGGAGAAGCTGCATCAGGTCAACGGCACCATCCGCAGCCGCGTGCTGTTCTGACGCCCGGACCGGTGCACTGAACAAGGGAGGCTTCGGCCTCCCTTTTTCGTGGGCGGACGAAAACGGGCCGGACCAGGCGACGACGGCCTCCACCGGTTGCGCTGCGGCGCAAGCGCCGAGGTCTTCGGCACGCGCCAGGGGCGAGGCATGAGCGCGCCGTCGCCTCGCGACCCAGCCCACGGGAGGCCCGGCGGCGTCTCCGCCTGCGGCAAAGCGGCCGGCCCGAAATCCCGGGGAAGGCGGTGTAGGCATCGCCAGGAAGGACGAACGCCCGCGGACCGGGCAAAGCGGCCCGCGATGAACGCCTAGGCGGGCGGCAGCTGGCGCTCCAACCGCGCCAGGGCGGCGGCGGCCTGGTCCAGTTCCCGTTCGTTGAATACCTGGACGCCGGCACGCTGGAGCTGCGCGGCGGTGACGCCGGCCCCGGCGACACGGGTGCCGCTGAAGCTGCCGTCGTAGGTTTCCCGGTTGCCGCAGGACGGGCTGCGCGCCTTGAGCACGGCGACGCGGATGCCGTGACGCGCGGCCAGCGCCAGGGCGATCGCGGCGCCTTCGAGAAAGGCCGCGGTGACGTCCTCGCCGTCGTCGGTGAGCACCGGTCGCCGGCCGTCGAGCACCGCCTCGCCCTGCCCGCCGGGGATCTCCGCCGGCGCCCGCGGGGTGGGCAGGCCGCCCGCCACTTCCGGGCAGACCGGCACCACGCGACCCTGCGCCTGCCAGCGCTGCAACAGGTCGAACGGACCCTGGCAACCGCCGTCGTAACGCACCGGCTGGCCAAGCAGGCAGCGGCTGACGAGCACTTTCGGCAGGCCTGCCACCGCGGTTGGCTCCAGGTTCGTCGAAGCGGCCAGCGGCGGCGAGCCCGTGCCGAGGGGCAGGGAGTCGCTCACAGGAGCGACTCGCCGCGGCGGCGGAACCAGCCGGTCAACGACAGACGCTCGCGGTGGGCCGGCAGCACTTCGTGGGGCAGGCTCGCGGAGAGGAACAGCACCAGGCAGCCGGCCTCGGGCAGCACCTCGTGTTCGCCCTCGTCGAGGTACAAGCGCAGGGCGCCGCCATCTTGCGGCTGCCAGCCCGGGTTGAGGTAGAGGGCCGCGGACAGCGTGCGCCGGTCATCGTCGCGAAAACGGTCCAGGTGCTTCTCGTAGAAAGCACCGGGCGGATACAGGGCGAAATGGCTTTCGAAGTCCTCCAGGCCGAGGAACAGTGTCTGGTTCAACCCCTGGCGCAGGGTCTCCATGTGCGCCAGGTAGCGGTCGCAGGCCGCCGACTGCCCCGGTTCCAGCCATTGGATGAGGTCGCCGCGCACCCCTTCGCGAACGTGCTGGGCGTCGCCCCGGCCGACCGCCGCCGGCTCCAGCGCGCCACGCGCGGCGCGCTGGCGGCACTCGTGCGCCAGTTCGAGGGTCAGAGCCTCTGGCAGGAAGGCATGTTGCCGCGACCAGCCGCGCTCGGCGAGGTCGTCGGCGATGCGCGAAAGCAGCGGCGTGTCGGCGAAGGGTGTCATCGCGCGAGTCTATCAGCGCGGCTGCGGCGCCTCGACAACTTCGCGACGGCCCCGGAGAATATCGCCGCCAGGCGCGCTGGAATGCCCCATCGTCCCGCGCCGTCGCCCGCTTCGGCGGCGGGTTCCACAGGAGTGTGTATGCGCGTTTTGTTTGCCCTGTTCGTGTTGCTGATCAGTCCCGCGGTCTTCGCCGATGCCCATGATGACCTCTACCGCGCCAGCGGTTGGGTGGAACAGCGCGAGCATTTCCAGAGCGCCCTCGGCGCCGCCCAGAAGCGCTACCAGAACAGCCTGCCGCCAGCCCTGTACCAAGCGCTGGTGGACAACAGCAATCGCCGTTTCGAAGCCCAGGCCATGGATCGCCGCGCCCGCGAACGACTGGCCGCCGACCTCGGCGAACCCCGCGCGGCCCTGGCCTTCTTCCAGTCGCCGCTGGGGCGCAAGGTGGTGGCCGCCGAGACCCTGGCCACCCGCCCCGAACAGTTGGCGCAGCACGCCGACGGCCTGCCGCGCCTCCAGGCCGACGCCACCCGGCGCCTGCTGATCCGTCACCTGGCGCAGGCGTTGCCGGTTCGCGAGGCCGGCGCCGAAGTCAGCCTGGCCCTCGCCGGGGTGGCCGCGGACAGCCTCAGCCAGATGCTCCCCGGCCTGCTCGGCAACAACGACGCCCGCGGCCTGATGGACGGCCAGCGGCAACGCCTGATGGAGCAGATCGGCAACGACTTGGACAACACCCTGCTGCACGTCTATCGCGAGCTGTCCGATCCGGAGCTGGAGGAGTTCGCCGCCTTCGCCGAGTCGCCGGAAGGCAAGGCCTATTACCAGGCCGCCCTCGCCGCCCTGCGCGCCGGGCTGGCGTCCGACAACGCGCCCTAGGTTCTGTACGAAAAGTGCCTGCGCTCGCTGGCTTTCGTACAGACCCTGGAACGCTTCCGCAGCGCCGCAACGGCATCCGGCGAGCCCGGGATCGGCGCCACTGCCGCGAACGCCCGGAGGGCCTGTCCGGGCGGAGCGTCCGGCAGCCCTTCCTGTAGCATGCGCCTCGGCCCGGGCGCGCCACTGGATGCGCGGATTCAGGGGCATCCCGCTCGCGGCCCCGGCGCTCCCTTGGATCAGTCGATGCGTTCGTCGAGGAAGGCGAAGTAGCGCCGGCGGATCGCCTCCACTTCGTTGGCCAGGTGGTGCTGCGCCTGCGGCAGGATCAACACCTCGGGGCGGTCGAACTTGTCCCGCAGCACGCCGAGGTTGTGCTGCCAGTCGACGGTCATGTCGGCGTCGCCCTGGACGATCAGCGGCCGTCGCGCCGAGCGTGGCGCCGCCTCGATGCGCGGGATCCAGCGCGACAACGCGCCGACCCAGGCGGTCGGCAGGGTCTGCGGTTGCAGCGGGTCCTCGCGGTGGACGAAGTCGATGAAGGCGGCGTCGCCGGAATTGACGCTGAAGCGCCGCGGGATGGATTCGACGAAGGGCCGCAACAGGCGGTAGCTGAGCCGCGACCAGTTCCAGGCGCGCGGCCGCACCAGCGGCGCCAGCAGCACGGTTTCGCCCAGGCGCGGGTCCGGCGCACCGGTCAGCAGGTGGTCCAGCAGGATCGCACCGCCGGTGCTTTGCCCGCACAGGTGCCAGGGGGCCGGCAGGTTCAATGCCTCGGCCTCGGCGAGCAGGCCGGCGAGGGTCGCCTGGTAGTCGGCGAAATCCTCGATGCTGGCGCGCACGCCGCTGGACAGGCCGTGCCCCGGCAGGTCGCAGGCCAGCACGGCGAAGCCGCGTCCCAGCGCCCAGTCGATCACGTGGCGGTACAAGCCCATGTGGTCGTAGTAGCCGTGCAGCAACAACAGGCTGGCGCGCGGCTGCGGCGGCGTCCACAGCTGCACCGCGAGGCGGAAGTCCTTCACGACGAAATGCCCCAGGCGGGTCCGCACGCCGGGGTGGCGCTCGGCGAAGTCCAGGCCATAGAAGGTCCGGTAGCGGTGATTCTGCGCCAGCTCGTCGGCGGCCGTGGCCAAGGGGCGCAACAGGCTGCGCAGTTCGTCTGGCTGGAAGGGCTCGGGCATCGGGTTTCCATCGCGGTGGCGGGCGGTGTTGCCCGGGGATAGACCCGCGGGCGGTCGCCGATGTTCTGCGCGGCGCGTCGGCATGGCAAGCTAGCGCACCCCAGCCGATAGTCCGCCCCCATGCCTCCTCGCCGCAAGACCCTGCTCGCCGCCCTGCTCCTCCTGAGCGGCCTGGTCGCGTTCTACAGCGCCTGGGCCTGGTACCAAAGCCGCTACATCCGCGCCTTCGATACCCGCGCCACGCTGTTCAGCGGCGATGCGCTGCGCCTGCCGGAACGACTCGCCGGGCCCGGGCCGATACGCGTGGTGCATTTCTGGGACCCGGCCTGCCCGTGCAACGTCGGCAACCAGCAGCACCTCGCCGAGCTGATCGAAGGCTTCGCGCCCCAAGGCGTGGCCTTCTATGCGGTGCAACGACCCGGCAGCCACGGCCGGTTGCCGGCGAACCTGAAGGCGCTGGTCGCCCTGGACCGCCTGCCGGGCATGGAAGGGCTGCCAGCCAGCCCGGCGGTGGCGATCTGGGACCGCAGCGGCCGCCTGGCGTACTTCGGCCCCTACAGCCAGGGCGCCATCTGCACCTCGGCCAACAGCTTCATCGAACCGGTGCTCCAGGCCCTGCTCGCCGACCGCCCGGTGAATGCCGCCAACACCCTGGCCCAGGGCTGCTTCTGCGCCTGGCAACAGCCCTAGCCGGATGGACGCACCGCCCTGGGCACGGCCACAGAAGCCGAATCCGTGGCCGGCGCGATAGCCCTCGGCGGACGCTGTAGCAGCGGCGCTCAGGCGGAGAGCTGGGCCTCGACCCAGGCCCGCACCGCCGCGTAGGGATGGGCTTCCAGGGCGGCGTAGCCCGGCAGGCCGCGCGCCTTGAGGCGGGTGAACGCCGGCACGCTGATGCCGCAGAGGAAGCGTGTCAGGCATTCGCTGCCGGGGCCGACGCCCTTGAGGCGCTCATAGCGGGAGACGAACTCCCCGCACAGGCCGGCCAACTCCGTTCCTGCCAGCGCCGGCAGGGGCGGCGGCTCCGGCAGGCGGGCGACGCGCCCCTGGCACACCGAGCAATGCCCGCAGCGCGGCGGCACCTGTTCGTCGCCGAAATACAGGGCCAGGCGCCGGCTCAGGCAGCTATCGCTGGCGAAGAGTTCGAGCATGGCGTGTATCCGCGCCACCTCGCTGGCTTCCTGGCGGCGAAAGTAGCCGTGCAGGTCGGCGCTCAGCGCTTCGGCGTCGAACGCGGCGTCGAGCAGCGCGTAGACCTCGGTCATCTGCTTGCTTTCCAGCTCGATCCAGCGCTTCTCCGCGAACCAGTCCAGCGCCTTCACCACCCGCCCGCGCTCGGCGCGATGCTCGCGGTGCAGGGCGTCGAAATCCACCGTGCACCAGGTCCGCGCCCGCGCCGAGGTGGCGACGATGGCCTCGACGAACTGGCGCCGCTCGCCGTCGAACTTGTCCAGCAAGGCCTGGGGCTCCAACAGGTACTTGAAGCGGTACTCGGCGAAATAGGCGTAGCGCGGCGCGATGATGCCGCGCAACTCGAGTTGCACCAGCAGGGTCTTCAGCGGCAACGGGCGGATGTCGCTCTGCTCGGACAGCGCGTTGAGCATCAGCTCCCATTGCCCGCCCTCGGCCTGGGCGAGCTCGTCGAGCACCCGGCGGATACCGGTGCGCTCGGGCGTATCGCCGTAGACGAAGTTCTCCAGCAGGTTGAGGCTGTCGCGGTTGGCCAGCACCAGGCACTCGGAAGGCTTGCCGTCGCGCCCGGCGCGGCCGATCTCCTGGCTGTAGTTCTCGATGGACTTGGGCAGGTCGAAATGCACCACGTTGCGGATATCGGCCTTGTCGATGCCCATGCCGAAGGCGATGGTGGCGACGATGCAACCGATCCGCCCGGCCATGAACTGGCGCTGGATGGCCTCGCGCTGCTCGTGGGCCATGCCGGCGTGGTAGGCGCTGGCGCCGATGCCTTGCCGCGACAGGTGTTCGGCGATCTGCTCGGCGGTCTTCTGCTGGGTGACGTAGACGATGCTCGGCTGGCCGTCGCGGGCGGCCAGCCAGTCCACCAGGCGGGCGCGCTTGTCGGCGCCGCTCACCGGCTCCACCAGCAGGCTCAGGTTGGGCCGGTAGAAACCGGTGGTGACCACGTCCTCGGCGGCGATGGCGAACTTCGCACGCATGTCGGCGATCACCGGCGGCGTCGCGGTGGCGGTCAGCAACAGCGCCTGGGGAATGCCGAACTGGCGCTGGTAGTCGGGCAGCTTGAGGTAGTCCGGGCGGAAGTTGTGGCCCCACTCGGAGATGCAGTGGGCCTCGTCGATCACCAACAGGGAGATCGGCACCTGAGCGATGAAATGGCGGAAGCGTTCGTTCTTCAGGCGCTCCACCGAGATCATCAAGATCTTCAGCTCGCCGGCCTTGGCCCGCGCCATGGTCTCTGCGGTGGCCTCGCGGCTCTGCGCCGAATCGATGCTGGCGGCGGCGATGCCGTGCTGGTGGAGGAAGGCCAATTGGTCCTGCATCAGTGCCAGCAACGGCGAGATCACCAGCGTCAGGTGCGGCAGCAGCAGCGCCGGCAACTGGTAGCAGAGCGACTTGCCCGAGCCGGTGGGGAAGATCGCCGCCGCCGAGCGGCCGGCGAGCACGGCGCGGATCGCCGCATCCTGGCCGGGGCGGAAACCGGCGTAGCCGAAGACCTCGGCGAGGGTCTGCTCGATCATGGAATCCCTCCTCGGCGCATCCCTGGCGGGTGCGCATGTCCGTAGCGCGAAAAAGACGAAGCCGCCCGGAGGCGGCTTCGTCGTGGCGCGGTGACCGCTTAGAGATGCGGGCCGGCGTTCTTGATGGCGTCGGTCACGTCGAACTTCTTGAAGTTCTCGATGAACTGCTTGGCCAGGCCTTTCGCCGCCTCGTCGTAGGCGGCCGGGTCGGCCCAGGTGTTGCGCGGGTTGAGCAGGACGGTATCGACGCCCGGCACGGCCTTCGGCACGTCCAGGTTGATGATGTCCAGGTGCTCGGTCTCCGCGCCGATCAGCGCGCCGCTCTGGATCGCCGCGATCACGCCACGGGTGGTGGGGATGCTGAAGCGCTTGCCGACACCGTAGCCGCCGCCGGTCCAGCCGGTGTTGACCAGGTAGACCTTGGAGCCGAAGCCGTCGATCCGCTTGATCAGCAGCTCGGCGTACTCGCGCGGCGCGCGGGGGAAGAAGGGCGCGCCGAAGCAGGTGGAGAAGGTCGACTTGATGCCGCTGCCGGAACCCATTTCGGTGGACCCGACCAGCGCGGTGTAGCCGGACAGGAAGTGGTAGGCCGCCTGCTCGTTGTTGAGGATCGACACCGGCGGCAACACCCCGGTGAGGTCGCAGGTGAGGAAGATCACCGCGTTCGGCTCGCCGCCGAGGTTCAGCTCGGCGCGCTTGGCGATGAATTCGCGCGGGTAGCAGGCGCGGCTGTTCTGGGTCAGGCTGGCGTCGGTGTAGTCGGGCAGACGGGTCTGCGGGTCGAGCACGACGTTCTCCAGCACCGCGCCGAACTGGATGGCGCGCCAGATCACCGGCTCGTTCTTCTCGGTCAGGTCGATGCACTTGGCGTAGCAGCCGCCCTCGATGTTGAACACCACGTCGACGCCCCAGCCGTGCTCGTCGTCGCCGATCAGGTAGCGGCTCTCGTCGGCGGACAGGGTGGTCTTGCCGGTGCCGGACAGGCCGAAGAACAGGGTGACGTCGCCGTCTTCGCCCATGTTGGCGGCGCAGTGCATCGGCAGCACGTCCTTCTCCGGCAGCAGGTAGTTCTGCACGCCGAACATGGCTTTCTTCATTTCACCGGCGTAGCGCATGCCGGCCAGCAGCACTTTCTTCTGCGCGAAGTTGAGGATCACCGTGCCGTCGGAATGGGTGCCGTCACGCTCGGGCTCGCAGACGAACCAGGGCGCGTTGAGGATCTGCCACTCGCGGCGGCTGGCCGGGTTGAATTTTTCCGGGTTGATGAACAGGCAGCGGCCGAACAGGTTGTGCCAGGCGGTCTCGGTGGTCATCTTGACCGGCAGGTAGTGCTCTGGATCGGACCCCACGTGAACGTGGGAGACGAAGGTCTCGCGCTCGCCGAGGTAGGCCTCGACGCGCTCCCAGAGGGCGTCGAACTTGTCCGCCGGGAAAGGCCGGTTGATTGGGCCCCAGGCGATGGATTCGCGGGTGGAAGGCTCTTCGACGATGAAGCGGTCGACCGGCGAACGACCGGTGCGATGGCCGGTCCTGACGACCAGCGAGCCGTTGGCGGCGAGTTCGCCTTCGCCGCGGCGAATGGCTTCTTCCACCAGCTGGGCGATGCTGATATCGGTGTAGACGGTAGTGGCTTGCGTCATCGAGACTCCCCATCGGCCGGAGCCGAGTGCTGCAGACGGTTTGTAGCGGGCACGGGGTGCTCGCCACGACGAAAAAAGTGCGCGCGATTATGCCAGAAAAGCCCGCTGTGGGTAGGAACCTCCGGTCAGCGGGGTGGAAACGTGACCGAATATACGCGAACGGTCACGTACGCGATGCGTCATCCGGATCAATGACGGGTCCCGGACGGCGCCCCGCTGCCGCCACCGGCGAACAGCTGGGCCACGTCGGCGGCGTCGAAGCGATAGCGCTGGTTGCAGAACTGGCAATCGATCACCACCTCGCCGTGCTGCTCCTGCACCAGCCGCTCGGCGTCTTCCCGGCCCAGGCTCACCAACGCCCCTGCGGAACGTTCGCGGGAACAACTGCAGCGGAAGCGTAGCGGACGCGGGTCGAACAGGCGCACCGCCTCCTCGTGGTACAGGCGATACAGCAGGGTCGGGTTGTCCAGGCCGAGCAGTTCTTCGGCGGTGAGGGTATCGGCCAGGGTGGTCAGGTGCTGCCAGCTGGCCGCGCGCGCCTCGGGGTCCTTCAGGCGGTCGGCCGGCAACGCCTGCACCAGCAGGCCGCGTGCCCGGCGCCCGTCGGCGCTCAGCCAGAAGCGCGTCGGCAATTGTTCGGAATGGGCGAAGTACACCGACAGGCTCTCCGCCAGGGTCTCGCCCTCGAGGCCGACGATGCCCTGGTAGCGCTGGCCGTCGCGCGGCTCCACGGTCAGGGTCAGCACGCCTTCCGGCATCAGCTGGCGCAGCCCGGCGCCCGGGGTGATCTGTTCGTCGTGGTAGCGGGCGATGCCGCGCACGTCGCCGTCGCTGGCGCACTCGACCATCAGCAGCGGCACCGCGCCCGCGGAACGCGCCTGGAGGATCAGCAGGCCGTCGAACTTCAGGGTGCCCACCAGCAGCGCCGCGGCCGCGAGCATTTCGCCGAGCAGCTGCGCCACCGGTTCCGGATAGGGGTGCTTGGCCAGCACGTGACCGTAGCTCTCGCCGAGCACGACCAGCTCGCCGCGAACGTCGGTGTCGTCGAAAAGGAAGCGTTGCGTGTGATCGGTGACGGGCATGGGAAGACTCGCAAGGATGACAAAGGGATGGACGCTCGCTATAAAGCGCGCCATCACCCCCGTCGTAAGAGAATCCTGGATTTTATGGATAAAGCACACCTGTTCCAAGCCGAATGGCGCTGGACGCGCTTTCTGCTGTGTCATGCCATCGCCCTGGTACTGCTTGGCCTCTGGCTGTTCGAGCCGGTTCGCGCCGCGTTCTTCGGGTTCGATACGAGGTTGTTCCACCTGCTCAACGCGCCCCTGGCGGACAATGCGCTGTGGCGTCACGTCTGGGCGGTCGCCAGCCTGCGGCCGTTCGACATCCTGGTCGGGCTGATCCTGCTGTCCCTGCTGATCCGCGGCGACTGGCTGTATCCGGCGGTGCAGGCGCGGGCGGCGACCTTTGGCTTCATCGCCACGCTGATCCTGCTGCTGGTGATCCGCGTGCTGTTCTCCAAGCTGGCGAAACACCTCGGCTGGCAGCACGCCAGCCCCAGCGAGCAGCTCGACGGCGCGGTCCACCTGTCGGACTTCTTCCCCGAATGGGAGCGTCGCTACGAGCTCAAGGACCGCTCCGGCAGCAGCTTTCCCGGCGACCACGCCTCGGTGCTGATGATCTGGGCGCTGTTCCTCGGCTGCTTCGTGCGCACCGCCTGGCAAGGGTTGGTGATCGGCGGCCTGGCTCTGCTGTTCATGTTCCCGCGGCTGGTGGCCGGCGCCCACTGGGCGTCCGACGACTACATCGGCGGCCTGGCGATGGCCCTGCCGGCCCTCGCCTGGTCGATGTACACACCCTTCGCCGCCTGGGCCAGCGAACGCCTGATGCGCCTGACCGCGCCGGTGTTCCGCGCACTCGCGCGGGTGCCGCTGCTGAATCGCCTGAGCGTCGTGCGCTTGCCTTGAGCGTGTCGGGTGGCCGGGGCGGCGGAAAACGCTTCGCGGTTTTCCACCCTACGCGGGCCGGGCGCTCCTCGCCGGTCGCCCCTGAGCGGGCATCCCTGGCCGATTGTCCCTTAACCGGGCGTCCCTGAGCCGGGATATCAGAATGCGTCGCGGAAGCGGCTGATGTCCCGGCGCTGCTTCTTGCTCGGCCGGCCATCGGTCTGCATGCCCAGGGCGCCGGCCTTGCGTAACTCCGCCGTGGCCTCGCGGCGCACCCGGCTCTCCTCGGTCTCCTCGTAGAGCGCCTGGGCCTCCGGCGCGCCGCGGCGCACCCCGGACAGGGCGCGGACCACCAGGGTGCGCTCGTCGAAACCGGTGCGCACCACGTACTCCTCGCCCACCCGCGGCTCGCGGCTGGGCTTGCAGCGCTCGCCGCGCTGATGCACCTTGCCGCCCTCGATGGCCGCCTTGGCCAAGGCCCGGGTCTTGTACAGCCGGGCCGCCCACAGCCACTTGTCCAGGCGGACCCTGTCCTCGTCACGTTCGCTCGTAGCCAAGCCTTCCTCCGTTGCGCCCTGTGGCGCAGTTCGCGTCGCCCGCTGTTTACCGGGCCGATGGTAACCCCTGCCCACGCCCGCGAAAATTCCCCGCACCTCGGCGCGGGTGCGCTTGTCATACGCCAGGACTAGAATGCCGGCACGACGCGCCCGTCGGACGCACTGCGCAAGGAGAACCGCTTGTCCGCCATCGCCAGCCCATGCGGCGCCCGCTCCGGCGTGGCGAACCCGCACGGCGCGGGAACCCCCGCGTGAACGTCCTCGCCCAGCTCAACGTGATCGGCCTGCGCGAATGGATCGCCCTGCCGCAGCTCGGCATGGTCGGTCTGCGCGCGAAGATCGACACCGGCGCCAGCACCTCCACGTTGCACGCCAGCGACATCCAGCCGTTCGAGCGCGACGGCGAGCGCTGGGTACGCTTCACCGCGCATTTCGGCACCCTGGTGCAGCGGCGCCATCGCTGCGAGGCGCCGATGGTCTCGATGAAGACCATCAAGAGCTCCAACGGCCACGCCCAGACCCGCTACGTGATCCGCACCACCATGGTCCTCGGCGACCGGGTGTGGCCGATCGAATTCACCCTGACCTGCCGCAAGAACATGCGCTACCGCGTATTGATCGGCTCCAAGGCGCTGGTGGACGGCCATCTGATGGTCAACCCCGCGCTGTCCTACGTTCAAGACAAGCCGGTTCTGCCGGCCTTCGATACCTTGCCAGGTGGCCAATGAAAATCGCCGTGTTGTCGCGCAATCCGCGCCTGTATTCGACTCGACGCCTGGTGGAAGCCGGCCAGGCACGCGGGCATGAAATGGTGGTGATAGACACCCTGCGTGCCTATATGAACATCGCCAGCCACAAGCCGCAGATCCACTATCGCGGCCGCCCGCTGGAAGGCTTCGACGCGGTGATCCCACGGATCGGCGCCTCGGTCACCTTCTACGGCTGCGCGGTGCTGCGCCAGTTCGAGATGATGGGGGTGTTCCCGCTCAACGAGTCGGTGGCGATCAGCCGCTCGCGGGACAAGCTGCGTTCGCTGCAACTGCTGTCGCGCAAGGGCATCGGGCTGCCGGTCACCGGCTTCGCCCACTCCCCGGACGACGTACCGGACCTGATCCGCATGGTCAACGGCGCGCCGCTGGTGATCAAGGTGCTGGAAGGCACCCAGGGCATCGGCGTGGTGCTCTGCGAGACGGAAAAAGCCGCCGAATCGGTGATCGAGGCCTTCATGGGCCTGAAGCAGGACATCATGGTCCAGGAGTACATCAAGGAAGCCGGCGGCGCCGACATCCGCTGCTTCGTGGTCGGCGACAAGGTGATCGCGGCGATGAAGCGCCAGGCCAAGCCCGGCGAATTCCGCTCCAACCTGCACCGCGGCGGCACCGCCAGCCTGATCAAGATCACCCCCGAGGAACGCATGACGGCGCTTCGCGCGGCCAAGGTGATGGGCCTGTCGGTGGCCGGGGTCGACATCCTGCGTTCCAACCATGGCCCGCTGGTGATGGAAGTGAACTCCTCGCCCGGCCTGGAAGGCATCGAGGAAACCACCAGCAAGGACGTCGCCGGGCTGGTCATCGAGTACCTGGAAAAGAACGCCGAGCACGGCCTCACTCGCACCAAGGGCAAGGGATGAGCGGCTTCGACTTCCCCCTGCCGGGCCGGCTGGCGCTGATCGCCCCCGCCTCGGCGATCGCCGACGACGTCCTCGAGGCGACTCTCGCGGCCTTGCAGGCGGCCGGCATCGACTATCACCTGGGGCGCCATGCCCGCGCCCGCCACCGCTACCTGGCGGGTACCGTGGAGCAGCGCCACGACGATCTCTACGAAGCCTTCGCCGACCCGCAGGTGAGCGCGGTCTGGTGCCTGCGCGGCGGCTACGGCTGCGCGCAGCTGTTGCCGGGGCTGGACTGGGTGCGGCTGCGCCAGGCCAGCCCGAGGCCGCTGATCGGCTTTTCCGACATCTCCATCCTGCTCGACGCCTTTCACCGCCACGGCCTGCCGGCCATCCACGGTCCGGTCGCCACCGTCCTGGGCCAATCGCCGCTGGCGGATGCCGCCGAGCAGGCCGCGCGCCAAGCCTCCCTGGCCAGCCTCGGCCAGTTGCTGGCCGGGCACCGCTGCGAACTGCCCGCGCGGCACCTGGCCGGCCCGACCCATGCAGTACGCGGCCCGCTCGTCGGCGGCAACCTCACCGCCCTGGCCAGCGTCGCCGGCACCGTGGCGCGCATGCAGGCGCCGGATGGCGCGATCCTGCTGCTGGAAGATGTCGGCGAACCCTACTACCGCCTGGAGCGCAGCCTCTGGCAACTGCTCGACAGCCTCGATGCCGAGCGGCTCGGCGCGGTTTGCCTGGGCACCTTCAACGACTGCCCGCGCAAGGGCGTGGTCCACAGCCTGGAAGAGATCGTCGGCGAATACCTGCGTCCGCTGGGCGTCCCGCTCTACGACGGCCTGCCCAGCGGGCATACCGCGCTGAACCTGGCCTGGCCCTATGGCCGTACGGTCACGCTGGAAGACGGCGTGCTGAGAGGCTGAGGGGCCCGGCGCCCCGCCGACGCAGGTGGCAGGCACCGAGCGCTAGGTCAGGCATGCGGCTTCCCTTGTCTGAGCCCGGCCCTCAAACCGCGTCGCGCGGCAGCAGCAGGCCGAGGGGCAAGCAGACGCGGGCCTCCAGGCCACCGCCGGCACGGTTGCGCAGTTCGACGCTGCCGCCGTGCAGGGCGGCGATGCGCTTGACGATGGCCAGGCCGAGGCCGGTGCCCTTGCCGCCACGAGCGCGGTCGCCGCGTATGAAGGGGTTGAAGATGTCGCCCAGCTCCGCCGGGTCGATACCCTGGCCACGGTCGAGCACGCTGAGCACGATGTAGGGCGCGGAGCTGTCGCCGGCGATGAAGGCCGCCACCTCGACACCGCCGCCGCCATGGCGCAGGGCGTTCTCGATCAGGTTGACCAGCAGGCGCTTGATCGACACCCGCCGCAGCGGGAACGGCGGCAGCGGCTCCAGGTACAGGTGCACGTGTTCTTCCTGCTGGTTGTAGGGCGCGGCCACCTCGCGCACCAGCTCGGCCAGGTCCAGTTCCTCGACGCGCTCGTCGCGGCCGTCGCGGATGAAGGCGAGGAACTGATCGAGGATGGCGTCCATGTCCTCGATGTCGCGCACCATGTCCTCGGTCAGCTCGCTGTCCTCGCGCATCAGCTCCAGGGACAGGCGCAGGCGGGTCAGCGGCGTGCGCAGGTCGTGGGACACCCCGGCGAGCATCAATTCGCGCTCGCGGGCCGCCTGCTCCACGTCCTCGGCCATCTGGTTGAAGGCGCGGTACACCTCGGTCAGTTCGCTCGGCGTCTCGCTCACCGGCAGGCGCACGCTGCGTCCCTGGCCGAGCTGGCGGGCGGCGAACACCAGGCGCTTGAGCGGCGCGTTGAGCTGGCGCACGAAGATCCAGGCCGCCGCGGTGGACAGCAAACCGATGCCGAGGAACCAGCCAAGCACGCTCCAGATTTTCTGCCCGCGCAAGGGGTGCGGATAGAGCGGCACCTGCACCCAGTCGCTGCCCAGGTTGGGCGCGTGCACCCAGAGCGACGGCGGGCTCTGCACCCGCACCCGCACCTCGGTCTCCGGCCCCAGCTCGGCCTGCATCTGGCGCAGGAAGATTTCGCTGTAGGGCCAATGCTGCTCGCCCGGCGGCACCTGGGTACGCGGCACCCGGTTGAGGCCGGCGGCGCGGGCCACGTGGTCGCGGTCGTCGGCATCCGCCGCCCAGTAGGCACGCAGGGTCAGCGCCGCGCCATGGCTGTACTGGCGGTCCACCAGCACGTCCTCGTTCATCATCAGGTAGACCAGGGTCAGCGCCTTGGAAAACAGCACGACCGCCAGCACCAGCCAGAGGGTGCGGGCGAAGAAGCTTTGCGGGAACCAGACGGGGGTTTTCATGGGATCGAAGCCGAAGTGGGAACGCGGGAGGAACAGCCGCGATGCCCAGCCTGGCACCGCCGGCGGCGCCTTTCAGCGCTGCGGCTGACGGGGCGGCGAGAGGAGAACCGGGCCTGGCGGATCAGCGCGCGGCCTCCGGCGCGGGCGCCGGCTTCACTTGTTGCCGTCCGGCACGAAGACGTAGCCCACGCCCCAGACCGTCTGGATGTAGCGCGGCTTCGACGGGTCCGGCTCGATCAGCCGGCGCAGGCGGGAAATCTGCACGTCGATGGAGCGCTCCAGAGCGTCCCATTCGCGGCCGCGGGCCAGGTTCATCAGCTTGTCGCGGGTCAGGGGCTCGCGGGCGTGCTGTACCAGCGCCTTGAGCACGGCGAACTCGCCGGTGGTGAGCATGTGCACGTCGTCGCCGCGCTTCAGTTCGCGGGTGGCCAGGAACAGCTCGTAGTCGCCGAAACGCACGGTTTCGTCATGGCTGGCCGGCGCGCCCGGCACCACCGGCGCCTGGCGGCGCAGCACCGCCTTGATCCGCGCCAGCAACTCGCGCGGGTTGAACGGCTTGGCCAGGTAGTCGTCGGCGCCCAGCTCCAGGCCCTGGATGCGGCTGGATTCGTCGCCCTTGGCGGTGAGCATGATGATCGGCAGTTGGTTGTTCGCCGTGCGCAGGCGGCGGCAGGCGGACATGCCGTCCTCGCCGGGGAGCATCAGGTCGAGCACCAGCAGGTGGAAAAGCTCGCGGGACAGCAGGCGATCCATCTGCTCGACGTTCTCCACCGCGCGCACGCGGTAGCCCTGTTCTTCGAGGAAGCGTTCGAGCAGGCGGCGCAGCCGCGCGTCGTCGTCGACGACCAGGATCTTTTCGCCCTCGGCAGGCAATGCGGTGGTGCTCATGGGATCTCCCAGACAGGACAGGGCGGCATTATGACCCAGGTGCCGGCCGGCGCCGCGACGCCCATTGTTAGCAGATTTTTCCCCTCCGGGAGCACCCGCCGGCCCGAGGTCGGGGGCGGGCGTCCTGCGGGGGCCGCCGGGCATGGTTATAATGCCGCCCTTTTTGCGCCAGGCCCGGCCTGTTTTTCAATCCGTCAGGTGGTTCATGAACAGCATCAATACCCGTATCGCCGAAGAGCTGGGCGTCCGCCCGCAACAGGTCGCCGCCGCCGTGGCCCTGCTCGACGAAGGCTCGACCGTGCCCTTCATCGCCCGTTACCGCAAGGAAGTCACCGGCAGCCTCGACGATACCCAACTGCGCCACCTCGAAGAGCGCCTGCGCTACCTGCGCGAACTGGACGAGCGCCGCGCGGCGATCCTCGCCAGCATCGAGGAACAGGGCAAGCTGACCGCGGAGCTGACCCGCGAGATCAACCTGGCCGACACCAAGACCCGCCTGGAAGACCTCTACCTGCCGTACAAGCAGAAGCGCCGCACCAAGGGCCAGATCGCCCTGGAGGCCGGCCTCGGCGAACTGGCCGACGCGCTGTTCGGCGACCCGACACGGGACCCGGAAGCCGAGGCCGCGCGCTTCGTCGACGCGGAAAAAGGCTTCGCCGATGCCAAGGCCGTGCTCGAAGGTGCCAAGTACATCCTCATGGAACGCTTCGCCGAGGACGCCGACCTGCTCGCCCGGTTGCGCGGCTTCCTCAAGGACAACGCCACCCTCGCCGCGCGCCTGGTGCCCGGCAAGGAACAGGAAGGCGCCAAGTTCAGCGACTACTTCGAACACGACGAACCGCTGCGCAACGCGCCGTCCCACCGCGCCCTGGCGATCTTCCGCGGGCGCAACGAGGGCGTGCTCAGCGCCGCGCTGAAGGTCGGCGACGAGCTGCCGGGCAGCATGCACCCCTGCGAGGCGATGATCGGCGAGCGCTTCGGCATCGCCAACCAGGGCCGTGCCGCGGACAAATGGCTGGGCGAGGTGGTGCGCTGGACCTGGAAGGTGAAGCTCTACACCCACCTGGAAACCGACCTGTTCGGCGAACTGCGGGAAAAGGCCGAGAACGAGGCGATCACCGTGTTCGCCCGCAACCTGCACGACCTGCTGCTGGCCGCCCCGGCCGGTCCGCGCGCCACCCTGGCCCTCGACCCGGGCCTGCGCACCGGCTGCAAGGTGGCGGTGGTCGACGCCACCGGCAAGGTGCTCGACACCGCCACCGTCTATCCCCACGCGCCGCGCAACGACTGGGACGGCACCCTCGCGGTGCTTGCCAAGCTGTGCGCCAAGCACGCGGTGGACCTGATTTCCATCGGCAACGGCACCGCCAGCCGCGAGACCGACAAGCTGGCCGCCGACCTGATCCGCAAGCTGCCCGGACTCAAGCTGACCAAGGTGATGGTCAGCGAGGCCGGCGCCTCGGTGTATTCCGCCTCGGAGCTGGCGGCCAGGGAGTTCCCCGACCTCGACGTGTCCCTGCGCGGCGCGGTGAGCATCGCCCGGCGCCTGCAGGACCCGCTCGCCGAGCTGGTGAAGATCGACCCGAAATCCATCGGCGTCGGCCAGTACCAGCACGACGTGTCGCAGCTGAAACTGGCGCGCTCCCTGGACGCGGTGGTGGAGGACTGCGTGAACGCCGTCGGCGTCGACGTCAACACCGCTTCGGCGGCGCTGCTGGCGCGGATCTCCGGGCTCAACGCGACCCTGGCGCAGAACATCGTCGCCCACCGCGACGCCCATGGCGCCTTCAAGACCCGCGCCGACCTGAAGCAGGTCGCGCGCCTCGGCGAGAAGACCTTCGAACAGGCCGCCGGCTTTCTGCGCGTGATGAACGGCGAGAATCCGCTGGACGCCTCGGCGGTGCACCCGGAGACCTACCCCCTGGTGCAGCGTATCGCCGCCGACACCGGCCGCGACATCCGCTCGCTGATCGGCGACTCGGCCTTCCTCAAGCGCCTCGACCCCATGGCCTTCACCGACGAGCGCTTCGGCCTGCCGACCGTCACCGACATCCTCAAGGAACTGGACAAGCCCGGCCGCGACCCACGCCCGGAGTTCAAGACCGCCGAATTCCAGGACGGCGTCGAGACGCTCAAGGACCTCAAGCCCGGCATGGTGCTGGAAGGCGTGGTGACCAACGTCACCAACTTCGGTGCCTTCGTCGACATCGGCGTGCACCAGGACGGCCTGGTGCACATCTCGGCGCTCTCGGAAAAATTCGTCAAGGACCCCTACGAAGTGGTCAAGGCCGGCGACATCGTCAAGGTCAAGATCATGGAGGTGGACATCCCGCGCAACCGCGTCGGCCTGTCCATGCGCATGGGCGACACCCCCGGCGAGAAGGTCGAGGGGCCCCGTGGCGGCTCGCGCCAATCGGCCCCCCGCGCCGCACCCGCACCGCGCGCCGCCGCGGCGCCGGCCAGCGGAGCGATGGCCTCGTTGTTCGCCAACGCTAAGCAGATCAAGAAGAAGTGAGCCGCGGGCGGGCCCCTGGCGGGCCCGCCTTGCCGAGAGTCCGCCGGTTCGCCCGGAACGCGGCGCCCGCCCGACTTCTCAGGGCGAGGCGTCTGGTGTAAGCCTTTTCCCACCCGGGACGAAGCGACAACGCATTTGCGTCCTCGACCTTGTAGAGCGTCCGATCCACCCCCATAGTGAGGCGATCGACGCGTGAAGGAATTCCAATTTTGAGCGATCTTCTCTCTCGCCGCCTGGCTGTCCTGGGCGAGCGCGCCAACCTGTCGCTGCTCGGCCAGTGTCTGCACGGTATCGAACGCGAGTGCCTGCGCGTCGACCCCCAGGGCGAACTGGCGCTCACCGATCATCCGCGCGCGCTGGGCTCGGCCCTGACCCACCCGCAGATCACCACCGACTACTCCGAAGCCCTGGTGGAGTTCATCACGCCCACCCACGTCGACGCCGCGCAGACCCTCGACGAGCTGGAGAAGGTGCATCGCTACGCCTACAGCAAGCTCGACGGCGAGTACCTGTGGAGCCCGTCGATGCCGGGCCGGCTGCCGCCCGAGGAAGTGATCCCCATCGCCCGCTACGGCGACTCCAACATCGGCCGGCTGAAGCACGTCTACCGGCGTGGCCTGGCGGTGCGCTACGGCAAGACCATGCAGTGCATCGCCGGCATCCACTACAACTTCTCCCTGCCCGAGGCGGTGTGGCCGCTGCTGCAGGGCCTCGAAGGCGATACCCAGAGCCCGCGCGACTACCAGTCCGCGCGCTACATCGCGATGATCCGCAATTTCCGCCGCTACAGCTGGCTGCTGATGTACCTGTTCGGCGCCGCGCCGGCGCTGGACGGCAACTTCCTGCGCGGCCGCCCGCACCAGCTCGACAGCCTGGATGCCGACACCCTGTTCCTGCCCTGGGCCACCAGCCTGCGGATGAGCGACCTGGGCTACCAGAACAACGCCCAGGCCGGCCTGACGCCCTGCTACAACAGCCTCGACAGCTACCTCGACAGCCTGCGCCAGGCAGTCTCCACGCCCTACCCGCCCTACGCGGCCATCGGCACCCAGCGCAACGGCGAGTGGGTGCAGTTGAACACCAACATCATCCAGATCGAAAACGAGTACTACTCGAGCATCCGCCCCAAGCGCGTCACCTACACCGGCGAACGTCCGCTGCAGGCGCTGCTCTCCCGCGGCGTGCAGTACGTGGAGGTCCGCTGCCTGGACATCGACCCCTACCTGCCGCTGGGCATCGACCTGGCCGAGGCGCGCTTCCTCGACGCCTTCCTGCTGTACTGCGCGTTGCAGGACAGCCCGCCGATGGCCGGCGACGAATGCCGCGCCAGCACCGACAATTTCCAGCGCGTGGTCAAGGAAGGCCGGCGTCCGGGGCTGCGCCTGCAACGGGGCGGGCAAGCGCTCGAACTGCATGCCTGGGCCGGCGAGTTGCTGGAGCGGATCGGCGCCCTGTCCGAGCTGCTCGACCAGGTGCAGGGCGGCGACAGTCACCGCAGCGCTCTGGCCGCCCAGTGGGCGAAGCTGGAGAACCCCGAGCTGACGCCGTCGGCCCGGGTGCTGGCGGACCTGCGCGCCAGTGGCGAGAGCTTCGTCCAGTTCGCCCTGCGCCAGAGCCGCGCCCACGCCGAGTACTTCCGCAGCAAGCCGATGAGCGCCGCGGAACAGGCGCACTTCGACGCCATGGCGAGCCAATCGCTGACCGAGCAGGCCGAACTGGAAGCCGCGTCGAGCGGCGACTTCGACACCTTCGTCGCCGCCTACCAGGCCAGCATCCTCGGCCTGCTCAGCGTCTGATCGGCGGGCCGCCGCGGACGACGTCCGCGGCGGCCTCGTACGCCACGACCCTCCTCCGCGCTTCCGGTGCCCTTTCCTCGAAGGCTTCTCGCCCCCGGCGAGAGCGGTGTCACAAAAACGACAATCCATGCCCTCGGGCGACACGACAGCCCTGCCATGACGGAAAACCGACGGCTAGGATGGGGAAACCTTCGTTGCGAGTCGCGCTTATGCCGTCACCGGCCGTCGTCACCGAGAATGATCGCCACTGGAGCCTGGAAACCCTGAACAAGGCGTACCAGCAGGGCTACATGGCCGGCCTCACCGGCCAGCCCGCCAGCCTGCAACCCTACCCCGCGGATGTCTTGGCGGCCGCCTGGGAGGCCGGTTGGGACGACGGCCAGGCACAGCAACAGGACAAGCTCCAGGCGGTGGGCTGAGCCCGCCTCAATCCGCGTCCCGCAGCGCGTCGTCCACCGGCACCCGGTAGCCATTGGCCAGACGATTGGTCTCGTTGGCCATCCCGATCACCGCCAGCAATTCGCCGAACATCGCCTCGTCCATGCCCACCTTGCGCGCCGCGGCGCCATGGGAGGCCATGCAGTATTCGCAGTTGTTGGTGACGCTCACCGCCAGGTAGATCAGCTCTTTGGTCAGCGGATCCAGGGCGCCCGGCGCCATCACCTCCTTGATGCTGCTCCAGGTGCGCCGCAGGGTTTGCGGATGTCGCGCCAGGGCCTTCCAGAAATTGTTCACCTGTTCCACCTGGCGCGTCGCCATGATGTCGTCGAACACCTCGCGAACCTCCTGGCTGGCATTTGCATATTCGATCAAGTGCTTAGACGACATGACATTCCTCCATTTATGTTCTGAGTGGCTCGGCGCCGACCGGCGCGACCGCCTTCCATCATGGGGAAAACGCAGATGCAGTACCATCGTTTGAGCCAAGCCCTGCTCGCCGCCGTGGCCAGCCTCCCGCTCCTGGCGAACGCCGCGCAACCCGGCCTGTGGGACACCTACGCCAGCCTGAAGACGCACACCTGGGTCGACCTGACCCACACCTACGACGAGCAAGTCCCCCACTGGAAGGGTTTCGAGGACGCCCAGCGCAAGACGCTCTACACCATCGACAAGGACGGCTTCCAGGTCGAGCTGTACAGCCACGTCGGGCAGTGGGGCACCCACGTCGACCCGCCGGTGCACTTCCACAAAGGGCTGCGCAGCATCGAGCAGCTCGACGTGAAGGAACAGCTGCTGCCCCTGGTGGTGCTGGATATCCATGCCCAAGTGGAAAAGAACCCGGACTACGTGATCAGTCTGGCCGACGTCAAAGCCTGGGAAGCCCGGCACGGCGCGGTGCCCGAGGGCGCGTTCGTGGCGCTGCGCAGCGACTGGTCGAAGCGCTGGCCGGACCAGGCGAAGATCCAGAACGCCGACGACAAGGGCGTGGCCCACTACCCCGGCTGGAGCAAGGAAGCCCTGGTCTACCTCTACGAGACCCGCAAGATCACCGCCTCGGGCCACGAAACCACCGACACCGACCCGGGCATCGCCACCAGCCGCGACGACTACTCCCTGGAGTCCTACGTGCTCGGCACCGACCACTACCAGATCGAGCTCCTGGCCAACCTCGACCAGGTACCCGAAGCCGGCGCCCTGGCCGTGGTGAGCTTCCCGAAAATCGCCCGCGGCACCGGGTTCCCGGCGCGGGTCTTCGCCATCCTGCCCTAGGGCTGGACGCACCGTTCTAGAGGCGTCGAAGAAGCCGGACAACCGCGGGCGCCCATCGGGACGCCCGTGGCCTTCACAGGGCCTTTTCGAAGATCTGCGAGTTGCGCTGGAAGTTGTAGAGGGACGCGCGGGCGGCGGGCAGGCGTTCGACGCCGCTGGGCTGGAAGCCACGTTCGCGGAACCAGTGGGCGGTGCGGGTGGTGAGCACGAACAGGGTTTTCAGGCCGAGGGCCCGGGCGCGCTCCTCGATGCGTTCGAGCAATTCGTCGCCGCGCCCGCCGTGGCGGTAGTCCGGGTTGACCGCCAGGCAGGCCAGCTCGCCGCAATCCGAATCGGCGATGGGGTAGAGCGCGGCGCAGGCGATGATCAGGCCGTCGCGCTCGACGATGCTGAACTGGCCGATCTCCCGCTCCAGCACATCCCGCGAACGGCGCACCAGGATGCCTTGTTCCTCCAGCGGGCTGATCAGGTCGATCAAGCCGCCGACGTCCTCGATGCTCGCCTCGCGCAGTTGCTCGAACTGCTCCTGGTCCACCAGGGTGCCGCCGCCGTCGCGGGTGAACAGTTCGGTGAGCAGCGACCCATCCTCGGCGAAGCTGACCATGTGGCTGCGCTTGACCCCGGCGCGGCAGGCCTGGGCCGCGGCGTCGAGCAGTTCCGCCTGGTACTGCCCGCCGAGCCGGGCCAGGTGCGCCGGCACCTGCTGCGGGCGCAGTTCGCGCACCAGCTTGCCGTTGGCGTCCAGCAGGCCGCGCTCGCCGCCGAAGAGGATCAGTTTGTCGGCGCCCAGGTCGATGGCCGCGCGGGTGGCGACGTCTTCGCAGGCGAGGTTGAAGATTTCCCCGGTGGGCGAATAGCCCAGGGGCGAGAGCAGCACGATGGAGCGCTCGTCCAGCAGCCGGCCGACGCCCTTGCGGTCGATCCGCCGCACCTCGCCGGTGTGGTGGTAGTCGATGCCGTCGAGCACGCCGATCGGCCGCGCGGTGACGAAGTTGCCGCCGGACACCCGCAACCGCGAGCCCTGCATCGGCGAGGCGGCCATGTCCATCGACAGGCGCGCCTCGATGGCGATGCGCAATTGCCCGACCGCGTCGATGACGCACTCCAGGGTCGGGGTGTCGGTGATCCGCAGGTCGCGGTGGAACCGCGGGGTCAGCCCGCGGGCGGCCAGGCGCGCCTCGATCTGCGGGCGCGAGCCGTGGACCAGCACCAGGCGCACGCCGAGGCTGTGCAGCAGCACCAGATCGTGGACGATGTTGCCGAAGTTCGGGTGGGCGACGCCCTCCCCGGGAAGCATCACCACGAAGGTGCAGTCGCGGTGGGCGTTGATGTAGGGCGTTGCGTGGCGTAGCCAGTTGACGTAGTCGTGCATGGTTCCGAGAGCCTGTCGAACGGTGGCGAGGGGGCGGATCAGGACCGCCGCTCCCGGTGCGGAAGCGGGACGGCCGCAGGGGGCGGCGCGTTCATCGTCGTCGCAGGGACATCTACGGAAACTCCTCGGGTCGGTCGGTACGGCGGACGTGCCCGCGAGGCGGGCTTTCAGAACGGACGAACGAAGTCGCGACGGCTTCAGCCCGTCCACGGCTCCAGGCAGTAATGTTCGATCAATCGGCGCAGCAGGCGCACGCTCGGCTCGATGCGCGCCAACTCCAGGTGCTCGTCGGGCTGATGGGCGCAGGCGATGTCGCCGGGGCCGAGCACCAGCGTCTCGCAACCGAGTTGCTGAAGATACGGCGCTTCGGTGCCGAAGGCCACCGCTTCCGCGCGGTGCCCGGTAAGGCGCTCGGCGAGCCGCACCAGCTCGCAATCGGCGCTCTGCTCGAAGGGCGGCAGGCTGGCGAACAGCGGGTTGTAGTCGATGCGCACGCGATGCCGCTCGGCCACCGGCCGCAGCTTGTCGCGAATCGCCGCGCGCAGGGGTTCCGGGTCCATGCCCGGCAGCGGGCGCAGGTCGAACTCCAGGGCGCATTGGCCACAGATGCGGTTGGGGTTGTCGCCGCCGTGGATGCAGCCGAGGTTGAGGGTCGGCTGCGGCACGCCGAATTGCGGATTGCGGTAGTCGCGTTGCCATTGCGCGCGCAGGGCCAGCAGCTCGCCGATGGCGTCGTGCATGGCCTCCATGGCGCTGTGGCCGAGGGACGGGTCGGAGGAATGCCCGCTCTGGCCGAGGATGTCGATGCGCTCCATCATCACCCCCTTGTGCAGGCGCACCGGGCGCAACCCGGTGGGTTCGCCGATCACCGCGGCGCGCCCCAGCGGCCGCCCGGCTTGCGCCAGGGCGCGGGCGCCGGCCATCGAGCTCTCCTCGTCGCAAGTGGCGAGGATCAGCAGCGGCTGGCGGAAAGGCCGGTCGAGCAGTTCGCCCACCGCCTCGATGACCAGGGCGAAGAAGCCCTTCATGTCGCAACTGCCGAGCCCGTACCAGCGCCCGTCGGCCTCGCGCAGGCGCAATGGATCGCTGCGCCACAGCGCGTCGTCGAAGGGCACGGTGTCGGTATGCCCGGCCAGCACCAGGCCGCCGGGGCCCTGCCCGTAGGTGGCGATCAGGTTGCTCTTGCCGGGCGCCACGGCCTGGATTTCGCAGCGGAAACCCAGTTCGTCGAGCCAGCCGGCCAGCAGGTCGATCACCGGCCGGTTGCTCTGGTCCAGGTCGGGCTGGGTACAGCTCACCGAAGGCGCGGCGATCAGCGCGGCGAAGCGGTCTTTGAGGGTGGGCAACGGCATCGTCGTTTCCTCCGGGGACAAGGCGGCATCATGGGGCACCGGGCGCGGCGAGGGAACCGCGCCCGGCCCGGCGGGGCCGAACCCTGGCCGCCGCCCGGCATGGCCGGCAAACCTGTATAGTCACGCGGTTCTTTTCGACCCCAAACGATCATGACGTTCGCACAACTCAAACGCTATTGGCACATCGAGCTCATCGGCGGCGAGCACAAGCGCTTCACCTGGAAACGCCTGTGGCGCAAGTACCGCCAGCGCGCGCGCTACCGCTACCTGTTCTGGTACCGCCTCTCGCTCTTCCTGTTCGCCCGCGGCGGCTTCTGGCGCAGCCGCGCACGCCGCCTCAACGACCGCCTGGGCGAACGCTACGGCATCGAGATCCCGCTGGAAGCGCAGATCGGCGAAGGGCTGTTCATTCCCCACCCGGTGGGCATCGTGATCACCCGCAAAGCGATCATCGGGCGGAATTTCAGCGTGTTCCAGAACACCACCATCGGTCAGAAACACGACGACAGCGGCCCCATCGTCATCGGCGACAACGTTTCCGTCGGCGCCAACAGCTGCATCATCGGCGACAATCTGCGCATCGGCGACGACGTCGCCATCGCCGCCGCGTCCTTCGTCAACAAAGACATCCCGGCCGGGCACATCCATATCTCACGGCATGTCTCTACCCTGGTGGAAAACACCCGGGGGCATCCGCCGATCAGCACGCGCAACCAACGTCAGTCCTAGGTTCCGCGGGAAGTCCGCGTGACGCGGCTTCCACTGCCGGACCCCAGCCACCCATTCGCCTGCCAACAGAGGCGCAGCAGCCCATGCAGAAAGAAACCGAAATCAAGTTGCGCGTCAGCCGCGAAACCCTCGACGCCCTGCGCGACCACCCGGCGCTGAAGAAGCGCAACAAATCCGGCTGGCAGACCCACGCGCTGTTCAACCGCTATTTCGACACCCCCGCGCGGGACCTGGCCAAGGCCAGGGTCGCGCTGCGCCTGCGCCGCGACGGCGAGCAGTTCATCCAGACATTGAAGAGCCGCGGCCAGAGCGTGGCCGGGCTGTCCGAACGCAACGAGTGGGACTGGTACCTGGACAGCGACGGCCTGGACTTCGACAAGCTCACCGACGACTGCTGGCCGGCCAGCCTCGCCGACCTGGACAAGTCCAGCCTGCAGCCGATCTTCACCACCGACTTCGTCCGCCAGCGCGCCGACATCGCCTGGGGCCGCGGCAAGGCCAAGGTGATGATCGAAGCGGCCCTGGACCTGGGCAAGGTGGTGGTCGAAGGCCGCGAGGAAGAAATCTGCGAGCTGGAGCTGGAGTTGCGCCAGGGCGAGCCCGACGCGCTGCTGGAACTGGCCGCGGAGCTGGCCGCCGACCTGCCGCTGATGCCCTGCGACATCAGCAAGGCCGAGCGCGGCTACCGGCTGTTCGACGCCGACAGCTATGCCCTGGCCTTGCCGCTGCCGCAGGTGGACCCGGCGCACAGCCTCGACGCGGTCTTCGCCGCCCTCGCCTGGCAGTTGCTCGGCAGCAGCCAGCGGCTCGCCGAACAGTACCGCTTCAACGGCCACTGGAAGTTGCTGGAAGACTGGCTGCGCCAACTGATCGACCTGCGCGCCCTGCTCGGCAGCCTCGGCCAGGCCGCGCCCCGCGCCAGCAGCCGCGGGCTGCGGGAAACCCTGGATGCGCTGCTGGCCGACTGGCGGCCGCGCCTGCGCGCCGGCCAGGACGACGAACGGGTGCGCCAGCAGGCGCCGAAGGATTTCGCCGAGGAATTGCAGGGCACCCGCTGGGGCCGTTTCTCCCTGGACGCCTCGCGCTGGCTGCTGAACCGCGGCTGGTGCGTCGGCCGCACCCCGCGCGGCGAACGCCAGGGCAGCGCGCCCCTCGGCAAATGGTTGCCCCGGCAACTGGCCGAGGAGGCCGCCGAGCTGCCGCTCAAGCGCTACCAGCAGCAGCCGGAGGACCTCGCCGAGCAACTGCCGCGCCTCGAGCGCCTGCTGGTCTGGCTGCGCCTCGCGCGCGCCAGCCTCGAGCTGCCGGAAGCCGATCGTCTGTACGGCGAACTGAGCAAACTCGAGGCCCTGGCCAACCGTCCCCTGGACGAGCCGACCCTGGCCGCCCGGGTCGAGCAGGCGAAGGCCGTGATGACCTCGAAAGGCTGGAAAGCCCTGCGCTAGGCACCGGCCACCGCGGACGCCGCCTCGCGGCGTCCGGGCCCTTCCCTCGCCTGGTCGCCCTCGGCGACGAACCGCTTTTCGTCGAGGACTCCCCGCCTCCCTGGGCCGCTTCGGCCCGACCGCCGAGGCGCGCGGGTGGTCTCGCGTCGCGCCGATCCTCGATGCCTTCACTGAAACGGATTCCGCACCTCTGCCCGCGGGCCGCGGGCTAGAGCGGTCAGGCACGGGATTGCGCGCTTTTAAATGATAACTATTTGCATTACAGTCCGCCTCCCTTGAGCATTCCCTCCGCGTGCGGCGGAGACACAAAGGACTGATTGCATGAAGTTTTCACCTGCCCTCCTGAACACCCTGTGCCTCACCGCCTGCACGGCGTTCATCGCGCCCTCCGCCCTGGCCGAGGAGCGGGAGAACCGCGAGGCCGACAACCAGGACGCCGTCGAACTCGACGCGATCTTCCTCACCGCCTCCGGCGCCGGGGTGGATGTGAAGGATGCGCCCGCGAGCGTCAGCGTCATCGGCCGCGAAGAAATCGAGCGGCAGCCGGTCTACGACCTGAATACCCTGCTGCGCCGCATCCCCGGCGTCACCGGCGGCTTCGGGCCGGTCGGCGAGCAATCGAAGATCAAGCTGCGCGGGCTGGACGACAAGTACACGCTGATCCTGGTGGACGGCAAACGGGTCGGCAATTCGGCGGACACCCACTACCGCCGCGACCTGGGCCGCCAGGACCTGAACTGGATCGCGCCGAACATGATCGAGCGCATCGAAGTCGTGCGCGGCCCGATGTCCTCGCTGTACGGCTCGGACGCCATGGGCGGGGTGATCAACATCATCACCCGCAAGGTGGCCAAGACTTGGTCGGGCTCGATCAACACCAACCTGACGGTCCCCGAGGACTCCGACCGTGGCCAGACCACCCAGACCGGCGCGACGCTGTCCGGGCCGCTGACCGACAGCCTGGGCCTGCGCCTGGGGGCCAACGTGACGCGCCGCGCCTCCGACGAAATCGACCTGCCGCGCGATGCCAACGGCGAATACCTGTACGACGTCGGCGCGGGCGGCGCCAAGGACCAGAGCCTCAATGCCCTGCTGGACTGGAAGCTCGACGACCGGCAGAACCTGTCGTTCGAGGCGGTGCACGGCGTGGAGCGCTCCTGGAGCTCGAAGAAGACCTTCGGCGAGTACGAAGAGACCGCTGCGGCGGCCTTTGGCGCGGAGAAGCTGACCCGCGACAGCTTCGTCCTGTCCCACACCGGCGACTGGGACTTCGGCTCGTCGAAGCTGGACGCCTACCTGAACACCTTCAAGAACGACATCGGCGAGGGCAAGTCCGAGGCCCGCGAGAAGATCCTCGAGGGCAGCCTGAACATTCCCTTCGAGCTGCTGGTGGGGCAACGCCTGACCCTGGGCGGGCAGTGGAAACGCGAGGAGCTGACCAACACCGATACCCTCGGCACCGTCCCGGTGGACTACCAGGGCCGCCCGGTGTCCGGCTCCTCCCTGGAAGGCGACTACTCGGCGGCCTTCGTCGAGGACGAGCTTTACCTCCTGGAAAACCTGGCGCTGACCCTCGGAAACCGCTTCGACCACAGCGATGAATACGGCAGCCACAACAGCCCGCGGGCCTACCTGGTCTACCACCCGCACCCCGACTGGACCCTGCGCGGCGGCGTCTCCAAGGGGTTCCGGGCGCCGAGCCTGAAGGAAGGCAGTGCCGGCGCGGCGACCAACTCCCGCGGACGCGGCTGCGGCTCGCTGCGCCCGCTGGGCTACGTCACCGGCAGTTGCTGGATGGCCGGCAACCCCGACCTCGCCCCGGAGATCAGCACCAACAAGGAAATCGGCGTGTCCTTCGACCGCGACGGCTGGGCATTCGGCCTGACCTACTTCCACACCGACTTCAAGGACAAGATCGAGTACGCGCCCCTCGGTTTCTACCAGGGCCGCTGGTGGACCATGATGGAAAACGCCGAGAAGGCGCGCACCCGCGGCTGGGAAGGCAGTGCCCGGCTCCCACTGGCCAGCGGGCTGGAGTGGCGCAGCAACGCGACCTACATGCTCGAGAGCAAGAACCTGTCCACCGGCGAAGACCTCATCAGCGCGCCCAAGCTGTCGTTGTTCAGCGCCCTCGACTGGCAGGTCAACGACACGCTCGGCACCGAACTCTCCGCCCAGCATGTCGGCAAGCAGCGCGGAGTCGCCTATGACTTCGTCGAGCCGTACACCACTTACGACCTGACCGCCAACCTGCTCCTCACCGATTGGCTGACCCTGAACGGCGGCGTGCAGAACCTGCTCGACAAGGACGTCCGCGACAGCTCGAGCAGCTTCTACGTGCCCGGCCGCGCCTACTTCGCCGGCGTCACTGCCTACTTCTGATCCTCCGCCACCCCGGGCCCGGGAGACCGGGCCCGCTCGACCGAACCGGGAAGGCGCGCCGAAGCGGAGCGCGGGCTGCTCGCACCCCGCGATGGCCTTACACCGGCAGGCAGGTGGTCGACTTGATTTCCGAGAGCGCCACCACGGAGTTCACCTCCTGGATGCCCGGCACCAGGGACAGCTTCTCGAAGAAGAAGCGCTCGTAGGCCTCGATGTCCTGGGCGACGATGCGCAGCAGGAAGTCCACCGCGCCCATCAGCACGTAGCACTCCAGGACCTCCGGGAACAGCCGGATGGCGTCGGCGAACTCGGTGAAATTGGAACGCCCGTGGGCATTGAGTTTCACCTGGGCGAAGACCTGGGTGTTCAGGCCGATCTTCTTGCGATCCAGCAGGGTGACCTGGCGGCGGATGACCCCCTCGTCCTTGAGCCGCTGGATCCGGCGCCAGCAGGGCGACTGCGACAGGCCCACGCGTTCGGCGATGTCCGCCGTGGACAATTCGGCGTCCTCTTGCAGAAGCGCGAGGATGCGGCGGTCGTACGGGTCCAGGGTGATGGACATAAAAATTCCCCAATGCGGAAGATACCCGGCACGTTAATCCACAAAATATTGGAATCAAGGCGAATCGGACAAAATAAACCGGGTCCACTCGGCGAAAATCTTGCGCATGCTC